>CAWHZB010000015.1:0-79468 GCA_963833715.1 uncultured Alphaproteobacteria bacterium
CTCGATTGGCGATATAGACGATCTCGGCAAGGCCCAGGATGTCTTCACCACTCGCCTTCGCGAACTTCCTATACTGCTCAGCCGAGTCCTTCACGACCTCTGACTGATTGGGAACGAGTTTGAGAATGTCTTTTGATACCCGCATAACACACTCCTTAATATTATTGTTTTTGTGGAAAGCGTGCATGATATTCAGCATGCGTTTTGAATTTTAATTGCCATTCTTATTTTATCATTGATTGAGATCAAGATAAAAAGCGGCAATTGAATTTTGGATTATTTATTGACTGGAAATCAGCAGCAATATTCAGGATTGGCGCAATTGGCAGCCCTCCAGATGTCCCCGACGCAACCCCCGCCGCGGAACCACGCAGATCTGTGATCTTGGAAAGAAAATCGACGGCGGGGTTTGCGGCAAGGTTTTGGGTGGCAGCTTTGGACGACTCTGGCGCTGCTAGACAGCCCGTGAGGTGAACCAACTGTTGTGAGGGCTCTGGCTGGTTCGGGAGCCACGACTGGATCGGTTACAAGTCCGCCTGTCGTAGCTCCCGATCCAGGGAGCTGGGCCGTTCTGCCAACTGGAGCAGACCCAGCAATCCGGCGACGTCGCGCGACGAGCAAAGGGACGACGTCCCCTTCGCTCATGATTTCCCCTAAATCGCAGTCGCTCGACTGTCGTCAAGCGCAATTGAGCAAAGGTGAAACGCCAGCGCTATCCCGATATGGGGGAGACTTTAGGGATCAGAATGCTGACGACCTAAGCCGCAGAAGCATTTTTTGCTATGGATAGAACAAAATTCGTGGGCGGCCTTAGCGTTGACTTGAGCGAGCCGCCGTAGGGGTCGCCGCAAGAATTTGTTCCAAATGGAACGCAATTATTCTAATTCTAATCCGTAACGCATGCCGAGCCTAGCAGCTATGCGCAGAACGTTTGGCTGGGCGTCAGCGCCTTTTGATGCGCATGCTCGAAGCGACGTCCGCAACCTAATCCGCGCGGCCGCCCGCAACTTTTTGTTCCAAATGGAACAAATTTCGACGGCGACCTTTGCGTTGACCTGAGCAAGCCGCCGCAGGGGTCGCCGCAGGAATTTGTTCCAAATGGAACGCAATTATTCTAATTCAAATCTGCAAAGCATGTCATGTCAGTCGCAGGGCATTGGCGGAGTGCTGTTTCTGTGTGGCGCTCTGAAATTTGTAATTCGAGGACATAAAGAAACCCCCGGAACTCCTGCCGGGGGCTTTTTTGAGAACAGCTTGGACTACGTAAAGGTTCGGATCGCTTCACGTACCTATTCCGTGAATATAATGTTCAAGCTGCCCAATCTCGAATTCACGATCGCTGATGATGCTCTTGACGAGGTCGCCGATGGAGACAATTCCCACCAGCTTTCCATCATCGATCACTGGTAGATGCCGCACGCGCTTAGCGTTCATCAGCGCCATGCACACATCCACCGATTCACTCGGACGAACGCACACCACGTCGCGCTCCATGATCTCGGTTACCTTCGTCTGAGGTGACGAGCGGCCTTTCAGGAATACATTGCGCGAGTAATGGCGTTCGGTGATGATTCCAATGAGCTTGCCATGTTCCATTACGACCAAGGATCCGACATTCTCGTCGGCCATCTTCTTGATGGCATCGTAGACCGTGTCGTCAGGACGGGCGGAAAAGACCCCACAACCCTTCTGAGCGAGCAATTGGTGTACGGTAGTCATGGCCATCACCGAGCTTCATTCAACCGGGATTGGCAGACGAATACTTGTAATTGGGATGTCCGCTTGAGCATTGACGAAGGTCAAAGGTTCGGGGCATCGCTTCGGTCCCGCCATCGCGCTTGGTACTTGCGATCAGCTCGTCTGACGTCGATCTCTGCCGTGGAACCTCTAGTACTCCGCAACCAGGACCTAGCAATGCTCGCCGTCATCAGCCCAAACTCATTGCAAAAGGAGACTTTCAACATGAGTCACTCTAACGCACTGACACAGCTAGATATTATCCAAACCACGACTTGACGTCTACCCCGGACCCATTATGTTAGTCCGTAGCCGGACTATTTCATCATGGGTATCGCGATGAGCCTCTTCAAGCAAGCCAAGACGCTGTCGAAGCGGCAGATCGCGCTGACGACCGCGCTCCTGCAGCAGACCCGCTATCCCGCGCGCAACCTCGCGATCTTCCTGCTGTCGATCAAAGCAGGTCTCAGAGCTAAGGAGATAGCCAACCTCACCTGGGACATGGTCACGGATGCACAGGGTCAGTTGACCAACTCCATCCATCTCAGGAACGCAGCCAGCAAGGGGAAATCCGGCAGGGTCATTCCTCTGAACAAAGAGCTGAAAGCCGCCTTACTGGAGTTGCAGAAGCAGGGAACCGCATCTCCCTACGTCATCACAACGGAACGTTCAGAGCAGTTCTCTCCAGCTGCCATTGTCAATCTGTTTGCGGCCTGGTTCCGGACCATAGGTCTTCAAGGGTGTTCCAGCCATTCAGGACGGCGAACGTTCATAACGAATGCCGCGCGTAAGATTTCTACCGTGGGAGGTTCGCTCAGGGATGTGCAGGTTCTAGCCGGCCATAAGGCGCTCAGCACGACCCAGCGCTATATTGAGGCTGATGCAGCGGCTCAGAAGCGAGTGGTCGACCTCGTTTGAGTTCGAGTCGATTCTCCGCACATTTATTAACTTCAGCACGACGTCAGATTCAGACGACACACTTGGACTACCAACCGTTAATGCCGTCAATCGCTGTACGGAGACGTGAATCGCTCGCCGTGTATGCTCAGTTCGATTCGGAACACTTTGTCACTTCGGCGCATTGCTAAAAGCGGGGCTGTCAAATGGCGCGAAAGGTGTCTGATATGTCCAACCTTGTGCTTTTGAGTGGTGAACGCGTGAAGCGGGAACAGGCTGATCAAAAGAAACTGATCATCGGCTTAAAGGAGCTTTTGGCGAGGGCAGAAAGCGGTGAACTCAAGGCTCTCTGCTATGCCTCGATCGATAGCGACAACCAGAACGTCACCTTGGGCGTCCTAAGCGGTGAAAGCACCGGACTCCACGAAATGATCGGGCTCTCGCACATGCTACGCGACGCCTTAATGGAGAGCGCGAGGGATTAGAGTTTTGTGCTACGCCTGTCGGGCTGTTCCGCCCTCGTCCCGCCCATGTACTTGCGCTGGCGGAGACGTTGCTTCGATCGCAGTGAATGCTTCCAAGATCCGATAGGCATGTTCAGCCTCTGCCGGAACGAGCCAACTATCGCCGGGCTCCAGTGTGATTGTTTGGCCCCCAAGCTTAAGCTCTGCTCGTCCCGAAATTACATATCCGACCGTCTCGTAGCTACGTTTGGTCGGTTCCTTGGAATGGGGCGGTTCATTTTCCCAAAGGCGCAGGGACACCCGCTTGCCGGATACAAGATACTTTTGCTTTTTCTGACCTCGCGGTGATGATTTGGCTGCAACTTTCTTGACGGATTTATCAGAGGCCATAATAGCTCCTCCTGCCGTTGAATTCTTATGATACCACCACACTCGACTTCATTAATGCCCGTGCCGTAACCTCCAAGGTTCTAAAATCTGCTGAGCCGAACTGCGCGGCGGTCAATACGGCCATTGCCACAGGAGCTCGCAGCGAAGAATTCGGGTCCAATCCGAAAGCGCTCGCGCCAGACCCTTTCGCGTTTATACTCCTCAGGGGCTGTTCCAGTCACTCATGACGGCGCAAAGAATAAGCCCCGACGAGCGTTTGCCTCGAACGGGGCTCTTGTCATTGATGACATATCCAGCTGAGCTGGACTTTTAAGGCAAGGCTCTGCGACCCGGATCCTGGATCCCGCCCTCGCATGAAGGTTTTCAATATTTGATTTGTTCGGCTCCGTGAGCGTGACCAGTCTGCTGCAGCTCGCTACGAGAGCCGGGATCCCGCGTCAGAGCGAGATCCGAAGTAACTACCAGGTGGCGTCATCCTTCCTCCGCTCGCTGTTGATCCTAGTGACGCCGATCCTCTCAACCAATGGTACTTCCGAACGGCGCATCTCCGATCAAGATCAGGAGTACTCGCTACTCATTCGGAAGCGACGGCATCACACTAATAGAGCTTGGCTCGATAGACCCCGATGTCAAGGGGAGTGTAACAACGCATTTATTCGCTGCGTCGCACACTACCTTACGATGCGATTAGCCCTGATGCGTTCCGTCTTCGGACGCGGCTTAATTACTTAGGAAGTTTGAGGAAGCGGACATGGTTGACGTAAAAGCACGTGAAAAGCAGCTTAGGGAGCGGCTTGCCGAGTTAGAAGGTCGGCTTCACCGCATCGAGGACCATTTAGAACAACCACCCGACCAAGACTGGGAGGATAATGCGATTGAATCCGAGATGGATCAGGTCCTTGAGGGGCTAGGACATGCGGGCAATGCTGAGATACAGGCGATCTATGCCGCGCTGGCTCGGTTGAAAAGCGGTACCTACGGCGTCTGCGCACGGTGTGGAGATGACATCTCTGAAGAGCGCCTTGACGTCTTACCCCACACGCCCTTGTGCCGAACCTGCGCGCGCGAGGTCGCGCAGAAGAGATAGTTCCGCCAAAACTTACAAAGACGCCTGATACCCAGCGCGCAACCACGCGATCAATGCCGCACGATCTATTTCGACCGTAGGAGGGTCGTTGAGGGACGTTCAAATGCTGGCTGGACACCGAGCGCTCAGCACCACCCAGCGCTACATCGAGGCTGACGTGGAAGCGCAAAGGAGGGTTGTGGATCTGGTGTGACCTAGAGTACTTGGTGCTTAGACGCTTAGATTTCGAAGTCTGAAAGCTTCGCGCCCTTCTTCAATCGAGCAAGAAGCCAATTTGGCTTTCGCCCGCGCCCAGTCCAGGTATCGGTCTTGTCATCGGGGTTGGCGTATTTCGCAATGCTGACGGACTTCTTCCTGCCGTTGCCGCGCCCAAGTCCTCCAAACAATTCCGAGACGGAGAACCCGTGTCTTTCGGCTAATTCAGCTACCTTGCTCTTGATCTCGGCTCGCTCCTTCTGCCGCGCAGTCGCAATGGCTGCGGCTAATTTCGCTTCGAGAACAATAAGCTCTTTCAAGCTCAGCTTTTCGACATTGATCGCCGCCATGACGCGTTACTCCCAAAACCAAACCCGCGAAATTGGGCATTCAAATGCGGCTAGGCACGGGGGATGTGCCTCTGCGCGCAAGTCATTGTACTCGCCATATGAAAATCAGCAGACTTACGCTCAAACAGCCTTAACGACTAGGACAATCCTTTTATTCCCATCTGTACTCGCACTTTCACCATTACTCTTTCAGCTGATCGAACCCGCGAATTGAAGACGTCGATCCGAGAACGGCGGATACGAGCCAATAAGGGACGGCGCGAATAACGTCATTGGGATCTACTTTGCTGGATTCGCCAAATAGAGCTCGCATTCAGAAACTAACTATGGCGGCTCCTTGCGAAGCCGCCATCTGAAATCGAGCACACCTGGACAAAGCCTTCCAGATCGCCTTCGACGCTACATACAGCTAGTTGTGGCGCCTGTATGAGATGGAAAGGTGAGCGAGCCCTGAAGCTTGGGGTGGGGACGAGGGACAGCTTCAGGGCTCACGCTGCTCAGGATTGGCATAGAGGACGTGCTCAGTATCGAGGCAGCACTTTGAAACCGCTAAGCGGCGGGCATCCACCTACCAGCGGTATACCCGAAGGCGACGGCATCGGGATTTCTGACCGCTGATTGTTGAAGCTGCGGCATCTCGTGGACGACGATCGATCCGATCTTGGCATTATCAGAGCCAAGCTTCTCGCACTTCTTATATCCGTTTAGAGAGAATGATCTTCTTGCCAATGATTTCGACCGTAGGGCACGCCATAACTTCCTCACGAAACGGGTTTGGTTGATGCAGCTCAGGTCGCGGCGACGGGCATCAACAACCGCAGCATACATTGATGTCGCCAACTGATTGACGACGGCAGTTACACGACCATTAGAGCCACGATTGGCAACCGGGTGAAATAACAAGAATTCCATTGCTTAGGAGCGGGTCGGGATTTCGTTTTGGCGGTAAGGAAACGTGGGGAGATGGATGACGCGAAGCACGACGCACGCTCATCACCAACGCGCGATCAATCTCCACTGTTGGGAGGGTGTTTGAGGGACGTTCAGATGCTCGCTGGACACACCACCCAGCGCGACATTCAAGCGGATGTGGAAGCGCACAAGAAACGGTTGTTGACGTCGGTATGGGACTTTATAGGTGTTTATAGTTTTTACGACGTGTACAAATCAATGCTAAGCCATTGATTTTGGTGGGTGATCACGGGCTCGAACCGTGGACCCGCTGATTAAGAGTCAGCTGCTCTACCAACTGAGCTAATCACCCATCCCGCCGGTCCTATGCGTCGAGCAACTGCGTTCGTCGACGCAAGGAAGCGAAAGGGCCCGAATTTGGGCCCCGTGTTTGGAGCGCATAGCATCAGCAGGCGCGCCTGTCCACACCTTTGCCCGCCACAGCCCCGGTTACTGCTCGCACCCGTCAAAGGACGTTACCAAAACGGGCCGACAGCGACCCGCCGGGCGCCATGCACATACCCCGACATTGCGAGCCCAAGCCCGACCATCAACGTGATCATCGACGTACCGCCGTACGAAATCAGCGGCAACGGGACGCCGACCACCGGAACCAGCCCGGTTATCATCGCGAGATTGATGAAGACGTAGATAAAAAACGTCATCGCCGAGCCCACGATGGCGAGCCGGGCGAAACGGTTTTGACAGCGTGAGGACATCACCATCATCATCAAAATGAGAAGTGCGTAAATCGCGATTAGGAACAGAAGTCCGGTGAAACCCCATTCCTTGCCGATGATGCTGGCGATGAAGTCGGTGTGCTTCTCCGGCACGAAGTCGGCTTGACTTTGCAGTCCCTGCATGAAGCCCTGCCCTGAAACTCCACCGAGACCCAGCGCGATCTTGGATTGCGTGATGTGATAGCCTGCCCCGTATGGATCCGTTCCAGGGTTGAGAAACACTTCAATGCGTCGGCGCTGGTAGTTGTGCAGGTTCGACCAAACTGCCGGCAGCAGCGCCAGAGCAGCGACGGCGGTAACGGCGAAATAAGCGAGCGGCACGCCTGCGAGAAACATCAATGACAAGCCCAGTGCCGCAAACAGCATGGCCGATCCGAGGTCCGGCTGCATGAGCGTTAGCAGCACCGGCACGGCAATCATCGCCGATGGCACCAGTACGAAGCGAAATTCGCCGATGCGATCAACCGGCAGCCACAGATAGTAGCGAGCCAACGCCGCAACGAGTGCAAACTTCATCAGCTCCGATGGCTGAAACGAGATCGACGCCGTACCGATCCATCGCTTCGCGCCGAGTGCTTCGACGCCGATGAGCGGCACTAGCGCCAACATGATCAAGGCTACGGCATAGGCCGGATAGGCGAGCTTTATCCAGATCTCGAGTGGGATCAAAGCCATCGCGACGACGATCGTCAGCGCCACAAGAAAACGCAATACGTGGCGGCCAGCCCAAGGTTCGAGCGAACCACCGGATACCGAGTAGAGCGAAGTGGCTCCGATAACGGCAAGCACGCACACGGTCAGAAGCACCGGCCAGTGGATACGCCTGAGTTTCTGGACGATGGTTATCGGCCAGCCGTTGGCCCACGCGTTAGATACCATCGCTCTCGCGCTCGCCCGTTGCCACGCTCTTGGAAGCGCGGAACCTCAGAGCACGGAACTCCCGGGCCAGTTATTCGTAATCCTGGCGGACCTTAGTCCTGCCACACATTGCCGTTGTTCAAAGGCTCGCAAATGCAGCACCGGCCGCGTAGAGTTAACCCACCCGAGCGCTCGAGGGCTATCGAGTTGTGCCTGCTCATCCCACGAGACGTTTGATCGATGGCGCAATCCCGCGAACCTCATCTTGATGTTGACCGACAATTCACGCGCCGAAGCCTGATGCTCGGCGGCGCCCAATTGACCGGATTTTCGCTGATCGCATGGCAACTCTTCAACCTGCAGGTGCTCACAGCCCGCAGCTCCTGCGGTGACGCGCAAAGCGACCCTAAACAGCCTGCTGGGCCTGCGCCGTCTTCTGACGCTTCACAACCAGCTTGTTCAGAGCTGCAACGTAGGCTCGAGCGGAGGCGACGAGCGTATCTGGGTCGGCCGCACGCCCAGTAACGGCGCGGCCCTCCTCTTCGAGCCGCACGGAGACCTCGGCTTGCGCGTCCGTGCCCTCCGTAACGGCGTGAACCTGATAAAGATCGAGCCGGGCATTGTGCGGCAAGAGCAGCTTGATCGCGTTGAAGGTTGCATCAACAGGACCGTTGCCGATGCTCTGCACGGTTTTGGATTGGCCGTCGATGTCGAGCGTCAGCGTCGCGGACTGCGGACCCATCGTTCCCGCGATCACCGTTAATGCCGCAACCTTGATGCGGTCGTGCATGTGGGCGACGCCATCATCGACAAGGGCTTCGATATCCTCGTCATAGATGTGCTTCTTGCGGTCAGCGAGCGCCTTGAAGCGGTTAAAGGCATCTTCCATCGCGTTGTCGCCGAGATTGTAGCCGAGTTCCTTCAGCTTCGATTTGAAGGCCGCCCGGCCCGAGTGCTTGCCCATCACCAAAGACGACTTACCGACGCCGACAAACTCAGGTGTCATGATCTCGTAGGTCTCGGTGTGTTTCAGCACTCCGTCCTGATGGATGCCGCTCTCATGCGCGAAGGCATTCCGGCCGACGATCGCCTTGTTGTACTGCACGGGAAAATTCGTCACCGCGGAGACGAGCTTTGATGCCCGCGACAGCATTTCGGATTTGATGCTGGTGTGATGTGGCAGCAGGTCGTGACGCGTGCGCACCGCCATCACGATTTCCTCGAGCGCGGCGTTGCCTGCGCGTTCTCCAAGACCATTGATCGTGCACTCGATCTGCCGGGCACCGGCGCGCACGCCGGCCAGCGAATTGGCGACCGCGAGCCCGAGATCGTCATGGCAGTGGGTCGAGATGATAACCTTGTCCATGCCAGGAACGCGTGTCTTGATCATCAGGATCAAATCGAAATACTCTTCCGGCAGCGCATAGCCGACGGTATCCGGAATATTGATTGTCGTTGCGCCGGCCTGGATGGCCGCCTCGCAGACGCGGCAGAGATAATCATGCTCGGTTCGCGTCGCGTCCATCGCGCTCCACTCGACATCGTCGGTGTAGCCGCGCGCCCGAGTGACGGAAGCGATCACGCGCTCGTGGACCTGGTCCTGATTGAGTTGCAGCTGATGCTGGCGATGCAGCGGCGACGTTCCGATGAAGGTGTGAATACGGCCGCGCTTGGCGAGCTTAATGGCTTCGCCCGCCCGATCGATGTCGGCGAAGTTGGCGCGAGCGAGACCGCAGATTACCGAATGCTTGGCGAGCTTCGCGATCTCCGTAACCGCCTCGAAATCGCCTTCAGACGCGATCGGGAAACCTGCTTCGATGACATCGACGCCCATGTCATCGAGAAGCTCGGCGACCTGCAATTTCTCCTCGAACGTCATCGTCGCGCCGGGGCATTGTTCGCCATCACGCAGCGTTGTATCGAAAATGACGATCTTGTCTTCGTCGCGCTTAGCCGTCGCCGGGTTGGTGTCGGTCGAGGAAGTCATCGCTCTTATCCTTTGCCGGGCGACCCTCGTACCGGGTCTGCCACTCTCGCATCTACGCTCAATTCGAAAGCCGTCCAATCCCCTGGGCACAACCCCGGCGAACGGCCGGAGTTCATGCGGTCCAGGGGCCCATAAGGAGCAGCGAAAGGTGCAAATTCGGCGCGGCAAGGCCATCACTGGCGCTAGTGCAAGCCGGCGTTAAGGAAACGGCACTGTCGTTCGGGCGCGCCATAGTGGAGCTTCAGATCCAAAAAACAGCAGCCGACTAAGAGTCTTTGCAGGCTGCGGCCGCTCAGCGTCACATACCCGAAGTTGCACCAGAAAATCAAGCCTTCGACCGTCGCAGTCAGGCTGCCGCCGATCCGCTGACGGCGGCGAGGTCAGATTTTAATTAGAATGCCCTCCGCCACGCGAACGGCATAACCGCCGATCCGCACGGTTTCCAGTTTGCCGCGCGACGCCGTCATCGTCAGCGTTATCGAACTCGGCCTGCCCATTTCAATGCCTTGCTCGATGGCCCGCTTGTGCGTGCCGTCAAGCAGCGCGTCAAATTGGTTGATGATATAGGCGAAGCTGGCGCACGCCGAACCGGTCGCCGGATCTTCCGGAACGCCAAGGTCGGGCGCGAACATGCGTGCGTGGAATGCCGACTGCGCGCGTAGACACTGCCGCGTATAAAGGAAGACGCCATGCACGCCGCGATCGGTAAAGGCGCGCACCCAATGCTGCGGCGTCACCTTCACCTTGGACATCGCCTCAAGATTCGAAACCGGCATGAAAGCAAACGTGTTGGAGCTTTTGAGTAGAGCCGGTTTGTGGTTCTCGAACCCGATTTCGGTCGAGATCAATCCGACTGCTGCCGAGATTTCTTCAGGCTCCGACAGAGCCTCAGGAGCACTCGTCACTTTCGGCGCATCGAATTCACCGAATGTTGCGCCACCGGCGCGCATGCGGACGCCGACGCGGACGCTGCCGATATCCTCTTCAAGCGCTATGATCGCATCACTTTCGCCATTGACGAGCGACGTGCGAAGCTCTGCGAGAAGGACGGCGGTGCCGATCGTCGGATGGCCCGCGAAAGCAAGCTCGCGGCTCGGCGTGAAAATACGAACTCGAGCCGTGTGCCCCCGACTGACTGGCGTCAAGACGAAGACGGTCTCCGAGAGATTGAACTCGCCCGCGACCTTCTGCATTTCACTGCTGCTCAGCTTGTCCGCGTCGAGCACGACGGCGAGCGGATTGCCGCCGAAAGCCCGCTCGGTGAAGACATCCAGAACATGATATGTGAGCGCCATTGCGCGCTATTCTCCCCGCCTATGGACCAGAGCCCTTGCCCGGACGCGCAAGCGGCGGCACCATGAGGCAAGCATCTTGCAGCACCAAGCACTTTGTTAGAGCGTTCGAAACGACTAGGACTCCGCTAAAAGCGCCTCCAACAGTACACGCGCGTATCGTGGCAACGACAGTCCCTTAATGTCGCTGAGCCCGGCAACGGCAACGATCGCATCAAGTTCGGAGTGACTTGAAAGGCCAATGTGCCGTTCAGCGACGCGAACGAATTCCGCAGCCGGCATCGAAACTTGGAATGGGACAGCGATCGAGATCTGCGCGCCCGACCGCGTCAGGTAAAAGCCCGTGTCTCTGACGAGCGCGGCGGCGTCGATACCCATCTCCTCCGACACTTCGCGCACGACGCTACCGGCGATATCAATCGATCCGTCCGCTTCGACGTCCTTCTCGTCGATAAATCCTGCCGGCGGATAGGCGAGCCCGGCGTTGACGTTCCCCGCCCTTTGGCGGCCGAGCATCATGTGGCCGTCCGACGACCGGATCAGCGCCGATCCGAACCCATCGAGAACGCCCGCTTTCGGAAAGCCCTGATCGCGCCAGAAGAGATAGCTCTTGAAGTCGGTTTTGAGAAGCGAAGCATCGAGGACGCCATTGCCGAAACGCATGTCTTCAACCAGATGCACAACGCCGTTGAAGTAGCGAGGATTGATTTGAACTACCTTCGCCCAATGCGCTTCGATCGCTGATTTATTCGCTTCCGCAAACGGCCAAAAGGCGCTGCCAACCTTGAGAGAGCACGCAGCCAGCGGCCTCACGCCATCCTCGAACGATAAGCGATAGTCATCGCTTCGCCTTTGCATCATCTCTGAAGCCGCTCCGGCAGGGGAATGCTTAATGTCGTGCCAACAATCACAATAAAGTCTCGATTTGACTAGAACGCGATGCGTCGATTTCAGCGCATCGCGAAATACTCCAAGCACTAATTATCGCCGAGCATTTTTGCAGATGTTAGTGCTCACAAAAAATACGGAAGCCATCTGATCAGCGCAGTTCGGTCATGAGGCCGTCACGATTCCACAGCCATATCACACTCACGACAGCGTCGCTGGGGGGCGACAGTCAAGATCTCCCAGCACCTCATTGCCCGGTTTCAGTTCCTGGTGTTGCGCCAGGTCCATCGCGGTGAGGTGTGAAGGATCATCTGCCGCCCGATGGCAAAAACCATCGGGCTCGCGCGGTGCCTGTGCCGCGGTCTGAGCCCCATCACATCCGAGGATGCCGCGTCAGCGGCAGTATTCGGAAACGGGCGGCAGAGGTCCCCGCTCCTCTGCCGCCCGCGTTAGTACCGGCTCGCGTCCCTTAATTGGGACAAGGCTGGAAATGACGTGGACCACCCGCGCTGCCGCACGTAAACCCTCCCCAAGAGAGCGGCAGTGCGGGTCGGTTCTCGCGCAGACAGTCCAAATCCTTCATTCAGTTCCGGCCTTTATCGACCAGCTTGTTCTTGCCGATCCACGGCATCATGCCGCGAAGCTTGGCGCCGACTTCCTCGATCTGATGCTTGTCGTTCAGACGCCGCGTCGCCTTGAAGTTCGGCTGACCGGCTTTGCACTCGAGCATCCAGTCGCGCGTGAACCGGCCGGTCTGAATATCCGCCAGCACTCTCTTCATCTCCGCCTTCGTTTCGGGCGTGATGATGCGCGGACCCGTCGCGTACTCGCCGTACTCGGCCGTATTGGAGATCGAGTAATTCATGTTGGCGATGCCTCCCTCGTAGATCAGGTCGACGATGAGCTTCACCTCGTGCAGGCACTCAAAATAGGCCATCTCCGGCGCGTAGCCGGCTTCCACCAATGTCTCGAATCCATTGCGAATCAGCTCGACGAGGCCGCCGCAGAGAACTGCCTGCTCGCCGAACAGGTCCGTCTCGCATTCTTCGCGGAACGTCGTCTCGATAACACCCGAGCGGCCGCCGCCAATGGCCGATGCATATGACAGAAAGAGATCGTGAGCATTGCCGCTCTTGTCCTGATGCACGGCAATCAGACACGGCACGCCGCCGCCCTTTTGGTACTCGCCACGCACTGTATGTCCCGGGCCCTTCGGTGCCACCATCCCGACGTCGAGATCGTCGCGCGGCTCGATCAGATTGAAATGCACGTTGAGACCGTGCGCGAACATCAGCGCCGCACCCTTTTTCATGTTGGGCGCTAGCTGGTCTCTGTACATGTCGGCCTGCAGCTCGTCCGGCACCAGCACCATGATGACGTCGGCCCATTTGGCGGCCTCGGCGACGTCCATGACTTTGACGTTTTCCTTCTCGGCCTTCTGCGCTGAAGCCGAGCCCTTTGCGAAGGGCGACGACGACGTCCTTCACGCCCGAGTCCCTGAGGTTCAGCACGTGGGCATGGCCCTGGCTGCCGTAGCCGACCACAGCGACCTTTTTCGATTTGATCAGATTGATGTCGGCATCACGATCGTAATAGACGCGCATGGGCGGCCTCTCGGGTTCCCCGGTCGAAATCGACGGTCGGGCTGGGTTGAACGTTCAGAGCGCGGGAGCTGGCGCCCTAAAATCACGGCGGAACCTAACGGCTAGCATCAACCAATTCAACGGTTCGGTGACATCAACCTGCGCGATGTTCTCTTTGCCGCGCCGGGCGGCGAGCACAATACGTTAACCGGTCCCATCGTTGCTGCCAAACCGGCAACGCCGCCGCCCAACTTGGAAGCGCGGCATCCAATATTCAGTGACGCATCGAGCCGTTACATCGCGACGCCGCGGCCGATGGCGGCAATGCCTGTCCGCGAAACTTCGACAAGCCCAAGCTCCGTCATGAGCTGAATGAAGCTCTCGATCTTAGACGGCTTGCCGGTCACCTCGAACACGAAGTGCTCGATCGATGTGTCGACTACCTTGGCGCGAAAGATCTCGGCTAACCTCAGCGCCTCGATCCGCTTGTCGCCCTTACCGCCGACCTTGATGAGCGCCAGCTCGCGTTCGATCGAGCCACCCTCCTGGGTCAGATCGCGAACCCGGTGCACCGGGACGAGCCGTTCGAGCTGATGCTTGATCTGCTGCATGACGGCCGGCGTGCCGCTGGTGATGACGGTGATGCGCGACAGGTGCCGCTCGTGCTCGACCTCGGTCACCGTCAACGAGTCGATGTTGTAGCCGCGACCGGCGAAGAGGCCGATCACGCGCGCCAGCACGCCCGGTTCGTTGTCGACGACGATCGACAGTGTTCGCGAAACCAACTCCTGCACCCTACCGGGGCTGGGATAGTGCGATTGCGTCTGGGACTCGGCCATTGGATTGGTCTCGCGTTTCAGATGAAGCTTTCGATCAGAGTATGACCGGCGGCATATTCGGGAATGGTCCACGGCTCGGCGAGCGCCGCCGCGCGCCAGGCGAGGAAAGACGGGTGTGCAAGGACCGCATCCATGTAGACGCGCGTCGCCTCGCGGACCGGAATTTGGAACGTCTCGAAGCGGGTGACGACTGGAACGTACATTGCATCCGCCGCCGAGAACGCACCATAGAGAAACGGCCCGCCTGGGAAGCGGTTTCTCGCTTCCGACCAGATGTCTTCGACGCGATCGATGCTGGCTTTGAGCGCTTCTGTCAGCGGCGGCGTTGCGAAGCGCGCGCCAAGATGCATCGGGCAGGTTTGGCGTAACGGCATAAACCCGGCGTGCATTTCGTTGGCGATCGAGCGTGCGTGGGCGCGCGCTTTGCCGTCTCGGGGCCAGATCGCGCGATCGGGGAACGCTTCGGCGAGATATTCGATGATGGCGAGACTTTCCCAGACCGATACCTCGCCGTCGATCAGGGCCGGAACTTTGCCGGTCGGAGAAAATTCGAGAATGCGGCCGCGGCTCTCGGGCACCCTCAATGGAATGACGATCTCCTCGAACGGGATATTGAAGGCGCTGAGTACCATCCACGGCCGCAGCGACCAGGACGAATAGAGCTTATTTGCGATGACAAGCTTCAGCATCGGCGTCAGCGAGTCTCCGGCTTGCCGGAGTCGCCGGACTTGCGCGGCGGAAACACAGCCTTCACGAACACAGGCATGCCGTTCTTGTCGACGAGCTTCTTGAAAGCCTCGGCGTCTTTGATGGACATCTTGTACTGCGAGAAGGCGGCAACGAACCTTTGTCCCATGCTGTTGGCGATGGCCTGCGGTGATGGCGTGCCCAGACGCTTGCGATCGTCGTCAGGAATCCGCGAGTAAACCATCGCCAGAACCTGCGTGTGCATATAGTCCTGCGCCATGCAGGACTCGAGACCCTGCGAGAATTCGCTGGCCAGAAGTTGGGTCCTGTAACATGCGTCAAGAAACTTCAGCACGCCGGGCGAGCCCTCGCGCTTGTGAAGCAGTGCAAGCCGTGTTGCAGCATCCTTGATGTTGGCGACGTGGTCCCAGGCTTCTTTTGCCGCCGCTGCCGATGACGCCACGGTCAACGCCAGAAGAAGCGCCAGCAAGAGTACCGCAGCAGCTAGGAAAGCCGTTGACCCGGTCGCTCACACCAGCACCTTCCCTTCCTCGCCGATTGCCTGCTCCACCTCGGCATCCGACACATCTTCGCCGAGCAGCATTTCGTTGTGCGCCTTGCCGGAAGGTATCATCGGGAAGCAGTTGGCCAGTTTTGCGACGCGACAATCGAACATCACCGGTCCCTTGGTATTGATCATCTCCTTGATCGCATCATCAAGATCGGCAGGGTGCTCGCAACGCATGCCGGTCCAGCCATAGGCATCGGCCAGTTTCACGAAATCCGGCAGCGCCTCCGTATAGCTTTCCGACAGCCGGTTGCCGTGCAGGAGCTGCTGCCACTGGCGCACCATGCCCATGTACTCGTTGTTCATGATGAAGACCTTCACGGGCAGTCGGTGCTGCACGGCGGTCGAGCACTCCTGAATGTTCATCAGGATCGATGCGTCGCCCGCAATGTCGATGACGAGCGACCTCGGATGCGCGAGTTGCACGCCGATCGCAGCCGGCAAGCCGTAGCCCATTGTGCCCAGTCCTCCCGATGTCATCCAGCGGTTTGGTTCTTCGAAGTGAAGGAACTGCGCGGCCCACATCTGATGCTGGCCAACCTCGGTCGTGATGTAGGTGTCGCGATCCTTGGTGAGCTCATAGAGACGCTGACATGCGTACTGCGGCATGATCATGTCTTTGGAGTTCTTGTAGGCGAGCGATTTCTTACCGCGCCAGCCTTCAATCTGCTTCCACCAGCCTTTGTGCGCCGCCTTGTCGAGCATCGGCGCTTTGGCCTTCCACAGCCTAAGCATGTCCTCGAGCACGTAGGCGCAATCACCGACGATAGGAATGTCGACCTGAATGTTCTTGTTGATCGAAGACGGATCGATATCGACGTGGATCTTTTTCGAGCCCGGCGAGAACGCGTCGAGGCGGCCGGTGATGCGATCGTCGAAGCGCGCCCCGATATTTATCATGACGTCGCAATCGTGCATCGACATGTTGGCTTCGTAGGTGCCGTGCATGCCGAGCATGCCGAGCCACTGCCTATCGGAAGCAGGATAGGCGCCGAGCCCCATCAGCGTCGACGTGATCGGATAGCCGGTAAGACGCACGAACT
Organism: uncultured Alphaproteobacteria bacterium; assembly: GCA_963833715.1. GTDB lineage: Bacteria > Pseudomonadota > Alphaproteobacteria > Rhizobiales > Hyphomicrobiaceae > Hyphomicrobium_B. The sequence continues at coordinate 16,557 of CAWHZB010000015.1, forward strand.
CACGCAAAAGCTGGCTGGCTTTTGGCCCAGAGTTGACGACGCCGCCGCCCGTATAGAACACTGGCCGCTTGGCGCCGGCGATCAAATCGACGGCCTCGCGCACGGCGGGCTGGTCGGGCTTCAGCTTCGGCCGGTATGTCTTATGCTGGATATTCGACGGGCCGACATAGTTGCCGGTCGCGAATTGGATGTCCTTCGGAATGTCGACGACGACAGGTCCGGGCCGGCCGGTGCGCGCGATATGGAAAGCTTCGTGCAGCACGCGCGCCAGGTCGTTGACGTTCTTGACCAGCGTGTTGTGCTTCGTGCACGGCCGCGTGATGCCGACCGTATCGCATTCCTGAAACGCGTCGTTGCCGATGAGGTGTGTCGGTACCTGCCCTGTGATGCAGACGAGCGGAATGGAATCCATCAGCGCGTCGGTGAGGCCGGTCACGGCGTTGGTCGCGCCGGGGCCCGACGTCACCAAACAGACGCCAACCTTGCCGGTCGACCGGGCATAGCCTTCCGCCGCATGAAGCGCACCGCCCTCCTGGCGAACGAGGACGTGGCGGATTTTCGCCTGCTGAAACAGCTCGTCGTAGATCGGCAGCACGGCGCCGCCCGGATAGCCGAAAATCAGCTCGACGCCCTGATCGGCGAGCGCCGTCAACACAATCTCGGCGCCCGTCATCGTGCGTGCCATATGCAAACTCCTTCCCGGCCGTCCTGCTCGCTTAAGCTCGAAAACTCCGCGGGACCGTAGGCGGAGAAGCTTAATTGGTCAACGCTAACGCTGAATAAATGCGAAGATTTCAGCCATATTACTTTCCATATATTGCGCGTTTACATGCCGCCACGAAATCATTTGGCGTTTAAACCAGGTTTCCTGCCGCTTGACGTAGTGTCGCGTCTCTAGCTTCGCAGCCCCCACCGCCTCCTCGAGGCTGCATTTGCGCTCGACCGCCGCGATCAGCGGCCGAACGCCGATGGCCCGCATTGCCGGTAAAGAAGGATCGATCCCGAGTCCGGCCAGGGCTTTTGCTTCCTCCAAGGCCCCCTCGGCCATCATGCGCTCGAAGCGCGCGTCGGCGCGGGCGTGAAGCTCGCTGCGATCAAGGTTCAGAAGGAGTTCGACGGTCTCGGCTTCGTCCAGCACCGGCGGGCTCCGGTCCATCTGCCACTCGGCAAGCGAGCGGCCGGTCTGTTCAAGCACTTCCAGCGCCCGCACGACCCTTTGCGTATCAGCCGGCGCCAGGCGTGCGGCCATCGTCGCGTCGCGCTGCGCAAGTTCGCGATGAAGTGCCGCCGCACCGCGCCGCGCGGCTTCCACCCGCCAATGATCGCGGATAGCGTCGTCAATCGGCGGGATCGGCGACAGGCCCTCGAGCAGCGCCTTGAAATAAAGACCCGTGCCGCCGACGATGATGGGTCGACGGCCCTCGCTTCGAGCCGCAGCAATCGCTGCCGCGGCATCGCGCACGAAACGGCCGGCCGAGTACGCTTCGCTCGCCGGAACGAACCCATAGAGTTTGTGCGGAACGCGCTTTTCCTCCTCCGGCGTCGGCCGGGCCGAAAGAATCCGCAGCTCGCGGTAGACCTGCATGCTGTCGGCGTTGATGATGACGCCGCCGATGCGCTCAGCAATGGCGAGCGCCAATGCCGACTTTCCGCTAGCGGTCGGCCCGGCGATCAGAATGGCTTTGCCGGCATCTGTCATAAGAAACGCCTCCTAGCGCAGCCGCGGGAAGGGCGCCAGGAGGCGTTTGACTGACGAGCAATCGAGATGCGCGATCGTGCCGTCAGTAGCTGATGTTGGTTCTGACACCGAAGATGGCGGCATCGGGTATCGGCTTCGACGGGTCGGCATCGCTGCTGATACGTCCGCCCGGGTTCCAGATGTACTGGAAGTCCGGCACGATCGAGAAGCCAGGACTTATCCGTGCGATGTAATTCACTTCGAGCACGGATTCGTAATCGGAAATGACGTCCGATGCGTTGGGATTTGTCGGAATGGCTTGCGCCTTGCGAAGATCGTTCGAAACATTGCCGTAGGCGAACGCTGCACCGAAGCTGTCCTTCGTACGGTTCGGCACAAAGCCTGTGAAGACGATGCCGGTATCAACATAAGCGGAGATCAAGCTCTGGCTGTCCGGGCTGCCGCCGACGCGGGCAAAGATACTGACGCCCTTATCTTCGCCGCCCTTCCAGATCTGTTGATCGATGATGCCATAGAGGCCGCGATCGGTATCGAGGATGGAAGGATTTAGAAATTCAGGCGCATAGTGATTGAACTGCTGCCAGCCGCCGAGCTTAACCGTGCCAGGCAGGCCGCCGACCTCATACTTGAACTGACCTTCGACCATAAGTAGCGGCGGATCTTGCAAGCGGAATTCAGTGCCGTGGCGGATTGTTCGCCTGCGGATCCTCGGCGAAGGGATCGGCAGGGCTGCCATTGAAGACGGCAGCAAGGATTGTCAGGTTGTCCGTCGGCGCGTACCGCACGCGCACTCCGAGCGAAGTCAGCGGATAGCCTGGTCCGCCTGCCGCCATGTTTGCCGCGGTGGCACCGGGCCAACCGAACGTTCCGTTGATAAACAACGCGGCATTCTCGCTGATGAAGAACTCGCTGTCGGCGGCAAGCGAGCCGATACGAACCGTCAGCTTGTCTTGAAGCAGAGCTTGCTCGAACCAAAGTTCGGCAAGCCGAAACGTCTCCAGGCCCTCGATATTGCTGACCGCGAAAATGTCGCGGGGCCCCGTCGAAGGACCGATGCCGTGAATGTAATAGGCGCTGGCGCGGATGGTGCCGCCCTTCCAGCCGACCAGCTTCTCAAGGTCGATGTCAGAATAGGTCACGAGCAGGCCATCGAAATATGAGCCCGGCGAGTTTCCACCCTTGGCGACGTTCCAGTACTCGCCAATCCAGTTGACACCATATGTGATGCCGCGTTGCGCGAAAGCGGCGCGAACCGGGTCGTTCCAATCCTGTGCAATCGATTCTTCAGGAACACCGGTGGCCGGCTTGTCCTCGGCGTTCGCATCTGAAGTTGCCGCGAGCGAAGCCATCGCCAACACCGGTAAGACGCTGGCTACGGATTTCAATTTCATTCCCACCCCTCAAAATGCTCTGCTAGTCCAGCCGCCGTATCCCTTCGGCAAGCGCAACGCAGCCCGCCAACCTCGTCCTGAACAGAGGATACTTTACTATAGTAGTCAACATTAGATTGGTATTCGGCCGAGGCTTCGGCCAGCGCAGCTGTCGCAGTGTTGCGAATTTGCAATTGCGGAGAGCAGGCCGGCTAAGCCCTGCCGAAATGTGCAGCGAGTCTGGAGCGTTCGCGCAAAAAAACCAGGCCTACGATTCGGGTTTTCCTGTTGGCGACCGGGTCGGGTTGAGCGACACCCCCTCCTCACGCGTCGCGCGAGGCGGCGCTGCCGGACCGCCCCAATGCAGCTCGCGCCCGGTCCAGCGTTGCCACAATTTCGCGACGCGCGGCTCAAGCCTGATCCAAGCCTGACGAATCCTAAGCTTGATTCGCCTCTTCAGCATCCGGCCGTAACGCCAGACCCACGAGGAGCGGATTTGCGCAAAGACTGCATCCTTCCACGGGATGAACCAGTTGTAGGCACGTGCGACCCAGGGGATCCGCATCAAGGAGGGTTTGGTCAGGATAAATAGGCGCGCAATAAGCGCGGTCGAGGCGACTTTGGCGCCGAAGAACAGCAGCGTCGCGGTGGCGAAATAGCCGTTGGCCAGGAGCCAGACGGCGACGAACTTGAGCGGCAGCAGCAGCGTCGTTGGAAGCGCAATGATGAGAAGTGCGGGATAGGGCGGCAGTCCGGCAATCCAACGCTCCAGCGCCGCGATGGGTGCATACTTCGCGAGCCGCGCGATCAGTTCCGAAAGCGGGCGCCAGCCCCATTCCTCGAAAAGAACGATCAGGGCCGCGATGATATTGAGCGCCGTGATCAACGGGCCACGGACGATTTGCCAAGCGGTTCGGAAGAGCTCACGCACCACCCACAGCGCGATGACGGCGCCGCGCGCCAGCGCCGCGAAAACTCGTTTGACTATTCGGGTGATGTCGTTGACGTCCAACGGCGCGTCTTTCGGTTAAGGGGCGGAAATCACTCCTTCGCCAGCAAGTCTATCAGCGCTGTTCGGAGCGAGGATAACTTTCAGCCGATGCCGGCCTATTTCGCCGCGACGAGTGCCAGGTCCGCTGGTCGCAAGGCCCCGGATTTTTCCGCTTCCTCGAGCGCGTGAGCCAACTCTTCGCGGGCCTTCTCGGCCTGACGCTGCCGGGCCCAGAGGCTTGCATACACTCCGTCTTGCGCGATGAGTTCAGCGTGCGTTCCATGCTCGACGACACGTCCGGCTTCGAGCACGAGAATCGCGTCGGCGTGGACGATGGTCGAGAGCCGGTGCGCAATGACGACCGTCGTCCGGTTTTTCGAAACCTGATCGAGCGCGTCCTGGATCTCTTTCTCAGTGTGGCTGTCGAGCGCGCTCGTCGCTTCGTCCAAAATCAAAATCGGGGGGCCCTTCAGAATCGTTCGCGCGATCGCGACGCGCTGCTTCTCGCCACCCGATAGTTTCAGCCCCCGCTCGCCGACCATTGTGTCGTACCCATCGGGCAGTGCCCGCACGAAGTCGTCGATCTGCGCCATCTTTGCAGCAGCGATGACCTCGGCGTCGGTTGCGTCGGAACGGCCGTATTTGATGTTGTAGAAGATCGTGTCGTTGAACAGCACCGTGTCCTGCGGGACGACGCCGATGGCGGCACGGAGCGACGCCTGCGTGACGCTGCGGATGTCCTGTCCGTCGATCGTGATTTTGCCGCTGGTCACGTCGTAAAAGCGCAGCAGCAGCCGGCTGACCGTGGATTTGCCGGCGCCCGACGGACCGACGATCGCGACCATTTTGCCGGCCGGCACCTCGAACGAAACGTCCTTCAGGATTTCCCGTTCGGGATCGTAAGAGAAGCCGACGTGATTGAAGCGTATGGAACCGCCGTTGACGCGAAGATCGGTTGCGTCGGGTCTGTCTGAAACCTCCGGATTTCGGTCGAGCACTTCCATCATGCGCTCGATGTCGGTCAGACCCTGTTTGATTTCGCGGTAGACCATGCCCATGAAGTTGAGCGGCATGAAAAGCTGCAGCATCAGCAGGTTCACCATCGCGAAGTGACCGACGGTCCGATCTCCCGTAAGCACATCGTTGGCGGCCATGATCAGGCAGATCGTCAGCGCCACAGTGAAGATCACGGCCTGGCCGGAGTTCAGAACCGCGAGCGAGGTATATGTTTTAATGCTCGCCTTTTCGTAAAGCGCCATCGACTTGTCGTAGCGTTCGGCCTCGCGATCTTCCGCTCCAAAGTACTTGACGGTTTCGTAGTTGAGCAGGCTGTCGATGGCCTTCGTGTTGGCGTCCGTGTCGCTTTCGTTCATCGCGCGGCGGATGGAGAGCCGCCAGTCGGTCGCACGGACGGTGAACCACAGGTAGCAGACGATCATCGCGACGATGGTCGCAATGTAGCGCCAGTCGAATTCGATGGCGCAGACGACGATGATCATGAAAAACTCGACGATCGTCGGGATGAGGGTCATCAGCGCCATACGGCTGATGTTTTCAATGCCCGTCCGGCCGCGCTCCAAAACGCGCGTCAGCCCGCCCGTCTTGCGCTCGAGATGAAAGCGCATCGACAGGCGGTGCATATGCTCGAACGTCGTCAACGCCAGTTTCCTGACGGCATGCATGGCAACGCGCGCGAACATGCCCTCGCGGACCTGAACCAGCAGCGACATCACGATGCGCGCCAGCCCATAGAAAATGCTCGCCAGTACCGGCGCACCGATGAGCCACGGCACCGCCTGGCTCGCGGGCACATGGCCGCCCGTCGCAGCGACCAGCGCGTCCGTCGCCCATTTCAAGGTGAAGGGCACGCCGACTGTGACCAACTTGGCAATAACAACGAAAAGCAGCGACCAGACCACTGTCCGCTTCAGGTCCGGCCGGTCGTGTGGCCAGACGTAAGGCCAAAGAGCCCTCAGGACCCGGCTGCTTTCGGTGGAAGGTTTGAGACGCGCCAGAAGGCCGCCGCCAGGGGCGGTAGGCGAGTACGGTGAAGCCGGTTGCATGGACGTTGAAATAGGGTCAGCGGGCTCGAAAGTCCATCGTCAGTGCCGTCGCGGCACGAAGATGCTCTGGCAGGGATAAATCAGGTCCGGATTGCGGACGACCGACCGATTGGCGCAGTAGATTTTGGCATAGAGCAAGCCGGAATGATAATGCCGCCGCGAAATGCGCCACAGGCTGTCACCTGCCTGCACCGTGTAGCGTCCCGGTAGCGTGACACGACGGCCGGCACGACTGCAGCGCCTATTTCCCGCCCGCCAGATCCAGCGCCGGACGACGGGGCCAGCAGCCGAAACGTCGGTAGGCGCCCGATGAACGCTGCGCACCTCCGGCGCCGGTTGACGTACTGCGTCGACCGACTTGCGATCGGCTCTCGGGATCGGCTCCGTCGAGAGGACGATTTTCCGAGTTCGATTTTTGTCGCTGTCCGCGGCGGCGGCGCGGCGGCGATCTTCCGCAACTCGGGCTTCGTCTTGGGCACGCTCATCCGCGGAACGCTTGGCCTCGGCCGCCTTGCGCTGCGCTTCGATATCATTGGCCTCAGCTTCAAGACGCGCACGTTCTTGACGCATCTCCTCGGCGAGCCGCGCACTGTCTTCGGGCTTTGCGGCCGGTTGTGGCGCGGGGGGCGGTGGCTGTTGTTGCTGCTCGATCTTGACTTGCTCGGCGGCTTTTCGAGCCGCTTCTGCGGCAGCTGTGACAGTCCCAGCGCGCTCAAGATCCTCGGTGCGATCGACGGTCGCGGCCAGCGGAAAAGGCATCAAGACTGCGACGAGCACGATGCCCGTCACTATCCCCGCACCCCGACAAGCAACAAATTTTTTCTTTGCGGGCCCATGACCTTGGCCGCTTTTCATCACATCGCCTTGCAACTCGCCATAAAGCTAAGCACACCTTCCGGGGCGGCGCCATGCCTGAGCAGGCGACTAGACCGTGGACCATGCTCTCACAATAGCCTCACCCGCCATATGCGATTGCTCTGGCGGGTTGGCGGGGGCGTCCCCAAGTTACAAAGATACTTGGTTTGAGAATGGACGTAGAATGAGTGAAATGACGGAATCCCCAATCGATACTTCCCTTTTGAACAAGAAGATCATAACCCCCTCGCCTATTCGAGGCGTGTGTGTCTATTGCGGCTCCGGCAAGGGCGTGAACCACGCCTATACGATTGCCGCCAGAAAGCTCGGCAAGGCGCTCGCCGATGACGGCATCCGTTTAGTCTACGGCGGCGGTAGCCTTGGCCTGATGGGCGAAGTGGCTCGCGCTGCACTGGGCGCCGGTGGCAAGGTCACCGGAATCATTCCGGAGTTTCTCGTCGCCCGCGAAATGATGCTGAAGGACGTCGACGATCTGATCGTCGTCAAAAACATGCACATGAGGAAGCAGTTGATGTTCGACCGCTCCGATGCCTTCGTGGCGCTTCCGGGCGGGATCGGCACGCTGGAAGAGCTGGTCGAGCAGCTCACGTGGTCGCAGCTTGGCCGCCACTCGAAGCCCATCGTGATCGCGAATATCGAAGGCTTCTGGGACCCGTTCTTGAACCTGCTCGCGCATATGAAATGCGAGACATTCATCAGGTCGGGTCTCGACGTGCACTTCGCCGTCGTCGACAAGGTCGAGGATATCCTGCCCACCATTCTCTCCATGGCAGAACCTAAATCGCCGCAAGTCGACGAAGCCGTTGTGACGAAGTTCTAATCTCTGCTCGGTCCCGCTTTGCGCCGGCCAGGCTTTACACACGGGGCACCGGCGAACAACAATTGGTGTCACGGCGCTAGGCGGCCGCGGCGCCCGGTTGCGCTCAGGCGCCTTCCCGCCTATCAGCGATCATGGCCAAGACAACCATAGACACTCCTTCGCCCGTTGCGCGCATCGATGCTGCAGATATTCCGCGCGCCGTCGAGCGCATGCGGGCCGGAGAGCGGCGCGCCATTGCAAGCGCAATCACCGAACTCGAACGGCTCTCGGCCGCAGCTCCGGCGCTGTTGCAAGCTTTACAGCCGTACCTCGGTCATGCACTCGTCGTCGGCTTCACGGGCCCGCCCGGCGCCGGCAAGTCGACGCTGGTCAATGCCGCCATCGCGCATCTGAGACAGCATGGCCGGACCGTCGGCGTCATCGCGGTTGATCCTTCAAGCCCCATCTCGGGCGGCGCCATCCTCGGCGATCGCATCCGCATGACCTCGGCGCTCGACGACGACGGCGTGTTCGTCAGGTCGCTCGCCTCGCGTGGCTATCTCGGCGGTCTGTCGCCTGCAGCCGTTAGGATCATCGACGCCCTCGACGGAGCCGGTTTCGACATCGTGCTGCTCGAAACGGTCGGCACCGGTCAGAACGAAATCGATGTCGCGGAAGTCGCCGATATCCGCGTCGTCGTTTCAGCGCCCGGTCTCGGCGACGACATCCAGGCGATGAAATCGGGCCTGCTCGAAATCGCCGACGTGATCGTCGTCAACAAGGGGGACCGGCCGGGCGTCGAGCAAACGATGCAACAACTGATCGGCGCCTTGTCTATCCGAGCCACGGTTGCCGAGAAAATTCCGGTGCTCAAAACGACAGCGCTCAACGGCGACGGCGTGCCGAAACTGATCGAAACGCTGGACGAGATTGGCCGCCGCGTCGTCAAACAGGGGACCTTGAGCCGCCGCCGCCGGCGAGCGCGCTATCTGATCGCGCGTGCGGCAGCCGATATCGTTGCAAATCGCATCAAGGCCGGCAAAGAAGGCGGCCTCGATCGCCTTGCCGATGCCGTCCTCTCCGGCACGATCACGTCGGGCGAAGCCGCGCTGCGTCTGCTCGAAGACTGAGAATTTGCGAGCGAGCCTTGGTTTCTTAGAGCCAGTGGCGGCGCTTGAAATAGATATACGGCAGCACTGCCGAGGCCACCATCAGGCCGAGGGCCCAGGGATAGCCGAGCCCCCAATTGAGTTCGGGAATATCGTGGAAATTCATTCCGTAGATTGATGCGACGAGCGTCGGCGGCAGAAATACGACCGCGGCCACCGAGAAGATCTTGATGATCTGGTTCTGCTGCAAGTTGATCAGGCCGAGCGTCGCATCGAGCAGAAAATTGATCTTGCTCGACAGGAACGTCGCCTGATCGGTGAGAGCAACGACGTCTCGATAGAGGACCTTGGTCCGAATCTTGGCGTCTTTCGTCATCTTCTTGTCCTGCTGCTCCACACTCGTGTGATAGGTCAAGACGCGATTGATGCTGACGAGACTTTCGCGCACCTTGGTCAACAGATCGCCGTTCTGTCCGATCCTCTCGATCGCGGTTTGCAGATCTTCGCCGGACGGTCCAGGCTTATCCTTCGCGCCCTTGCGAAAGACGAGACGCGAGACCACGTCGATCTCCGTGCCGACCCGCTCCAGCGCGTCGGCCATGCGATCGAGCAGCGCCTCGATAAGGCCCATCATGATGTTTTCGCCGTTTGCAACCGGCACCGCGTTCGGCTTCTGCGCCCGGGCCACGAAATTGGCAAAAGCCTTCGGCTCGGCGTAGCGAACCGTAACGAGGGTATTGCCCTTCAGAACGAAAGTGATCGGAGTGGTGATCGGCTCATCGCTTTCCAGAAGGGATACCGAAGTGATCGTCATGAACTCGGCCCCATCCTCCTGATAGAGACGGGCCGAGACTTCGATTTCCTGCATTTCTTCGCGGGTCGGCAGATGGAGCGACAGCAGCTGCTCGACGTAGCGATAATCCTCTGGTGTCGGGTTATAGAGATCGAGCCACACGGGCGGGGACGCGAGCGCATTAGGCTCCGCCGATTCCTGAGCCATGACGAGATGGGAATTTTCGAGGCGGTATCGCAACATGTGCCAGGCCCTATTTCGTAATGGCCGCCCGGGCAGCCATCCGAGGGGCCTGAGCTCAGGCCCCCGGGACGGATACCGGCGGCATCGAAGTTCGACTTCGACTGTCGCAGTCCATTGAAGTTAGTCCTCGTAATCCTGACGTCTGGGAATGCTCCGCGGTCAGATCGCCGGTGACACTACGCCCGCGAAATCGCTTTTTCCATCCCCATCCGCCTGCGGCCGAGGAGCTTTTTCGGCCATCCGATCATGCCATCGCAAGTTTGCTTCGCTTCATCGAATAGACAAAGTAAATCACCAGCCCGATCGCAAGCCAGACGATGAATCTGAGGTGCGTTTCAAACGGCAGGAACAGGATCAGCGCGCCGCAGGATAGGACGCCAAGTACCGGCAGAACGATTCCGCCGGGTGTCTTGAACGGGCGCGGCATTTCGGGATGCGATCTCCTCAGAGAAATGACGCCGGCACAGACGAGCACGAATGCCGCCAGCGTACCGATGTTGACCAGTTCGGCCAGAATGCCGAGTGGAAGGAAGCCGGACATGATCGCCATAATGGCACCCGTAATGACTGTGGTGCGTACCGGCGTGTGCGTCTTGCTGTTGACCACCGCAAAGTAGGGCGGCAACAGCCCGTCGCGCGAAACGCCGGTTATGATGCGGGTCAGCGCGTAATAGAGCACGAGCATCACAGTCGTCAGGCCCGCGATGACGCCGGTAGCCACGAGGGCCGACGCCCAGTTGAAGCCGATTTTCTGCAGCGCGAACGCCACGGGCGATGATACGTTCAGCTCCGAATAATGCACGATACCGGTCAGCACGCCCGACACGACCACATAGATGATCGTGCAGAACATGAGCGATGTCAGAATGCCTTTGGCGACGTCGCGCTGCGGATCTCGGGCTTCTTCGACTGCCGTGGAAACCGCGTCGAAGCCGACGTACGCGAAGAAGACGAGCGACGCTCCGGCGAGAATCCCGACGGGCCTGCCGTCGGCAGTGTGCTGGAACCATCCAAATGGCGCGAACGGCGACCAATTTTCCGGATTGATGTTGAAAATGGCGACCGCCAGAAAAATGGTGATCGCCAGTAGTTTCACGCAGACCATGGCCGCATTAACGCGGGCGCTTTCCTTGACGCCGACGATCAGCATCACCATCAGCAGCAGAACAATCGAGAAGGCCGGCAAGTTGACGATGCCACCGGCGAGCGGACCTTTCGTCAGCTCCGGCGGCAGGCCGAGACCGATCGCCGTTAGCGCATTGTTGAAGTACCCCGACCAGCCGTTCGCGACGGCAGCAACCGAAACGCCGTATTCGAGGATCAAATCCCAGGCAATGATCCAGGCTACCAATTCGCCGAAGGCCGCATAGCTGTAGCCATAAGCACTGCCGCAGCCGCCGACGCTCGAGGCGAGCTCGGCATAGGACAGGGCCGCGAAGGCGCAGGCCGTGCCCGCGACGATGAAAGAGATCACGACGGCGGGGCCCGATTGAGTTGCGGCCGCAACGCCCGTCAATACGAAAATGCCTGTGCCGATGATGGCACCGATCCCGAGCAGGGTCAGGTCGAGAGCAGTGAGACACCTTCTCAAGCCGAACTCGGCATCATCGTATTCCACGGGCTTCTTGCGAAAGAGATCGGACATTGTCTGTGGTCCCCTCGTCCAGGTTTATCGTAGCCTACAACGGCCTAGTATGTTGGTCGCGCAGCACCGGCCGCCAGTGCGTCTCTAAACTCTCGCTTCCCCACTCCCCCGCGACATTTCAACAGAGGGGACCTTCGCCTAGCCTCCGTCAGAAGTCTACAACGCCGCTGTGGAATAGGGTCGCGGTGCCCGATAAGGCACCCGATAACTTGCGGAGGATTGCGAATTGAGGGGCGCGACGGCCCAATAAGGGGCCCTACTTGCCCGATGCCGGCAAACCCGATAGCGGTTTTCAGGACTTGGAAGCGGGCTTGGCCCGGAGCGCTGCCTGCAAAAGGCGGCGATCAAGAGGAGAAGCATCAATGTCGGATGAAGCGGTCGTCGCTCAGACAGGACCCTATCAAGTCGACCTGACCGAAGGGCAGGATTACTGGTACTGCCGCTGTGGACGTTCCAAAAAGCAGCCGTTCTGCGACGGCTCGCACAAGGGCACCTCGCTCACGCCGCTGAAATTCACGGCCGACCGTTCTGGCACCTTCAACATCTGCGGCTGCAAAGCCACCGACGACGAGCCGTTCTGTGACGGCACTCACAACGTTTTATAAGGCTGGGCTTACAAGAGGCCCGGAGCTTACCGGCCTTGAGAGGCCAACATGCACTCCGTCAATACCCGCTTTTCAAGTCTCGACAATTCGTCCGGTACGTCCCGGCCCGATTTGCGCAGTTCGCTGATCCGCTGCTTCACCAGCACGTAGCATCTTCGAGGGTCGTCTTCCGACTGCTCCATTTGCTGGACCAGGTCAGCGAGATCTCCGCTGCCCATCTGTTGCGACATGATTTTCGTTTCTCCCGCTTTCAGTTCGTGTAGGTCTGAACTCAAAATTATTTTCGTCGTCGACTTGCTACCTATCCAATCTAAGGATGTCGATTGCTTGACAGAATGCGGTATTACGGCCCGCGAATCTCGATTTGTTGAAGTGTGACTTAACTGCCCTGAATAAACGTTCATCTACGGACAGACTTTCGTGGCCGCCAGCGCGAATATTAGCTCCGCAGTGATGGCGAGAGACTGGCGATGACTGGCGTCGCCCTTCACAAATTGTTGCAAAGCGTTAGCTGCGGAGCAACACCCAATCTCGCATCACTCGTTAAAGCAAACGCATAGAAATTCGTGTGCACTTTGATTGATGCACGCATGTGCCTCTGCTACGCCTCCCGCGTCGCATCAAGGATTTTACGGCATGCTTCCTCGCTACTCTCGTCCCGAAATGACAAGCATCTGGGAACCCGAAACCCGCTTTCGCATCTGGTTCGAGATTGAAGCGCATGCTGCAACTGCTAGTGCCGAAATCGGCATCATTCCGAAGGCTGCGGCAAAAAAAATATGGGAAAAAGGATCGGCCGCTACATTCGACATCGATCGTATCGATGAGATCGAGGCCGTCACGAAACACGACGTGATCGCCTTCTTAACGCACCTGGCCGAGCACGTCGGGCCCGAGGCGCGTTTCGTCCATCAAGGCATGACGTCGTCGGATGTGCTTGATACGTGCCTGAACGTTCAGCTCGTGCGCGCCGCCGACGTGTTGATCGCAGACATCGACCGCCTTCTAAGCGCGCTCAAAACCCGAGCCTTCGAACATAAGAACACGCTCACGATCGGGCGCAGTCACGGCATCCATGCCGAGCCGACGACGTTCGGCATCAAACTCGCCTACGCCTACGCCGAATTTCAGCGCGGTCGTGAGCGCATGGTTGCGGCCAGAAAAGAGGTTGCAACGTGCGCCATTTCCGGGGCCGTCGGCACGTACGCGAATATCGATCCGCGCATCGAGGCTTACGTTGCCGAGAAAATGGGGCTGGTGCCGGAGCCGGTCTCGACACAGATCATCCCACGCGACCGCCACGCAATGTATTTTGCGACGCTCGGCGTCATTGCCTCCAGCATGGAGCGCTTAGCGGTGGAGATCCGGCATTTGCAGCGGACCGAGGTTCTTGAAGCCGAAGAATACTTCTCGCAAGGCCAGAAGGGCTCATCGGCGATGCCGCACAAGCGCAACCCGGTGCTTTCCGAAAACGTGACGGGCCTCGCGAGGATGGTGCGCGCCTACGCGCTGCCGGCAATGGAGAACGTCGCACTCTGGCACGAGCGTGACATCTCGCATTCGAGCGTCGAACGCATGATCGGCCCCGATGCGACGGTGACGCTCGATTTTGCCTTGAACCGGCTTGCCGGCATCATCGAAAAGCTCGTTGTCTATCCGCAGAACATGCAGAAGAACCTCGACAAGCTCAGAGGGCTTCATAATTCGCAGCGCGTGCTTCTTGCGTTGACGCAGGCGGGGTTAAGCCGGGAAGACGCATACGCCCTCGTCCAGCGCAACGCCATGAAAGCCTGGGAGCAAGGCAAAGACTTCCTCACCGAACTCAAGGGCGACAAGGATGTGGTTGCGAAGATAAGCCCCGCCGACCTCGACGGCATGTTCGACATCGCCTACCACACGAAGCACGTCGACACGATCTTCAACCGCGTCTTTGGCGGCTCAAAATAAGGAAAAACCAGCACGGGTGACGTGCTGGTTTCCCTTGCAAGCGCGCGTCCGGTGAACTTACGCCGCTTCTTTGTTGAGCCGGCTCTCGGCAAGCTCGGTCAGCTTATCGTCGGCCGCATACTCTTCTTTCAAAGTTTTCTCTAAAATTGCGGCGACGTCCTTGTGACCGAGAAGGTTCGCCCAAGAAATCAGCGTGCCATAGCGCGTGATCTCATAATGTTCGGCAGCCTGGCCGGCGCCGATCATTGCGGCGTCGCGCGTATCCGCGTCCTTGATGTCCTTCATCAGGTCCTCGCCCTCTTCCAGGATGCCTTTGATCGCCGGGCACTCCGTAGCCTTAGTCTTGCGGTTGAGCCTCTTGAATACCTGTTCGAGGCGGGTGACGTGTTCTTTGGTCTCTTCCAGATGCCCCATGAAAGCCTTTGCAAGCGCCGGTGAATCGGACGCCTTGGCCATCTTCGGGAGCGCTTTGACCAGTCTCGTCTCGGCGAAATAGACATCTTCGAGAGTGTGGTTGAAGAGATCTTCGAGATTTTCGATTTTCATGTGGGCGTCTCCTGGGGGTGGGTTTTTGTGCCTATCAGGCAACGCCAACCGCCTCTTGCGGTTCCCAGGATCACTGCAATGCAGCGTTAAATTTCGGTCTCAAATGCGGGCAGCGAAGCCTTCCAATGCGTCGCGCCTTGCGCACTTTCATCCACCGCTACCGTCGGCTAAGCACCTCGGCGATGAAAACCTCTGAAATCGACATCCTCATCGTGCCCGGCTGGCAGGACTCAGGTCCCGATCACTGGCAGAGCCGCTGGGAAAGAAACCTGAGGACCGCGCGCCGCGTGATCCAGGAAGACTGGGATAATCCAGACGTCGAGGTGTGGGGCGATCGAATGGCGAAGTTCGCCAGCCGAGCAATGCAGCCGGTCGTAGCGGTCGCTCACTCGCTTGGCGTTCCCGCCGTCGTATATGCGGCCGACAAACTGAAGCGGAGCGGTGTTTTCGGCGCGTTCCTCGTCGCCCCTGCTGACGTCGACTATGCGCATTTCTGGCCTGATACCGGAGACAAGCGCTGGCCGCCTGAGAAGGGCCTCGCGGTCGAGACAATGCCGGAGCGGCGTCTGCCGTTCCCGGCTCATCTCGTCGTTGCCAACAATGACCTTTACTGCAGTTACGCGCTCGCTCAGCATCTCGCGAGTAAGTTGGGTGCAGAGTTGAGCGATGCAGGCGAGAGCGGCCACATCAACATCGCGTCCGGCCAGGGGCCCTGGTCGGACGGGCTTTTGCAGTTTGGGAAGTTCCTGAGGAAACTCGGCTGATATGCGACGGCGTCCTCAGACAAGACGCCGTTTTAGCGTTTCGCCGATTCGATTTCGTTGACGGCTGTCGCGAGTGCCTCGGCCATGACGGCGCGGATCTCGAGATCGTCGACCTTGATGCCCTTGGCCGCCAGGTCTCCCTGCACTTTGCGGAAGACATCGTTGTCGCCCTTCTCGGCAAGGTCGGCTTTGCGAACGTCTTTGATGTAGGTCTGCAGCGCCTCGCCTGTTAATCCGAGTTTAGCGCCAGCCCACTCGGCGACGGCCTTGTTCCGACGACTTTCTGCCCTGAACTTCAAATCGGCGTCGAAGGCAAATTTGCTTTCGTAACCCCTCTCGCGCTCGTCGAACGTAGTCATGTCGCTTCACTCCATCTGGGCCTGGACATCTCGCAACTAAGAGATGCATCGGCAATTTACACGCCTTTAAAGCGAGTTGCAGGCACCGCGGAGGCAACGTTAACGAAGGCTTACCTTCGCGGCATTGAGACAAATCAACGGCTTGGCTAAACGCCCGGCGATGCCACGCTGCGGCTCATGGTCTACATTGTGCCGACCCCCTCGTTCGGCTAGAGTCTATCTAAGGCTTTCGAGCGCGAAAGGCGCGCGACTCCTTTCCCGACATGCGAAAATCGCGTTGGAAAATCAAGGCGTCAGCGTCTGACGAAGAAATTCGGTCTATCGCAATGAGTGAGAACAATCTGTTGATCCTCAGAGGTCCAGGAATGAACAAGCGTCGGCGCATTTACGAGGGCAAGGCCAAGGTCCTTTACGAGGGTCCTGAGCCGGGCACTCTTATCCAGCATTTCAAAGACGACGCAACCGCGTTCAACGCCAAGAAGCATGCGCTGATCGAAGGCAAGGGCGTGCTGAACAATCGCATCTCTGAGTACATCTTCGTGAAGCTTGGCGAAATCGGCGTGCCGACGCACTTCATCAAGCGTCTCAATATGCGCGAACAGCTGATCCGCGAAGTTGAGATCGTGCCGCTGGAAGTCGTCGTGCGCAATGTCGCCGCCGGCTCGCTGTCGACGCGGCTTGGACTTGAGGAAGGTTCTCCACTTCCCCGTTCGATCATCGAGTTCTACTACAAGAAGGACGAATTGAACGATCCGATGGTTTCGGAGGAGCACATAACGGCCTTCGGCTGGGCGACGCCGCAGGAGATCGACGAGATCATGCAGATGGCGCTCAGGATCAACGATTTCCTCGTTGGGCTTTTCCTCGGCATCGGCATCCGGCTCGTCGACTTCAAGGTGGAGTTCGGCCGTCTATACGATAACGAGCAGGTGCGCATCGTACTCGCCGACGAGGTGAGCCCCGACTGTTGCCGTCTGTGGGACATCCAGTCGGGCGACAAGCTCGACAAGGACCGCTTCCGTCGTGACCTCGGCGGTATCCTCGAGGCTTATCAGGAAGTGGCGCGCCGTCTGGGCGTCCTGACCGAAACACCGCGTCCGCGCGGCTCGGGACCGGTGCTCGTTGCATCGAATCCCGTTAATGGAAAGCCGAACTGAGGGACTAGGGACTAGAAGCAGGCTATAGCCGTCTCGAACTCTTAGTCCCTAAAACCCAGTCCCCCATACCCTAGGACGCCATGAAAGCCCGCATCAAGATTACCCTCAAGACCGGCGTGCTAGACCCGCAGGGCAAGGCCATTGAAGGCGCCGTCAAGGGCCTTGGGATATCGGGCGTCGGCGATGTCCGGCAGGGCAAGTACATCGAGGTCGATCTGACAGAAAGCGATCCGGACAAGGCCCGCTCGATCGTCGAACAAATGTGCAAAGACCTGCTCGCCAATACGGTGATCGAAAACTACAGTTACGAGATCGGCTGAGTAGCCCTGCTGCCTGCCCTTCCCCGGCGGCATCCCTTCTGCGACCAGCGATGGAGTGGACACGGCCTCCGAGTCTCATTACCTGCTGGCAACAAGGCAACAGCTCGAGGTGAGTTCGCTATGTTACGCGCCTCAGTCATCGTTTTCCCGGGTTCCAACTGCGATCGCGACGTCCAGACGGCGATCGAGCGGGTCACCGGCTTCGCGCCCAAGATGGTCTGGCACGGCGATGCCAGCGTGCCGTCTTCCGACGTCATCGTGCTGCCGGGCGGCTTTTCCTACGGAGACTATTTGCGATGTGGGGCTATGGCGGCGCATTCTCCGATCATGAAAGACGTGGTTGCCAAGGCTAAAGCTGGAACGCCGGTGATCGGCATCTGCAACGGCTTTCAGGTTCTCTGCGAGTCGGGCTTGCTGCCCGGCGCGCTTCTGCGCAACGCCTCACTGCACTTCATCTGCCGCGATGTGTTCTTGAAGGTCGAGAACGACGAGACCTTTTTCACGAAGTGCTACCGCGAAAGCGAAGTCATAAAGGTTCCGATCGCGCACGGAGAGGGTAATTATTTCGCCGACGCCGATACGCTTGACCGTCTCGAAGGCGAGGGGCGCGTGGCGTTCCGCTACTCGGATGCTCAAGGCAAAGTAACGCCTCAGGCCTGCCCGAATGGTGCTCAGCGCAATATTGCAGGCATCGTCAATGAGACGGGCCGTGTGCTTGGCATGATGCCTCATCCCGAGCGGCTTTATGAGACGGCACTCGGCGGCACCGATGGCCGCCGCGTCTTCGAAAGCATGTTGTTGTCGACGCTCGAGGCTGCGGCCTGATAGGTCAGCGCCGATCGAAACTCCACATCAAAACCGGCACAAAAAAAGGAGGGAGTTCATCACTCCCTCCCTGCCCGAACGACTTGCAAGCGTGGACTTGGAAGCGTCGAAACAACTGCATCCGATGTTTACTTCGCAGTTGCAGTATAAGCCACGCGCTGGATTGGTTGTATGATCATCGCGGTCGCAGCCGGTGCGCAGGCGAACGACAACGATCCTTCCAGCGAGTCGACGCGGGCCGACGTGCCCTCACGCACAGTCAGATTGACCCGGACCGGCTCTGAAGCAGTCTTGTCCGCTTCCGAATAGGAATCCGCCAACAAGAGCGTGAGATTGCAGGCTTTTTCGGCATTCGCCGTGTAATAGCTGACCGCCCGCTTTGACCCGACCGTCAAAGTGATCCCTTGAAGGGGAGCGACGTGACAGCTGGCAGCTTCCTCAGCCGAAACGCCGGCAGAGCCACTGGCGAAAGCCAAGCCCGAAAAAAGCACAACACCTGAGAGTGTTGCGGAAGTCGTCATGACAGGATCTCCACTGTCCAAGAGCGTTGAGTTCAAGCCCGCGCACAATTGTCTGGGCGTGACGTCACCGTTGACGGCTAAATAAGCCTCTGACTCCCCAACAAAAATCCACAATGCTGCAATGCCGAGCTGCGTTTTGGGCAGCGCGAGACGGTCACAGCCCGAACGGGTAGTAGGAGAGTCTGTGCTGGGCGCGTCCTACACGCCTCGACGGCCTTACGCGCTACGCTCCGCGCTTTCCGGCCGATTACGGAAGCCCCAACGAAGGAAATCAGCGCCAGCGCCGCAACGACAAGAGACCCCCTCGCCGCTATAAGCATGCGCGCGAGATTCCCTCACCATTAGATTCCCATTTGACGAGTGCCCGATGGCCGCCAAGACCACGCCGAAGATTACACCCGAAGTCGTCGCCGAGCACGGCCTCAAAGCCGAGGAATATCAGCGCCTGCTCGATATCCTCGGCCGCGAACCGCGGATTTGCGAGCTCGGTATCTTCTCGGTGATGTGGAGCGAGCACTGCTCGTACAAATCTTCCCGCGTCTGGCTGAAGACGCTGCCGACATCGGGCCCGAAGGTCATCCAGGGGCCCGGTGAAAATGCCGGCGTCGTCGATCTCGGCGACGGCGATGCGGTGGTCTTCAAGATGGAGTCACACAACCACCCCTCTTACATCGAGCCGTTCCAAGGCGCGGCGACCGGCGTCGGCGGCATCATGCGCGACGTCTTCACGATGGGCGCCCGACCCGTCGCCAACCTGAATGCGCTCCGCTTCGGCGCGCCCGATCATCCCAAGACGCGGCAGCTCGTAAGCGGCGTCGTCGCCGGCATCGCACATTACGGCAACTGCACCGGCGTGCCGACGATCGGCGGCGAGACGAACTTCGACGCCGGCTACAACAACAACGTCCTCGTCAACGCCATGTGCGTCGGCCTGGCGAAGACCGACAAGATTTTCTATTCGGCCGCCAAGGGCGTCGGCCTGCCGGTCGTCTATGTCGGCTCGAAAACGGGTCGCGACGGCATCCACGGCGCAACGATGGCTTCGGCCGAATTCGACGACAAGAGCGAGGAAAAGCGTCCGACCGTGCAGGTCGGCGATCCATTCACGGAAAAGCTCTTGATCGAAGCCTGCCTGGAATTGATGGCGACGGACTCGATTATCGCGATCCAGGACATGGGCGCGGCCGGCCTCACCTCGTCGACAGCGGAAATGGCCGACAAGGGCGGTGTCGGCATCGAATTGAACCTCGATCTCGTTCCCCAGCGCGAACCTGGCATGACGGCTTACGAGATGATGCTGTCGGAATCCCAAGAACGCATGCTGATGATCCTGAAGCCCGAACGCGAGGCTGACGCGAAGGCCGTATTCACGAAATGGGGCCTGGATTTCGCGGTGATCGGCACGACGACCGATACGGGCCGCATGATTATCACGCACAAAGGCAACGTCGAAGCCGACCTGCCCGTGCCGGTGCTTGCCAACTCCGCACCGATGTACGAGCGGCCCTGGGTCGAACCGAAAAAGCCCGCAAAAATTCTTCCCGAATGGGTGCCCGCGCCGAACTCTGTCCTCGGCACGCTCAAGGATCTGATGGGCGGACCGCACCTCTCGTCTCGCCGCTGGATCTGGGAGCAGTACGACCACATGGTGATGGGCGACACGATCGGCCGCCCGGGCGGCGATGCGGGCGTCGTGCGCATCCACGGCACGAAAAAGGCAATCGCCGTCACATGCGATGTGACGCCACGTTACGTCACCGCCGACCCGCAAGAAGGTACCAAGCAAGCTGTCGTCGAGACGTGGCGCAACCTCGTCGCCGGCGGGGCGGATCCTTTGGCCATTACCGACAACTTGAACTTCGCGAACCCGGAGCGGCCCGAAGTGATGGGCCAGTTCGTCGCCAGCGTGCGCGGCATGGGCGAAGCCTGCCGGGCGCTCGACTATCCCGTCGTTTCCGGCAACGTCTCGCTCTACAATGAAACGAACGGCACCGGTATTCCGCCGACACCCGCCATCGGCGGCGTCGGCCTCGTTCTCGATTCCGCAAAACTCGCCGACATCCGCCTGAAGAGCGAAGGCAACATGCTGATCTTGATTGGCCGCGAGGAAGGTCACCTCGGCCAATCGATTTATCAGAACTTCGCCATGGGAAAATTCGAGGGTGCGCCACCGCCCGTCGATCTCGACTCGGAAATCAAGGCCGGCCGCCTCATTCGCACGCTGATCCGCGAAGGCCGCGTCGTCGCCGTGCATGATTGCGCCGACGGCGGGCTTCTCGTCGCGATCGCCGAGATGGCGTTAGCGGGTGGAAGACATGGCCTCTCACGCGAGAGTTCGGGCCTCGGCGTCGAACTCTACCCGTATGAAGGCAAGCTCCCAGCGCACGCCATCTGGTTCGGCGAAGACCAGGGCCGCTACGTCGTCGAGGTAACGCCGCAAAAGGCTGAAGAAGTTCTGGAGCGCGCCCGCCTGCTTGAACTCCCAGCGCGTATCGTGGGACGCACGGGTGGCGACGCGATCAGTTTGAAGGGCGAAACGCCGTTGCCGCTGTCGGAGCTTCGCGCCGCGCATGAAGCGTGGTTGCCGAAGCTGATGGGCTAAAATATGAGTGACGCTGGCATCTAGATGGCTGGTCAGACCAACCTTACTAGCCTATCAATTCCGCGATTGTTGCAACATACGCTGATCAAGGCTGCGAAGAATGGCTCGCGCTAAAGCTACTGGCGAGAAGGCCGCGAAAGCTGAGTTATATTGCAGCTTCTGCAACAAACCCTCATCTGAAGTTGCAAAACTTCGCGGGACCCAGCGCGTTTATATGCGCCGAATGCATCGATCTCTGCCTAGATATTATCATTGAAGAAACTGCAGATGAGAATGAGGTTGTCGTTAGAATTCATGGGCCAGGCGAAGTTTCTAGTGAATTAGAATTTATATTTGTGAATTTTATTGCGCAAGGTCTAGCCTTCATTAAGAAGGATTATCGGGTCGGCGTACGCTCTGTCCGCACCATTTCTAAAATGGTATGAAATTGTACTTGGAATTCAATTCGTTACGGGAAGAATAGATAAAGATCAAATTCGAGAAGAAATATGGGAGCTGACCTCCCAATTGGCGCTCGCAAAGTCTCAGCTGCTTGAGGAGAAAGAGGCAAGAACCAAAATTGAACAGAAACTCGCTGAGCTATCGGCAACCGTAATGCCGTTATTACTCGAGAAGTTTCAAAAGAATAATCCAAAAGAAAAGATTCTCAAGACGCTCGCTATTTTATTTCTCGACATAAAGGGCTTTTCGAAGTTCACGGACCAACAAAGGTCTGACGCCCTGAGTATTCTAAGAAGCCTCGCGCGACCAATGCTCCGCGAAGGTGGAGCAATGTACATCAACACCTGGGGAGACGCTATTGTTGCGCGATTTTCCCAATTTGACCAGGGTGTGCTTAGCGCTGTTAAATTCCTAGCACACTTGGACGTGGAAGGAATTGTAGCTCGGATCGGCATGGCGTCGGGGCTTGTCCGTGTTGCGCAAAACGAATTGATTGATCGCGATGATATCGATGACAAGCGGTTAACTTGGCAGCTCGTATCGAGCCCTTGGCCAAGGCCGGCGAAGTTTTGATAACAAAAGAACTTCGGTTTCTCGAAGAAGTCGCAAAGCTTCCCGTTGAATTTACACAAGTCGCCAGAACCTTCAGCAAGGACGTAGGCGCTCATAAGGCGGGCGACACGCTGGAGTGCTTTGTCGTAAAGCGGCGCAGCAACAGTGGTACCGGACTCTTTTAAGTAAATGCAATAAAGTAAGAAAAAGGCGGCTGCTCGGCAGCCGCCTTTCGATCATAAACGAGGGCTTCGCTTACTTCTGCGCGCCGGGATTGTCGTGCATTTCCTTGCCGGCGACTGAGGCATCGTCTGGCTTCGCGTTTGGCGTCGCCGTCATACCTTTGGTATCCGAGTTGACGCCCGGCTGGTCCTGCATTTGCTTTTCAGAGAGGCTGCCGGAATTGGGCTTCGCCGTCGGCGTAGACGTCGCACCGCCCATCGTACCGGGGTGATCCTTCATTGCCTTAGTCGTGACATTGCTGTCTTCCGCGGCCATTGCGAAAGAGGCCGAAAAGGCAAGCATCATCGCTGCCAGAAATGGCTTATTCATTGGAACGTCTCCATTCAAAAAAGGTTTAACAGGGACCAGTGCGAGTTGGCGTTGTTTGAGTAAATGCCGTCGAACAGAGCCTCCTCGACATTGCAGAGGGGTCTACGTGCTCCACATTCGAATTGTTTCAGTGCCCTGAAAAGTGCCCTGAAAATTGAATCGGGGCCAATTATGAGGCAGCGGCCAGTCGACCGCGATGGCGTGTGGCCCGATGCAATCAGTCCACCTGTTACGTAGGGAACAGCGCCGATTGACGGCGTCAGGCACCAGGATCGCAGTCGCATCAACCGAGAAGGAATTTGGTCATGCGCTTACGAAAGCTCATCGCGCCGGCATTGTTCGCTCTTACTTTTGTGCCCGTGGCAGCGGAGAGCGCGTTCGCTGCTCCGGACCCGACCGGCATTTGGATGAACGATACTGGCCGCGGTGCCGTGGAAATAAAACAATGCGGCAATGCTCTTTGCGGCAACGTAGTCTGGGTGAAGTCTGCATCGGACTCGAAGGGCTGCGGCAAGCAAATCATCGGCGGTGTAGCACCGGTCGGTGGCGGCCGTTGGGATAACGGCTGGATCTATTCCCCTGAGAAGGGCCGCAAGTACGATGTCGAATTAACGCCGCTCAAAAACGGAACTCTGCGCGTCACAGGGTACGCAGGCGTCAAGTTCCTGTCGAAGACGATGATCTGGACGCGCGCGCCGCAGGATTTGCAGCTTTGCGGGCAGACTGTTGCCAAAACCGAAACGCCGGCGGCGGAACCTGATGGCGCGAGCGCGTCCGCTGCCAGTGCTGCTCCGGCTCCGGTGACGCCTGCGCCCACAGCATCGACGGCAGAAAAACCTGCCGCAGCCGCCACTGCTGCCGCGACGCCGCCTCCCCAGCCGGCCGCATCCGACGCCAATCGCGAAGCACCGAAGCCCGAGCCCGGCGACTCTCAGGCACAAGATGGCAATCCGAAAACACCGAGTAACGAAACCGCGTCGGCAGACGAAGCTGGTGACGCAGATACGGGACTCGGCAAGGCGATTGGCAATCTGAAACTCGGTGATCTCTCGCTCGACAAGGTGTTGACCAAAACCAAGTCGGGCAAATGCAAGCTCAATACGCCGTGGCTCAAACTGCAGTTTGATTGCGAGCAATAAGAGCTCGCTACGCGCCAGGCCTCCACCCCCGGGCTTTGGCGCTTAGAGACGCCCGCTGCCCCCCGCAGCGGGCGTCTCCATATAAAAAAACGCGACGGTGATAAAAAACTCTCACCGTCGCGTCTTGAATTCAGCTTGGAAGGTTCGACTTAGATGAGGTCGATTTCGGCCGGGAGATACGACGTAACTTCGAGGCCGACTTCCTGCTCGCGAACTGCGGGCTTTGTCCAGGTCTTCATGATGTCCTCCATCAAGACTTCAGGAACGCAGTGTTCCTACGACTAAGGTAGCGATCCTCGTCGATAACGTCTAATCTCGTTTGCGTGAGAATTCCATAAGAATTTCTGATGATTGGCCTTGCCTCCACTGATCGGACGCGGCATAGATTACAACCTGAAAAACTACTCACGGAGTTACGCCGAATGGCTATGCCAGCCGCCGAGATCGAGCGCCTGATCAAAGCGAAATTTCCCGATGCCAGGATCGAGCTCAAAGACCTCGCCGGCGACAACGACCACTGGGCGGCGCACGTC
This sequence comes from uncultured Alphaproteobacteria bacterium, assembly GCA_963833715.1. GTDB lineage: Bacteria > Pseudomonadota > Alphaproteobacteria > Rhizobiales > Hyphomicrobiaceae > Hyphomicrobium_B. The sequence goes on from CAWHZB010000015.1 coordinate 41,008, forward strand.
GTCTCGTCGGCGTTCAAGGGCAAAAACCGCGTCCAGCAGCACCAGATGATCTACGATGCCCTCGGCGGGCGCATGGGCGGCGTCCTGCACGCCCTGCAGCTCACAACCGCATTGCCGGCCGATTGACTTGAGTGCGACCATCACCCACATCTCAGCCTCATTCGGGCGCGCCGAACGGCAGCTCCCGGCATTCCAAGGAGCCAAACATGGCCTCTGATCATCCGTCCCACGCAGCGATCGCCAAAACGATCGCCGATAACGACGTCGTGCTGTTCATGAAGGGGACGAAGCAATTTCCTCAGTGCGGGTTCTCAGCAACCGCTGCCAAGATTCTCGAGCACCTCGGCGTGCCCTTCAAGGACGTCAATGTTCTGGAAGACCAAGGCATCCGCGAAGGCATCAAGGCATTCTCGAACTGGCCGACGATCCCGCAGCTTTACGTCAAGGGCGAGTTCGTCGGGGGCTGCGATATCATGCGCGAGATGTATGCCGCCGGCGAGCTGCACGACCTGATCTGCCAAAAGGGCATTCCGCACGCTCACCATCACGGCTGACCTGCAGAAAATTATGCTAGCTTGCGGCGGGGCTGAGCCTGCCCCGCCCTTATTTTTGCCTATTGCTGGTGTTGGCTTTGAAATATTGCAGCGTAAGCCGTTCGCTGGCGCACGAAGTTTCTTGAGCTGGGACGATCGATGCGACTGAGCAGCGGGCAGTTCTTCCTCTCACTGACGATCCTGACCGCCAGCGTCTGCCTTGCGCTCGGCATGACGATGCCGATCCTGAAGCTCACGACCTTCACGTTTTGGACGACCGAGCACTCGCTGATCTCGACTGTCGGCGTCCTACTGCACGACAAGCAAACGTTCCTCGGGTTGATCGTTCTCGTCTTCTCGATCCTGTTACCGATCACGAAGCTACTCTATCTGCTCCTTGTCTCGACGCTACCGCCGGCCGAAATCGTACGCCATCACGCACGGCTTCGGGCTCTCGAGTGGCTCGGCAAATGGTCGATGCACGACGTACTCGTGCTGGCGCTGACGATCTTTTTCATCAAGAGCCAGGGCGTCTACGACGCGTCGAGCCTTAACGGCGTCTATTTCTTCACTGCCGCCGTCGTGCTGATGATCCTGTCCTACGCCTGGATCCGAACCGACGGCATGGCGGCCGCGCCCCAACTCGTACCGGTGCTGCCGGAGCCGGACGTCGGACAGGCAGTGAATTCCGCAGGCTGGCGCAATTTCGCGCTGAGCTTTCTGATCATTCTTGCAACGGTATTCTTTGCGCTCGGTATCATTCTGCCGACGATCCGCTTCACGACGGTCTACGTCTGGACGAACGAGCATTCGATCCTGACGATCATGTACGCGCTGTTCGAAAACAAGGAGTACTTCCTGTGCGGCGTCGTCTTCGCAGTGTCTGTATTCTTCCCGTTCCTGAAGCTGTTCTATCTGCTGACGCTCATCACCGCGCACGACATGCCGGCCGATTTCCGCAAGAAATCGATCTCGACGATGGAATGGGTCGGGCGCTACTCGATGACCGACGTGATGGTGCTCGCGTTGATGATATTCTACGTCAATTCGTCTGGCTATACGGAAGCGCGCGTGCTGCCGGGCGTTTACTTTTTCGCCGCCTCCGCGCTGATGACGATGCTCGCCTATGGCTGGGCCAATGCCGAGCCGCCCTCAAGCCGGAGCAAGAAACGCATCAGCGTTGGCGGACCGCAAATCTCGATCGCTCGCGCGCCTCGACCGCAACGGCAAAAGGCGGCTTGATTCTTCCCCTCTCCCCATTCCCCTTCCTCGGAATGAGGAGAGGGCTGGGATGAGGGGTGGCTAAACGTTCGAGGCTGCAGCCGCCCCTCACCCTAACCCTCTCCCCGCACGCGGGGAGAGGGAAAGCAACCCGCACGCGGGGAGAGGGCGCGCAACTGCATTACGGCAAAACAAAAGGCCGCCACGACGGGCGGCCTTTTCAAATTTGAGCTTGGTCCGCCGACAGCGACCGACAAAAACTATCTCGAATAGAATTCGACCACGAGGTTCGGTTCCATCTGGACCGGATACGGGATATCGGCCAGGGCCGGAATGCGCGTTAGCGAGGCCGTCATCTTGTTGTGATCGGCGTTGACGTAGTCCGGTACATCGCGCTCGGCACTCTTGATGGCTTCGAGAACGAGAGCCAACTGCTTCGCTTTCTCCTTGACCTCGACCACGTCACCGATGCGGACGCGATAGCTCGGTATCGTCACGCGATGGCCGTTGACCGTCACGTGGCCGTGGCTAACGAACTGGCGAGCCGCGAAGACAGTCGGAACGAACTTGGCGCGATAAACCAGCGCGTCGAGGCGGCGCTCGAGAAGGCCGACGAGATGCTCCGACGTCGAACCCTTGAGGCGCGCGGCCTCATCGTAGACGGCGCGGAACTGACGTTCCGAGATCGACGCGTAATAGCCTTTGAGCTTCTGCTTGGCCTTCAGCTGCTGGCCGAAATCGGAAAGTTTGCCCTGACGGCGCTCGCCGTGCTGGCCGGGACGACTCTCGCGACGGTTGAGAGGGCTCTTCGGGCGGCCCCAGATATTCTCGCCGAGGCGGCGGTCAATCTTATGCTTAGCGCGAATACGCTTCGTCATCTTCTAGCACTCCATGAGTTGAGCCAAACGCACGTTCTCACGTGCGCCCCGGCGTGGAGCGCCCCCTCCTTTGCCCTCATTTTGAAGGCTGACAGGCATGGACCTTCAACAGTCCCGCCACGGGTGCGCAAATTCAAACGCGGTCCCGAAGGCCCGCGCAAATTGGCTGATACCGGGGTTGGAGCGTCCCGTCAACGGCCATCAAGCCGCTATTTCTTCGCGTCTGCCGCCAATTCAGTGACCGGAGTCGTCGATCCGGTCGAAGTCGGGGCCCCCGAGCGAGCCGCAGGAGTTCCCGGGGGAGGCGCTGCGGAGGCCGCCGCGGCCTTCGGTTTCGGACTCGCAGCCACGTAGGCCGTAATCAACTCCTTGACCTTCTTGCGCTGTTCCTCGGTGCACGATTGTACCGGGCTCTTATCGTCGGCGACGACGACTTCCTTGTCGCCTTGCTTTTCGACAAGCTTGATCCTGCCGGTCAGCAGCATGACCGTCGTCAGATGCAGCTGGCTGATGTAGACCATCTGCTGGGGCGTCCACTTATGCTGGACCTCTTCCCGACGCATCAAGGCGCGGTGATTGCTGATCTGATCGTCCTGCAGGTCGCAAATCTGGGCATGTGCCGACAGTCTTCCGGCCATGATCACGTCACGCGCCACATCGATTGGAACGAGGACTTCGCTCTTCTTAGTCTTGTCGATGACGATGACCGATCCGTCAGGCTTGGAGAACTGCTGCGGCGTCAGCGACCACGCATATTCCATGAAGGATTTTACGGCCTTTTCGCTGAGCTCATCAGCGCCGGCAGTCGTCACAGCCCCCAAAAGCATCAGCGCGGACACGCCTGCCATCACTATCCCCGCCGCCCTCGTGTTCATCCACATCTCCCGCTGAACCTCTTTCGATTTTCTGTATGTAGCGAATGTTTTCAAAATACGTCCGTCGCGGTCGATCGGACTGCCGCGTTGCATATCGCCAGTATGCCCATTCGCTTGGCATCGCTCAGCCCAAAACTTGTCCAGATCAAGGCACCTCATCCCCGCGCTTTCGCGCCCCGCCTTTGCCCTGTGCGAGCGTGGCAACTATGCCACGAAGTGTGCGAACCTCTTGTTCTGTCGCGCTGAGCCTGGTCAACAGTGTGCGGAGATTTTGCGCCACAATGGTTTTGCGGTGTGCCGGATTGAAAAAGCCGCTTGCTTCGAGTTCGCGCTCCAGATGTTCGAAAAGGCCAATCAGTTCTTCCTTCGTTGCCGGTCTGTCGTGTCCCATGTAGAGGCCTTCCTGTAGGGGTTTTTCGTAGGTCGTGACGCGCCCGAGGCTGCGGCCGGGGTCGCCGCGCATCCACTCGTACCCGATCAGCAACACAGCTTGAGCAAGGTTAAGAGAAGCAAAGCGCGAATTGACCGGGATCATAATCAAGGCGTCGGCGTTGGCGACCTCGCTCGTTTCGAGGCCATTGCGCTCGCGCCCGAATAGTATACCGCAGCGCTCGCCGCGGGCGATCCGCGTGCGAACTTCCGCAATTGCCTGCTCCGGCGTCAGCACCGGCTTTCTCATGTCGCGCTGGCGCGCCGTCGTTGCGCCGATCCAGTTCAGGTCGGCAATGCTCTCGTCGAGCGTCGCATAAGCGCGTGCGTCGTCGATGATGTAGTTGGCCCCTGAGGCGGCGATGCGGGCCTTCTCGTTCGGCCAGCCATCGCGCGGGTGGACGAGGCGAAGATCGTCGATGCCGAAGTTGGCGCACGCCCGCGCCACCATGCCGATGTTGTCGGCGAGCTGCGGCTCCAGCAGGATGACAGAGGGTGTTTCGCCCTCCGCCGCGACGGCTTCGCCCTGCATGTGCGCGCGGCGGATGCCGTGGCGCAATTTGCGGATGACGCGGCGCGCCCAGAACCAATAATTTTCACCAGACCATTGCTTGGCAAGGCTTTCGAGGCACGGCGTCGTGACAGAGTCGGTGCCTTCGCCTTTGAGGCGCACGCGGCCGTCGCCGACGATGATTTCCTTCTTGCTCAAAATAAACTGATCGAGCGTCTCGATGCCTTGCACTTCCGTGCGCCGCTTGCAGCCGGGACAGGTCACTTGATCCTCGATGCACTTCAGGCTGGCGCAGTATTGCAGCACGGGTTCGAGGGTGGCGCGCGTCAGCCCTGGGATTGCGAGCGCCGCAAGCCCCTGGTCGATCGATGCGGAATGACAGGCGTGAACCACCTCGGACACGCGGGTATTGCGCGGGCCCAGCACGGGCTCGCCGGCGCCGGTACGGACTTCAGAAGCCGCCTCGTGCTGTGCCGTCTTGGCGTTCAAATAGGCCTCCAATGGCGACACCCAACTCGCGTCGCGCCAAAATTTGCGGTGGCTTCGAGTTGTCGAGGCCACGCCTAATCGTTTGGTAATGACAGGGTGACAATCTGGCGTTTTCGTCAAGGCCGTACTCCCTGCCCGGATAGACCGGGAAACGATGCGGCCCGACCCGTCTCCGGGGTATTTCGCCCATGCCTGTCGATAAGCCGTCCTTCTTCGCGATTGCCCTCATCGCCTTTTGGGCGTTGGCGCTCGCGACCGGCGTCGCGTCGCCCGATGGCTGGATCACGAATTCAAAAGGGGTAGTTGTCGAAGGCGACTACATGGGCGTCTATACGGCCGGCAAATTCACGCTTCAAGGCGAGCCGGTCGCTGCCTACGACTGGAAGCGCCACAAGGCCGCACAGCGCCAGCTCGACGACAATCCGAAGGGCGGCTTCTATCCTTGGCCCTATCCGCCCAGTTTCCTACTCGTCGCCGCGACGCTCGCGATACTTCCGTATTATTTCTCGATGCTGACCTGGGCGCTCGCGACGTTTGCCGCCTTCTGGGCCGCAATCGCCCGCATCAGCTTATCCCGGCGCGACATGCTACTGATGCTTGCGACGCCGGCGGCATGGCTCAATCTTTACATCGGGCAGAACGGCTCGCTGACGGCCGCTCTTATCGGCTTCGGCTTGATCATGCTGCCGGCGCGGCCCGTCGCCGCCGGAATCTGTATCGGCCTCCTCTCGATCAAGCCGCACCTCGGGCTTCTCATTCCCGTCGCCCTGCTGGCCGGTGGCTACCATCGTGCCTTTGCTTCCGCGGCGGTGACTGTCGTGGCGCTGGCACTCGCAACGACCGTGGCTTTCGGCGTCGAACCCTGGTTTGCGTTTCCCGAACAACTCGACGCGCGTGGCGATGCTCGCCAAAACCACGACGATGACGACGAAAATTCAAAGCGCATTCGGGATGGCGCGCAGCCTCGGTTTATCGGCAGATCAGGCGCTGTGGCTGCAAGGGGCCGTCATCGCGGCGCTCGTTGCGGTGATCGCCTGGCTCTGGAGCCGGCGCGACGTCTGCTTCGACCTCAAGGCCGCCGCGTTGGCAGCCGCGATGACGCTCGCGAGCCCCTATCAATTCGTCTACGATCTCGTAATTCTGACGATCGCGCAGGCATTCCTGCTGCGCCATTTCGCGAAGGTAGGCGCTGCCGATGCGGTTGAAATCCGCGGCCTGGCCCTGGCGAACTGTCTGGTGCTCCTGTTCGCTAAGACGCCCGTTCCGCTCGGCATCATCGCGAGCGCCATCGTGATGGCCCTCATCTTGCGTCGCGTGTGGATAGAGCGATCCGCCGCCGCTGCCGAGCAACTGGGCGCCCCCTGCCCGTCTGCTGTGCTGCCGGCCGCCGGGGCTTGAAACTACGTTCGATCTGCCGCACCACTGCGTCGACACTTCACTTCTTCGGCGCACCAGGGGCCACTATGGTCTCGCGCTGACCCAAGCATTCCCACCACGTCCGCGAGATTTTTCCGATGCAAAAGATCAAAATCGAAGGCACCGTCGTCGAGCTCGACGGGGACGAGATGACCCGCATCATCTGGAAACTGATCAAGGATAAGTTCATTCACCCGTATCTCGACGTCAAACTCGAATACTACGACCTCGCGATCGAGAACCGAGACAAGACGAGCGATCAGGTCACTATCGATGCCGCCCACGCCATCAAGAAGCACGGCGTCGGCATCAAGTGCGCGACGATCACCCCGGATGAAGCGCGCGTCAAAGAATTCCACTTGAAGGAAATGTGGAAGAGCCCGAACGGAACGATCCGCAACATCCTGGGCGGCGTCATCTTCCGCGAGCCGATCATTTGCAAGAATGTGCCGCGCCTCGTGCCCGGCTGGACCGAGCCGATCGTCGTCGGCCGCCACGCGTACGGCGATCAGTATCGCGCCACCGACTTCAGGTTTCCGGGCAAGGGCAAGTTGACGGTCAAGTTCACCGGCGACGACGGCACGGTAATCGAGAAAGAGGTTTTCAGCGCGCCCGGAGCCGGCATCGCGATGGCTATGTACAATCTCGACGAGTTCGATCAGAGAATTCGCACGCGCATCGCTCAACTACGGTCTGGCGCGCAATTACCCCGTCTATCTTTCGACCAAGAACACGATCCTCAAGGCCTATGACGGACGCTTCAAGGATATTTTCCAGGAGGTGTTCGAGGCTGAATTCAGAAGCGAATTCGAGAAGCGCAAGATCACGTACGAGCACCGGCTCATCGACGACATGGTTGCAAGCGCGCTCAAATGGCCGGGCGGCTACGTATGGGCGTGCAAGAATTACGACGGCGACGTGCAGTCCGATACCGTGGCTCAGGGCTTCGGCTCGCTTGGACTGATGACGAGCGTGCTGATGTCGCCGGACGGCAAGACGGTCGAGGCGGAAGCCGCGCACGGCACCGTCACGCGGCATTATCGCGAGCATCAGAAAGGCCGCGAAACCTCGACGAACGCCATCGCCTCGATCTTCGCGTGGACGCGTGGGCTGGCGCATCGCGCCAAGCTCGACGGCAACGACGCGCTACTCAAATTCTCGCAAACGCTCGAGAAGGTGTGCATCGCGACCGTCGAAGCGGGTTACATGACCAAGGATCTGGCCCTGCTCGTCGGCCCCGAGCAAAAGTGGCTGTCGACGACAGGCTTCCTCGACAAGGTCGACGCCAATCTCAAAGCCGCGATGATGAAAGCGGCGTGAACTTGTTGCCTTCGCGTATAAGCGCCGCCCCGATCACCTCTGGATGGCCCCCACCCCTAACTCCTCCCCGCAAGGGGGAGGGGATCGGCGGCGCAGAGATCGATGCACTAGCCCGCGCGTTATGGTGTGACACGCCGGTAGCAGGATCATTCAATCGGCACGCATCGTGATGCGGCATCCAAGGTGCCGCCAGCAGCGCCATTTCGGCGCTTATTTCTTCTGAGCCGCGATCTGCTGATCGACCTCGGCCTGCATTTTGGCGGTCATGACGTTGAAGTCGTTGCGGAGCTTGCCGCAGGCTTCAGCGGCGCCGTCGCAAACAACCGACATCTTGATGACAAGATTGCCGCCCTCGCGGACGGGTTTGCGGCAGACGGCCGCCGGATACGCAGGGTGCCCCTTGGCCGTGAAGGTGTACATGACCGAGGCGTTCTTCTCGTCGTCGCTAAACGCGACGTAGTCGGCGCTTTTGTAGACCTGCTTCAATCCGGGCTTGGTCGAATAGCGCTGAATCAGCTCTTCGGCTTTGCCAGCCGGATCGCCGCAAAACTGCTCGGCATTGGCTACGGTCGGACCGGCGGCCGGCATCGGCGTCGGCGCGACCTTAACGATCGGGTCGTCGGCCATCGCCGGAACTGCCATTGCAAGAAAGACCGCAAAGATCGGGGCGGCGAAACGCAGAGACGTCATGCAGGTCATGATTGGCGATCCTCGGACAGTGCAAATTCGGCCGCGTATATACCGAATAATTGTGGTGGTCATCAGTGAAAAGCCAGCAAGGTAACGAATGGCTTCGCGCCGCGTAGCGAGCCATCAACCTGCGAGGCGCGCCTCGATGGCCTTCAGTGCTTCGCCCGCCTTCGTGCCGTCGGGACCGCCGGCCTGCGCCAAGTCCGGACGGCCGCCGCCGCCCTTGCCACCGAGTGCCTCGGCGCCTGTCTTGACGAGATCGACGGCGCTCCACGTTTTGACCAGATCGTCGGTCACACCGACTGCGAGGCCGGCCTTGCCGTCCTCCGTTACACCGACGACCGCAACGATGCCAGAACCCACCTGCTTCTTGCCGTCATCGATCAGGCCGCGCAGGTCCTTCGGATTGAGGCCCTGCACCGTACGCGCCAGCAGCTTGACCTTACCGATGCTGCGAACGGCATCGTCGTTGCCTGCCGCACTTTGCGCGTTGCCGCCGAGAGCAAGCTGACGCCTGGCGTCCGCCAACTGCTTCTCAAGCGTCTTCCTTTCCTCGACGAGGCTTTTGACGCGAGCGACCAACTCTTCGGGACGCGTTCGAAGGGCGCTAGCAACATCCTTGACGCGCTGATCCTGCTCTTCGAGATAAGCTCGCGCGCCTTCGCCGGTCAGCGCTTCGAGGCGGCGCACGCCGGCCGCGCTGGCGCTTTCGCCGACGATGCGAATAAGACTGATGTCGCCGGTGCGCGACACGTGCGTGCCGCCGCAAAGCTCGACTGACCACGCCTTGTTGGCCCCCGGACGAGTGCTCCCCATCGATACGACACGGACTTCATCGCCGTACTTTTCACCGAACAGCGCCATAGCGCCCGAGGCGCGCGCCTCATCGAGTGCCATCAAACGCGTAACGACCGGAGTATTTTCGATCAGCACGGCGTTGGCCATGTCTTCGACGGCCTTCAATTCCTCTACCGACATCGGCTTGGTGTGCGAGAAGTCGAAGCGCAGCCGTTCCGGCGAGACGAGCGAGCCCTTCTGCGCCACGTGCGTGCCGAGGACCTGGCGCAAAGCTTCGTGCAACAGATGCGTCGCGGAATGGTTGGCCCGCGTCGCCGAGCGGCGTGCATGATCGACTTCGAGTTCGACGGCGTCACCGGGCTTGAAGCTTCCAGCTTCGACCTTGCCGATATGAACGAACAGGTCGCCGAGTTTCTTCTGCGTATCGGTGACGCGAAAGAGAGCGCCTTTCGGCCCTTTGATCACGCCGGTATCGCCGACTTGCCCGCCGCTTTCGCCATAGAACGGCGTCTGGTTGAGGATAAGCGCGCCGTCCTGGCCAGCCTTGAGATGCGTCACTTCTTTGCCGCCTGACACGAGCGCCGCGACGATGCCTTCCGCGGTTTCGGTATCGTAGCCGAGGAACTCCGTTGCGCCGGTTTTATCCTTGATCTCGAACCACAGCCCTTCCGTCGCCGATTCCCCGGAGCCCTTCCAGGCAACCTTCGCGGCTTCTTTCTGCTTTTTCATCGCGGCCTGGAACGCTGCCGTGTCGACCGTGATGCCGCGCGGTTTCAAAGCGTCTTCGGTGAGATCCAACGGGAAGCCATACGTGTCGTAGAGCTTGAATGCGACATCGCCCGAAAAAACAGCGCCCTTCTTCAATCCGGACGAGCTTTCGCCCAGGAGCTTCAGGCCGTTATCGAGCGTCCTTTTGAACTTCGTCTCTTCGAGCTTCAGCGTTTCGGTGATGATGGGTTGGGCGCGCGCAAGCTCGGGGTACGCGTCACCCATTTCGCGAACGAGCGCCGGAACGAGGGTGTACATCAACGGCTCGACGCAGCCGATTTGATGTGCATAGCGCATGGCACGCCGCATGATACGGCGCAGGACGTATCCTCGGCCCTCATTCGAGGGCAGCACGCCGTCGGCCATCAGAAAACTCGTCGAGCGTAGATGGTCGGCAATGACCCGTTGCGCGACGCGAAGAAACTCCGCGCCGCCTTCGATACGTGACTCCTTCGCGCCAGCCTTGACCGATTCCTGCTGGATAGCCTGGATGAGGTTTTGAAAGAGATCGATATCGTAATTGTCGTGCTTGCCCTGCATCACGGCCGCGACGCGTTCGAGGCCCATTCCGGTATCGATTGAGGGCCTGGGCAGCGCCACCCGATCGCCGGGCGCGCGCTGTTCGAACTGCATGAACACGAGATTCCAGATTTCGATGAAGCGATCGCCCTCAGCAGTCGGCCGAGCCCGGCGGACCGCCGGGAATTGTGTCGCCGTGATCGTAGAAAATTTCCGAGCACGGCCCGCACGGACCCGTGTCGCCCATCTGCCAGAAATTGTCGGCGGTTGCGATGCGGATGATCTTGCTGTCGGGAAGGCCTGAGATCTTCTTCCAGATCGCGTAGGCCTCGTCATCAGTGTGATAGACCGTGATGACTAGTCGCTTCTTGTCGAGACCGAACTCTTTCGTCAGAAGGTTCCAGGCGAGCTCGATTGCGCGGTCCTTGAAATAGTCGCCGAACGAAAAGTTGCCGAGCATCTCGAAGAAGGTGTGGTGGCGCGCGGTATAGCCGACATTGTCGAGATCATTGTGCTTGCCGCCGGCGCGGACGCATTTCTGCGAGGATGCAGCGCGGGCAATGGCGCGCGTTTCCTGCCCCGTGAAGACGTTCTTGAACTGCACCATGCCGGCGTTCGTAAACATCAGCGTTGGGTCGTTTCGCGGTACGAGCGGCGACGACGGTACGATCTCGTGCGCGTTACTGCCAAAGTAATCGAGGAACGAGGAGCGGATTTCGCTGACGCCTGCCATGTCGTGCTTTCAAACCTTTCGTGGCCATGCCCGTTGCGGACATGGCATTTTCCCCGAATACATTGAGGCCGCCGTTGTAGCGGCGGCCCCTAGACGTGTCCAGGAACGACGGGTGAGGCGGAAAGCGCCAGCCGCTCTTTAACGTTTGCCTTTGGCGGCCTTCTTCGAACCCGTGTCCTCGTCGGGCAGCACACCGTCCGCGTCCGGCTCTTCGCCGTTGTCTTCGCGGGCATCAGGGTCGACCAGGAGTTTCTCGACGATGAGCCCGGCGTTCTCTCGGATGGCGCGCTCTAGTTCGGCTGCGACCTTGGTGTTTTCCCTCAAAAACGACTTGGCGTTTTCGCGGCCCTGGCCGATGCGGTCGCCGTGATAGGATAGCCACGCGCCCGATTTCTCGACAAGACCCGCCTTGACGCCGAGATCGATCAGCTCGCCGACTTTCGAGATTCCTTCACCGTACATAATGTCGAACTCGACCTGCTTGAAGGGCGGCGCGACCTTATTCTTGACGACCTTGACGCGGGTCTGATTGCCGACCAACTCTTCGCGCTCCTTGATCTGGCCGATGCGGCGAATGTCGAGGCGCACGGACGCGTAAAACTTCAGCGCGTTGCCGCCTGTCGTCGTTTCGGGGTTGCCGAACATGATGCCGATCTTCATGCGAATCTGGTTGATGAAGATCACCATCGTATTCGCTTTTGAGATCGAGCCGGTGAGTTTGCGCAGCGCCTGGCTCATCAGGCGCGCCTGCAGACCCGGCAGGCTATCGCCCATTTCGCCTTCGAGTTCGGCTTTCGGCGTGAGCGCCGCAACTGAGTCAATGACGAGCACATCAACGGCACCCGACCGAACCAGCGTGTCGCAAATTTCGAGCGCCTGTTCGCCGGTGTCCGGCTGCGAGATCAACAGATCCTCGACCTTGACGCCGAGCTTTCTGGCATATTGCGGATCGATCGCATGCTCGGCGTCGATGAAACCGCAGATGCCACCCTTCTTCTGAGCTTCGGCAACAACCTGCAAAGCCAGCGTCGTCTTGCCCGAGCTTTCCGGCCCGTAGATTTCGATGATGCGGCCCTTCGGTAGACCACCGATGCCAAGTGCGATGTCGAGACCAAGCGAACCGGTCGAGATCGCCTCGATGTCGACCAGCTTCTCGTTGGCGCCGAGGCGCATGATCGACCCCTTGCCGAAATTCTTGTCGATCTGCGCGAGTGCCTGCTCGAGCGCCTGCTTTTTGTCCATTTTGCCCCCTTCGAGCACCGTAAAGTCTGACCGGTCCATCGTCGTCACCCTATCCCTATGGCAAGCGCCCTGTGCCTTCAATTACGGATCGTGTACTTGATTTGTTCCAAATCGTCAATCCTGCTTTGTTCCTTAGCCCGCTGCGGATGCTTGTTAAGGCGGCGTTCAGTCAGCATGTGCGGCCAATGGTGCGGCGGGTACTGCGTATGTCAGCACTTGTAAATGCACTCATCGAAGGCCGGCACGAGAGGTTACTTCTGTGCTCGCTTTGGTGCGCCTATTTTCCTCAATCTCCGGCACGACCAGCAGGCGGAGCTAAGCCGCATCGCCCAAATCCGGCAAAATGCCGTGTCCGCGTTGCAAAGGTTGCAACGCGGAGCCACCGCACCCGCATGTTCGCGCCTCTCGCACAACTGCAGACGGTGGCCTTTCAGCCGGACGGATTGAATGAATTCCTTTATGCGCCGCACGGCATCGTCAAATGCAGTACTAGCTAGCCTAAGTTCGACACGCTCGTTTCCTTGGGTTCGCCCGACATAAAAGGGAATGGACCAGCAGATCTGGATCTGTGGCTCTATCGCGATCTGGAACCCATCGGACGCCCTGGCGCGACGGGTAACTTTGCAAAGCTGGGCTCGTTCGCAGTGGCAATCCCGGCCTACTCCGGTTACCGCAACGGCGCAAACTGGCTGGAAAAGGAAATCGTTGCCGTCGGACCCAAAGGACAGCTTTGGTACATTGCCGGCGAGCCTGGAGTTTACCGTCGCGTTTCACAACCCGCACATGTGAGTTTAGTTCGCCGCCTTACGACCGTAAGCAGCTGGCGCTGTGGTACTCACCGGCTTCACTGCGTGGCATCTGAAGCCCGGTTTTTAGCCTGGGCCCGAGGTTGAGCCACCATACTTTCGCCGGTTGCTATTCTTGCGGCACTCTTCGCATTGATAAGTTCCGTCAACCTCGTTTCGTGGTTCAATCGATACTGGTCTTTCGACGCCCGTTTCTGCAGATACCTGACCGTTCAGTCCATCGTCGTCGCCTATCAGCCGGTCCTTGACTTAAGATCCCGGAAAATATCGTGATGCGAGGTGCTTGCCCGGTGGCGCGATATAGACAGCAAGATCGTCGCGCCAAACCGCTTCATCGATATCGTGGAGCGCACAGGCCGGACCCTGCTGTTCACTCAAATGGTCGTCGACAAGGCACGAAGAACTCCGCGGACGCAGCGCTTCAGATCTGCCCTTACAGATTAATTTCAACGTGTTTGCCCGTGACTTGGATAGCGAAACTCTTCTTCGGGTTTTTTCAAAAAATCGACAGTGAGGGCTTCCTTTCAATTGCTGTCGAACTTGTCGAAAGCGATGCGATCGATTTTGAGAAGGCGCAGCTTGCCATCGAGGAGCTAGGGCGCGCCGGGATCAAAAGTTACATTGATGACTTCGGTACCGGATACTCGAGCATTGAACGCGTAGCGAGGCTCGCGGTGTACGGAGTGAAGCTCGACCGCTCCTTTGCCATGTCACCACCAGATAGTGTTTTGGGGCGGATGCTTGTTCAGGTCATAGACATGATCAAGACCTCGGGGCACTTGATCGTTGTCGAAGGCGTCGAGACAGAAGCCCGGCTCAATCTGCTGCGCTCCACCGGCGTTGTAGATTACGTCCAGGGATACGTGCTCTCGCGCCCGCTCGGCATTGACGAGTTCGTCGCGTTTCTCAGGATGCACGGGATGACCGGCGGCAACAAACAACTTGCCGCGTGACCGCTATCGGCCGTGAAGACTTAGCGAACTAGCCTTACTTCGCTAGCTCTTCCTTCACTTTTGCGGCGAGTTGCGGCAGCGAGAACGGCTTAGGTAGGAACGCGAAGTCGTCAGAGCCCATGGTTTCGCGGAAGGCTTCATTCGGGTAGCCGGAGACGAAGATCACCTTGATCACCGGATTGCGTTTGCGCAGCTCCTTGAACAGCGCCGGGCCGTCCATCTCGGGCATCACGACGTCTGAAACGACGATGTCGATCATGCCCTCGTTGGCCGCCATCAGCTCCAGCGCCTCGACGCCGTCTGCGGCCTCGATCACTTGATAGCCCTGGCGCTTCAACGCGCGAACCGCGAAACTGCGCACGTCGACTTCGTCCTCGACAAGCAGCACGCGTCCGGTGCCGGTCAGGTCGGTCGCCTTCAATTCCTTTTTCGCGGCGGCAATCTTCTGCGGCAGAGCCGTCTCGACGTCATCGCCTTCTTCCACGAAGTAGCGCGGCAGAAAGACCTTGAATGTCGTGCCCTTGCCGACTTCGCTTTCGGGCAGAATAAAGCCGCCCGACTGTTTGACGATGCCGTAGACGGATGCGAGGCCGAGGCCGGTGCCCTTGCCGACGCCCTTCGTCGTGAAGAACGGCTCGAAGATCTTCGCCATCACTTCCGGGCTCATGCCGCTGCCGGTGTCGGCCACCTCGATCAACACGTACTCGCCAGGCGTAAAGCCGGCGACCCCGTTCATCTTCTGGCTCTCGCGTTCGCTGACGTTGCGGGTGCGGATCGCTATCTTGCCGCCCTTCGGCATCGCGTCGCGTGCGTTGCGCACGAGGTTCAATATGACCTGATAGAGCTGATCGCTGTCGGCGCGGACATACCAGAGATCGCGTTCCGCCCGTACTTTCAGGTCGATTTTCTCACCAACCTGCGTCTTGAGGACGGGCATCATGTCGGACGCCAGCTCGCCGAGATTGAACACTGAGACCTGCTGCGTCTGCTTCCGCGAAAAGCCGAGCAGGCCCTTCACCAGACTGGCCGCGCGGTTGGCAGCCGACTGGATGTTTCTGATGTCTTTGTAGGCCGGATCGCTCGGCCGATGCGTCTGCAGCAGCAGATCGGAAAAGCCGATGATCGCCGTCAGCACGTTATTGAAGTCATGCGCGATGCCGCCCGCGAGATTGCCGACGGCTTCCATCTTCTGAGCCTGCGCGACGCGGCCCTCGAGCGCCTTCTGCTCAGTGGCGTCAACGACGTAGAGCGCCGCTGCAGCGCCGCCCGAGACGGCGGCAAGCGGCGACATATAGATACGGCGAGCGAATTGCTTCTGCTCGCCGGCCGTGATTTCGATCGGCTGGATATTGCCGCGCCCCGCGAGGGCCTGCAGCAAGGCGGCATCGATCTGAGCCCGCTCTTCGGGCTCGGCCGTGCGGCACAGCGCTTCGGCCGCGAGCACGTCCTGCGCCGGGCGGCCATCGAGCACCATTTGCATAAAGGCGGCATTGCAATTGGCGATACGGCCTTCAGCGTCGAGCGCCGCGATGCCAAACGGCGCCGACTGGAAGAATTGAGAGGCGCGCACGTCCTGATGGCCGCGATCAAGGCCCGCTGCCAAGCGGTTGATTGCCGTGATCGTCAAGCCGAGGCCCGGCTGGCCGCCGGCCGGTTCGACGAGTAGCGTCAACGCCACCATGCGGCCGTCCTGCCGCGTCAGATCGAGATCGACGACGCGCTGCTCGGGATCCGTGATCTCGGCCATATTCCGTAAGAGCCGAGCCCCGTCCTCACCGGCAAGTTCGGCAACGCTGAGGTTGCGCGAGCGCAACGCGCCTGCAGGATAGCCGAGCCACTGCTCGAAGGCGGCGTTGATATGCGTGACGGCGCCATCGGCTGCGACCGACATAAACCCGGCCGGCATCGCGTCAAAGGTCGCAAGTGACGCCTCGAGACCGCCGATCCGCTGCGCTTCGCGCGTCCTGTCGCCCGAGACGTCGGTGATTTGCCAGTGCACGAGACGCTGGCGTAGGGACAGTGACTCCGCCACTCGGTCGGGGGACGCGAACGGACGAACGGAAATTCTCACCCAAGAGGGCCAGCGCGCCACGGCCCCAGGACGCAAACGAACCTCTTCGCGGCGCGTCTCGCCGCGCTCCGCAGCGCGCATCAGGCGGAACAGCGCCTGCACGGCTTCCGCGTCGCCAGTCAGTGCGGATTCAAGGGCCGAGAGCGGTCCGGCCTCGTGCCGTCCAAACATCTGATCATGCGCGGCGTTGGAATAGATGACCGTGCCGTCCGACTGGGCAATGATTTGCGGTTCGTCCGCAGTGTCGGACGCCGCCTTGAGCAGATCCGCCGGGGCTACACGTGCTCCAATTCGAATGTGTCCGGCGGCGATCCCGAATAGGAGGAACATTCCAAGCATCGCCAAAAGGGCGATGACGGTCAGCAGCAAAGGTTCGCCAGAACCGCTCGCGAGCAGCCCGAAAACAATGGCTCCGGCGGCGGCGGCGATGAAAATTGTAGGGAGGAAGCCGCCAAATCCTTCCGCCGCGGTCAGCGGATCGATCGGGGAGGTTTCGAGCCTCAGTGTCTCGCGAGCCTTCATGGAACGAGAATCTCAGCTGATTCTCGATTGTGGGGACGTCAGGCTGGGACATGGGCTCGCTACTCAAACGCAACTGGAACTGTGCCGCAACGGGGCGGCGCTTTTCGCCTGCCTAAGACTTCCTCTAAGAGGGTTAACATGCGGTCAACTCGGGAGTATCGAAGCCGTTGACGGATGCGAGATTTCGGCACGGCGTTCAAACCCGAGGCGAGGGCACATGGGAAATTACATTTTCTGGACTTTTATGCTGGCCGTGGTGGCTGTGCTCAGCGTCGGCATCGTCGTGTTCAGGCGCGCCTACACGAACGGTACGACGGCCTCGGCGCTATTTTTCAAGCCACGAAGGGAGCGTCGCCTGGAAATCGTGGAGCACGCCAGCCTCGATGGGCGGCGAAAGCTCGTATTGATCCGCCGCGACGATGTCGAGCATCTGCTGATGACGGGCGGACCCGTGGACGTCGTCGTGGAAACGGGCATCATTACCGCGCGCAAATCCGCTGACGCGATAATGCCGCCGCAACAGATTGCACCGCGACGCGCGACGATATTCGAAAGGAGCAAAGAACCGGCCGATCGCGATACCGGCACGCGGGAGCTATAAGTTTGGGAATTCAGTGCGACTGTTCTGTGTCGCCGAAGTCGGACATCGACAGCTTGCGAAGATCTAGCGGCCGCATCGCACTGGCGAGCATGCCGGCGGGTCTTTCGATTCTGACGCCGCCGCTCGCGGCGATTTTCGCAGGCAATAAGAATTTACCGGGAATACTGGCCCTGAAAGTGTCGCCCGACGAAGCAGCTTGCCGCATTTTCTGAGGCTCGGCCCGCAGCCCTGGCGATCCAGCCGCGCCGATACCGGCAGCGGCGGCGATCAAGCCTAATAGAACGGTACGAGCGGGCACGGACGTCTAGCCTTCGCGACGGCACCAAAACGGCGCCGACCATAAGCATCGCCAGAAAAATTTAACGTCCCGTAAATGTGCGTCGCAAAACGCGACAGTGGGCGGTGCCGGCCGTAGCATGTGGCCCTTATTCCTCGCGGTAGACGCGCTCACGGCGTTCGTGGCGTTCTTGCGCCTCGACGGAAAGCGTCGCGATAGGGCGCGCATCGAGCCTTTTGAGCCCTATCGGCTCGCCGGTATCCTCACAATAGCCGTAGCTTCCGTCCTCGATACGGCCCAGCGCGGCGTCGATCTTGGCGATGAGCTTGCGCTGGCGATCGCGGGTCCTGAGCTCCGTGGCGCGATCGGTCTCAGAGGTCGCGCGGTCGGCAAGATCGGCATGCTGCGTCGAATCTTCGTGCAGGATTGCCAGTGTCTCGCGGGTCTGGCGCAGGATCTCGTCTTTCCATTCGAGCAGGCGCTTGCGGAAGTAAGCCTTGTGCATGTCGTTCATGAACGGCTCGTTCTCCGAGGGCTTGTATCCCGGCGGAAGGACGATCTCTGCTATCTTTACGCGCGAAGCCATTTTCTTCTTTGGACCCTCTGACTTCTTGGACACCGCCGGCTTGGCGCTTGCCATTGTTCCCACCGCGGCAGTCGTTGCCGCCGGTTTCGCAGGTTTGGCTTTGCCGGCGGCGGCCCTGGTCTTTGACTTTGCGGCCGTGCCCTTCGCTGACGCCGTCTTTTCAGCGGCCTTTGCTACCTTCGGCTTCGAGGTCGAAGGGGGTTTACCGCCTGCCAGCACTTTGCCGCCCCTCGCCGCGGCGAAGGTTTTGGCGGCGGGCTTCTTGACGGCGGTCTTCGCCGCCTTTGCCCCGGTTATCTTGCTCATCGTCCGCCTCCCATCGAGGCTACGTGTGCTAGTGCCGATCATCTTCGTCGAGCGCCGCGACTCGGTCTCGCGTTTTCGGCCGACCCTTATCCATGAGGGCAGGCTATCGAGTCAAGCGTCGGCCGGGGGAAGAATGCGATCAAAGACTCGTGATTTAATTGAACAATAACAACGCCCTGCGCGCGGGCCGGGCATTGTACGCCGACGCCTGCTGAGAATAGTTTCAACAGGCGGTGCGCTTCCGTCGCCTTGCTGCCGAGGGCCCATGACCTCTACCCTTAAAGCCTGTCCAGCAACCGGTTGCACCACCCATGAAATTTGAAGGCACGTCCTCATACGTTGCGACGAACGACCTGAAGATCGCCGTCAATGCTGCGATCCGTCTCGAGCGTCCGCTGCTGATCAAGGGCGAACCCGGGACGGGCAAATCGGTACTCGCCGCCGAAGTTGCAAGTGCCCTCGGTGCACCACTCATCGAGTGGCACATCAAATCGACGACAAAGGCGCAACAGGGCCTTTACGAGTACGACGCGGTTTCGCGATTGCGCGATGGCCAGCTCGGCGACGAACGCGTCAAGAACATCGCCAACTACATCAAGCGGGGCAAACTCTGGGATGCATTTGCGGCGCCGAAGCGCTCGGTTCTGCTGATCGACGAAATTGACAAGGCCGACATCGAATTCCCGAACGATCTCCTTCAGGAACTCGATCGCATGGAATTCTTCGTCTACGAGACCGGCGAGACGATCAAGGCCAAGACGCGCCCCATCGTGCTCATTACCTCGAACAACGAGAAAGAGCTGCCGGACGCGTTCCTCAGGCGCTGTTTCTTCCATTTCATCAAATTTCCCGACACCGAAACGATGCGCCAAATCGTCGAGGTGCATTTCCCTGGCCTCAAAAATCGTCTTGTCGCCGACGCACTGCGCGTCTTTTACGAGTTGCGTGACGTGCCCGGCCTCAAGAAGAAGCCTTCGACTTCGGAACTTCTCGACTGGCTGAAACTGCTTTTGAATGAGGACATCGACCCGGCGCTATTGCGCGAAAGCGATCCGCGCAAGCTCGTGCCGCCGCTCGCCGGGGCGCTGATCAAGAACGAGCAGGACACGCACCTTCTCGAGCGTCTCGCCTTTATGACGCGCCGCCGAAAGGAATAGCGCGCGCCGCCCAGGCATTTCCTCTAAACTCATCGTCCGGAACGGGTGAGCGGCTTTGGGGGGGACGCGTTATGGTGTTCAGATCATCGACGGCGAACGACGGAGGCGAGCCCGGGCCAGCGCGCATCGTCGAGCATGGCAGCCACGGTGGATTTTTCGCGACGATCCTGTCGGCCGTGGCGCTCGGATTTTCCAGCTTCTCATATTACGACAGCAGTCTGAAGACCGCCGACCTAACGGTCTACGTGCCGCCGATGATCCACTACGGGCGCGATGGCGAAGCCGACGTCTTCAACATCCCGATCACGATCGCGAATGAAGGCGCACGGAACGGCACAGTGCTGACGATGGAACTCGACGTTTAAAATCTGAACCCGAACGCCGAGAAGAAAACGGCAAAATTCCACAGCGCTTTCCTTGGCGATTATCCTCACGACGACACGACGGTCGGCCGCTCGTTCGCGCCGCTGTCGATCCCTGGGCACGGCACGTTCACGGAGACCGTCCGTTTCTATCCGATGGACGTCGGGCTGCCTTACGTCATCGACGACAAAGGTGATTATCGCTTCACTCTGAAGCTCGTCACGGCGAAACCTCAGTCAACCGACTTCATCGAACAATACTGGCACCGCGAGCCGCAGCCGCTAACATTCGAGCGCACACTGCCGGGGCTCGCTCCCCAATACCTGTCGGAACATCGCGGCACTCAGGCGATGTTCAGCAAGACGTGGCAGCCGGCCGTGTCGACACCCTCGGAACCCGCTCGCGGCAATGGATCAGAAAGCGCCGCCCATGTGCCCTCGGCTTCAAACCGCCGCGCCGCCAGCACGCGCGTCACCGTGATCGCCAGCTGGGCTGTGTTAACGAAGATGTAATTAGCTGCCGGGGCTTTCGATAAGCGCAGAATACGCGAGTTGTGCGTATTTGCCGCGAGCGTTAACTACCATTGCGCTTGAAGGTAGCTTTAAAACATTTCCCCACGGCACCTGAACGGTAGCGCCGTGCGGCTTGGCTTCGGCATGAAGCAAATCAGGCCATTTCCATAGCGGGGCGCCGCGCACGAGACACGACCTCGGCCCGGGCGGTAGACCGCGCCGGCAATCCGTTGGGAACAAGCATGTGTGGAATTTTTGGAATCATTGATCTGACGGGCCGGCGTTCGGTTCCGATGACGGTGCTGAAACGAGCCTCCAATGCGATGTTTCACCGGGGGCCTGACGAAGAAGGCTTCTTGCAGCGGCCGGGGTTCGGCTTTGCGTCGCGACGCCTGAGTATCGTCGGATTGGCTGACGGCCAGCAGCCGGCATTCAACGAGAACAAGACCGTATCGGTCATCTACAACGGCGAAATCTTCGATCACGCCGACTGGCGCCACGAACTCAAGGCCCGTGGCCATCATCTCACCACATCTTGCGACACCGAGCTTCTCCCGCACATGTGGGAAGAGTACGCGGAGGACATGTTCGTCAAGCTCAACGGCCAGTTTGGCCTGGCGCTGTTCGATGAGCCAAAGCAGAAATTCATTCTGGCGCGCGACCGCTTCGGCATTTGCCCGCTGTTCTGGACCCGCACGACGCGCTTCGGCACCGACTGGCTCGTCTTCTCTTCGGAAATCAAAACGATCCTGGCGACCGGGCTCGTCGAACCGAAGCCGGATCGGCGCGGCATCGATGCGCTGTTCAATTTCCTCGCCGTGCCCGGTCCTTTCAGCTGCTTTGAGGGCATCAACGTTCTGCCGCCGGGCAAGATGCTGACGATCGCCCGCGGGCGCGTCGGCGAAGACGCCACGATCAGCGAGCGCGCCTACTGGACGATGGACTTTCCGGATCAGGGGCAGGAAGCGCGAGGACAAAGCGAACGGCAGGTCGTCGATAAATTCGAACGTCTGCTATATGCCGCCGTCAAGCGTCGCCTTTGCGCCGATGTTCCCGTCGCATCGTATCTCAGCGGCGGCGTCAACTCGAGCACGGTCGTCGCAATGGCCCGCGATGTTCTAGGCCGCGCGCCCGCGACGTTCACCTCGAAGATCTGCGATCCGAAGCTCGACGAAACAGCTCGCGCCGCCATCATCTCGAAGCACCTCGACGCCGACCCGTTCGTGGTCGACTGCGGATCGGATGAGATCGTCGCAAACTACCAGCGGCTTCTCGTTGCTACGGAAGCGCCGGTGACCGACACGTCGTGCACCGCTCTGATGCTGCTCGCCGGAAAAGTTCATGACGAAGGCTTCAAGGTCGCGCTGACCGGTGAAGGTGCCGACGAGTGGCTCGCCGGCTATCCTTGGTACAAAATCGAGCGTGTGTTCGAGGGGATCGGAATAATTTCGGGCGGCAGGCTCCACGCCGGCGCCAAGAAAATGTTCTACAACTGGCTCGGATGCAGCAAAGACGCGGTCGCCTATCTAGAGCGCTGCGTATCCTCAGCCGGCGGCCCGCATGCGTTTCAGAGATTTTACGATCTCCTCGGCGCGTCGCGTTTCCGCTTCTACAGCCCCGGCATGCTCGAGAGCCTCGTCGACCATGATCCCTATGCATCGATCGAGACGGATCTCGGCCGGGCCCGGCGCTGGCACCCGATAAACCGGGGCGCCTTCTGGGCCGCCAAGATTCATCTTCCCGGTCAGCTGCTCAGTCTAAAAGGCGACCGGATCGCGATGAGCCAGTCGGTCGAGATGCGCTATCCGTTCCTCGACAACGACGTGTTCGATTTCCTGGCCGGAATCGATCCCAATTTGAAATTAAAGGGGCTGAGAGAAAAATATCTGCTGCGCCGGGTGGCTGAGAAATGGCTTCCCAAGTCGATCGCATGGCGACCAAAGGGTATGTTCCGCGCGCCGCTCGACGGATTTTTCCTAAATAAACGCCCGCCTTACGTCGACGAACTCTTGAGCGAAGAGTCTCTCAAGAAGTCAGGATATTTCGACCCAGAGGCCGTTCTTTTGTGGAAGCGCAAGTATCGGGAACTTTCCCCGTTCTCTATCAGCGGAGTTCGATGGAACTGGGTCTCGTCGCCGTGGTCGCGACGCAACTCTGGCACCACACCTTCATCGACCCGACGCTGGCAAACCTTCCGGACTGGCGAATGCTCTCGGGCCTTGCCTCCGATGAACACGATCTCGAATTCGCCCAGCGCATCCCGGAAACGGTCGCCTGCTGATCCCTTCACGGTCATGCCCGGGTCAAGCCCGGCCGTGACGTAATCGGGCAGGCTAGCGATTTTTGCCGGTGCCGTAGGCCCGCAGGAACATCGAAACGGCCGATGCGACGACCTTCTCGATTTCCTCGCGCGGCGGCGGCTCGGTCGTCGCGCCGTAAAGCCGGGGACGAAAAACCGTCGTCTGCGCAAGTTCAAGAAACTGCGCGGCTGCTAAATACGAGTCCGGTACGTGCAGCCGGCCGGCAGCCACATGATGGTCGATGAGCTTGGCGAGCGCGATGGCCGTTCGCTTCGGCCCCGCTTCGAAAAACTCGCGCCCGATCTCCGGCATACGTTCAGCCACACCGATGACGATGCGATGCGCGGCCATGACAAAGGGCTGCGATAAGCGCGTCAACATCTCGTTGCCGAAATCGGTCAGCACCGTCTCGATCGGCCTACTGGTATCAAGAAGAGCGACCAGCTCCGAGATATTGCGGTCCCGTTTCTCGGCGCAAATGGCCGTGAACAGATGCTCTTTATCCTGGAAATAGACGTAGAGCGTCGCCTTCGAAACTTGGGCTTCGTGCGCGACGTCGCTCATGCTCGCAGCATCGTACCCGAGCGTCGAAAAGATGCGGCCGGCCCCATCCAGAATTTGACGGCGTTTCTGCGGGTCGGTGCCTGCAGCGGGACGGCCGCCTCGGCGGTCTTCATTTGGGGTGTCGCGTAGATTTTGCGTTTCCATGGACTTCGAACCTCCACGAGCATATCTGCTCAAATTGTCGCGAGTAGAACCGAACGGTTCAGTTTCCTCTTGATATTGCGGTTGCAGGGGTATATGTCAACACAGAACTGAACCGTTTGGTTTAGATTGTACATGCGGAAGGGTACCGCGATGAGCAGAGATAATTCCATACATATTTTAGTCGATCACCCAGATCGGCCGTCAAATACCGAGCGGGCTGGTTCAAAGACTCCAACTCCCGAAAGCCGCATTCGTCCAGTGCCGACTGCCGCCGATAAAGCTCCGACGACCCAGCCGGACGCCCCATGGAGCGAGGAGCCGAGCGCATTCCAACCAGCCACGGCACGTGAGCCGCAGGCAAAGGCCCCTTCCGCCGAAGTCAAGGATTCCAAGCCTCGGTCTCGCGCCAAGCCCATTCTTGCGGGGCTCGGCGCCCTGGCATTCCTCGGCGCTGTCTGGTTCGCCTACGACTACATCACCGTCGGACGCTTCATCGTCTCGACCGACGACGCCTATGTCGGCGCCGACATGGCAATCATCGCGCCCAAGATCCCCGCTAACGTGGCCGAGGTTCCAATTGTCGACAATCAGGCAGTGAAAGAAGGCGACGTGCTCGTACGCCTCGATGACGGCGATTATCGCCTTGCTGTCGATCAGGCGAAAGCCAAGCTTGCAACGCAAACCGCGGCCATCACGACGTTCGGCGCGCAAATCAAGGCGGCTGAGGCAACGGCGGCACAGGCGAAGGCGCAGCTCGACTCCGCCAAGGCAACGGTCCTGAAGACCGAAGCAGATTACACGCGAACGAGTGCACTCGCGGCACGCGACTATTCAACCAAAGCCTCTCTCGATGCGGCGATCGCCGCCCGCGACTCAGCACGCGCTCAAGTAAAAGCCAACGAAGCGGCAATCGACTCGGCGAACGCCAGCATCACCGTTCTCGAAGCGCAGCGGAACGAAGCCGAGCGCGTCGCGAAAGAGCTGCAGGTGACCGTTGCGAAGGCAGAGCGCGATCTATCGTTCACCGTCATCCGCGCGCCATTCAACGGTGTGGTCGGCAACAAGAGCGTTCAGGTCGGTGATTACGTGACGCCGGGAAAACGACTTGCCGCCGTGGTGCCGCTCGACAAAGTCTATATCGACGCCAACCTCAAGGAAACGCAGCTCGGCCCGGTCACTGTCGGCGAAACGGCCAATGTTCGGGTGGACGCGCTCGACGGCGCGGTGCTGAAGGGCACGGTCGAGAGCGTGGCGCCGGCTTCCGGTTCGCAGTTCTCGCTGCTGCCGCCCGAAAACGCGACTGGCAACTTCACCAAGATCGTGCAGCGCGTTCCGGTTCGCATCGCGATACCGGCCGCCGAAGCCAACGGCAAACTGCGGCTAGGCCTGTCTGTCGTCGTCGGTATCGACACGCGCACGGCGCCGGCGAAGGCCAGCCAGCAGCAGGCGCTGAATTAAGCGATAGAGCTCCGCAAGGAGTCATGAGCCATGGACAAGCCCGGTACATATCCATCATCGCCGCCGCCCGACGTTCCGCCGGGCACGATGTCCTGGATTGGCGTCACGCCACGCCAGCTCGCCGGCTTTCTTGCGATGGTCTTCGGCATGTTCATGGCGATCCTGGACATCCAGATCGTCTCGGCATCGCTGACTGAGATCCAGGCCGGACTTTCCGCGAGCACGGATGAAATCGCCTGGGTGCAAACGTCGTATCTAATCGCCGAGGTCGTGATGATCCCGCTATCGGGATTTCTGGCGCGGGCGCTTTCGACGCGAGTTTTATTTTTCTCAGCTGCCGTCGGCTTCACGGCCGCAAGTGCGCTCTGCGCCACGGCAACATCGATCGATCAGATGATCGCCTACCGGGCGCTGCAGGGCTTCATCGGCGGCGGCATGATCCCGAGCGTATTCGCGGTCGCCTTCTCGCTCTTTCCGCGATCGAAGCAGGCCATCGTGTCGCCGATTATCGGCCTCGTTGCAACGCTGGCGCCGACGATCGGGCCGACGGTCGGCGGCTACCTGAGCGACACCTATTCCTGGCACTGGCTGTTCCTGGTCAACGTCGGACCAGGCATCGCCGTCGCACTCGCAGTCTTTTTCCTCGTTGATTTCGACAAGCCCGATCATTCGCTGCTTGGCCGCTTCGACTTCGTCGGATTGGCAGGTATGGCGATGTTCCTCGGCTCACTCGAGTACGTGCTCGAGGAAGGCCCGCGCTATGACTGGTTCGATGATCAGACGATCGCGACTGTCGCCATTGTCGGAGTCGTAGGCGCCATCATATTTTTCTGGCGAGCCGCGACGGCCAAGGAGCCGATCGTCGAGCTCAGAGCGTTCAAAAATCGCAACTTTGCCTTTGGGTCTGCCTTCAGCTTTACAATGGGTATCGGCCTTTACGGCCTCACGTATATTTATCCGATCTATCTTGCCCAGGTACGCGGCTATGATGCCATGATGATCGGCCAGACGATGTTCGTTACCGGCGTCGCGATGTTTCTGACAGCGCCCATCAGCGGCCGCTTGTCGCAAATTCTCGATCCTCGCGTCATGATGCTGATCGGCTTTGGAGGGTTCGCGCTTGGCACATATATCGCGTCCGGCGTCACGCCCGACTGGGACTTCAATGAATTGCTGCTGCCGCAAATCCTGCGCGGCTGCTCGCTGATGCTGTGCATGGTGCCGATCAACAATCTGTCGCTCGGAACGCTGCCGCCGGAGCAGCTGAAGAATGCGTCGGGACTTTACAATCTGACCAGAAACCTCGGTGGCGCCGTCGGTCTCGCGGTGATCAATACGCTGCTCAATCATCGTCTTGATCTGCATCTGGCGCGGCTGCACGAGAGCGTGGCTTGGGGGCGCCCGATTGCAGAAGACCAGCTTGCATCCATGCAGCAGAGTTTCACGGTGGCCGTTCCTGACGGCGGCATGGCGGCGCTGAAGCAACTCGCGATGCTGGTGCGCCGGCAAGCGAACGTCATGTCGTTTGCCGATATTTTCATCGCACTAACCGTCCTGTTTGCGACGGCCGCTATTTTTACGCTACTGATGCGAAAGCCAACGGCCGCGCCCGTCGGGGCACATTAAATTTCGTTGCTTCCCTAGGCCGCCGGCCATTCGTTTCCGGACGGCCTCGCTTTGTCATCGCGACATCATCGCCGTAACACTCTCTAGCGATCCTGAGGTACATCTTCTACGATTGCACCGCATCGCCTTGGAAGATTGACGAAAATGCCTAAGCCGGCCGTCAACTCCGAAAAGAAAGTGCTCGTCCTGCAGGGCGGCGGAGCCCTTGGTGCCTACCAAGCCGGCGCCTACGAGGCGCTTTGCGCCGCAGACCTCGAACCGGTATGGGTCGCCGGCGTTTCGATCGGCGCAATCAACGCGGCCATCATCGCCGGCAATCCTGCAGATAAACGTGTCGAGCGCTTGCGAGATTTCTGGGATCTAGTCTCGAGCCGGCTGACGCTGCCGCCGCTTGCCTTTGACGATGCCTCGCGCAAACTTTTCAATGAAACGAGCGCCGCGCTTGTCGCATCGACTGGAGCGCCCGGCTTTTTCGATCCGCGCTATCCGCCCGCAATCGTCATGCCGCCCGGCACGCGCCAAGCCATCAGCGTCTACGACACGACGGCTCTAAGGACGACGCTTCTCGAACTCGTCGACTTCGATCTTTTAAATTCCGGACCAATTCGTCTCAGCGTCGGAGCGGTCGACGTCGGCAACGGAAATCTGAAATATTTCGACAGCACGAGAGACAAGATTGGTCCCGAACACATCATGGCGAGCGGCGCCCTGCCGCCGGGCTTCCCGCCCATCGCGATAGACGGTCAGCTCTATTGGGACGGCGGTCTCGTCTCGAACACGCCGCTGCAGTATGTGCTCGACGGCGAAACGCCGCGCCCAGACATGTGCATTTTTCAAATCGATTTGTTCAGCGCCAAAGGCTCGATTCCAGAAACACTCTTCGACGTTCAAGAGCGCGAGAAGGAGATCCGTTACTCAAGCCGCACGCGCTTCAATACCGACGTCGCAAGCAAAATGCAGACGATGCGCCGCGTCATTCGCAGGCTTGAAGAAAAACTGCCCGACGAGATCAAGACCGGCGTCGACTGGCGATTTCTGGCTTCGCTCAGCTGCGACGCCGCCATCACGATCGTCCACCTCATTCACCGGCGTGCCGCCTACTCCACACAATCCAACGACTACGAATTTTCGCGCTACACCGTTAACGAGCACTGGCGGGACGGGCACGACGATGTCGAGCGGACGCTCAGCAAGCCTGCATGGAAGAGCCGCGAACGGCCGACAGCCGGTGTGACGGTGCTCGACCTCACGAAGGAACTGGATTCAGACCGTTCGGAGCACCGAAAATGAAAATCGCCGATGTGCGCAAAAATGCATACGCGATGCCTCTGACGAGCCCGGCGTTTCCCCCTGGACCCTACCGCTTCATCGATCGCGAATATCTGATCATCACATACCGGACCGATAAGGCGGCGCTCGAAGCCGTCGTTCCGGAGCCTCTGACGTTTGACGAGCCGCTCGTCAAGTACGAATTCATCCGCATGCCGAATTCGACCGGCTTCGGCGACTACACTGAATCGGGCCAGGTCATTCCGGTCCGTTATAACGGCGTCGAAGGCGGCTACACACACGCCATGTTCCTCAACGACGGGCCGCCGATCTATGGGGGTCGGGAGCTTTGGGGCTTTCCGAAGAAATATGCGCAACCCTCGCTCGGGCCGGACAAGGATACCTTTGTCGGCACGCTCGACTATGGAGCCGTGCGCGTCGCGACCGGCACGATGGGATACAAGCATAAGGCCGCCGACTTGAAGGCCGTTGCCGCTTCTCTCGCCAAGCCGAACTACTTGTTGAAGATCATTCCGCATGTCGACGGCAGCCCGCGGATTCTCGAGCTTGTCGATTACAGGCTCGAGGACGTCACCGTGAAAGGCGCCTGGACGGGTCCGGCGGCCCTCGATTTGCGGCCGCATGCTCTGGCGCCGATCGCCGATCTGCCGGTGCGCGAGATCATCTCAGCAACGCATATCCTCGCCGACCTGACCCTCGGTCTCGGCAAGGTCATCTACGACTACATGGACCAACGAAAGGAGCGCGCGTCATGAAACTCGACGGTAAAGTCGCCCTCATCACGGGTGCCGCCAGCGGCATCGGCCACGGCATCGCCAAGCGTTACGTTGCAGCCGGCGGCCGCGTCGTCATCGCAGACCTCAACCTCGACGCGGCGAATGCCGCTGCGAAGGAGCTCGGCGGCGAGAAAGACGCCATCGCGGTTGCTATGGACGTGACCAACGAGGACCAAGTCAACGCCGGGGTCGAGGAAACGGTCTCGACGTTCGGCAAAGTCGACATCCTCGTCTCGAATGCCGGCATACAAATCGTGCACCAGATCGAGGATTTTCCGTTCGCGGATTGGAAGAAGATGCTGGCGATTCACCTGGACGGCGCCTTTTTGACGACGAAGGCGTGCGTCAAGCACATGTACAAGCAGGGCAGCGGCACGCTGATCTACATGGGGTCGGTGCACAGCCACGAAGCTTCGCCGCTAAAGTCGGCCTACGTCGCGGCGAAGCACGGCATTCTCGGCCTGGCGCGGACAATGGCCAAGGAAGGCGCCAAGCACAACGTTCGTTCAAACGTCATCTGTCCGGGATTCGTGCTCACGCCGCTGGTCGAAAAGCAAATACCCGAGCAGGCCCTCGAGCTGGGGATCAGCGAAGAGCGGGTGGTGAAAGAAGTTCTTCTCGGTGAGACTGTCGACAAGCAGTTCACGATGGTCGAGGACATCGCCGATGTCGCGCTCTTTCTCGCGGCCTTCAAGACAAATGCGCTCACCGGAGAGAGCATCATCGTCAGCCACGGCTGGCATATGAACTAGGGTCACCGCACGGCCGACTGCCAAAACCGGCCCAATGCTAAGCGATTTTTGACGTCCGCTTGATCGCCCTACCCGCTCCCAAGCCGGAGGGCCTGCATCGGCGGTAATTTCTGGCGTCGCGGCCAATCCGTAAGGGCCCAAGATTGGGAGGGCGAGGACGCTCAAAAAGGCCTAGCCTGAGCCCGAGCTTTGGAGCATTGTCCTGAAAAATAGGGAACTTTTCCCGAGAATGAGGCTGATGGTTCCCGGCCTCAAAGGAGTACGCGCTTTGACTGCGGCCGCGGTGGCAAGAATTTCAGCCTTGATCGTCACTGTCTTTCTGGTCGGGTGCAATGCACCACACTCACAAGAGGCCGGAAAGGCAGAGCGGGCGCCGGACCCGCCGGTTCGGACCGTCGAACTGACCGCCTCTCATGACGCCGTTAAGCTTGAGGGCGTCGCTACGATCCTGAATATGGATGCGCTGCTGCAGCTCGATGGAGACATACGAAGCGCCAAAGTCGCCGCGGATTTCAGCAGTGGACAGCTTGGCAGATTCAGACTTTCGACCATGCTCTCACGGCAGACGCTCGACAACGCCGAGCGGCAGGCCGGCATCGACGCATCGCAGCTCAAATTACTCGAAACGCGACTCAGGCAGACGTGGGGCGAGGAAGCTCCGTTCTTAAAAACCGACGCGCGCCAGAACCTAATCGCCGAGATCAGCGGCGGGGCGCGAGCCATCGTCCGCTTCGATTTTCCCGACCTCGCCAGCGGACAGCCGCGCAACGTTCGGGTCATTCCGCTTCGCGGCGGTTCAGAAACGCCCGTCGGGACGTTGTGGCCGGCCCCATCGGGAAACTTGGCGATGCCCGGCGTCTCGTTTTTCGGGCTCATTCCCGCCGGTCCTGGATTGAGGCCTGGCGACAGAGCGCGCCTTATCGCGGACAACCCGGATAGCCATCCTGGTGTCGTCATCCCGAGTGCGGCAATCGTCGTCTTCGCGAGCCAGTCCTGGTGCTACGTCGAAACCGGCGACAAGACGTATCAGCGCAAGGCCGTTTCGCTGGATTACCCGGTCGATGGCGGGTATCTCGTGCGAACGGGTTTTGTGCCGGGTGATCGCGTCGTCGTGCGCGGCGCTTCGGTGCTGCTGTCGCGCGAAGCGGAACCCGGGGATGAGAGCGATGACGAGGACGCGCCAGCCCCAGCGGGCTCATCCGCACCAAGACCGGGGGCATCGGCAGCCGTGCAGCCGGACCGTTCAGCAGCACCGCGCAGCGATCCGGACTAGGTTTCGGATATGAACGCGCTCATTCGCTGGTCGATACGTTATCGTGGTTTCGTCGCGCTGCTCTCGGTGGTCTGGCTTTTAGCTGGCGTTTTTCTCGCGATGCAGGCGCCACTCGACGTGTTTCCCGAGTTCGTGCCGCCGCAAGTCACGATCCAGACCGAGGCACCGGGACTAGCCCCGGAGCAGGTCGAGCAGATCATCACGCGCCCAATCGAGGCTGCCGTCATCGGCGGGCCGGGCATCGCCACGATGCGCTCGGAGTCCATATACGGTCTCTCGGTCATACTGGTGACGTTCGATGAGAATGCAGACGCCAATGCAGCACGCCAAGGCATTGCGGAACGGCTGTCGACGCTCAACGGACAATTTCCGGCCGGCTTTGGCCCTCCGAGACTGACGCCGCTCACGTCGAGCACGATGGACGTGCTGAAGCTTGGTCTCGTGTCAGATGTCGTCGATCCTTTTGCATTACGCGATATTGCGGATTGGACGATCAAGCCGCGGCTGCTGGCCGTGCCCGGTATCGCGCGCGTTACTGTCTACGGCGGCGCTGTCCGGCAAATTCAGATTCAGCCGAAGCTCGACCGGCTTTCGGCTCTCGGCCTGACAGTCACGGACGTCATGAACGCCGCGAGCGGGGCGATCGCGCTGCGTGGCGGCGGTGTCGTCGAAACGACGGCGCAGCGCATCACGATCGAAACGCCGCCGCCCTCGCCCGATCCGCGCGCCATTTCCGAAACCGTCGTGAGCGTGCAGAACGACCGCCCCGTCAAGCTCTCCGACATTGCAACGGTGACGATCGCGCCCGCCGTGAAGATCGGCGACGCAACGATCATGGGCCGGCCGGGTGTCTTGATTACCATTTCCGGGCAATTCGGCGCCAACACGCTCGAAGCCACGAAAGCGACGGAAGCCGCGCTGGCGGAGTTGGCCCCGGCTCTCGAACGGCGCGGCATCCAAATCTATCCGGCGCTGCACCGCCCTGCGACCTTCGTCGTCCGCGCGCTGAATAATCTCGAAACCGCGCTGACGCTCGGCTCGGCTCTTATTTTGATTGTGCTCTACACCTTTCTTAGAAGCGTCAGAGCTTCGCTCATCTCGTTCCTTGCCATTCCGCTGTCGCTTCTTGCCGCCGTTGCCGTGCTGAGCGAGTTCGGCCAATCACTCAACACGATGACGCTTGGCGGGTTCGCGCTGGCTCTCGGCGTACTCGTCGATGATGCCATCATCGACATTGAGAACATCTCGCGGCGACTGCGACTGGCGCCGCCCGGCGCCGACCGTCTGGCCGTCATCGAGAACGCATCAATCGAGATCCGGGGATCGATGTTCTACGGCACACTCGCCGTGATATTCGCCTTCGTTCCGATCCTGTTCGCCGGCGGCGTCCAAGGGCGCTTTATCGGACCGATGGCGCTGACGTTTATCCTTGCTGTTCTCGCGTCGATGCTCGTTGCGTTGACGGTGACGCCGGCGCTCTG
The DNA here is from genome assembly GCA_963833715.1 of uncultured Alphaproteobacteria bacterium. Taxonomy (GTDB): domain Bacteria; phylum Pseudomonadota; class Alphaproteobacteria; order Rhizobiales; family Hyphomicrobiaceae; genus Hyphomicrobium_B. The sequence continues at coordinate 73,248 of CAWHZB010000015.1, forward strand.
CGCCCTGTTGCTGACGACGCGCGAGGATACCAAAGAGTCGCCGCTGATCAGCGGCCTCAAGAGCGCACAGAGTTGGACGCTGAGCGTCGTCCGGCGGATGTGGTGGACGACGGTTTTACTTCTCACATGCGGCGCGGTGGCCGCCATCGGCGCCGTTCCATTCCTCTACAGCGAGCTAATCCCGCAATTCCGCGAAGGCCATTTCGTGTTGCAGATGTCGATGGCGTCACCCGGCACCTCCGTCGACGACGTCGTCGCGGTCGGCGAACGCGTTACGACCGCGCTTCTCAAATTGCCTTTCGTCGACACCGTTGCTCATCAAGTCGGCCGGGCCGAAATGGGCGAGGATACCTGGAGCCCCGATCGCAGCGAATTTCACATCGAAATGAAACCCATTCATTCGGAAAGCGAGGAAGACGCGCAAGGCATCATTCGCGATACGCTTCGCGCTTTTCCTGAAGTCCGAAGCGAGACGCTGACCTTTCTCGGCGATCGCATCAGCGAAAGCCTGACTGGAGAAACCTCGCAGGTCGTTATCAACGTCACCGGCACCGAGCTCGCATCGATCGAGAGTGCGGCGGCTGAAGTCGAGAAGTCTGTGTCATCCATTCCCGGCGTGACGGATCTTCGCATGCCAAGAAGCGCGATGGTGCCGACGATTTCCGTCCGGCTCAATCCCGTCGCACTCGCAAACTACGGCCTGATGCCCAAGGACGCGCTCGATGCCATCCAGACGGCGTTTGCGGGCACGACCGTCGGACAGACCTACGACGGCGCCCAGACCGTCGACGTCGTCGTCATTCTTCCTCCCGACGCGCGCAATCGCATCAGCGAATTGGAAAAGCTGATGATCGGCAACGCAACGACCAAAACACTTCTGAAGAATGTTGCGACGATCAGCATTGCCGAGGGACGCTCCAACATTCAGCACGCCGGGGCCCAGCGTCGTGTTGCCGTGACATTCAACGGTGCCAAGGGTTATTCGCTTCGCGATGTCGTCAAGACGGCGCGCGAGCGCGTTGCAGGCCCTCAAACTTCCGGCCGACGTCTATGTTTCGTTTGCCGGGCAGGCGGAAGCGGAGCGCGAAGGCCAGATCAGGCTGGCAGTCCTGACGGCATTCAGCATCGGGCTGATCATGGCGGCGCTGACGATGGCCTTCCGCCGGCGCGGGCTCGCCCTGATGGTGCTGATCAATTTGCCCTTCTGCCTGATCGGCAGCATCGCCGCGATCGTCGCTACCGGCATCGGCATGACGCTCGGCAGCCTGGTCGGACTCATTACCGTCTTCGGAATTGGAGCGCGTAATTCCGTCATGATGCTGGCTCACGTTGAGCACGTGGCGGATGAAGAGGGAAAAAAATGGAACCCCGACACAGTGCGTCTCGCTGCAGCTGAACGCCTGGCGCCGGTGTTCATGACGGCGCTGATGGCGGCCCTGGGTCTCGTACCTTTGGCGCTCGGGCTCGGACGTCCGGGACACGAGATTGAAGCGCCGATGGCGATCACCGTACTCGGCGGCCTGACGACGGCGACGATCCTCAATCTTGGCGTTCTGCCGGAGGCGCTCATCCGCCTCGGCCGCTTTCTCGGTATTTCGAATTCAAGGCACCGACGGCCGAGCCGCCCGTGGCAACAGCGCCACTCTCGAAACCCAATAAAATTCCCGTTGGCAGCAGCACCTGAGATGCCGCAATCGAGAAATGCTGATATGCGCAGAATGGCTGCCACGACGCAAGTCGCTTGAAGAATCGCGACGGAATTCTGAAACCTGTCGTTCGCACCAGTTGCGGCGAAGTTGCGATCACAACGCTTGGGAATACAATGGCGGCACGAATGATCTGTGCTCGACGAAGCGGTGCCGTCCGGCTCGTTCACCTTTCGATTGGCATCGGTATGCTCGCCGGTGGATTGGCTGGCTACAGCGACCAAGGCTGGGCCAAGCACCATAAATCGAAATCGCAAGCGGCTTCCCCAACGCCGGCCGATCCGTGCGCGGCGCTGAATGCGTTCATTCAGAAGCACGTTATCGAAATGAAGAAATTGAAGGCTGAGATCGAAGCGGAGAAAACCGCCGTTCCGAACAGCCTAGAGGCTGCGTTCGAGCGCCTTCAGGGAAAGGCATTCGTCGATGTGGAAAAAAATGACAAACTTGCCGAGACGCGCAAAGAGGCGAACGCCGTCAATTCTCTGCTGCGAGCCCAGGGCTGCACGCCGGTCGACATCGATCGAGCGCTGGCCAACCCATAGCTGGCCGTCCAAGAACGGCGATTGCAAAGGGGATGGCTTCTAGGACGGCCCGGAAAATAGGTGGGCGGTGTGCAAAGGGACGGCGACGAAGCATTCACATTGCGCTCTATCACCGGCAGATGGGGCGTGATGGCCGCTTCGCCCCTCGCGATCATTTCTTCGCAGCGATGAAAGTCCAAAACCCCGATCTCGGCGAGGTCTGGCGCGATCAAGAGGTCCGGCGGATCGCCCATAAGTCGGGCACGCGCAATGCGGTCGTGGAAAATGCTGAACGAATTTAAGATCACCGACGTGATGCCCGGCGCCGCCTCTTGGCGATGGCCAAACAGCTGGCGGTGCAGCAGCTCGAGCGCGCCGTGGCCGTTCCAGCGAGTAATTGGCGGCACTTCCTCGACGACGGGCAGATGTTCGTCGTTCTCGGTCTCGTCATCGATGAGGATCCCGCCCCTGCCGAACTCGCTGGTAAGATTGACCGCAATGACGGTGCGCGCCCCAAGTGCCCGGCAGACCGAGACCGGAATGGGATTGACGAGGCAGCCGTCGACCAGCCAGCGGCCGTTCAAGCTCACCGGCCGGACGATGCCGGGAATGGCGGATGAAGCGCGCACGGCATCGGTAACGGATCCGCGCCGCAACCAGATTTCACGACCATTGGCAAGGTCGGTCGCGATGGCGGCGAACCGAACCGGTAGTTCTTCTATCGTCAGGCCCTTAAGGTGGTCATCGAACCGGTCGAAAAGCCGTTGCCCTGCAATGAGGCCCGAACCCGACACGCTGAGGTCGAGGAAGCTGAACACCCGCCGTCGCGTCAGGGACTGCGCAAAGTCCTCGAGCCGATCGAGCCGGCCGGCAGCGTAGTGTCCCCCGACGATGGCCCCGATCGACGTGCCGACGACGATGTCGGGGTCCAATCCGGCTTTCGATAAGGCTCTGAGGATTCCGATGTGAGCCCAGCCGCGAGCGCCGCCGCCGCCCAATGCCAGTGCGAATTTTTCCTTTGCCATCATGCCCTCTGAAGCCTGCCGTCCCGGCCGCAGCGCTTGGGCGGCCTCCAAGGTGCATAACGTGCATCGTCCCGGTAAGTTCAGGCATCCCGAGGAACGTGCTGTCGCGGCCAATTATGTTGCATAGGTCAAGGCTAGGCAAAATGCATAATGGCTGTATGCCGGAAACCTTATCGACGGGTGTGGCCGAGACAATCGCACAGGCCGGATGAAATACCTTAACATCGCAGTCGCGCTTTGCGGGCTGACTTTGGCTTCGGGCAGCACTCTGGCGGAGGATATTGCCTGCTTCAGCACGACGTTCCGCCTCATCGGGCCGAACGACAAGGTCTGTGTAAGCGCCTTTGACGATCCGAAAGTCCCCGGCGTTACCTGCCACATCAGCCAAGCCCGCACGGGCGGCCTCAAGGGGACGTTTGGACTGGCCGAAGATCCGTCGCGGTTCTCCATCGCGTGCCGCCAGGTTGGTCCTATCAGCGTCGACATCTCCAAACTGGCCGGCGAAGAGAAGGTCTACTCCGAGAGTACGTCGCTGTTTTTCAAACATACCCATGTGTTTCGCGCGGTCGACAAGACACGCAACACGCTCGTCTATGTTGCGATCAGCGATAGGCTGATTGAGGGCTCGCCGCAGAATTCAATCTCGACGGTTCCGATCATGCCGTGGGCCGGTCGCTAGACTGGTCCCGAGGCCATGTTGTTCTAGTGTGCAAAACCGCCGAAGGAGCCTTCCCCCTCAAATCCGAAACAGACAGAGTGCCTGGTGGTTGGAGAGCCAAATCCCATGCCCCCAGGAATCGCGCTCATGTACGTCGAAGGTGAAGTCCGGGGTGGCTGCATCACGGGTAGAACGATCCTGGTCATAGAGACGAACTGCGAATTAGACCCAACCTCGGCCGATTACTCGCCCGCCGAACTGCAGCGCATTGTCAGCAGGGCGCGTGAAGAGTGGGAAAAGAACTTCGGTCCTACGGATCTCGTGCGATTGGAAAAGAACAAAGACGCGTCGCGGGAAACGATCGGCGACCGCAAATCGGCCGGCTAGCCCTCATCCCGCAAGCGTGCGAAGGCCACCGCGGGTTCCGTTCTCCTTCAAGCTTCACAGCTCAGCCGAGCCTGGTTCGCGGATTTTTCGTCTGCAGCATTTCCGCGGGAACAGCGTTTTAATTCCGGTTCATTGCAGAAAATGGAGACTTCCTGCGAGTTCGTTGGAACTCCGGTGCGCCTCCGCACGTTCTCGGCAGGCAGCAAAGAGAGACTCGCGCATGAACTGGGATCGTATCGAAGGCAATTGGAAGCAGCTTACGGGCAAAGTGAAAGAAAAGTGGGGTCAGCTTACGGATGACGATCTGACCCAGATCAACGGCAACCGCGAGCAGCTTGAGGGCATCCTGCAGGAGCGCTACGGATACGCAAAGGACAAGGCCAAGACCGAAATCGATCAATGGACGAATACTCTTTAATCACATGCTTCGAGTTATTTTTAGAAAGGCCCGACATTCGGGCCTTTCTTGTTATCAAAATGACACGCCCCCCTGTTTGTTGCGCGAAACATGCCTGATAATCTTCTCGTCTTGGCGGGGGGACTGGCATGGCAGACAAATTTCTTGCGGAGATGGTCACGCGCTCTGAATTTGACCGTTCACGCTCAAGACTGGAAATCGCGTTTTCCGACATCAAGGGGAGCTCGCAAGTGCTTAGCTTCGGCGCTGACGCCATTGCTGCCCTTGCGACGATCTTCTCTGAACTTTCGACAGCGGACCCGGCGGCACGTGAACGCCTCACAAAAATGCCGAAACGCTATGCCGTCGGGCATGGACGCCACGAACCGCTCGTCATGTTGCGTTTTGAGGATGACGCCGCCTATGGGCTAAGTCCGTCGCAAGCAACGGCTGTGGGTGAGGCACTTCTCGAGGAAGCCGAAACCCTGTCGGATATAAAATATCTGATGCGGCAGTGACCGATATCGGAGTCCCGCCAACGCCGTCGTGACCACTTCACTTCAGACCTGAGGTAGACGGAGCTTAACCACGCGTCGCGACGCGTGTCATAGTCCCGGCACATCCCGGTACCCGGCGCGAGAGTTCAGCGCAGGACCTGCGAGGTCTTGAAACCAACCGAGCTCAGCGTATTGTTTCTGTCAGGCTAATACCTACTTTGGCGGGAGCGCGGTTGACCTTCCGGTCCAACTTGTTACCTCCAATCGTTGAAACTCGCAGTCCTTACAAAGGACAACGCGGGTTAGGCTGCCGAAGGGGCCGCCTTCACGTCTTTTCAATCCAAAAAGGGAACGCTCCCCCCTAGCTGCCGTTCACGATGTGCTTTGGCGCATTGACTTCCTGTTCCGCCGAGCGCGGCCGCTGCACCGGCGCGAGACTTCTGAGATGGAGATTGAGTATGTGGGCTTCAGTAAAAAAGCACGGTTGGTTGCTGTCGGCATCGGCGGCGAGTCTTGTGGCGCTTGCAGTGCAATTCGGCGGCGTAACGCGATCGTCAGCTCAAGCGGCAGCGCCCGAGAGTAAGGCATTCGCCTGTCCCGCCGATAATGGAGGCATCAGCCTGCCGAAAGGCTTCTGCGCAACGATCTTTGCCGACAACGTCGGCCATGCCCGTCAGCTTGTCGTGGCGCCAGACGGCACCGTCTACGTGAATACGTGGAGCGGCGTCTATTACAACAACGCGCCTGTCCCGCCCGGCGGCTTCCTGCTGGCGCTGAAAGACACCAAAGCCTCAGGACAAGCCGACGTCGTCAAGCGTTTCGGGCAGACGTTCGCAGAAGGCGGCCACGGCGGCACGGGCATCGGCCTCTACAAGAATTGGCTTTACGCTGAAATCAATGACCGGATTGTCCGTTACGCTTTGAAGGACGGAGAGATCGCACCAACACAAAATGCCGAGACGGTTCTCTCCGGCATGCCGATCACCGGCGACCATCCGATGCACGGGTTCGCGATCGACGCGAACGGGAA
>CAWHZB010000016.1:0-43847 GCA_963833715.1 uncultured Alphaproteobacteria bacterium
TCGAACCTGTGACCTCTGCCTTCGGAGGGCAGCGCTCTATCCAGCTGAGCTACGGGTGCTGAAGGCGAGACTGATAGCCCATCCGGCTTTCACCCGCAATTGCAGTCGGTTGCACCGAAACGTGGCAAGGTGAGGTTGTGCCTCACCCGTTATTTGCTCGAACAGCGTCCGCCGTCAGTAGCGGCAGGGCTTGGCGACGACGACGCATTTTGCAAGAAGGATCGCGTTTTTCTTGCTGTCCCACTCCTTGCCCTGCGCATTCCAGAAGCTCGCGTAACCAGGGCCATAGAGGCTCCTTGCTGTCGCCTGCCAATTAGCCCGCGCCTGGACGCGTGCTTTCGCGGACCCGGCACCCAGAATGCCGGTTGCTGTTGCGGCACCTTCGACCGGCGCGCGGCAGCGTGGTGCGGCATCGGCGGCTGCAGAGCTGAAGCCGATCGCCCCAGCCGCGGCGACAACGGCCGCAATTTTCGTCGTTGTGCGCATGACAAAACCCCCCGGTGAATGCAATTGAGTATACTGACATCGGCGGCTCATCAGCCATCGGGCGAGAGCCTGTCATCGGACGCCACACGCAACACGCGGAATACTGCGATACTGTGCGAATACGGCCTCAATTTCGGGGGTTCCGGCGGTTTTTCGGACGCGCTGGTCACGGCGCCTGTTCTCCCTATATTGCGACACCATGACGAACCTGGAAAAAATGCGGCAATCGAAATCTTCCTCGACCTCAACCGTGCCTGACGGTGAGATTTTGCCCATTATCAAGGGCAGCCACGTCTATCTCATTGATGGGTCGGGTTACATCTTCCGCGCCTTCCACGCGCTGCCGCCGCTGACCCGGCCGTCGGACGGGCTGCCGGTCGGGGCCGTGCACGGCTTCTGCCAGATGCTGTGGAAGCTTTTGCGCGAGAGCAAGGTCTCGGAAGCGCCGACGCACATCGCCGTTATTTTCGATGCTGGACGGGATACCTTTCGCAACGACATCTATCCGAAATACAAGGCGCAGCGGCCGCCGCCGCCGGAAGAGCTCATCCCGCAATTCCCGCTCATTCGTGACGCCGTGAAGGCCTTCAACGTGGCGTGCATCGAGCTCGATCGGTATGAGGCCGACGACCTGATCGCGACGTATGCCAAGACGGTGGTCGATGCCGGCGGTGACGTCACCATCGTCTCGTCCGACAAAGACCTGATGCAGCTCGTGCGCCCCGGCGTCACGATGCTGGACGGCATGAAAGCCAAGCGCATTGGCCGCGATGATGTGATCGAGAAGTTCGGCGTGCCGCCTGAAAAGGTCATCGATGTGCAGGCTCTCGCGGGGGATTCGATCGACAATGTGCCGGGCGTGCCGGGCATCGGCATCAAGACTGCTGCCGAGCTCATCACCACCTACGGTGATCTTGATGCGCTGTTGGCGCGCACCGGCGAGATCAAGCAACCCAAGCGTCGTGAAAAGCTCATCGAGTTTGCCGAGCAGGCACGCATCTCGCGTCAGCTCGTGACGCTGAAGGACGATGTTCCGCTGGAAATCGCCATCGAGACGCTCGGCGTGCAAGACCCCAATGCCGAGGCACTGTTGAGCTACCTCAGAGCGTTGGAATTCAATACGCTGACGAAGCGCATCGCAGAAGCCTTGGGTGTCGAGGCGCCGCCACCGCTCGCCGTTTCGGTCGGCGCAACGCTGAAGCCACAGTCACAACCGGATGCAAAGAGCATCGACACGCTGGAGGCACGAGCACTCGAGGCCGCGACGCCCGCGGCGGCGGTTGCGACTGGCGCCGCTCTGGTCCGCGCCATTGTGATCAATCGCGGCAATTACGAAACTGTGACGACACGCGCTCAGCTTGACGATTGGGCGCGCCGGGCGCGCCAGGCAGGCCGCGTCGCGTTTGATACCGAGACCACGAGTCTCAACGCCATGCACGCCAGCCTCGTTGGCATTTCCCTCGCAGTTGCGCCTGGCGAAGCCTGCTACGTGCCGTTGGGACATACGGGCCCTGGAAACGATTTGTTCGGCGGCGCCGATACTCGTCCGCAGCAGCTTACGACCGCCGAAGCGCTCGAAGTGATCGGCCCGCTGCTCGAAGACGCGTCCGTGCTGAAGATCGGACACAACATCAAGTACGACGCGTTGGTGATGAAGCACCACGGTATCGAGATCGCGCCCTTCGACGATACGATGCTGCTCTCTTATGTGCTCGACGGTGGCCGCAACGGGCACGGAATGGATGTTCTCGCCGAGCGCCACCTCGGCCACACGTGCATGTCGTTCGCGCAGGCGATGGAGCATGCGCCGGGCGCCAAAAAGTCCGAGAAGACGTTTGCCGCCATGCCGCTCGACAAGGCGACCGAATACGCGGCGGAAGACGCCGACGTGACGCTCCGTCTGTGGCTCGCGCTGAAGCCGCGTCTTGCCGCTGAGCGGTTGACGACGGTCTACGAGACGCTCGAACGGGCGCTTGTTCCGTCCATCCTGGCGATGGAGCACGCCGGCATCAAGGTCGATCGCGCCATCCTTTCGCGCCTCTCCAGTACCTTTGCGCAGCGTGCCGTGCGGCTCGAAGAGGAAATATACGGGCTTGCCGGACACAAGTTCAATCTCGGGTCTCCGAAGCAACTCGGCGAATTCTTGTTCGACAATCTGAAACTTCCCGGCGGCAAGCGCACGAAATCGGGGCAGTGGGAGACGCGCGCCAACCTTCTCGATGACCTCGCTGCCAACGAGGAGCTGCACGGCGATGCCCGTCGCCTCATCAACACGATGCTCGAATGGCGGCAGATGACGAAGCTCCGGTCCACCTACACCGATGCGCTGCCGGAATTCATCGATTCAGTGACGGGGCGCATCCACACGAGCTATGCACTGGCCGCGACGTCAACGGGACGCCTCGCCTCGTCCGATCCGAATTTGCAGAACATTCCCATCCGCACCAACGAAGGTCGCGAAATCCGCACCGCCTTCATCGCCGACGAAGGCATGAAGTTGATCTCGGCCGACTATTCGCAAATCGAGCTGCGCGTACTCGCCCATGTGGCAGATATTCCGCAGCTGAAGAAGGCCTTCGCCGAAGGTCTCGACATCCACGCGATGACGGCTTCGGAAATGTTCGGCGTGCCGGTGAAGGATATGCCGAGCGAGGTGCGCCGTCGTGCCAAGGCAATCAACTTCGGCATCATTTATGGAATTTCGGCATTCGGGCTCGCAAACCAGCTCGGCATCAGCCGCGAAGAGGCGGGCGATTACATCAGGACCTACTTTCAGCGGTTTCCCGGCATCCGCGACTACATGGACGCAACGAAGAAGGCCGCGCACACGCGCGGCTTTGTCGAAACGATATTCGGACGCCGCATGCATTTCCCCGAGATCAACACCAAGAACCCGTCGATGCGCGGCTTTCTCGAGCGCGCCGCGATCAATGCGCCGATCCAGGGTTCGGCCGCCGACATCATCAGGCGTGCGATGATCCGCATGCCCGCAGCCATCGAGCGCGCCAATCTCGCCTCGGCGCGCATGTTGCTGCAGGTGCACGACGAGCTTGTGTTCGAGGTGGCGGACGCTGAGGCTGCGACGCTTATCGAAGTTGCACGAAGAGTCATGGAAACCGCTGCCGAGCCTGCCATCAAGCTCTCAGTTCCGATCCACGTCGACGCCAAAGCTGCCGGAAACTGGGACGAGGCGCACTGATCGCGCTTTAAAGACTGGGGAGTTGCCGAACTCAGTCATTGTCGCGTGTGCGCAAGACGTCTTCCGTTTCGTCGGGCGCCTTTTTCGGCTGCTTTGGCCAAATCTTATTGCCGATGTAATCGAGAAGCAGCACGACGATGGCAAGCCCCGTCGCGATGGCCGCAAGTTTCAACTCGCGAGCCCGCACATCAGCCCGATTGCCGCCGTCAGCCAGACCGTAGTCGCCGTCGTCAGCGAGACCGATGGCTCCGCCGCACAGGATAGCCGTTATCAGGCGCAGAATGACATCAAGATCGGAAGGCGCAACCATGGCGGGCGCAGTCTAGCAAATCGTCGCCCGCTGCAACATGCAATCGAAGCGCTATTCGACGGCCGGGGCCGGCGGGTGCTTGCCGTTGGCGCCGTTAAGGGACCCGTTCGATTTCGGCCGCCACTCGGGGGCGACATCTATAGCGCCTTCTAAGACGCGATAGGCCTGCTGCATACGGGTGGCTTTTTCGCCATTGGCTAGCCGCCTGTAATTGATCGTTTGAATGAACTCGCGGATGCGCGGCTGGATTTCGGTGCGCCAGCGCGTACCGTTGAACACGCCGAAATGGCCGACGCCCTGCTGCACATAATGTACCTTTTTGTGGTCGGGAACCGACGTGCAGAGATCGTGTGCAGCCTCCGTCTGGCCTAGCCCACAAATGTCGTCACGCTCGCCCTCGACCGTCATCAGCGCCGTATTCTTGATGGCGCCGCAGTCGATGTACTCGTCGCGGTGCATCAGTCTCTTGTCGGGGAGCAGATGATCCTGAAAGACGGTCTGCACGGTCTGCAGGTAGAATTCCGCAGTCAGATCCATGACCGCGAGATATTCCTCGTAGAACAGCTGGTGCTGTTTGACGCTGTCGCAGTCGCCCTTGACGAGGTTGTGAAAGAGATCGACGTGGGCGTTCATGTGGCGCTCGAGGTTCATGGTCATGAACCCGGTCAGCTGCATGAAGCCCGGATAGACGGGCCGCATGAATCCTGCGTGAGGGAAAGGCACGGTCAAGATCACGTTTCTCTCGAACCAAGCCATTGATTTGCGGGCGGCGAGATCGTTGACCTTCGTCGGATTGCGGCGCGTATCGATCGGGCCGCCCATCAGGACGAGCGTGGCAGGCTGGCAATCGTCGTTGCGTGTCGCCATCAGCGCCGTTGCGACGAGCGCCGGCACGGCCGGCTGGCATACCGCCATCACGTGTGTGTTCGGGCCGATGAAGCGAATGAAGTCGATGAGATAGTCGACGAAGTCGTCAAAGTCGAAGCGGCCGGCAGCGAGCGGCACGTTGCGCGCGTCGGCCCAATCCGTGATGTAAACGTCGTGATCCGGCAGCATCGCCTCGACGGTGCCGCGCAGCAGCGTCGCGTAATGTCCCGACATCGGTGCGATGACGAGAACCTTCGGGTCGTTGCGGGGGCCGCTCTCCGACTCGTCGCGGCCAAAATGAATAAGGTCGCAGAAGGGCTTCGATGCAACCACCTCTTCCTGGATCGCAACCTCGATACCGCCGATCGCCACGCTCTTGATGCCGAACTCCGGCTTGCCGTAGCGCCGCGTGATATTTTCGAAGACCTCGCAGGCCGCGATCATGTTCTTGCCGACCGTGGTGTAGCCCATCGGGTTCAGCGGCCATCCAACGGTTTGGCGGAGGGCCTGAACACCGAATCGGACAGGAGACATGAACGCGTGAGCCATTTCATAGGCATAGTAGTTCATCTCACTGCGAATCCTTGTTTTTTTGCCGTTTTTCGGCCCGTCCCCAGATCGCAAAGCAGTATGTTCTTGCTGCGTTGCGATTAGTATAGGCCGTTCGACTTATGTCACAATCCAGAAAACGTTTGCGTACCTAATGATAACGCGCACACATGCAGGAAAGGTACAGTCCCCCGGGGAACATCTGTCACAGTCAATCCTCGCTGCGTCGCAACATCGCGTCCTTGGCTGCCCCATCGAGATAATCGACTAGTCGAGGCCATAACGACCCGCCGAAGTCCTGTACGGAACCTATGGCAACGCAGAACCCCGCCCCGGCGGCTACAAAGTCTCGGTTGCGGCGCATTGTCAGCGTCGAGCCGCACGAGGTTGCGGCCCTCGTTGCCTCGTTCGCGATGTTCTTCGCGCTTCTGTCCGCCTACTACATCGTCCGCCCGGTGAGGGACGAGATTGGCGTGACGCTCGGCAAAGATGCGCTGCATCAGCTTTTCACCGTCGTCTTTTTCGCGATGATCGCTTTGGTGCCGCTGTTCGGCTTCATCGCCTCGCGATTTCCGAGGCGGCTCGTGCTACCGGCCATCTACATTTTCTTCGCATCGAGTCTCGTCATATTTTGGTTTGCGATGAAGGCGGCTCCCGACAATCTTTGGGCCGCCGGCTCGTTCTTCGTATGGGCCAGCGTCTTCAATCTTTTCGTTGTGTCGCTCTTCTGGAGCTTGATGTCCGAGCTCTGGTCGCAAGAGGAGGCGAAGCGACTTTTCGGATTCATTTCGGCAGGTGGCACCGCGGGCGCTCTCGCCGGACCGTTGCTGACGCAGGGGCTCGTCAGGGTCATGGCGCCTCCCAACTTGCTACTCGTGTCGGCCGCCCTTCTGCTCGCATCGATGAGTGCGGGTCTTACTGTGCGGTCTCTGCGGCCGGAAAAAGCCGGAAGCGAAACGGAGCCTGCCGGCGGCGGCATCCTTGACGGCGCCACGAAGGTTTTTACGACGCCGCTATTTGCGCGCATCGCGCTGTTTGTTTTTCTGGCGAATGTCGTCGGTACTTTTTTCTATTTGGAGCAAGCCCGTCTCGTCGCCCTTTCGATTCCGGACAGTGCCACGCGCATCGAGTTTTTTTCGGCGCGCGATCTGACCGTTAGTGTCGCGACATTCTTGATTGAGGTCTTCGGCACGGCAAGAGTTTTGCGCCACTTCGGACTGACGACGGCGTTGCTCGCGCTTCCTGCAACGGCGGCGCTTGGCGTGCTCGCTCTCAGTTTCGATGCAGCACTGTGGGTCGTAGCCGCGGTGATGGTCGCCGAGCGCGTCACAGCGTTTGCACTCGCAAACCCCGCCATCAAAGTGATCTACACGCACGCGACGCCCGATGAAAAGTACAAGGTCCAAAACTTCGTCGACACCGTCGTATTTCGCGGCGGCGACGCGACGTCGGGTTGGCTCTATACCTACTTAGGAGGAGGTGCGGGCTTCGCTGCGAGCACCACCGCAGCGGTCGCGATGCCGATGGTGCTCGTATGGCTGTGGGTGGCGCAGCGCCTCGGCACTAGTCAACGGCAGCATTTGCAAACTGAACTTCGTTGAACGTCCTTGCGGAGCGAGCGGCCTTAGCGCCCGCCGCGACGCGGTGGGCCGCCGCTCGAACGCGCCGTACCCGCGGCTGCGCCGTCGCCGCTGCTTCCGGGACGGCCGTCTTTGTGGCGAAAGTTGATGCGGCCTTTGGTGAGATCGTACGGCGTCATCTCGACGGTCACACGGTCACCGGCGAGAATGCGGATGCGGTTTTTCTTCATCCGTCCCGAGGTGTACGCGATCACCTCATGCCCGTTGTCGAGTTTCACGCGGCATCGGGCGTCCGGCAGAACCTCGGCCACAACACCCTCGAACTCGAGCATTTCTTCTTTCGCCATCCGGTCTACTGAACCCTCTTTGTTTGATCCTAATATGAAAAGCGGGGAGCAGACGAGCTGCTCCCCGCATGCGTGGAGTGGTCTCGAAATCCCTAGAGTGGACGGAGGTTCACCGCAGCGATCTTGCCGTTACGTCCACGCTCGGTTTCGAAGTAGATCTTTTGGCCTTCGCGCAGCGACTGAAGGCCGGCCCGCTCAACGGCAGAAATGTGTACGAAAACGTCGTTGCCACCTTCCTCCGGTTGAATAAAGCCATAACCCTTCTGGCCATTGAACCACTTCACAGTCCCGTTCGACATTAATTGCCTCCAAAGAAACAGGCGTCCTCCGGCAGAATGACGGAGGCCATCAAATCGCGCGATGGAGACGTCTTAGAGGCAGGCGGTAGCGCTGTCGAAGAGTAAGCCAAGGCGTGTTCGATGGCGACTATATGCCTTGCTCCCGCAGGAAACGCAAGATCGCCGCAGGGTCGTTCCGGCTCGAACGGCCGGGCTCAGAGCCTTGAAATTCCGCTGTTTTCACGCCGGCTAGGCGACCCCGTTTACGACGCTGGAAGGAAGACATGACGGGGCCCGGGGGCACCCGCCACTCAGTTATCAGGTGCGTCCGCTCGGACGGTTCAAAGCCACGAAGCGCGGACCGACATCGACGTGGATGTGGTTCATGTCGCTGTACGTCATGACGCCGCCCGAGTGGTGGTTGGCGATTAACCATCGCACGACCTCGGCCTTTTTGCCCGGTACGCGGAAATCGATCGCCTGGCCGGAAGCATGCTTCGAAGGTGTTCTGGTGCCCTCGATGACAGCGCCGGGACGGCAGGTCGAGACGATTTCTACGTTGCCGAAGTGGTTGCGGATCCGGCCAAGCAGGTTGCGGGCGGCCGACGTCAGACACGTCGTGGAGGTACCGGCGGAGCCGCCGGCATGTCGGTGGCTGGTCCTGGCATGACGTGAGTAGCGATAGCCGTCGTCGGAGTACGACCTGGCATTGACGGCGGTCGGTGCAACAGCAGCAACCAATAGAGAAAGCACAGCAATAGATCCCTTACGCATGGGAAGTCCTCGTGTTGTCAGCGATGGAAAAATCCCAAATCGACGCCCGGCCACGCCCGGGTGCGGGCGGGCAGCGGAGGGCCGAAGCTCTTTGCAACGGCGTCGTTGGGGTGAGGGAAGCCGCGAGCGCCAACTACCCCGGATGCCGGACCAATGTCTGGGTCGAGTTGGCTGGAGCCCTGTCGCGTGGCGACGGTTGACCCCCTTGTGCGGCGCACACTGAAGGCCGGATGCAATGGGCAAAAATGAGGCGGGGCGCCCCCCTGCGCGCAAATGGCAATGGCGAAATCGGAAGATCCGGGCTCGATTTTCCCAAATCGCGCGTCGGAGCTTGGACGGGTCGGGGAAGACAGAGCATTACGGCCGCGCTAGAACGGCGGGCGCAGGGAACGGTGAAGAAGGGAAATTATTATGAATGCCTTGAAAAGTATCGTGGTGGGATTCATTGCCGGCGCGATCGCGGCGGTTACGGTGCAGGAGTTAGTAAGCTGGCTTTTTGTGCACTATTGGACGGGTTGGAACGAAATTCCGTGGAGCACGGAGCCCGTGCCGAGCCTCGTCTATCCGGACATCGTTATGCCGTGGATTGCCAGCACCGCACTAACGGGTGGCCTCTGGGGCGCTCTTTTCGGTTTGATACTTGGATGGAAGCCGGAAGGCATGATGACGATCCGGGGCGCAATCCTCGGCTTGGTTGGCCCAGGTCTGATCGGCGCGTTCCTCACCATGCCCTATCTTGCTCATAAGTCGTCGCCTTTGCTCGATGGCAACGTCAGCGAGATCGTGCCGATACTTTGCATCGCAGCCGCTTTCGGGGCTGTTATGGCTTGGCTCTACGGTCTGATCAGCTTCGGGCGTCTGCCGTAAGCGGCGGCCGCCTCGGCTCGCGCTGAGCAGCTCGGACGGGTGATGTCGTCACCACCGGCGCTGGCAACAGGCGCCGGTGCACTTATGTGCCCGATCATGCGCGCGTGAGCGTACGTGGCGCGGGTATAAAACTTCGAATGCGTTCGTAAGCGAGCCGAAGAGGCGGCCGGCGACGGCGAAAGGGCAGCGCGATAATGTTCAGGTTTGCTCTTGTACTGGCTGGCGTGATCACGGCCCTTTCGCTTGGCTGGGCTTCAGCCGAGGCCGGCGGTCGTCAGGCGAAGCGGCGGCACACGGAACGCGTCGTACGCGATTGCACGCCGCTCAACGGCCGCTACGGCTATTACGGCAATCCATGGTGCGATACGGGTTCATCTCGCCCGCCCGACATTGAATTCCGCGAGCGCGCGCGGCGGAATACTGGCGTTGGAAAGCTTGGCCATATTAGACCAGCTTATTTCCGAGCTTCATCTCTTTCCCCCATCACGTCATGGCCGCCCTCCGAGGCGGCCATCCAGGGCCGCAAGTTCCAGCCCGGTCACGATGGGATGGCAACTTTGCCGGAAATTGCTCAAGCGAAGCCTTTCGGCGCGCTTATCAATTCTCGTCCATCTTGAGCGCGGCGATGAAGGCTTCCTGCGGAATCTCGACCTTGCCGAATTCCCGCATCTTCTTCTTGCCGGCCTTTTGCTTGTCGAGAAGCTTGCGCTTACGCGTGATGTCGCCGCCGTAACACTTCGCCAGCACGTCCTTCCGCAACGCCCGGATCGTCTCGCGCGCAATGACCTTGGCGCCGATCGCCGCTTGGATCGGAATTTGAAAAAGGTGCGGTGGAATCAGATCCTTCAGCTTCTCGCACATCGACCGGCCGCGGCTCTCGGCGCGCGTCCTGTGAACGATAATGGAGAGCGCGTCGACCGGCTCGCTGTTGACCAGAATTGACAATTTGACGAGGTCGCCTTCCTCGTAACCCACGATGTGATAATCAAAAGAGGCGTAGCCGCGCGACACGCTTTTCAGGCGGTCGTAGAAATCGAACACGACCTCATTCAACGGCAACTCGTAGATCACCATCGCGCGCGAGCCCGCGTAGGTCAGCTGCTTCTGGCGGCCGCGGCGATCCTGGCAAAGCTTCAGTACGGCGCCGAGATAATCGTCCGGCACCAGGATCGTGGCTTCGATCCAGGGCTCCTCGATGTGGTCGATCTTGACGACATCCGGCATGTCGGCCGGGTTGTGCATCTCGATCATCGTCCCGTCATTCATATGCAAATGATAAATGACGCTTGGCGCGGTGGTGATGAGATCGAGATTGAATTCACGCTCGAGTCGCTCGGTGATGATCTCGAGATGCAGCAGCCCGAGGAAGCCGCAGCGGAAGCCGAAGCCCAGTGCGGCGGAGCTTTCCGTCTCGAATGAAAAGCTCGCATCGTTGAGGCGCAAGCGCCCCATCGCGTCGCGCAAGTCTTCGAAATCTGCGGCGTCAACCGGAAAAAGCCCGCAGAAGACGACGGGCTGCGCCGGCTTGAATCCGGGCAGCGCTTCCGCGGTCGGATTTTTTTCGTCAGTGACGGTATCGCCGACGCGCGTATCGGCGACTTCCTTGATCGCCGCGGTGAAGAACCCGACTTCGCCCGGCCCAAGCCGATCGACGGTTTCCTGTTTTGGTCTAAAAATTCCGACGCGGTCGATTTGGTAGCTGCCGCCCGTCGCCATCATCTTGACGCGCTGGCCCCTCTTCAAGTGGCCGTCGATAACGCGCACGAGCACGATGACGCCGAGATAAGCGTCATACCAGCTGTCGATCAATATCGCTTTCAACGGCTTTGAGCCGTCGCCCTTCGGCGGTGGTAGGCGTTCGACGATAGCCTCGAGCACAGCTTCGACATTGAGGCCGGTCTTGGCCGAAACGCCGATGGCATCCGACGCGTCAATGCCGATCACGTCCTCGATCTGCTGCTTGACGCGGTCAGCGTCGGCGGCCGGGAGATCGATCTTGTTCAGGACGGGCAGAATCTCGAGATTATTGTCGAGGGCCTGGTAGACGTTGGCGAGCGTTTGCGCCTCGACGCCCTGGCTTGCGTCGACGACGAGGATCGCGCCTTCGCAGGCGGCAAGCGAACGCGAGACCTCGTAGGCAAAATCGACGTGGCCGGGCGTGTCCATCAGGTTCAGCTGATAGGTCTTCCCGTCCTTCGCGCGATAGTCCAGGCGAACGGTCTGGGCCTTGATCGTGATGCCACGCTCGCGTTCAATGTCCATCGAATCGAGGATCTGCTCTTTCATCTCGCGATTAGAGACATTGCCGCAGAGCTGGAGTAGCCTGTCTGACAGGGTCGACTTACCGTGGTCGATGTGAGCGATTATCGAGAAATTTCGAATGCGGGAAATATCGGTCATGGGCGGGCTCATAGCACCCGGAACCACAGGGCAAAAGGGGCGTTACGCCTAGGAGGACGTCCGCACGCCGGCCGCATCGCCGCATCGCAGTAAAGACCAGTAAAGACCCAGTAAAGACCTGTTACGCTAAGGCTGGCCAGTTTGGCGCCTGTGTGCGACAAACAATCAAGACCAATGCACAGAACGCCGGGAGAGAACGATATGGCGAATTCACCGTTCGATGCCAATCCCGCCTTCACCAAGCTTGGCGAGGATAGCCGTAAAGCCGTAATTCAGGCCTTCGACGCGATGTCCAACTGGCGCTCGGAGCTTGCCGAAATAAGCGAGAAAAACAGCGACGCCGTTTTCGACAAGATGTCCGAAGCCGCAAAGGCGCTTGGTTGGCCGACTGAATTCGTCGAACTCAGCCGCAAGCAGATGCAGAACGCTTCGAGAATGCAGCTTCAGGCCGTCGATCAGGTCATGGGGCTTTGGGAAAATCAGGCAAGATCGCTCGGAACGTCGGGACAATTTTCGAGCTTCCCGAATATGCCGGGCTTCGGGAGCGTGGGCAGTTCTTCGGAAGGCGCAGGTGCTGGCTCCAGCATGTTCCCTGGAATGCCGGATCTCGGATCGGCGCAGATGGCACCGATCCAGTTCTGGATGCAGGCCGCCGAGATGTGGCAGAAGGGCTGGCAGCAAGCGATGTCGACTTGGATGGATGCACAACAAAGTGCCATGAGCAAGGGCGACTCTTCGAGCAACAAGCGCCACTCGAAGTAAGAAGCCAACAAGGTTCTTAAGTTCGGGCGCTGGCTTCACGGGCCGGTGCCTTTGATTTGCACGTCTCCAATCCACGCAGCGCAAATCTTGAGTACGTTTATCACCGGTTACCGTCGGCGCCGCTCATTGGGGCGAGCCAGACAGGGTTCCCGCAGCAGCAAAGCTTGGGATGCTGCTTCGTGCGCGGCTTTCCTTATTCTCCGAACCGAACGTTGCCTCAGGTCGGCGAACGTTTTCTTCGTCAGGTAACCTCGTCATGTCCGACACGCAAACGCGCTGACGCGTGCGGTGCGCGCGCGCCGACAACAGCGCGAGCGGAAACCCGCCGCGGCTTCGCCCGATTGCCCGGCCCGCATTGCGAGGATTGCCCAGGTCCGTGATGCGGGATATAGATTAGAACTGTTCTAATCTATTTTGGCACGAACCGCGTGTCTCCTTGAAAAGGCCTTCGATGCGGCGGCGATTCAGCGATCTTGATCAGCGCGAAATTCTGGCCCTAGCCATTTCCCTGGAGGAGGAGCATGGCCGCATCTACGCGGACTATGCCGCCGGTCTCGGGGTTGACTACCCGGCATCCGCCAAAGTCTTCACCGAAATGGCAGAAGAGGAAAATCTACACCGCCGCTGGCTGATCGATCTCTTTCGTCAGAAATTTGGAGACCATATTCCGCTGATCCGGCGCCAGGACGTCTCCGGCCTCGTGCGTCACGATCCGATTTGGACCGTTCGCCCGCTGGGCCTCGAGAAAGTGCGGCAGCAAGCCGAAGCCATCGAGACTGAGACGCGCAATTTCTACCGATCCGCCCTTGAGCGCGCATCCGATGCGGAAATTCGCAAGCTGCTCGGCGATTTAATTGCGGCCGAAGATCAACACGTCGATTTGGCGCATCAGCTATCGGAGAAGGAGCTGACGAGCGGCACAAAAGCTGCGGAAGCGCAAGCGGAACGCCGGGCTTTCGTTCTCCGGTACGTGCAGCCTGGCTTGACCGGGTTGATCGACGGCTCGGTCTCGACACTCGCCCCAATTTTTGCCGCAGCCTTTGCAACTCACAACACGTGGCAGACATTTCTTGTCGGCCTCGCAGCGTCCGTCGGTGCCGGAATTTCGATGGCTTTCGCAGAAGCTCTTGCGGATGATGGCCAAATCTCAGGGCGTGGTAGCCCGTGGATTCGTGGCGGCGTTACGGGACTGATGACGACTCTCGGCGGACTTGGCCATACGCTGCCGTATCTGATTTCCGACTTCTGGACGGCGACGTACATCGCCATCGCCATCGTCTTCGTGGAACTGTGGATCATCGCCGGCATACGAGCCAGATTCATGGATACCCAATTTCTCAGGGCAGCGCTGGAGGTCGTCGTCGGCGGCTCCATCGTCTTTGCGGTCGGCGTTCTGATCGGCAACGCCTAGAAATCTCGGAGGAAAGTCGCGGATTAAGCGACTTTTGCTCCAGACATTACGCCGCGATTAGCCTCACTCAGGCCATAGTCTCTTGACCCAGTCGCCGCTGCGGGCACAGTGCCGGCGCTCTCAACGGTCGAAGGCATTTCCATGCGTGCAACTTTTCACGTTTTGACGGTCGCAATGCTCGTGCTTGCGGCGATGACCGAGACGGCCAGCGCCGAGAACACGCCACCTCCACCGCCGAACAAGCGGAATTGTCAGAACACGGTGCCCTTCAGCCGCTGGATCGAAGATTTCAAGCGCGAGGCCGTCGCCGATGGCATTCACGAACGCACGATTGAAGCGGCAATTGGCGGCATGACGCCTGATACCAGCGTCATTGCGCGCGACCGCAAGCAGGGTTTCTTCTCTCAGACCTTCATCGACTTTTATTTCAAGCTCGCCACCACGAGCCGCGAGCAGACCGGTCGCGTCTATTTGAAAAAATACCGGCCGACCTTTGAACGCGCCGAAAAAGAGTTTGGCGTGCCGGGGCCGGTCATCACGGCCTTCTGGGCCCTTGAAAGCGACTTCGGCGGCGGCATGGGCAAACTGCCGGTTTTGCGCTCGCTGCTGACCCTTGCCTGGGACTGCCGGCGCGGCGATCTCTTCCGCGGAGAGCTGAAGGCGGCGATGAAGATCATCGAACGCGGCGACCTCCGACCCGATGAGATGATCGGTTCCTGGGCGGGCGAGCTTGGCCAGACCCAGTTCCTGCCACAGCACTATTACAATTACGGTGTCGACTACGACGCCGATGGCCGTCGCGACCTTATCCATGACGTTCCCGACATCATCGGATCGACGGCGAAGTTCATCGCCTCGATGGGCTGGCGGCGGGGCGAACCCTGGCTCGAAGAAGTTCGCCTGACGAAAGAGCTGCCCTGGGAAAAGGCCGATCTCGAAATCCTGCTGCCGCGCTCGCAATGGGCCGAATGGGGGGTCGAGGGAGTCGCGGAACAACTTCCGGCCGACGGTCTCCAGGCCTCGCTGCTGCTTCCGATGGGCCGCAACGGCCCCGCTTTCCTCGCGTATCAGAATTTCCGCGTCTACACGCAGTGGAACCAGTCCCTGACGTACGCGACGACGGCGGCGCACCTCGCCGACCGCATGGCTGGTGCACCGAGCCTTCGCCGCTCCACCGGCAACGTCGAGTCGCTGAGCTATGAGCAGACCAAGGAGCTGCAGCAGCTTCTGAAGCGGCGTGGTCTCGAAGTCGGAGAGATTGACGGCAAGCTCGGTGCCGGCACCCGCAAGGCCGTCAAAGAGATGCAGGTGAAGTTTGGGTTGCCGGCAGACAGCTATCCCACCGCAGAGTTGCTGAATGCGCTGCGCGGTAGGAACCAGAGCTCACTTGAGTGAGATCGACTAAACACGTTTCCGCTGCGTCATGGCCGCCCTCGCAGGCGGCCATAAAAGAACGGGTAGTCAGGTTAGTGCAGCTTGACGTGCGGCTCCGTGCCCCGCGTCAGCAGCCGGGAGAGGGTATCAAACGTCACCTTGATGGGGCCATGCAGCGCCATTTCGTGCATCTTGTAGAGTGAGCGATACATGATTTTCGCAAACCACCCTTCGATGCGCAGCGACTTGCCGGAGATGAAACCCATCAGGCTGCCGACGGTCGAGTACTCGCCGAGCGAAACGAGCGAACCAAAGTCGCGATACTTGAAAGGCGTCAGTTGTGTCTCGCCGTTGATGCGACGTTGAAGCTGGCGGACCAGATGCGTCGATTCCTGGTGAGCCGCCTGCGCACGCGGCGGCACGGGTGTTGTCTCGCCCTCTGGCACCAGGGAAGCGGCGTCGCCGATGACGAAAATGTTGTCGTCACGCGTCGTCTGTAGTGTCGGCTTGACGACCAGCATGTTGGAACGGCTGACCTCGAGGCCATCGAGATTGGCCAGAACGTCCGGGCCTTTGACGCCGGCCGCCCAGACCACAAGCTCTGACGGAATGAAATCGCCGTTGGCGAGATTGACGCCCTTTTCCGTCACGCTCATCACGCGGCTGTTGACGCGAACCTCTACCCCAAGCTCTTTCAGGATATTGCTTGTCGCAATCGAAATCCGTTCGGGAAGTGCCGGCAAAATGCGCGGGGCGGCTTCGATCACCGTGATCTTGATGTCCTTTTCCGGATCGATTTTATCAAGCCCGAAGGCGACGAGGCCGCGCGCCGCTTGATGCAATTCGGCCGAAAGCTCGATTCCCGTCGCACCGGCACCAATGATCGCAACATGCAGCTGGCCCGGCCGCACCGGACCTTCTTGCGCGTATGCGCGCACGCAGGCGTTGAGCAGGCGCCGATTGAACTTCTCTGCCTGTTCCGGCGTGTCGAGCATGAACGCATGCTCCTTGACGCCCGGCGTGCCAAAGTCGCTTGAGACGCTGCCGATGGCGATGACGAGCGTGTCATAACTGAACCCGCGATCTGGCGTGATTTCGCGTCCGTCCTCATCGTGGGTCGCGGCTAGGTGAACGCGCTTGTTGGTGCGGTCGATGCCGATCATCTCGCCATAGCGATATCGGAATCCGTGCCAGTGCCCCTGTGCTTGAAAGGGCAATTCGTGGCGTCCGGTATCCATGCTGCCGGCGGCGATTTCGTGCAGCAACGGCTTCCAGATGTGCGTACGTGCACGGTCGACAAGGGTGATCTCGGCTTTGCCTTTACGGCCGAGCTTGTCGCCAAGCTGCGTCGCGAGTTCGAGCCCGCCGGCGCCGCCGCCGACGATGATGATGCGGTGGAGCTTCGTTCCAGTGGTCGAAACGGCTTCGGGTGCAGCGAGATTCATATGGGCCTCATGCGCTCAAAGTGACATCCAGCGGGAATTAAGAACGTAGTTCGCCGCCGGTAGCTCTCTTAACATCTGCAACTATTTTCTGCGTTATCGTTTCGATAGCCTGATCCGTGAGCGTTTCAGTCGCGGGCTGAATGGTGACTTCGATCGCAATTGATTTCTTGCCCTCGGCTGCGAGGCTGCCACCCTCGAACACATCGAAGACGGTCACGAAGCGAATGAGCGCCTTGTCGGCGTTCTGTGCCGCCTTGACGAGATCGCTGGCCGCAACGTCCTTCGGCACGATGAACGCCAGATCGCGCGTCACCGGCAACAGATCGGAAGCGGCAAGCGGCGGTTTGGCGCGCGACTTCTTTCTCTCTGCGGGCAGGGCATCGAGGAAGATCTCGAAAGCGGCGACGGGTGCCTCGACATCGAGCGCTTTGAGCGTCGCCGGGTGAACGTCGCCGAAATACGCGAGTACGGTTTTCGGTCCCAGTCTCAGCGTGCCCGACCGCCCCGGGTGGTACCACGCAGGACAATCGCGCGTGATCTGCGCCTTCGTGGGATCGACCCCAAGCGCGGCGAGTGCAGCGAAAACGTCGGCTTTGACATCAAAGAGACCAGCGGCTTCGGCTTTCCCGTCCCAATGGCGCCCGGCACCACCGAGCGTCGCCGTTCCGGCACGGACACCGGCGGCGCTCAAATATTGATCTTCCGGCTTGTCGCCGCGGTAGGCTTGGCCAAGTTCGAATAGAGCCACGTCGGCAGTCCCGCGATTGCGGTTGCGGGTGACGGCCGTCAGCAGGCCGGGAAGCAGACTCGGCCGCATTGACGACATTTCCGTCGAGATCGGGTTCGCGAGATCGAGCGCGGGCGCGCCGCCACCGAAATGCGTCGCCTGGTCTTTGGGAATGAAGCTCCACGTCACCGCCTCGACAAATCCGCGGCTGGCGAGCAGACGACGCATGCGGCGCGAACGCTTCTGCTTCTCGGTGAGCATTGCACGCGTGATGCCGTGCGCACGCGGCAGAGGCGTCGCGGGCACGCGATCGAGCCCGGCGATGCGCACGATCTCTTCAACGAGGTCGGCGGGTCCATGAACGTCGGGACGCCACGTCGGAACGCTGACCTTCGCGGCGTTCGGCTTGCCATCTATCTCGAAGCCCAAGGCCCTCAGAGTCTTCGAGATCTCCGCGTCGGAAAGTTTGACGCCCGTCAGCTTTTCGACGCGCGCGAAATCGAACGGGATGACCCGCCTCTCGATCGGCTCTTTTCCTGCGACCTTGGCTTTCGACGCCTCGCCGCCGCACAGTTTCAGGATCATGTCGCTTGCGAGGTTGAGACCGGGACGGACCGAGGCCGGATCGACGCCGCGCTCGAAGCGATAGCGCGCGTCAGTCAAGAGACCGGTCTTACGACCCGTGGCGGCCGTTCTGAGCGGATCGAACCAGGCGCTTTCGATTAAAACGTTCTTGGTGGCCGAGGTGCAGCCGGTGGTTTCGCCGCCCATGACACCACCGAGGCCGAGCGGCCCGGTATCATCCGCGATGACGCACATCGTCTCGTCGGCGGCGTAATCCTTGCCGTCGAGCCCCAAGAACTTTTCGCCCGGCTTGCCGAGGCGCGCACGGATCGCGCCGCGAATTTTGTCGGCGTCGTAGACGTGCAGCGGCCGGCCGCGGTCCTGGCTGATGTAGTTCGTCACGTCGACGAGCGCATTGATCGGGCGCAGACCGACCGCCTTCAGGCGGTTCTGCAGCCAATCCGGCGACGGACCGTTGGTCACGCCTCTGATCGTACGTGCGGCGAAGACGGGACATGCATTCGCCGTCTCTGGGCTGAACTCGAGCTTCACCGGAATCCGGCAGTCGAATGTTTCTTTGATCGGTCCGATTTTCGGGTCAGGATTCAATGTGCCGAGCCCGGCCGCTGCCAGGTCGCGGGCAATGCCGCGCACGCCGGTGCAGTCCGGACGGTTCGGCGTCAGCTTCACTTCAAAGATTGGATCGTTGAGGCCGGCGACGTCGACATAGCGTTCGCCGACCTTGTCGGCCCATTCCGCCGGCAGGTCGATAATGCCTTCGCTCTCTTCCGAAAGCTCAAGCTCGGCGGCTGAGCACATCATGCCGTTCGAAACGACACCGCGCACCGGCTTCTTCTCAAGAGTAATCTTCGACCCTGGGATGTACGTCCCGAGCGGAGCGAACACTCCGAGCATGCCCGCGCGCGCGTTCGGCCCGCCGCAGACGACTTCCATCAGCGGCTGGCCCTTGGCGACCTCGACCTGCACGACCTGCAACTTGTCGGCGTTTGGATGCTTCCTGGCTTCGACGATGCGCGCGATCGTGAATGCGCCGAGCGCCTTTGCCGGATCTTCGACGCCTTCGACCTCGAGGCCGATCGCCGACAACGTCGTCGCGATCTCATCGACCGTCGCCTTCGTGTCGAGATGATCCCTGAGCCAGGAAAGCGTGAATTTCATTTGTTCGCCTTTAGCTCGACAACCCGCCGCCAAGCGTCGGCACGTCGAGCATGCTGAAGCCATAGTGGCTGAGCCATTTCAAGTCGCCGGAGAAGAACGCGCGCAAATCGGGAATTCCATATTTCAGCATCGTTAGACGATCGAGGCCCATGCCGAACGCGAAGCCCTGATATTTTTCAGGATCGAGTCCGCAATTCTTCAAGACGTTCGGGTGCACCATGCCGCATCCGAGAATTTCGAGCCACTGACCGGGCTTGCCGATCGCTTCGGCACCGATATCGACTTCGGCGCTCGGTTCCGTGAACGGAAAGTGCGAGGCGCGGAACCGCATTTTGACGTCGTCGACCTCGAAGAACGCTTTGCAGAACTCCTGCAGCACCCATTTTAAGTGGCCCATGTGCGTCGTCTCATCGATGACGAGGCCCTCGATCTGATGGAACATCGGCGTGTGCGTCTGGTCGCTGTCGCAGCGGTAGACCCGGCCCGGAGCGATGATGCGGATCGGCGGCTTTTGCGACACCATCGTGCGGATCTGCACCGGGCTCGTGTGCGTGCGCAAAAGCAGCCGCGAGCCGTCGGCCTTCGGCGCGAAATAGAACGTGTCGTGATCCTGGCGCGCCGGATGCTCGGCCGGGATGTTGAGCTTGTCGAAGTTCATCTCGTCCGTTTCGATGTCCGGGCCTTCCGCCACAGCGAAACCCATGTCGGCGAAAATCTCGACGACCTCATCGAACACCTGGCTGACGGGATGAATGCGTCCGCCGGCGACCGGTCCTAATCGCACGGCCAAAGTCACGTCGGCACGCTCGGTCTTTAGCCGTGCATCGAGTGCCGCAGCCTCAAGTGCCGCCTTGCGCGCGTCGAGGGCGTCCGAAACCTTGCCTTTGAGCGTGTTGACGGTTTGCCCGAAGCTTTTGCGCTCTTTCGGCGGCAATGCGCCGAGCTTGCCCATCAGCTCCGAGACGCGCCCCTTCTTGCCGAGTGCCGCGACGCGCACGGACTCGAGCGCTGCGAGATCCTCGGCGCCGGCGATTTCGGCGAGCAGATCAGCTTCGAGTTTGGAAAGTTCCGGACTGGAGCCAGTCATAACTATGGCAGCCTCGCTCTACCTTCACCCTCGGGCTTCTCCCGAGGATCCATTTTTCGGCTTGCTACGAAGCACCCTGTGTAGCGCAACTTCAGCCGCGTGCGGAACCTGTGCACGGTGGACCCTCGGGACGAGCCCGAGGGTGACATGTGTCGAGTAGGAATCGAACTTAAGCGGCCTTCTTGGTCTTTGCTTTATCGGCATCGGCCTTCGCGACGGGCGAACTCGCAGCTGCGGCGGCCTTGTCGACCAGCGCCTTGAAGCCCGCCGGATCGTTGATCGCAATATCGGAGAGAACTTTGCGGTCGACCTCGATGCCGAGGTTCGAGAGCCCGTTGATAAATCGACCGTAGGTCAGGCCGTGCTCGCGCACCGCGGCGTTGATGCGCTGGATCCAAAGGGCGCGGAACGTACGCTTGCGGCGCTTCCTGTCGCGATAGGCATACTGCTGCGCCTTCTCGACCGCCTGCTTCGCGACGCGGATCGTATTCTTGCGGCGCCCGTAGTAGCCTTTCGCGGCTTTCAGAACTTTTTTGTGCTTGGCGTGGGTGGTGACGCCCCGTTTGACGCGGGCCATGGGAGAAAACTCCTCAAATAAAAAACGAGTTCAAGATTGGGCTAGTGAGATGCTCCGTCGCGTGCGGCCGGCTCCCCGTAGGGGGAGTCGCACGCGACCAAGAAAGTCTCACCTGTTATACGGCATGTATTTCTTGACGATCTTCGCGTCAGAATCGTTCAGCACCGCTGTGCCGCGCGCCTTCTGAATGAACTTCGTCGTCCGCTTGATCATGCCGTGACGCTTGCCGGCCTGGGCCGCTACAACTTTGCCGGTGCCGGTCATCTTGAAGCGCTTTTTGGCGCCGCTCTTGGTCTTCATCTTAGGCATTTTGCTCGTCCTTTTTCGCTCTCGGGCCGCACCGGATACTTGCGCTGACGCGCTTGGCATCCTTTCCCTCCGCGGGGTCGCGCCTAGGCTCGGGGCGCGATTGCGCCCATGGACCTTGCGGTCCGAAGTGCAGATGCCTCACGACACCAGCACTCTCGACCGTTGCGACACGGCCGGTCCTGCGAAGGGATGCTTTTTGCGGTTTCCGCTTGTTTTTCAAAAGCATAAGAACCGCCACGGCATGCCTCGCCGGGCGGCTCTGCAGCGGGTTATAGGAGAGAGCTGCGGAAATCGCAACATCTTCGGGAGGAGTTGCGAAAACCGCAACAGCGGGCGGCAATTTCTTGGAAAACCATCGAAATTCGTAACGGTCACACGTGAACGAAGTACAACGTCTCGGGGTCGCTAGTCATTCAAAGCACGAGGGAGCCGCGGCGTGAGACAGATCATCGATCAAATCATAAACTTTCTGCAGCAGGGCATCGCTGCGATTTTCAGGTTCGTCGAGCTAATATGGCAATGGTCGTTCGGCCAGATAATTTCGACGTTCCAATCCGATTGGCAGAGCCTGCCGCTGTGGAAGATTGCCATTCTCGCCATCGTGGTCGTTGCAATCATCTACGTGCTTTATCGAGCTGCGATTGAGCTGTGGTCCGCTGCCGAGCAAATTCTGAAAGCCTTCGTCGGGCTTCTGTTGGTGCTGGTGTCGATCCTGCCCTACGTGCTCATTGCAGGCGTGATCGCTGCGGCGGGCGGTTACGTTATCCAGCACGTCAATTTCTGATTTGCGGCGCTTCGGGTCGCTGCGACACGTCGGTCGCGCTTTAGAGCGCCACCGCGATCCGTCGCTGCCTTTACGCGATCGCGGAGCTTCCGGCGTTCTCGTTGAACACGAGGCGACTGCGGACGAAGTAAAGGACAACGAAGCAGATCAGGATGGAGATCGTTTTCGCGACAAATGGCGTTAGTGCCATGACATGGATCGCGAACCAGATGACCGCCGCGGTAAGCACAAGGCCGAGCATGCCGGTGCCGACGAACTCCATGAGCAAGCGGTGTTCGCTCTTGTGCGACATGTCGCCTAGGAAGACGAAGTTTTTGGTGAGCGTAAAATTGACCAAAATCGCCACCAGGTACGCGATGGCGCCCTGCAAGATCGGCATGCCAAAGATGTGCGTCAGCGTCAGAAAGAACGTGTAGTCGACGACCGTCGAAGCCAAGTTGACGCCGGTGTAGCGCACGAGGCGGTCAATCTTCGGAGATATCACTGCAACCCTCTTTTGATCTCGATGCCAAAACAATTAGGCAGAGAGACCCCGCCGGCGCCTGCTTCGCTGTACCGTAGGAAACACACACCGCGTTTTAGCTCGCGCGTTCCTAACCACAGTCTAAACATATCTTGTGTGTTTAAGACGGGTGAAGATCCTTCGCCTGTGCCAAATCGCCCGCCGCGGTTTGATTAACCGCAAATGCGATTATCTAGTGAACGTGACTGGCTGAGTGGCGGCGCTAGAGTTCGTTGCGTCACGGCAGGAACAGCGAATGCCGGCGGCAACTCCTACGACAGGGACCGAGGACACAACCGCTAACCAAAGGGACTGTATTCATGGATCACGTCGTTTCTGTCGCCCTCGATGCCGCCACGCTTAAGCAGTTGGACGATCTACGCCGCGCCCATCCTAATGTGCCAAATCGAACCCAGGTTATTCAGCGCCTGATCTGGGAAGCGCACGCGAAGATTGCGCCGGCTGCAGAGGCCGAGGCGCGCCGCTCCACGAACTGAGTTAGTCGCTCCCGGTCGAACGACGCTTTGCCTTCTGTCGTGATTGATGGCGTCGGCATCGTCGCAGACGGGAATTCGCCGTTGCTTTGCGTAGACGGGCGGTGCGCCCGCGCTGCGGTTCGCGGCACGGCCGATTCCGAGTCGGCCGACGTGGTGCAATCCGCAATTGGTATTTCGAGCTGAACTCTATTTCTCATTCAGAATTTGTTGAGGCACGTGCCGCGAAAATTCGCGCGCACGCATCTCAGCGTGATGCTTGATTGAAAAACTCGATGGAATGGAGGAACGCCCATGCGTATTGCAGCCCTTGTCGCAGCATCAGTCATCGCAATTGGCATGTCAGCCGCCGGCAACTCGTTGCAAGCAGCTCCGCTGTTGCCGCAACTCGAAACCAATCAATCGCTCGCGCAGCACGTCGGCTGGCGTTATCGGCGCCATTGCGTGAGGTGACGCCACATTTGCGCGGACCGCTGGGCTTGGGGAACTTGGCGTTTCCGCCGTTGCATGAGAATTCACGGCTGCTGATCAAGGAAACCGTTGAACGACATGCGCGGCGGTCTAGGCCGCCGCGCTACACGTCTTTATTCGCCCGCCGGATTCTGCTCGCGAGCAGGCCCATCACGCGCAGCGCGAATTGCGGATCGTCACGGATGATCGCCAAGAATGCCGGCTTGCTGATCGCAACCACTTCGGTCGGTTCGGCAGCCATCGCAGCGGCGCTGCGCGGACCGTCGTCGATCAGCGCGAGTTCGCCGAAGATGCCGCCGGCGCGAACGTTTTCAAGAACGCTGCCGTAAGTGATGACATCGACTCGTCCGGAGCGGACCATGTACATCTCATTGCCGGCCTCGTCTTCGAGGAAGATCTTTTCGCCCGCATCAAAATGCCGATAGGGGGCTCCGAGTCGGTCCAATATCGAAAAGTCGAATGACCGTTTCTCGTCCATGATCGATCGGCGCTCCAGCGGCCGCTGCGACTGCTTTGCCGAAGCTAGAGCCCTCGCGGTCCGCGGACAAGTACCCGAAGGCGCAATTACGATCAAAGCAGATTTGAAAAAGGCGGGTGGCGGGGCAGCTGACGGCCCCGCCACGACAATCACTTTGGCGATAGCACCATGACCATCTGCCGGCCCTCGAACCGTGGTTCGCTTTCGACCTTCGCGATGGCTTCAGTGTCACCCTTTACACGTTGCAGAACGGCCATGCCGAGCTGCGAGTGAGCCATCTCGCGGCCGCGGAAGCGCAGCGTGATCTTTACCTTGTCGCCATCCTGGAAGAACCGTTTGATCGAGCGCATCTTCACATCGTAATCGTGATCATCGATGCCCGGACGCATCTTGATCTCTTTCAGCTCAACGATCTTCTGATTCTTGCGGGCCTCGGCGGCTTTCTTCTGCTCTTGAAACTTGTACTTACCAAAATCGAGGATCTTGCAGACCGGCGGCTCGGCATCCGGTGAGATCTCTACGAGATCGAGCCCCACATCCAGAGCTCGGGTCAAGGCGTCCTGTTTGGGAACCACGCCGACATTTTGGCCCGCCTCATCGATAAGGCGAACTTCACGGGCCCGGATCTGATCGTTTATGCGGGGCCCGGAATTTTCCCGGCTCTGAGGCTCGGGGCGCATCGGTCTACGGATGGTAACGTCTCCTTCGATTGTTTCAGGTTGCTGTCGTTAATGATCCCATACTCCAGCAAACGCCAGAGTGCAGGACTTAGGTACCAGCGATGTGACGATTCGGAACTGCGCGCCAGAAGTCAAGCGCCCGGCCGCCCGATCAGCCTGGAGAATGCGATTTTTTTGTTTTTCGCGGGCCCTGGCCACATTCCGGCATATGACTCAACATTCAACGCCAATGCTCGGCGATCCAAGGGGTTGGACGGACGAACTTATATATCTTCTTGTACCACGGCGCCTCCCACCGCCCATCACGGGCTTCGTCCGGATCGGGTTTCCCCGTAAACGCTACAAC
The DNA here is from genome assembly GCA_963833715.1 of uncultured Alphaproteobacteria bacterium. GTDB lineage: Bacteria > Pseudomonadota > Alphaproteobacteria > Rhizobiales > Hyphomicrobiaceae > Hyphomicrobium_B. The sequence goes on from CAWHZB010000016.1 coordinate 24,848, forward strand.
TTTTGTTGATGCCGGCAGCGTTGCCGCACGTACGAAATTGAGGGGCCAGTCTGGCAGCAGCGTATGCTTAAAACTCTCGCACCAAGGGGCCGGCCAAAATGCTTTCTCGCGGATGGTGTGCGATATGTATGTCTGGCTGTTGGAGTACTGCGCCAGAATATCCTCCGTGCCCTGTTGAAATTGGTCGTAGAGGTATGAATGGGCACCGACGCGAAAGCGATAAACGGACGTATTGCCAATTCCTGATCCGAGCTGTGTCCAGTTTTCAATGACGCAGAACGTGCAGTCCGGCTTGAAATCGAAAAAGTCGTCCAGTCCAGCCGTAATGACGATATCGAGATCGAGGAACAATACGTCGCCTTCAACCCCCGCCAGCGATGGCGCCCACAGTGACATTTTTCGCCACGGCCGGCGCGCGATGCGGTCGGGCAGCACGATAGGTGGAAGTGGATAGCTTTCAATTGCGCTAGTCAGGCCCGACGGATTGTCCGTATAGCAAACGAGGCGCGTCGGACGTCGCGTATTTCGCTGAATCATCGACCACAGCCGATTGGCGTAATCGGTCGGATAGCGATCTCCCCATTTCATGCAAATGATTGTTTGCATTCGCCGTTACTTCAGCCTTCACCTAAACTAAGTGCGATCCGCGATGCTTTTACCGACGCCAAACGCGAGCGGTGGAAAGAAATCAGCCGGGCCTCGCGTTGCGTTGCTTTTTGCCAAATGCCAGCAGTTCCTCCAGCTTGTTCGAGAGAGAGCGTTTCTTGCCGTGGGCGAAAGCAGCGCTCTGGTGCGTGACGATAGCTCCTGCCGGAGCGCTTTGTGCCTCGCGACCCGCATAGATCTCAGGCATTGGTGAGAAGTTGACGCCGACCGCGCGCGTGAATGCCAAAACCAAATTGCGCTCCGCGCCGTGCAAGTTTGGTCGCTCGCGGCACGCTGCCTGCCACTGTTCCATCAGCTTACGTGCCCCATCGGTAGGCCGGACGAACATGACGCGAGAACTCAACGAAAAGCGCTGGCTGTGTCCGCGAAATTTTTTGACGCGAAGTGTCGGAAAGCAGCTGAAATCCGCGTTCCCAACGATATTCGACAATTCGTCGAGCGGTCCGTTTACGATACAATCGACGTCCATCAGGATCAGCGTCTTATCGGGATAGACCTTCATGGCGTTGAGCACGATGGCCGGCTTGCGCATCGTTTCGCTCGACCAATCGCCCGATGGCTCAACCGCAAACAGATGGTGTGGAAGACCCTGGCGCTTCAGACTCTCGGCGAACTTGGCCGCTAGCGGCTGATAGTTCGGCGTGAAAAAACCGACGATCAGCCACGGCTTGCTATCGTCGCGCAGTACAATATCCACCACTGACCCCTGAAACCGGCGCGTCGTCCTAAATCTGGCTATAAACCCAAAAAATGGGCGAGAAAAAGCGTCGATATTGTAATGGGAAGCATAGCATCTAGCCGTTTGCAAGAGCATAGGCTAAGCAGCATCGCGAAAGTCCTCGGGCGGCTGGGTTCGACGGCTGAACGCCGTTACAGCGGTATCAGGATCGCCGGTGTTGGGACCGCAGACCTTGATAGACGGCCAGCGTTTTCCCCGTGAATTGTTGCAGTGTGAACCGGCTGCGTACGTGCGCCGAGCCCCGCTGCCCATAAGCTTTGCGCTTTTCCGATGGCCACCCCAGCATGGCTCCGATTGCATCGGCGACGGCGGGAGGGTTGGCGTACGGCACGCGCAGCCCCGAGGCTTCATTCGGGGAAACGTCAGGCTCCGTCAGCGCCACTTCGCGCCCCGGTCCGGTGTCCGAAACGATCATCGGCACGCCCATCGCCTGCGCTTCGATCGCGACCCTCGGCAGTCCTTCCTGCTCAGAAATGTTGAGCGATATATCTGTGATTGCGTAAGCCGCCGCCATATCCCGAACGTGTCCGGGGAAACGCAGCTGATCGGCGACGCCGAGGCGCCCCGCCTGCGCCTCAAGTTCGGCTTTGAACTCCGGCTTTTCGATTTCGCCGGCCAGCACGCAAACGACATCAGCTGCCCCGCGCTCTTTCAGCAGGCCAAGCGCCGCGACCAGATGATGCTGCGCCTTGCGCGGTGTTATTCGTCCGGCAAGCAGCAGAACGGGCTTCGTTCCGTCGGCGTTGAGCAGCGCGCGAACGGCCGCGATACGCTCGGGCGTCAGCTTCGCGGGATCGAACACAGTGTCGTCGAATGCCCGGTGAATGATGGCGATGCGCTCTTCGGGTGTTCGGTAGCGTGTGCGGATCAGATGCGCCATGTAGTCCGAGACCGCGATGACCGTGTCGCTGCGCGCCATGACGCTGTTGTAAAGATTTTTCAGCCGCCCCTTCTCCGAGTAATCGGAATGATAGGTTGTGACGAATGGGATGCCGGTGCGCCGCGCCGCGACTAGAGCGCTCCACGCGGGTGCGCGGCTTCTCGCATGAATGATCGAAATGCCTTCGTGACGTATCAGCGCCGAGAGCCGCCGGGCGTTCCCTGCCAGAACGAGCGGATTTTTTGATGCCAGCGGCATGATGATGTGTTCTGCCCCCGTGGCGGTGAGCGGCTCAACGAGCTGACCGCCTTCGGACGCAACGATGGCGCGATGCCCTGCCTTGACGAGCGCCGTCGCAATCTGCAGGCAGCCGAGTTCGGCACCACCTGCCCGCATGCGAGGAATGACTTGCAGCACGGTCAGCGGTTCGGGCACGTTCGGCTCATCGCATTTGAGGGATTGGAGAAGTCGTCTTGACGTTTCGGAGGGTTCTATAAGGTGCAGGAAGCCGAACCGCAAACGCTCGTCGTCGGCAGCGGCGCGACAGCCCGCAACATCGCCTATCGGGCTCGACAAGAAGCGCAAGAAAAGAAACCGGGCGTCGTGTGGCTATCCGGATTTATGTCCGACATGGCCTCTACCAAGGCAACTGCGGTCGCAGATTGGGCGGCGACGCACGGCTTGTCTTCGACGCGATTTGATTATTCGGGTCACGGCCAATCCGAAGGCGCATTCACCGATGGAACGATTGGCCGCTGGCTGGAAGAAACGCACGCCATCTTCACGCGCGTGACCTCGGGCCCGCAGATCATTATTGGCTCAAGCATGGGCGGCCATATTGCACTTCTCCTACTGCGCAAGCTGTTGCGCGAAGACCCATCAGAGGCACACCGCATCAAGGCGCTGGTTCTCATCGCTCCTGCGTGGGACATGACCGAGGAACTGATGTGGAAGCGGTTTCCTCTGGAAGCGCGCCGCGAGATCATCGAAACGGGGCGCTACGAGCAGCCGTCGGCCTACGGCGCGCCATACCCGATTACACGGCAGCTGATCGAGGACGGACGGCAACATCTGTTGGCTCGCGAACCATTTGATACAGGTTGTCCCGTCGTCATTCTTCAGGGACTTCTGGACCCGGATGTACCGGTGGCGCATACGCGCGAACTCACGAACTTCCTGACGGGTGGCAAAGTGAAACTGATCGAAATTGCGGACGCCGAACATCGCTTGTCGCGGCCACAGGATCTTGCTCTGCTTTTTGCGGAGCTCGACGCGCTCATGTAGCGTCTTGCCCTCTGGCTTGTCCGCGCTTTCCTCTACTCACTCCATGGCCGGGCTTGACCCGGCCATCCAGGGCCAAAGGCAATAGCGGCGCGTTTTGCCTTGGATCACACCCAATCGCTATTTGCCGTCGTCAGGCGGCGCGTCCTCATCATCGGGAAGGCCTTCCGCGACGGCGTCCTCAAGTCCGGCCGGACCGATGGCCTGCGCTGTCGGCTCGGGCACGATCCAAATTCGAAAACCGTGCGTTACAAGTGCGTTGTCGCAAACGAGGTCGCCGTCCTCCTTGCGGCAGCTCGTGTCGGCTGCGACGGTATATGTACCGTCTGCGACGCCGCGGCTCTCTCCAACCTCGACGACCTGAATCTGCACGCCAGGACCGATGGCAATGTTGCGGAAGGCGCATGCCGATTTGCCGCTGCAGGAGTCGGTCGTTGCGCTGTCCGTTGATGTGAGCGCCACCGCCTCAGAGCGAGGCATGGGCCGAGCAGGCGCCTCGAGCCCATTCGAAATCCAGCAACGCTGGTCGAAGCAAATAATCGGATCGGGCTTTACGGCTCCAACCTTGTCGCTCCCATCCCCATCGAGCACCAGCAAAACCGTGACGCGCGGCTGACCAGTTGCTTCATTGCTGGATTCGTTCGAGGGGCCGGTCGCAGCCGGCGGCGCGGGCACGGGAGGGGTTGTGGTTGGAACCGGCTTCGCCACCGCAGGGGGCTCAGATGTCAATGGTTCGGCGATGCGTGCGGGAACAGCGGGCGCGGGCGATGGCGCTGGCGAGGGTGCGGCGGCTGGCGTCGTGGCAGCTGGCGGCGTTTCGACCGGCGCCGCCACCCTAACCATCATTGTCTGCCCGTCGCCACTTTGGCGTTCCTGTTCTTCGGCGCGCGCCCGGCTCAGCATATCCATTTCGTAGTCGAGGCCTGGCCGGTCGGGCATCAGCTCCGACTTCGAGGTAGGTTTCGGATCGCTGGCTTCGGAGAATTTTTGCGCGATGACCTGCGCTGGGTCGATGGGATCTGCCGGAGCTGACAACACCGAGGCCATCAAGGCCAGCGTCGCGACCGATAATGCTCTAAGCTGCATGGAGGTCGTCCCGCATCTGAATGGCGCCAGCATGGCCTATCGCGGCGCTCGAGCACATCTACCCGGCATTCCGGGCGGAATGGGGGAAAACGTGTGGCGCGATTTGAAAAGCCTATTCTGTGCGATCGGCGATGGCTTTGAGCCCCTCGACGTACGTCGGATAGGCCAGGGAGACGCCCAGCTCGGCTTTGATCCGGGCGTTCGAGACCTTCTTGCTCTCGGCATAAAAGCTTCGGGCCATCGGCGTCAGGCCCGCATCGGCCGGGTCGGTGGCCGGAGGGCATGGCAACCCCAGCAACTCGGCACCGTAGGCGATGACGTCCTGGGGTGCGGCAGGAAGATCGTCCGTCACGTTAAAGACGTGGTCGCCCGTGCGGATATTCAGGGACGCGTCGACGGCGGCCGCAATGTCATCGACGTGGATGCGATTGGTGACTTGTCCCGGCTTGAAGACACGCCGTGCGGTGCCGGCGCGGAGCTGATCAATGGCGCTTCGTCCGGGCCCGTAAATGCCGGGAAGGCGGAGAATTACGACCGCCTTGCCGGTTTGCCACCCAAGACCGCGCCAGGCTTTTTCTGCGTTGAGCCGCCGTAGCCCGCGCTCAGTGCGGGGATTAGGCGGCGAGTTTTCATCGACCCAGGCGCCGTTGGCGTCGCCATAAACGCTGACGCTAGAGAAATAGCCGATCCACGAAATTGACGGGCGCGACGCGATGTCGTCGCGATAGTGCGTGAATGCCGGATCGCCGGTCGCATCCGGCGGGATCGACAGCAGGACGTGCGTTGCGCTGCGTAGAGCCTCGGCGACCTCGGCATTGCGGCTCCGCCCATCGAAAAGAAATGCGTTGTATCCTTTCCGGGTTAGGGCCTCCGCTTTCTCGGCATCCGTGCTCGTGCCCGAAACGGTCCAGCCGTCGCGTGCCGTGACGCGCCGGGCAAGAGCAGCGGCGCTGTAGCCGAGACCAAAGCAAAAGAGCTGGTTCATGCCGCGCATCCCTCGACGTCGCGCGTCCACTCGGCCAAGACGTCGGCATCAGTTTCGTGCGGTTCGTGATGCTTCCTCAAGCGCGCAACGTCCGGCTCTTTCAGAAGCCGGCGCACCGCCCAGACTGCCATCGCCCGGACGAGCGGCGAAGCGTCGTCGAGAAGCGGCGTAATCAGCGGTATCAGCGAAGTATCGCCGGAGTTCCCAGCGGCAATCAGCGCGTTGCGGACAATTCGGTTGCGACCCGTTCGCTTCACCGGCGTCCCGGCAAAGCGCTGCCGGAACGATGCGTCATCGAGTGCTAAGAACTCCGCTATTGGCGGATTGTCCGTTTCGGCTCGAGCCGCAAAGCGTAATTCGCTCGCGGCGGAAGCAAACTTGTTCCACGGACAGATCGCCAGGCAATCATCGCAGCCGAACACGCGATTGCCCATGGCGACACGAAACTCGGGCGCGATGTGTCCCTTGTGTTCGATCGACAGGTAGGCAAGGCAGCGCCGCGCGTCGAGCTGGTAGGGCAGCGGGAAGGCTTTCGTCGGACAGACGTCCAGGCAGCGCTGGCAAGAGCCGCAATGATCCACTTCTGCGGCGTCGGGCTCGAGTTCGGCGGTGGTCAGGATGGCGCCGAGAAAGAGCCACGACCCGTGCTGGCGCGAGACCAGGTTCGTGTGCTTACCCTGCCAGCCGAGACCGGCTTTGGCGGCAAGGGGCTTCTCCATTAGCGGTGCGGTATCGACGAAGACCTTGACGTCCGCCCCGGACGCCGCCGCAAAGGCGCGTGCCAGCGATTTGATCTTGGATTTGAGAACATCGTGGTAGTCGCGGCCTTTAGCATAGACCGAGACGATGCCACGCTCGCGGGCTTGAAGCGCATCGAGTGGGTCCGAGCGCGGCGCATAGGATTGGCCAACCATGATCGCGCTTTTGGCTTCCGGCCACAGCCGAAGCGGATCGCCGCGCCGGTCGGCGTTGCTTTCCATCCAGTCCATATCGCCGTGACGGCCCTTCTCAAGAAATTGAGTTAGCCGCGCCGTCAGCTGATCGTTCGCCGCTATTCGCGCCACCCCGATCGCATCGAGACCGAGCTTGCGTGCCTCGGCGTGCAGCAGATCATTCAGGTTGGCGGACAAGGTGGTGGGTTGGATCACGGTACGCAGCAGTCACGGTTAGAAATCGAGATCGGTATAGGCCAGGGGCGGCGGCGAACCGGGTATGCGGTCGGCAAGAAGCGTCCGGAACGACGGCCGCGATTTCATCCTCTGATACCAGGTCTTGACCGCGGGGTATTCGTCCCAGGGCATTTCACTGAGGTAGTCGACGGTTGAGATGTGCGCCGCAGCCGCAAAATCTGCAAAGCTCAAATCGTCGCCGGCCAGCCAACGCCGTGAATTGGCGAGATAGCCTGTATAGGACAAGTGATAACGTAGATTGGAGCGCGCCGCGCGCAAGATCTCGGGATCGGGAGCCTTCCCGCCGGATGGGCCCATCGAGCTGTAAACCTTTTCAATCAGCAGCTCTCGCGTCACTTCGCGGTCGAATTTTCCGTGATACCAGTCGATCAAACGGCGAACCTCGGCGCGGTCCTCGCGATTGCCGGGGAGAAGGGATGGCGGACCGGCGGACATGACGGTCGAGCCCGGCCTCGCTTCTTCGGCAATGAATTCGGAGATCGAGTAGGCGCCGCAAAGCGTCAGCCCATTGTCGTATTCGAGCACCGGCATTTCACCGGCCGGATTTTTGGCGAGGAAGCCTTTCCGCCACTGCAACGGATTTTCATCGAGCAGCGTCACCTCGTGCCCGTATTCGGCGAGCGCCAGACGCACTGACCGCGAACGTGGACAGAGACGGTATTGGGTAAGGCGGGGAGGCATGCGGTCCCTTCGTTGCTGGACGCGGGCGACTATACATCGGTGTCAGTCGATTCGAAGGCACCCGCGCCAATCGGTTCCTATGGCGGGGCGGAGAATTCTGCTAACGCTCTCGCGCTTTTCGGCACAGGGCTGATGGGGAGCGGGGCATATGCATACCTGGGAAGTCATATTTCTGGGTTGGATCGAAGGGCTGACCGAGTACCTTCCCGTATCCTCGACCGCGCATCTTCTGCTTACGGAGCGCCTTCTCGGAGTTTCCTCGCCCGGCCGCACATTCGAAGTCTTGATCCAACTCGGCGCCATTCTGGCACTTCTGACGGTTTACTCAGCCAAGCTGCTGCAAATTGCCATCGATCTGCCGCGCGACCCAAGAACGCAGCGCTTCGTGCTCGCAGTTCTGATCGCGTTTCTGCCGGCGGCCGTCATAGGCGCTGCGGCTCACGACCTCATCAAAAACGTGTTATTTGAATCGCCGGTGATCATTTGCCTGTCGCTCGTGATCGGCGGCATCGTGTTGCTCGTCGTCGATCGTATGAATTTTGCGCCGCGCTATCACGACGTGATGGACATCCCGCCGACGACTGCGCTGATCATAGGTTTTTTCCAGTGCCTGGCGATGATACCGGGCGTCTCGCGCTCGGGTTCGACGATCGTCGGCGGCATGCTGGTCGGGGCCGATAAGCGGACAGCCGCCGAGTTTTCGTTCTTTCTCGCCATGCCGACAATGACCGGCGCCTTCGCCTACGATCTCTACAAGAACTGGTCTGTTCTTGGCGTTGGAGACGTCGAGCAAATCGCGTTGGGATTTATCGCGGCCTTTGTTACGGGCGTGATCGTTGTGCGCTACGCGCTCGATTTCATCGCCAGGCGCGGCCTCTCCTTCTTCGGATGGTGGCGGCTCTTGGTCGGCGGCATCGGCCTCGGCGCGCTGGCCGTTCTTCACTGACGGACGTAGCGGCGCGCCGAACGCGGGACGCCGCTTGAGCGCCGCTTCTAAGCCGCGTGCGAGGCGAGCGGCTGCGTCAACACGTGGCGAAGCCCGGCGGTGTCGTTGGCGCTGCGAAGGCCTTCGAGCGTTGCAGGGTCGCGGACGAGCCGCGAAATGCGCGCCAGCGCCTTGAGGTGGTCGCCGCCGGCTTGCTCGGGTGCGAGCAGAAAGAACAACAGGTCGACCGGCTCGCCGTCGTGGCTTTCGAATGGAATGGGGTGCTCCAGGCGTGCGAACAGGCAGGTAATGGCTTTGACGTTCGGCAGCTTCACGTGAGGGATTGCGATCCCGCGTCCGAGGCTCGTCGAGCTCAGCCGTTCACGCTGCAACAGTGCTGCAAAAATGTCATGCGCGCTGGCGCCTGTTGCCGCTTCGGCCCGAGTTGCCAGAGCCTGAAGGGCCTGCTTCTTGTCCTCAGCCTTCAGTCGCGGGATGATCCCGTCCTTGGCGAGCATGTCTTCAATATTCATTCAAGCTCCATCCGCGATCAGATCGCCGTCACTGCCCGGCTTTCCACGCGCCCTTTTCGGCTGCTGTGCAAGCAGCATGCCTCAACAATTTGATTTCCCCTCATCCCACCGATTTGACGGCGGAAGCTCCGTTCGGCTTGCTCGAAAACGGAAGTTCAGCGTCGATCCAACCGATATGTCCATCGCCGCGACGGTAGACAACATTAAGGCCGCCGTGGCCGGAATTCCTAAAAATCATAAACGCGGCTTCTGACAAATCGAGCTGCATGACGGCTTCGCTAACAGTCATGTGACCGATGTTGCGTTGCCCTTCGGCGATGATCAGCGGATTGCCTTCGTCTTGCTCCGGCTGATCCTCATCGGCGAGGCTGACGACATGATCGGACGCTTCGACATCGGCTCGGCGCCGAGCCGTCGCTGCAGCAGAAGAATGCTTCTTGATTCGGCCCTTGTGTCGTCTCACGCGCGTTTCAAGGCGATGTGTGGCAGCGTCGACGCTCGCATACGCGTCTCCGCCTTCCCCGTGTGCTTCAAGCAGCAAGCCGCTTGTGAGGCGCACCGAGCACGTGGTTTTGAACAGACCGCGCTCTCGCTCCAAGCGGATATGTCCGTCGGGCTCGCGTCCAAGATATTTCTGCAAGACGGCGCGGATCTTATCGCCCGCATACGTCTGAAACGCGTTGCCGGCGTCGAGGTTTTTTCCGGTGATCTGGATGGTCATGAGATTGCCTGTTCCGCACTTGCAGGGCCGAATAATGGCAATGCTGCCATCGCCATTGCGCCAACACGCTCAACGCGGCTCGCACGATCGAAAGCTGGAGTGACCGGTACCAGCACGACGTTTCGTTATTGAGAGGTAGGCGTGCACCGGCCAACTGTCAAATCACGGTTGAAATACAAGTGTAACGAAAAACATCAATATGTTCATAAACTTAATTCGTGTCTGTTTAGACGGTGCCGCCCAGTCTTTCCACCAATCTCTTATCGCGCCGGCGCTGCACGGAAGAGGGTATTCGCATCGCTTCCCGGTACTTGGCGACTGTGCGCCGCGCGATGTCGACGCCCTGGCTTTTGAGCCTGTCGACGAGTTGATCGTCGGACAACACATCGTCGGCAGGCTCTGCATCGATCATCTGCTTGATGCGGTAACGGACCGACTCGGACGAGTGCGCTTCCCCATCGGCTGCGGACGCGATTGCCGAGGTAAAGAAATATTTGAGTTCGAAGGTGCCTCGCGGGGTCGCGATGTACTTGTTTGACGTGACGCGCGACACAGTCGATTCGTGCATCGAGATGGCGTCCGCAATTGCCCTTAAGTTAAGTGGCCGCAAATGCTGAACGCCGTACAGGAAAAAGCTGTCCTGCTGGCGGACGATCTGCTCGGCGACTTTCAGAATAGTGCGGGCCCGCTGATCGAGACTTTTAACGAGCCAGTTCGCCGTCTGCAGACATTCGAATAGATAGCCTTTGTCCTTCTCGCTCGTCGCTGTCTTGGCGATGCGCGTGTAATAGGTGCGATCGATGAGGACGTGCGGAAGCGTGTCGCTGTTGAGTTCGACGTGCCAGCCGCCGTCGGACGCGGCGCGGACGATGACGTCCGGTACGACGGGCTGCAATTGGACGGAGCCGAACTTCAGGCCAGGCTTCGGGTTAAGGTGCTTGATCTCGCGGATCATCTCGGCCAGCTCGTCCATGTCGACGCCGACCGCCTTTTTCAGCGCGCCGATATTGCGATTGGCGAGTTGATCGAGATTGGCCAGCAACTGGGCCATCAGCGGATCGTAACGATTCTGGTCCTTGAGCTGCAGCGCCAGGCATTCCGCAAGCGAGCGCGCAAATATCCCCGGCGGATCGAACGTTTGCAGTTTGCCGAGGACGCTTTCGATCAGTTCGAGCGGTGCGCCAAGTCTTTGTGACAGTGCTTCGAGGTCTGCCGGAATGTAACCGGCGTCGTCGACGAGATCGATCAGATGCTGTCCGATCAACCGTTCGACCGGTTCGGTGACGGTGAGCGGTAATTGGGCGCTCAAATGCTCGCGCAGCGAAAGCTGATGAGCCACGAAGTCTTCGAGATCGTTGTCGCCATTGCCGCCGTTATGCATGCGCTGGGTGACGTTCGCCCAGCTCATGCCGGACATCGCCGGACCGCCTGCGGGTTCGCCGGTGCTCGGTTCTTGGAAAACATTGCCGAAATCGGCATCGAGGCCGCCGGTGTGATCGCTGACGGGCTGCGTCAAATCAAGCCAGCGGTCGTCGGCGCCTTCGCCCGTCGGCTCCTCGGAGCGATCGGCTTGCGGCTCGTCGGCCGGCTTGGCACTGGACGTCGTCTCTTCACGCTCGAGCAGCGGATTGCGCTCGAGCTCGGCGTCGACGAATTCCGTGAGTTCGAGGTTCGAGAGCTGCAGCAGCCGGATGGCCTGTTGCAGCTGCGGCGTCATTACCAGCTGCTGGCCTTGCCTCAGCTCTAATTTTGCCGAAAGCGCCATGCGCTAAACCCGCCGCCCCTTTAGGTCAGATCCAGCGGCCAGCTTATACTCAACGCGTGTTAACGAACATATCGCCGAGATAAACCCTTCGCACGTCTTCATTCGATATGATTTCCGAAGGCTTGCCCTGTGTCAGAACTTGACCATCGTAGATGATGTAGGCCCGGTCGATGAGGCTTAACGTTTCACGAACATTGTGATCGGTGATCAGTACCCCGATGCCACGTTCGGTAAGGTGGCGCACGAGTTGCTGGATATCGCCGACAGCGATCGGGTCGATACCCGCAAATGGTTCGTCCAGCAACATAAACGATGGCCGTGAGGCCAGCGCCCGAGCGATTTCGCACCGTCGGCGCTCGCCGCCCGAAAGCGCCAGGGCTGGTGATTTTCTGAGCCGCGCGATGGAAAATTCCTCAAGCAGGCTGGCGAGCTGCTCCTTCCTCTGCTTACGATCGGGCTCGATCAGCTCGAGTACGGCCATGATGTTCTGCTCGACCGTCAATCCGCGAAAGATCGAGGCTTCCTGCGGCAGATAGCCAACCCCGAGCCGGGCCCGCTGATACATCGGCAGCATCGTGACGTTTTCGCCATCGAGCGTAATCCACCCGTCATCCGCCGCAACGAGGCCCGTGATCATGTAGAACACGGTGGTCTTGCCGGCTCCGTTCGGCCCCAGAAGTCCGACCAACTCGCCCCGGCCGACGGCAAGGCTGACCCCCTTCACGACCATACGTTTGCGGTAGGACTTCTTGACGTCATAGGCGGTGAGCCAACCTTCGGCTCCGACCGCGTGTGGATCTTCCTGGCTGGGCGCCAGTTGTTGCGCACTTCCATTCATGTGCGCATGCCCGTTGGGCGCGATGCGAGCCACTGCAGGCGCCTTTGAACGGAAGCTGATGGGAAGAGCCTTGAACACTTATCGCCTCTCCACGCGGCACGCGTCAAAATCCGGAACTGTCTTCAAGTCGAAGCCGAGGTCAAGGCTTCGTCTGCGACTGCCAGCCATCGATTTCCTTTGCAGCCGCTTTCGCCTTTTTCGAGTCCAGCATTTGGCCGGGATAAAAAATGGCACTCGGCCGGTTGGCATTGACGATCTCGCCGCCCCCGTCGCCGTCGCCGCTGGAAATCATCGCGGCGCTGGCGCTGGAAGTGGCGGGTTCGGTCTTGATCGTTGTCTCGCCGGTATTCATGTCGATCAGCAGCTTCGTGCCCCTGACAATATTTTTGCCTTGCGTGAGGACGACGGTTCCGCCGAGCGTCGCGATGTTGGTTTTGATGTCGATCTCGGCCCAGTCTCCCGTGGCCGTCCGGCCGTCCTTCGAAACGACGGTGACCTTTTTTCGCGCCTGAAGGTGGGTCAGCGAGGCAGCGTTCGTTTTCGTCCCGTCAGCAGCGGTCGCGAGCCCGGCGCTGCCCGTATAGGTTGCCGTCAGTTCCGCAGAGCGGATCGTCATATCGCCCTGCACGGCAACAACATTGCCGGTAAATACGGCCGCTTTGGCCACGTCATCGACATCAAGCCTGTCCGCCAGCACGTCGTACGGCGCGTTGGGATCGGTTTTGAATGTCGGACCGAACGGAATGCCGTCAGCCGATTGCTCTTCATCGGGCTCTTTCACCGGCGCTTTTGACGCGGGCTTCACGAAGTGTGCCGAAATTCGGCCGGCCCCGGCACCGCCCGGCGCAGTGAGTTGCAATTTGTCGGTCGCACGATGGAAGACGAGGCGGCGCCCCTTGAGGATGTTGCTGCCTTGCGTAACGACCACCGGCCCAGTGAGCACCATCGTTTGAGCTGCCTGGTCGTAATCGGCGCGATCGCCGACAGCCTTCTTGTCGTTGCCTTGCATCAGGACGACGTCGCCCTCGAGAACGGCGGTATTGTTCGCGGTGTCAAACGTAGCCGTTCGGCTCGTCGCGGTTTCGCCGGACGATTGCTCCAGCACAACCGAGTCCTTGGCGAGAATCTCGCTTCACCTTGGTGCCGCCGGTTCCGTCTTGTGCGGCTTGTTCTTGCGGTGCGACGGCGCCCTCGTAGATCACCGTAAGCTGGGGCGACTTGAGGATTGCGCCGGCTTGCGTCGCGACGACACCGCCTGAAAACAGTGCGGTCTTTGCTCCGTCGTCGATGTCGAGCCGGTTTGAGTCGATGTCGACGGGCTCGCCGGGTTTGCCGAAGGGAAGTGACTTGGCTGCGTTCTGCTCTTTTGCTTCGGGCGCCTGTTCCTTGGGTTTGATATGCGTGCGCACCGTATCGAGGAAGGTATATTCCTTGGTCTTCTGACGAATCGTCAAATTGTTGGACGTGATTTTGCCGGCACCCATCAAGACCGTGGAAGGCTGATCGGATGTGATGATCCCTTCCTTCGTCTTGATCGTTGCGCGAGTCAGTTGGGCGTCAAGACCGCCATCGCCGGTGACTTTGATCGATTCATACAGTTCGAGAATATTGCTCTTGTTGTCGAACATGCCGCGTGTGGCGACGAGATTCGTCTTCTGCTTCTTCGCGTCAGTCAGTTCCCCGGTGATGCCATTGAGACGGATGTCGCTGAGCAACTTCAGGTCCTGCTGCGCTGTCTGCGCCTTGACCCAGTAGTGCCCACCGTCGGCATTGAAGCCTTCGTAGTGCGGGTTCTGCATTTTGAGATTGTCGGCAACGATCTGCGGCATCTTCAGGTCAGGAATTGCCGGTCCGAAGCCGACGTTCATGAAGATTGACCCTCCAAAGATGGCGAGGGTCGCCAGCGCCGCAATCGGAAGTGCCAGCTTGAGAGTTCGAACGCTCTTCGAATGGCGATGCGCCGTGCGGCGGCTCGCCGTCCGGTCGCCGGCCACCACAATGCTATTCGCGGACGTGCGCGAGCGGCCGTTCGTGACGGCGCTGTCAGACGTGGCAGCCATAACGGCTCATGTGATTTGACCCCCGTATCATCCCAATGTCGTCGGCAATTGGGGAGACTTTGGGACAGCCCGTCTTTCGCGCCCAAACCCGCGACCCGCCTGGCACCGTCAACGCCCGCCCCCTTAATGAGCGAATATATCGTCCTCTTCAAACCCGGCGAGGTCGAGCTTGGCCCGCGTGCCAAGGAAAGAAAACGCTGCTGCCGCAAAGGCTTCCCGTCCCTCCCGGGCGAGCATCTGATCAAGCTTTTCCTTGATGGCATGCAAGTGAAGGACGTCATTTGCCGCGTACGCCATCTGGCTGTCGGACAGCTTGACGGCACCCCAATCACTGCTCTGCTGTTGTTTGGAAAGCTCAACCCCCAGAAGCTCGCCGGCAAGGTCCTTGAGGCCATGACGATCCGTGTAGGTGCGGACGAGCTTCGATGCGATCTTCGTGCAGTAGATCGGGCTCGTCTCGACGCCGAGGTACTGCTCGAGCACGGCGATGTCGAAGCGCGCGAAATGGAAAATCTTCAGGACCGTGGGATCGGTCAGGAGAGCTTTGAGGCGCGGCGCGTCATAGGTTTCGCCGTTGAATTTGATGAGGTGTGCCGTGCCGTCGCCGCTCGAGAGCTGCACGAGGCACAGCCGGTCGCGATGTGGATTGAGCCCGAGCGTCTCGGTATCGATCGCGACACCGCGCGGGAACGTCAGCCCGGCCTGCAGATCTCCATTATGCAACTTGATTTTGGATGCGGTCATTTGCGATTCCCCTTACGGAAGCCAGCATGAGGGGCAGGGAAATCTGTCGCGGCGAGAGGTACCCGGAATAGGCGCCGGCCGTTTGATCCTTGAAGCCTGATGCGCGGCTTTCTCTCACCCTTCCCTGAGCTTATCAAGTGGCCTTCATTGTCCTCCGTAATTCCGTTCCCCTAAATCCCTGACCGGCCTGAGCGGTGACCTTCAGCAAGTGGATTGCAATGGGTCTTACTCTGTGCGCCGGATAGGCCTGATGGCCTATTGGCCATTTCTACGCTGGCGCGGCGGAAATATAGGTCCCAGTATCACCTTGTCCGGCCTGTTTTCTTCTGCAAGTCGGCTCCTAGCGTTACACCCCGGTTGCCCCTAAGCAGCCGGGGTGTTGTCTTATCTGGGGAGCTCATCCTGCCGGAGATCTCAACCTGATTCCCGAAATCCTTGCCGCCATCGCGCTGGCAATCTCGTGGATAATGTCGTTTGGGAGAGCACCGCGCTCGCTTCCGAAGAGCAGCGACTATGCCCTTAGGAGCTTACCATCCGTTTACACAACCGTAAGTTCAGGACCATTCGATTCCATGTAGCTTGCCTTCGGGCCGCTGAACACAGCGGCCGCTTGGCGTCAAACCGATGCCGATTAATCAGGAGAGCAAGCATGAAGACGACGTTAGGGGTGGTCATCGCCGCTGCCGCGATGATGTTTGGAGCTGGATTGGCAAACGCAGCAGTCAGCGGCAATGTCGCCGCTCTTCGTTCGCTTTCCGCAACAATCGTCAACGACACAGACCGTCGTTTATGTTCACCATCACGATCATCATCGCCGTTGCTGGTGGAACCACCACGTCCGTCATTGCAGGTGGTACTAGTTGAAATAAAAGTGCGGCGCGGGGGCGCCGCACTTCTTTCTATCCGTAGGCGTTTTCCCGGTTTCGTATTTTTTCTGTCGTTGGCGTCGGCGTCCTGACCGGGTGCCACCGGCACCAAGCCACGATCATCTGAATATCGTTAGCCCGATTGCAACGTGGCGCCCGCGCTGCTCATCCACCCAGTGAGCAAGTGCAGAGGGCGACGCCAACATATCGATAGCTGGCGATTGCGTGGCTTGCCTCGTTTCCAGGATCCTCGTGGCCGCTGCCGGGGAATTGGATTTCTGTCCGGTGGGCTGGTCCGATGCGCCAGCGAGAGTTGTTCCAAGTGGAACGACGAGCATTGCGGCTGCCGTCAGTGTCTTGAAGGGTGTCGCCATTTGCTGTCGGGGCAAGCCCCGCCTTTCGATGAAAGTAGCACGACGGGACCGATGAAGACCTGAGTCCGGCGACAAGGTCATGGCTGCGGCCTGAACGGTCGTTCAGGCTTGTTTCGTCATTGTGGTTTCAGAAGATGGAATTTTGCATAGTGCCGGGCTTGGAGAGCCATTCTTCTGTCCGCGAAATGGAACCTCATGTCCGCCCCTACAACCCGCGTCACCGAAGGCAGCTACTTCGGTTCGGTGATCACGATCGGCGTGCTGTTCTTCATCTTCGGCTTCGTCACTTGGCTCAACGGGCCGATGATCACCTTCGTCAAACTCGCCTTCACTCTCGACGACGTGAATGCCTTCCTGGTCCCAATGGCATTCTATCTCTCGTACTTCTTCCTGGCACTGCCGGCGTCTGCGGTGCTGCGCCGTACCGGTATGAAGAACGGCATGGCGCTCGGACTATTCGTGATGGCGATCGGCGCCATGTTGTTCGGCCAGTTCACCACCATGCGCCAGTACCCGGGTGTGTTGACCGGCCTGTTCGTGATCGGCGCCGGACTGTCGTTGCTGCAGACGGCGTCCAACCCTTACATCAGTATCATCGGGCCGATCGACAGCGCCGCGCAGCGCATCGCCTTCATGGGGATCTGCAGCAAGTTCGCAGGCTTTCTTGCGCCGTTCGTATTCGGTGCGCTGGTACTGCGCGATCTCGATAACTTCGACCTGCAGGTGAAAGCCGCGCCGACGATGGCCGCGCGCGACGTGCTGCTCGACGCGTTCGCGGCGCAGGTGCATCTGCCCTACATGATAATGGCGGCATTGCTGGCACTGCTCGCAATCTGGATGGCACGCTCGGCGCTGCCAGAGATCAAGCCCGACGCCGCCAATGACGAACACATGATCGGTCATACTGATGGGAGCATCTTCAGCTTTCCGCACTTGTGGCTCGGTGTGCTGTGTCTCTTCTTGTACGTGGGCGTGGAGGTGATGGCCGGTGACGCCATCGTTATTTACGGTGAGGACTTCAAGCTGCCGCTCAGTGCCACCCGACTGTTCACGTCATTCACGCTGTTCGCGATGATGATCGGTTACGTCGCCGGCTTGCTGCTCATTCCGCGCTTCGTTTCCCAAAGCCGCTATCTTGCGATTTCGGCAGTGATGGGCGTGCTGTTGACCATCGGTGCGTATCTCACCAGCGGTTATGTTTCGGTGGGATTCGTCGCCGCGTTAGGCTTCGCCAATGCGATGATGTGGCCGGCGATCTTTCCGCTGGCGATCAAGGGACTCGGGCGACACACCGAGGCCGGCTCGGCCCTGTTGATCATGGCAATCGCCGGTGGTGCCGTGATCCCCTACGCTTTCGCCGCGCTCAAACAGCACTACGACTTTCAGCTCGTGTACATGGCTCTTTGCGTACCGAGCTATCTCTACATTTTTTACTACGGCGCTCGCGGCCATCAGCTGGGGCAGAGTCGAAGGCTTTAACCAGGAACCAACCGGCAGCCCTGGCCGTTTACCTCTCAGGAATTCGATTTACCGAATTCACATTGTGAGGATCACATTTCCAGACGAATTCCAGAATGCAAATTCCAGAATGCAAAAATTCTGACGGTGGCCGTAGCAACTCTGGCGCTTACCGTTGGCGGGCTAACATCAGCGTTGGCTGACACGATCACGTCGCCCAACGCGACGACTGGCACCGAGACCAACGCGACGCAGCCTGACCCGAGCAAACCGGGTGCCAAGACGTCTGATCGGACACCGGGCGATCCGACTCCGCAACGGACTCCGAACGCAACCGACGAGGGCGCGGCTGGTACGGACGCGGGCCAGACTCAGGAAGGCACGTCTGATCGCACTCCGAGTAAGCAAGAACTCCATCTAGCAACTAAGTCGCTGTCGACACCGAAATCTGGGGCCGGGCCTTCTAAGCCCGGCGTTTTCGTTCCATTGAGCCCCATGTTGCCGCGGTTCTTGAGGTGTGGCAGTCTAGCGTCGTGAGAAAACGTCTATTCAAGCGCTGGTTTGTAGGACTCGGCATGCTCGCCATGCTCGGGGCGCTCATCAGCATGCCGATGACGTCGACTTACGCATTCGCGATGGCTGGAGCGAAGACGGCAGCCACAGCATCAATGGACGGGATGCCTTGTCACAAGCTGGTCAAGCACTGTCCCGATTGCCCGCAGAAAGTTTGCCCGGATATCGGCACCTGTCTGGTCAAGTGCTTCCAACCACTATCGCCACCGGTCGCCGAAGCGAGTCTGCAAGGCGACGTCGTGAGCGCGCGCGTGGCGCCTGAACCATCGCAGATTCGGGCCACGTCACTTATTCCACCACTACTTCGACCTCCCAGCGTCTGAACTTCGCCCACTGGGCGTGAAGCGAAGCTGCGGCTGATGCCGCGGTCTTGCATGCGTTGGCCAACGTGGCCTGCGCGTGGTTCACGACAACAGGAGATTTTCAACATGCAACGCAATTGCCTGAGCGCCGCTGCCCTTGGCGCATTGCTGCTCGCCGCGATCGCCGGCTCGGCTTTGGCCGACACCAAGGACTACGAGTTCCAGCTTATCGACAAAGAGGTCAAAAAGGGCGAGGCCGTCATCGCGGTCAAGCTCGTCCATAGACCTTCGGGGCGCGCCATTCCGGACGCGGT
This sequence comes from uncultured Alphaproteobacteria bacterium, assembly GCA_963833715.1. Taxonomy (GTDB): domain Bacteria; phylum Pseudomonadota; class Alphaproteobacteria; order Rhizobiales; family Hyphomicrobiaceae; genus Hyphomicrobium_B. The sequence continues at coordinate 43,829 of CAWHZB010000016.1, forward strand.
GATCTTCGCCAAGCGCATC
>CAWHZB010000017.1:0-30687 GCA_963833715.1 uncultured Alphaproteobacteria bacterium
CACAGCGGCTATGGAAAGAAGATTGCGACGGCGCCCGCGAGCTCGTCACGCGCCTTGCGGCGGCCTTCGAGCCGCTGACCAAACTCTACGCCGCCGGCGGTACGCACTCGCTTTCCGCGTTCGCGCGGGCACACGCAGCAGCAGCCGAAGCTCTCGCCGCTCTTCCCGAGGGCGAAGCCGCGACGGCAGACGCACAAAATCCGCTCTGGCAAGGCGAGGCCGGAGAAGCCGCGACGCGTTTCTTCGCCGAGCTGCTGGCGCCGGAGACGCCGAGCCTCGATTTGCGCGCCGCCGACTACGCCGATCTCTACGCGACGCTGCTCGCACGAGAGAACGTCCGCGAACGAACGGCCGTCCACCCGCGCGTTGCGATCTGGGGACCATTCGAGGCGCGGCTGCAGCAGCCGGACATCCTGATCCTTGGTTCGCTCAACGAAGGGACGTGGCCGGAAGCGGCCGAGCCCGGCGCCTGGCTCAATCGCCCGATGCGCCGCGACCTCGGGCTGCCGTCGCCGGAAGAAGAGATCGGCCGCGCCGCGCACGACTTCGTTTCGCTGCTCGGCGCCAAGACCGTTTACCTGACGCGCGCCGAAAAGGTCGACGGCGTTCCGACCGTGCCGTCGCGTTGGCTGATGCGGCTGACGGCACTGCTCAATGGCATGGATCTCTCGAGCGTTCTCGAACCCGATAAGCCGTGGCTCGCCTGGGCGCGCGCACGCGACCGCATCAAGCGCCGCATCGAGATCAAGGCGCCGGCAACCGACGCCCGCCGTCGCGCTTCGTCCGCGCCGCATGAGCGTGACGGAAATCGAGCGCTGGATTTCGAACCCGTATGCGATTTTTGCCCGGCACATCCTGAAGCTTGAGCCGCTGCCGCCGCTCGGCGCTTCGCCCGATCAAAGCTTGCGCGGCGGCCTAGTGCATGAGGTGCTGTCGCAGTTCGCGATAGCGCATCCTACGGCTCTATCGGCTGACCCACTCGCAGAACTCGAGAAGATCGCCAGTGCGGTGCTCGAAAGCTATACCGGGCATCCGCGCGTCGCGGCCTTTTGGCTGCCGCGCCTGAAGCGTTTTCTGAAATGGTTTGCGGAGGGCGAGGCCGAGCGGCGTGGCGGAGTGCGCGCCGTCTTCGCAGAGACGACAGGCAGCCTCGTGCTGGCCTCGGCCGCATTGCCGTTCACATTGTCGGCACGCGCCGATCGGATCGACGACAAGGGCGCGAGCCTCGTCATCACCGACTACAAGACCGGCATGGTGCCGAACGATGCAGCCGTTACGCGCGGACGGTCGCCGCAGCTGCCGCTCGAAGCCGCCATCGCACTCGGTGACAGCGGGTTTCCGAACCTATCCGGACGCTCGGTCGAAGGCTTGCGGTACATTCGGGCGTCCGGCGGCGAACCGGCCGGTGAAGAGCGAATGGTTCGAGCCGACAATATCGCCGAACTTGCAGACAGGACGCGCCGCGGCCTCGAGCGCCTTATTGCGGAATTCGATAACCCGAGCACGCCGTACCGCGCGATACGCCGGCCGGGTTACAGCTACGACTACGACGCCTACGCGCACCTGGCGCGCGTCGCGGAATGGTCGGCGCATGTCGATGAAGAGGCGGCGTCATGAACCTCGAAAATCTCGAAACGAAAAAGCTGTCCAGCCGACGTTCTCCGGCAAGACACCGATCGGGCGCAAAGCCAAGCCGCCGATCCCAACGTCTCTGCCTGGGTCAACGCCAACGCCGGCACCGGCAAGACCCACGTGTCTGGCGCTACGCGTGCTGCGCCTGCTCCTCGCCCGTACGCCACCGGAGCGCATCCTCTGTCTCACTTACACGAAGGCCGCTGCATCGGAGATGTCGAAGCGCGTTTTCGACCGATTGGCGCAATGGGTGACGGCCGACGACGCGACGCTAAGGAAAGAGCTCGGCACCATTTTGGGCGCCAGCGTCTCGGACGCCGATGTCGAATTTGCACGGACGCTCTTTGCTTACGCCATCGAAACGCCGGGCGGGCTCAAGGTGCAGACGGTCCATGCCTTCGCCGAGCGCTTGTTGCAGAGGTTCCCGCTCGAGGCCGGCGTGCCGCCGAATTTCAAGATCCTCGACGAAGATGCAGCGAGCGACCTCAAGGCCCAAGCCATCGAGCAAACGCTGATCGAAGCCACCGCCGCGCCGTTGACGCCGCTCGGCAAAGCACTCGATGTCGTCGTGCGCTACGCGGCAGACGCGCAGTTCGATACGCTCATTTCAAATGCAGTCGACGAGCGCCGTTGGCTCGAGGCGATCAACGGGCAAGCGCTCGACAAGACGGAGAACGCGTTCGCGGCAATCGAGGGATATCTGCGACAAAGCCTCAGGGTTCGCGCGGCGGTTTGCTGTGCGGATATTCATCGCGAATGCGCCGGTGTCTTATCCAAAGACGACATACGCGAGATTTGCGCAATTCTCTCGACCGGCACAAAAACGGATCAGCAGCACGCCAAAACTTTAGCTTCCGCCGCGCAGCAGCAAGACACGGCGCGCTACGCCGAGACTTTGGCCGAGTACTTCCTGGTCGATAAAGGCGAGGCGAAGCGCAGCAGCCTTATGACCAAAGCCGTCGGGCAGGCGCGGCCCGATCTGCTCAACCGGTGCCAGCAGGCTCAGCAGGATTTTTTTGCACTATCGCAAGAACTCAAGGCGCTGATGCTGATCGAAGCGTCGGTGGCGCTTTACAGGCTCGCGGGTGCCGTGCTGCAGCGGTACACGGATGCGCGCAGCGCGGCGGGCGCACTCGACTTCGATGATCTCATTCTGAAGACCACGTCGCTTCTCAGCGGCGACCGTGGCGAAGCGCAATGGGTGCTTTTCAAACTCGACGGCGGTCTCGATCACATCCTGGTCGATGAGGCGCAGGATACGAGCCCCGAGCAGTGGCAGATTATTTCGAGCCTGGTGCACGAGTTTTTCGCGGGTAGCGGCGCCAGCGACGTTCGCCGCACCGTCTTTGCGGTGGGTGACGAGAAGCAGTCGATCTATTCGTTTCAGGGCGCGGCGCCGAAGATGTTTGCCGAGACGGGAGAGCACTTCGCGGCGCTGGCGCTTAGCGTCCGGATGCCGTGGAAACCCGTGTCGCTCAATCTGTCGTTCCGGACGGTGGCGCCTGTGCTGGCAGCCGTCGATCAGGTGTTTATCGATGCCGCCCGAACACCAGGTCTGACCGCCAACGGCAGGTTCATTCCGCACATCGCAAGCCGGCTCGGCCATGCGGGCCTTGTCGAAATCTGGCCGATTGAAAAGGCCGACGAAGCCGAACCAGCCGATCCGTGGACGCCACTTTCCGACACGAGCGAGCGTTCGCCCTCCAATCGACTAGCCGAGAGCATTGCAGAGAAAATCGATCGATGGATCAAGAATGGCGAACGCCTGACTTCGGAAGATCGGCCTATCCGCGCCGGCGACATCCTGATCCTGGTCCGGAAGCGTCATCCGTTCGCCGTGCCGATGGTCGCCGCACTGAAGCGGCGCGGGATTGCTGTTGCGGGCTCTGACCGGATCGCGCTGACCGATCAGATTGCGGTTCAGGACCTCATCGTGCTCGGCGATTTTCTGATATTGCCGGAAGACGACCTGGCGCTTGCGACCGTGCTCAAAGGCCCGATCTTCAATTTCGACGACGACGATCTGCTGGCCATCGCGCCGGGGCGCAAGAAGACGCTGTGGGGTGCCTTGCTCGACAATGCCGAGACGAAGCCAGCCTACAAACTCTCTGCAGAAACGCTGAAGCGCTGGCGGGCCAAGGCCGACTTCACGCCGCCCTTCGAGTTCTTTTCGAGCATCCTCGACCGCGATGGCGCGCGCGAGAAGATGCTGCTTCGCCTCGGACCGGAAGCCGCCGATGCCATCGACGAATTTCTTGATCTCGCGTTGCGGTTCGATGACGGCGCGCCGCCGTCACTGACGCAGTTCCTTGCCAAGCTCCGCGCCAGCGAGCCGGAAGTGAAGCGCGACATGGATCACGGGCGTGACGAAGTGCGCGTGATGACAGTGCATGGTGCCAAAGGCCTCGAGGCGCCGATCGTTTTCCTTCCCGATACGTGTACGACCGCCTCGGGCGGCAATTCGACAGCCGGTCTCCTCAAGCTCTCGCACCTCGCGCGTCCGGACGGATTGCCGGAGCCGATCGTCTGGACCGTCAAAGGCACGACGCGGATTGAGGACGTCCAGACGGCGCGCCGCGACAAAGACGAGCGCGACCGCGAAGAGCGCAATCGCCTGCTCTACGTCGCCATGACCAGGGCGCGCGATCGCCTTTACATCGCCGGTTTCGAAGGCCGCCGCGGGCGGGCGGATGGCTGCTGGTATGACGTTATCTTCGATGCGCTGAAGCCGGGTCTCACAGAAGTCGATCTTGGCGATGGGCGGATGGGTTGGCGCAATGAAACGCTGCAGACCGCCGAGCCCGAGAAATCTCGAAAGGAAAAAAACCGTCAGCCGGTAGAGATCGATCGCCCGGCTTTTGCAATGCAACGCGCTCAGCCCGAGCCGAAGTTGTCGGTACCCCTGGCGCCCTCCCGGCTCGAACCGTACGCGCCCGACGCGGAAGGCGAGCCATTGAGACCGGCAAGGCGCGATGCCGCTGCGACCTATGATGTCCCGTCGCCGCTTTCGGGTAATTCCGAGCATAGATTTTTGCGCGGAACGCTGACGCACGCGTTGTTGCAGCATCTGCCCGGCGCGCCTGAAATTCAGCGCGAGACAATTGCGAAGGCGTTCATCGAAAAGCGCGGCCAGGCGCTGAGCGCGAAAGTGCGCGCCGGGATTGTTGGCGAAACTCTGGCGATCCTGACCGAGCCGGGCTTCGCCGCTCTGTTCGGGCCGAAAAGCGTTGCAGAGGTCCCGATTGCGGCCGTCATCCCGCGCCCCGGAGGCAAGGGCCCGGCACTCGATCTTTCCGGGCAGATAGACCGGCTCGCTGTAACGGACGATCACGTTCTGATCGTAGATTACAAAACGAATCGGCCGCCGCCGTCCGAGGTCCGATTTGTCGCCGATGCATATCTGTATCAGTTGGCCGCTTATAGGCTAGCGCTGGCGGAGATTTATCCGGGTCGTCGTGTCCGGGCGGCGCTTTTGTGGACGGACGGGCCGCGATTGATGGAGATTCCTACGGAATTGCTGGATAGCTGCACGGAGCGCCTCTGGGACCTCGATGTCGCAAGCCTTGACGCTTCCTGACCCAGTACCTACTTTTGCATTCGGTTTTCTATTCAATGCGCGGTGTCGAAACGGGATCGGCCGAAATCCGAACCCGGAAATGGAGAGTTATCACATGTCTAATGCTGTCACTGACGCAAGCTTCGAACAGGAAGTCTTGAAATCCAGCGAGCCGGTCTTGGTTGATTTTCACGCCACGTGGTGCGGGCCGTGCAAGGCTATGGCGCCGGCGCTCGATCAGGTTGCGAAAGAGATGACGGGCAAGGTCAAGGTCGTGAAAGTCGACGTTGACGAGAACCCGAAGATCACCGGAAAGTATGGCATCCGAGCGATGCCGACCTTGCTGATCTTCAAGGCCGGCAAGATCGCAGCCCAGCATACCGGTGCGATCGTGCAGAAGAAGAAGCTCGAGGACTGGATCAACACCAGCGTCGCAGCCGAGGTTTGATAGCTAGTAGCGAATTTCGAACGCATAAAGGCTCCGCTTAACGCGGGGCCTTTTTCTTGCGCGGACAAGCGAGTTATGCGGTGAAGACGTCCGCCGCGGGAACGACGACGGCGAAAATATCATGAAGCGCCACCAAGTTTGCGTCGTGCAAATCTTTCGCCGACACGACTCCTCCGGCCGGATTGGGAAGCGATCGCGTCGCAGTCGCATTGCCGACGACCGTGGCGCGATAGCCGTGATTGAACGCAGCGCGCGCAGTCGAGTTGACGCAAACGTGCGTCATAAATCCCGCAAGCGTGACCTCTTCGACTCCGAACCCTTTCAGCAGATCATCAAGGTTCGTCTTTTCGAAAGAGCTTGGACAATTCTTGACGACGACCGGCTCGCCGGCCTTCAGAGAGGCGGCCGATCAATGCCGGTCGGCGGTGGGCCCGACGCATCGAGTTCGTCAGTCTCGGCGTCAGTATATACGCGCGATCGCGTCAGGAAGCGCACGCCTTCCGGCGCTTCGACCGAAAATCCAGAACCGCGACCGGGCACGACATCGATAATCAGGTGCGTGTGCTGCCAGTATTCGAACTGCGATTTGCCCATATAAAAAGGCTGGCCACCGATCTCGCCGATGTAGACATCCTGGGCGCCAACTTTGAATTCGTTGCGCGGATAGCACATCGGCGAGCTGCCGTCGCAGCAGCCTCCGGATTGATGGAAAAGCAGCGGTCCGTGGACGCCCTCTAGTTTCTTGATCAGGTGCAAAGTGTCGGGCGTTGCCGTCACGCGATCGACCATCGGAATCTCCACCACGCTAAGAAGAAAAGGGCATGCACCAATGTAATGGCGCATGCCCTCGATCTCTAGACTTTAGCGGACATCAGAAGAAGCCGAGCGCCTTCGGGCTGTAGCTGACGAGCATGTTCTTCGTCTGCTGATAGTGATCGAGCATCATCTTGTGTGTCTCGCGGCCGATGCCCGACTGCTTGTAGCCACCAAACGCGGCATGCGCCGGATAGGCGTGATAGCAGTTGGTCCAGACGCGGCCGGCTTGGATTCCACGGCCCATGCGATAGGCGCGCGTGCCATTGCGCGTCCAGAGGCCCGAGCCCAGTCCATAGAGTGTGTCATTGGCAATCGCGAGCGCCTCGTCGTCGTCCTCGAACGTCGTCACCGACAAAACCGGCCCGAAGATTTCCTCTTGGAACACGCGCATCTTGTTGTGGCCTTCGAGAACCGTCGGCTCAACGTAGTAGCCGGTCGCAAGCTCGCCGCCGAGGTTGGCGCGCTTACCGCCCGTCAGAACGCGGGCACCTTCGCCTTTGCCGATTTCGATGTAGCTCAATATTTTTTCGAGCTGATCGTTCGAGGCTTGGGCACCGATCATCGTCGTGGCGTCCATCGGATGACCTTGCTTTACCTTCACGACGCGCTGCAGGGCGCGATCCATGAACTTCTCGTAGATCGAGCGCTGAATGAGGGCGCGGCTTGGGCAGGTGCAGACCTCGCCCTGGTTCAGGGCGAACATCGTGAAGCCTTCGAGGCACTTATCGAAGTAATCGTCGTCCGCATCCATGACGTCGGCGAAGAAAATGTTCGGCGACTTGCCGCCGAGTTCCAGTGTGCACGGAATGATGTTCTCGGCCGCGTACTGCATGATCAGACGGCCAGTCGTCGTCTCGCCCGTAAACGCGACCTTGGCGATGCGCTTGTTCGAGGCGAGCGGCTTGCCGGCTTCAACGCCGAAACCGTTGACGACGTTGAGAACGCCGGGAGGAATGATGTCGGCGAGCATTTCCATAAGGACCATGATGCTCATCGGCGTCTGCTCGGCGGGCTTCAGCACGACGCAGTTGCCGGCGGCAAGGGCCGGCGCGAGCTTCCACACCGCCATCAAGATCGGGAAGTTCCACGGGATGATTTGCCCAACGACGCCGAGCGGCTCATGGAAGTGATAGGCGACGGTGTCGTGATCGATCTCGGAGAGTGAGCCTTCCTGGGCTCGGATGCAGGCGGCGAAATACCGGAAGTGGTCGATGGCGAGCGGCATGTCGGCGTGTGTCGTCTCGCGAATGGGCTTGCCGTTGTCGATGGTCTCGACGAGCGCCAGGATGTCGAGGTTTTCCTCCATCTTGTCGGCGATCTTGTTCAAGACGCGAGCGCGCTCCGCGGCCGACGTCTTGCCCCACGCTTCGCGCGCTTTATGTGCGGCGTCGAGCGCGAGTTCGACATCTTCGGCCGTCGAGCGCGCGATTTCGCAAACCGGCTGACCGGTGATCGGCGTGAGGTTGGTGAAATACTGTCCACGTACAGGGGCGACAAATTTGCCGCCGATGAAATTGTCGTAGCGCGGCTTGATAACCTGCCGGCCTTTCAACTTATCCATAGCTACATGCTGCATGGCGTAACTCCTCCGGAATGCCTTGGGGGTATTTTCTTAGTTATAGCCCAGGCGCATTGAACCTCGCCAGTGGCGAACTCTCGTCCCTTAGTAGGGGCCAGCCAGCAAAGCCGATGTCGAATTGTTTTAGCATCTCTCCGGCGAGTAGCTGTGCGTCGTCCATCGTCGCCAGGCGCGTAGCGTTGGCAGCGTTCCGCTACTTTCGCATGCTACTATTCCAGCTGCTGCTGCAGCGTAAGCACGTGTCCGGCAAGGTAAAGCGAGCCGCATATGAGCACGCGTTTTGGACCTGGGGGGAGTGCTGCAATGGTTTGAAGCGCGCCTATCACGTTTTCGCGATCCAGCGCCTGGATACCGGCACCGCGCGCCGTTTCAGCGAGGGCTTCCTGACTGTGCGGCGCCTCGTGCGCTCCGGGGATCGGAACGGTGTAGATGGCCCGGACGAGTCCGCGAAACGGCGCCAGGAAGCCCAGCGCATCCTTCTGTCCCATCATGCCGACAACGAGATAGACGGGCTTCGGCGACTTCTCATCGAGTGCAGCTAGGGTGTCGGCGAGCACATCGCCCGCCGCCGGATTATGTCCGCCGTCGAGCCAAAGCTCCGCATCGTCGCCGAGGATGCTCGGCAGTGGACCCGAACTGAGGCGCTGCATTCGCGCAGGCCATTCGGCTGTACGCAAACCCACTTCGATGGCGCGTTCGTCGATGCCGAGCGACGGGATGTCTTCGGCGAGCTGCAACGCGGCCGCAACGGCGGTACCGGCATTGATAATCTGATGCCGGCCGACAAGTGCCGGAAGCGGTAGATCGAGCAAAAGATCATGGCGCTGCATGACGAGGCGGCCAGCCTGTTCGTAAGCCTCATAGTCGCGACCCCAGACCGCCAGCGTCGCGCCGACGGCGTTGGCCCGCGCTTCGATGACGGCCAGAACCCTATTGGGCTGCTGCGAGATGATGCCCGTCGTTCCGCGTTTCAATATGCCGGCCTTCTCGGCAGCGATCTTGCTCAATGTCGGCCCGAGCTTCTCGGCGTGATCCATCGAGATCGGCGTGATGACGGTCAGCGCCGGTTGTGGAATGACGTTGGTTGCGTCGAGGCGGCCGCCGAGGCCAACTTCAAGCAGAAGCACGTCGGCAGGCGTTTCCGAGAAGGCGAGAAAGGCAGCTGCCGTCGTGATCTCGAACTGTGTGATGTCGTCGCCGTCGTTCACCGCCTGCACGCGCATCAGCACGTCGACGAGCGAGTCTTCGTCGATGGGGCGCGCCTTGCCGTCAGGGCCGGCAAGCGCAATGCGTTCATGGAAGCGCACGAGGTGCGGCGAGGTATAGATATGCGTCCGCTTTCCCGCAGCTTCGATGATAGCGCGGAGGTACGCGGTCACCGAGCCCTTGCCGTTAGTCCCAGCGATGTGGACGATGGCGGGCAGCCTTTGTTCAGGATGCCCGAGCTTCGCCAGCAAGCGCTCAACGCGGCCAAGCGACAGGTCGATGAGCTTTGGATGGAGAAGCATCATCTCAGCGAGCAACGCGTCGCTGTGCGGGCGTGTTGTCGAAATTGTCATGGCGCCGCGTACTACACTTTCAAAGCCATTTGAAGCGATCAGGGTCCGCGCGGCGCATCTTTCGGGTTCACCGGCGAGGCATCTTCTCGTCGCGACTTGTCGGCCTTGCCCGGCTCAAATCGCTGGCTGTTCGGCACCACCTCGGGCTCGACGACACCGCCCATTTCGCGGGCCGCCGTCTCCATCGCTTTGCCATCGACCGAACCGCCGTTCAGGTACGCCTTGCCGTTCATTTTCCGTATGTCTTTGGTTTTCGTCGCCTCGACGCCGCTCATCAGGATTCTGCAAACGCGCGCCAGCGTTTCACGCAGCTGATGACGATGGACGACCATGTCGACCATGCCGTGAGACAAAAGATATTCGGCACGCTGGAAGCCATCGGGAAGTTGTTCGCGGATGGTCTGCTGAATGACGCGGGGGCCCGCGAAGCAGATCAGGGCGCCGGGTTCAGCGATGTGGATGTCGCCAAGCATCGCATAAGAGGCCGTGACGCCGCCCGTCGTCGGATCGGTGAGGACGACGATATAGGGCAGACGCGCTTCTTTCAGGCGCTGCACGGCGATCGTCGTGCGCGGCATCTGCATCAGTGACAGGATGCCTTCCTGCATGCGAGCTCCGCCCGAGGCGGCAAACAGAATGAATGGCGTCTTGAGTTCGAGGGCCCGCAGCATACCGGTGATGAGGGCTTCGCCCGCGGCCATGCCGAGGGAGCCGGCCATGAATCGGAAATCCTGCACGGCGGCAACGACGGGTAGAGTTTCGAGCTGACCTTCGCCGACGAGAACGGCATCCTCGAGTTTCGTTGCAGTCTTCGCGTCCCTCAGCCTGTCGGTATACTTGCGGCCGTCGCGAAACTTCAGCGGATCCTGCTGCACCGACGGCACCGCGACCACTTTGTACTCACCGCCGTCGAAAAGATGGTGCAGGCGCTGCTGGGAATCCATCCGCATGTGATGGTTGGAGCCGGGCACCACGAACTGATTGGCTTCGAGGTCTTTGTAAAAGACCATCTGCCCGGTCTCGGGGCATTTCACCCAGAGATTGTCGGGAACGTCACGCTTCGCTGTCGACAACAGCCCGCTAATCTTCGGGCGGACGACGTTGTTGATCCAGTTCACTCGGGTTGGCTCCTCGTAGGCCGCCGCAACGTGTGCTTACCGCCTCGACGTGCGGGCACGATGCCAAGCTCTCTGGGCGGGTCTCACAATTTAGCGCCCGCCGGGGGGCTGCGCTAGGGCACTGGACAAATATGGGTGCAGCAGGTTGTATCCAATAGAGCCAATCGGCACAGCGCGCTAGCCGACGCGCAGCGCAGAGCTTAACTCTTGCACCAGCTCCAGCACGTTTTTCGGCGTCGCGGCAGTGGCCTGACCCTCCGAATTTAACGATTTTTCGATCATCGAGACCACGGCGGAGCCCACCACCACGCCATCTGCGCCTTGGGCAATGGCCCGGGCCTGCTCCCCCGACCTGACGCCGAAGCCGACGACGACCGGCAGAGCCGTCTCGGATTTAATCGCCGCTACCTGTTTGTGAACATCGTTCACTATCGGGGCGGCGGCCCCGGTAATGCCAGTAATCGAAACATAGTAAAGAAAGCCTGAGGTGTTTTTCAGGACGGCGGGCAGCCGCTCCTTGTCGGTGGTCGGGGTGGCGAGCCGGATGAAATTGAGATCCGCCTTCAATGCCGGCAGGCAAAGTTCTTCGTCGGCTTCGGGCGGCACGTCGACGACGATGAGGCCATCGACGCCGGCGGCGCGGGCATCGGCGATGAAGCGCTCGTTGCCGTAGACGTATATTGGGTTGTAGTAGCCCATCAAAACGATCGGCGTGGTGGTGTCGTGGGCACGAAAGTCGCGCACCATTTTCAGCGTCTTGACCATCGTCTGGCCCGCCTTCAGCGCCCGCTGCGAGGACGCCTGAATTGCCGGACCGTCCGCCATGGGGTCGGAAAATGGCATGCCGAGTTCGATGACGTCGGCACCGGCCTTTGAAAGACCGGCGAGAATAGCGGCGCTCGTCTCGAGATCGGGATCACCCGCCGTGATGAAGGTGATGAGCGCCGGACGCTTTTCATCTTTCAGCGCCGCGAAGCGGGCGTCTATGCGAGTCGGTTTGGTCATGCTCAGATTTTCAGCCCCAGGTGCTTGGCGACGGTGAAGAGGTCTTTGTCGCCGCGGCCGCAGAGATTCATCACGAGCAAATTATCCTTCGGAAGATTCGGCGCGAGCTTCATCACATGCGCCAGCGCGTGGCTGGGCTCAAGCGCCGGAATGATGCCTTCGAGCCGCGTGCAGAACTGCAGGGCTTCGAGTGCCTCTTTGTCTGTGATCGCGACATAGCTCACGCGGCCAGTATCCTTCAGCCACGCGTGCTCGGGGCCGACACCGGGGTAGTCGAGACCCGCCGAAATCGAGTGGCCTTCAAGAATCTGCCCGTCGCTGTCTTGCAGCAGATAGGTGCGATTACCATGCAGGACGCCGGGCGTACCGCCGTTCATCGACGCTGCGTGACCGTTGTCGACATGGAGCCCATGACCGCCGGCTTCGACGCCGTAAATGGCGATGTCCTTGTCGTCGAGGAATGGATGAAACAGCCCGATGGCGTTCGAGCCGCCGCCGATGCAGGCGACGAGAGTGTCAGGTAAGCGGCCTTCCGCTTCCATCATCTGCGTGCGCACTTCCTTGCCGATGACCGACTGGAAGTCGCGCACCATTGCAGGATAGGGATGCGGGCCTGCCGCCGTGCCAATCAGATAGTAGGTGTCACGAACGTTCGTGACCCAGTCGCGCAAGGCTTCATTCATCGCATCCTTCAGCGTGCCGGCGCCCGACGTCACCGGATTGAGCTTTGCACCCAGAAGTTTCATGCGCGCGACGTTCGGCGACTGACGCTCGACGTCGGTGGCGCCCATGTAGATTTCGCACGGCATGCCGTACTTGGCGCAGACCGTCGCGACCGCGACGCCGTGCTGCCCGGCGCCCGTCTCTGCGATGATGCGCGTCTTGCCCATCCGGCGCGCCAGCAGGATCTGTCCGAGGCAGTTGTTGATCTTGTGCGAGCCGGTGTGATTGAGCTCGTCGCGCTTGAAGTAGATTTTGGCGCCGCCAAGTTCCGCGGTCATGCGCTCGGCGAAATAGAGCGGGCTCGGCCGGCCGGCATAATGCAGATTGAGATACGTGATCTCGTTCTGATAGGAGGGATCGGCCTTCGCGATGTCGTAAGCGCGTTCGAGATCGAGGATGAGCGGCATCAAGGTTTCGGCGACAAAGCGGCCGCCGAAGAGACCAAAAAATCCCTTGTCATCAGGGCCAGTCGCATAACTGTTGAGAGCGACTTCCGCCGATCTTTTTCGATTTAGTCGCCATAGAAAACCTCGAACAAACTCCCTCTCTCCAATAAAGGACGCGGGGAGGGAAAATCTATCTCTGCTTAGCGGTCTTTACTGTCTGAAGAAAGCGGCGGATCAGCTCAAGGTCTTTGACGCCGGGCGCGCTTTCGACGCCTGAGGAAACGTCAACCGCGTTTGTACCCGTAATGCGGATCGCGTCTGCGACGTTTGCCGGGCCGAGGCCGCCTGAAAGCATGAACGGCATCCGGCCGGCGACACCCGCGAGTACCTGCCAATCGAATGGCCGTCCGTGGCCACCCGGCCGAGTTGCGCCGGGCGGGGATTTCGCATCGAACAGGATCAAGTCCGCGGTGTCGGCGTAATGCTGCGCTCCGGCGGCATCTTCGGACGTCGCAACCGCAATGGCCTTGATGACTGGACGTCCAAATCTCTGCTTGATCGCCGCGACGCGCTCGGAGGATTCGGTTCCATGAAGCTGAAGGAAGTCCGGAGAAACCTCGTCAACGATTTGCGCCAGCGTCGCGTCGTCGGCATCGACCGTCAATGCCACGACCTTTACTTTGCCGCGAGCGTGCCGCGCCAGTTCGCTAGCCTCGGCGATCTCGAGGTGGCGCGGGCTTTTTGAACAGAAGACAAGGCCGATGTAGTCGGCGCCGCCTGCGATGGCCGCGTCCAACGCTTCCCGCGTCGTGATCCCGCAAATCTTTGCTTTGATTGTCATTTGGTCTAGCGCGTCAAGCCACCGGTTTGCCCGCCAGGCGACGCTTTTGCCAGCGTTTCAAGGCAATGAACGTCCACACTCCTTCGACCAGTCCGAACGGCCACGCCCCCTGCATAAAGCCGTAAACCGATCCGAGGGCGCAAGCGAGGGCAAAGCCGAGAACGCACCACGTGCTCGCATCTTCAAACGTATAAAAGAGCAGCATCAGGGCGACAGCCAGCAGGCCGAAGAGCGTCAGCGCGTCGAATGTCATTGCCGACCCTCATCGGCATCAGCGGCTGGCGATCGCCAAGTCGCTGGCCGTCGATGCATTGGATTCACGTTCGCGCGCTAAGCGGTCCGCCTCGGCCTGCCAACGCGCGGCTCGCTGACGTTGCGCTCGCGCCGTTTGCCGCCAGCGGCGCTGGCCCATCCACGTCGCCAATCCCCCTATGATCACGCCGACGAGAAGCGCCCCCAGCAGATAGGCATAGAAAGGCAACTCGATCGAGAGCGCCGGATTTTCCGGCCGGAACGGATCGAGGATCAGCGAAACGGGTTGCCGGTTCGAAACCGCGATTGCGACGAGAACGGCGCCAAGCGGAAAAGCAATAAGCAGCGACACTATACGCTTCAGCACAAGCCTACCTCGGTTCTTCTAACTTTCGGCGGCGTTCCGCTCGCCTAATGCTTGCCGCCGTTGAGCTTGTTCAAGCGGTCGCGAAGCTCTTTGCCCGTCTTGAAGAACGGCACGAATTTTTCAGCGACAGAAACGGTCGTGCCGGTGCGTGGATTTCGCCCCTGTCGCGATGCGCGATGTTTGACGGTGAAGGCGCCGAAGCCGCGAAGCTCGACGCGGTCGCCGCGCGACAGTGCATCGACAATTTCGTCGAAGATGACATTGACGATGCGCTCGACGTCGCGATGGTAAAGATGTGGATTGGCAGTCGCAATCCGTTGCACAAGCTCCGACTTGATCACGTTTCGCTCCCCAGCACAGCGATCAATTATCTTTATTTTTCAGAAGGGTGCCAAACTGAGAGCAGACCGTCAAGGCCGAGCGTTGAAATCGAGCGATCACGGAGCAGAAAATTTCCGAGGTCAGCGGCGGCCGATCCGAACAACCAGCCGACAAAGCCCGAACTCATTCCGGCAAATCCGTAACCGCTGCTCGACGAAGGCTTCCGATCGACAACCGTTGCGGACTGGGGGACGTTTTTCACGTCCTTCAGCCATTTGACGGCCTCGTCCTCGCCGCCCAGCTGATCAACGAGCTTGACCTGGAGCGCCTCTCTCCCTGAGAAAATCCGGCCATCCAAAAGGCCCGGAATATCGGCAGCTTTGACGCTGCGGCGCGTTTCCACCAGACCGACGAACCATTTGAATCCGTCGTTAACCATGCCTTCGGCGACCTTCTTGCTGGCATCGTCGAGAGGCTCGAACGGCGAAGGCGATGCCTTCAGCGGCCCGCTTTTGACCTCGTTGACCTTGACGCCGATCTTTTCCAGCAGCTGGACGACTTCCGGCCACTGCACGATCACCCCGACTGAGCCGGTAATAGTGTTACCCCGCGCCACGATGTGGTCGGAGGCGAGGCCGGCGATATAGGCCGCCGACGCCGCGACCGTACCGAATTGGGCTACCACCGGCTTCTTCTTGGCGAGCGTCCGCAAGCCTTCGTAAAGCGCTTCGCCGCCCGTGGTCGTGCCGCCAGGACTGTTAATATAGACAAGGACGCCGGAGACGCTGCTGTCGTCGGCGATGTCTTTCAGCATCTTGAGCTGATCGCGGTTCTCCGTGATCGTACCCTCGATCGTGATGCGGGCGATCTGCTTCTCCCCCGCGAGGGTTGCAAGCGTATCGGTGCCAAGCATCATAACGCCGATGGCGATCGCTATCGCGGCGAGCCCCGCGGCACGCCACAAGGTGACCGAGCGGCGAAGCCGGCGGCGGTCAAGGACGGTTTCCGTTTCAAGCATGGGGGTGCTCCATCAGAATGTTGCGACCGGCGCCTTGGGGCCATACCTGCGCGTCGCGCTTCGTCGAACAAGGGTAGGCAAGGTCCAGGTCGCGAGCAACGGGGGTTGCCAGCCACCTGCCGCGCAAAGTTAAGCGCGCGGCAGATTGTGCCGCGCGCTTCTATAGCCCGGAATAGGGTTCGATTTGTGCTTAATCGCTGTCTTCTTCCGCACCTTCACGCTTCTTGATGGCCGCCTTGAAGATATCGCCGAGAGAGGCGCCCGAGTTGGACGATCCGTACGTCGCCACGGCCTGCTTCTCTTCAGCGATCTCAAGCGCCTTGATCGACACAGCGATACGTCGCGCCGCCTTGTCGACGGAGATGACGGCTGCATCGACCTTATCGCCGACATTGTAGCGTTCCGGGCGCTGCTCCGAACGGTCACGCGAAAGGTCGCCGCGCTTGACGAACGCCGTCAATTCGCTGTCGGCGATCTTGACCTCGATGCCCGCCTCGCCAACCGACGTCACGGTGCATGTGACGGCGTCGCCCTTCTTGTATTTGGCCATCGTATCGGCCGGGTCGCCCGCGAGCTGCTTAACGCCCAACGAAATGCGCTCCTTCGCACCGTCGACATCAAGCACCACGGCTTTGACGTTGTCGCCCTTCTTGTAGTCCTTGATGACCTCGTCGCCCGGCTTCTGCCAGTCGAGATCGGAGAGGTGCACCATGCCGTCGATGCCGTTGTCGAGGCCGATGAACAGACCGAATTCGGTGATGTTACGGATCGGACCTTCGACGACGGAGCCCTTCGGATGCGTGGTGAGGAACGAATCCCGACGGATTCTCCTGCGTCTGTTTCAGGCCGAGGGAGATGCGCCGCTTCTGCGGGTCAACCTCGAGAACCTGAACCTCGACCTGCTGAGTGGTCGAAACGATCTTGCCGGGGTGCGTGTTCTTCTTCGTCCAGCTCATTTCGGAAACGTGGATGAGGCCTTCGACGCCCGGCTCGAGTTCGACGAAAGCACCATAGTCGGCGATGTTCGTCACCGTGCCAGTGACGCGGGAGCCGACGGGATACTTCGCTTCGATCGCCGACCACGGGTCCGACTGAAGCTGCTTCATGCCGAGCGAGATGCGCTGCGTTTCCGGATTGATGCGAATGATCTGCACCTTCACCGTATCGCCGACGTTGAGAATCTCGGACGGGTGATTGACCCGGCGCCATGCCATGTCGGTGACGTGCAACAGCCCGTCGATGCCGCCCAGGTCGATAAACGCGCCGTAGTCGGTGATGTTCTTGACCAAGCCGTCGATGATCTGACCCTCGGCAAGGCGCGCGACGATTTCGGTGCGCTGCTCGGCGCGGCTCTCTTCGAGGACGGAACGGCGCGAGACGACGATGTTACCGCGGCGGCGATCCATTTTCAGAATTTGGAACGGCTGCTGCTGATGCATCAGCGGCCCGATATCGCGCACGGGACGGATATCGACCTGAGAACCGGGAAGGAACGCCACGGCCCCATCGAGATCGACGGTGAAGCCGCCCTTGACCTTGTTGAAGATGACGCCGGTGACTTTCTCGCCCTTCTCGTAAAGGCGCTCGAGGCGTGTCCAGCTTTCCTCTCGCCGCGCCTTATCGCGCGACAGAACGGCTTCACCGAGCGCGTTCTCGACGCGCTCCAGGTAGACCTCGACGGTGTCGCCGACCTTGAGACCGCTCGGCTGGCCGTTGAGGCCGAATTCCTTCATCGCGACGCGGCCTTCCATTTTGAGGCCGACGTCGATGATTGCCATGTCCTTTTCGATGCCGACAATCTTGCCCTTGACGACGGAGCCTTCGAACAGGTCGTCCTTGGCAAGGCTTTCGGCCAGCAGCGCGGCAAAATCTTCGCGCGAGGGATTCATCTCTCTTGATACATCAGCGGACATTCGTTCTCCTTGTTAAAGCGACAGTGCGCCTCGGGACGCTCTGGCCCCGGGCGACCATTGGTTTCGATGATAGAAGCACCAAAAAGCGGCCTCACGCGTTGCGCGAAGCCTCACTTCGAAGCGCTGGATGTTCTGGATGTGATGCCACCGTGATGGGCGCCTAGCCCTGCCGGTCAGAATTCGGAACCCGCTATACGGGTCCCAACCGGCTGATCTTCCTCATGACCAATCCGACGGTGGCGTCGAATGGCGGGGGTATAGCGGAGGCACGAGGCGAGGGCAAGGGGCTGGAAGCTGCGGCTGAAGGCTGACAGGCAAATCGGTACCGCGTCGGGCCAAATACCGGTGCCGGCTGCGCTTAAGGGGCTCTCTTTTACCCTGAACTTCCAACAAAACGACGCCCTGTAAGCCGCGCCGCGGACTGAGGATCATGTGTCGGAAGATATACGGTCTGACGCGTCTCGGCGAGGCGACGGATTGCGTTCAGCGTTCTGCCCGAAACGTTTTCATCCGCGCTAACTCCGTCGACGCTGCCTTTAAGCATGAAGATTCTCGTTGTAGGATGCATCACCCGCTAGAAATAGCGTGTCATCGCCATCCAGGACGACAACGGATAAGTGATCCGCTGTGTGACCGGGCTTTGCGACTGCGACAACGTCCCCGTCAGCCGTAAGACGCCTGCTGGCCGCGAAGGGGCCAAACGGCTCCGCCGCGAGATCAAGTGGCACTGGGTCAAACCAAGAGGGCCAACGGTTTGGAAGGTAGCCGCGAATGCGGCCTGCCCATCCGCGTGCTGTGCGTAGCTCACCCGGAGAGACGAGGATCTCGCTGTTTGGGAAGTGTGATAGTCCGCCGTCATGATCCATGTGCAAATGCGTAAGCAAAACGCGCTTTACATCACGCGGGCCGATACCGAGATACCGCAGTTGCGGCCCAATCTCCTCTTCACGCTCAATCCGAAAGGCGACTTCCCATCGCAGGTACGGATGGAGGGACTTGCCTGTCTCGAGAAGATGCGTTCCCTGACCAGTATCGACTACAATGACGCCGTCGCGATGCTCGATGACCCACGAATAGGTGGGAAGCCAGTCAGTCCAATCGCGATCTGTGAAAACGGCCAGCCGTCTCGCCAATCCGTGTCCGCGCCCTTCGACCTGCGCGGTCTTGATCCGGACGAAGCCGGTCTGAACGGCATATATCTTCACACTGGCACCCAATCACGTGCAGGTCCGTATCCTTGGCCCGAACTAAGTACATAGGGTGCGTGCAAACGCCGCCAAGCACCGGCAACATGCCAAGCCTCCTACACCACCGGCTCAAACGCCTAATCGGCGTCGAGTTGGCAGTGTCGGGATGGAGTGCGCGGGCGCTCCCTCAACGCTAGCGCGAGATCTGCGTGATCTTGGAGCCCTCGAGCGTCAGGTTATACATCAGACCCTTTGGGTCGAGAATGAAGCCTACGACAGGGCTCGTGATCTTGCTGGTGTCGATCGACCCACCGACCCCGAGGGTTATGATCGCGATGGAACCGTCGATGCCGACTTTCCATCCGGCCGTGCGGCGGAATTGATTGAGGGCCTGGTCGGTCATGAACATGATGATGACGGAGCGTGCCTGGACCCCAATCTGAAAACCGAACGATGCAGACAGCGTATTGTAATAACCGGCCGTGCGACCGCGAATCCGCAGCGCGCCTTCGCCGTATTCGCCTCCAAACCCGAACCCGGCCTTCACGACGGATGGGAAAACAAGAACGCCTACCGCCTTGTGTGCGAGTTCTCGAGCGCCCGGGACCCTGTAGAAGAATCGATCCAGCGTCTCACTGACGCCGACGTCGATATAGTCTGCAGACTCCGCTTGGGTCTTCTGTGCTGCAATAGTTACCGCTAACAGCGCGCAAAGTGCGGCCGTGACCAGTTTCACTGACATTGTCGTCTCCCTCGGTTCCCCTGATCGGATTGCTGGAACAGCTTCGTGGCCAAATTCGGAGGCAACAAACGCATTGAACCCCGTGCGAATAACACAGTTCGCGTGTGTTTCCGATTTGCCCTCAGACTCCGACTTATTACGCAGCCAGACGTAAGCCGTTTGCTTTTCCGTTTAGGGCGTTATCGGGCTTTCGCCTCGATCATCTTCACCGCTGCCGCAAACACCTGATCGGCGTCGAGATTGGTCGTGTCGAGTAGAAGCGCGTCGGGGGCGGCGGCGAGCGGAGCGATGCTGCGACTGCTGTCACGTGCGTCGCGCCGGCGGATGTCGGCGAGCAGCTCTTCATACGTCAGGTTTTCACCGCGCGCCTGATGCTCGATGTGGCGGCGGCGAGCGCGGACCTCATCGGAAGCTGTGACGAATATCTTCACGTTCGCATCCGGGCACACCACCGTGCCGATGTCACGCCCGTCGAGGACGGCACCCCGTTCCTGACTTGCGAACGTGCGCTGATATTCAAGGAGCGCGGCGCGAACTTCCGGAATTTTCGCAACCATCGAGGCGGCATCTCCGGCGCGCGGACCGCGCAAGGCGGGGTCGCAGAGGGAGGTTGCATCGACTGCGCGCGCGGCGGCGGTGGCCGCGCCCACGTCTTCGAAGCTCGGCACCTTTGGCCACGACATCGCGCGCCACGGCACGATAAAGGAGACCCGTATCGAGCCAATCGAGGCCGTAGTGCACGGCGATGCGTTGTGCCAGCGTACCTTTGCCCGATGCCGCGGGACCATCGATCGCGATGATCAACTTGTATCTCCGAGTTTTTCGCAGGCCGCCTGACACCCAGCCGCCGAGCCCATAGGCCACCACGCCGACGAGCATCGATAGCCCGGCACCGAAGAGCGACATCGATAAAATCCAGGATGTTTGCTGGGCCGGCGTCGTCGTGATGCCGTTGATCGTTTCGGGATCAAAGTAGATGAACCATCCAACCAAAACTGCGCCGGGAATCAGCAATACGAGCGTCGCAATAAGCCCATGCCGCAACAAGCGCACGTATAAATCGCGGTCTCTGCGTGTCGCCCAGGCGCCCACCACCGCCAGCATCGACACCAGGATGACGGGCGCCGCAACTTCCATTGCTGTCATCGACAGGTAGCCCAAAGTAACGGCATCGCCGACGGCCGGCGCCACGCTCGTCACGTGCCCGCCTCTTCGAAGCGGGCTCCGAGGCCATGCAAGATGCCGCAAAACTCGGGGAAGCTGGTCGCGATCATAGCTGTATCGTCGACCATTATCGGCTCATCGCTGGCGAGCCCAGCGGTCAGAAATGCCATCGCGATACGATGATCGAGATGCGTCGCGACGAGGCCGCCACCCCTGATCCCGCCCTTGCCTTCGACGGTGAGGCTGTCGCCCTCGACGCGCACCATGACCCCGTTTGCCGCCAGGCCCGCCGCGGTCGCCTGAAGCCGGTCGCTTTCCTTGACCTTGAGTTCCGCGAGGCCGTCCATGCGGGTCGGGCCCTGCGCAAAGGCGGAAACCGCGGCAAGCATTGGATACTCGTCGATCATCGACGGCGCGCGTTCCGCCGGCACGCGCACGCCCTTCAAGGCCGAGGCCCGAACGCGAATATCTGCGATCGGCTCGCCGCCCTCCTCACGCTCGTTCAGAAACGCGACGTCGCCGCCCATCTCCTGAAATGTCGTGTAGAGACCGGTGCGCGTCGGATTGACCAGTACGCCTTCAATCGTGATGTCGGAGCCCGGAACGATGAGCGCCGCGGCTGCGAGGAACGCCGCCGAGGACGGGTCGCCCGGAACCTGGATATCTCGCCCGCCGAGTTCTGCGTCGCCCTTCACGGTGATGTGGGTAGCGCCATCCTTGTCTTCGGTTCGAACTCTAGCGCCGAAGTGACGCAACATGCGCTCGGTATGATCGCGCGTCGGCTCGCGCTCGATCACCGTCGTTTCGCCCGCCGCATGCAATCCGGCAATCAACACCGCGCTTTTGACCTGCGCCGACGGCACCGGTAAAGCGTAGACGATCGGCATGAGGTCGCTGGTGCCGCGCAGCGTCAACGGCAGCATCTCCTTGCCGGGTTCAAGGACCTGCAGCCCCATTTGCATCAGCGGCGCCAGCACGCGCCGCATCGGCCGCCGCGACAGTGACGCATCGCCCGCCATTTGAACGGTGATCGGATGGCCGGCGATGACACCCATCATCAAACGCGTACCGGTGCCGGAATTTCCGAAATCGAGCGGGCCCTGCGGCTGGCGAAGACCGCCCGGTCCGCGGCCTTTGACCTCCCAGACGTCCCCGACCTTTGCCGCCACAGCTCCCAGCGCCACGACGACGCGCGCCGTATTGATGACGTCCTCGGCCTCCAGCAGACCGCGGATGCGGGTCGTGCCGGTCGCCAGCGCCCCGAAAATCAGTGCCCGGTGAGAGATCGATTTGTCGCCGGGCACGCGCAGGCGTCCCCGGAGCGGCGGGGCGCGCATTGCCGACATTGGTTTTGCGTTCGAAGCTTTCAAAAAATCGCAATCCAGGGCTGCGCCGAGGGCGGAATTGCCCGTCCGGCATGGTCAAAGCTCGGCGATACAGGCCTTGGCCGCGAGGCTCTGTCAACGCCACCGTGCCTGCAGCGTCAAGGTGGCCTTGACGAGGCGGCGAAGGCACACTTTTTGATTTTGACAGGCAGCATTGCCTATGGCAGACGGGCTCCTTAATTTGACGGATTATCCGAGGCTCAATTTAATGGCGACCAAGCAAGCGCGTGGGACGAAGCGAACCTGTCAAAACTGCGACGAGCGCTTCTATGATCTCATGCAAGACCCGATCATCTGCCCGTTCTGCGGCGCGAAGTATGTGATCGCATCGTCGCCGACCGCCCTCGCTGCGTTGCAGGCCGAACAGCGCGAACTCAGCGCCAGGAAGGCAAAGAAGCCGGCTGCCGTCGAGGAGGCCGAAGGCGAATTGCCGACGGTCGAAGGCGACGAAGCGCTGGTGGACGTCGAGGCAGAGGACACAACAACCGGCGAAGACGATGAGACCTTCCTTCAGGAAGAAGAGGAAGAGGGCGGCGATGTCACCAATATCATCGGCGGCCCGTCCAGCGACGAGGAACCCTAACCGGTTCGACAAACGTCCTTGATGTTTCTGGCCGGACGACTTATCAGGCAAAACGCAGTTGGGCGGTAAGCACTCTACACACCCACGCGATTTGGGGCCATAGCTCAGCTGGGAGAGCGCTTGCATGGCATGCAAGAGGTCAGCGGTTCGATCCCGCTTGGCTCCACCAAAGCTTCGCCCTTCGGGGTAAGGCTGGGCAAGCCGGAGCCCGATGGGCGAAGGCTGTCGCGCCGAAGTCGCGGAGCGACGGTGGCGGACACGTTCCGGGTCAATGAAATTTCGAAAAATACCTGAAGTCGGGGTCAGGCCAAGCCTTCGCTAAAAAAAGGCTCTGACATTGACGGTTGGACTTTCCTTAGTCGGCCGTTCGTCGATATTTTTTTGCGTGGTTTCTGGTTTTTTATGTAGTCTCCCGCGCGATCGACCGGCGAGGCACAACCGCGGTCGCCAAGGGGAATGGAAGTGATGACAAACATACGTGCCAATCTGGGTTGGCTGGGCATCGCCCTGCTCGGAGCCGCTTCGTTCGGCATCCTGGCGCTGTCGCGCGGCGAAACAATCAACGCCGTCTGGCTCGTCTCCGCCGCGATCTGCAGCTATTTGCTGGCCTTCCGCTTTTACAGCCTGTTCATTGCCGAGCGCGTGTTGCGCCTCGATCCGAACCGGCTGACACCCGCTCAGCGCTTCAACGACGGGCTCGACTATTGCCCGACGGATAAAACCGTCCTCTTCGGCCACCACTTCGCGGCGATCGCAGGCGCCGGTCCGTTGGTCGGGCCCGTGTTGGCGGCGCAGATGGGATATCTGCCCGGAACGCTGTGGCTGATTGCCGGCGTCGTCTTCGCCGGTGCCGTGCAGGACTTCATCGTACTTTGGGCTTCGACGCGCCGCGATGGCCGCTCGCTCGGCGATATGATCCGCGCCGAGCTTGGCGAGCTCGCCGGCACAATCGCGATGATCGGCGTGCTGCTGATCATGGTGATCCTGCTCGCCGTCTTGGCGCTTGTCGTCGTTAAAGCCCTGAAAGAGAGCCCCTGGGCCACCTTCACCGTGATGATGACGATCCCGATCGCCGTGCTGATGGGCGTTTACGGACGCTACATTCGCCCCGGCCGCATCGGCGAGATGTCGCTAATCGGCTTTGTGCTGCTGATACTGTCCATCGTCTACGGCCGCCACGTTGCCGCCGATCCCGTGCTCGGGCCGATGTTCAATTATACCGGCGAGCAGCTCTCGATGATGCTGATCGCTTACGGCTTCGTTGCGTCCGTGCTGCCGGTCTGGACGCTGCTGGCGCCGCGAGATTATCTCTCGACGTTCCTGAAGATCGGCACGATCCTCGGCCTGGCACTCGGAATATTCATCGTCATGCCGGACCTCAAAATGCCGGCCCTTACGAAGTTCGTCGACGGCACGGGCCCGGTCTTTGCCGGCAACCTGTTCCCGTTCCTCTTCATCACCATCGCCTGTGGCGCCGTTTCGGGCTTTCACTCGCTCGTTTCGTCTGGAACGACGCCGAAAATGCTCGACAACGAGATGAACGCGCGCCTCATCGGCTATGGCGCGATGCTGATGGAGAGCTTCGTCGCGATCATGGCGCTGATCGCAGCTTCGACGCTGGAACCTGGCCTCTATTTCGCAATGAACAGCCCGACGGCCCTTATCGGTACGACGCCTGAAACCGCCGCCGCGGCAATCACGAGCTGGGGCTTCACCGTCACGCCCGACATGCTGAAGGACGCGGCGGCGACCGTCGGCGAAGGTACAGTCCTCTCGCGCACCGGCGGAGCGCCGACACTCGCGGTCGGCATGGCAGACATTCTCTCGAGCGCCATCGGCGGCAAGGGCCTGATGGCATTCTGGTACCACTTCGCGATCCTGTTCGAGGCGCTCTTCATCCTGACGACGATCGACGCCGGAACGCGCGTCGCACGTTTCATGATCCAGGATCTCGTCGGCGTGTTCAGTCCGTCGTTCAAGGACACGCGCTCGTGGACAGCCAACATCGCCGCGACGACGATCGCCGTTTCAGGCTGGGGTTACTTCCTTTATCAGGGCGTCGTCGATCCGCTCGGCGGCATCAACACGCTGTGGCCGCTGTTCGGCATCGCCAATCAGATGCTGGCCTGCATCGCGTTGATCCTATGCACCGTCGTGCTGTTCAAGATGAAGCGCGAGCGATACGCGTGGGTGACGATCGTACCCGCGGCTTGGGTGGCAACGTGCACGCTGACGGCAGGCTGGCAGAAAATCTTCAGCGAAAATCCGGCAATCGGTTTTCTTTCCCACGCGGAGAAATTCGGCGCGTCTCTGAGCACCGGCCAGATTCTGGCGCCGGCCAAATCCATCGGGGACATGAGCCGCATCGTGTTCAACGACTATGTAAATGCTACAATGTCGACGCTGCTGATTGTTCTCGTCGTCGTGATGGCCGGTTTTGCATTGGCGGCTATCTTGAAAGCGCTTGCCGATCCGAGCATCTCGGCGAGGGAAACCGCAATGGTGGCGGCGGAGTGATGGCCATGCAGAAACCCGAAACATCGCAGCTGTTCAAGGTCGGCCAGGAGTTCGCTAAAACGGCGCGGCTGATGGTTGGCATGCCTGATTACGAGGCTTATGTCACCCATCGAAAGCTCGCGCATCCGGGCGAGCCGGTGATGACCTACGAAGAGTTCTTCCGCGAGCGGCAATCGAGCCGCTACGGTGAGAACGGCGGCAAGATCAACCGCTGCTGCTAATTGAAGCGGCGGTCGCGTCCTGGGGGGGCGCCACGTTAGCCGGTTGCTCAAGCGCGCAACGACCGCTACGAGCTGTCGCGCATGGCACCTCCTCTACTGACACTCAAAGACATTCACCTGACGTTCGGCGGCACGCCGTTGCTCGAAGGCGCGGAACTTACAGTCGCGGCGCGTGATCGCATTTGCCTCGTCGGGCGCAACGGCTCAGGCAAGTCGACGCTTTTGAAGATTGCCGCCGGCCTCGTCGAGCCGGATCGTGGCGAACGCTTCGCGCATCCGGGCGCCAGCATCCGCTATCTCCCGCAAGAAGCCGATTTCGCGGGGTTCAATACGGTGCGCGCTTACGTCGAGGCTGGCCTTGGCCCGGCCGACGACCCTTTTGCGGCCGAGTACTTGATCAGTGACCTTGGGCTTTCCGGCGATGACGATCCCGAACGGCTATCGGGCGGGGAAGCGCGTGGCGTGGCGCTGGCTCGCGTGCTTGTTGCCAAGCCTGACGTGCTGTTACTCGACGAGCCGACGAACCACCTGGACTTGACCGCCATCGAGTGGCTCGAAGCGACATTGCAAGCGAGTCGATCGGCGCTTCTGCTCATCAGCCACGACCGGCGCTTCCTCGAAAATCTCTCGCGGGCAACCGTTTGGCTCGACCGCGGCCAGACGCGCCGTCTCGAGCAAGGCTTCGCGGCCTTCGAGGACTGGCGCGATAAAATCTTCGAGGAGGAAGAGACCGAGCGCCACAAGCTCGATCGAAAAATCGTTCGCGAAGATCAATGGATGCACGGCGGCGTCACCGGGCGACGCAAGCGCAACGTGCGCCGTGTGCGGGAACTTCGCGCCATGCGCCAGCAAGTGCGCGAACAGCGACGTGCCGCCGGCAGTGTCCGGCTCGATGCGGCTGAAGGCGGGCTCTCCGGCAAACTCGTTGTCGAAATGACGGATGTGGCGAAAGGCTACGGCGGCGACGATATCATCTCAGGGCTCAGTCTACGGGTGATGCGCGGCGACCGGCTCGGCATCGTCGGGCCCAACGGCATCGGCAAAACGACGCTGCTCAAACTGCTGACCGGTGAAATCGCGGCGGACCGTGGCGCGATCCGGCACGGGGTCAATCTCGAAGTCGTCTCGCTCGACCAGAGGCGCGACGAGCTCAACCCGAATTGGACAGTTTCGGACGCTCTCACGGGCGGACGCGGCGACCAGGTCATCATCAATGGCAAGGCGCGCCACGTCGCGAGCTACATGAAGGATTTTCTGTTTCTTCCGGAGCAGCGGCTATCGCCGATCCGCGTGCTCTCTGGCGGCGAGCGGGCAAGGCTGATGCTTGCGAGGGCGCTGGCAAAGCCGTCGAACCTGTTGGTCCTCGACGAGCCGACGAATGACCTCGATCTCGAAACACTGGATCTCTTGCAGGAGCTGCTATCGGATTATCCCGGGACGCTGCTGCTGGTCAGCCACGATCGCGATTTTCTCGACCGGATCGTCACCAGTGTCTTAGCACCGACAGGTGGTGGCCATTGGACCGAGTACGCTGGCAGCTATTCCGATATGCTCGCGCAGCGCCAGGGAGAGGACCTGCAAAAGAAGGAAGAGCCGGAGGTAGTGACGCCGGCTCGCAAAGTTGCGGCCGATGAGTTGAAAGCTCCGCAAGCACAAAAAGCAAAACTTTCGTTCAAGGAGAAGCATGCGCTTTCGACACTGCCGGCCGAGATCGCCAATCTCGAAGCCGAGATCAAAGCGCTGACTGACAAACTCGCGGATGACGGACTTTATGCGCGCGACCGCGCGGCCTTCGACGCGGCGAGTACGCGGATGTCAGATGCGCAGCGCCGGCTCGAGGAAGCCGAGACGCAATGGCTCGAGCTTGAAGAAAAACGCGCTGCGGTTGAAAATTCAGGACGCTGAAGAATTCTCGCTTCTGCAAACGCAAAGCGGCGGCCGGGGAATTGGCCACCGCTTGAAGTTCGACCATAAGGTCGACATCATCCTCAATTAGATGAGATCGATTTCGGCCGGCAGATAGCTCGTAACTTCGAGACCAACTTCCTGCTCGCGAACTTCGGGCTTAGACCACGTCTTCATGGATTTCCTCCAAATGTGATAGTGAAATGCTTCACTACGAGGTTTAGGTAAGGTGAATACCTAATAAGCGCCAATCGTATTTACAATAACCGGCCATAAGCGCCTCTAATAACAATATAACAGTTTAGCGGTCATGTCCGGCTTAATGATTGCTCGCGCGGCGACTACGGCTTCGAGGCCCATAGGTCTTTCACCTCATCGCATTTCTTCGACACGAAGTCGTTCACTTCATCGACAATCGTGCTCGAAAGCAGATTGACCGTGTTGTCGGTTGCTGTAGCGGTCCAGAGCGCACTTTTGATAAGCGTCGGCGCTTCGATCTTTCCCCAATGGGCATGCGCTTCCGTCGCCTTGCCATTCTCGAATTTGACCTTCGGCGCCAGTTCGAACTTGAAATGCGTGGCACCGGATTTGTCGCTGGCGATGACGCACGTCACGGCATGCTCGGGGAATTGGATCTCGACCGTCTTTTCCGTCATCGCCCGGATGAGGGCAGCGCGCTTGACGCTGAGGTCCGTTGTGCAACGGACGCCGTCGTAGGGCCAATTGACCTTTAATTTTCCCACAAGCTTGATCAGCTGCTCCTTGCGCCAGCTCTTGACGACGTGACACGCGACGTCGTTGCCGGCAGCCTCCTTGGTGTGAAACGCCTTGCAGAGGTCGACCTTGCAAGCCTTGCGGGCCTCTTTCTCGGCTTTCTCCTCGGGTGTGAAATTGGCGTCCGTTGCCACGGCAGACTTGTCGGCCTCGGCGGACATAGCCATCTTGCCGGGTAAGCACGCCGCACAAAAAATCAGCAGCACGATCAGCACTGGCGTCGGTTTCATTTGGTCGGCCCTGCAACGGAAAGCTGATGGTTTGGGGCAGCGTAATGGCCGGGCAGACGGGCAGCACTAAGGCTGATTAGGGCCTCACTCCCGTAATCTTGCCCTCCAAGCCAGGGCTGCGGCGCCTTGGCCCCCCGCTTGAAGACGGGGCGCCGCATCCCATATCGTAAACGAAGGTCCCGGGCACGTTTGCCGGGGTCGGAGCGGGCGGCCAGCGTGGCGCTCGAACACCAAGATGGTCGCTTCAACGAGGGCCTTCGATTGACACGCGTGACAGCACTGTCGAACCCTCTTTTGCTGGGCTTCGAAGAGATTGAAAGGCTGCTAGTTGGCCGAGCCGCTAAGAACGGCGGTGACGGCTACCCGCCTTATAATATCGAGCGAATTCCCAAAGACGGCGATACGTCTGAGATTCTGCGCATCACGCTGGCGGTTGCCGGCTTCACGCGCGATGAGCTCGAAATCACGCTTGAGGACAAGCAGCTGACGGTCCGCGGCAAGCAGCAGGACGACGAGAAGGAGCGTGATTATCTCTATCGCGGCATAGCTTCGCGGCAATTCTCGCGAACTTTCGTGCTGGCCGACGGTATTGAAGTTAAGAGCGCAGAGCTGACGAACGGGCTACTCGCGATTGATCTGCAACGGCTTGAGCCCGAACGACTCGTTAGGAGAATCGAGATCGGTGCGACAAGTCGGATCAAAAGCCCGGTCTAGCGAGTTTTTCGCGTTACAGTCCCGGCGAGCGAATCGTCAGAGGATCGGAGAACTCAGCAACCCGGATGGCCCTCGGAACGGCCGCAATTTTCGGGTACGCGGTGAGAGCCCGGCCTCGACACAAGGAGGAAGAGCGTCATGAATAGCAAGAGTACCGCCAGACCGCCTAAAGTTGATCATGTCATAGCGCCCGTCATGAGCGAGCTTGATCTTGCGCGTCTTGGCGGCGGTGAGGTCGCCTACATCAAGACACTGACGTCCGACGAGGCGTTGCAGATGTTTCCGATGATCGAAGGCTTGCCGAAGGGTATTCCGCTCTTTTCTCTGCACGCGGCCGACGGTACGCCAATCGCTTTGACAGATACGCTGCAGGCCGCCATTGGCCACGCTCATGAGGACGAGCTGTCGATTGCGCCTTTGAACTAACCTCGGTAGCTCATCGCGCTCCTTTTATCCGGAGCCGCCCAACACTTGGGCGGCTCTTGGCATTTAAAGGCGATAGTGAGCGTACTGGCCTTTCGGCTTGAAGCGCTCGAGATAATCCGGAACGATCGCGTCGATTGTGGATGGTTCAGCAACGCCCAGCGCCGCCAGCGTCCGGCCGTCGCGCTTGGCCGCTTCGGAAACGACGTTATCGGACTTCAGAAGACGAACCTGATCGATGGTAATCGGCCGCAATGAGTTAGGAAGCGGCCAGGTCGCGAGTGCCTGCAGCTTTGCCAGCCAGAACGGCATCGGCAGCAAAAGCCGGTGGCGGGCGATGTAACGAAGCGTCAGCTCGAGCACATCCCGAAAACTGATCACCTGCGGTCCACCGATTCGTAAATCGGTGCCGGGGTTGCCGGCGTCGATCGCGGCGTTAGCGGCCGCTTGTCCCAGATCGCCGACGAATACGGGCTGGAATTTTGTGCGTCCGCCGCCGATCAGCGGCAGCGCAGGACTAAAGCGTGCGAGCGCCGCAAAGCGATTGAAGAACTCATCCTCCGCCCCGAACACGATGGATGGCCGGAGGATGATCGCCGAGGGAAATTCCGCCAGAACCGCCGCTTCGCCCGCGGCCTTCGTGCGAGCGTATTGGGCACTCGACTCGCTGTCGGCACCGATCGCCGAAATATGGACGAGACGGGCGGCACCCGCTTCCCGCGCCGCTTTGGCGACGCGCCGCGCACCCTCTACATGCACGGCTTCGAACGTTTGCGCGCCGGTGGGCGCCAGGATGCCGACCGCGTTGATGACGACATCGGCACCTTCGACCGCTCGTACGACCGAATTTGCAAATCTCAAATTGGCCTGAACGGCATGAATTTGGCCAACGACACCCATCGGTTGTAGATGGCCCGCGAGATCGGGCCGCCGGACGGCGGCGCGCACCCGGTATCCGCGCCTCGCCAGGGACCAGACGATGTAGCGTCCGACGAAGCCGGAGCCGCCGAACACGGTTGCTAGTTTGCCATTGTCCGCCATTCGCCACCTCGACTTTCGCTGCGTCGACTCTTCGATCCGACGCGACATCTACCGGTCCGCAGCGACCGTGTGAAGCGCGCTGAGAACCGCCCACGGCAAGCAACGCCTAGCTTGCGCAGGCAATATGAACTCCAGCGCAATTGACTTCCGCGTCCGGCACAATTTACCTGACACCCTCGCATGCCCAGATGGCGGAATTGGTAGACGCACTGCTTTCAGGTAGCAGCGCTCACAAGGCGTGGAGGTTCAAGTCCTCTTCTGGGCACC
>CAWHZB010000018.1:0-24925 GCA_963833715.1 uncultured Alphaproteobacteria bacterium
CCGGCCAAATCCATCGGGGACATGAGCCGCATCGTGTTCAACGACTATGTAAATGCTACAATGTCGACGCTGCTGATTGTTCTCGTCGTCGTGATGGCCGGTTTTGCATTGGCGGCTATCTTGAAAGCGCTTGCCGATCCGAGCATCTCGGCGAGGGAAACCGCAATGGTGGCGGCGGAGTGATGGCCTTGCAGAAACCCGAAACATCGCAGCTGTTCAAGGTCGGCCAGGAGTTCGCTAAAACGGCGCGGCTGATGGTTGGCATGCCTGATTACGAGGCTTATGTCACCCATCGAAAGCTCGCGCATCCGGGCGAGCCGGTGATGACCTACGAAGAGTTCTTCCGCGAGCGGCAATCGAGCCGCTACGGTGAGAACGGCGGCAAGATCAACCGCTGCTGCTAATTGAAGCGGCGGTCGCGTCCTGGGGGGGGCGCCACGTTAGCCGGTTGCTCAAGCGCGCAACGACCGCTACGAGCTGTCGCGCATGGCACCTCCTCTACTGACACTTAAAGACATTCACCTGACGTTCGGCGGCACGCCGTTGCTCGAAGGCGCGGAACTTACAGTCGCGGCGCGTGATCGTATTTGCCTCGTCGGGCGCAACGGCTCAGGCAAGTCGACGCTTTTGAAGATTGCCGCCGGCCTCGTCGAGCCGGATCGTGGCGAACGCTTCGCGCATCCGGGCGCCAGCATCCGCTATCTCCCGCAAGAAGCCGCTTTCGCGGGGTTCAATACGGTGCGCGCTTACGTCGAGGCTGGCCTTGGCCCGGCCGACAACCCTTTTGCGGCCGAGCACTTGATCAGTGACCTTGAGCTTTCCGGCGATGACGATCCCGAACGGCTATCGGGCGGGGAAGCGCGTGGCGTGGCGCTGGCTCGCGTGCTTGTTGCCAAGCCTGACGTGCTGTTACTCGACGAGCCGACGAACCACCTGGACTTGACCGCCATCGAGTGGCTCGAAGCGACATTGCAAGCGAGTTCGATCGGCGCTTCTGCTCATCAGCCACGACCGGCGCTTCCTCGAAAATCTCTCGCGGGCAACCGTTTGGCTCGACCGCGGCCAGACGCGCCGTCTCGAGCAAGGCTTCGCGGCCTTCGAGGACTGGCGCGATAAAATCTTCGAGGAGGAAGAGACCGAGCGCCACAAGCTCGATCGAAAAATCGTTCGCGAAGATCAATGGATGCACGGCGGCGTCACCGGGCGACGCAAGCGCAACGTGCGCCGTGTGCGGGAACTTCGCGCCTTGCGAGAGCAAGTGCGCGAACAGCGACGTGCCGCCGGCAGTGTCCGGCTCGATGCGGCTGAAGGCGGGCTCTCCGGCAAACTCGTTGTCGAAATGACGGATGTGGCGAAAGGCTACGGCGGTGACGATATCATCTCAGGGCTCAGTCTACGGGTGATGCGCGGCGACCGGCTCGGCATCGTCGGGCCCAACGGCATCGGCAAAACGACGCTGCTCAAACTGCTGACCGGTGAAATCGCGGCGGACCGTGGCGCGATCCGGCACGGGGTCAATCTCGAAGTCGTCTCGCTCGACCAGAGGCGCGACGAGCTCAACCCGAATTGGACAGTTTCGGACGCTCTCACGGGTCGACGCGGCGACCAGGTCATCATCAATGGCAAGGCGCGCCACGTTGCGAGCTACATGAAGGATTTTCTGTTTCTTCCAGAGCAGCGGCTATCGCCGATCCGCGTGCTCTCTGGCGGCCAGCGGGCAAGGCTGATGCTTGCCAGGGCGCTGGCAAAGCCGTCGAACCTGTTGGTCCTCGACGAGCCGACGAATGACCTCGATCTCGAAACACTGGATCTCTTGCAGGAGCTGCTATCGGATTATCCCGGGACGCTGCTGCTGGTCAGCCACGATCGCGATTTTCTCGACCGGATCGTCACCAGTGTCTTAGCACCGACAGGTGGTGGCCATTGGACCGAGTACGCTGGCAGCTATTCCGATATGCTCGCGCAGCGCCAGGGAGAGGACCTGCAAAAGAAGGAAGAGCCGGGGGTAGTGACGCCGGCTCGCAAAGTTGCGGCCGATGAGTTGAAAGCTCCGCAAGCACAAAAAGCAAAACTTTCGTTCAAGGAGAAGCATGCGCTTTCGACACTGCCGGCCGAGATCGCCAATCTCGAAGCCGAGATCAAAGCGCTGACTGACAAACTCGCCGATAACGGACTTTATGCGCGCGACCGCGCGGCCTTCGACGCGGCGAGTACGCGGATGTCAGATGCGCAGCGCCGGCTCGAGGAAGCCGAGACGCAATGGCTCGAGCTTGAAGAAAAACGCGCTGCGGTTGAAAATTCAGGACGCTGAAGAATTCTCGCTTCTGCAAACGCGAAGCGGCGGCCGGGGAATCGGCCACCGCTTGAAGTTCGACCACAAGGTCGACATCATCCTCAATTAGATGAGATCGATTTCGGCCGGCAGATAGCTCGTAACTTCGAGACCAACTTCCTGCTCGCGAACTTCGGGCTTAGACCACGTCTTCATGGATTTCCTCCAAATGTGATAGTGAAATGCTTCACTACGAGGTTTAGGTAAGGTGAATACCTAATAAGCGCCAATCGTATTTACAATAACCGGCCATAAGCGCCTCTAATAACAATATAACAGTTTAGCGGTCATGTCCGGCTTAATGATTGCTCGCGCGGCGACTACGGCTTCGAGGCCCATAGGTCTTTCACCTCATCGCATTTCTTCGACACGAAGTCGTTCACTTCATCGACAATCGTGCTCGAAAGCAGATTGACCGTGTTGTCGGTTGCTGTAGCGGTCCAGAGCGCACTTTTGATAAGCGTCGGCGCTTCGATCTTTCCCCAATGGGCATGCGCTTCCGTCGCCTTGCCATTCTCGAATTTGACCTTCGGCGCCAGTTCGAACTTGAAATGCGTGGCACCGGATTTGTCGCTGGCGATGACGCACGTCACGGCATGCTCGGGGAATTGGATCTCGACCGTCTTTTCCGTCATCGCCCGGATGAGGGCAGCGCGCTTGACGCTGAGGTCCGTTGTGCAACGGACGCCGTCGTAGGGCCAATTGACCTTTAATTTTCCCACAAGCTTGATCAGCTGCTCCTTGCGCCAGCTCTTGACGACGTGACACGCGACGTCGTTGCCGGCAGCCTCCTTGGTGTGAAACGCCTTGCAGAGGTCGACCTTGCAAGCCTTGCGGGCCTCTTTCTCGGCTTTCTCCTCGGGTGTGAAATTGGCGTCCGTTGCCACGGCAGACTTGTCGGCCTCGGCGGACATAGCCATCTTGCCGGGTAAGCACGCCGCACAAAAAATCAGCAGCACGATCAGCACTGGCGTCGGTTTCATTTGGTCGGCCCTGCAACGGAAAGCTGATGGTTTGGGGCAGCGTAATGGCCGGGCAGACGGGCAGCACTAAGGCTGATTAGGGCCTCACTCCCGTAATCTTGCCCTCCAAGCCAGGGCTGCGGCGCCTTGGCCCCCCGCTTGAAGACGGGGCGCCGCATCCCATATCGTAAACGAAGGTCCCGGGCACGTTTGCCGGGGTCGGAGCGGGCGGCCAGCGTGGCGCTCGAACACCAAGATGGTCGCTTCAACGAGGGCCTTCGATTGACACGCGTGACAGCACTGTCGAACCCTCTTTTGCTGGGCTTCGAAGAGATTGAAAGGCTGCTAGTTGGCCGAGCCGCTAAGAACGGCGGTGACGGCTACCCGCCTTATAATATCGAGCGAATTCCCAAAGACGGCGATACGTCTGAGATTCTGCGCATCACGCTGGCGGTTGCCGGCTTCACGCGCGATGAGCTCGAAATCACGCTTGAGGACAAGCAGCTGACGGTCCGCGGTAAGCAGCAGGACGACGAGAAGGAGCGTGATTATCTCTATCGCGGCATAGCTTCGCGGCAATTCTCGCGAACTTTCGTGCTGGCCGACGGTATTGAAGTTAAGAGCGCAGAGCTGACGAACGGGCTACTCGCGATTGATCTGCAACGGCTTGAGCCCGAACGACTTGTTAGGAGAATTGAGATCGGTGCGACAAGTCGGATCAAAAGCCCGGTCTAGCGAGTTTTTCGCGTTACAGTCCCGGCGAGCGAATTGTCAGAGGATCGGAGAACTCAGCAACCCGGATGGCCCTCGGAACGGCCGCAATTTTCGGGTACGCGGTGAGAGCCCGGCCTCGACACAAGGAGGAAGAGCGTCATGAATAGCAAGAGTACCGCCAGACCGCCTAAAGTTGATCATGTCATAGCGCCCGTCATGAGCGAGCTTGATCTTGCGCGTCTTGGCGGCGGTGAGGTCGCCTACATCAAGACACTGACGTCCGACGAGGCGTTACAGATGTTTCCGATGATCGAAGGCTTGCCGAAGGGTATTCCGCTCTTTTCTCTGCACGCGGCCGACGGTACGCCAATCGCTTTGACAGATACGCTGCAGGCCGCCATTGGCCACGCTCATGAGGACGAGCTGTCGATTGCCCCTTTGAACTAACCTCGGTAGCTCATCGCGCTCCTTTTATCCGGAGCCGCCCAACACTTGGGCGGCTCTTGGCATTTAAAGGCGGTAGTGAGCGTACTGGCCTTTCGGCTTGAAGCGCTCGAGATAATCCGGAACGATCGCGTCGATTGTGGATGGTTCAGCAACGCCCAGCGCCGCCAGCGTCCGGCCGTCGCGCTTGGCCGCTTCGGAAACGACGTTATCGGACTTCAGAAGACGAACCTGATCGATGGTAATCGGCCGCAATGAGTTAGGAAGCGGCCAGGTCGCGAGTGCCTGCAGCTTTGCCAGCCAAAACGGCATCGGCAGCAAAAGCCGGTGGCGGGCGATGTAACGAAGCGTCAGCTCGAGCACATCCCGAAAACTGATCACCTGCGGTCCACCGATCTCGTAAACGGTGCCGGGGTTGCCGGCGTCGATCGCGGCGTTAGCGGCCGCTTGTCCCAGATCGCCGACGAATACGGGCTGGAATTTTGTGCGTCCGCCGCCGATCAGCGGTAGCGCAGGACTAAAGCGTGCGAGCGCCGCAAAGCGATTGAAGAACTCATCCTCCGCCCCGAACACGATGGATGGCCGGAGGATGATCGCCGAGGGAAATTCCGCCAGAACCGCCGCTTCGCCCGCGGCCTTCGTGCGGGCATATTGGGCACTCGACTTGCTGTCGGCACCGATCGCCGAAATATGAACGAGACGGGCGGCACCCGCTTCCCGCGCCGCTTTGGCGACGCGCCGCGCACCCTCTACATGCACAGCTTCGAACGTTTGCGCGCCGGTGGGCGCCAGGATGCCGACCGCGTTGATGACGACATCGGCACCTTCGACCGCTCGTACGACCGAATCTGCAAATCTCAAATTGGCCTGAACGGCATGAATCTGACCAACGACACCCATCGGTTGTAGATGGCCCGCGAGATCGGGCCGCCGGACGGCGGCGCGCACCCGGTATCCGCGCCTCGCCAGGGACCATACGATGTAGCGTCCGACGAAGCCGGAGCCGCCGAACACGGTTGCTAGTTTGCCATTGTCCGCCATTCGCCACCTCGACTTTCGCTGCGTCGACTCTCGATCCGACGCGACATCTACCGGTCCGCAGCGACCGTGTGAAGTGCGCTGGAGAGCCGCCCACGGCAAGAACGCTACCTGCCTCAGGCATGAACGCAGCGCAATTGACTTCCGCGTCCACTCAATTTACCTGACACCGAAGCTCATCGGCCCAGATGGCGGAATTGGTAGACGCACTGCTTTCAGGTAGCAGCGCTCACAAGGCGTGGAGGTTCGAGTCCTCTTCTGGGCACCATACTCTCGTCCGATAACTTCCAAGATCGTCCGAAATCACCTGAAATCATAGGATCATACGCGACGTAGCGTCCCGCTTCGTCCTAGCGCATCCGATGGTATCCGGTCCGAATGCTGGTATATTTGTTGGTATTCCCGCGAGACCAACACGGCAGATACCAACATGCCTCTCACGGAAATCGGAATCCGCTCGGCAAAGCCCGGCGCTAAGATCGTCAAACTCTCGGACGGTGGTGGCTTGCAATTGTGGGTCACGCCAGACGGAGCGAAGCGTTGGCGTTTGGCCTATCGCTTTGCCCGTGTTCAAAAAGCGCTTGCTTTAGGCGTCTACCCTGCGACGGGCCTTCGCGACGCGCGAGGTGCGAGGGACGCGGCCAAGCGGCTCTTGAACGAGGGGGTAGACCCCGCCCAACACCGCCGCGCCGAAAATACTAAAAGGGCGGCGGCATCCACCAATACTTTCGACGCCATCGCCGCTGAGCTTCTGGAAAAGAAGCGGCGAGAGCGTAAGGCCGACCGTACGATCACAAAATTCGAATGGTTCATGAGGCTTGCGCGTCCCGGCATAGGCTCGCGACCAATCGCCAACATATCCGCGGCGGAAATTCTTGCGGTTCTTCGTCCGATAGAGGCGCGCGGGCGGCAGGAGACTGCAAAAAAGCTTCGCGGCGCTATCGGACAAGTTTTCCGCTTCGCCGTTGCAACGGACCGCGCCGAACGCGACCCGACGGGCGCTCTTAGGGGCGCCCTCACCGCGCCCGTCGTCAACCATCGCGCTGCTATCATCGAGCCGAATGCCTTTGGAGGGCTTCTTCGCGCCATCGCGAACTATGACGGCGCGCCGGAAACACGGACGGCGCTCGAATTGCTCGCCCTCACTTTCGTTCGCCCCGGCGAACTTCGCGCGGCGGAATGGGCAGAGTTCAAATTTGCGACTGGCGTTTGGGAAATCCCTGCTGCAAAGATGAAAATGAAGCGCCCGCATCGCGTCCCCCTCGCGCCGCAGGCCGTCGCAATCCTGCGCGACCTGCAATCGATAACCGGCCAGGGAAAATTCCTCTTTCCGTCAATTCGCTCGGCGGCGCGCTGTATGAGCGAAAACACCATCAACGCGGCTTTGCGCCGTCTTGGCTTCGCGAAAGACGAAATGACCGGTCACGGCTTTCGCTCGGCGGCCTCTTCAATGCTGAACGAAAGCGACCTTTGGAACGCCGACGCAATCGAGCGCCAGTTAGCCCATGCCGATAGCGATAGTGTGCGCCGCGCCTATGCCCGCGCCGACTTTTGGCAAGAGCGTGTAGCCATGATGCAGTGGTGGGCCAATAAATGCGACAAAATGCGAAGCGGCGGGACTCTTGTTTCCTTGCGGTCCTAAATGAGGGTTCGGTCTGCCGTATGGAGCCGTGTAAAATGCCAACCTTCTGCTTTGGGTCAAAAGCTGACGCCGAGTTGCCGGCACCATGCGGCCGAGTCAACTTGGAGTGTTTCATTGGCAAGCCTATTCGTCAAAAAATCCATAGCAATGCTTCAGGCCGAAGCAGAGGAAACCGAAGTCCAAGCGCTGATGACGCACGGCGGCGTGCCTTTGAAACGCACCTTATCTGTTTGGAGCATTCTTGCTCTTGGTGTTGGCGCGATTATAGGCGCGGGGATTTTCGTGTTGACTGGCCATGCAGCGGCGACAAACGCCGGTCCTGCCATTGGTCTGACCCTTGGGGCATTCCCGGCAGCGAGATTCCCTTGATCGCAGGCTTTTCCGCGAGGAGCCGCTTGATCGAAGCAATCGGTACGTGACCTTCAGCAATATAATTACCGACTACCGTCGTATGACAGCCTTCAAGGTCTTCGCGCACACCGTACTTTTGCTTGATCATCGTCATGTTGGGGTGTTCGACCACGGTGACGTTGAATCCGTTCTCACGCAGATAGTTCGCGTATCGGTCACAACACATGCAGCTAGGGTTCTTGTACAGCGTCGCGGCAATTTTCACCTGCGCCGCTGCGAAACCAGATGCAACGGCCAGAATGATCGCTACAAATAAAATACGTCTCACGTTGATATCTCCTTTCTACACATGCGAACGGT
Source organism: uncultured Alphaproteobacteria bacterium (assembly GCA_963833715.1). Lineage (GTDB taxonomy): Bacteria > Pseudomonadota > Alphaproteobacteria > Rhizobiales > Hyphomicrobiaceae > Hyphomicrobium_B. The sequence continues at coordinate 7,844 of CAWHZB010000018.1, forward strand.
TAGACGCGCCTCATCGCAGTGGCGCTAAGCCACCGTTTCCAGCTGCAGTGAAAAGACATGCGCCTTAGCCGGCAGGCGCCATCCCTTCACCAGCCCATAGATTGCCGGGATGACCATTACCGGACATCGCACCCTTATTCGTCACCCCGGTATATCCGGCTCCACCAACTGCGCGAGCTGCAACAGCGATTGCTGCCAGCCGAGATAGCACTGCTCGACCGGGATCGCGGCTGGAATGCCTGACTGCTCGATGTCGATCTCCGTGCCGCAGGACACGGGCCTAAGCTTGACCGTGACGTGCATGACGCCCGGCAAATTCGGATCATCGAATTTGTCAGTATAGCGGATCAGCTCGTGCGGAACGAGTTCTAGGTACTCGCCGCCGAATGAATGGGCGTTCCCCGTCGTGAAGTTCTTGAACGACATTTTAAATGTGCCGCCGACCTTGGCGTCCATGTGCTCGACGTGGCAGGTGAAGCCGTAAGGCGGCAGCCACTTCGCGAGGCCGTCGGCGTCGAGGAAGGCGCGGTAGGCCTTCTCGGGCTTGGTGGCGAATACGCGGTGCAGGCGCACGGTAGGGCCGGCGGATGCGGGCGCCGCGGCCGGTTTCGATTTCGCTTTCGCTTTATCGGACATAGTGGCGCTCCTTCGCTTGTCTCGTGTGCGGTCTGCGTTGAGGCCTTGTACTTTTTGAAATGAGCTGTCACCAGATGCGCTCTATAAGCCTCTTCATTGGCGTAGATTTCAAAGATGGTGATGCGGCCGGGGTTGTACTTGTGGGCCACGGCGTAGAGCGCGAGAACGCCGGGCTCGGTTTGAACGAATTGAGCCACAGACAGTGGCGAATGTTCGACCGTAGTCCTCGTCTTGCGCGACGCGTCCAAAACAGAAGCCCAAATTACCGCAATCACTATTGGCGGGTACGGTTTCGCTCGGCGCGCTTATCTCCGTCTTTCTCGGCGTCCATGCCTACGGTGCGGGCGAAGCCATGCGCTCGCTCATCACTTGGTGGGGCTCATGATCGTGACCGCGGTGCTGCGATGTGACTAGTGTCCCACCGCAACCTCACCATCGTCGGCCTGCGTCCAAGTTGGCGTGCCGTGTCTGCGAAACACGTACCAGGCCAAGAGCGCCACTGGAACGCCAAGTAGCGACGTGCCAATGAAGAAATCAACGAAGCCGACGTACTTGATGAAGTAACCGGACGTGCCAGCTAACAAGCTTCCGGGTAACGCACACAGCGAGGTCAATAGCGCAAACTGGCTCGCCGCCATCTCCTTCGAGACGATGGTGGACATGAACGTGATGAGCACCATTTGCGCGAAGGCGTACGCGAAGCCATCTATTCCGACGGCGAGCGCGAAGTCCCAGAAGCTGCTTCCGTGGGCGGCGAGCCATGCGAGGCTCAGATGCGAAGCCGAACCTGCAACGGTACCGAAGAGAAGGCTTCTCATGATGCCGAGCTTACGCACCACAACGGCCGAGAAAAACGTCGCCACCAGCGCCAAGCCGAAGCCGAACACCTTCGTCACCCAAGCAATGTCCGCGTCGGAGTAGTGCAGACTCTTGAAAAGAGGTATCGACATGGCGTCCGAGACATAGCCCGGCATGCGGAAGCCGGCGACCAGTAGAAGAATCGGCAGCGCCAGCGAGCCGAGCCTCTGATAGAGGTCGCGGATCGGATCGATGACGGTCGCGACGAAGCCCGGATGCTCGTGAGTCAAATGTTTGTCGCTTTCGGGTTCCGGCGCCAGGAACGCTGATAGCGCGCCGATGCCGATGAGACCCGCCATGGCGAGATAGGAGAAACGCCAACCGAACTTGTCCGCAAGGAGAAGAGCACCAGCTCCTGCGGCCAAGCGGCCAAACCGAAACCCCGTCTCGGAGAACGCGGTCATCATCGACTGCTTGCCGGGCGGCGCCGCAGTGATGCGCCAACCGTCGACGCAAATATCCTGCGTGGCGCCGGCGAGGCCAAGCGCCAGCGAGAAGGCGATCGTCCAGGCCAGCCAGTGCCCGGGATCGCCAAAGGCAACGCCGGCGAGCGTAATCATGATGCAGAGCTGGGAAATGACGATCCAGGCGCGGCGGCGCCCAATTGTCTCCGCGAGAAAGGGAGGATCGTATCTGTCGAGAAATGGCGACCACAACCATTTCAGCTTGTATGCGATAGTGAGTTCGCTCAGAAGCCCGATATATTCGATCGGCACCTTGGCTTCCGACAGCCAAGCTGACTGCGTCGCGTAAACGAGCGGAAATGGAACGCCGATCGAGAAGCCGAGACCCAGCATGGCCGCGTAGCGGCGATCTTCCTTAAGGTAGGCCAGCAAAGTCGACATGCTGCCGGTCTGCGATTTGGCGTCGGATTTCGTGTCCATAACTCGCTAATTGCACAGCAGCTGATGTTGAGAAAAAAGCATCGCACAAGGGAGGGAATTTGGCGCCTTTTTTCCCGAGCTCTACACGCGAAACAGCGTTCCGAGGTTAGTTGGGTCGACGATGAGGGCGCGTCGTTCACCGTCACCGTTCGTAGACGGAGTTGGTGCGGTCGCTTATGGTGGTGGCGATGGCCTTGAAGGGCGGTCGCGATGGTTAAGGTCGAGAGAAGATTGCTTCTTGCTGGACTGGGTACCAGCGCGTTTCGGTTTTGTTGTCCAGGGTGTTTCGCCAAATCCCCCGTTTTCATTCATGATGTGCTTTGCGCCACGAGCGCAGCATCAGGGTTGGAGATCGGCGATTGCTTGACCGGCACAGGGGATTTTGATCTTGACCAAAGCTTGGTGGCCGAGATGAATAAGCAGGCCGCGTTTTTCGGTTACCGGCCAGCATTTATCCTCTACACGGGCGGAGCGAAGAACGCAGCGGCGACGCGTGAGGTGATGCCGCAGACGCCGGGCACCGACGGCACCATATTTTACAATATCGACTTGATGAATGAGCAACTGCGGGTCAGCCAATGGGGCGGCGCTATTCTTGCAGGTCTGATCGCCCATGAGTTTGGGCATATCTATCAGAATTTCACGGATGCGATGCCGCGCCTTAAGTCAATGGGCCTCACCGTGAAGTTCATCGAGCTGCACGCCGATTTCTTGTCGGGCTTCTATATGGGCGGCAAGGACAGCGCAATCGATCTCAAACCTTATACCGATGCGTTTTTCAATATCGGCGACTATGGATTTACCGAACCGGATCACCACGGGACGCCGGAGGAAAGGTATTTCATTCTCAAGGCCGGCTACAATTTCCGATCGGCCAAACCCACCGCCTCAGTCGCGGAGGCAGCCCGTGAAGGGGAGACGGTTCTTCGAGAGTATGTTCATTAAATGGATGTTCGGCATGGCGGGCACGATGTTGCAATGGATGCGGTAATTGCAAGATAGATTAGGGTATTGCGTTTGGCGTCGATCGTTCTGAAGACGTGCGTATGCTTGAAGAAGAGCGACGTGCTCTCGGAATAAACTTTCTCATCTGGCGGCAGTTTCGAGAGGTCGACGCTGATCGGACCCACTTGGCGGCAGGAAATAGAAAGCGCGACGGGTCTTCGGCGAGACCAAATGTTCCCTTTAATCCACCGGTTCTAGCCTGACTAATGTGGCAGGTTAGGATCGTCAAAGGCGCTGATGCAGACTTTGTCGTTGGCACCGATCACACGAAATGTTGTGCTGACGCAAGTGATGTCCTCGGCTTTTGACGACCCGGCCGCTAGCGTCAGCGCGGAAAGGGTCAGTGCGATAAAGAGCGCTCTCATGCTTTCTCCCGCGGTGCTCACTGGCGTTTTCTGCTGTGATACTTGTGCGAAATTACGCCGGAATCGGCCAACGCATCGATGCACCGCCTCGAAACACTACCGCCAGCGGACACCATACAGTCCCTGAGTTGAGGGCTGTCTTGTTTATAGGACGGGCAGAACTTGTAGAAATCAGTCTTGCAGGCGGACTTGACGCGCGCACTGTAGGCGGCCACGTCACCGGCCCCGACCAGCACCCCGACACCGATCGCAAGCGCCACGATATTCTTATCCATGCTTAGTCACCGACATCTGCCGACTCTCTGCGACGCAACGTGCTCACCTTGTCTGCTCTCGCAGGGGTCGCAACTTACGCTGCCGGCCACCAAAGCAGCGATCACTACAAGAAAGCGGCGTTCGGCAAAGGCCAACCGCTAGACAATCCACTGACCAACACCTCGGATGCGGAAAAGGTGAAGTAATCTTTTGACCTCAGGAAGCATAGCACATCTCGGCCGTTTAATCCGGCCCAGACACGCGATCCAAGATTGAAGCATCGTCATTGTCCTGCTTGTTCACGCGAGTCGAGATTGGCCACATCGTCATTGGTTCAGCGGCATATGGCACCAGCAGGTCGCGTGGATCTGGCTCCAGAGATGAAAGCCACCTCGTGTAGTCCTCGGGTGCGATAATCACCGGCATCCGATCATGGATCGCGTTGACGAGTTCATTCGAGTTGGTGGTGATGATCGCGAACGTGCGAACCCATTCCTCGGTCTCGGGTCGCTTCCAGTTCTCCCAAATGCCCGCGAGGGCGAACGGCTCACCGCTTTTCATGCCAATGGCGTAGGGCTGCTTTGGGCTACCTTTGATCGCCTTCCATTCGAAAAAGTTGTCGATCGAGACAAGACATCGACGGTGGCGGTAGGCATCCCGGAAACTCGGGAGGCTCGCCACCGTCTCCGCCTTGGCGTTGATCGGTTTCCTCCCTCCGTCCTCGTCCTTGCACCAATGCGGGATTAAGCCCCACGAGAGTCGATCCAGTGTTCGCTCGCCTGTCTTCGGGTTCTGCCGGATGACCCAATGCTCTTGACCGGGGGCAGCGTTATAGCGAGGCGGCACATGCGTGGGCTCGACGAGGTTAGCGATCTTGAGGCCAAGTTGGTTGGGAGGGGATTTCTGGGTGAAGCGTCCACACATGCCGGTAAGATAAGAGCGAGCTCAGACGGGGCCAAGTTCGGGAATGTCTCTCTCTTCGGTTTTGCTTTTCACGTTCGACGAAGGGTCGGCCATCGGATAGGAGAAAAAGAGAATGCTGAAAGTGAGATTTGCAAGAGGTTTGGCGATCTCCTCGATGGCAGAATCAACCGCTCGATGACGAAGCAATGGCAACGGCCGACCTCATGGCGACGTTCTGCGTTCCGTCACACTGGCGCTCTCGGCCCTCGCGGCAAGACAATAATAAAAAATAGTCTTTAGTCTTTCTCGACAGGGCCGAACCCGCTGCCATTGGCGGTGCCCAACACGCCAAAATCTTTCGACCTTGAACCGTCGTCCGCCTCGCCCGTTTTTTGGCCTCCAAGGCCGCGTCTCATCAGTTCGCGGACAGCGGCGGCGCGGCTCGGAAGACGATATTTGAAGCGAAAATCTTCTACGGCCCGCAGTTCCTCTGGTTCCAACATGATTTGAAGGCGCTCATCTCGATTTCTAATCATCGCACCCTCCTCTGGGGCAGTGTTGAACCTACTAACATTTAGCAACTGGCTGAATTTACGCAAGAGGCTTACAAAACCGTAAAAGAACACAGAGCGTCATGTCCGCTAAATGACAACTTAACTGTATAATTCTTCTACGGAATAGGTATTAGAGAGCACTGGCCATCGGTCAGTGCGTGAGAAGGGAAGTTGCAGATGCGCGGCGAAAAAGTCGTAGATACGACGGCGTGCCGAGCCCCGCCGCGTCCACGGGTGTTCATTGCCGAGGACAGCATTCTTATTTCGTTGGATTTAGAGGCGATCCTCTGCGCCATGGGCTGTGAGGTCGTGGGCGTCGGTACGAACCTCGCCCAGGCTCTACAGTTCGCGACCCCCGACAAGATCGATCTCGCCATCATCGACTATGTTCTTGAGGATGGAACATGCGAACGACTGATCGATGCTCTTGTCGCTCAAAGCATCCCCTTTGTTATTTGCTCAGGATTTGCGCCGGAAGAAATCGAGGCGAGTTATCGGGGGGTGCCTATTTTGCGAAAACCGTTTGACGCGGATGAGGTATGCCGGGTCATTAATCAACTTGTCGGCAGGGAACAGCGCAGCAGCGCTACGAGCGGCAACGCTGCTTAGGGTCACCCTTACAGTCTGCTGTCGTTGTCTCACCTTTGAGTGCCGGACATTCCTCGTGGGCTGATACCCTCTTGCGCATAGCGGGCTTGGATGTTTTTCGCCTCCTTGAGCGCGGCCTTGTAGACCGGGCTGCAATAGGGGCGTCGAAACGACGGCGACAGCCGAGCACGGCGCACGGCTATCGCCTTCCTCTACGCCGGAGCCAAATTGTTGGGCGTCGACATTCCACTCCCCTTGGTCCCCGCCTAATCATTGGTTCAAGAAGTCCGTGCAAATCTTCTGATTTCCGCACAGGGCTAAAGGTCCGACCTCGTCGGAACCATCAACTTTCAAAGTCTGTCTTGCCATTCGGTCGCGAGTTCCTTGGCCGTCTCCAACAGACGCAAATGCGCGCCCAACTGACGGATTTTGTCGGTTGTCTCGACGTATCGTCGCGCAAGATTTATCCAGGCCCCAGTGCGTCCTGGGCGCAAAGGCGCCAGCAAAGCGGTCGGCAGCACTCTGCTTTGAGTTGATGTAGTCTCGCAAGAGCGCTTCGTAATTACCAAAGGCCTCTTCGTATCGCCCGCCTGCATTGGTCAGTTCTCCCGCTAGGGCGTAGGCGGACGTCATTGCAAGGGCCGAGCCTTGCCCAGCAAGCAGAGAGACGCAAAACGCAGCATCCCCTACAAGGGCGACACGCCCTCGCGACCAGCTCTCCATCCTGATCTGACTCACGCGGTCGAAATAAAGCTCTTGCGCCCGATCAAGGTCATCGAGGATGTGGGGGCATTCTCATTTCCCCTCGGCATATTTCTCGCGCAGCATTGCTTTCTGCAGGTCGAGCGTCGCGGGCAGGGAACCCGTGTCGGCGGTAAAAAAGAATAAGAAGAGCGTTCGATCGTCATGCAACGTAAAGCGCCCTAACATCAGTCCTGGCTGTCCATATATCACATACACACCCGGGTCGCGGAGACGGTAACCACAAACTTCGAACGCAGCGACAGCATAGCCGAGCGGCTTCTCGAATTGATGCTGCGGCCCAAATGCAAGGCGGCGAACCTCCGAATGCAGACCGTCGGCGCCTATCACGAGGTCGAACCTGCGCTCGCTTCCATTTTTAAATTTAACATGCACACAGTTAGCACGCTCTTGAGCTCTTGAAGACCGACGATCTCGTTGTCGAAAATGACTTTCGTTGCATCTTTGACATTCTCGAACAGCAATCGCTAAAGGTCGCTCCGTCCTAGCGTTACGTAACGGCCGTTAGTCAGTTCGCGGAATACATTCGTTCCAAAGCCAGTTATCCGCCTGCCGTCATCATCTACAATTCGGAGTTCACGCATGTGATAGCCGATGCGATTTATGTCCTTCACCAGACCCATACGCTCGGCGATATCGTATCCAAGACCCCAAAAGTCGATCACGTAGCCGCCGGTGCGCAAAGCAGGCGCACGCTCAATAAGAGTCGGCTCGAACCCAGCTGCTTTCAGCCAGAAAGCAAGTGTCGGTCCGGCAATTCCTACACCCGAGATCAATACGGCTTTGTCGTGCATTATAAAATCAGCATAGCGAAGTCGATCTTAGTGGGCTGAAAGGTGCGGGGGAGGCCACAGTCACCGACCGCCGCAGGTCCCTCAGAGAAGCGCGTGCTATGCCGAGCCGTTTGATTTAGGGAATGCCAAACTCAAAAGGAAATCTGGAGACTGCATAGGATTTCAAACGCTGGGCGTCCGCTGGCGAACGCCATTATCAGCGATGCCACCCGCGCTGTCTAATCTTTCGGTCCGCTCTGCTGATGCCAAGCTCTGCGCAGGCTTTAATCATCGCGCGATGCATTGCTTCAAGAAGATCGTTATCGTAGTGGTCATTTGCTAAGGCATACCGTCCTCCGCGCTTTACATAGGGAAGCATAAATCCCAACCCTTATGCTTGAAAATGGTTGCGCAATACGCTCCAGCCGCTGCGAACTCTGCTGTTCTCTAAGAGCTGCGACGTTTTCGTTCGCGAAGAAAGCGGAGAGATTGCATAAGCGCAGTGGCTTTATGATTGGGCGAAGTGCCGCCGTCTGCGGGCACTTGGCAGGTAGAGTTCGTTGTGCCGCGGGCCGCTGAGTGACATTAAGCGGCGGGTGAGTGCGAGTATTACGCACTTTAAAAGCCATCAGCCGCAACGTTTTGACAATCTTCCAAGTACGCGTGTATTGCCACATGCGGCCCCGCCGCCGTGACGTGGGCGCAGTCGGCCTTAGAGCCCTCATCGGGTCTATTTCATAATATTTCTTATAATGGAACAGTCAGCCTCACTGTACGACGCGAACGTCACCGTTCTACGAGGCGCTTGCGTTGATCTTGACGTTCAGTTGTTGCGGACGGCTTGCCAGACTTTCTCATCCCAGAGACGGATGCCGCCCGTGATGCCGGCATCGTTGGAGGTAATACGGACATTGTCGGGTAAATCATCGACGCCGACGTCGGCGGCGTTTCCTCCACCCAGATACAACACGTCGTAGTGCAGCAGGGAATAAACGATCTCGATTGTATGGAGCACGCGGCGGTTCCATTTTTTGAAGCTATGAGCGCGACGGGCTTCGGCGCCAACGTAGTCATTATATGTCTCACCCTTGTGAATCGGATGATGGGCCAGCTCGAGGTGGGGTGCGAGGGCACCGTTGTTGAACACCGCACTGCCGACGCCCGTGCCGAGCGTCAGGACGACTTCAAGCCCATGGCCCGCCACGATCCCCAAACCTTGCACCTCCGCATCGTTGAGGAGACGGGCCGGCTTGCCGAAGCGCTGTGACAAGGCCTCCTCCAGCGGATAGTCGCGCCACGTTTGGATATCGAAATGCGGTGCCGTAAGAACACGGCCGCGGCGGATCACACCCGGAAAGCCGATGGAGATTCGTTCACTGGGAGGAAGCGTCGCCGTCAGATTGGCGATTGCGCTCAATAGGATTTCGGGATGACAAGGATAAGGGGTCGCGACCCGCACCCGCTTCACAAGCATCCGCCCCGCATCATCGAGAACAGAGGCCTTGAGCCCCGTACCGCCGACATCGATCGCCAACGTGCTTAGGCCGCTTCGAGTAGCTGTTTGATCGCCGCTTGCGTCGCTCATCTCTTAAACACGTTGTCAATTGCCGCCTCGTCGGCAAAGACCCGCAGCATGCCGGCTGGTCTAAGACGCGCCGCCGGTAGACTGTCGTCGCCGCGGCAAAGCCAATTCAAGATCGCACGCTTTTCTTCCCCTTCAACTAGAAAGGCTGCATTCCGACTACTCTCGAGAGCCGGATAGGTGAGGGTAATACGCGCTTCTGACTTGGCGCCAACGACGGCAGCGACCCACCGGTTCTGCTCCGCGAGTACAGCCGTGCCGGGGAATAGCGACGCTGTATGCCCGTCTGGACCCAGGCCCAGAAGCGTGACGTCGAAGAGTGGTCGAGCCGGATCGAGGCACTCCGCGCCGTAGAAGGACTTGAGTTGGCGCTCATAAGCAGACGCCGCCGCTTCGGGGCTGACGCCTTCAGTTGGAATGGGATGGACGTTGAGGGCAGGGATCGGCGCCCGCGAAAGCAAAGCTTCCCGTACCATGCGGTAGTTGCTCAGTGCATCATCGTGAGGCACAAATCGCTCATCGCCCCAAAACCAATGCGTTCGAGACCATGGGAAGCTATTACGATAGGGCGGTCCCGCGAGACATTCATAGAGTCGTCGCGGCGTCGAACCGCCGGACAAGTCGATGGCAAAAATGCCGTCTTTCGCAGTCGCCATTTCGAGCAGCCAGTCCGCAACCCGGTGTGATAATGCCTCCGGATCGGCAAGAATTTCCAGTTTCGCCTCGAACGGATTGGTCAAGGACGCGCCCTCCAGTCCGACCGACAGTTCGCGTTGCGGATGGCGGCGATCGCGGCGGCATAATCATGCGATCCAAAGATTGCAGAACCGGCCACGATCGCGTTCGCGCCCGCTTCGATCGTCTGCCCTGCGGTTTCACAGTTTTCTCCGCCATCAACCTCGATGATCGGATCGAGGCCCCGCGTTTCGCAGAGCTGGCGCAAACCGCGGATCTTGGGGAGCGTCTCCGGTAGGAATTTCTGGCCGCCGAAGCCTGCGTTGACGGTCATAACGAGGACAATATCGCAAAGATGCAGAACGTGTTCGATAAGCCCGATCGGGCTCGCCGGGTTGAGCACCGCACCGGCCTTCTTGCCGAGGCGGTGAATTTGCGAGAGGAGACTGTGAAGCTTGGTCGTCGCCGACAGTTCCGCGTGGACGAGGAGATGATCAGCACCGGCTTTGGCAAAGGCGGCGAGATGGCGTTCCGGTTCGACGATCATCAGATGCACGTTGAGCGGCTTTTGCGTGCAGCGGCGCACAGTCTCCACAATCAGCGGCCCGATCGTGATATTCGGCACGAAGCGGCCGTCCATGACGTCAATATGAATCCAGTCGGCGCCCGCCGCCTCGACGGCGCGAACTTCATCAGCAAGATTTCCGAAATCCGCCGACAAGATCGACGGTGCGACGATAATCGGCCTTTGTTGTTTTACGCCGGTTACGGATGCCCCGCCGGACACCGTGGGAGATCTGCCAGCGATGCGCTCTCCTGATGAGGCTTGCGAATTTCTATGCATCACGCGCTCCTTCGTGACGGCGCCTGAGATAGCCGGAGCGGAAATCCCGGCATACCCCCATCACGAGCTTCTTGTGCTGGTCAGCGCCAAAACAAATTTCTGCACTGCCTTGGCGAAGCCCTCGTTCTCATTGCTGTCGGTGACAGCGCTCGCCTCGGCTTTCACTTCGTCGCTGGAATTGCCCATAGCGATGGAAACGCCGCTTTTGCGGAACATCAGAACGTCATTCGGCATGTCCCCGATCGTGACAATCTGGGCGGGCGGGATATTCAGAAGCTTAGACAGGGTGGCCACCACTGTCCCTTTGTTGGCCAGCGGATGGGTCACATCGAGATAATACGGCTGTGAGCGCGCCGCGCTCGCCCTTTCACCCAGTGTGCGCTGCGCCACCTTTTCACATTCAGCGACGCGGTCCAGATCGTTCGAGACACCGACGACCTTCACAGTGTGAGCAAAGTGCGCGTCAGTGAACGATGCCACGACCTTGGCATCGAACTTGACCGTCCATGCCTCGCGCGCCACATGCGGCGCGTTCGGATCGCGGATCAACCACCCGTCTTCAGTATAGACCCATACGTCGAGCCCCTGGTCGAGGATAAGGGCAACAGCCTGCTTGGCCGTCCTGGGATCAAGCGCGTGGCTCTCGATCACTGAAAGATCGGGATTGACAAAGACGCCGCCGTTGAAGCCGGCGATCGGCGTCCGCAGTGCCAACGGAGCGATCAACATCGCCATGCCGCGCGGCGGCCTACCGCTGGTTATTGCAAATGCGATACCGGCATCGTGCAGGTCGCGGACGACTGCCTTTGCCGCGTCGGTTAGCACCTTGTCCTGGGTAACAAGTGTGCCATCGACGTCGGCCAGCAGAAGATGGATCGCTCGCTGTCCGCTCATGGCTTGTTGCACTCGGAGGCCAGACTGACCGGCCGCCATACACGGCCTCCGTCACGGTGTAACAATTCGTTGGCGGCCTCCGGGCCGTCGCTGCCGGAGTCGTAGTTGGGAAAATCAGCCCTCTCTGCTGCCCAGGCATCAAGGACCGGCTGCACAATGCGCCAGCCGTGTTCCACCATGTCGGCCCGCATGAAGAGAGTTGGATCGCCGATCATCACGTCATAGATCAGCGTCTCGTAGCCGACATTCGGCTCCTTCGGAAACCAGTCGTTATAGTGGAAATCCATCTTGACGGCGGCGAGGTCCACGACGGGCCCACGCCGTTTGACCTCGAACTGCAAGGAAATGCCTTCGTCCGGAGCGATACGCAGCACCAGCCAGTTGGGCCGCAAAGTATCGACAGGCGTATATTGGAACGCGGTGTAGGGCGCTTGCTTGAAGCAGATCGCGATTTCCGTATCGCGCTGCGACAAGTGCTTGCCGGTTCGGACGTAAAAAGGCACGCCAGCCCAACGCCAGTTATCGATCTCAAGTTTCATGGCGATATAGGTTTCGATGTTCGAATTTGTCGCCACATCGGGCTCTTGCCGATAGGCCTTGACCTTCTTGCCCAGCACCTTGCCGGCCCCGTATTGGCCGCGCACAGCGCATACCGGTCCGACGGCGGGCATTGCTGCAAGCACTTCGGCCTTCTTCGTGCGGATTGCGTGGGCATCGAAGCCAGTCGGGGGCTCCATGGCCACCATCGAGAGCAATGAGAACACATGATTGGGGACCATGTCGCGCAGGGCGCCGGTCACCTCGTAGAACGCCCCGCGGCGCTCGACGCCCACCGTCTCCGCCGCGGTGATCTGTACGTGATCGATCCGGTCGCGGTTCCAGATTGGCTCGAACAGCCCGTTGCCGAAACGGAATGCCATGATGCTCTGAACGGTGTCCTTTCCCAGAAAGTGGTCGATGCGGAAAATTTGGTCTTCGTGCAGCGTGCGCAGGATTTGAGCGTTCAACTTGCGGGCCGAGCCCAGGCTATGGCCGAATGGCTTCTCGATGACCACGCGACGCCAAAATCTTTGCTTCCCATTCTGGTCCTCGTTCTGATCGGTGAGTTTCGCGTTGCCGAGTTGGTCCACCACGGTGCCGAAGAGTTCGATCGGCAACCGCGAGATAGAAGATGACGTTGCCCTCGGTGCCATGCGCCTTTTCGGCATCGTCAAGAGCACCGCGAAGCGTTTCGTACAATTCGGGCTTGGTCAGATCGCCCTGGATATACGACATTTTCTCCGCAAGCCGCTTCCAAGCAGCCTCATCGATGTGATCGACATCAAATTCGGTCACAGGATTTCCGACAAAGCTTTTCAGCCTATCGTAAACGTGATCGCGCCAGCTTTCCGAAGTTCCCGGCGTTCGCGCCACGCCGATCAGCGCAAATTTTTTCGGCAACACCTTGGTGCGCGAGAGATTGTACAGTGCGGGAATCACCAGGCGTTTGGTGAGGTCGCCCGAGGCGCCGAAGATTACCATGGCGCAGGGATCGGCCGGTTTGGGCTGCCGTGCCGGCGGGCATTGAATAAGCTGTGCGGCGTGGTGCGTTCGGATCGGAGTCTTGACGGACATCGAGCTACTCCGCTGCGTTTTGTGACGCCGCGCGTCCCTGCGGTTTCTTTGTCTTTGGTTCGGGATCACTAGGCTCGCTGCCCTCGATGTGGCCACCGAAGCCGAAACGCATCGCCGAAAGTATCTTTTCTCCGAAGGTATGTTCCTGCCGCGACCGGAAGCGGGCATAAAGCGCCGTCGAGAGCACGTCCGCCGGGACCGCTTCCTCGATCGCTGCCTCGACGGTCCAGCGGCCCTCGCCGGAATCCTGGACGAAGCCGGAGAAATTCTTCAACTGCGGGTCCTTCGCCAGCGCTGCGGCGCTGAGATCGAGCAGCCAGGATGATATGACGCTACCGCGCCGCCAGACCTCCGCGATGTCTGGCATGTTGAGCACGAAGCGCTCGTCGTCGGGCAGGTCCTTCGAATCCTTGTTGCGCAGAATGTCGAAGCCCTCGGCGTAGGCCTGCATCAATCCGTACTCGATGCCGTTGTGTACCATCTTGACGAAGTGCCCGCTGCCGGACGGGCCGGCGTGGATGTAACCGCGCTCGGCGCGCGAATCCCCTTTTGCGCGGCCCGGTGTGCGTGATATGTCGCCCAAACCTGGAGCAAGCGCCGCGAAGATTGGATCGAGGTGGGCGACAGCCTCCTTCGGGCCACCGATCATCATGCAATAGCCGCGCTCGATACCCCACACGCCGCCGGAAGTGCCGCAATCAACATAGCGGATGTTCTTCTCGGCGAATTTCTTCGCGCGACGGATGTCGTCCTTGTAGAAGGAATTGCCGCCATCGATGATAATGTCGTTCGGTCCCAGCAAGCCGCCGAGACGCTCGACGGTCTCTTCGGTTGTCCGGCCGGCAGGCAACATGATCCAGACGACGCGCGGCCGCTCTTTGAGCGTCTTCACCACATCCTCGACCGACTGGACCGCCGTGGCGCCCTCCTCAGCCAGCGCTTCGCGCGGCTTGGCGTCAGCATCGAACACGACACATTGGTGACCCGCCTTCATCAGCCGGCGAGAGATGTTGCCGCCCATGCGGCCCAGACCGATTACGCCGATTTGCATTTGCGTCACTCCTTGCAAAAATATCGCTATTCGAGCGCTTCATCGATGGCGCGAGCCAGCTCCGTGAGACCTGCATCGACATCCTTGACGTGAACGCGCAGCGCACGCCGGCCCCGTTCGACAAGCACATCGAGATCGCCGCGCGCTTGCGCCGCCTTCACGACGCCGAAGCTGTAGGAATGGCCGGGGACGTCGATGTCAGCCGGGTCGTCGCAGGTGAGCTGCAGAAAAACGCCGGAATTCGCCGCGCCTTTGTACGCTTGCCCGGTCGAATGCTGGAAGCGAGGTCCGAAGCCGAGGCAGGTGGCAGCGTGGGTCTTGTCGCGGATGCGCGTGCGCATCGCGGTCATTGCTCGCGTATGCGTCTCATCGCGCCGGATGTAAGGTAGCAGAGCCACATAGTCGCCGGCCTTCACGCGCCCGAAATGATTCTTTAGATATCCGGCCAGCGTATTGTGTCGACCGAGCTCGGCGGCATTGCGCGGATCGGCGTAGAGGGCGACGCCATTCTCACGAAATACCGGCTCTTCCTTCGGCAGGCTGTGCGATTTCTCGTAAGCCTCGGTCAGCGCACTCGTCTTGACCTTGCTCGCTTCGACGTCCGGCTGATCGAATGGATCGATGCCGATGATCTCACCAGCGACCGCGGTGGCGATCTCCCAACGGAAGAACTCCTGGCCGATATGCCAGATATCTTTGACGCGGATTTTTGCAATTGGATGGCCGGCCTTCTCAAGTGCTGCCACAGTCTCCTGCTGTGATTGAGCCGCTCGCCCGTCCAGTTCAAGATACGCAAAGAAGCGGTCGCTACCATAATACTCTGGTGTGGTCGGCGGCTCGTCGGCCACCGGAATGAGCCCGCGACCGTGCTTGCCTGTGCTTTCCGCCAGAAGCTGCTCCAGCCACGCACCAAGATTGGCGATTTCCGGCGAGGCTATGATCGTCACCTTGTTGCGGCGGAAGTGCATTGCCGCAACGCCGAGCGCGATGCCGAGCTTTACACCGAGATTCTCGCAAGGCGGCACGTCGGAGCTGAAGGCGCGTTCCATCGGCAGCGCCGTCTCAAGAAGCCGCTTGATATCAAGACCCATCGCGGCCGCCGGCACCAGCCCGAACTTCGACAGCACGGAATAACGGCCGCCGATCGAGGGTACACCGTGGAAGATATGGGCAAAGCCGAGTTGCTTAGCGCGCTGCTCCAGCGACGATCCCGGGTCCGTCACAGCGACGAAATGTTCACCAACCTTATCCTTGCCCCGCACCGCGCCGACGCGGTCGAGGAAATAGTCCATGAAAATGTTCGTTTCCAGCGTGCTGCCGGATTTGGAAGAGACAATGAAGAGGGTCTTGCTGAGAGTGATGGCACATTCGAGCGCCGAAATCTGCGCGGGATCGGTGCTGTCCAACATGTGGAAACGGGGCCAGCCGCATTGGCGCCCGAACGTTTCGCTCAACACTTCCGGACCCAGGCTCGAGCCGCCCATGCCGAGCAGAACAACATCCGTGAAGCGGCGTTGTTTCACGTCCTCCGCGAAGCCCTGCAATAGGTCGACGTCGCCGAGTTCGTGCTCGATGACGTGCAGCCAGCCGAGCCACTTGTCTTCATCGGTACCGGTCCAAAGCGATTTGTCGCCGGCCCAAAGCCGCCGAATAAGCCCATTTTTGCGCCAGGTCTCGAGTTCATTTTCGTAGGCCGTCTTCATTTCCGGGAAACCCAGAGCGATTTGCAGACCGCAGCGATCGCCTTCGATCAGCGTGCGGCGACACCGCGCGATGGCGGCAAACAGCTTATCGAACGCGTCCGAGAACTGCTGCACGCCGTCGGCAACCAGCTCATCCGTGACCTCCTTCAACGAGATGCCGTGCTTCTGCAACGCCGCGAGCACCACACGTGCGCCCGATATGTCCTGCTCTATGGAATTGGGAGTGGCCTGACCGTGGTCGCGGAACGCATCCATCGTCGCCGGCGGGACGGTGTCCACGGTGTCGCGACCGACGAGACCCTCCACATACATTGTGTCTTTGTAGATTGGATTCTTCGTGCTGGTCGAAGCCCAGAGCAGGCGTTGCGTCTTGGCGCCGGCTGCTGCGAGACGCTCCCAACGCGGGCCGCAGAACAGCGCCTTGTATTGAACGTAGGCAAGCTTCGCGTTGGCAATCGCAGCCTTGCCGCGCAGCTCGTCCGCGGCTTCTTTGTCGTCGAGTTTATCCAGCTGCTTGTCGACTGCGGTGTCGATGCGGCTGACGAAAAAACTCGCGACGCTGCTGATCTTGGAAAGATCGCCGCCGGATTTCTTCAAATCCTCGAGCCCGGAGATATAGGCTTCGATCACCTGCTCGTAGACGTTCACGGAGAATAGCAAAGTGATGTTAATGTTCAAGCCGCGGCCGATCAATTGGCGGATTGCCGGTATGCCGGCCGGAGTCGCCGGTACTTTCAACATCAGGTTTGGGCGATCCACCGCCGCCCACAGCCGCAGCGCTTCGGCCACCGTGGCTTCGGTATCGTTGGCCAAATAGGGCGAGCATTCCAGGCTGATATAGCCATCCCGGCTTTGAGTTTGCTTATAAACCGGACCCAGCACGTCAGCGGCGGCACGAATATCGGCGATTGCAAGATGTTCGTAGATCGCCGATATGCTGTGGCTCCGCCTGTGCTTGAAACTGCTTCAGCGCGTCTGCGTATTCGTCGGTCTCGCCGATGGCTTTCTCGAAGATCGAGGGGTTCGACGTGACGCCCGTCAAGCCATCGCGCTCGATGAGCGTGCGAAGTTCGCCTTCGTCGATCAGGCTGCGCTTCATATAGTCCAGCCAAAGTGACTGGCCGAGCGCCTCAAGT
>CAWHZB010000019.1:0-137500 GCA_963833715.1 uncultured Alphaproteobacteria bacterium
TGCTCAACCCGCAGGCCGCATTGCACCTCAGTCTCGTATTGCACGAACTTGCTACGAATGCCCGTAAATATGGCGCGTTGTCGGACACGCGCGGAAAACTTTCAATTAAATGGATGGTGCGCACGAACGGCGAGCGGGAACTTCTGCTGCAGTGGCAGGAGCGTGACGGTCCGGCCGTGACGGTTCCGCAAAGGCGCGGCTTCGGGACAAGGCTCATAGAGAGGAGCCTCGAAGCCCACGGTGGCACAGCCTCAATCCGCTACGAGGGCGAAGGGTTGACATGCGACATCACCTTGACCTTGCCTCAGAGCGAACAATCGGCCACGGGGTCGTATAAAAAGCTTGGGACGGCAAACATGTATGCAAATCAGGCGCGGCTCGTTGAGAAAGCCAGTGTGGTGGCCAAGCGCATACTTGTCGTCGACGATGAGCCGCTGATTGCAATGGATATCGTCTCCAGCCTGGAGGACGAAGATTGCGTGGTCGTTGGACCTGCCGCGACGCTCGAAAAGGCTTTGGCACTTATCGATACGATTGAGATCGATGCGGCGCTGCTCGACGCCAATCTGGGAGGCAAACCTGTGGATGCGCTGGCCGCCGCTCTCGTAAGGCGCAATATTCCGTTTGCATTCGTCAGCGGCTATGGCCGCGAAGGCCTGCCTGAAGCGTTTCGGCAGGCGACGCTGATACGAAAGCCGTTTCAACACCAGCGCCTGATCGAGGCCATTCAACAGATGGTCCAGGAGCAGGGTACTGTCGTGCAGCTGAGGAAAAATTTCTGATCGTTTGCCTCAGCGTTTCTGCACGAATACGCTGCCTGCGGAATAGCCCGCGCCAAAACTGCAAATGAGACCCGTCTCCCCCGCCGCGAAGTCGCTACTGGCCGTATGGAACGCGATGATCGATCCCGCAGAGCTGGTATTTGCAAAGGCATCGAGAATGATGACGTTCTCGCCCGGGGCAGGTTCGCGACCCAGCACCTTGCGCCCGATCGACTCATTCATGTTGATGTTCGCCTGATGTAGCCAGAGGCGTTTGAGCGTTTGCAGATCGACGCCTACGTCGCGGGCGTGTTCGAGGATGAGTTCGCAAACCATCGGCACGACTTCGCGGTAAACCTTACGGCCCTCCTGCACGAAGAGCTTGTCCTTCCCGCCTATGCCTTCCGGAGCCGCGCGATTGAGAAAACCGAAGTTGTTGCGAATGTTGTTCGAAAACTTCGTCTTGAGCCGCGTGCCGAGGATGCTCCAGCCATCTGTTGCCAACTCGGCTTGAGAGAGGATCACGGCCGTTGCGACATCGCCGAAAATGAAGTGACTGTCGCGTTCGGTGAAGTTCAAATGCCCGGAGCAAATCTCGGGATTGACCATCAGGACCGCCTTGACGGAACCGCTCGAAATAAAGTCGGCGGCCGTCTTGATCCCGAACGTTGCCGACGAGCAGGCGACGTTCATGTCGAAGGCGAAGCCGCCGATTCCGAGAGCGTTCTGAATCTCGACCGACATGGCGGGATAAGGACGCTGCATGTTTGACGCTGCGCAGATGACCGCGCCGATGTCGCTGACGTCCCCGCCCCACTTTTTGAGCGCGTCCTCGGCTGCCGCAACAGCCATCTCGGCGAGGATCGAAAGTTGTTCGTTGGGTCGCTCGGCAATGATCGGGCGCATAATGGCAGGATCGAGAATGCCCTGCTTGTCCATTACGTATCGGGCCTTGATTCCCGACGCCTTCTCGATGAACTCAACCGATGAGGGTAACAGCGGCGCGATCTGACCGGCCGCGATGGCCGTGGCATTCTCCGCGTTGAAGCGTTCGACGTAAGCGTTAAAGGCACCGACGAGTTCGGCGTTGGAAATGCTGTTGGGCGGAACGTAAAGCCCCGTGGCGGCAATTACGGGCTGAGGCACGGCAGCGTTTCCCAAGGCGCTCAGGGCTCTCGTAACGGGGCCCTTCTTTATCATTGACGCCGCTCTCATAGCACGCTCTCGCGCGTCGTCACCTACCTCGAAATAGCGAAACGTCTGAAATTAGCCATGGACGTGAATCTTAGCCTATTCGAGCCCCATCAGCCGCTGGTTGCTGTCGTACATATCGCGCGCCAACTTGATGCTCAGCGAGGGTGACAGCCGGTCGATCCACCAGAACAGCTTGCCGCCGATCGGCCAGACAATGACGGGCTTATTCTTTGCGACGTCGCGCAAGGACTTTTCGGCAAAGGCGTCGACCGGCATCGGGCGCATACGCGTCCACATCTGCTGCATGCGATCGGGATCGACTTTGTCGAACACCTTTCCGAATTTGCCACCGCCTTCGAGCAATGGCGTTTGGACGACGCCGGGGCACAGCGCACTTACCTTGATGCCGTGGCGCGCGGCTTCGGCACGCAGCGATTTGCACAGCCCGACGACTGCATGCTTCGTCGCCGAGTAGGCGGTGCAGCCGGGATCGGGTGTCAGGCCAGCAACGGACGCCGTGTTGATGATGTGCCCCGACTTCTGTTTCAGCATGATATCGTAGGCCGCCTTGGTGCCGTGAAGGGTGCCGCGCAGGTTGACGTCGATCAGACGGTTCCAGTCATCGAGTGAGAACGCATCGGCGTTGCCCATCATCCAGATGCCGGCATTGTTGAAGACGAGGTCCAAACGACCGGTGCGCGATGCAAGGTCTTTGTAGAGTTTATCGGTCGCGGCGAAATCGCAGACGTCGAGCGTTGCCGATTGCGCGTTTCCGCCCACCGCGTTGATGCCGGCGGCGACGCGCTCGGCGAGATCAGTCTGCAAATCGGCGACGGTGACGTTCGCGCCCAGCTTGCCAAGGCGTTCGCTTAACGCGCGCCCGATGCCGGAAGCGCCGCCGGTGACAATTGCGGTCGCGCCGCGAAAGACGGTGTCTGCTGTGGCCATTCCCCGGCGCTCCTGATGTTCTTACAGCTCGGACGTGTTCCTCACGGAACTCGTGGAGCCTTCTGCCCCCGCCCATTCCTACTCTATCGCCGCCTCGTGTTGCGTACGGAACAGCCCCCCTCCCCTCTCCGCCTTAACCGTGGCGGCAGAGAGAACGCAGGAGGACGACGCCGTGACCGCAGAGATCACAACACTGAGCACTGGCGCCGGCAGCGAGACTGCCGCCAAGGACCACACCTACCGGATCGCCGGCGGGAAGGTCGGTGTGCTGCTGATCCACGGACTGTGTGGAACCCCCGCTGAGATGCGCTTCGTAGCGATGGGCCTCGGCCGCGCTGGCTATACGGTTCACTGCCCACAGCTCGCCGGGCACGGCGGCACGCGCCAGGATATCGTTAAGACCAATTGGCAGGATTGGTATCGCAGTGCCGAAGCGGCGCTCGATGAAATCCGCAAGGATTGCGACACGGTCATCGTCGGCGGCCTCTGCCTCGGCAGCATCATCGGTCTGCACCTCGGCGCCAGGCATCCCGACAAGGTTCAGGGTATCGCGCTGTTCTCTCCGACGCTGTGGATCAATGGCTGGGCAATGCCGTGGTACACGAAGCTCTTTTCGCTGGTTCGCAGCCGTTGGATGGCCAATCTGATGGAATTTCCGGACGCGGAATCCCTCGGCATCAAATGCCCGCGGGTTCGCGAGTTCGTGCGCGCCGCGCTGGCCGCATCGGATGGCTCGGACCTCGGCACCGTCGGCACTCCCGGCGCAATGGTTCTTGAACATCGCCGCATGGTAGCGGCAGCAAAGAAGATACTGGACAAAGTTCAGCAGCCGACGCTAATCATTCACTCACGCCAGGACGATTACGCTGATCTGAACAACGCCACGTACTTGCGCAGCGAACTGACCGGGGCGGAAGACTTGGTTGTGCTGGAAGACAGCTATCACATGGTGACGCTCGACAAGGAGCGTCATGTCGTGGTCGAGCGGACGCGGGCCTTTATCGACCGGGTCGCCACGAGCATCCGTTTGGCGAGTGAGACCGCTTCGATGACGGTCATTCCGCAAGTCGCTTGAGCGATCGCAGATCGATAACCTAGGTACGACCAGATTGGTTGTCGTTGGCCCGGAAAGCGATAGTGTACCGGCCGTAAGGCGCCGGCCTCTATCGTGCCGGCCCGGTTCATACGTAGAGCTTCTTGATGGACGCGAAGGCTCCAGTTCGGCCGAATAATTACTGGCTTGCGAGCCGGGCCCCGTTCGACGCGGCACCGGCGCTCGGTTCGGACATCACCGCAGACGTGGCGATCATTGGCGGCGGCTACACGGGGTTGTCGGCTGCATACCACTTGAAATCCGCCGACCCAAGCCTCGAGGTTGCGGTTCTCGAAGCCGAGACGACAGGTTTCGGTGCCAGCGGGCGCAACGCCGGCTTCGTGATGACGCTGTTCGGCGCTTCGGCCGGGCTGATGAAGACGCTGCACGGCAAAGAGGCGGCTCGAGACGCGCACGCGTACATGGTGAGTGCGATCACAACTCTCGAGGAGACGCTGCGCGAACATCGGCTCGATTGCGATTATGAGAGCAGCGGCTTTTTGAAGGTCGCGACGTCACCGGCCTACGTCACGCGCATTCAGCGCGAAATCGAGTTCTTCCAGTCGCTCGGCATCGATGGGTTTCAATGGCTGGACCGCGATGAAACCCAAGCGCGTGTGCGGTCGCAAAGCTATCTCGGCAGCTGTTTCGAACCCCACTGCGGGCTCATAAATCCCGTTAAATGGGTGGACGCCTTGCGACGGCTGGCCATCGAAAGTGGTGTAAGGCTCTATGAAACGACGAGGGTGAACGACGTCCGGCGCGAGAGCGGCAGGTATCGCGTTCAAACGAACGGTGGTTCGGTAATTGCCGAAAAGGTGGTTTACGCCGCGAACGGCTACACGCATCTTCTTCCTGGAATGCGATCGAAGCAGGCACCTGCCTTTGCCTACATCATCGTCACCGACAAGCTTTCAGACGATCAGCGTGCCGCAATCGGATGGGACGGGCGCGAAGGCATCGAAGACGGCCGCAACTTCATGCACTTCTATCGGCTGACGCCCGACGGACGGCTTTTGGTTGGTGGCGGCCCGGGGCAGGTGCCATATGCGGGTAACATGGACAACGACGCCTATCCGAAAGCCTGGGAGCATCTCGAACAATTTATCGCTGTGACGTTTCCAGCACTTCGCGGTATTCGCGTCGACTATCGTTGGGGCGGAGCATTTTCCGTGACATCGGATTCAACTCCGCAGATCGGGACGCTCGACGGTGGACGTGCGGTTTATTCGGTCGGATGCACTGGTCATGGCGTAGCAATGACGCAGATGAATGGTCGCATCATCCGCGATCTGGTCCTCGGACGAAAAACGGACCTGACGGACCTGTGGTTCGTGAATAGGAGGCCGTTCCCGATACCACCTGAACCGCTGCGTTCGCTCGCCGTCAAAACGGCGATGACCGCCATGAAGCTCGACGACTGGTGGTGTGATCGCGGTAGCTGAGGGCTTTAATCGCTCGACACAGCCTGCGATAAATGCAGCGCGGCCACGCTTCGTTTGGTACCGTGCTCGAAGAGCCCGCTGAGCGCGGCCGCGTCGGGAGCTCCGGATACGCAATACCTTCTTCCGAAGTCCCTGAGTACTTAAGCCGAAATTGGTTTCCATAAAGGAAACGCCGAAAAGGTTCGACTTAACGCGCGTTTACGTTTTCGTCGCGCTTCAGCAGCCAGGAGACGATCGGCACGGTCAGGAAGTGGGGAAGAAGCCTCAACGCAACGAACATGACGTTGTTTAAAATTCCGGGCACGATGACGCGGCGCCCCAATATGAAGCCGAGATAAGCGCTTCGGGCCACGCGTTCCGGCGTCAGCGACGGCAGCAATAGCCGGTAGAGTGACGCCTCCGCGCCCATGTCTCTATGGAACGTCGTGTCGACCGGTCCCGGTGCCACGGCGGCGACGCGAACGCCTTGACCGGAGACTTCGCTTGCAAGCGCTTCTGTCAAAGACAGCACGTAGGATTTGCTCGCGTAGTAGGCCGCCTGATTTGGCCCCGGCACATAAGCGCCGAGCGATGCCATGTTCAGGATGCCACCGCGTTGGCGCGCGATCATATCGGGGAGTGCAGCGCGCGTCAGACGCGTCAGGCCGTCGATGTTCACAGCGATGAGGTGCGAAAGATCATCGGGCGCCTGCGTTAGAAAAGGTCCCGCGAGGCCAATGCCCGCATTGTTCACGAGCACATCGAGATAAAGACCGGCTTGCCGAAGTCCGGAGGCGAT
Organism: uncultured Alphaproteobacteria bacterium; assembly: GCA_963833715.1. Classification (GTDB taxonomy): domain Bacteria; phylum Pseudomonadota; class Alphaproteobacteria; order Rhizobiales; family Hyphomicrobiaceae; genus Hyphomicrobium_B. Next base: position 6,220 of record CAWHZB010000019.1, read on the forward strand.
GATCTCTGCCGCGTCGGCTCGGGCGACATCGCAAACAATGGCAGTCGCTTCAACGCTCGTATCGCTCTTAAGCTGTGCTAGGGCCTTCGAAAGGCCTTGCGCGTTGCGCGCCACGATGACGGTATCGCGCCCGGCTTCAATGAACCGCCGCGCCAGCGCCAGGCCGATGCCGCGCGAGCCGCCGGTAATGACAACCGCAGGTTTCTGGTGAGCCACCGCTTGCCGCGCAGCCTCGACCGCTTCCGGGCTATAGACGGACCGCCAATATCGTAGTCGAGACAGCCAACTCGCCGGCTGATTCTTCATGTGGATTTCCAATTGCTTCGTAAGCCCTCAGATTCCAGGCGCTTAGGTCAAATGGCCCCGAGCCGCACCTAATTTCTCCATTCTTTCGCTTCACGGCTATTGCTAAAGAGCGCCAAGGACGGGGGAACGCGGGGGCGGCAACGTCTTGGGGCGGGTCCCTACCTCATCGCACGGGCAATCAGCGGGTGATATCAGGTGGGTTTTTCGTCTTCGAAGTTCCGCGAGCGCGGTCAACGCTGGGCTCCGCATACTTTCGCCATCGCGCTTTTTTGTGCCGTCGCGGCCATGCTGGGCTGCGTCAGCGCTCCGATCTCCGCTACAGCCGATGAAGCAGATGCGGCCCAACTCCCGCCTCTGAGCGTAGCAGTGTTCGTAACCTCGCGGAACGACGAGTGCTATGACAACGGTTCGCTGACAGCCATCAAGCGCCTCGCGAGGCAAGCGCAGGACCGCATTAATCTCGGAGGCGGCATCGCGGGCCGAAGATTGCGTTTGCAATTTTTTGACGATCAGCGCGATCCGCAGAAGACGATGGCGAACTTGAGAACCGCAATATCCGACCCGCAAACGGTCGCCATGATCGGGCTTTCAAACTCAACGCGTGCAAAGACGGCATTCGACGCCGAAGGTAAGGAGCTGAAAGCCAGCGGCATACCTTTCGTCTCGGATATCTCGGTTGGCAGCATCATAGCGGAGTACCCCAACGTCTTCACGACGCGTCCCTCCGAGGACGAAGAACGCATGCCGGTGCTGACCGAGTTCGTCAAGCAGATGCACATTGCGCGGCCGGCCTTCGTCGGTCTGCAAAATTCGGTGGGCAGCAGCAGCTTAGGCGACTCGCTAGAAAGTTTCTCGGATCGACGGCTCTTGTCTCTGACCCTCTTCTGACGGTAGTGGACGACAGGCTCGATGCTGGTCAGGTCAGCGGAATGATCGCCGACCTGAAGGCAAAAAATACCGACCTCGTCTTCCTCAGCGTCGGGAGCAAAAGAACAAAGGATGTTCTGAAGCAATTCAAGGACGCGGGATTTACGCCGCCGATGTTCACCACGGGGCGCATCGAGTCTCTCACGTCGGATCCGGGTAATACCTATCCAAACGACGTCTATCAACTGGCATGGGACGGCCTGCCGAACCTCTACAACGGCCGGCTCCGCCAGCTCGTCGCAAATTCCACGAGCCCGGATGAGTGGATCTTCGAAGGCGCCAAAAATCCCGATGCGGAGGGGTGGAAAAGCGGCCAGTGCAAGCCCAGGGACGAGGACATCCCACTTAATGTCCTGGATGCCGACAACATGCGGGCCCTCAGCGCGGGCACCCAGTACGCTGATATCGTATCCCTGATCGCGGAGGCGGCGCACACCGCCGATATAGCGATCGGCTTGCCTGAGCTTCGCGCCCTCATCGTTCGCGAGCTTGGGACCACCTACGCTTCAGGGCGCGGCACATTCAAGGGCCAGTTTGATAACTGGTCGTTCCAGCCCTCCTCACGAGCGGCCGCGCGAACGCCGCTCATCGTCATGGTGCCGCACGGTCTTGGCCGGGCGCAGTTGGCACCGATTCAATTCGTGCATCTGCGCAACCAGAGCCTGCGCCGCATCGATACGCTCTATGCCGACCTTGACCTCATTCGCGCCGAGCGGATCGACGATAACGATAAGACGTTCTTCGCGGATTTCTATCTGTCGATGAACGACCGAGCTGGGGCATCGATCGATCAAATCGAATTTTCAAACGCGTATCTCGAGCCGGGCTCCAATGACCGGCAAATCACTGTTCGCGTGATCCACGACGGCGGTAAAAGCGAAGCGTTTCCGGACCACATGAAGATTTATCAGGTCAGCGGCAAATTTCTGTTCGAGCCGGAGCTCGTGAATTATCCATTCGATACGCAGAGATTCTCGATCGACATTCAACCGAAGCACAGCAACGCACCGTTCATCGTTCAGCCGCCGCCGGCAAATTTGCGCGACAGATCCGTTACGGTCGATGGCTGGCAGCCGCGAGACCAGTACGTCGGCTACGATCAGGACTTCGTGCGGACCGTCGATGCACAAACGCTCGAGCCGAGCGTCGTGCCATTTTACAAGGCAAGTTACGTGTGGCTGATGACGCGGCAAACGACCGACTATTTCCTGCGCGTCGTAGTGCCACTGGGCTTCATCCTGAGCATCGCCTACCTGTCGATCTTCATCGCCGGGGCGCATTTCGAGGCGATCGTCACCATTCAAGTGACGGCGCTGCTATCGGCCGTGGCGCTCTATCTCTCGCTTCCGAAGCTCGATGCTAATGCCGAGACGCTCTCCGACAGAATGTTTCTGTTCTGTTATTTGATGCTGAGTATCATCATCGGCATTACGATTGCGCGAGCCAACAGATGGGTGGCTCCGGTTGGTTGGCTGAGGCGGCTTCTCGGCGTCGTGCACATCATTGCAGTGCCGGCGATGGTGGCTGCGATGGCCTTTTACGTCTACGAGGCGAGCCTCGGCTAAGTACGACGGCCGCGCGATGGCGCACGTGATCGCAATCAGGCCAATCGGCCGTCATCTCGTACTTTGCTCAGGACGGCTGTGAATGCCGCGACGGCCGGATTCCGCGATTGCGCCATCCCGGATCTGCCGTGGTACGCCACCACCAGTTCCCAGCGAAGCTCTGGGCGCTTCAATTCGGCAATGCCGATTTTGGGAAATGCATTGGCGGACGCGCGCGCATTCGCAAGCGTGCGCGGCACGAGAGCGATGCCGAAGCCGCGCGCGACGAGAGCGAGCAGCACCTGAACATCACCGACTTCAAGCACCGTCTTGCGAGATAGATTGAGGGCCCCAAAGGCCCGATCGACGATGCGACGCGTGCCCTGCTCCTGCTGAAAGTCAACGAAGCTTTCGCCGGCGACCGGCGCGCAGGCACGACGTAGCGCACCTCGGAATAAGGGAACATAAGCTGGGCCGAAGCCCCGACCTTCGCGATAATAGCGATAGCAGCCGCTGAAATCGGGCGCGTTGTAGCCATATCGGTCGTACCCGCAGCGGCGATTAGCCTCCGCCGGGACGGAAACAGACGTCACTGAAAGCACCGCTGCGATGAGGGCGGCGGCTTGTTTCGATCCGGCCATTGAAAGGCTCCTGTACGCGCCGGCGACCCTGCCGGGGTCACGACGTGAAGAGAGAGCTTAAAATATGTTGGTGAAAGAAAATTTAGGATGAAGAAAGCCTTTGTGACTTAATCCTAAAGAAAAAAACCCCGGCCTTTTTTAGGGCCGGGGTCGATATGCAATCCATCTGGATCAGCTTAATCGCAATAGCGATAGCCATGACGCCAATAGCAGCCGCGATCATAGGCTCCGGCCGCGCCAGCGATTGCAGCAGCGCCAATTCCGAGAGCGATCCAACGCCCGTTACGCCAATAACCGTGCCCACGGTGGTGACCGTAATGGCCGCCATTGTACGAGTAATGATGACCGCGGTGGCCACGCCACGAGTCAGCCTGTGCCGCCGGCACAAACGCCGCCACGGATAAAGCAGCCCCGAGTGCCGCTAATGAGCTGATGTATTTTCTCAATTTCTTATCTCCTTGAAATAGATCTCGCCCATCGTGTGCCCGTAGGTAGGGAACGCTGCGAATGCGCCAATGGTTGCGTCGCTTGAGGAATGCTTCGGTCCGGCACAGGTGATGAATAACGTTTCGATGAGACCGGTTTCGGCAGGAACCGCAGCCTGAAGTGGGCCGTTATCCTCCTTGTTACTAATTAGGAGGAAATCAAATGGCTATTTACACAGATCCGCGGACGGGCCACCAGCGAACAACGGATGACTTGGGGCTCACGAGTTACGCGTCGTCGTGGGGAATAGTTCTGGCACTCATCATCGCCATCGCGTTGGCGTGGGCTTTCTTCGGCAATACAAGCCGGACCGTTGACCAGACGAATACCGGCGCCTCGACGACTAGCGAGCCTGTAACCACGCCATCATCGCCGAACTCAAGTCCTACGCATCCGGCGCCGTCGCCTAATCCTGGTCCATAAAAAGCGCGCAGAGTTTAACGAATTCACCGGGTGCCAACAGCGCCCGGCTTTCATTAGAAGCCCCGCTTTCGCCCGAGTGTGGTTATCAGTTTCGCACATTCCCTCGGTATACAAACAGGCTCGGACGAGGGAGAATTCCATGACAAGGTATTTAATCCTTGGGATTATTTGTATGCTGAGCGCCCTTGTGCTCAGCTGCGTAGCAGGGATGTACGCGGCGATAAATGCCAACGTCGCGATAGCTACGGCTTGCACGGCGTGCTTAGCGCTGGTAGTCGGGGTGAAGTGGGTAGCGGGAAGCCGCTAAGCGGGAATACAGCGGCAGTATAGCCGTTCCGTTAGGGCATCGCATTTGTCAGTACAGCGGCAGTATAGGTAGGGCATCGCATTTGTCAGAGGCCTCCCCCTGTCAAAAGCGTGTCCGGCTGCGTCGTCGCAGCGGCTTTCAGGAACAGCGGCAGCGTCAGCAACCGCTTCCCTTCAACGTCTACCATCATCTTCAAAATCTGTCGTTTTTCGGCGAGGAACACCGGCCCAAATTTTGGGTCGTGCTGCATGATGGTCGTTCCATTGTCGATGATGTCCGCGAGCTTGATGAGCTTTGCATTCCAAGGGGCGCGCGATAACCGCCAAGCGGACTGCAGAACTCGCGTCCGTCGGTTGCCCTCTTCGGCGTCAGTCAGCCAATAGACAAGCTGCGCGATTTCTTCACCAAACCGTTCAAGCAGTTCCTGGATGGTCGCATCCGTATCCTCGACAGTGTCGTGTAGTAGCGCGGCTGAGAGTACGACAGAAGTCTTTGTAACCGTGCTCGACCAGAATTCCGGCAACGCTTTCGAGATGCACGATATAGGCCGCGCCATCGTATTTGCGCTTTTGGTTGCCGTGCTTCTCGACAGCAAACTCTCGGGCTGTCTCGACAAGTCTGTCCATGGTCCCGCAACGCCCAATTAAGGGTTAGTGTTCCTGCGACTAAATTCGGCAATGGCCGTGCTGATCACTGGACATTGTTCCGAGGTAGGAACCTTCGGCGGAAATCAGCCGTTAGCCTCCTAAGAATACCATTTAGGAGATCCCTATGGCCATTTTTCATGACACCCGCCGTAAGGGCCGTACGACCTTTGACGACGCTGTGCGTTCGACCGACGGCGCACTCAATGCTCTTGTCGCTGTGCTGCTGATCGCACTCGCTTTCGCGTCTTGGTATTATTATGGGCGGATTTTTCCGACCGCGGATAACGCGAACGCTCCGGCGATCACCGCGCCCGTGACCGCACCGCCAGTGCCTCACGCAAGTCCTACGCCTCCGGCACCGTCGCCCAATCCGGGGCCGTGAAAGCAGAGGTAGAATTTGAATTTCAGCCGGGCCGCCTGATGGTGGTCCGGCTAACTTCTGAAACGGATACCAAGGTCAAAACTAATCAGGGGCTTTCCTCGCCAGCTATCTCGGCGCTCTGTTGAACTATTTGATACCTCGCTACGACGAATATCACCGCGACGGCGATGACGAGGACGGTGAGGTGTTTGACGTACCGGTGCATGGAAGCTTTCCCAATATGCTGCGGGTTGCGGGAGTTCACGAAGAGCCGGAGGCGTGAAGGTACACGCCCGCAACATGCCAGGGAATAGCAGGGCGCGCACTCTCGAAGGCTGTTTGATTCAACCTGCGGCTCAAGATGAGCTCAGAAGTGCTTTATTTGACCGAGAGGAATATTGGTGTCGCTTGAGTGACTTGAACACTCGACCCCGTCATTACGAATAAGTGGGTCTGCATATCTATGGTGCGTCATGCTATTGCATGACATTCTCTAACATGTTGTTTTTATTTATTAATAGCGGTTTTTAGCCGCGTTGGGTTCGGCTTAGGATCACGGTATCGTTGATACCTAAATGATACCTAACTCGAATGGGCCACGAATGAGGAAATTTAGCTCACAGCGCGAAGTTGAAAAACTGACAGTCGATATTGGAAGTCAGATCGACTTCCGTCACGCGACAGAAAGGGGGCTAGGCCTTCGCGTGTCGTACGGGGGGACCAAGACTTACTACGTCGCTCATCGCTTCGAGGGCCGACAGCGTCGCCACACTATCGGCCACCATCCCCATACCAGCCTAGAGCAAGCGAGACGCTTAGCTCGTGCCGTTCTGGCGGACGCCGACAAAGGAGTTGATCCAGCAGCGGAAAAGCTAAAGCAGCGCCGTCACGGCAAATCCCAGATCTTTCGCGACGTCGTAGACGACTATATCGAGCGCCACGCAAAGCCAAGAAAACGATCATGGCGAGAAACAAAGCGAACCCTTGATCGATACTTCATCCCAGACTGGGGCAAGCTTTCAATTCGAGCATCGACAAGAGAATGGTGCGCGATGTGATCGAAGGAATAGTAGAGCGAGGCACGCCAAGTGCTGCGAACCAAGCCTTCGCTTGTATACGGGCGTTCTTCTCGTGGGCTGTCGAGCAAGACTATTGTCTGTCAACACCCTGCGCAACGTTGAAAATGCCTGCAAAAGAAGTAGCCCGCCAACGAGTGCTCTCAGATCCTGAAATAGCGGCGATTGGACTGCTAGCGATCGTTATTCTGGAGCCTTTGGTGCCATTGTAAAATTGCTTCTTTTGACGGGCCAACGACGCAACGAAGTCGCGGGCATGCGACGCTCAGAGTTGAATCTCGGGCAGGCTATTTGGACCATACCGTCTTCGAGAACCAAATCCGCACGCGAACATCTTGGTACCTCTATCAGAAACGGCGCTCCATGTTATCAAGTCTGAAAGCGAGTTCGGCGATTACGTCTTTCCAGCGCGCGGCTTCGACGACCGGCGGGTGTCTGGTTTTTCCAAATGGAAACGAAGCATAGATGAGTCCAGCGCCGTTAAGAACTGGCGTCTGCATGACCTCAGAAGGACCGTCGCATCTAAGCTAGCAGAGCTGGGCACACCCTTGCACATCATCAAGCGAATTCTCAATCACTCTGACGCAATTCCGGGAGTAGCTGGCACTTACAATCGATACAGCTATCTTGGACAATCACGCGAGGCATTGATCGCGTGGGAGAAAAGCTTGAACTTGATCCTCTCAAATCCACTGCTTCAGGATGAGCACGCGCTTACAATGGCCTGAGGTTTTGCGGAAGGAACTCCACGGTTATCGCGGCGTTGAGAGAATTGACCGAAGCGGACGTTACGCCTCACGTTTAGCTAGACTGCTCCAGGCTAGTGATCCGACATCTCGCCAGCGAACCCAAAGGGCTATTCCGCTAGGCCGATACCTTTGATGCGGTGCGGATTTAAACGCGCTTTCTCTGTGCCACCGATGGCTTACGCAACCCTGGCAACGGCGGCTGCGACGTTCTCCTTGTCTGAACCTTCCAGCGGGTCCACCTGTGCAATGCATGCGCCTCGCGAGCGCGTGCGCGCGAAGTGCAATTGACCGCCCAGCGATTGCGCAAATCAGACGGGAGGCAGAAATATGTCGGCGCCGGCCGGGCGTGGTTGAGCAATTGACACGAGGACCTGATGGCCCCGACTTGTACCCCGGCTTCAGCACGGTTCAGAACTGATTCACCGTTTCGTTCGTGTCGTTACGGACAGCGCAATCAACCGCGACACGACCAGGGCGAGGTACATCACGCCGGTGAGCTGCTCGATCATGACGAGGGCACGGGCCATCGGCAGGAGAGGTATGATGTCGCCGAGCCCGACGCCGGACAGCGTCGTGAAACTCAGGAAGAGCAGCTCCATCCACGTGCGTGGGTTGCCTGAGTTCGCGAGGGCACCAAAACTCCCTGGCAGCAGGGCTTGGCACACCACGTACGCATAGGCGAATGCCCACGCCAGCAGCGTAAACGTCGCCGCGGCGGCGAACAGCTCGTCTACCGATGCGAATTCATCCTCGAGCATGTAGGCGATCAAGCTGCCCGCGGCGTAGAAGTAGAACACGGCCTCGAGGGTGGCCATGATGACCATTCCGCGGGGATCGGGATCGAACGCCAGCCAGAGGGAAATGACAACAACGGGCAGGGCGAGCACGACAGCGAAGCCCGTCAGCCAGGGACCGCGCTTCACGACATAGAGCGCCGCACCGAGCACGAGCAGGCCGATAACGCCGAACAACGCACGCCCCGCCGACGTGTCTTCCATCAGCGCATAAACCAGGATGCCCAAGATTTGGACAAACAGGAGCGCGGCCGACGGATGTTTGACGGGGAAAGCTACAACGCGAGTGGTCATCGTCAGGTCCCAGATTGACTGCCGTTTGGCCGCAATGCGCCTTAAACTGCGCCGCAAATCATCGCGCCAATTGCCGGAAGCCGCAGGAGATGTCGGGCACGGTGCCGTTTGCCAATGGCCGATATCTGTCGTTGCGCGATCGATAAATCATCGTCGACGCGTCCTTGTACCACTGTCCTGCGAGTTCACGAACCGCACGATCTACTTGGACCCCACGATTCCGTCGTCCCAGCGATAGGGCATCACCCGCATCTGAGCCTAGAGGCCGCTCGGACGAGAGCGCGAGCGGTCTTGGCGGACGTTGATGCCGGCAAAGATCCGGTGGCCGCGAAGCTCAAGACACGTCGGCCTGATCGGTCCAACTCGTTTGCTCATGTGGTGGATGACTACATTCAAAAATACGCCCAACCAAGAAACAGGTCATGGCGTGAGACGGAAGCCACCCTCCATCGATACTTTGTGCCCATTTGGAAGAGCATCTCCTTACAAAGCATGCCAAGCGTTTTCTCGGCGGCCGGATCGCCTTCGAGGCCCGCCTTGAGCAAGTCGTCGGTAAAAGCAAGCATCCCACATCGCGTGTGATGGATCAGGATAATCTCGTTGGTATTCAGCAAGTGATGCGAAATGATGAGACTTCGGATCACATCATCGTTTACTACACCTCCGGCATTGCGAATGATGTGCGCATCGCCAGTCTGCAGGCCTAGCAGATCCTCCACGTCGAGCCGTGCATCCATGCACGCGACCACGGCAACGCGCTTGGCCGGCTGTATCGGTTGCTTGCCCGGATGGTGAGGTTTGTGGATGGCCTCTCCAGCAGCGTATTTCTTGTTATTCTCAAGATAAAGATCCGTCGGCGAACTAGGCCGTGTACTCATAAATCCGATTTGTTCAGCACGGCGGGCTGAATGTCGGCTTCTTTCTCGATAGCGACCGTTATGCGGGCAACCTGAAATCGACGCGATGGGCCAGACGCAGTCGTTCGGCTTGGCTCGAATAACGTTCGGTCATCTCTGCAAAGCCGACCGCATCTTTAACCTCGGCAACGTCGCCAAGCGCGCTCTGGGTCGAAAACAGTGGGGCCCAACGCGATGAACTTCATCGCTGGCCTGCAATCCTCTTCCGACCCAGTAGACAAAGCGTCCCTAAAACGGATCGAAGCCCTCTTCCAAAGTCGCGCTATTCTTCATTTGCGCCAAGCATCGGGGTCACGAGGGGAAGCAAAATACGGCGCCTAAGCAGCTTTTGGATGTTGTCACTTTGCACGCCGTCTGCGAGGAGTGACACGTCGTCGTAATTGAGCCTGCTTCGCAGGTCGTGTGGACCGAGCCCTTGCCCACGCGGCCCTGCCCATAGATGACGTTTGCAAGACCGTGCGTCGACATGATCACGGCGAGATCGTGGGTCAAAGCTTCGCCGAGCGCTCCGACCCTGATGCAATCAGCCTGAGCCGTCGCCGAAAGTGCGCAGATCACCGCCGTGGCGGCTAAGCCTAGTTTCAAAGAACGCATTTGCCCCTCCAAAAAATGATTTATCCCGGTCTGGAAACTAGTTGAGCGCGTGGCCCTCGACAACAGAATCGGCCTGCTGCAAGCCGGTTCTCCCGAAAGGAACCGGAAAGCGTGCCGCATTTGCCACCCATCCGGCGGCCCGTAGTGCCCGGCACGACTCATGCGGAATAAAACCTCATGCCTCCGGCTCCTGACCCGCAGCCGATGTCGACGGCCGTCTTGATCGTGTCACTGATCAGCTTGCAAAATCGATAGGAGTCAGGGCCAAAACACCGCATCCGCATCGGTTGTCGGGTAAGGAGTGTGCCAAGAGAGAGCAGATCGTTGAGCATCGAGAAGCGGCGTAAACGCAATGTCCACTCGCGGCACCTTAGCAGACCTATCGCCTCCGCGACTAAAACGACCTTTCGCGTTTATCTCGACGTCCGCTTTCTCTGCACACCAGAAGTCGCCGACGAGTGGACCGCTGGAGAGGTTGATGTCGCCTACGGGTCAATCTCGTCGGTTTTGCTCGGTCGCAAAATGTCCGGTTTCCGGGTGATCTCGGAAATGCCGGTTCAGCGTTGCGCTTGTCAGCGTGGACATGATTCAAGCTTTCAAACTGGAGCTTCGAATCATTCGCTACGAACTCACCGACTATGAGTGGGCTGCCATCAGGACCATGTTGCCGAACAAGCCGCGCGGCGTGCCGCGTGTAGATGATAGGCGTGTTCTCGACGGCATCTTTTGGGTCTTGCGGTCGGGCGCACCTTGGCGCGATTTGCCAGAGGGCTTTGGCCCATACACGACTTGCTATAATCGCTTCGTTCGCTGGCGGCAGGCTGGCGTTTGGGATGGGGTCATGGATGCACTGACTGCCGAACATGACGCCACGGTGCAGATGATAGATACGTCCGTCGTGCGCGTGCACCAGCATGGTGCCTGCATCGCGGACAATAAAGAACAGCTCATGGGCCGGTCACGAGGCGGACTGACGAGCAAGATTCATGCGGTCGTCGATAGCAAGGGACTACCTGTGCGCCTCGGGTTGACTACCGGTGAAGCGCACGACAACCGTCTCGTCCCTACCCTGCTGTCCGGCCTGAAATCGGGAGCAATGCTTCTCGCTGATCGTGGGTATGACGCAGATTGGATCAGGGCCCTTGCCCAGCAATACGGCGCGTGGGCGAACATCCCACCGAAACGCAATCGGAAGGCGCCGATCTGCTTCAGCCCCTACCTCTATCGCGCCCGAAATTTGGTTGAGCGGTTCTTCAACAAGATCAAGCAATGTCGTCGCATTGCGACTCGCTACGACAAACTCGCGGCCAATTACCTCGCCTTCGTTCAGCTTGCATCAATCAGGCTGTGGCTGCGAATTAATCAGTCCACGGCCTAGTCATGATGGCGCCTGCCTGAAGTATCGGTATCTGAGTGAACACTGGGTACGTTGACCGGTTCACTGCCCGCTCAGGCAATTACGCCCTTTCACGAAGATCAACGCAGGAGACCGGGACGATCTGTCGAGAGCCGATGCGATGTCCGCTCTTCGTCTGAGAGCGGACGCGATCATGTCGGCACCAAAGTTCCGCTAAGGGCCAAGAGCTGCCATGAGCAGCTTGCTGGACCGCGACGTTTTTCAAACGGGTTCTGGCGGCACACTGTCGAATCCTCGGAGAAGATCACGGTCAATCTTGGTTACGTCGATCTCGGCCACGTCGATGGTTCGTTCCCCCTTTCGCCGCTAGAGTATGCAAGTTCATCCTGATGATATCGACTGAAAGGGAAATCACTCTTGGTGGCTGAAACCAAGTCCATCGCGCTGGTCTCGGCGCGCGCTGCACAGGGCCTCGACGAAGACATGCCGCCGCTGCTCGGCGCCTTGCGGGCTGCGGGTGCCGACGTGCACGTAGTCGACTGGGACGATGACAGCGTCGACTGGGCGCGCTCCGATCTTGCTTTGTTGCGATCGACGTGGGACGCCTCGATCCGGCTCGCGGAGTTCCTCGCGTGGAGCGAGCGCGTCGCAAAGCTCACGACCCTGCTCAACCCGCTCGCGGTGATTCGCTGGAACACCGATAAGCGCTATATGAGAGACCTGGCGCGCGCCGGCGTGCCGATCGTGCCGACCCAGTTCGTCGAGCCTGGAATGGATGCGGCAGGAGCCGTGAGTGATTTCCTGAAGCGCGAAAGCGAAAACGAACTGGTCGTGAAGCCCGCCGTGGGATCTGGTTCGCGTCACGCCCAACGACACCCGCGCACTGACCTCGAAACCATCCGCGAGCATGTGCGGCAGCTCCTCGACATGGGACACACCACGCTGCTGCAACCCTATCTCGAGCGCGTCGATGCAAGCGGTGAGACGGCCCTGATCTATTTCGAGGGACGCTTCAGTCACGCGATCCGCAAAGGCGCAATGCTACAAGCGGGCGAAAGTCCGACGGATCAGCTGTTCGCCGCAGAGACCATAACGGCGCGAACGCCGACACCGGCAGAACTGTCGGTCGGGGAGCAGGCGGTGCGCGCGATCCCAGGGGGTCCGTTGCTGTATGCGCGTGTCGATCTGATACTCGATGCGGCCTATCGACCGGTCGTCCTGGAGCTCGAGCTGACCGAGCCGTCGGTGTTCCTGTTGCATGACGCCGGTTCGGCGGACCGCTTCGCACGCCTGATCATCGCGCGAGCACGTTGAGCGTCAGCGTGCCGGTATCTTGAAGGCCAGGCCGCCTTTCAGCACGACGTCGACCTTCTGCAGACGCGTGATGTCCTGCAGCGGATCGCCAAGCACTGCAACCAGCTCGCCCATGAGCGCGGGCTTGAGAGCACCGACGCGATCTGACCAGCCCATGTAGTGCGCCGCGAGCGAGGTCGCCGACTGAATCGCCTCCATCGGCGTCATGCCGCGCGCGACCATGATCGGGAACTGCCGCGCGTTCCAACCGTGCGGAAAGACCGCGGCATCGGTGCCGAAGACGATCGGCAAATACGTGTCATCAAAAGCTTATTTATTCAGTGTAGCACTATGTGTATCACTTTCTTGAAAATGGGGTCTCTTCTTTAGGTCAACGCGACACGCAACAGCCAAAGTCGAAACGCGCTTGACAGAAAAATCATAAACTTCCGTCGGGGCTTGGTAGTCCCGGTCGTCGGCCGGCGATGCCGGCACGAAGCCGGTCGAAGGCGCCACCGCGCCATGCGGATGCAACTCACTCGGCAACCCGTAGGCTCAGGCCAGCCGTGCATGGAACCCCTCTCGCACGACCGAGGCGGAATCGCTTTCAACCGCTGAACGAGCGCCACATCGCTGCCAACAACTCCCGCCAAAAACACGAAGGGGGGTTCACATGGTGCGGGAAAACCTAAAGCTCGGCCGTTCCTTGCGCACGTTGGGAACAGCCGCGATTTGCCTTTTCGCGTTGCTGGTCTTCCGATTGCCGACCGCTGGGAGCAATGAAAATGAGCTCGGTGCCTTCGGACCCGAGGGCGAACGTCTTCGAGAGCAGTTGTGGGTAGTACCGAGCGGTGACCCGAATAAGCACCTCCGCGCCACCGTCTTCCGGCCCGCAGATCGCCCCGGCTCGTACAACCGCCACCCGCTGGTCGTCATCAATCACGGAACCTCTGCGGAAACGCGGCTCGCGCTCGCGATGCCTGTCTATTACTGGCTGTCGCGTTGGTTCGTGGAACGGGGCTATGTCGCCATCCTGCCGCAACGCCGAGGATACGGCGCAACAGCGGGGCCTGTTGTCGACTCCATCGGCGACTGTTCCAGCCCCGATCACTATGCTTCCGGACAAGTGGCTGCCGACGACATCCAAGCTGTCGTGTCTTACATGAACCGACAGTCATTCATTGAACCCAATCAAACGATTGTCGTCGGCGCTTCTTCTGGTGGTTGGGCATCGCTGGCCTTGGCATCGCGCAATCCGGCTGAAGTCCGAGGAGTTATCAATTTCGCAGGCGGTCGCGGCGCCCATCCTTCGGGTGTGCGAAATCTCGTTTGCGGCGAGGCTAAGCTGATCGATGCCGTCCACGCGTATGGGAAGACCGCACGTATTCCGACGGTCTGGTTCTACGCCCAAAACGACAGCTACTTCGGACCTGACCTAGCAACGTCGATGGCCAATTCCTGGCGGGACGCAGGAGGCTCTGTCGAACTCAATATCGAGCCCCCTTATGGTGATGAAGGTCACGCACTCATCGACGACCAAGCCGGCTGGAAGATCTGGGGACCGGCGGTTGACCGCTTCTTAGGCAATGTCATCAACGTGCCCACTCTTGCCGGGTTCTCGCAACTAGAGGTCGACTGAGCAACGCCAATTCGGTGCTGCTCAGTCGAAGAGGTTCCAACTTAATCAGGCCGTGGTCAGCGTGTCGAACTGAGAGCGGATGCTGTCGACCGTGGGCTTGATGAGGACGCCCACTCCGGGAATCGCCAGCGCCTTGTCGAAAAGCTGATCAAGGGTCGGTCTCGTGGCAACGATTGTGTTCACGACCGTCTTGCGCGCTTCAGGTGAAAGCTGATCGAGAAGCTTGGTAAGCCTAGCGAACTCACTGGCTGAACTTGTTAACGGCCCTACGGCCGCTTGTGCCGAAGTCGTATCCTGAATGCTGGTAAGCGAGGAGCGCATGTCAGTCACGGCGCTGGCGAGTTGTGCACCGATGTCAACGTCACCCACCTTAATGCCACGCAGATTTTCGAGCGCTTGGAAGGGTGCGGGCATCGGACCGAGGCCTGAGACGCCGGTGCTGGTACCGGTGCCCGATGGTACTTCTGGCACGGCGGAATTGGACCCCGACGCGACCGGAGTCTCAATCTTCGCCGGTGGAGGCGTGACAGCCGTTTCCTCCAGGCTCGGGCGCGAAAGCCAGTGCCAGGCGAGACCGCCGATTGCCACGGCCGCGAGCGCCGGAATCAGCCAGCCGAACTGCGAAGACGAAGCTCCCGACCGTGCCGAAGACCTCTGCGTCGAAGATGTAGCGTAACCAGGCCTTGAGGATCCGGCAGTTGCCTCCGGCGGGCGACGCCCATCAATTGAATCAACAAGACTATCGAGAATGCCTGTTCCGCCCAGATACTTCGAGAAGCCAGCGGGAAGCGCACGGGCAATGTTATCTTTTTGTGAGGCGAGAAGGTTTGCGAGGCCTGTAGCATCGAGCCCGCTCGCGCGCCGTTGTTGTCCCAACACGCCCATCACGACTGGCCCAAGCAGGCCCATGAGGCTTTTCGAGCCAGCGTCGTCAATACCGGCGTACTGACCGATTGCGTTGGTCAGCACCGATGTGGTCGACCCGCCAAGAAGAGATGTGAGCGTGCTGGTGCCGGTATCAATAAGAGACTTCTGCGCAGAGCCGCCGATCACGCTGGCCAAGTTCGACAGCACGCCGGGCTGTTGTTGAGCTATAGCCCCATTGAGCGCTGCCGCGCCTGCGGGTTTCGAAACGAGAGACGTGAGCGCGGCCAAAAGCGAGGGGACACCTGCCTGCAGCGCCTTCTCAGCTACCGTATTATCGAGCCCGAGGCTCGAGGCGACGCGTCTTACAAGATTAGAGTTGAGGACTTGGGTGATGCTGGAGACCAGATCTGTCGACATGAGAAACTTCCTTTTCGGTTGTCCCCCGACGCAGAACAAATATCCCCCAACGGCATCTAATAAGCGCCAATGTGCCGAGAAGTCCATGCCTCCTGCTTGGCTTTTTTAGATGGTAACAACGCTTGATCAGCAGCTCATTTTTTTAGTGTAGCACTGTGTGTATCACTTTCATTGAAATGGATCTCTTCTTAGGAGAGCGGACATTTCAACGTGACGCGCAACAGCCAAAGCCGAAACGCACTTGACGGAAAAATCATAAACCTCCGTCGGGGTTTGGCTGTCTATAAGGTCAGAGCGAGTCCTTACTATCGGGTGCGGATCTGGATCCCGTCGCAGAAGAAACGGGTCGTAAAAACCTCCAAAGCGACCACCCGTGCCGAAGCTATTACGGTAGCGGAAGAACTATTCAGCTCCATGGGGACCAGAGGTGCGCTCGCGGAGACCCCCGACGGAGAAAACTTTTGAGCATTTTTCAGATAAGCTTCTATCGAATGAGAAAGCGCAGCCGCCCCTTTCTCCAAACGGAGTTGTCCAAGTTAGAGTGTGTGATCGGGGCACTCGGTGTATGACTTGGAAAAACACTTCGGCTGCGGATAGCCGAAGTGTGCTCTGAAGCATCTGGTGTATGACCATGCTGCTTAGATTCTCGTTAGCCCCTTAGGTGGTCTTTAGCCCCTGATATAGAATCCTAAGAATTCAAACAAAAGAGCCACGAGCGAACGAAGTGAGCGAGTGGCACGAGCGTAGCGAAGTGCCTTAGGATTCCTATCCTCAATAAGGTGGCCATAGGCTCTTTAGAAGCAATGGCTGCCCTCACTGCGTTCGCAGCCGAGCCCGCTTCGCGGTCTCGGCTCCTAATTATTTCTTACTGTTGATTCCGATGTGGAGAACTATGTCTTCAGTCCTGATCTGCCAGCAGTTCCTCGCTTCATAAATAGCTTCATCAGGAATCACTCAAGGAGAACCGAGCATGATGACCTTCAAACAGTTTTATCTACAGAACACGAAAGACAACAAAAAAGCCCCTCGCAGTTGGAGGAGCTTGAAACGATCACGGCTGACAAAGAAGCTGCTCGATCGGCTCAGCGCAATGAGGGATCACAGGAGCTCTTTTCCAAGAGTTGCACCAAACAAATCTGACTTTCGCTAATGTCTCTTCTCGGAACTCCCGCCGATTTGCCGAACCGACGTCTGCTGATGGAAGATTAGCGTACTTCATTTGTGAGAGTCGTCGACGCCCGCTGATGACCCTTTTCGGACCTCACGCGATGCCCGACTTGAGTCCGGAATGCGCACCTAAGCGGACGCCCGCCGACCAATCTGAATTTGTGGGTTCACGTCCTAGTCGAAACCCACTCTTGCCGAGCACCAACTTATTTCAGCGCCGAGAAGGATGTCGGCGCTAGGATTTGGTTGCTGATGCTCGCAACGATCGGTCCATCGCGTTCGCTGTCGTCGCGGGCCTTGTGCCAGGTCCGGTCATTCTGGAATGCAGTCCACCTCGTTTCGCGATCTGCCAACGTCTCCCAACGGAGTATGTAGGTCAGTGCGTTGCTGGATTCTCCGATGAGCGTCGTCCAGAAACCGATCGGATGGATGCCGTGCTTTTCCCAGATGGGAAGAGTGTAGTCTTTAAATCGGGCCAGCAGCTGAGGCATTTGGCCTGGAACAGGCTGATACACGCGCAGCTCGTAGATCATCGCCAACATCTCCGTGAAAAGCAGGGAAAGGCAACTGACGGGAGTAAAACACAACCAAACTGGATCAACAGGGAGGAATCCATGGCAGAGGAAGAGATCCGGGCGGCGCTGGATCGGCATTGGGCCGCGTCTGAGGCCGGTGACGACGATGCTGAGGATGAGATTTATCATGATGACGCCGTGCTGGAGTATTCCCAGTCCGGCGAGCGCATCCGTGGCCGGCTCGCCATCCGGACGACGCGGGGGTTGCTTCCCGATAAGCACTTCACCATTCGGCGTGTGCTTGGCCACGGCGATCTTTGGGTTACCGAATACGTCATCAGTTATGCCGGGAAGCCGTCCTACACTGTGAGCATCATGGAGTTCAAGGATGGGAGGGGTCTTACGCGAGACGCAGTACTTCGGTGATCCGTTCGAGCCTTGGCCTGGGCGCGCTCACTGGGTTGAACCAATCGATTAGTGTGCAAGTCAGTTGATGTAATTCGACTTCAGCGGCCTTGGCATCGCCATGACGGCGTCCGCTTTCGGGTGAAGAGCGGACGTCACTGTCCGAACAAGGCGAAGTCCGCTGATGGCCCAACTCGGCAGTCGCGAAATGTCCGCTCTGACGGCGAGTATTAGGGGCTAAGCGGACTACGAGTGGTTATCGAGGAACCGACGCTCCTGACCCTGGGGGTTCGAACCCAGCGTGACCTAAACGCAGCCTAATTCACGGTCCGCTAGCTGCGAAAACCAGGGAGGCGGGTCTAAGTGTCTGAAAGACATGGTGCCGCTTGAGTGACTCGAACACTCGACCCCGTCATTACGAATGACGTGCTCTACCGGCTGAGCTAAAGCGGCAATCGTCCGGCGGTGCAGCCGCCCGGAAGGCGCGAGGGATACTATCAGACGTTTCGAATTGCAAGTGAGCAATGCCGCGCGGATTCTAGTTGGCCGACCTGACATTGCGGCCTGCCATCGGCAACTCTTGTTCGGGCTGCTGGGGCTCGGTGCCCGGGTCATCAGGCGGACGCGGCACCACAAACGGCTTCAGATCATCTTTGGCGGTCTTGCGGGCGCGCTCGTCTCTGTCGCCGCGTTTCGCTGAAGCCGGGGTTTTCGACGGTAACGTACGAGAGTCTCTGGGACGGGGGTTCGCCATCGGCAACCTGCGCCGCGCCATTGCCAGTTTTGGCGGTGACAGGCTCGGCATCGATGACGTCGGCGTCGACGGGCTTGTGAGGACCTTGGCGCGGAGCACCCGCAACGGGTTCGCCGCTCCGCGCGGTGTCGACATCCTGCGCTGCCGGGGCCTCGATCGCGATCAGCTCCTCGAGCCGTCGCGCCAGAATTTCATTGCGGCTTGCGTCGCGCGTTTCGACGGGCACACGCCACTGGAAGGCGTCGAGCCTCCCGTCGACCGGCGACGTCGGCTCCCAGTGATCCGAAATGACGCCGTCGGCCATCCAAACAGGATCGCGAGGCGCATTCACAGCACGCGCCAGCCATTCCCGCACGCGACCCTTCTCGCCGTTTTCTCCGGCTTCGATGCGCGCCATCAGCATGGCGACGCGCTGCGTCAGGCGGTCGGCAAGCAAGGGTTCCAGAGCCCGGCGCGCCTCGTCATACATGCGTGCCTCGATTGCCGTCGCCGCAACGGCGATCGGGCTCTCGATCGAGTGCTGGTTCAGTGCTGCAAGTTGTCGGACACGGTCGAGGCGGTCACGGGTACTGTCGCCGATGCGCGCGTAGGCGTACGCCGTGGCGAGATCGGGATGCGGTGATTTCGTCCAGGTCTTTTGCAGAACCTTCGCGGCTTTTCCGACGTTGCCGCGCGAGGCGAGCAGACGCCCGGCGAGCGCCGCCGCCGGAACGAGGTCGGGTGCCAATGCATGGGCTTCGAGCGCCAGTGTCAACGCTTTTTCGCTGGCATCGTCCTCGGCATCTAGAGCTTTGGCGGTCAGCAGAACAGCGCGCTTGCGATCGGCCGCGGCCTTGCTGACATGGCCGTTCTTCTTCGCGAGATCGAGCGTCAGCAGCGCTGCGTCCCAATCCTTCTGCTTGCATTGCTGTTGGAAGAGCGCGTTCGACGACCATCCAAGCTTCGGATTGGCCTTCAGGGCACGGCCCGCAAATTGGCGCGCCGCTTCGCTCTCGCCTTCGCGCTCGGCTTCGAGGAACAGTCCGCGCAAGCCAAGCTGCTCGGTTTCGGGCGAGGCGAGCATGGCCTCGTATATGCGCCGCGCCGTGGCGCGATCGCCGGTCAACTCGGCCGATTGAGCGCGCAGGAGGTGGGTCAGCGGCTCATGCGGAAGCGATTTCCTGGCCTGCAGCGCGTATCTCGATGACAGTGCCGCGTCACCCGCTCCGACAGCGATCAGACCGCTCGACAGCGCCTCAAGGCCCTTCTTCTGGCGGCGTTTGACAATGCGATGGCCGATCACCGCCGGGCTGTTCCAAATGGCGCGAAAGACCGCAAGCAGAAGTACGATCGACGCCACCGCAGCGGCCAGCAGCACCACGGCGCGAAAGACCGATGTTTCGATGTCGTAGCCCTGCCAAACGACCTGAAGGGTGCCGGGCCGATCGGCAAGCCATGACAGCCCGGCGGCTAAGAGGGCGATCGTGAGCAGATAGGCGATAAGGCGCACCATGACGCAAACCCTTCGTTATCTTAAGGCAGCTGCTTCGGCGGCGGCTGAGAGCCGGCAGCTATCGACGACTTGAGCTGGGATTGAAGCCCCGCCAGCGCTCGATCGACGCTGACGCGAGCGGCGACCTTATCGAGGAAACGGTTGCGCCGCGTCCTGGGCAGCGGGCGACAATTCTTTCGCCGCCTCAAGAACGTCAGCCAAGCGGCCGTCGCTCAAAGCCACCTGCATTCGGCCGATCGTTGCTTCGGTGCTTTTGTCTTCAGGCTTCAAATCGATGCGGCGTACCCGGACCACCGATTTGGCTTCGGCCCACAGCCGGTCGACGACGCCGGCGCTTTCGGGTGCAGCATCGGCATCGATGGCTTTGTCGGCAGCGGAGCGGAATTCCTTCGTAAGCTCTGCAAGGGACGGAACACCGCTGTCTTGCAGTTTCGTCAGGGCCGTGAGGTCGACGCGGTTGCCGGCCACCTTCTGCACGGCTGCAAGCTCGGTCGCGAAGTTATGTCCGCTGTCGAGTGCGCGCTTGAGGTTTTGTAATTCGATCGCAAGAACGACTTGCTCGGCACTCTCTTTGCGCGCGGCGTCTCCTTGCACGACCTGCTCGACGTTTTTCTCGAGCGCCGCGATCCGTTCTAAAACGGGCGCAATCGCGGCCGCAATATCGGCCGGCTTCGCGGCTGTCGTTTGCAGGCCCTCGACGGCGGTCTTCATCTGTGCCGCCTCGTCTTGCGTGGCTTTGAGATCGGCCGCAACCCGGTCGTTCGAGGCCTTCGCGGCGTCGATGCGCTCTTCTATCCGTGCCGCGTCGCTCTTCAGGCCCGCAACGTCCTTGTCAATCCGCTGCGTGCCGGCTCGCGCTGCTTCGCTTGCTTCCGTCGCCGCCTGAATGCGGCCCTCGACATCTTTCGCGACGCTGGCGCGCAATGCACCAAGCTGCGTCGCGAGGCTCGTTTCGAGATCGGAAACTTTGCCGGTCAGCGCCGCGAGCTGTTCGATGCGCCCGGAATTCGGGTCATTGGCACCAGCATCGGCGAGCGCTTTGAGCTTATCCTCGACTTTGCCGAGGCGCTCGATGAGCTGCGGCGAGCCGGCGTCTGACGCAGCGGAGGCAAGGGCCGCTTTGGTTTCAGCGACGAGCCGGCGCTGGCCCTCGCTCAATGCCGGGATCGTTTGCGCCGTCTGTTCGAGGTTCGCCACGCGGATTTCGATGGAACTCAAGTCCGGGGCAGGTTTGTCGCGAGATTCGCTCTTTTCGAGTGCCGTCAAACGCTGAGAAATTGCGGACGTATCGCCAGCAAGCCGGGAGATGTTCTCTTGAACGTCGAGTTCAGGCAGCACCCATTGCGCCGCCGCGAGCGCCGCGATGCCGCCGACGATGCCGGCGGCCAGGTGACTGACAAAGCCGCCGCGCCTCTTGCCGACAACGGTTGCCTCCGGCTCTTTCGGTCCGGCGTTCTGTGCGGATCTGGCCGCGCTCCCAGCCGCCGAAGAACCAATTGTTGCCTTCTCGGGCTTGTTCGGCGGCGTTTGCATTTTTGTATCTCTTTGGGGTTCGCCGTTGCCGGTTGCCGCCGTCGCATAAGAGCGGGCCGGCGCCGGACGCGGGGCTTCGACCTCGACAGAAGCCGTAGACTTAGATGCGTCCGCAGTTGCCGCCGTGGCCGTTTGCGATTTGCCGGCAAGCGGCGTCACCTTGATCTCGGTCGCTTTGAGGTTGAGCGTCGCATAAGGGCGCTTACCGGTGCCGCCCTGAGCGGCGCCCTTGCCGGTGCCCGATTTGTCGTCTGCCATTGGGAGCCAAAGCCTCCGTACGAAACGCGCGTATGCCACGTAAACCAGGTTAATTCCCGGCAAAAATTCATCGACTTGTGAGGGCTTGTGCCGGCTTCAATGCCGTCGACATGCGCTTGTTTTATACCTCGCCCGAGTGTGCCGCGAGACGCTTTACCAGGGCAAGCATTTCCTCAAGGTTAGGACGTGCAGCCACAAAGATGTTTCCTGCGGCAAGTTGCGCTTTCAAAGGCCTCGCCACGGCTTCGGACAGGCAAAGATGGTTTATGCCGGAAATGACCTCGGGCGTTAGAACGTCTGCAGCAAGCCGAACCCATGCTTCAGTCGTTTTTGGCGACATAAGTATGACAGCGTCGATGTCTCGGTTCCGGAGCGCTTCAGTGACGGCCGGCGAGAGGTTTTTTGCTGCAACGGCTCGGTAGGCCGTTACCGTTTTGATTTTAAGCCCCTTTCCCGCCAATGCCCCTTCGAGATCAAAGGCCAATACATTGCCTGCGAGATGGACGAAGGTGCCACTTTGCGTCCGCCCATCGGCGCTGAGCAGCGGCACGAGTTCGGCGCCGGTGCCCGGTCCCTCGCGGACGTCTTTGAATCCGAGTTCGCGCGCTACGGCGGTGGTGCCCGGCCCAACAGTATAAAGCGGCAACGCCAGTGCAGCCACGAGCGCCGGCGACGACGCCAGCGCCCTCAGAGCATTGCGGCTGGTCGCGATGAGCGCTGTCGCGCCTGTGACTGACGAAAGTGGAATTGTTTCGAAAACAATATTGATCAGCGGTTCGAGCGTGGCGCGAGAGCCAAGCTGCTCGATGCGCTCCTTGAGGATCTCACCATCTCCTTCGGGCCGCGTGATGAGGACGTGCATCAGGCGCTCGAGTGGGCCAGGACTGCCGCGTCGGCTTTGCTCAGGATCTCGTCGGCAGCGGCGAGGCCGATCGCGTACGCATCATGCGGTGCGCCGGTGCGGGACACCTCGTACTTCTTCGTGCCGTCCGTGGAAAGAATTTGCCCGCGGAACCATAGCCGGCCGTCGTCGAGCATGGCGTGTCCGGCGATTGGCGTACGGCACGAGCCTTCGAGCCGCGTGAGGAAAGCGCGTTCGGCGATGACTGCCTGCGCCGTAGCAGCATCGTTTAATGGTTCAACAAGGGCAGCGGTCGTCTCGTCGCCGCTGCGGATTTCGAGGCCAATCGCGCCCTGAGCGACGGCCGGCAACATCACGTCGATCGGCATGGTCGCGGTGATCCGATCCTGCAGCCTGAGCCGTTTCAACCCGGCAACGGCGAGGATGGTCGCCGCGGCGACGCCATCCTGCAGCTTGCGCAGCCGCGTCTGGACGTTGCCGCGAAAATCAACGACGCGGAGGTCCGGCCGGACGTTCAGTAGTTGCGATTTCCGTCTGAGCGACGACGTGCCGACGATGCTTTCCGGAGGCAGCGCGCCGAGATTGTCGTACTTCAGCGATATGAAGGCATCGCGCGGGTCTTCGCGCGGCAAGACGGCGCCGACTGCTAGCCCGTCAGGCAAGACAGTCTGCATGTCCTTCATCGAGTGTACGGCGACGTCGACTTCGTTGGCGAGCAGCGCCTCTTCGATTTCCTTGGTGAATAGGCCCTTGCCGCCGATATCCGATAGCGGCCGGTCGGTTACCTGATCGCCGGTCGTCTTGATGACCGTAATCGTAATGGCGCCCTCGGGCAGCCCGTGCGCTCGTTGTAGCCTGTCGCGCACTTCATGCGCTTGAGCCAGCGCCAAGGGCGAGCCTCTGGTCCCGATGCGGATGCGGGTCGCTTGCAAAAAGGTTTCTCCGGATGCTAGGCGGGGGCTCTGATCCCGCTGTGCCAAACGTTCGGGCGACATTAATGCTCCAAAGGTGCGCCGATTCCAACCTCGCCCGCTAAGATCCTAAACACATGACGTTGCAGCCCGGTTTCGCGCGCGAGTCTTTGCTGGTTCTCGGCCTCGAGACGAGCTGCGACGAAACAGCCGCGGCAGTCGTGGCGCGCGATCCTTCGGGCTCGGGGCGGATTTTATCCAACGTCGTGCTCTCGCAGTTCGACAAGCACGCGATCTATGGCGGGGTTGTCCCTGAGATTGCCGCGCGGGCTCATACCGAGAGCCTCGATCAGCTGATCCACGCCGCTCTGGCACAAGCGCAAGTCGGGTTGGATGACCTCGCCGGTATCGCCGCTACAACGGGCCCGGGTCTGATCGGCGGGCTGATTGTCGGCGCGACGACCGCCAAGACCTTGGCGCTCGCCAGTGGAAAGCCATTTCTCGCAATCAACCATCTCGAAGCGCATGCCTTAACTGTGGGCCTGACCGAAGGCCTGCGGCCTCCGTACCTGATGTTGCTCGTGTCTGGGGGTCATACGCAGCTTTTGCTCGTCGAAGCTGTCGGGCGTTACCACCGGCTCGCGACGACGATCGACGACGCGCTGGGTGAAGCTTTCGACAAGACGGCAAAGCTCCTGGGCCTTCCGATGCCCGGCGGCCCCGCTGTCGAAGCGGCAGCACTGAGGGGCAATCCGCGCCGGTTCGATCTGCCGCGCCCAATGGCAGGCCGCGAAGATCCACACTTTTCGTTCGCCGGCCTGAAGACGGCTGTACGGCATGCCGCGGCCCGCATTGCGCCGCTATCGGACCAGGATGTTGCCGATCTCTGCGCCTCGTTCCAGGCGGCGGTTTGCGACTCCGTCTCAGACCGCGTGGCGCTCTCGATGCGTGCCGCTTCGCAGATGCTGCCGAAAGGTGGAGACAGATGTTTCGTCGTCGCCGGCGGTGTCGCCGCAAACAAGGTTCTGCAGAACCGCGCTGCAGGGCGTTGCCGCGGAATTCGGATTCTCGCCTTTATGCTCCGCCGCTGGAATTGTGCACCGATAACGGCGCGATGATCGCCTGGGCGGGCGCCGAGCGTCTGGCGCTCGGCCTCATCGACGGGCTCGAAGCGCCCGTTAAGCCGCGCTGGCCGCTCGATCCGGACGCGGCGCATGCCACAGGCGCCGGCGTCAAAGCTTAGCGCGGAGCAGTCGTCAAAATGACGTGCTAAGCTCAAAAGCCATTCATCGGGGGTCGGCCTTGCAGATCAGAACGGTCAGTGTCATCGGCGGCGGCGCGTGGGGCACGGCGCTTGCGCAAACGCTGGCTCACGGCGGCAACGCGGTGACGCTATGGGCCCGCGAGCCAGAGATCGTCGACGACATCAATGCCCGCAACGTCAACCGCGTTTTCCTGCCGGGTATTAGCTTGCATCCAACGATCCGCGCGACGGACGATCTCGTCAAAGCCGCAAACAGCGATGCAATACTGGCCGTCGTTCCGGCGCAGCACATGCGCGGCGTAATGGGCAGACTGGCGCGGAATCTCAAGGCCGATGTTCCCGTCGTCGTCTGCTCGAAGGGCATCGAGCAAGGCACCGGTAAGTTCCTGGGCGATGTCATCGAGGAATTGATCCCACTCGCGCCACGTGCGGTGCTGACGGGCCCAAGCTTCGCAGCCGACGTGGCGCGCGGTTTGCCGACGGCGTTGACTCTCGCCTGCCATAATGAAGCGCTCGGCCGGGCTCTTTCAGTGGCACTCTCGTCGCGCCAGATGCGCCTATACTGGTCAAGCGACGTGATCGGCGCCGAACTCGGCGGCGCGGTGAAGAACGTCCTCGCCATCGCTGCGGGTATCGTCGAGGGGCGCGGTCTCGGCGCCAGCGCGCACGCCGCGATCGTCACGCGTGGCTTCGCGGAACTTCGTCGCTTCGGCGAGGCGATGGGCGCGAGGCCCGAAACTCTCCTCGGCCTCTCCGGGCTCGGCGACCTCATACTGACCTGCGGCAGCACACAGTCGCGCAACATGTCGCTCGGCCGCGCTCTGGGCGAGGGGCGCGGGTCTGGCTGAAATCCTCGGCGGCAGGTCGGCCGTGACGGAAGGCGTTTACACGTCGGCAGCGCTAGTTCGGCTGGCGCGCGAAAAAGGCGTCGATATGCCGATCGCGGAAGCGGTACATGGCATTATCGAGGGGCGGCTGACAGTCGAGGAAGCGATTACGGCGCTGATGCAGCGGCCGCTGAAGGCTGAAGATTGAGTGCTGCACGGTCGACTTTCCAAACGCGGAGTATCGAATCCGGGTTCGAGAGCGGCACGGGCGTCAGGTACTTTGGCGGAACGCCTTTCACGAGATCGGTGCGCAGCGTGCCCTTCCAGACTTGGCTCGACGCCGATGGCCCGTCGAGGCCCCGGCAAACGACGACGTAATCGACGTTCTCGCGTTTCAGGATTGCCGCTGCGCTCGCGGGGTCGCGGGCCGAAAAAATCTGGTGATTGGCGATAATGGCGTTGGCGATCCGGTGATAGGGCGCCGCCAGGGCGCGATGCTGCGTCAGCACGGCGATATAGGCGCCGATATCGATGTGAGCGGCGACCAGACCTGGCGGCAGATCTGCCAGGTCGCGCATCGCAGCGGGCTTTGCGCAGGCATTGGCGTCGGTGCGCATATCTTCAGTGATGATTTTCGGGCGGCCAAGCACATCGTCGACGCCGCCGGATGCCGCGAGCAGAAGCGACTGGCTACTCAGGATGATGGCCGCGAAGCGCACCGTTGTGGCGCTGATCTCGGCGAAGCCTCCGAGACGGCTGATCGCGATCGCGACCGGAACAATCGCGAGATAGCTCGCATACGACATGAACTTGTATTGCCAGCAGGCGAAGGCCGTAAACGCCGCCGATGCCGCCAGCAGAAAGATATCGGCTGGCGCGCGGCTCTTCCACGTCTGGTGGGCAAGCGCCGCGAGGCCGATCAAGTAGAACGCCAGCAAGCCAAGCGACTGGTCGACGTCGCCGGAAACGAGTTGCGAAACAAAGCTGGCGTTTTCCGCAACGTTATCGAGCCACACCTTCGTCAGCAGCGGCGGTAGCTGGCCCTTCGGACCGGCCAGGCATCTCGGTTCGAGCATCCCGAAAATCGCAAGGCCTGCACCGGCCGCTGCAATGATGACGGCGATGCGCCCAGCCATAGGCCAATCGCGGCCGGGTCCAACGGCGATGGCGAGCCCGGATGTGCCGAACAGGACCAGCGCCACCATGTTCAGCGAGATCGCATCGCAGCGGATGTCCATCCAACGCGACGGCGGGATCGTCGCAACGAATGCGAGCCCGAAGGTCAGTGCGAGTGCCAGGGCAAAAGCGCGTGCAGGTTCTGCAGCGCGGCGGTCGAGAAGACCCCAAAGAGCGACGAAGGCACCGATGGCGACAGCCGGCGCGAGTGCCTCGTAGCCGATGGCGACGGCGAGGCCGGTCAGCACGCCCGCGACGCGCCAGACGTCCGTTCTGAGGGGGTACGACCAGATCAAAAGCACGGCCGATACGGCGGCTGCGATCATCGCGCTGTGATGGTCGATGCGGCCGACGGCGAATTGATAATAGGCGAAGGGACACATCACTGCGAGCAGCAGCGCCATGCGCGCGGCGGTTTCACCCGCGACCTTGGCGGTCGTCCGATAGACAACCCACAGAAGTGCGCCGAGCAGCGTGACCGGCCACACGATGTGGGTGAGCCATTCTGCACTTCGAACCGGCATCACCAGACTGAAGCCGGCAATCAAAGTCGCGATCGGCAGATCTATCAGTCGCGACCAGTGCGACAGCATTCCGGCGTTGCCACCGATTTTCATGATGGTCGTGTCGAACCAGTGGCCAGACGCCATCAATTCGCGCACCTGGATCAGACGCGTCGCGTCGTCGGAATCGCCGAGGTTGCCGAACACTCCGGTTCCGCTGACGGACCAGCTTTTTAGGGCAATGAATGAAAGTGCCAGGAGCCACCATGCCCAATTCGGCACATCGGCGATCCGCGCCGCGAAGCTCTTGGCTTCGGTAGCCTTCAACGCTGCGGAAATCATACGCCTACCCCGAACAAGCCCCTCAACGATAAGGCAAGCGGATTAGAGGATCGTAAACTTCAAGCGCCGGCACGGCGGGACGCGATGCCGGACGTTCCCGATTCTCGGCCGATCGATCGCAAACGTCAGTCTTTATTTACCGATCCCTCATAATCTCCGCTGCAGGTGGTGCGCTGCGCAGATAGCCAGCCCGTTGCCGTCGTGTCAGGGCCGATCTCAGCGTACGGGCGTATTTCATGTCGCATAGTGAAGTGTTCGTCATCGGTGCCGGCCCGGCCGGTCTCACCGCCTCCTATCTGCTGACCAAGCAGGGCATCTCAACCACCGTCATCGAAGCCGATCCGGATTGTGTCGGCGGCATCAGCAGGACGGCAAATTACAAGAACTTCCTGTTCGACATCGGCGGCCATCGCTTCTTTTCGAGATCGAAGGAGGTCGTCGATCTGTGGAAGGAAATTCTGCCGCAAGATTTTATCACGCGTCCGCGCATGAGCCGCATCTACTATGACGGCAAGTATTATTCCTATCCGCTCAAGGCCTTCGAAGCACTCGGAAACCTCGGCGTCGTCGAAAGCGCGATGTGCGTGCTGTCGTTCATGTACAAGCAGGCGTTTCCGAACGAGAAGCCCGAGACTTTCCACGACTGGGTCGCCAACCAATTCGGCGAGCGGCTGTTCTCGATTTTCTTCAAGGCCTACACTGAGAAAGTGTGGGGAATGAGCTGCGATGAAATTTCGGCCGACTGGGCCGCGCAGCGCATCAAGGGCCTCGACCTCTGGTCGGCCATGGCGAATGCTCTGCGCAACTCAGTGAAGCCAAAAGGCGTTCAGGACGGAACGTCGGCCGACGACGGCGAAGTCATCAAAACTCTGATCGAGAGCTTCCAATACCCGCGCAAGGGTCCCGGCATGATGTGGGATGCGGCGGCGCGCAAAACGCGGGCCCAGGGTGGCAAGATCCACATGGGAACGCGTCTCACCGCGCTCAGCTACGACGATAAGCAGGGGCTGTGGACGATCACGGCGCGCAAACATACGGGCGAGGCGATGACGTTCACCGCGCGTCACGTCATTTCATCAGCGCCCATCCGCGAACTCGTTCATTCTTTCACCACGAAGCCAGCGTGCGCGGCCGCCGCCGATAAGTTGCGCTACCGCGATTTCATCACCGTGGCGATCGTCGTGAACAAGCCTGATTTGTTCCCCGACAACTGGATCTACATCCACGAGCCGAGCGTCAAAGTCGGACGCATTCAGAATTTCCGTTCCTGGTCACCGGAAATGGTCCCCGATGAGAAGCTCGCGTGCCTCGGCCTTGAATATTTCTGCTTCGAGGGAGACGGACTGTGGGACGCTGCCGATGAGGACCTTCTGGCTCTCGGCCGGCGCGAACTGGCCAAGATCGGTCTCGCACGTGAAGACGAATGCATCGACGGCTGCGTCGTTCGCCAGAAGAAGGCTTATCCGGTCTACGACGACGGCTACAAGCGCAACGTCGAGGCCATTCGTACAGAGCTCAGCGAAAATTATCCGTCGCTACATCTCGTCGGGCGCAATGGTATGCACAAGTACAACAACCAGGACCACGCGATGATGACCTCGATGCTGACGGTCAGGAACATCGTAGCTGGCGAGGCGCTGTACGACATCTGGGACGTCAACGAGGACGCCGAGTATCACGAGGCCGGTAATTCCGGTGCCGAGGAAGCTTTGAAAAGTGTCCGCATGGTTCCGACTAAACTCCGCAAGGCCGGCTAACGCCGTTCATCGATGATGGAACTCGTCGCGCAGCTTTCCGGAGCATCAGCCGCAACACGGATCGGCCTCGCGCAGCAAGGCCTTCTGCGCCGTTTGGCAGGCCTCATGCCGCAGCTGTCGCGTTACAGCGTCGTCAGCGTCGTGGCGTTGGCGGCCGATTTCGGTGTTTACGTCGCGCTATTCTCTGCAGCGGTCGCGGCTTCACTCGCCGGTGTTGCCGGATATGCCGTAGGGATGGTCGTCCACTACATCTTGTCGTCGCGATTCGTGTTCAAAACCCGAGGGTCGCAGAAGTCGGAACGCCGCCGGTTTGTCGAGTTCCTGCTTTCGGGGCTGATCGGCATTACGCTGACCGGCGTCATAATCGCGGCTACCACGGAAATTTTCGGCGTCGCACCGATCGGCGCTAAAGTTGTCGCCGCAGCGGTCAGTTTTGCCGCAGTGTTTGCGATACGCCGGTCGTTCGTGTTCGCTGTGTGAAGACAGTCAAGAAAATAAAATACGATCGTCGCCTGCGTTTACCCAAAATCAGTTTCGTCGCGATAGGTTGGATAAATTGCAACGCGCTTCTAATCGATTGATTGGAAGTTGCCATGCCCTAAAATGGTGTCGCATCTGAACCTCCGTGCCTTCCCTGGCGCGGAGGTTCTGCTTTTGGGCCGCTTGAGCTAAATGCGGTTACGCGTTACGCACGGCCTTACCGCGCGGAAGAAACTCAATGCAGACTTGGCTATTCAAATCCGAACCCGACGCATTCTCCTGGAATGATCTCGTCGCGCGGGGGCGCAAGGGCGAGTCTTGGGATGGCGTACGCAACTACCAAGCCCGCAACAACATGCGCAAAATGCAAGTCGGTGACCTCGGATTTTTCTACCACTCGAGCGAAGGCAAAGAAATTGTCGGCGTCTGCCGCGTCATCGCGCCCGCTCACCCGGAAGCCAACGACGACAGCGGCAAATGGGAATGCGTCGATGTCGCGGCCGTTGCAGCGGTGCCGAAGCCCGTCTCGCTCGACGCGGTCAAGCTCAATCCGAAGCTCGGCAACATGATGCTTGTCGTGAATTCGCGTCTCTCGGTTCAGCCGGTGACGGCCGACGAATGGAAGGAAGTTTGCCGAATGGGGCAGCTCGATCCAAAAAAGCTCAAGGGATCATGACCACCGGGCACCTCGACCTGGTCGATCACAACAGCGTTGTCCGTTTAATCACCGAGAACACGAAACTGATTTCGCCGCCGCTGGTGCCGGAAATGCTCCTGCACTTGGCGGCTGAATCGCTGCCGATCTGGCAGAAGACCGAAGACGAACTCGGCGAGATCAACCTGCCGCCGCCTTATTGGGCTTTCGCGTGGGCAGGCGGACAGGCCGTGGCGCGGTATCTGATCGATCACCCGGAAATTTGTTGTGGCCAGAGCGTGCTCGACCTGGGCTCAGGCTCAGGGATATCGGCCATCGCGGCAGCGAAGACGGGAGCGCATTCCGTTGTCGCTGCGGATATCGACAAGGTCGCGCTGGCAGCATGCGACCTCAATGCCCGGGCAAACGCGGTCGATTTGAAAATCACAGGTGCCGATCTGCTTGCCGAACCGCCGCGCGGAGAAGACATTGTCATCATCGGTGATCTTTTTTATGAACGCCAGCTCGCCGATCGTGTCGTAGCCTACATTGCTGAGGCGAAGGCATGCGGCAGCGCCGTCTATATCGGCGACCCGCAACGAAGTTACTTTCCCGAGGGCCGCTACACGCGGCTTGCCGATTACCAGGTTCCGGTGACGCGTGAACTCGAGGATGCCGAAATCAAGCGAACGGCCGTCTGGCGGGCGTAGAACGCAATCGCAGGGTTTTAGGCGGCGGGTTTGCGTGACCAACGGCCCCGGGTTCGACCTTAGAGCATGTTGTGGACCACCCCGCCTCGCCGCATAATAGCTCTGGCGACTGGCTGCACAGATGGCCAATCCGGAGGAGCGCTCCCATGTCCGACAAAGTCTATCCTGTATCCCCTGAATGGGCCGAGGGGGCCTACGTAAATGCCGAAGCATATCAGGCGATGTATGACCGGTCGGTTTCGGACCCCGAGGGTTTCTGGTCGGAGGCCGGGCAGCGACTGAAATGGATGACGCCTTTTACCCGCGCCAAGAATACGACGTTCGGCCCCGGTCCGGTCGATATTCGCTGGTTCGAGGACGGCACGCTCAACGTTTCGGCGAACTGCATCGATCGCCATCTCGCGACGCGCGGCGATCAGGTCGCGATCATTTGGGAAGGCGACAACCCAAATGACAGCGAGTGCATCACCTACCGGCAGCTTTCCGAACGGGTGCAGCGCTTCGCCAACGTCATGAAGAAACATGGCGTCAAGAAAGGCGATCGCGTCACGATCTATCTGCCGATGATACCGGAAGCTGCATACGCGATGTTGGCGTGCACGCGCATCGGGGCCATCCATTCGATCGTGTTTGGCGGCTTCTCGCCGGATAGCTTGCAGAACCGCATCGAAGACGCTGATTCAAAGTTCATCATCACGGCCGACGAAGGTATGCGCGGCGGCAAGCCGGTGGCGCTCAAGAAAAATGCCGATACGGCGCTGGCTAAATGCAAAGGCGGCAAGAAAGTGCTCGTCGTGCGCCGCACCGGAAATCCCATTCCATGGACACCGGGACGCGATCTCTGGCTGCATGACGAGCTGGCGACCGTGGCGGCGGAATGCCCGGCAGAAGAAATGAACGCCGAAGATCCGCTCTTCATCCTCTACACGTCGGGATCGACGGGGAAACCCAAAGGTGTGGTGCACACGACGGCCGGCTATCTGCTCTACGCCGCGATGACGCACCACTACGTGTTCGATTATCATGACGGCGATGTCTACTGGTGCACGGCCGATGTCGGGTGGGTCACCGGCCACAGCTATATCGTCTACGGGCCGCTCGCCAACGGCGCGACGACGCTGATGTTTGAAGGCATTCCGACTTATCCATCGTCGTCGCGATTCTGGGACGTCATCGACAAGTGGAAAGTCTCGATTTTCTACACCGCGCCAACGGCCATTCGCTCGCTGATGGGCGCCGGCGATGAACTCGTCAAAGGGGCGAGCCGCGCGTCGCTGCGTCTGTTGGGTTCGGTGGGCGAGCCTATCAATCCGGAAGCGTGGGAATGGTACTATCACGTGGTCGGCTTCGGCCGCTGCCCCATCGTTGATACGTGGTGGCAAACCGAGACCGGCGGCATCATGATCTCGCCGCTTCCAGGGGCCACCGATTTGAAGCCCGGCTCCGGGACGAAGCCGTTCTTCGGCGTTCAGCCAGCGCTCGTTGATGATCAGGGGAAAATCATAGAGGGCGCCGGGCAAGGTAATCTCGTAATACTCGATAGCTGGCCCGGCCAGTCACGCACCGTCTATCGCGATCACGACCGTTTCGAGAAAACTTACTTCTCCGTCTATCCCGGAATGTACTTCAGCGGCGACGGCTGCCGGCGCGATGCCGACGGCTATTATTGGATCACAGGCCGCGTCGATGATGTCATCAACGTATCGGGTCACCGCATGGGAACCGCCGAGGTCGAAAGCGCGCTCGTTTCGCATCCGAAAGTTTCTGAAGCTGCCGTTGTCGGCTACCCGCACGATCTCAAGGGCCAAGGGATCTACTGCTACGTGACTCTGAACTTCGGCGAGCGCGGCGACGATGCGCTGAGGAAGGATCTTGTCATGCATGTGCGCAAAGAGATTGGCCCGATCGCATCGCCGGACGTCATTCAATTCTCCCCGGGGCTACCGAAAACGCGTTCAGGAAAAATCATGCGCCGGATCTTGAGGAAGATTGCCGAAGACGACTTCGGCAATCTCGGCGACACATCGACCCTTGCCGACCCGGCAGTCGTCGATGATCTGATCAGCAATCGGCAGAACCGCCGGAGCGAATGAGTATGCACCTGCAATGGGGCGGTGTTCAGAAGTCTGACGTGATGCCGCCCTTCTCCCAGTCGCCGTAGCGGGCAGGGTCCGGCCCGTTTCGGCCGCCGACCTCGCGCGGCGCGGCCGGAGCGGCACCAGCCGAGCGGCGGCGCGCCTCTGCCTCTTCCAGCGCGCGACGCGCCTCGGGCGTCAGCACACGGGCATTCGCCTCATCCTCCGGCAATGGCGCTGCACGTTCTTCAACAGGCTTCATGGCAGACGTTTCTCAAGGAGGGGCTTGGTATAAGCACTCTTGCGCAGCCCTTGGTACCAACTTTCGGGCACCATATATATGCTCGGCGGGGTGGAGCGAGGACCCCGACAACCAGGAGTGTGACCGAATGACCTTGAACTATGCCAGGACCGCGGTTCTGCTGGCAGCGCTTACCGCAATCCTCCTGCTCCTCGGCGCCGCCGTCGGCGGTCAAACCGGTCTCGTCGTCGCATTCGTCATCGCACTTGTGATGAACGCCGTGAGCCTCTGGAAGTCCGACACGATCGTGTTGCGGATGTTCAATGCCCAAGAAGTGAATGAGGCGACTGCGCCTGAGCTTTTCCAGCTCGTTCGCGAACTTGCCCGGAGGGCTGACCTCCCGATGCCGCGCGTTTATGTCATGAACAACCCGCAGCCCAATGCCTTCGCGACAGGACGCAGTCCGTCTCATGCCGCTGTTTGCGCTTCGACGGGACTTCTGGAAGCTTTAAACCGCGAAGAACTCGCCGGTGTTCTGGCGCACGAATTAGCGCACGTCAAAAATCGGGATACGCTCACAATGGCCGTTGCGGCGACCATCGGAGGCGCGGTGTCGATGTTCGCCCAGTATCTGCAATTCGGCATGCTGTTCGGCGGCGGCCGCGGCGACGATCGCGGCGGACTAGGAATTATAGGCATGCTCGCCGCTGTCATCGTTGCGCCGATCGCAGCGGCGCTGGTCCAGATGGCGATCAGCCGCTCGCGCGAATATCAGGCCGACCGTTTGGGCGCGATAATCTGCAATAATCCATTGTGGCTGGCGTCGGCGCTCAGGAAAATAGATCGCCTCGCGCGCCGTATCCCAAATCCGGAGGCTGAGGCCATACCGGCGACCGCGCATTTGTTCATCGTCAATCCGCTCAACGGGCACGGCATCGACAATCTTTTTTCGACACATCCAAACGTCGAAAATCGCATTGCGGCACTCGAGGCGCTGGCGCGCAAGATGGGGATTTCGGGACCTGGTGGTGAAAGTGGCCGCCCAGGCGAAGTCTGGATCGGCGGGCAAAAGTACACGAAGCCTACGAGTTCGTGGGGTTGATGTGCCGATTGGCGATCGCAATGACTTGCGTGTAAAGCCGATGGCGCACCGCGTGAAGCGCGATGCCGGCCAATCAGGCAGCCCAGACCGAACTTCGAGCTCCGATGGACTTCTGGCGCGCGACGTTGCTGTCTCCGCGCTCTTTTCGGTCCTCGTCGAGAAACGGCCGTTCGATGACACCTTCGCGAAGGCGGCGTCGTCGCGCGATCTTGCGCCTCGCGATCGTGCCTTCGCAAGACTGATCGCAACGACGGCTTTACGCAATCGCGGCTCGCTTCAAGCCGTCCTCAACACGTATCTCGAAAAACCGCTGCCGGAGCACCAAGGGCGTCTCGAGCAAATCCTGCTCGCCGCCGCCGCTCAGTTTTTGCTTCTCCAGACACCGCCGCACGCCGCGATTTCGCTCGCGGTCGACCAATGCCGCGCCGACAAGTTGGCACGGCGTTTCGCCAATCTCGTCAACGCCGTGTTGCGGCGGGCGAGCGAGAGCGGCGCCGGACGACTTGCCTCGCTCGACAATGTCGCTTTGACCGTTCCAGATTGGCTACTGTCGCGATGGAGCCGTGTCTACGGAGCGATGGAGGCACGCAAGATCGCGCAAGCATCTCTCGCGGAACCGCCGCTCGATCTGACGGTCAATGCCGATCCCGAGAAATGGGCTGAGCGGCTCGGCGGCATCGTGCTGCCGAATGGCTCGGTGCGGTGCACCGGCGCCGGCCGCATCGAAGAACTCGAGGGCTACGCGCAGGGCGACTGGTGGGTGCAGGACGCGGCCGCGGCTTTGCCCGTAAAGCTGTTCGGCGGCGTCGCAGGTCTGACAGTGCTCGATCTTTGTGCCGCGCCCGGAGGAAAGACGGCACAACTCGCGGCCGGAGGCGCCCACGTCACGGCCCTCGACAAGTCGGCGGGACGTCTCGCGCGCTTGAAGGGCAATCTAGAGCGGCTGGGGCTCGCCGCCGAGACCGCGGTGGCCGACGCGCTGACATTCCAGTCCGATAAGACATTCGACGCCGTGCTTCTCGATGCGCCGTGCACTTCGACAGGCACAATCCGTCGTCATCCTGATATCCTGTTTCTGAAACGCGCCGAGGACGTTGCGGCGCTCGCGAGCTTGCAGGCGAAGCTGCTCGCGCATGCGGCTCACTTCGTGAAGCCGGGCGGGATGCTCGTCTATTGCACCTGTTCGGTTGAGCCCGAAGAAGGCGAAGACCAGGTCGCGGCGTTTTTAAAACAACACCGCGAATTTGCTCGCCGGCAGATCCGGCCCGACGATGTCGCGATCCCGTTCCGGACCGCGGACGGCGATCTCAGAACCCTGCCGACGCATCTATCCGACTTGCCGGAAGGATTTCGGGGCCTCGACGGATTTTACGCGGCAGCGCTCCGGAAGGCCGGCTGAGGGGTGGCCTATCTTGTTAACTGTTTGCTGCTGCGGTGTGCCTTGTTTTGGCGCTGATCCACGGCTAGTCCGAATGAGCGTATGCCGAGGCATGCGTAGGACGGGGAAAGCATGTCGAGCCTCAATGTTACGGAACGCTTCAGGATCCGCTCGCTATCGATCGAGCGGTTGCGGCGCCAGGCTCTGACGCTTGCGGTGTCGTCGCCGTTGCTTCGTTGGCGCTATGCGGGCAACGGGGCCGATCAGATTTTGATCGTGCCGCAGGAATTGCGCGCCGCCGATCCGAGCTTCTGGAGCGAGATCGCCCACGGCCACTTTGGCCTTGCCTCCGAGATCGCCAATCTCAAGGGGGCCTCGCCATTCCGGGCCGAGCCTCCGAGCCTCGCTTGGTCGCGCAAACTGCATGGCTTTGGTTGGCTACGGCACCTTGCGGCAACCGAGGATGAAGACGCGGCGGCCGCGGCGCGTGCCTTTGTCCTCGAATGGATCGCATTGCGGCGGCTGCCCCGCGGCGTCGCCTATGAGCCAGAAGTTGTTGGCCGTAGGCTGATCTCGTGGATCGCCCAGGCGAACATGCTGCTCGAAGATCTCGATGCGCGATCTTACACGGCGATCATGCAGAGCATCGGCCAGCAGATCGTCACGCTGAAGACGACATGGCGCAACGCGCCCGACGGCATTCCGCGCATCACCTGTCTCATCGCGCTCGTTCTCGCCGATCTCGCAGTCTCCGGACATGACCGGCAGTTGAAAGAAGCACAGGATGCGCTTGTCGAAGAATTGAAGCGCCAAATTCTCGATGATGGCGGCCACGTCAGCCGAAGCGCCAGCGTTCTTGCCGACCTTATCCTGGACCTTCTGCCGCTTGGCCAATGCTTCCACTCGCGCGGCCGCAAACCTCCGGAAGAAATCAGCACCGCTGTCCGGAAATCCCTCAGTTTCTTGCGCTTCATGCGTCTCGGCAATGGCATGCTGGCGCGCTTCAACGGGGTCAGCACCGGCTCGCCGGCAACGCTTGCAACAGTTCTTGGATATTGCGGCGGCGACTTCGAGGTCATGGCCGCCGCCCCAGCTTCGGGCTATGCCCGGCTCGAACGCGGACGAACCATCGTCATCGCGGACGTCGGTTCTCCACCACCGCTCGAAACCGCGACTGAGGCACAGGCCGGCGCGCTATCGTTTGAAATGACGTCGCGCCGGGTTCTGATATTTGTCAACGGCGGATTTCCCGGGCCCGCTGATCACGACTGGGATTCGGTTGCACGCGCTACCGCCAGTCACAACACGCTGTGCCTGGCCGAGACATCATCGTCCCAACTAGTCCGCCATACGCACCTCGAGGCGATGGTCGGTGGGCTTCCGATCCGCGGTCCCGATTCCGTCGCGTCGCAATTGGCCGACGAGGCGGGTCAAGCCGTGCTCCACGCCACCCATGACGGCTATCTCAAGCGCTTCGGTCTGCTGCATTCGCGCCGCCTTAGGCTTTCGCCCGCAGGTGACAAGCTCGACGGCGTCGATGTTCTGGAGCCCCCAAGGGGCAAACTCCGGCTGAAGCAGGATCTGCCGTTCGCAATCCACTTCCATTTACATCCCGATTGCCGATGCACGGAACGCAACCGCGGCAGGTGCAAGATCATGCTTTCGGACGGCCAGGTCTGGATATTCAGTGTCGATGGCGCGGCGCTCTCGATCGAGGAAAGCCTGTTTTTTGTCGACAGCGCCGGTCCGAGGCCGGCTTTGCAGGTCGTGCTTCGAGGCACGACGTTTGGCGAGACCGAGGTGCGGTGGACCATGCACGCCGAACAGCCTCACGTTTCGGAATAATTCTGAGCCCCGCGGCTACCGCAACGGGCTGGTCCGGAGCCATCTTGGAAACGCGCGGCACAATCGCGCGTTCGCGCCGCTCCGGGATGGTTTTGCCGGGCGCTCCGTGATACCGCCTGCTTCAAACTCGCGGGGTAGACATGGCCGATCAACGCATTCGCAGAGCACTCCTTTCGGTCTCCGACAAAACCGGGCTGGTTGCCTTCGCAACCGCCTTGAAAGAGCACGGTGTCGAGATTGTCTCGACGGGCGGCACGGCAGCGGCGCTGAAGAAGGCGGGTCTCGGCGTGACGGACGTTTCCGAGTTGACCGGCTTTCCGGAAATGATGGACGGACGCGTGAAGACCCTGCATCCGCGTGTGCATGGCGGGCTGCTGGCGATCAGAGGAAACGCCGAGCACGACAAGGCCGCCAGCGAGCATGCTATTCCGCCGATCGATCTGCTGGTCGTAAATCTCTATCCCTTCGAGGCGACCGTTTTGAAGGGTTCCGGCTACGAAGAGTGCGTCGAGAACATCGACGTCGGCGGGCCGGCGATGATACGCGCAGCGGCAAAGAACCATGAGAGCGTCACGGTCGTCGTCGAGCCCGAGGACTATGATCGTTTGCTTTCGGAAATTTCGGCAAACAACGGCGCAACGACGCTGGCATTTCGCAAAGGACTCGCATCCAAGGCCTTCGCGCGCTCGGCCTCGTATGACGTGGCGATCAGCAACTGGTTCGCGACAGAACTCAAATCCGAAGCGCCCGAGTGGCGGGCCTTCGGCGGCCGGCTCGGGCAGGCGCTGCGCTACGGCGAGAACGCACATCAGTCGGCGGCGCTTTACATATCCGATCGAAGCCAAGTTGGCGTCGCCACTGCCAGTCAGCTGCAGGGCAAGGAACTCTCCTACAACAACATCAACGACACGGATGCAGCGTTCCAGCTCGTTTGCGAGATCGACGCCAAGATGCCTGCCGTCGCCATCATCAAGCACGCCAATCCGTGCGGCGTCGCGGTCGCGCACGCGATTAAGGATGCGTATTTGAAAGCGTTGGCATCCGATCCCGTCAGCGCCTTCGGCGGCATCGTCGCTCTCAATCAGCCGATCGACGGAGCAGCGGCCGAGGAGATCACCAAGATCTTTCACTGAGGTGGTGATTGCTCCCGACGCCACGGACGAAGCAAAAGAGATCTTCGCCGCCAAGAAAAATCTGCGGCTCTTGCTGACCGGCGGTCTCGCGGATTCGCGGGCGCCGGGCTTGCTCGTCAAGTCCGTGGCTGGCGGCTTCCTCGTTCAGTCACGCGACGCACGCAACGCCGATGATTTGGAGCTGAAGGTCGTTTCGAAGCGGGCCCCGTCGGCTGCTGAACTGTCGGATATGAAGTTCGCATTCAAGGTTGCAAAGCACGTCAAATCGAATGCCATCGTCTATGCCAAAGACGGAGCGACCGTCGGCATCGGCGCCGGCCAGATGAGCCGCGTCGAACTCGGCGCGCATCGCAGCCTGGAAAGCCGCCGAAGCCGCGAAAACGCAAGGTCTCGACGCGCCTTTGACCGTTGGCTCGGTCGTCGCCTCCGATGCATTTTTTCCGTTTGCCGATGGTCTCATTACGGCTGCCGAAGCGGGCGTCACGGCCGTCATCCAGCCGGGCGGATCAATGCGTGACGACGATGTCATCAAAGCAGCCGACGAGCGCGGACTAGCGATGGTCTTCACCGGCACGCGCCACTTCCGGCACTGACGCGGCTCAGCGTTGACGCGGACGAGTCCTGACGAACAGCATCATCACGACCCCGACTACTAAGAACGCCAGCACGGCCGACATACCGATGCGCTGACTGCCGGTTTCCTGCGTCACGTAGGCGACCGCGAACGGCGCCAGAAACGCGGTGACTTTTCCCGAGAACGCGAAGAGCCCGAAGTATTGCGTGATCTTCTTATGCGGCGCCAAGCGTGCGAGCAGCGAGCGACTTGTCGCCTGTACCGGCGCGGCGACGAGACCAACGAGAATCGCAAATCCCAGGAAGACCTGTTCCCCGACGGCCGAGAACGGCTTTGATCCTGCAATCTTCTCCCCGACGTCCGTCGTAAAGAAGATGTGCGTCTTGTCGACCGAGAGAATGCCGACCGCGCCTGCAATGAGAGCCAGCAGTGCGAAAACGATTACCGCTTTGGGACCGAGCCGGTCATCAAGGCCGCCGCCGATCAGTGCGCCAAATGCGCCGACAAGCGTCAGTACGATTCCGAAGATGCCAAGCTCCAGCGGTCCCCATCCGAAGACCGACGCTCCATAAATCCCGCCGAATGCGAAGATGGCGGTGAGGCCGTCGGTATAGAGCGTGCGTGCGATCAGAAAGACCAATAGGCTTGGCATCGACGGCAGCGATTTCAGCGTGTCCCATAGTTCAGCGGCGGGAGATCGCTCGGGATGTGCGAGCGGTGCGGCCGCACGCCGATCGGGCACGAATAGAAAAAACGGAATGATGAAGATCGCAAACCAGATTGCCGCGAAGGGCCCGGTAATGCGGTCGGCTTGATGCGTTGCCACGTCGAGATTCAAGAGCGGATCAAATCCAAGCAGCGTTTTTGCTTCGCCCGGCATCGGCACGAGGAAGCCTGCAACAAGCGCCAGGCTCGCCAGTCCGCCAAAATAGCCGACGGCCCAGCCGGTGCCGGAAAGACGGCCAAGTTCGTCCTTCGGGACGAGGCCGGTCATGATCGCGTTCGAGAACACGCTCATCAACTCGGCGGCGAGCGTCGCTGCGATGAAGCCTGCGAGCACGACCAGGATCGTCGAAAAACCGATGCCGGGCTCGCCGAGCCACAGCGTGCTGAGCCCTGCCAAAAACACCAGAGACAGGGCAGCCATCCAGGGCTTGCGAGCGCCGCGACCGTCAGCGGCTGCGCCAAGGAAGGGACTGAGGATCGCGATGAAAAGCCCGGCTACGGAAGCGGCGTAACCCCAGAGCGCCTGTCCGCACGCACCCTTCTCGCTGCCTTGCGCGATGAGCGTCGCGCAAGCAGAGTTTTCGACGATCGCGTTGGCGAAGTAGGGCGCGAAAAGAAACGTCTGCACCAGCGTGTAGTGCGGCTGCGTCGCCCAATCGAACAGCATCCAGGAGGCACGCGCTCTGAGCGGCGCCCTGGCGACGTCTCCCGTCAGCGTCGACGCTCTTTCGGCTGCTAAACTGCCGAGATCGACCATAGACATTGTCCCCGCCCCGCTGCGATGCGTATCGATTGTCACGCGTCACTAGCACGAAACGACGTCAGTTCCGCAAAACGATCAGATGGTCGGGAAGTTCGTTGGGATCCCTGGAGCCCGGCGGAAAATGCTCGGCGAGATGGCCGCCGATCTTTTCGATTGCGTGAACGAAGCCATCGACCGCATGCCCGGCGCCGATCTCGCGCGTGAAGTCGTCGACGATCTTTTGCCATGTCCCTTTTGGCACGCGCGCATCAATGCCGCTGTCGGCGATGATTTCGACGCGTTGCTCAGCCGCAGAAACGAAAACCAGCACGCCTGTTCGGCCCGTTGTCGTGTGCAGGTTCTGGACAAGGAATTGTTCGGCAGCCCGGCGCCGGGCATTGGCGTTTGCGATCGACCTCGGCACCAGCGCGATACGCACCTTCGGATGCCACGCGAGCGCCAGAAGCGCGAAGAAGACCAGAAGCTGGATGAGAAAAATCCACTGCACCTTCATCCAGGTGAAATGAATGAGGGGCCACGGAATGACGAGGGCCAGCAGAGCCGCCCACATGAAGGGCACATATTGATAGCGGCTGCTTTGCTCGGCAACGACGGCGATAATCTCACCCGATGTGGTGCGCTCCGCGTCCGTAATGGCCGCCGAGATCCGCTCCGAGTCCTTGGCGCTGATCAGGCTCATTGTTCGCATCCGCCAGTTTGCTGTTCTGTTGTCATTTGCTACCAGCCGCCTGAAGCACCGCCACCGCCGAAATCGCCGCCGCCCCCGGACCAACCTCCGTCGCCGCTGCTGCCGCCGCCCGACCAGCCGCCGCCCCAATTGCCGGAACCGCCTGGGACGATTATGACGCCGCCGCGACGGCGTGTTCCGGGCGTGCCGGGCCCCATGGTCTGCATGTTGCGGTAGTTGATCCAGATGATCACCGCGAAGATGAGTAGCCAGATGACGATGTGGATCATCACCGTCGGATCGTTCTGCGGCGTGCGGCCGCCTTGCGCGCGTCGCTTCACTTCTTCCGCATCGCCCAGCAGAACCGTCTTGATATCGCGTACGGCGTCCTTGATGCCGCCGGCGAAATC
This sequence comes from uncultured Alphaproteobacteria bacterium, assembly GCA_963833715.1. Lineage (GTDB taxonomy): Bacteria > Pseudomonadota > Alphaproteobacteria > Rhizobiales > Hyphomicrobiaceae > Hyphomicrobium_B. The sequence goes on from CAWHZB010000019.1 coordinate 48,363, forward strand.
GCCGCGCCGAAATTTGGGAAGGATCGCATTCTCGATGATGAGCGTCGACATCGTATCGGTCATCATCGGCTCGAGGCGGCGACCGACTTCAATACGAACTTTGCGATCGTTGGGAGCAACGATGAGCAGGATGCCGTTGTCCTTGCCCTTCTGCCCGATGCCCCACTTGCGGGCGAGGCCGATGCCGTAGTCCTCGATCGAGTAGCCTTGGAGCGACTTGACCGTCACGACGGCGAGCTGGTCGGTCGAAGTCTGTTCGAGGGAAGCGAGCTGGCTCTCGATGTCGGCCTTGTCGGATGCCGTTAAGAGACCTGCCTCGTCGGTGATGCGGCCGGCGAGGTTTGGATAATTCGGCTCGGCGCTCGCCGGAACGACGAACGCGCAAAGCACTGCCAGAGCCATCAGCATGCTATCGCGGACGACGCTGCGAAGCTGACCTCGCAACGCTAAAGGCCGAGTGGCGATTGCGGCGCCTGCCATCGGAGAAGTCCTGCTGATGTTAGGGCGCCCCGGTGTTACGGCTTACTGAAATCGACTTTCGGTGCCTTCTGCTCTTCCGCCGGGATTTCGAATGCCGCCATTTCCTTGGCTTGCGGATAGAGGATCGCTCTCCACCAGCGTCCTGGAATCGTTGTGATCTCGGTGTTGAAGGCTCTGACGGACTGAATGTAATCGCGGCGAGCTATGGCGATGCGGTTCTCGGTTCCGGAAAGCTCGCTTTGCAGTGCCAGGAAGTTCTGGCCGGATTTGATGTCGGGGTAGCGCTCGACGACGGCCATCAGTCTGCCGAGCGCGCCGCCGAGAGTCGCCTGGGCATCCTGGAATTTCTTCATCGCGTCAGGGTTCGTCAGAATGTCGGGAGGCAATTGAATGTTCGTCGCCTGCTTGCGCGCTTCGATGACCTCGGTCAGCACGGTCTTTTCCTGGTTGGCGAAACCCTTCACCGACTCGACGAGGTTCGGGATCAGATCGGTACGCCGCTTGTATTGATTAAGCACCTCGCTCCAAGCTGCTTTCGCCGATTGCTCGTAGGTCGGGATGTTATTGATACCGCAGCCGGTCAGTGCGAGCGCCGCGATGATGACCGCAAAAAAGCCGAGCGGACGAACGGCGAAGCGGTTTGCAGTTTGGTTCATGACGCGGACCATCCCTCTATTTGACAGCTAGGCAATGAACTGCCGGCTTCGCAGCCGCAGTCATTGTCGTATGAGCTTAGACGGTTGTGTTCAAGCGATCGCGCGAATACTTGGCGCCACTACAACACATAAAAGCTTTACCAAGCTTCCGGCCAAGACTTCGGAAACAACCGGCGCTCGCGTAAACTCGCGCGGGGCGGTTACTTGCTGAATTTCGCGTCCGACAGGCGGGGTTACCGGGTTCGATCTGCACGATTTATCTCTTCTTTGCCGGTGTTGGCACTTTCGGCACCGCGTGTTTGCTTTCTCATGAGGTCAGAAATGTGGAAGTTTGCGGCGTCGGCGTGCTTGGCCGTCCCCCTCGGCATCGTCGCGGCAACTCCAGGCCTGGCATTTGGGGATGGCTGCGGCGACCGAGCCATCGAATGCTACGACAAGGTGCGGCTGCCGGATGTTTATGCGACGCGGACGCGGCCCGTTCTGGTGAGCCCTAGCTGGCGCGAGGTCGTGGCGACGCCGCCGTTGATCAGAAATTACGCCGTGCCGGTCGAGGTGCGGCCCGCACGCTGGCGTACCGTGATTACCCCACCGGTCTATGGCACGACATTGCAGCGTGTGCTGGTAGCGCCGCGGCGCAGGACATACGTGGAGATTCCGGCCGTCACGCGGCGTGTCGCGCAAACGGTCGTCGTCGCTCCGGGCGGTATCCGCTGGGAGCGCCGCCGCGGGTTATTTGGACGCGAAAGGCTTTGCAAGGTCGCGTCGCCGCCGGTCGTGCGGACGGTTGTTCGCGAGGTCGTCGTGTCGCCGGCGCGTCGTATCGCGCGCACAGCGCCTGCGATTTACGAGAATGTCGAGCGACCCATTCTGATCCGGCCGGCGATCGCAGGCCGCGTCTACGAGCCGCCGCGTTCACGCGGTGATCAGCCGGTCGGTCGTCGTGCGGCCGTCGGCTCTGGGCGTGTTCTATCACCCGCCGGTTCTCGGGGTCGCGCAGGAGAGGGTGCTCGTCCGGGCCGGTGGTTACGCCTGGTCACCGTCTCGTCGCGGTCTGTTTGACCGCTGGTAGAGAGTTCGCATGTGGCCAAATGACAAAGGGCGCACCCGGAGGTGCGCCCTTTTTGTCGCGCCGCAGTCGTTGATTGAGACCGCAACTGGAGCGGGCGAAGGGATTCGAACCCTCGACCCCGACCTTGGCAAGGTCGTGCTCTACCCCTGAGCTACACCCGCATTTCCAGTATCGTCAGCACCTTGCGGCGCTGGGAGACACGCCTTATGGCGCAAGTGCCAAGCCAATGCAAGGGCCGGGTCGAGGTAGGTCGGCTGGGCGCCAGAGCAGGCCGTTGAAGCGGCTCGCAGGAACGTTTTGCAGCAAGCAAAGTGGAGACTTACGACAATATGCGCCTAACACGCGACCAGCTCTTTGCGCGCCTGACCGAGCTTGGCATCGAGACCCAGACGGTTGAGCACCCGCCCGCCTTCACGGTCGCGGACAGCAGCTCCATCGAGATTCCTCTGCCCGGCGCGCATACCAAAAACCTGTTTCTCAAGGATGACGAGGGCTCGCTTGTTCTTGTTGTTGCCAAAAGCACGACACACATCAATCTCAAAACGTTGTCAAAGCGCCTTGGCGCGGGACGGTTCTCGTTTGGCAAGCCCGAACTGCTGATGGATGCCCTTGGTGTGACACCTGGATCCGTGACAGCATTCGCCGTTATCAACGACATAGCGAGGCGCGTGAAGGTGATATTCGATCAAGCGCTAATGGCCGAGGCCAGCGTGAACTGTCACCCGCTCGAAAACACAGCAACGACCAACATTGCGCGTGACGACCTTTTGCGGTTCATTCGCACGACCGGCCATGAACCGCGCGTCATGGTACTAACCGCCGCATAAGGTGTCGGCGGCGAGGAGATTGAGCCAATGGATTTTGGAACGAAGAAACCCGCGCCGGGCCAGCCCGGTGCCGCGGACATAATCAAGGATTCCACGACCGCATCGTTCAAAGCCGACGTCGTCGATGCGTCGAAGTCGGTGCCTGTCGTTGTCGACTTCTGGGCGGCGTGGTGCGGCCCGTGCAAGCAGTTGACGCCGGTCATCGAGAAAATCATTCGCGGCTATGGTGGCAAAGTCCGGCTCGTGAAGATCAACGTGGATGAGAACCAGGCCATCGCCGCACAGCTCCGCGTGCAATCGCTGCCGACGGTTCTTGCGTTTCGCGATGGACAGCCGATCGACGGCTTCGTCGGCGTTCAGCCGGAAAGTGCGATCAAGGCCTTCGTCGATCGCCTTGTCGCTGACGATGCCGAGCTGGGGCTCGGAGAGATTTTGAAGGCAGGCGAGCAATCGCTGGAACAAGGAGATCTACAGGGCGCGGCCGAAATCTTCGCTACTATCCTGCAGGAGGATCGTACCAATGCCGAGGCCCTGGCGGGCCTCGCGTCGTGCTATATGAAAAGCGGCGACATCAATCGTGCCGCGCAGACCCTTGCGCTCGTGCCGCCGGATAAGAAGGGGATCCCGGCAGTCAAGAGTGTTGAGGCAGCGATCCAGCTCGCGGAGAAAGGCGCCGGTGCCGGCGATCTGAGCGCGTTGAGGAAGCGGCTCCGCTATGATCCGAGCGATCATCAGGCTCGTTTCGACCTTGCGGTTGGTCTTGCGGCGAGCGGTGAGAGGGCCGAAGCTCTTGATCTTCTGCTCGATCTCGTCAGGATAGACCGGCAATGGAACGAAGAGGCGGCGCGCAAGCAGCTTCTGCAGCTTTTCGACGCCTGGGGCCCCAAGGAGCCGCTGGTCGCCGAAGGACGCCGGCGGCTATCAACGACCCTGTTCAGTTGAGTTTGCGCCCGCCCAGCGGAGACACTGCGACGTGACACTTACGGATCGCTATCGCCGCCCGGCCGATTTGCCGCCGAGGATTCCTGTCTTTCCGCTCCGCGGCGCAATTCTGCTGCCGCGCGCGACACTGCCGCTCAATATCTTCGAGCCACGCTATCTCGAGATGATCGAGGCCGTGATGTCGGGCGCACGGGTCATCGGTATTTTGCAGCCGGTCGACTCGGATGACGACGACCAGGAAAGTCCGCTGGAGAAGACGGCGCGTCTGCGCTCGGTCGGCTGCGCCGGTCGGGTGACGTCCTATCAGGAGCTGGACGATGGGCGTTTGATCATCACGCTGACGGGCATCGTGCGCTTCGAATGCCTTGGCGAAGCGGAAGCGGAAGCGCCATATCGCATCATGAGCGTCAGCTACGACAGGTTCGTAAGCGATCTCACCGAGGGGCTCGGCGAGGAACTCGTCGATCGGCAAAATCTTCTGCGCGTGCTCAAGACCTATCTCGAGGCCAATCGTCTGAAAACCGATTGGGCGACGATCCAGCGCGCTTCGAACGAATTTCTGATCAATGCGTTGTCGGTGATGTGCCCGTATGGGCCGGAAGAAAAGCAGGCCCTGCTCGAGGCAAAGGATTTGCGGTCGCGCGCCGAAGTTCTCGTCGCACTCGCCGAAATCGATCTTGCCACGAACGGCAGCAGCGGCACGACGCTGCAATAGCGCGGTTTGAATATTCGACCGGTCTGGAGGAGTAGTGACCCATGGACGCGGATTGTCCTGAAATGCAGGGTCAGGCGGCAAACGCCGTCGATCCAAAGCTGCTCGAGCTGCTGGTTTGTCCGCTGACAAAGACGACGTTGATCTACGACGCCGCGGCTCGCGAACTGATCAGTATGGCGGCGGGCTTGGCCTTTCCGATCCGCAATGGCGTTCCGTTGATGATTGAGGACGCGGCGCGCAAGCTGACGGACGAAGATCTGAAGCGTGCGCGACAATTTTAAAGGAATTAGTCACGACTTTAGACGGGATTTGCCTGTTAACTACAACTCTTAAGTTTTTTGTAAAAGATCGAAAGACGAGTGTCGGCTGGCACGCATGATGGGGGCCGGCTCGGTTGTTTCAAAAAAAATCTCACTCGCGTTCCGCTGAGGCGGACGCTCTTGCACCAGGGCCGCTCGCGCGTCGCTCTCGTTGGCTGAAAGCATTTGGCACTTGGCTTTCCAGGATTGCGCAGCGCTTGAGCGGGCGCAGAGGCGTTGAAGCTGACAAGCTCGAAGAGTTCAAAGACGCGCATTGGGAGCTTACGGATCGCGCGTCTCACTATCGCCAGCTTCTCGACGCGCAGCAGGATTTCATCGTGCGGCGATCCGAGAACGGCCATCTCGTGTTCGCAAATGCCTCGTTTTGCGAAGCTTTCGACGTTCGCCGCGAGGACGTGCTTGGGTCCATGTTCCAGCCGCCCGTCATTACGACAGAACCCCAGGCGAAGCCATCCAGCCAACATCGCCGCTTCGTCGAACTATTGCGCACCCGAAAGGGTAAGCGCTGGATCGCCTGGGATGGGTCGAAAGTCCGCAACGATCTCGGCGAAACGGAAATCCAAAGCGTTGGCCGCGACATTACCCTCGAACGCGCGGCGGAAGAGGGGCTGAAAGAGGCTCGCGACCAGGCAAATTCGGCGAGCCGCGCGAAATCGCGCTTTCTGGCTTCAATGAGTCATGAAATCCGCACGCCGATGACCGGTATCCTCGGCATGATCAGTCTGATGCGTGATACGCGTCTCGATGATGAGCAGCGGACATATGTGCGCGCTGTCGAAGACTTGGCGCGCGCCTTGCTTGTTCTGATCAACGATATTCTCGATTTTTCGAAGATCGAAGCCGGCAAGCTCGATATCTTCAAAGAGCCTTTCTCGCTCAGGGCCTGTCTCGCGCAGGTGATGCAATTGGTTGCGCCGGAAGCGGCTGCGAAGCGTCTATCGCTGACGTCGACGATGCGCGGCGATGAGATGCGCGTTCGTCAGATTGTGCTGAACCTGCTTTTCAACGCGGTGAAGTTCACGGACAGCGGCAGCGTCAAGTTTCATGTCGCTTTGGCGCGGCGTAAGGCTGCACCGGGCGGCTCGGTGAGAATAGCAATCGAGGTCGAGGATACTGGAATTGGGTTTTCGCCCGACATGACGCTGCGGCTATTCCAGGAGTTCGAGCAGGGAGAAGCGGCAACGGGTCGCCAGCCTGGCGGCATTGGACTTGGTCTCGCGATTTCGCGGCGGCTCGCGCGCGCAATGGGTGGCGATATCATTGCCCGCGGTGCGCCTTACGAGGGCGCGACGTTTACCGCGATTTTGCGGTTCGACGTCGTGGACGCAATCAGTGGAGAAGCGGACGTTGCGACGCGACCAAGGATTGCGCGAGATGCGATCACGAAGCCAACCAACCTCAGGCGTGCACATGGCGGCGGCACTTTCAGCGTGCTCGTTGCCGAGGATAACGAGATCAATGCGCTTCTTGCCCGCAAAGTCATCGAGCGCGCCGGCGGCAGAGCAATCATCGTCAAGGATGGCCGCTCGGCAATCGCCGCCATTTGGGATGCAATCGAACGCCGCAGCCCCATTTTCGACCTCATTCTGATGGATGTGCTGATGCCGGGCATCGATGGCTTGATGGCTGCCAAGACGATCAAGTCGCTCTACGCCGAACGCCGGCACCTGGGTCTTACCGCTCCCCCGATTATTGCGCTGACGGCCAATGCATTTCCTGAGGATCGCGATCGCTGCCGGGCGGCTGGAATGGATGATTATCTGGCGAAGCCCTTCGATGCGCAACATCTGCAAGACCTGTTGCTGCGGTGGGCACTACAGCAGATGGACAAGACGTCGCCCGCGGCTTGAACGGCGATACTCAATCTAAAAACTGTCACGGAATCGTGCTAGCCGAATTGCCAGGCAACTCGGCAAGGTGCTTAGATGATGTGGCAGGCGATTGCGGATCGCGACAAGCGGCGCTCCGAATTACCGGTGAAACTTCCTACGGGCCTCGCGGCGTTGGAAGCTCTCAGATCGCAGTCGCGCCGGCTCACTGCATTTTCGCGCGAATTAGAGCCGAAGGTTTATGGCCGGGTCGGCAATCTCGAGGTTCGCCTGGCGCGGACTTGGTCAGAGATAAAACTTGCGCAGCGGCTGCGCTACCAAGTGTTCTTCGAGGAAATGTCGGCAACGCCGACGCGCCTTGCGCAGTTTCGCCGTCGGGACGAAGACGCCTACGACGCAATCTGCGATCATTTGCTCGTCGTCGACCTCGACCAGACAACGCCGCGCCGCCACGGTCGCCCTGAACGGCCGAAGGTCATCGGCACCTATCGCATCCTTCGTCAGGAAGTCGCCGAGCGGGGGCCGGGATTTTACTCGGCGTCCGAATACGACATCGGTTCTTTGCTTCGCGCGAAGTCGCACGACTACCGCTTCATGGAGCTTGGGCGCTCATGCGTGCTGGCACCGTACCGCGGCAAGCGCTCCGTCGAGCTTCTCTGGCACGGTCTCTGGACGTACGTCCGCGAGAACCGCATCGACGTCATGATCGGCTGCGCCAGCTTCGAGGGCACCGATCCGGATGCGCACGCTATGGCGCTGAGCTTCCTGCATCATCACGCAATCGCGCCGGCCGAGTGGCGTTGCCGTGCGCACGCTCCGCTGCATGTCGCGATGGACCGTCTTCCGAAGAGCTCCGTAGATGCCAAGGCTGCCCTCAAGGCTATGCCGCCACTGATCAAAGGGTATGTTCGTCTCGGCGCCTTTATCGGCGACGGTGCCGTGATCGACCGGCAATTCGGCACGACCGATGTGCTCATCATCTTGCCGGTAGAGAAGATCGATCCGCGCTACTTTGAGCATTACGGCACGCCGGACGAGACCAAGAGCCGGATCGCAGCCGATTCGTGATCGTCTTTAGCGGCCATCCCGCCCAATAGCGGCGTCCAAAATCCCAAAACGGATACTAGCGCACATTGGCGCTCAGCGTAGCGTCGGAAGACGTGTCGACGTCATTCGGCCAGCAATCCTATGAGTTTGGCCGACATGCACTGTGTTGCCATTGCGCCCGTCTCGGCGGAGGGATCGGCGCGATAGGTTGCAGGAGACGTGTCAACAACTTATGCATGGCCTCGGCTTTGGCCGGGGGAGGGTTGGCTTTCTGGTTTTACCCCCGGTGACGCCTGGTGGGTCGAACTCGAACGCACATCCTGATGTCCAGACAGGAAGAACCGCGCACGCGCAGCCCGGCCGAATTCGCCGGCCAGGCCGCAGCCGAAGTCTCGCACGGCGAGGGTGAGCGCGCGGCGCCGGCCGACGCGACGCCGGTGATGGCGCAGTATCTCGAAATCAAGGCGGCAAATCCGGATAGCCTGCTTTGGTATCGGATGGGCGATTTCTACGAGCTCTTTTTCGAAGATGCCGTTACCGCTTCAGAAGCCTTGTCGATCGTTCTGACCAAACGCGGCACGCATCAGGGCCGGGATATTCCGATGTGCGGCGTGCCTGTGCACCGAGCCGACGAATATCTCCAGCGTCTCATCAAGCATGGATATCGCGTTGCGGTCTGCGAGCAGCTCGAAGATCCGGCTGAAGCGCGAAAGCGCGGCGCCAAGGCCGTGGTCAAGCGCGATGTCGTGCGCCTCGTCACGCCTGGGACGCTGACGGAAGAAGCTCTTCTCGATGCCAAGGCGCGGAACTATCTGACGGCAGTCTATTGCGAAACGCCGCATGAACTCGGGGCGACGGCGGCCGAGTTGCGACTAACCCTCGCGTCGCTCGACATCTCGACGGGCGAGTTCGAGATCGCCGAAATTTCGGGTCTCGATCTAGCGGGCGAGTTGATCCGCTTGGCGCCGGGCGAGGTGCTCGCGCCTGACGGGCTTTTGGCGGATCAGACGTTCACGCGATCTGTCGACTACGCGGGCGGCAAGCCGACGCCAATCCCGTCGGCGTATTTCGATTCCAAGGCCGGGGCGCGCGACCTGAAGGCGTGTCTCGGTGTCGCCGATCTCGCCGGTTTCGGCACGTTTTCCCGCGCCCAGCTTGCTGCGATCGCCGCCGTTCTGAAGTACGTCGACCTGACGCAAATGGGCCGCAAACCGCTCGTTCGGGCGCCGCGGAAAGCTGGCGGTGATCGTCTTTTCATCGATGCAGCGAGTCGAGCAAGCCTGGAGCTCGTCAAAGCTGCCTCGGGAGAAAAAGCTTCTACACTCTTGGGCGCCATTGACCGGACGGTGACCGCCGGCGGCGCGCGGGAGTTGCAAGCGCGGCTTTCGAGCCCGTTGAGCGACCCGGATGCGATCGATGCCAGGCTTTATGCCGTCAGTTATCTGCTGAACAATCGCAGGCTGATCGACGACGTGCGCTTCGAACTTCGTACCGCGCCGGATTTGGCTCGTGCGCTGCCGCGTCTCGGTTTCGGACGCGGCGGGCCGCGCGATATGGCAACTGTGCGCGATGCGATCAGCGTCGCTCGAGCGGCCGCGACTCTTCTTGGCCAGACTGCCGGCCCGTTGGCGCTGCCGGCAGAGTTGCAATCGGTGCGTGAGCGGCTGAATGGCGTGCCGGAGACCCTGGTCAACGCGCTCGAGACCGCGCTCGTCGACGATCCGCCTCTGCTGCGCCGTGACGGTGGTTTCGTCAGGGAGGGCTACAACCCCGATCTCGATGCGGCACGCGCACTGCGTAACGACAGCCGCAAAGTGATGGCAGAACTCGAGGCCCGGTATATCGCCGAGAGCGGCATCAAGGCTTTGCGAATTCGTCACAACAATATTTTGGGCTTCTACATTGAAGTGACCCAGCTCAATGCGAAGCCGCTGCTGTCGCCGCCGCTAAGCGAGACGTTCCGTCATCGCCAAACGATGGCCAACGCAGTGCGTTTTGCAACGGCAGAGCTTCTCGAAACGGAAGGCCGGATCGCGTCAGCCAGCGAACGAGCCCTCAATCTGGAGCAGGAGATTTTCACCGACCTTGCTCAGACCATCGCGGCCGCAGGGAGCACGCTCGGCGCCGCGGCGACAGCGCTTGCGGAACTCGACGTTTTTACTTCGCTCGCGCATCTGGCACTCGAGCAGAATTACGCGCGACCGGTCGTCGATCAGAGCCTCGCATTCGAAATCCGCGGCGGGCGCCATCCTGTCGTGCAGCAGGCATTGTCTAAAACGGAGGCGAGCGCCTTCATTGAAAACGACTGCGTGCTCGGTCGAAACGGTTCAAGCGCGCCGCCGGGATTTGACGAGCTTCCTGAAGCGCGCATTTGGCTCGTGACCGGCCCGAATATGGCGGGCAAGTCGACCTTCTTGCGTCAGAATGCGTTGATCGCGGTGATGGCGCAAATGGGATCGTATGTCCCGGCGCAGAGCGCCCATATCGGTGTCATCGACCGCGTGTTTTCGCGTGTCGGAGCTTCGGACGATCTCGCGAGGGGTCGCTCGACCTTCATGGTCGAGATGGTCGAGACGGCCGCGATCCTCAACCAGGCAACCGAGCGCTCGCTGGTGATACTCGATGAAATCGGCCGTGGCACCGCAACGTTCGACGGCTTATCCATCGCCTGGGCGACGGTTGAATATCTGCACTCAGTAACGAAGGCGCGGGCGCTATTTGCGACCCACTATCACGAGCTGACGGCACTGGCGCGGCGTCTCGACGGCATTACAAACGTCACGATGGACGTCGCCGAGTGGCAGGATTCGATCGTTTTTCTGCATAAGGTTAAATCCGGAGCCGCAGATCGTTCGTACGGTATCCAGGTCGCTAAGCTCGCCGGGCTTCCGCATGCAGTCGTCGGGCGTGCGCGGGAAGTCCTGACGCGCCTCGAAAAGACCGATCGGCGTCCCCGTTTGGGGGATGATAGTATCGACGATCTGCCGCTGTTTTCGGCGGTGCGGCCTCGTGGCAGCGCAACGGAAGCGCCCCTCTCTGCCGTTGAAAAGGTGCTTGTCGCCATGCATCCTGACGAGCTGTCGCCCAAAGCGGCACTCGAGAAACTATATGAACTCAAGGCTCTTGCCGAGAACGCGAAGAAGACAAAGCCTTGACCAATGACGCGCAAAACACTCTGATCCCGCCGCCCTATTTCGACGGCCGCGCCGCGCGCTGCGAATTGACAGCGCTTTTCAACGCCAATGCGTCGGCAGCCGAAGCGCGGGTGCAGGTTCTCGAATGCCTGAAAACCATCGTGAAAAATGCGCGGAACGCGGCCCAGGCTGCACTCGAGGTTGACGGCAACGGGCGGCGCTGTGCGGCCGGTCTCAACCTGTTCCAGGATGAGCTGATCCGCCTGGTCTATGACTACACGGTCAGGCACGTCTATCGCGCCACCAATCCGTCGGACGCCGAGCGTATGGCCGTCGTGGCGACCGGCGGCTACGGGCGCGGTCTGCTGGCGCCGGGTTCCGACATCGATCTGCTCTTTCTGTTGCCATACAAGCAGACTCCGTGGGGGGAGAGTGTCGCCGAGTACGTTCTCTATCTGCTCTGGGATCTTGGCTTCAAGGTCGGCCACGCGACGCGCACCGTGGACCAGTGTCTGAAGTATGGGCAGTCCGACATGACCGTCCGTACCGCGCTTCTCGATGCGCGGTTGATCCTTGGCGACGCGCAGCTCTTTGCCGAATTTGAACAACGCTTCCGCTCGGAGGTGGTGAAGGGCTCCGCGCGACAATTCATCGACGCCAAAATGACCGAACGGGATGAGCGGACACGACGGGCCGGCGAGAGCCGCTACAAGGTCGAGCCCAATATCAAGGACGGCAAGGGTGGACTGCGCGATCTCCACACGCTGCAATGGCTATCGAAATATATCTTTGGGCAGGAAGTCGGTACAGCCGCCGTTGAAGCCGGCATCTTCACGCCGGAGGAAGTGCAGACGTTCCGTCGTTGCGAGGACTTTCTTTGGCGCGTGCGCTGCTTCCTGCATTTTTTGACGGGTCGCGCGGAGGAGGTGCTGTCGTTCGAAGTGCAGCCTGCAATGGCGCAGAGCCTTGGCTATACGTCGCGCGGCGGCATGAGGGCCGTCGAGCGATTCATGAAGCATTACTTCCTGATCGCCAAGGACGTCGGAGACTTGACGACGATCCTTTGCGGCGCCCTCGAAATGCAGCAGCTGAAAACAACGCCGAGATACCGGCGGCTTCTCAGCCCGCTCAACTGGAAAATGCGGCGTGAGGTTCGCCAGAGAACCGACTTCCGCATCGACAACGATCGGCTGAACGTTGCTGATCCCGAGGTCTTCACACGCGACCCGGTCAATCTCATTCGATACTTTGCGCATGCCGCGACGACGGACACCTACCTGCATCCCGACGCGATCCGGCTGCTTCGAGCATCGTTGCGGCTGATCGACGATAATCTCAGGCACGATCCCGAAGCCAACCAGATTTTTTTGTCGCTGCTTACCGCGCAGGGTAATCCGGAAGTATCTCTGAGGCACATGAATGAAGCTGGCGTACTCGGCCGGTTCGTGCCCGAGTTCGGCCGTATCGTCGCGATGATGCAGTTCAACATGTATCATCATTACACGGTCGATGAGCACCTGCTGCGCACGCTCGGCAATGTAGCTGCGATCGAGCGGGGCGAACTCGCCGCCGAGCTGCCGCTCTCGACTGCGATCTTCAGCTCGATTCAGAGCAGACGGGCGTTGTTTATCGCAGCATTCCTGCATGACATCGGCAAGGGCCGTAAGGAAAATCATTCGATCGTCGGAACACGCATAGCCCGCAAGCTCTGTCCGCGCCTGGGAATGACGGCCGCCGAGACCGAGCTTGTGGCCTGGCTCATCAAAGAGCATCTGACGATGAGCAATTTCGCGCATTCGCGCGATATTGCCGATCCCGAAACGATCCGCGCGTTCGCGAATATCGTGCAAAGCCCGGAGCGGCTGAAGCTGCTTCTGGTTCTGACGTGCGCCGACATCATGGCCGTCGGCCCCGGAGTCTGGAACGGGTGGAAGGGTCAGCTCTTGCGCTCGCTCTATCACGAAACGGAGCCGCTGGTCGCGGGCGGCCATACTCAAATTCCGAGAAGCGAGCGGATCGAGCAGGCCCAAGCTGCTTTGCGCAACGCGCTATCGGATTGGCCGGTACGCGAAGTCAACGTTTTCATCGACCGTCACTATGCGAACTATTGGTTGCGAACCGATCTTGGGACGCAGATCACCCATGCGCAGGTGGTCCGCGACGCCATGCGGTCGCACTCGAAGCTCGCGACGACGGCCAAGACCGACTCATTCACAGCGATCACAGACCTAACTATTTTTGCGCCAAACCACGCGCGACTGCTGGCCCTTTTTGCCGGTTCGTGCGCAGCAGCAGGCGCCAATATCGCAGGCGCCCACATTACGACCACGCGGGACGGCTATGCCCTCGACACGTTCCTGCTCAATCGCGAGTTTCACGAGGACGAGGACGAGTTGCGGCGAGCCGACCGCATTTCGAATACCATCCAACGCTTGCTCAATGGTCAGGATCGGCTTCCGGCGCTGCTACAGCGGCGTCGCACTAGCGGGCGAGGAGGCAGTGCCTTCACGGTTCAGCCCGAGGTGGTTATCAATAATGGGCTATCGGAGCGGCTCACGGTCGTCGAAGTTTCAGGCCGAGACCGTCCGGGTCTCCTCTACGAGCTGACCTCGGCTCTTTCGGACCTGTCGCTCGATATCGCCTCTGCACACATCACGACGTTCGGCGAGAAGGCGGTCGACGTTTTCTATGTGACCGACCTCACCGGCAAGCAGATCGTCAGCGAAGCCAGACAGAGTACGATCCGAGCACGCCTGCAATCGATTCTTGCTGGCGATGAGCGCGCCAAAGCCTTGCCAGGCATGGTCGGCAGCTAAACCCGGTGTTGGAAAAACTTTTAGCGGTCACGATCCGGTCAACCGGGCGGGGTAGCCACGCGGGACCGACGGCTCGGAACGAGCCTTCGCTACAGAGGCTGCCTGATCACGCCGGTTTCAGGCCAATTTAAGAGGTCAAGCGAGCACCCTTGCCCCTGAACCCGAACACCGTTACCCCGCTCATCCGATGAAGCTTTATAAATCGTTCGCTACCGTCGGCGGATTGACGCTGCTGAGCCGCGTGTTCGGCTTTCTGCGCGACATCCTTATTGCCGCCACGCTCGGATCGGGCTGGGTGGCCGATGCGTTCGTCGTGGCCTTCCGCTTTCCGAACCTGTTTCGCAGGCTTTTCGGCGAGGGCGCGTTCAATTCGGCGTTCGTGCCGATTTTTGCCAAAAAACTCGAAGGCGAAGGACGCGACGCAGCGCGCGTCTTCGCCGAAGACGCGATGGCGGGCCTGCTGTTCATTCTGCTGATCGTGACGATCGTGGCCGAACTGACAATGCCGTTCCTGATGTACGGGCTGGCACCGGGCTTCGATGCCGTACCGGAGAAGTTCGACCTCTCGGTCCTGCTCACGCGCATCACGATGCCGTACCTCCTTTGCATGTCGATCGTGGCGCTGATGTCCGGAGCGCTGAATTCAGTCGGCCGTTTTGTCGAAAGCTCGTCAGTCTCGATCGTGCTCAACGGCGTGATGATGATCGCGACGCTATTCTCGCTGTGGCTCGGCTACCGGGCCGAACCCGAGGCCGGCATCATCCAGGCCTGGGCCGTGTTCGTTGCAGGCTTCCTGCAGCTCGCCGTGCTGATTTGGGGTATGCGGCGTTCCGGTCTGATGCTCGGCTTCAGGCGGCCGCGGATGACGAACGATGTGCGGCATCTCGTGCGTCTCGGCGTGCCGGGAGTAATTTCGGGCGGCGTCACGCAGATCAACATCGCGATCGGAACGGTTATCGCGTCGCTGGAGCCGGGCGCCGTATCGCAGCTCTACTATGCCGATCGGGTTTATGAATTGCCGTTGGCGATTGTCGGCATTGCTGTCGGTATCGTGCTTCTGCCGGATGTCGCTCGCCAGCTGCGAGCCGGCAATACGGCCGCCGTCATGGATAGCCAGAACCGTTCGCTCGAGTTTGCGCTGCTGCTGACGATACCGGCGGCGTTGGCACTTGGCGTGATACCGCACGACATCATTCGCGTGCTGTTCGAGCGTGGCGCATTCAAGCCAGCGGATACGGTAGCGACGTCCGCAGTGCTCGCGATGTTCGCACTTGGACTTCCGGCATTCGTGATGATCAAGGTTTTCTCGCCAGCTTACTTCGCGCGCGAGGATACGACGACGCCGATGCGTTATGCGGCGATCAGTCTGACGGCAAATACCATCGGCTCGATCGCCCTGTTCTTCCTGCTGCGTGAACTTGGCATGATGCCCCAGCTCGGCATCGCTATCGCAACGACACTAGGCGGGTGGCTCAATGCTTATCTGCTGTGGTCGACGCTCAGAGAACGAAATGATTTCACCACCGATGCCCGGCTCCGACGCAACGTGCCGCTGATCATCGTCGCGAGCCTCGCGATGGTTGCCGGCCTTTTATTCGCGAGCCATCGCCTCGCGCCCTATCTTGCCGCCGGTAGCGGGTTCGTCGAAAAGACGTCCGCGCTCGGTATCGAGATCGTCTTCGGATTAGCGGTGTTCGGTGTGGTCATCATGGCATCGGGCGTCATGTCGATCCGGCAGCTCGGGACGCTGATCGGACGCGGCGGCAAGGGCTGAAGGCCCGGGCTTGCCACTCGGGTGCGGGCACGCGATAAGGCCATTCCCACAACATGGTGCTCACCACATGAAAATCACGCCGCGCGTCTTCTCCGGCATGCAGCCGACCGGCAGCCTCCACCTCGGCAACTATCTCGGCGCGATGATCAACTGGATCAAAATGCAGGAGACGCACGAGTGCATTTATTGCGTCGTCGATTTGCACGCGATCACCGTCTGGCAAAATCCGGCTGAGCTCAGGAACTCGATCCGGCAGGTAACGGCGACCTACATTGCCGCAGGTCTCGACCCTGAAAAGAGCGTTCTGTTCAATCAATCGCAGGTCAGCGCGCACGCGGAGCTTGCCTGGATATTCAACTGCGTGGCCCGGCTCGGGTGGCTCAACCGCATGACCCAATTCAAGGAGAAAGCCGGCAAAGATAAAGAGCAGGCGTCGGTCGGGCTCTATGCCTATCCAAACCTGATGGCAGCCGACATCCTCGCTTACCGCGCAACGCATGTGCCGGTTGGCGACGACCAGAAGCAGCACCTCGAGCTCGCCCGCGACATTGCGCAGAAATTCAACAACGATTTCGCGGCGGAGATCGTCGCCGAAGGCTTTTCAGACGGCGTCTTTTTTCCGCTTCCTGAGCCGATCATCACCGGCCCTGCGACGCGCGTCATGAGTTTGCGCGACGGCACAAAAAAGATGTCGAAGTCCGACCCTTCGGACTTGTCGCGGATCAACATGACCGACGACGCCGATACGATCGCGAAGAAAATCCAAAAAGCGAAGACCGATCCCGAGCCGCTTCCGAGCGACGAAAAAGGATTTGAAGGCCGTCCCGAAGCCGAAAATCTCGTCGGCATTTATGCCGCGCTCAGCGGTCAGCCGATTGCGAGCGTCCTCAGGGATTTCGGCGGCCAGCAATTCTCAGCATTCAAGAAGGTACTCGCGGAAGTCGCGACGGAGAAGGTCAGCCGCATCGGCGCGGAGATTGCGAAGCTCATGGACGATCCGGTCGAGATCGATCGTATTCTAGCCAATGGATCGGCTCGGGCGCGCACTATCGCGGCCCCGGTCATGGACAAGGTCAAGGATATCGTCGGTTTCATCAGAAGCTGAGGTAGAGAGGCGGCTGACGGTTGGCGTTGCGGCCCCTCAAAAGGAATGGCAGCATCAGCGGATGAAACTTCGCCGTTCATTCGAAAAAGGCCATCGCCGCAAGCTCCTGATCGTCGTCGACGAGAGCCAGGAAGTCGAAAGCGCGCTCTACTACGCGGCGAGCCGGGTGCAACGCTCTTCCGGCTCCGTTGTCATGCTGTACGTCATCGAGCCGGGCGAATTTCAGCATTGGGCCGGCGTCCGCCAAGTTCAGCTTAAGGAAGAAACGACGAAGGCCAAGGCGCTTTTCCGTCTTTTCCGGCGGAAGCTGTCGTTGGCGGGGTTTGAAAACATCGAGACCGAGGAAGTTATTCGCGAGGGCCGGCAGGCGGAGGAAATCATCAAGCTCATCGGCGATGATGAGGACATCGCCCTTTTGGTGCTCGGCGCGTCCGTCGACACCAAAGGGCCGGGACCGCTGGTCGCATCATTTGCCGCGGGCCGCACGGCGGGCGGCTTCCCAGTGCCCGTGACCGTCGTGCCTGGTCAGCTTTCGCTCGATGAAATCAAGGCGTTAGCGTAGAACCAAGGTCGATTGACCGCAGCCGCGCGGCCTGGACACCAGTGGCGGCTGAACTTATGTTAGAAGCATTCTAATGTCGTCACTTATTACATTCGGCATTAGATTGTTGACTGCGGACCGAACTCAGAGAGGCGCCATGTTTATTCAAACCGAAGCCACGCCCAATCCGGCGACGCTGAAGTTCATACCCGGCAGGGATGTTCTCGCGGACGGCACCGCTGATTTCCGGTCCAAAAGCGATGCCGCGGATTCGCCGCTGGCAACACGGCTCTTTGCGATCGACGGCGTTGACGGCGTTTTCTTCGGCTCCGATTTTATCTCGGTCACGAAGGGCGATATCGAGTGGCAGCATCTGAAGCCGATGGTGCTGGGTGCCATCATGGAGCACTACATGTCCGGTGCGCCGGTCACGGCTGAAGAGGATTCAAACGACAGGGCCGCCGGTAGTTACGATCCCGAAGATGAGGCAACGGTAGCGACGATCAAGGAGCTGCTCGAGACGCGCGTCCGGCCGGCAGTCGCTCAAGACGGTGGCGACATCACGTTCTCGGGATTCCGAAAGGGCGTCGTTTATCTTCACATGCGCGGCGCTTGCTCGGGTTGCCCGAGTTCGACGGCCACGCTCCGTCACGGGATCGAAAACCTGCTCAAGCACTTCTGTCCTGACGTGCAGTCGGTCGAGCCTGTTTAATTTACGCGAATCCTTCAATCGAACCCCGCTCCTGCGGGGTTCTTCATTTCGGCCGACCGGCATAACGAGGTTCAGATGGCTCAACCGCTCGACAGCATTGGATCAGCTGTTCGATAAAGCGCGCACGCACAACAAATGGCAGCCGCGCGAGGTGCCGGACGAACTGTTGAAGGCAATCGTCGAGCATATGAAGTGGGATCCGACGAGCGCCAATTGCTCGCCGGCGCGCATCGTTTTCGTCAAATCGCAGGAGGCGAAAGCGCGGCTAAAGCCGCACCTCAGCCCCGGCAATGTCGAAAAGACGATGGCTGCGCCTGCAACTGCAATTCTCGCCTACGATCTGAGGTTCTATGACTATCTGCCGCGGCTATATCCCGAATCCCGCGGCCGACGCTAAAAGCTGGTTCGCCGGGAAGAAAGAGCATGCCGACACAACGACCTTTCGCAACGGCTCTGCTGCAGGGCGGCTATTTCATCCTTGCGGCGCGTGCTCTGGGCCTCGATTGCGGCCCGATGTCCGGATTTAATAATGCTGGGGTTGATGCCGAGTTTTTCCCTGGGACCGACATAAAGTCCAGTTTCCTATGCAATCTGGCTTATGGCGATCAGTCGGGGGTTTATCCACGGTCGCCACGGTTTAGTTTCGACGAAATGGCCAGGATCATATAGTTTTGCCGCAATGAATATTCTCTCGTTCGATACCTGTTTTGATGCGTGCTCCGTGGCGGCCGGGCGGGGTTTGAGGACGCTTACGCCGTCGATCTCGTTTGCCTTCGAGGCAATGCAAAAGGGCCATGCCGAGCGGCTGCTGCCGATGGTCGAAACCGTCATGTCAGAGGCCGGCTTGGCGTTCGGAGCACTGGACCGCATTGCGGTCACCTGCGGCCCCGGGACCTTTACCGGTACTCGCATCTGTGTGTCAGCAGCCCGGGCGCTGGCGCTTGCCACCGAGGCCGAGATTGTTGCGCTGTCGAGCCTAAGACTGATGGCGATGAGCCCGTATATCCCTGCCGCTCCGACGCAACGCGTTGCCATCGCCACCGATGCGCGGCGCGGCGAGGTCTACTTCGAGGTTTATGATCGCCACACTCTCAAAACCGTCGTCCCGGCGCAGTGCCGTGAGATTGCCGACGCGGCAAGCTTGCTTGGCCGTGACCCGATCGTGATCGCGGGCTCTGGCGGCGAGATATTAGCTGAGGCCGCGCGCAGACAGGGGGTCGCCGCGACGGCGATTCTTCCGGACCTGCTTCCCGATGCGCTCGACATGCTTTTCGCCGCAGCTGAACTACCGGTATCGGCAAGCGTGCGTCCGCTCTACCTCAGGCCGCCGGACGCCAAACCGCCATCGCCGAGTCCCTTCGTTGGAGCTGGCGTATGACGTCGAATGTCACGCCGTTTCGAAATCTAAGACACGTCAGCCTGTTGTGGGCATCACCTGAACGGGCCGAAGAAATCGCGGCGTTGCATGCAAGAATCTTCGAGCCGCCATGGGATTCAAATTCGATAAAGTCATTGCTTGAACATCCCGCAGCGACATCGCTCGTCGCTGTGGCCGGCGAACCAAAGGTAGCGATAGGCTTCATCATTGGGCAACTTGCCGCCGATGAGGCCGAGATACTTTCAATCGGGGTTTCGCCAAACTGGCAGCGTGCAGGCCTCGGTGCGAGGCTGTTGGAAGGCTTGGCGCGGGCGGCGCGCCGTGGCGAGGCCAAGCGGATATTTCTCGAGGTAGCAGAAGACAACGCGCCGGCTGTTGCCCTTTACCGCAAACTGAATTTTGTCGAGGTAGGACGGCGCAAGCGCTACTACGAGCGCCCCGGGGGCAAAGCCGTCGATGCACTGACGCTCGTGCTGACGCTGCAGCAGTGAATTGGGGTGCTGCGGCGCCGATATGGACGCAAAGCCTTGTCCCTGCCTATAACGCCCGAGATAGATTGATCCCTGCTTCGAAGCCAATGCAGATGGCCATGTCCGCAACGCGCGCCAAAACTCCGACAACCATCGAAACGCGATGCGCTGAATATGGGCTGCGCATGACGGAACAGCGCCGCGTCATAGCGCAGGTCCTCACGTCTGCGACCGACCATCCCGACGTCGAGGAAGTGCACCGGCGCGCCCACGCAATCGACCCACGAATTTCGCTATCGACCGTTTATAGAACACTCAAACTTTTCTCTGCCAAGGGTATCCTCGAGCGCCACGATTTCGGTCTTGGGCGTGGACGATACGAGGCAGCGCTGCATGGTCATCACGATCATCTGCTGGATGTCGCGAGCGGGCGCGTAATCGAATTTTCCAATTCCGATATCGAAGCCCTGCAGGAGCGCGTTGCGCGTGATCTTGGCTTCGAACTCGTCGGGCACCGGCTCGAGCTTTATGGCGTGCCGCTGGCAAAGAAGAAGCCCGCCGGCCGAAAAGTCTGACAGGCGACAATGGCAACGGGATCACTTCGAGCCTCAGCCGTGCTTCTTGCCTTCTTCGGCCTGACGTTGCCGCTGATGCCGGTTCAGGCCGTGCTGCTCAGAGTTTCAGACAAAGCGGCACGCCGTTTTCCGCACTGGTATCACCGGCAAGTGTGCCGCATCCTCGGCATCAGGCTCAAGATTGAGGGCGCCGTGGTGCACGATGCGCCGGCGCTGCTCGTCTGCAATCATACTTCCTGGCTAGACATCCCGGTTCTGTCGGCGTTGGCGCCGGTTTCGTTCGTTGCCAAATTGGAGGTCGGCGGCTGGCCCTTCGTCTCGGCGCTGGCGCGATTGCAGCGCTCGATCTTCATCGATCGCACGCGCCGCCAAGCCACGGGCGACGCTGCCAGCGAGATTATGGCGCGGCTCGAGCGCGGAGATACCGTCGTGCTCTTCGCGGAAGGCACCTCCAGCGACGGCAATCGGGTGCTGCCCTTCAAGACGTCGCTATTCGGCGCCGTGATCGGTCAGGACGCGCAACCTGTGGCTCGCGCGATCGTGCAGACGGCCGCCGTCGTTTACACGAGCGTCCATGGCATCCCAGTGACGCGCGCCGACCGGCCCCGGATCGGCTGGTACGGCGATATGGAGATGACGTCGCACGCCTGGGGGGTCCTCAAGTCCGGGCCGATTACCGTGACGATCAACGTCAGCGAACCTGTGCCATTAAGCGAATTCCGCGACCGGAAAGACCTAGCCCTCAAGAGCGAGCGCACCATTCGCCGCGCCGTGCTCGGCATTCTGCGGGGGCGGCCGGGTGATCCCGATCTCGTTCCGGTCGAGCCTTCGGAAGACTGTCGCCGCGGCAAGATCGCCCCCCTGCATTCCAAGAGCCAGAGGTGGACATGACCGGCGGCTTTTATGCTATGCGCATGGCCTGACGCGACAACAAACACCTGAGATACGGCCGCACGACGTGGATCACTCCGTTCGCAAAAGTTTCTATCTGAAGACGTTCGGATGCCAGATGAACGTCTACGACAGCGAGCGCATGACCGAAGCGCTGGCGCGTGAGGGATACGCCGAGACGGCCGAGCTCGAAGCCGCAGATCTCGTGATCCTCAACACCTGCCACATCCGCGAGAAGGCGGCTGAGAAAGTCTATTCGGATTTGGGCCGTATCCGCGACGTCAAGGACGCGCGAGGCCGGCACGGCAAAAACACAGTCATCGCGGTTACGGGCTGTGTCGCGCAGGCAGAGGGCTCGGAGATCACGGCGCGGCAGCCAGCGGTAGATCTCGTCATCGGCCCGCAAAGCTATCATCGTCTGCCCGAGCTCATTAAGCGCGTTACGGACGAGCGAAAGAGCGTCGTCGAAACTGAATTTCCGGGGGACGAGAAATTCGCCAGGCTGACTGCGCAACGGCGCGTGTCGTCACCATCGGCATTTCTGACTGTGCAAGAGGGCTGCGATAAGTTCTGCAGCTTTTGCGTCGTGCCTTATACGCGCGGAGGCGAATTCTCGCGGCCCGTCGCGAAGCTCGAGGCCGAGGCTCGCGAGCTTATCAGAGCCGGCGCGAAAGAAATCGTTCTGCTCGGTCAGAACGTCAACGCATATCACGGCGAAGGCCCGGGCGGTCGAACGGTGAGCCTTGCGGAGCTGATCCGCTGCCTCGCCGGCATCGATGGGCTCGAGCGGCTCCGTTACATGACCAGCCATCCGCGCGACATGAGCGACGATCTGATTGCGGCCCACGCGGAGGTCCCGCAGCTGATGCCATTTATGCATTTACCGGTGCAGTCGGGATCGGATCGTGTCCTCACCGCCATGAACCGTAAGCATACGGTCGCCGAGTATATCGACGTCATCGCGCGCGTCCGCGCCGCGAGGCCGGACATTGCATTGTCCAGCGACTTCATCGTCGGGTTCCCCGGCGAGACGGATCAGGATGCCGAGGCGACGATCGAACTGATCGAGAAGATAGGCTTCGCGCAGGCCTACTCGTTCAAATACAGCCCGCGCCCTGGAACTCCGGCCGCGACCCGTAATCAACTACCGGAGCAGCTGAAATCGGAGCGGCTCCTGCGATTACAGGCGGTTCTTGAAGATCAGCAGGTTGCATTCAACTGTCGCAGCATAGGTGGCGTGGTTCCGGTCCTATTTGAGCGCCAGGGGCGGCAACCAGGTGAATTTGTCGGCCGAACTCCCTATCTACAGCTTGTCCATGCTGCCGGAACGGGCGACCTGGTCGGCAGCACGGCCAATGTTTCCGTGACGGAGGCGCGCCGGATGAGCCTTTCAGGTGTCATCGCTGCAGCATAAATTAGTTATAATGACCGCAAGAAATGTAGTGCGTTAAGCACACCGCGGAGCGTGCCGAGAGGCCGTTTGAGTGCTAGCGTATGTACCATCGGCGATTCGATTTTTGGGTATGGCCAAAGAAGGAGTGTCGGGATTTGGCAGCATTTCGCGGGGCATCCGCGCCAGCATCGAGACGGCCGAGCAAGCCGGAACTTGAAACCGCTCGTGTAGTAGTTCCCTTCGAAGACAACCGTCTGCTGACCCAGCTGCTCGGCGAATACGACAGCCACCTCGCACTCATTGAAGACCGGCTAGGAATTGACGCCCACGCGCACGGCAACGTCGTTATTTTGACGGGACCGGCGAGCTCGTGTGCGATCGCCCGCGAGGTTTTGGAAAAGCTATACATGCGCACTGCGAAAGGTGAGGCGGTGGGAGCGGGCGACTTCGACGGTCTGATCCGCCATGCGCGGTCGGAGGGAACGATCGCCGACGGACAGGCGCAGGTCCTGACGCGCCGGCGTGTCGTGAAAGCCCGCACGCCGATGCAAAGCACCTACATCCGTGCCATCGAGAAGCACGATCTTGTTTTCGGTCTAGGGCCGGCAGGCACGGGCAAGACCTATATCGCCGTTGCGTTCGCCGCGCAGTGTCTCGAGCGCGGGAGCGTCGAACGAGTCATCCTGTCGCGGCCTGCGGTCGAGGCGGGCGAGCGCTTGGGCTTCCTGCCCGGCGACATGCGCGAAAAGGTCGATCCCTATCTGCGGCCGCTCTATGATGCGCTTTACGATGTGCTGCCGCCGGAGAAGGTCGAGCGCGACATAGAGACGGGCGTCATTGAAATCGCGCCTCTCGCTTTCATGCGAGGCCGCACGCTCGCAAATGCTTTCGTCATACTTGATGAAGCGCAGAATACGACCAGCATGCAGATGAAAATGTTCCTGACGCGCATCGGCGAAGGTTCGAAGATGGTTGTTACGGGCGATCCGTCTCAAATCGATCTTCTGCCTGGTATGCGGTCGGGGCTCGATGAGGCTGTCGAGCTTCTTGCCGATGTCGATGACATTTCCGCCGTGCGCTTCGGTGCCGGCGATATCGTGCGCCGCGATCTTGTAGCCAAGATCGTCGACGCTTACGAGAAACCCAAGTGAACCGAGATGCCGGCACCACGAAAGCAGCCGCGTACGTCATTTCGTGTGGAGCTGACCGAAGACGATGGCGATTGGTCTCGCCTGGAAAATGCCGAAGCCGTCATCGAAGGTGCAGCTGGGGCCGTAGCGGCGGTCATGGGCCGCGAATTGCATTCGGGGTCGGTCTCAGTCGCCCTATCATCGGATGCCCACGTCGCGGAGCTGAACGAGCGTTTTCGCGGCATCGCGAAAGCCACCAACGTACTGTCATTTCCGGCCGGTGCGGGAGCCGCTGACGGTCACCTCGGCGACATTGTGCTGGCGTGGGAAACCGTCGAGCGCGAGGCGCGCGAACAAGACGTCTCGCTCGAGCATCATGTGCAACATCTCGTCGTGCATGGCATTTTGCATCTCTTAGGTTATGATCACACCACAACGGCCGATGCCGAACGCATGGAAACCATTGAAATTAAGATACTTTTCGAATTGGGTGTCGCAAATCCCTACACCGGCGCGCTGGAAACGGGTAAAACCGAGTGACCGCGCCCGCGACCCATGATGACTGACCACACACACGATAAGACTGTCCCCGCCCCGTCCGACGAAAGTCGACCGCACGGCTGGCTGCACGTTCTTCGCGCCAGACTCGGCTTCGCCATGCCGCAGAGTGTTCGCGACGCCCTCGAGGGCGCGTTAAGGGCCGATGCGTCGACGAGTTTTACCGACGCCGAGCGCAAGATGCTTGAGCGGCTTTTGCGCTTCGGCGCAAGTCGCGTGGCGGCGCTGATGGTACCGCGTGCCGATATCATTGCGCTTGATGAAAACGAGCCGATTTCGGAGCTGTTGAAGACCTTCGACGAGGCAGGCGTGTCGCGCATACCGCTTTTCCGGGAAACGCTCGATGATCCCCGCGGCATAATCCACATCAAAGACCTGTTCCGCTGGCTGATGTCGGAAGCAACCGGTCAGCCGCTGCGGATCGCCAATTCCGACGGCGCAACCGAGACGCCGGCGCCGAAGAGACTCGATCTTCAGACCCTTGATCTTAGCCGGCCCATAACGACGGTGAAAATCCGCCGCCAGGTTCTTTACGTGCCGCCGTCGATGCCCGCCGTCGACCTGTTGATCCGAATGCAGTCGACGCGCATTCACATGGCGCTCGTCGTCGATGAGTACGGGGGAACGGACGGCGTCGTGACGATCGAAGACCTCGTTGAGCAGATTGTCGGCAACATCGAAGACGAGCACGACGTCGACGAGGAAACCAATATCGCCGTGGACCCGAAGCTCGGCATCATCGCCGCGGCGCGCACGCCGATCGAGGAACTCGAAAGACATCTTGGGCTGAAGCTCGTTGCCGATGGCGAGGAGACGGACGTCGATACGATCGGTGGTCTCGTCTTCTCGATGCTTGGGCGCGTCCCGGCGCGCGGCGAATTGATCCATCATGCGACGGGCGTCGAATTCGAGGTCCTCGATGCCGATCCCCGGCGCGTCAAGAAGCTGAAGGTTCACCTGCCGCGCACGCTGGCGTCCAACGTCAAGCCATCTGCCGAAGCGCCAAAGGCGTGATGGACGCCCAAAGCGAAAAATCGGGGCCGCTCGCAGCTCTGCGACTGCGGGTCATGGCTCTCACGGGCTGGCGGCGTGCCGCCGTTGCATTCTTAGCGGGCGGTCTTTCTGCACTGGCGTACGCTCCGATTTTCGCCGCGCCAGTCCTGTTTCTAACGCTACCGATTTTGGTTTGGCTGATCGATGCAAGCCCGAATTGGCGCCGGGCGGCGAGCGCAGGCTGGCTATTCGGCTTCGGCTATTTCTTTTTCAACTTGTTCTGGGTGGGCGAAGCATTTCTCGTCGAGGCGGAGAAGTTCGCCTGGCTAATGCCGTTCGCAGTGACGCTGTTGCCTGCGGGCCTCGCGCTTTTCTGGGGGGCGGCCGCCGCCGTTGTGCGGCTGTTCTGGACCGAGGGCATTGCACGTCTCTTCGTGTTTGCCATTGTTTTCGCGGTACTCGAATGGCTGCGCGGTCATGTTCTGACGGGGTTTCCGTGGAACGTCGTCGGCTACGCGCTGACGTATCCGCTGCCGCTGATGCAAAGCGCCGCGCTGTTCGGCGCCTACGGCATGACGGCTATAGCCTTATTCGTTTTTCCGGCGCCGTTGGTCAAGCTCGCCGATCACAGGCGCCGTCCCACTGGTGCCGACGTCGCTAGGGCCATCGCTCTTGCGGCGATTCCGATCGCGATCCTCTTTGCCTATGGAGCTTGGCGGCTCGGCGCGCCCGTAGCGTTCGTGAGCGGCGTCAAAATGCGGATCGTGCAGCCGAGCGTGTCGCAGCGCGAAAAATGGCGCGCCGAGTTCCAGCGCAAGATTTTCGACGATCACGTGGCTTTGTCGCTGGCGAACCCGCAAGGAAAAGCGGATTCGCTTGCCGGCATCACGCACCTCGTCTGGCCGGAAGCCGCGATGCCGTTCTTTCCGCTCGAAACGCCCGAAGCGCTCGACGTTCTCGCGACGGTCATACCGCCCGGCACGACGCTGATCACAGGAGCTCTGCGACATTATCCGAACCCGACGCCCGGAACCGCAATCTTACCGGCACCCCGCACGCTGAACAGCATTGTGGTTTTGGACGATCAGGCGAAACTCGTCGGCGCTTACGACAAGATCAAGCTCGTCCCCTTTGGCGAATACGTACCCTTCGATGTTCTCCTCTCGGCGATTGGCATCCAAAAGCTCACCCACGGACGAGGCTCGTTTGCGGAAGGCGTTTCGCCCCGCCCTCTCTTTACCGTGCCTGGCTTGCCGCCGGCGCTTGGCCTCGTCTGCTACGAAGCGTTGTTCCCGGGAGAGATCGTGCAAGGCACGGCGCGCCCCGGCGTTCTGATCAACGTCACCAATGATGGCTGGTTCGGAAGCACGACCGGCCCCTACCAGCATTATTATCAATCGCGCGTTCGTGCCGTCGAAGAGGGCCTGCCGCTGATCCGCGCGGCTAACAACGGAATTTCCGCCGTTGTCGACCCTTATGGACGGCCGCTACAAACGCTTGGGTTGAACGTGCGCGGCGTCATCGATAGTCCGCTTCCGGAGGCCCTGCCTCCGCCTCTCTATGCGAAAGTTGGTGATTGGACGCTCGTCCTTGTGCTCGTCCTGTTCGCGGCATTCGCCCGCGTGCTGAGCAAAAGGGCTCGTTAATCAAGGCGTTGAGGGCAACTCGTCGCGGCGAAGCCCGGCCGTTGACGCCCGACGCGCATACACCTAGGAAGTGTGAAGCTCACCCTAGTTTAACTGTTGGCTGTAAGAGCGATGGCGAACGACATTTCAACTGATGACGCTTCCGGCGAAGAGACGCCCCGCGGATCGCGGCGCGCCAATCCGATGGACGTCCATGTCGGCTCGCGGGTCCGGTTGCGGCGAATGCTTCTCGGCATGAGCCAGGAAAAGCTTGGCGAGCATTTGGGCCTTACGTTCCAACAGGTGCAGAAGTACGAGAAGGGCGTTAACCGGATCGGCGCCAGCCGCCTGTTCGATCTCGCCAAGGTGCTCGGCGTCCCCGTGCAATTTTTCTACGACGAGGCGCCGTATGGTGCTCAAGGCGTCGGAGCGGTGCTGACCGGTTTCGCCGAGCAGCCGGATGAAACGTATGTCGTTGAGTTCCTCGGCACGCGAGAGGGCCTCGAATTGAACAAGGCGTTCGCGCGTGTCACCGATCCGAAAGTGCGCCGCTCGATAGTCGATCTCGTTCGCGCGCTTGCCGGCGAAGAGGGTTGAAGCGGCCAGCTGCGAATCGGTCTTTGCGGGCGTTCAACCTTTCGAGATGCGCATGCCGTCGAGCCGCCCGGACATCTCGTCTTCGCCGCAGGCTATGCGCTTGACTGGTAGCGTCGATACTGCGACAAACCGGCGCTTTTCGAACGGCCGGCACCTGTTACACCGGCCGCTCATCCTGTCTCATTTGCCGATCGAAATTCGCTTCAACATCGGGGGCCCAGTGGCGCGAAAGTCCTTTCTTTTTACGAGCGAGTCCGTTTCCGAAGGCCATCCTGACAAGGTTTGCGACCGAATTTCGGATGAAGTCGTCGACGCCTTCTACCGAGAAGGCGCCAGAGAGGACTTGGATCCCTGGAGCATACGGGCGGCATGCGAGACGATGGCCACGACGAACCGTGTGATCATCGCCGGCGAGTTGCGTGGGCCGACGGACGTGACCGTTGCGGCAATCGAGGCCATCACCCGCAAGGCGATCAAGGACATCGGCTACGAGCAGAAAGGCTTTCATTGGGCGAACTGCAATATCGAAGTGCTTCTGCATTCGCAGTCGGCCGACATTGCGGCCGGCGTCGACGCCAAGCAGCCGACAAACCAGGAAGAGGGCGCGGGCGATCAGGGCATCATGTTCGGCTATGCCTGCAACGAAACGCCGGAGCTAATGCCGGCGCCGATCTATTACGCGCACAGAATTCTTCGTGATCTCGCAGCGGCGCGGAAGGCCAAGCAAGGCGAGGCCGCGAAGCTTGGTCCGGATGCAAAGAGCCAGGTGACGGTTCTTTACGAAAACGGCAAGCCGGTTGGGGTGACGCAGATCGTGGTTTCGCACCAGCATGTCGTGGAAGATCTGAGTTCGCGTCAGGTGCGCGAGATCGTCGAGCCGCACGTGCGAAAGGCGCTGCCCGAAGGGTGGATCGGCAAGGACACTATCTGGCACGTCAATCCTACCGGTAAATTCTTCATCGGAGGCCCCGACGGCGACGCGGGTCTGACCGGCCGCAAAATCATCGTCGATACCTACGGCGGCGCCGCTCCGCATGGCGGCGGCGCTTTCTCAGGCAAAGACCCGACCAAAGTTGATCGCTCGGCAGCTTATGCGGCTCGCTATCTGGCGAAGAACGTCGTGGCATCCGGCATAGCGGATCGCTGCACGATCCAGCTGTCCTACGCCATCGGCGTCGCCAAGCCGCTGTCGATCTATGTCGATACGCACGGCACCGGTAAGGTCGAGGAAGCGGCGATTGAAAAGGCGCTGGGCGAGGTCATGGATTTGACGCCACGCGGTATCCGCGGCCACCTCCAACTCAATCAGCCGATCTATGCGAGAACTGCGGCCTACGGTCATTTCGGGCGGCCGCCCGAAGACGATGGCGGCTTCTCATGGGAGCGCACGGATCTGGCGCCGAAGATCGGCAAGGCGGTCGCCTGAGCACGCGGCTTCGAGACATTTGAGAGTATAAAACGGCTGCGAAGGCGGCCGCTTTTGTTAGGGTCTCTTCACTTCGCTTTGGGTGGGACTTACTCACCCACTCCATGGCCGGGCTTGACCCGGCCATCCAGGGCTCACAGCACGCGTATCGTCTGTTGCCCTGGATGGCCGCCTCGGAGGGCGGCCATGACGTGATTTGGTATTGGGTTTAACCGGCAGCACACGATTCATGGCCACGGGCGCCTCAAAGGACGAGCACGAGCTTCGGTCATACGGCAGGCGGCGTGGACGCAAACCGAGCGAGCGGCAAGCCGCCCTGCTGCGCGATGTTCTCCCTCGCATTGCCTTCGATGCGGCTCGAGCCCAACAAGGAGCGGCTGCCACTTGGCTTGAGATCGGATTTGGCGGCGGCGAACATCTTCTCTGGCAAGCTCACGGGCACCCGGAAGTTCAGCTCATTGGGTGCGAGCCGTACGAGGATGGCGTCATCAAGGTTGTGGACGCCGTCCAGTCCGACGGGCTCAAGAACGTCGGCATTCACATGGGAGATGCGCGAGACGTGCTACGCGGACTCGCACCGTCATCGCTCGATCGCGCCTTCATTCTCTTTCCCGATCCGTGGCCGAAGCGGAAACATCGCAAACGCCGGCTGGTTAATTCATCCTTTCTCGACCTTCTGGCAATCGCCGCGAGGCCGGGAGCGGAACTTCGCATCGCCACGGATATCGGTGATTATGTGTGTACGATGCTCGAGGCTTTCGCGCGCGAGCCGCGGTTTGTCTGGCAGGCCGAAAGCCCTGCCGATTGGCGGATTCGGCCATCGGATTGGCCGGCGACCCGCTATGAGGCCAAAGCCGCTGCCGCCGGGCGCCGGTGCTATTATTTCCGGTTTTTGAGGATCTAGCGCGGCGCGAAAGCCTTGCGTAAAGCTTCAATCTCACCTATCTAGCAGTCATTCCAATAACACGACGACCGGATAGGAGAGTGGACCTTCGGGCCCGCTCCAAACGGACTTTAGCCACGGAACGCCATTGCAACAGACGACAGACAGCAACGCACCGCAGCCATCAAATGGCAGCCCAAACACGCGTCGCTTCCTGTGCGAGACGGGCGTCGCGGCCGACATTGCTGCCGTTGTCGAGCCGGTGCTCAAAGACATGGGCTTCCGGCTGGTGCGCGTGAAGATTCAAGGCGGCGGCACTGCCGATCGCATCGTACAACTGATGACCGAGCGTCCCGACGGTTCGATTACGATTGACGATTGCGAGGCGATCTCAAAGGGCATTTCGCCAGTGCTTGACGTCGCTGATCCGATTTCGGGAGCTTACCGGCTCGAGATCTCGTCGCCCGGTATCGATCGACCCCTCGTTCGGCCGAGCGATTTCGAGGATTGGTCTGGTCACGAAGCCCGCATCGAACTGACGGAGCCCGTCGGCGGCCGCAAGCGTTTCAAGGGCGTGCTCGAAGGGTTCGAAGACGGTGAGGTTCGGATCCAAGCCGATACCGGTGAACACGGCGTCCAGCATTTGGGGCTGCCCGTGAACTTGATTTCGGATGCCAAGCTCGTACTGACAGATGAGCTGATCCGCGAAGCTCTGGCTCGCGCCAAGGAGCGCCATTCAACCCGGCCCGGTGACGGCGCCGAACTCGACGAAGACGACCTGGAGGATTGAAGTCATGGCTATGGCAGGCATCAGCGCCAACCGGCTTGAGCTTTTGCAAATTGCCGACGCCGTCGCGCGCGAAAAGACGATCGACAAGAAGATCGTCATCGAGGCGATGGAAGACGCGATCCAAAAGGCCGCGAAATCACGCTATGGCGCGGAGAATGATATTCGCTGCGAGATCGATCCGAAAACCGGCGAAGCCAAGCTGACGCGCGTGCTCGCCGTCGTCGATGTCGTCGAAAACGACGCGACGCAGGTTACCGTCGAGGACGCCAAAAAGCGCAATCCCGATGCGAAGGTCGGCGACATGCTCGCCGAAACGCTGCCGCCTCTCGAATTCGGCCGCGTCGCTGCGCAGAACGCCAAGCAGGTCATCGTTCAGAAGGTGCGCGAAGCCGAGCGCGACCGGCAATTCGCCGAATTCAAGGACCGTGTCGGCGACACGGCTAACGGCACGGTAAAGCGTGTCGAGTACGGCAACGTCATCGTCGACCTCGGCCGGGCGGAGGGCATCATTCGCCGCGACGAGATGATCCCACGTGAGAACGTCAGGCTGGGCGATCGCATCCGCGCCTTCATCTACGAGGTGCGCCGCGAGCAAAGAGGGCCTCAAATCTTCTTAACGCGTGCGCGGCCGGAGTTCATGTCGGCCCTGTTCCGCGCCGAAGTTCCGGAAATTTATGACGGCGTTGTCGAAATCAAATCCGTTGCGCGCGATCCCGGAAGCAGAGCCAAAATCGCCGTTATCTCGAAGGATTCGTCGATCGACCCGGTCGGCGCCTGCGTCGGCATGAGGGGCGCGCGCGTCCAAGCCGTCGTCAACGAGCTGCAGGGCGAGAAGGTCGACATCATCCAGTGGAACCCGGATGCTGCGAGCTTCATCGTCAACGCCCTCGCGCCGGCTGAAGTTACCAAGGTCGTGCTGGATGAAGATTCAAACCGCATCGAGGTCGTCGTCCCCGAGGCGCAGCTTTCGCTTGCGATCGGCCGGCGCGGCCAGAATGTTCGGCTGGCATCGCAATTGACCGGCTGGGACATCGATATTCTGACCGAGCAGGAAGAGAGCGAGCGCCGTCAGAAAGAATTCGCAGAGCGCACGCAGCTTTTGATGGATTCGCTCGATGTCGACGAGGTCATCGCCCAGCTTCTCGTGACCGAAGGCTTCGCGACGATCGATGAGGTTGCCTATGTCGATCTCTCGGAAATTGCCCACATCGAAGGTTTCGACGAAGCCACGGCCGAGCAGATCCAGAGCCGGGCACGGGAATACCTTGAACAGCAGGAAGCCGAGCGCGATGCGAAGCGGCGCGAGCTTGGCGTTGCTGACGAGATGGCGGAAATCCCCGGCATCACAACCGCGATGATGGTTTCGCTCGGCGAGAACGGCATTAAGACGGTCGAAGATTTTGCCGATTGCGCGACCGATGACCTCGTCGGATGGACGGAACGCAAGAAGGAGAAGGATGCCGAGGCCGTCAGGCATAAAGGCTTTCTGGACGGCTTCGAGCTTTCGCGAACCGACGTCGAAAACATGATTATGGCGGCGCGAGTCCAAGCCGGCTGGATCAAGGCCGAGGATCTCGAACAGCCCGCCCCCGAGGCCGAACCGGAGGCCGCGCCGGCGAATGACGCCGGCGTCCCGGGCTGACGGAAAATGTACGGAAAGGCAACCAACGCGCGTGATGGCAAAGCGGCAACATCAACTTCAGACCAAAGGTGCCGAACAGGATTCCAACGCGGAACGCCTGTGCGCGGTCACGCGTCAATGCCTCGACCCGAAGCACCTGATCAGGTTTGTGCTGTCGCCTGATGGTATCGTCGTTCCCGATCTCGACCGGCGTCTGCCAGGACGCGGCGTCTGGATCGGATGCGACCGCCAACTCGTCGAGCGCGCCGTCGCGACGAAAGTGTTTGCCAAAAGCCTCAAAACCAAGGCCGAGGCGCCCCAGGATCTGGCGGAACGCGTCGACGCTTTGATCGTTAAACGCGTAGCCACGACGCTGTCGCTTGCCAATAAGGCGGGCCTTACTGTAGCGGGCTTCGAGAAGGTTTTTGCAACACTCGAGAAGGCTCCCGTGGCAGCGGTGCTCCACGGCACCGATGCGGCGGTCGATGGGCGATCCAAACTCGACCGGAAATATACGGCAATTCAGGGCTCTAGGGGCCTCCCGGCTCCAATCGTCGATGTTCTAACGATTGCACAAATGAGCTTGGCTATCGGCCGGGGAAGTGTGGTACATGCTGCCCTCACACCCGGAGGACTGTCGGAACGGTTTCTCGACGAAGCGGAGCGCCTTGCGCGCTACCGGGGCCTCGCGACCGAGGCCGCCAAAGATTTTTCTGAAGTTTCTATCGAAGGCTGAACGGACAACGCATGACGGATTCGAACGACCAGGCCGATAAGACTATACGCGTGGGAGCGCGCAAGCCGCTGTCGCTGCAGCGAACGGTCGAGTCTGGCCATGTGCGACAGAACTTCAGCCACGGGCGCTCGAAGTCCGTTGTCGTCGAGAAAAAGAAGACGCGCAGGCTTGGTCCGGGATCGGACGCTGCCGAGGCGGCTCCAGCAGCGGCACCGGTCGAGACGGTCACTCCGGCAGCTAAAGCGCCATCGGCGCCGCCGCCGCAATCGGCACCCTCGTCAAGTCAGCCGCAAGGACGGACGCTTTCTAATGAGGAGCGGGCCGCGCGCGAACGTGCGCTCGCCGCCGCGCGGGCCGAGGATCCGAGCCGTGTCGAGGCCGAGGCGGTTCGCTTTGAGCCCGTCCGTCATGCCGAGCCGCAACCGCGAAGCGAAGTCTCACAACCTCGTCAAGAGGAACCAGCCCCTGCCGGTGCGCCGGCAGCCGCCACCGTTGCTCCGGCTCCAGCAGCCGCACCAGTTGCGCGCGATAGCACGCCGCGGGAATCGCGCGAGCGGCGCGATGCCGGACCAGGCGCGCCGCGAGAAGTTGGTGGACGTCCGCCCTTCCAGAGACCCCCCGCTCGTCCCGCTGGCAACAGTTACATGCCGCGCGAGGCAGGCCGCCCGCGTGAGATCGAGTTCCCGCAGCCGGCCCGCCGCGGTGTTGCTCCGGCCGACGCTACGACCATCGAGAAGCCGACCCGCCCGGTACGGACGGCCGTCGCGCGCCAACAGCCCGAAGAAGATGACAGCCGCAAGCGTGGCCCGGGCGGCGTGAAGGTGCCGCGTCCGGCGGTCAAGCTCAACGATGACGGACGCCAGCGCCAGAAGCTGACGATCACAAACTTCGATCGCGAAGCCCAGGTTCGTTCGCTCGCATCGCTGAAGCGCAAGCGTGAAAAAGAAAAACTCAAGGCGATGGGTATCCAGCAGCCTCGCGAGAAGATCGCGCGCGAGGTCATCATCCCCGAAGCCATCACGATTCAGGAATTGTCGAACCGCATGGCGGAACGCGCCGTCGACCTCATCAAGTATCTGATGCGGGAAGGCGCGATGCATAAGATCACCGACGTCGTTGATGCCGACACCGCCGAGCTCATCGTGCAGGAATTTGGCCACACGCCGAAGCGCGTTTCGGAGGCTGACGTCGAAATCGGCTTTGTCGGAGACAAGGACGCAGACGACTCAGCCTTGGAATTCCGCGCACCTGTCGTGACGATCATGGGTCACGTCGACCACGGCAAGACGTCGCTGCTCGATGCAATTCGTTCGACCAATGTCGTATCCGGCGAAGCCGGCGGCATCACGCAGCACATCGGCGCCTATCAGGTCATAGCCCCGAATGGCGACAAGATCACGTTCATTGACACGCCTGGTCACGAAGCCTTCACGGCGATGCGTGCCCGCGGTGCCAAGGTGACGGACATCGTCGTGCTCGTCGTCGCCGCCGATGATGGCGTCATGCCGCAAACGATCGAGGCGATCAATCACGCCAAGGCCGCGAAGGTTCCGATGATCGTTGCGATCAACAAGATCGACAAGCCGCAGGCGGATCCAAACCGTGTTCGCACCGATCTCCTGTCGCAAGAAATCGTTGTCGAGAGCATGGGCGGCGATACGCTTGAGGTGCCGGTTTCGGCGCTGAAGCGCACCAATCTCGACAAGCTGTTGGAAGCCATCCATCTTCAGGCCGAAATTCTGGATCTTCGGGCCAACCCCCATCGCACGGCGGAAGGTATTGTCATCGAGGCCAAGCTCGAGCGTGGCCGCGGTCCTGTCGGTACCGTCCTCGTGCAACGCGGCACGCTGCACGTCGGCGATATCATGGTCGCGGGCACATCCTGGGGCCGCGTGCGCGCCCTGCTCGACGATCATGGCGAGCCTATCGACGCCGCCGGTCCCTCGGTGCCGACCGAGGTGCTGGGCTTCGATTCAGCGCCGGAAGCGGGCGATCAGTTTGCCGTCGTCGAAAATGAAGCGCGGGCTCGCGAGATTACCGATTACCGGGTGCGCAAGCGTCGCGAAACTCTCGGATCGGCGGGCAACAAGAGCTCGCTCGAACAGATGATGCAGCAGCTCAAAGACGCCGGGCGCAAGGAATTCCCGCTCGTCGTCAAGGGCGACGTGCAGGGCTCGCTCGAGGCGATCGTTGGCGCGCTGAAGAAGGTGGGCAACGACGAGGTCGAGGCGCGGCTGGTACATTCGGGCGTCGGCGGTATCACCGAATCCGATGTTGCGCTCGCTGCAGCTTCGAGGGCAATCGTGGTCGGCTTCAATGTTCGCGCCAACGCGCAGGCAAAACAGGCCGCTGACAGCCAGGGCCTCGAGATCCGCTACTACAATATCATCTACGATCTCGTTGATGAGGTGAAGGCGGCGATGTCGGGCCTGCTGGCGCCGACGAAGCGCGAAATTTTCCTCGGCTACGCGACGATCAAGCAGGTCTTCAACATTTCGAAGTTCGGCAAGGTCGCTGGTTGCCAGGTCACAGAAGGCAAAGTCGAACGCGGCGCCAAGGTTCGCCTGCTGCGCGACAACGTCGTTATCCACGAGGGTACGCTCGCGATCCTGAAGCGCTTCAAGGATGACGTTAAAGAAGTCGTTGCAGGCCAGGAATGCGGCATGTCCTTCGCGAATTATCAGGACATCCGCGAAAACGATCAGATCGAGTGCTTCCAGGTCGAGACGATCGCAAGAACTTTGTAAGTGCTCATGCAAGCCGTCCCGCGCGTTGGATTGCGCGCGGACGTGATGGCCGGTTGGCTTCTCGGCTCTCCGAGCCGAGGTTGTGTCTTAATTTGAATTCAAGAGGCTGCGCGCGGTCCGATCCCGCGGCGGGAAGAGAATGACAAGAAAGTCTACGCACTCGGGCGCGAAAGCCCCATCGCAACGCATGCTTCGCGTTGGCGAATTGATCCGGCACAGAATTGCGGAATTGCTGGCCCGTGGCGAGGTCCACGACGACGTGCTCGCGTCGCACGTCATCACGATCCCCGAAGTACGCTTATCGCCCGACCTCAAGCTTGCAACCGTGTACGTGATGCCGCTCGGCGGCAATGACGTGAAACCCGTCGTCGAGGCGCTGACGCGCAACAAAAAGTACCTGCGCGCCGCTGTCGCCGAAACGCTGAACCTGCGCTACGCGCCGGACTTGCGATTCAAAGAGGACAAAACATTCGAGGAGGTGACGCGTATCGATCGCTTGCTCGACAGTCCGAAGGTCCGCCAGGACATCGAAAAAAAATAGTGCTGCTCCCTCTCCCCGTGGGGAAGAGGGAAGGAGAGGTAAATGACACGACGCAAAAAGGGCCGTTCAGTTCATGGCTGGCTGGTTCTCGACAAGCCGCAGAATATGACGTCAACGCAGGCAGTCGGCGCGGTGCGGCGCGCCTTCGACGCGCAAAAGGCTGGCCACTCGGGTACACTCGATCCGCTCGCAACCGGCATTCTGCCGATCGCCTTAGGCGAAGCCACGAAGACCGTCTCGTTCGCAGTCGATAGTGAAAAGGCCTATCGCTTCACCGTCCGCTGGGGTGGCGAAACTGATACCGACGACACCGAAGGCACGGTCACGAGCACGAGCGACAGACGCCCTGAACGTGGCGACATCGAAGCCTTGTTGCCGCGTTTTCACGGCGAGATCATGCAGGTGCCGCCGGCTTATTCCGCAATCAAGGTCGATGGCGCCAGGGCTTATGATCTGGCGCGTGGCGGCGAGAGCGTCACGCTCGAACCGCGCCCGGTTTTCATTGACAGTCTGGCGCTTGTCGAAATGGTCGACGCTTCGACGAGTGTGTTCGAGGCCCGCTGCGGTAAAGGCACGTATGTGCGCGCGCTGGCCCGCGACATGGGCCGAATTCTCGGCTGCTATGGTCATGTCATCGCGTTGCGCCGAACGCGGGTCGGCCCTTTCGACGAGACGCAGGCCGTGACGATGGAGGCGCTTTTGGCGGCGGCTAACTCGGAGGACCCGGATCGGCTTTCGGCTCTGCTTCAGCCTGTCGAGGCCGCACTCGCCGACCTGCCGGAGCTTCTTGTCTCGCTCAGCGACGCGGCAAGTCTCGCTCGGGGCCAGACCGTTTTGATCCGCGGCCGGGATGCGCCTATTCTTACAGGCCCCGCCTATGCGACGTCGAAAGGGCGGCTCATCGCTCTTGGAGAACTTGCCAAGGGAGCCCTACACCCAACGCGGGTTTTCAATCTCGGATAGTTTGATGCCTCACCCTAGGCATCTAACGCGCTGAAATGGCGCATGAAATTTGGAAGCAATTCAAACTCGCGTTTGGCCTAGGTTCGTGTATAAGTAGCGCCGACCGCGCGGGCTCCACGTGTCCCGCGCGGCTTTCATTTGCGACCCAGCTGGACGACATCCCGGCCGTGGCCGCTTAGTTCCAAACTCCAATTGAAAGGAGCAACCGATGTCGCAGATCGCACCACACAGGCGTGTGGCGAAGACCGCCGTTATCAAAGACAGCGCGACGAAGGCCAACGACACCGGCTCACCGGAAGTTCAGATCGCCGTACTTACACATCGCATCAATGAACTGACTGATCACTTCAAGACCCACAAGAAAGACAATCACTCGCGCCGCGGCCTGCTGAAAATGGTCAGCCAGCGCCGTCAGCTGCTCGACTACGTGAAGAGCAAGGACAACGCGCGCTACCAGAAGATCATCGAGAAGCACGGTATCCGACGCTAAGTGGCGCGCTTTTGACCGCGCTCAAGACAGGGCCGATAAATGGCCGCTCGCAATCACGATCAGAACAACAAAGTCGCCGGCGCCTCGTTGCGTGCCGGCGCGATAAGCGTTCGCCCGGCATGAGGCCGGCGAGCAAGTCCGACCGACAGAAAAATCGAAAACGAAAGATTGAACATGTTTGACATCCATCGAGTTGAAATTGACTGGGGTGGCCGCAAGTTGAAGCTCGAGACGGGCCGCTATGCCCGCCAAGCAGATGCTGCCGTCTTGGCCCAGTACGGCGATACGACCGTTCTTGCGACCGTCGTCGGTGCCCCCTCCGCGAAGCCCGGCATCGATTTTTTCCCCCTCACCGTGAACTACCAGGAACGCACGTACGCGGCCGGCAAGATCCCCGGCGGCTATTTCAAGCGTGAAGGCCGGCCGACCGAAAAGGAGACGCTGACCTCGCGGCTCATCGACCGTCCGATCCGCCCGCTCTTCGTCGAAGGCTTCAAGAACGAGACGCAGGTCGTCGTGACGGTCTTGTCGCATGATCTCGAAAACGACCCGGATATTCTCGGTATGGTAGCGGCCTCTGCCGCATTGACACTCTCGGGTCTGCCGTTCCTCGGCCCCATCGGCGCGGCGCGCGTCGGCGTCATCAACGGCGAGTTCGTGCTGAACCCGATGGTCGACGAGATGAAGGACAGCGCTCTCGACCTCGTCGTCGCCGGGACGCAAGACGCCGTGATGATGGTTGAATCAGAAGCCAAGGAACTGCCTGAATCGCAGATGCTCGAAGCGGTGATGTTCGGCCACAAGCACATGCAGCCGGTTATTCAGGCCATCATCAAGCTTGCCGAGAAGGCCGCAAAGGAGCCGTGGGACATCACCATCCCCGACAAGTCCAAGTACGCGGCCGACGTAAAGAAGATTGCCGAGAAGACGTTGAAGGAAGCCTTCTCGACGAAGGAAAAAGCCAAGCGTCAGGGTCTTGTCAGCACGGCCAAGAAGGCTTTAGCCGAGGGCATTACTATTCCGGACGACGACCCGAACGAGAGAGTGCTGCTTACGGACGCCTTCAAAGCGCTTGAAATGGAAATCATGCGCGGCGACGTACTAAAGACGAAGCAGCGCATAGATGGCCGCGATCTGACAACGGTTCGTCCGATCCTTTCCGAAGTCCGCGTCCTGCCGCGCACGCACGGCTCGGCGCTCTTTACACGCGGCGAGACGCAGGCGCTGGTCGTTGCGACGCTCGGCACGGGCGAAGACGAGCAGTATGTCGACAGCCTCGAAGGGACGCGGAAAGAGCGGTTCCTGCTCCACTACAACTTCCCTCCTTATTCTGTCGGTGAGGTCGGCCGCATGGGTTCGCCGGGCCGCCGCGAGATCGGTCACGGGAAGCTCGCATGGCGGGCGATCCGCCCGATGCTTCCGACACAGGAAGAATTTCCTTACACGCTCCGTATCGTCTCGGAGATCACCGAGTTCGAACGGCTCGTCTTCGATGGCGACGGTTTGCGGTTCATCGCTTGCGCTGATGGACGCGGGCGTACCGCTGAAGTCGCCGGTCGCGGGTATCGCAATGGGTCTCATCAAAGAAGGGGAGGACTTTGCGGTTCTTTCCGACATCCTCGGCGACGAAGATCACCTCGGCGATATGGACTTCAAGGTTGCGGGCACTGCCAAGGGCGTGACCGCGCTGCAGATGGACATCAAGATCACCGGTATCACCGAAGAGATCATGCGCGTCGCGCTTGAGCAGGCGCATAAGGGGCGTCTGCATATCCTCAACGAAATGTCGAAGGCTCTGACCGGTGCGCGTGAGGAACTAGGCGAATACGCGCCGCGCATCGAGACGATCAAGATCCCGACCGACAAGATCCGCGAGGTTATCGGTTCGGGCGGTTCGGTCATCCGCGAGATCGTCGCGGAATCCGGCGCCAAGATCGATATCGAGGACGACGGCACGGTGAAGATCGCGTCGGCAAACCGCGAGAGCATCGACAAGGCGCTTGCCCGCATCCGCGGCATCACGTCGGAGCCCGAGGTCGGCCAGATCTACAAGGGCAAGGTCGTGAAGATCATGGAGTTCGGCGCGTTCGTGAACTTCTTCGGCGCAAAGGACGGCCTGGTGCACATTTCGCAGCTGTCTTCAGGCCGGCCGGCGACGGTTGGGGAAGTCGTGCAGGAAGGCCAGGAGGTCTACGTCAAGCTTTTGGGCTTCGACGATCGTGGCAAGACGCGGCTGTCGATGAAGGTCGTCGATCAGACAACGGGCCAGGAAATTCCGCGCGCCGAGGGCGAGCCGGAAGAGGTCTTCGAGAGCCGTCCGCCGCGCCGCGAAGGCGCGCGTGGCGGTGGTCGCGGCGGCCCGCGTCGCGAGCGCAGCTAAGCCGTTTCGGCATTACCGATACGAAAAAAACGCCACCGGATCCTGCGATCCGGTGGTTTTTTTATTTCTCCCCGTCGTGGCCGGCTTGACCCGGCCATTTAGTTCCAAATCGACAAGCTCGATCAGAACCAGCGGCATCTACCGTGTCTGCAGATGTGGTTCGTGCACTGCACGCGCCCGACGCCCTTCACGTGCTTGTGCCAGCCATTCAAGCCGCGCCGGCAGGTGCGGTGCCAGAAGTGCGCTTGCTCGACGTTGGACGGCTGCTCGGCCCCGAGCGTCTTGATCGAGTTAAAGCCGCCGATAGCGCCCGCCTGGCTCGGAATTGCTGCCAGCGACACGCCGGCCGCCAGCAGAGCGGCCGAAAGCAAAAGCTTGAAATTCATTTGATGTTACTCCCTTTCCCCGTAAATCCTGGAGGCCAACGCCCCTCAGGTAGCGCCAAACGCCGGGGAAAGTAGCAAAGCTCCATTATCGCCGCCAACTGCTCAATTGTGGCCCAGCATCGGCGCGCGTTTCACGCCTTCGCAAACGCCGGCACTTCGGGCCAGAAAACGCGGGCCTTGTCGCTGACCTCGACTGAATCGCCCGTGGTCAGCAGTGTCAGCGTCCCGCCCTCGTCACCGTTCAAGTACTGCGGCCGACGGGCGAGGTAGTCTTCGAAGCTGTCGGCCACAACCTCGGGCTGCGAAAGAATGCGGGTGTACGGCGGCAGGTGCTTGCGGAAGAGATGCTCGACGAGCGGAAAGTGTGTGCACCCGAGGATCGCCCGATGCGGCAGCGTCGGGTTCGTTGCCTTGAGCATCGTCTCGACCCCTTCGCGCACGAGGGTGTCGAGTTCGTGTTCGGGACCCTTGTTTTCGATCGCGCCGGCAAGCTCCGAGCAGACTTGCTGGATGACGGTGACCTTCGGACAGCGTTTGCGAATTTCTTCCGGATAGACGTCGGAGGCTATCGTGCGCGTCGTTCCGAAGACGGCGATTGTGTCGGTGTTGTTCTTCTGCGGATATTGCGGCGAGGCCACCGCCCACGGCGTTTGCGTTGCGGCCTCGACGGTCGGGGCGACGATACCGAGCACGTTGTGTGTCCCGGCCCAGCGGCTTTCCGGCAACCACTGCTTCTGCAGACGACGGAGCGCTACGGACGTTGCCGTGTTGCAGCCGAGCAGTGCCAGCTTGGCACCGCGGGCGAACAGGTATTCGACGCAGGCGCGCGTATACTCGACGATCTCTTCCGATGGCCTGTTGCCGTAGGGGACATGCGCGTGATCTGCGAGATAAACGAAGTCGGCGGTCTGGTACCGCTCGACAAGGGCGCGCAGAACGGTAAGTCCGCCGAGGCCTGAATCAAAGACGCCGATCATGGGCCGAGTGTTTGCGATGCCCGGCCGCCGACGTCAACGCCCTAGAATCACTCCGCCGCTTCGGACGGAGATCTGCTGGGGGCCGTGCTTTCGACGTCCAGCTCTTTCAACGTCTCGAGCGTCGGCATGGCAACGGTGTTATAGCCGCAATCGACGAAGTGCACTTCGCCCGTCACCGCGCCCGAGAGCGGCGACAGCAGGTAGAGTGCCGCACCGCCGATCTCGTCGAGCGTCGGCGTACGCTTCAAGGGTGCATGATCGCGCTGATAGTTGAAGATGACGCGCGCATCGGAAACACCGGCGCCCGCCAGCGTTCGCATGACGCCTGCCGAAAGTGCGTTGACCCTGACGCCTTGGGCTCCGAAGTCGGCTGCCAGATAGCGCACGGACGCTTCGAGCGCCGCCTTCGCGACGCCCATGACGTTGTAGGACGGCACCCACCGCGTCGAGCCGCCGTAGGAGAGCGTCAGCATCGAGCCTCCATTCGGCATCAGGTCGGCGGCGCGCTTGGCGATCTCGGTGAACGAGAAGCACGAGATGACCATCGTATTGGTGAAATTATCGCGGGTCGTATCGGCGTAGCGGCCGGCGAGTTCTCGCCGATCCGAAAATGCCAGCGCATGCACCACGAAGTCGATGCTGCCCCACTTTTCTTTTATCGTCTTGAAAACGTCGTCGACTGTTTTCAGGTCGGAGACATCGCAGGGCAGAATGATCTCGGAGCCGACCGACTCCGCCAGCGGGATCGCGCGCCGGCCGAAAGCGTCGCCCTGATAGGTGAAGGCCAGTTTGGCACCCTGGCCCGCGAGCACCCGCGCGATACCCCAGGCGATCGATCTCTCGTTGGCGACGCCCATTACGAGACCGCGCTTCCCCACCATCAAGGGGCCTGGCTTTGCGATGTCGATGTCCGGCATTGAAGGCCTCGTTTTGTCACCGAAAGTACGTCCACGTACGTCAAACCAACCGGCCCCGCGCTTATATACTCGCATACCAATTGACCGTCTGTCGTTCAACAAAGCCCGGCGACGGTTATGTTTTGTTCCGTCAGCTAACCGTCGTGCCGTCCGAAGATCAGAGTGGCATTGGTACCGCCGAAACCGAAGCTATTCGACATCACACAGTTAAGGTTGGCGTTGTCGATACGACTGAGGGCGATCGGCATGTCGGCAAAGGCCGGATCGAGCTCATCGATATTGGCGCTTTCGCAAATGAAACCATTGTTCATCATCAACAGGGAGAAGATCGCCTCCTGCACGCCGATGGCGCCGAGCGAGTGACCCGTCAAAGACTTGGTTGCCGAGATCGTCGGAGCGCTGCTGCCAAATACGGCGCGGATGGCGTCGATCTCCTTGGCATCGCCGACCGCCGTGCTGGTTCCGTGGGGGTTAATGTAATCGATCTTGGGCAAACCTTTGCCGTCGAAGCCTTCGAGTGCCAGCTTCATGCAACGCTCTGCGCCTTCGCCCGATGGCGCCACCATGTCGTAACCATCGGAGGTCGCGGCGTAGCCCTTGACCTCGCCGTGGATCTTGGCGCCGCGCGCCTTCGCGTGTTCGAGTTCCTCGAGCACGACGACGCCTGCGCCACCGGCGATCACGAAGCCGTCGCGGTCTTTGTCGTAAGCCCGGCTCGCCTTCGCCGGAGTGGCGTTGAAGTGCGTGGACATCGCACCCATCGCGTCAAAGAGGTCTGAAAGCGTCCAGTCGAGTTCCTCGCAGCCACCGGCGAACATGACATCCTGCTTGCCCCACTGGATCAACTCCGTGGCGTTACCGATGCAGTGGGCGCTGGTCGCGCAGGCGGACGAAATCGAGTAGTTGACGCCCTTGATCTGGAAGGCCG
Source organism: uncultured Alphaproteobacteria bacterium (assembly GCA_963833715.1). Lineage (GTDB taxonomy): Bacteria > Pseudomonadota > Alphaproteobacteria > Rhizobiales > Hyphomicrobiaceae > Hyphomicrobium_B. The sequence goes on from CAWHZB010000019.1 coordinate 91,725, forward strand.
TTGCAAGCGCTGCCGAGGGGCCCGAGCACATGCCCTTCGGAACCTCGAACGGACCGATTTTTTTCGGACCGCCCGATTTCATCGTCGTTTCCGCCGCTTCGACGATGGCGCGGGTCGAAGGCCCGCCGGAGCCGAGAATAATGCCGGAGCGTGGATTGATGACGTCTGAGGATTCAAGGCCCGCGTCGCGGATCGCCTGATCCATCGCGATCCAGTTCCAGCCGACGCCCGCGTTCATGAAGCGCTTCGGCTTCCTCGGAACCATCGTCTCCCATTCGATGTTGGGAGCGCCATGCACCTGACACTTGAATCCGAGTTCAGCATATGTCTCGGCGCGCGAAATGCCCGACTTCGCCTCTCTCAGCGAAGCAAGTACTTCCTGGGCATTATTCCCGATGGAGGACACGACGCCCATTCCAGTCACAACGACGCGCCGCATGCGCTCCTTGTCTCCTGCGATTTATCCCGTAGGCCGCCGGGGCATTCGGGCTGACGCGCCACGCTTAAGGACCTTCACTCGACTTGAGTAGCACCCTCAAGTCCTTGGCTGTGTATATCACCTCGCCGTCGGCTTTCAGAATTCCGTCGGCCTCGGCAAGCTTCAACTTCCGCGCGATCACGCGTTTCACATCGATGACGTATTCGAGCAGCTTTACATCCGGCGTCACTTCGCGCGTGAACTTGACCTCGCCGACGCCAGAGGCGCGGCCTTGGCCGGTCAATCCGAGCCAGCCGAGAAAAAATCCTGTCAACTGCCAAAGTGCGTCGAGACCAAGACAGCCAGGCATCACCGGATCGCCCTTGAAGTGGCAGGCGAACAACCAGTCCAGACGCTCGTTTCCGGCGACCTTCAGCTCGGCGACAATCTGCCCTTTGCCGTGGGCGCCGCCGGTCTCGGAAATCGAAGCAATGCGATCGACCATAAGCATCGGCGGCAGCGGAAGCTGGGCGTTACCCGGACCGAACAGTTCGCCGCGTCCGCAGCTCAGTAGATCTTCGAACTCGAAGCTAGAACGGCGTTCCGCCATGCAATCCCTCGTCTCACGGCCGACCACGTGATGCTCGTTCACATTCAAACTCCAGGTCGCACACGCATCAGCGGGCGTCCTAACACACCCCTGCCGCCGCGCCTAGCATAGCCGGCACAATGTGCGACAGCCCGTTGCCAGGTCAAAAGCCTGAATTCTCGCGTTAGTTGCGGCTTTTCTGGCATCAGACTATAGTTCACGGCATTCAATGCGTTGCGGCTGCTCCGATAGGTGTGCCTTGACGCGAAACTATCAAGACAATCGTGCTAACGGAAATGTCTGACAGATCGCCGCCCGATATGGCCACAATGCCCACAGCCACCGTACCGGAGATGCTACGTCAGGCAAACTTGCGCCCGACGCGGCAGCGCCTGACGCTTGGCCGTCTTTTGTTCGAGAACGGCGACCGTCACGTCACGGCCGAGCAGCTGCACGCCGAGGTGACGGCGCTTGGCGAGCACGTGTCGCTCGCGACCGTTTACAACACTTTGCATCAGTTCAAGCGTGCCGGGCTCGTTCGCGAACTGGCGATCGAAGGCTCGAAGGCCTATTTCGACACCAACACGTCGAATCATAATCATTTTTTACTCGAAACGACCGGCGATCTTATGGACATCCCGGGCGATGCGATACGCGTCGAAGGGCTGCCGGAGCCGCCGGAAGGGATGCGGATCACGCACGTCGATGTCGTTGTTCGTGTATCCAAGGGCTGAGCTTCTAGCGGCGAGACGGCGCTATTTGAGCGTTTCACCCTCATAGACGCCCCATAGTTTTTTCTGCTCGATGTAGCCGCCGTATTGGTCGACGGTGACACGGCACCAGCGGCCGTCACAGGTATGCAGATCAGCGATGACGCCGGCTTCGACTTTGGCGACGACGTTGGAGTGTGCGCTGTCGCTCTCGAGAATAGGCACGAGCGGTGGCGGTGTTCCGGATTTGCGTTCCCACGGCAGCACCAGGGCCGTACGCCGGCCTGAAAGAAACGATTGCAAGACCCATCCCGAAACGCCTTCGGAATCGCGCACTTGGCGCCAGCCCTCGAATTCCTTCACCACCTCGAGCGGCAGCCCGGCTCTACGGTACACCCAACCCGTCGGATAATCCGTGCCGGGGCCATTTCTCAAGTTGACGCGATCGGATTTAAGGCTGACGAACCGGGGTACAGGCAACCCGCTGCCGACTGCGACGGGCTTGCCTGCTGGAGTTTCAGCGATGACAGGCGGCACCATCGCCGCCGCGGAAACTGCGGCGAGGTACGAGAGAAATGCCAGCAATGGCCTGACCCGTCGCCGGGCCGAGACCAGCCTGGAACAGGAAAATATCGATGCTTTCATCTGAAGCGCTGCGCGATCTATCATCCGGTCATCAATGCCCGAACGATCGACTCGCCCGGGCGCACTAGCTAATCAATCAGCACTTTGTCTTCGCAATGGCCATCTGATAGACACGGGGCCGCACATACTCAAGCGGGCACACCTGAACGGTGAAGAACCGCTATATCTTTCTGCAACGGAATGCGAATGCCGACGCCACAGAAGAAGCCGGTCGTTATCGTCACCCGCAAGCTGCCAGACGTCGTCGAAACGCGCATGTGCGAGCTGTTCGATGCTCGGCTCAATGTCGACGACAAGGCTATGACGCAGGCTCAGCTCGTCGAAGCCGTCAGGATCGCCGACGTGCTGGTTCCGACGGTCACCGATCGTATCGACCGGGCTGTGCTGACGCAGGCCGGGCCGCGGCTGAGGCTCATCGCCAACTTCGGCACAGGCGTCGACAACGTCGATCTCGATACGGCGCGCAACCGCGGCATCCTCGTGACCAACACGCCTGGCGTGCTGACCGAAGATACCGCCGATATGACCATGGCGCTAATCCTTGCCGTGCCGCGCCGCCTCGTAGAAGGCGCCGCATACATGCGCGATCCGGCAACGAAATGGTCCGGCTGGTCTCCGACGTGGATGCTCGGGCGCCGGATCTACGGCAAGCGGCTCGGCATCATAGGTATGGGCCGGATCGGCCAAGCCGTGGCGCGGCGTGCCAAGGCATTCGGGCTTCAGATCCACTATCACAACCGCCGTCGTGTGCTCGAAGAGATCGAAGAGGAGCTTGAGGCAACCTACTGGGAGAGCCTCGACCAGATGCTGACGCGGGTCGACATCGTTTCGGTCAACTGTCCACACACGCCGGCGACGTACCACCTGCTTTCAGCGCGACGGCTGAAATTGCTGAAGCCGACGGCGTATGTCGTCAACACGGCTCGCGGCGAAGTCATCGACGAAAACGAACTCGCGCGACTTCTGGAGGCAGGCGCGATTGCCGGTGCCGGGCTCGACGTGTTCGAGCGGGAACCGGCCGTCAATCCGCGGCTTCTCGCATCGGATCGGGTTATTGCATTGCCGCACATGAGTTCGGCGACGGTTGAGGGCCGCGTCGACATGGGTGAGAAAGTCATCATCAACATCAAGGCGTTTGCCGACGGGCACGCGCCGCCCGATCGCGTGCATCCCGCGATGCTCTGAAGCCTTCTTCGGCACACTTGCGTGGTCAAGGTTGGAGACATGTCCGGGTCGCCGTCCCGGCCTTCGCCGGGCAGGCTTTGCGCCCGAGATGACGGTGTTGGGATGGACGAGCCAAAGTCGCGAGCGCTTTTCTCATCGCGTCATTGAGGTTCTTCACTTGGCCCTGGATGGCCGGCGCTCGAAGCGGCGGCCATCAGGCGAGCTAATCCGGCAGGGCAGAAGCGTTTGCCAGCATTCCGCGCGCAGGAATAGGTCCCCTGGGACTGATGGACCGATAGGTCCGCAATGGACGGTGTCATGCCGGAGAGCGGATTGTCCGGGTCCCAGGCGACGGTTACGATTTCGAACCGGCAGGTCAGCGCGTCATAGATCAGAAGCCGGCCGGCTAGGCTCTCTCCGAGGCCCAGAATTTCTTTAACAACCTCCGTCGCCTGCAAAGTTCCGACGACGCCGGCAATCGGTCCAAGAATGCCGGCTTCCGCGCAGTTCGCGACAAGGCCCTGCGGCGGCTGCTCCGGAAACAGGCAGCGCAGCGTCGGATATGGCACCCCATCAGCATCGATCTCGTGCGGCTTGAAGAGCGACACGTAACCGTCGAACGATCCGAGCGCGGCATAGGCCAGCGGCCGTTTCGCCAGATAGCAGGCGTCGGAAACGAGATAGCGCGTTGCGAAGTTGTCCGTTCCGTCGGCTACGATGTCGTACCGGCCGATGATGTCGAGCGCGTTCCGGGAATCGAGGCGCTCGGCGAATGTCTCGACATTGACGAGAGGGTTGATGCTCGCGATCGCGTCCCGCGCGCTCTCGACCTTCAGCCGGCCCACGTCGGCCTCTCGATGCACGATCTGGCGCTGCAGATTGTCGATCGCAACGCGATCGTCATCGATGATGCCGATCGTCCCGACGCCCGCCGCTGCCAAGTACATCAGGACGGGCGAGCCGAGCCCGCCCGCGCCCACGACGAGCACGCGCGCCGCTTTCAACTTCTGCTGACCCGGTGCGCCGACATCGCGCAGCACAAGGTGGCGCTTGTAGCGCTGCACCTCGTCGGCGGTCAGTGTCACCATGGGTTGCTCCTAAGAGCTTCAGCTCTTCGGTTGTGGCTCGACGAAAAGCTCGCTCGAAAAATAGCGCTCGGCGGAAGACGGCGCGAAAGTCACGATCGTCTTGCCGGCATATTCCGGCCTCTGCGCAACGGTGATCGACGCGGCAACGTTGGCTCCGGTCGAAATGCCGCCGGGAATGCCCTCGAGCTTGGCGACCATCCGCGAGATCTCGAATGACACATCGTTCGTTACAGTCACGACCTCGTCGATAAAACTGACGTCGAGGTTGCCGGGAATAAAGCCGGCGCCGAGACCCTGAATTTTGTGAGGGCCTTTCGGCTGGCCTGAAATGACGGCGCTGGTCGCCGGTTCGACGGCGATGATCTTTACACCGGGGATACGCTTCTTCAGTACGCGACCGCAGCCGGTCAACGTGCCGCCTGTCCCGACGCCGATCACGAGTGCTTCGATCTTGCCCTGGGTGTCGTTGTAGATCTCTTCGGCGGTCGTCAACTCGTGAACGAGCGGATTCGCTGGGTTATCGAACTGGCCGGGAATGACAGCATCGGGGAACGATTTTGCCAGCTCTTCGGCTCGTGCCAGCGCCATCGGCATACCGCCGGGTCCGGGGGTCAATTCCAACTCCGCGCCGAGATGCGTAAGGATTTTGCGCCGCTCCATCGACATCGTATCAGGCATGACGAGGATGAGACGGTAGCCGCGGGCCGCCGCGACAAAGGCCAAGCCAATGCCGGTATTGCCGGAGGTCGGCTCGATGAGAATGGTTTTGCCGGGAGTAATGCGGCCCTCGGCTTCAAGGACATCAATCATCGCCACGCCGATGCGATCCTTGACCGACGACAACGGATTGAAGAATTCGAGCTTCAGCAGGATATCAGCATTGAGCTTCGCCTGCTCCTTGATCCTCGAAAGTCGCACGAGCGGTGTGTGGCCAATGGTTTCTGCGATGCTTTCGTAGACGCGGCCGCGACCCCAGGTTTTTGTAGCGGCGAGTGTTTTGATTTCAGTTTTTGTCATGGCCGGTCCGTTTCACCATTGGAGTTTCAGATGCGTGCTGATTGAGTAGATTGACGTGGGTTGTCGCAGGTTCGCGGCCGGGCCTCAAGAGGCGGGAAGCGTGAATTAAAACTGATAAGGTTTGCAGTTCTATTGCTTAGCGGCCCGGCGTTTTCCAGGGCTTCGAGATTTGGCCTGGGTCCGCTTGGCGCTCTTTGCAACAATGTGCCTTTTCTTGGTTTTTGTGAAGGATTGCGTGGGACCGGTTCCCGTTGATCCAAAACCGCCGGTACTACGAACCGTTGCCGAGAGCTTATTCGTTTCGCGAAACGCGACGCGCGTCACGGGAGCGACAATCACCTGCGCAATTCGATCACCACGATTGATGACAAACGGTGCATCACCAAGATTAACGAGAATGACCGCGATCTCACCGCGGTAATCGGCGTCAATCGTGCCGGGGCTGTTCAAGACCGTCACGCCGAACTTCACCGCGAGACCCGAGCGCGGCCGCACTTGGGCTTCGCTGCCGGGCGGCAATTCAAAGATCAGGCCGGTTGGTACAAGCCCGCGGCCACCGGGAGCGAGGACCATCGGGCTTTCTGCGGGGACGGCGGCGACGAGGTCAAAGCCTGCCGCGTCGGATGATTGATACGTCGGAAGCGGCAAGCCTTCGGCGTGCTTCAGGCGGCGAATCTTGATTTTGATTTTCGAAGTTCGCTCGGCACCGCTCATTCGGCGGCTGCCCGCTTCGCAGCCAATTGCTCAGCGGCCCGTTCGATGATTTTCCGCGCGACTTCGGCCTTGCTCATCTCGGGCCAGCTTTCAACGCCACTGCTCGTGATCAAATGCACTGTGTTGCTCTCGCCGCCCATCACGCCGGTTGCCGGCGACACGTCGTTGGCGACAATCCAATCGGCACCCTTCGCTTTCAATTTCTTTTTAGCGTGCGCCAGCACGTCCTGCGTTTCGGCGGCGAAGCCGATGACAATAGGCGGACGGTTCTTCGCCAGCTGCGCGATTGTTTTGAGGATGTCGGGATTTTCGGCGAGCGTCAGCGCAGGCGGTCCTGCCGCTGATGATTTTTTTATCTTGCTCGCGCTGGGCGCGGCAACGCGCCAGTCAGCAACTGCGGCCGCAAATACTGCTATATCGGCAGGCAATGCCGACTTCACCGCTTCGAGCATTTCCGATGCCGTTACGACGCGGATGACGCGGACGCTGGCGGGATCTGCAAGTGATACTGGCCCGGCTACGAGTGTAACGCGGGCGCCTAAGCGGGCTGCGGCGGCAGCGAGTTCATGGCCCTGCTTCCCCGATGAGCGGTTTGCAAGATAGCGCACCGGATCGATCGGTTCGTGCGTCGGACCGCTGGTGACCACGACGTGGCGGCCTGTGAGGGGCCTCTGTTCGCCGCGTGAAGGCGCCATCGCGTTTTCGATTGCCCCGATAAGATCGGGAACCTCGACGAGGCGGCCGGGCCCGGTTTCCCCCCGCTCGGCCATTTCGCCATGGGCTGGCCCGACAAAGCGAACGCCGTCCAACTGCAGCTGCACGACATTGCGGCGCGTTGCCGGATTGAGCCACATGTGCGGGTTCATTGCGGGTGCGACGAGAATGGTTTTATCCGTCGCAAGCAGAACGGCAGTTGCGAGGTCGTCGGCATGACCTCCAGCGACGCGTGCGATGAGATCGGCCGTTGCCGGTGCGACGACGATGAGGTCGGTATCGCGCGCCAGCCGAATGTGACCGATCTCGCGCTCATCATCTAAATCGAACAGATCGGTGAACACTCTTTCGTTCGTCAGAGCTGCGACGGACAGTGGCGTCACGAACTGGTGCGCCGCCTTTGTCATCACCACGCGCACTTGATGGCCGCGCTCTTTCAGGCGCCGGATCAGGTCCAGGCACTTGTAGGCGGCGATGCCGCCGCCAATGATCAGAAGGATGCGCTTCGTCGATGACAAGTCATTAACACTCGAGAGATCGAAAACCGGGAGACTGTACCACATACGCAGCAGGCGTCGCACGCGCGGGAGGTTAAGGACCCATCCCATAGGACCAGAAGGTCGGGCTCGTCCAGCTCCCCCGACGCTGGCTACGACCTGGGCTTGGAGGTTCGGAAGGGCTTCGAAATCTAAGGGGGCAGACTGCGGTAAAATGCATCACCGTGAGCAATCCGTGGTGTGCATTTTTCGTGCACTACATGACGGAATTTTTTATGTCGCGCGGTGACTTGACGCAGACTTGCTGATAGTTCATGGTGCGCCCGCTTGCGACGGCCGGACCGGTTGCAGACGCGAGAAAAAAATCAATAAAGGTCCAAGTCTAGGGACGAAACGATCGGGGTGGCGCGCATAGCGCCGCCCCTTTCCATTTCATCCAACCCAAACAACCTCCAAAGCGAAGTTTTCGCGCGGCTACGGCAGGCTAGGCTTGAGCGGAGAAAGAGGCTGAAGATCGGACATTTTTTCGACACGCAGCGATCAATCCTGCTTGCCAAATCTCGCGTGCCTTGATCGGAACGCCTTTCTGAAGGCAATAACGCCGCAGCGCGCGACGACGACGGCGTGGAGAGGCAGAGGATGGGCCAGGGGGACATCGACGGAGCTAGCAGGCCATCGCGTCGCCTGATGTTGGCGAGCCTCGCGATGTGGCTTGTTCTGGCGCTGGCATTGCCGCTCTCGGCTCTCACGCTCAATGCTTTTCACTTCGCCGGTTTTCCCTTCGGGTTCTGGATTGCGGCGCAAGGTGCACTGATCGGCTTGGCTCTGCTCGCTATCGTCTACGCATGGCGGGCCGGTGGCCAAGCGACGGGAGAAGGATTACGCCCGGCGCTCGTTTTCGCAGGCGAGGCGACGGGTGCCGTTACGATTATCGGCTTCACCGGTTACATCGCGGCCCTCGGGTACGATGGGCTGGCGCTGCCGCTCGGACTGGCGGCGGGGATGGCGTTGCTCGCGATCGTAGTCGCGCCGCGTTTCGTGCTCTACCCAGTTCGATCGATTAGCGGCTTCTTCGCCATTCGCTACGGCGGCGGTGCGACTCGCAGGCTGGCGCTACTGATCACGTCGGCCGCCACTGTGCTTCTTCTGGCAGCGGATCTGCTGGCTGGCGCGCATGCGCTGCAGAGCCTGACGAAGATCGAGCAACCAGGAGCGATTCTTGCTCTGGCCCTGGCGATAGCCGCCACCTGGATTACAGGCAACTTCATCGCTTCCAGGAAGATTGCGGGCCTGAGCTTCGCGTTGGTGTTCTTCGGTCTTCTCATCACGCTCGTTGCGCTGGCGCTTACATTCGGAGGTTCATTCCTGCCGCATATCACTCTCGGCAGTGCCCTTCAGGATCACGCGAAACTCAATCAGACGTTGGTCGTCAATCGATTTTCAGATGTGAAGTCGCTGACGCCTATGGCCTCGCCGTTTCTGCAGCTATCGATGCGGAATTTCGTCGGCTTGCTGCTCGCCGTGGCGCTCGGCGTCGTCTCGGCTTCGCATCTCCTTGGCCGTCACGTTTCGCAGGCCGTGGTAGCTCCGGGTGCAGCCGTGCGGCGGACCGCGTGGGCTCTCGCGGCTGTTGCGCTCGTGGCCATCAGCCTGCCGCCCCTCGCCGTCTACAGCCGCATCGGCGTCGAGCAGGCTGTGTCAAAAGGAATTGAGGAGGCAGCGATTCCGCAATCGCTTGCCGAAGCAAGCGCCCTGGGGTGGGTAAAGATTTGCGATCAGAACAACGGTTCGGCCGCAGATCTCGCCGCTGCCTGCGCCAAAGTATCGGGACAACGCGGCTTTCTCAGGCTTCAGGATCTTGCATTCACGACCGACGGCTTTGTTGTCGCGGCGCCGTTGGTTTCCGGTCTCGATTCTGGCTTGCAATATCCTCTGCTGATTGCCGTGCTGCTCGCGGCCGTCCTCGTGGGCAATGCGCTCATCGCCGGGATCGTGGCTGCAGACGCCGAGGTTCGGATGAACCAGTCGGCGCAGCCGATGCGCCTCGATTTTCGATCGATGATGCTCGGCATTGCTCTGTTGTTCTCCGCGGCCCTGGTCGCGTCGATTGCATCGATCGGCGCCGGTCTTCTGGCGGCGGAAGGTTTTGCGCTTCTGGCTGCGGGAATTTTCCCTGCTCTCGTCCTCGGCCTGCATTGGCGACGGATGAGCGCCGCAGGCGGCGTCGCCGCGATGCTCGTCGGCTCGTCCGTCGCGGCTCTCTATCTGCTCGGCGTGCACCTGTGGCCAGTTGAGTTCTTCCGCCTTTCGGGCGCGCTGTCGGATGCGGGGCCCGAGGCGCTGAAGCGGTTTGCCGATCTCGACGCGGCATTGCAAGCCGCCACGGGGCAGGAGGTTCAGGCCGCAGCAGCGGCGGCCCTTACGCGCCACGCCGCGACGCTTGCGAACTGGGGCGGCCTCAAGCCCGCGGCGATCGTGCTTTTGGCGGTTCCCGCCGGTCTCTTTGCGGGGATCGTCGGCAGTATCATTTCGAAGCCCAGACGGCGAGCCGTGGAGCACGTGAGCCTTCGCACCGGCGACCGAGTTGCCTAGACTTGAGATAACTGGCGACGCGGTGCGCGGGGCGATCTCACGGATGCCGGAAAAGATCTACGATCTCGTCGTGGTCGGCGGCGGCATTAACGGCACCGGCATTGCAGCCGACGCTTCGGCGCGCGGCTTGAGTGTGCTCTTGGCCGAGGCCGAGGATTTGGCCGGCGCGACATCGTCGGCAAGCTCGAAGCTCATTCACGGCGGCCTCCGCTACCTTGAGCACTTTGAGTTTCGTCTCGTCCGGGAAGCGCTGGCTGAGCGCGAGGTTCTGCTCGCGAAGGCTCCGCATATCATTTGGCCGATGCGGTTCATCCTGCCGCACACTGCCGGCATGCGGCCGAGGGCGCTGCTTCGCGCGGGGCTGTTTCTCTACGATCATTTGGCGCCGCGAAAGACATTAGGCGGTTCGCGGACGCTCGACCTCTGGCGCGACGCCGCTGGTGCGCCACTCGCAACAGACTTGAAGCATGGGTTTTCATACTGGGATTGCTGGGTCGACGATGCGCGGCTCGTGGTGCTCAACGCCATCGCTGCGCGTGAGGCGGGAGCGCTGATACTGACGCGCACGCCTGTTCGCAAGCTGAGCGTCGATGAAGGTCTTTGGGTGGTGACGCTGGGTATCGGCGAGCGCCGCATCAGGGCCCGCGCGGTCGTCAACGCTGCGGGTCCGTGGGTCGGCGACGTGGCGCGGCTCGTGTTGAGCACGCGCTCCGCTTCTCCTCCGACCGTAAAGCTGGTCAAGGGCAGCCACATCGTCGTGCCGCGCATTCCAGGCGCCGATGACGGCTACACGTTCCAGCATCGTGACGGCCGCGTCGTCTTCGCTTTGCCGTTCGATGAAAACTTTACGCTGATCGGTACGACCGAGCGGCCTCAGTTCGGAAATCCGCGCGCCGCGCGTGTCGAGAAGGAAGAGGAAACTTATCTGCTCGACATCGCCAGCCGTTATTTTCGCGTGCCGCTGGGGCCGGAACAGATTGTCTGGAGCTTTGCCGGGGTCAGGCCGCTCGACGATGATGGCAGCGAGAGCGCGTCGGCCCTCAGCCGGGATTACCGCCTCGAACTCGAGGCAGGCACGCCGCCCGTTCTTCACGTGATCGGCGGCAAGATCACCACCTACCGCAAGCTGGCCGAGGCGGCTCTAAAGCTGCTTGAGCCGCACTTGGTACCAATGCGGCAAGGGTCGACCGCGACAACTCCGCTGCCGGGCGGCGACCTCGATGGCCAGAGCTTCGAGACGTGGTTCGACGACTTCGCGCGGCTCAATCACGGTTTTAGCAAAGCCTATCTTCGCCGCCTCGCGCGCCGATACGGAACGCGCGCGTCCCGCATTATCGCCGGGGCAACATCAGAACGGGATCTGGGCGAAGAATTCGAGGCGGGTCTTAGCGCCCGCGAGATCGCGTACCTCAAGGCTGAGGAGTGGGCGCAAACAACGGATGATATTCTGTGGCGGCGAACGAAAGCGGGTCTGCATCTTGCGCCGGATGAGCGTCAGCGCGCCGGAGACGCCATAGAGGCGTACCTCGCAAAGGCCTGACGCAGACGCTCCCCCCTACATCAACGGCGGCGTCGAGCGCGAAGCGCGCAGGTCGCCGGGCATACCGATTCCGCACAGAGCATCTGGTTTGCCTGGCGCAAAGCCGCTGCGAGCGCCTGGGCGCCGTTGAGAGTATCGCCAATGTCTTCCGAGCCGATCAGTGCTGATACCGATGCCGTCAACGCCTGGCGCTCGCCGTGTTGACAGGCGGCGATGATCGAGATCGCCAGGCACTCGTCACGACAAAAGCTTCGGCAACCGGCGGGCGAGATTTCGATGTCGCGCTGTGTGTTGGCTTTCACCGCTCGAACGAATTTCGACAGGTCGAGAAGCAGCGCCTTCGCGTGTTCAGGTCCGAGCATGCCGGAAAATGTGTTCCACGCGTCTTCCCAGCACTTGATGTCGCCCGTTGAAAGACCGGCAAGCCAACAGCGGAAGCCGACGCCGACGAGCCTTTCGGGAGCGCGAGCAGGAAGCGGAACGATCTTGGCGGTCGGTCCGGGACGCTCGCTTCTCACGTTCGAAACAGGATCAGCCATTGTCATGCGCCTCCGCTCTCATGCGTTCGCAATTTGCGGAAGAGCTGACGACGCCTTCGCCCGAGTGGGACGAGATGCTGAGGGGGTAAGCTGCGCGCTGAAGCGCACGCGGAAAGTCATTCATTTTCTGCTCCAATAGTCGAGGTTCAAGGCCCCGGTATCGGTTGACGCCCGTTCGTGGCGCGGGGTGCCGCATCGGCACCGTGGCATTCAGCTAGCCTGAGCGCCAGGTGCCGGTCAACCGTCAGCAGGTCGCGGCGCTCACATTAGAATTCTTATAATTATCAGGTAGCTACCGCGAAACGGTCAGGCCGGCGTTCATCGCGATCCTGGTCACGCGGACAAGCGCAGCGAGCCGCCGAAGGAGATCAGAACTACCGTGCCTTTTCCCGGCGCACTATCGATTTCGATATCCGCGCCCATCTCGCGCACCAGCCGCTGCACGAGCGGCAAGCCTATCCCATTCCCATGAGTCCACGGCTCGGAAACGTCGCCGGACGGAGCGGCCGCGGAAGCCGCAGGTGCCTTGCCGTTCATGCCGCAACCCGTGTCGCGAACGACGAGGAAGACGCGGCCATCATCGATGTATCCGGTCACGACGCGCACGTCGCCGCCGCTCGGTGTGAACTTGATGGCGTTGGTCAGCAGGTTGAGCAGGATTTGCCGCATCGCAGTCGGATTGGCGACAACGTACGGCCGGCTGTCGTCCGAATCGAAGGCAAGGGCCAGGCCGCGCGATTCCGCCAGCGCCTGAACGCTCGAGACCGTGCGGTCCACAATCGCATTGAGATCGAGCGCGATAGGGCGCGATATCGCCGCGTCTGCCTTTGCGCCTTGCGATAGCAACGACGTGATCACATCGAGTGCGTGTGTGGCGCTTTCGTGAATGTCTGCCGCGTAACTGAGATATCGCTCGTTGCCCATTTCGCCGAGGCGCTCGTCGCGCATGACCTCGGCAGCGGCAACGATCGCCGTCAGCGGCGTCTTCAATTCATGCGCGAGCTTTGCGAAATGATCCGGGTCGAGCACCGGGCCATTCGCGCGCTGCGGGTGGCTTGCGGACGTCTCCGATCCGTTAGCCTGTGGTGTGACGCCGTTCGCAGCGACAACCGATGCGCTTGGCTGCGAGCCGGAGACAGCATCTCGGGCTCGCCGCGCGGATAGGGCGCCTTCGCGAATTTGCCGCGCTATCGCTTTGAGGATATCGGCATCGCTGCGCTGGGGGTGAGGTGAAGGCCCGCCCTGCCCAGCTTCGCCCGAGCCGCTTTCGTCGCCGTCGCGCGGCGATGATGACGCGGCGGGCGCCGCGTCGCCGGGTATATCATTGACATCGCTCTCACGATCGAGCCGCGAAGCCCGACGGCGCACATCCTGAAGGGCAGGTATGACGGCAGTCTTCATCGGAAAGGCTCAATGTTGAGGACTGTTAAACCCGCGTTCCTCAGCCGTTTACGTGATTTGCAGCGCCCGCGGGATTAAAGCGCGCGATTTCCACTGTTGTCATTGGCCCCGCCGGGCTCTTTCGTGTGAAAATCGCACGAAAACGCGGGCTTTGCCGCCCAGAGGTTGCACATCGCCGCTTCGTCTGGTTTTTTACTTGACGCAGGGGCCCTGACAGTCGTTTTAAGGGCGCCCGCGAGCCCGTTGCGCGCTCCACGCATGTGCCGCCTTAGCTCAGTTGGTTAGAGCGCTAGATTGTGGATCTAGAGGTCCCCGGTTCAACTCTGGGAGGCGGTACCATTTTTTCCCAATGGCTTGCGCGTGGCACTTCATGCGCTCGTTTGGAAGCCAGCAGATCCTAGGACCAGACCTACCTAGCACAGGCGTCCCGGCGCGGCGCTCCCAGAGTGAGCTATCGCCCGCTTCCCTCGCTACGCTCGTCGCTAACAAGCTGAGCAGCCGGGGTACAGGGGGACGCAACCACGCCCTACGCCCGGAACTGCCCCCAGAAAATTACGCAACAAAATGTCTTATGATATGATCCGCCTAGCCCGGAGAACGGAACGGATTAGGCAAACCATAGGGCAAACCATGTATTGATAATCCAAGTGAGCATATTAAAAGCCGTTATTCTACACCCCTGCACCCTTAGTCTTCTAGGATAAGCTATATACTTTTCATCTCTGACAAGCGGGCTACCAAAACTTGCCGAAATTTTCTCCAGTATATACCGCAGACGTCACCTTAAAATAGACGCATATATAGCCCAGAGATCCCCTGGCCAAGAAAGTCCGAAAGTAATCCGAATATATTCGGAAAACGCGTACATTCGTTCCGTTCGTTCCACTCGGCGGGTCGGTAAGAGGTCCGAACGCATTTTCAAGAAACCGCAAGGGAACCGTGTCCGTGTCCAGTAGGTCTATACCCATTGCCCATGCACGGGGGGCCCGATGTGGCACCTTATACGGCAGAGATAAGCTTGACGCCCTTCAAGCACTTTCCGTTTTCGGTGACGGTCAAGGACGGCAGGGGAAGGCTTGTCGGAGCGTTTCCAGCTACTAGCAGAGAAGACGCGGAATCCCTGGTGGCTCGAGTTCTTGAGGCCCTCGAGGACGAGGAGTCCAAAAAGGCTTCTTAAGGACCCAGATCTTATCTAGCGTACGAGTAGATTTCACTTAGGCTCCCGGCGCCACTATCCCCTCCTGAGGGAGCGGCTTCGTTCGGTATTATCCTCAAGAAATTTCGCTGCCAAAATTGGCGAAAGCCGAGATTCGCCTTATGCTGTGCGGCAGCAACTTAGGCGGGGATCTCCAAATGATCGATTGGGCTAACCGCGAGCTATCGACCCTTGAGGGCCAACTCGCATTTTGGAAGTGCGGCATTGCCCGTATCTTCAACGGGCCGTCCAGCAACGACGACATTACCGAGGATGTTATCGCAACCATCGAGCGGCACATATCCAACTGGCGGGATCTGATGGCCCGACACAACGTGCCGGTCGTGCCTCCCTCTACTGATTCGTCGTCATAGCGTCGCGCGCATTCCCCGTCGGCTTCACGGCGAATAGCAGAAGGCCTGCGATGAGGATCAGGGCGCTCGCGGCTTGGAACGTCGCTCCGAATGGCACGTGCTGAT
The DNA here is from genome assembly GCA_963833715.1 of uncultured Alphaproteobacteria bacterium. Taxonomy (GTDB): domain Bacteria; phylum Pseudomonadota; class Alphaproteobacteria; order Rhizobiales; family Hyphomicrobiaceae; genus Hyphomicrobium_B. The sequence goes on from CAWHZB010000019.1 coordinate 107,027, forward strand.
CCTTCAGCATACCGCCGACGTAGGTCATCACGCCGCCGGCGGTCGTCCCGACGAAATTCAACAGCCCGTAGGCGGTTGCCCGGTGGCGGAAGTCGGTCACAGTGCATACGGCCGGCATAAGGTTGGCGTCGAGAAATCCTTGCGACATTCCGGCGACGAACACGCACGCGAGAATGAGCGGGATGTAGGCGGTTGCGCCGATGGTGAACAGGCACGGCGCCGCGATGCAGAAGCCGATCGCCGGGACAAACGCGCGGGCTCGCGGGTTCGATTTCGACCACCAGTCCGAAGCGTTGCTGGCGATCAGCATTCCGGCGAAAGCTGCGCCGTTGAAAGCCATCGGCCCGTATATTCCGGCCAGCGTCGGACTGACGCCGAGCTCGGCGCGAAAGAATTCCGGCAGCCAGTTCCGCACCGGCCAATAGACCGCCCCGTTCAGCAGGTTCATCGCGAGAAGAAACAGGAAGCTCGGCGTCGCAAGAAGCGTCGCGAACACCTCCTTCCAGGGAAGCGAGCCGCTTTCCTGCTGCGCTTCGCCTGGCCGCGGTAAAACGCGACCGTCCGCCGGATGCGGCAGGAAAATCATCAGCACCAACGCGTAGGCGACGCCGATTGCGCCGAAGGCGAGAAATCCCGCTCGCCAGCCGAACAACTCCGCAATGCCGCCGCCGAGGCCGCCGAGGACCGATCCGGCGTAGACGCCGCTGAGATGCAGTCCCGTCGCGCGGCTGCGGGTGGCGCCGCGGTGATACTCGACGATCAGCGACACGGCAGCCGGCATGTAAAAGGCTTCGCTGATGCCGAGCGTGGCGCGTCCGACGAGTATTTCAGCGAACGAGTTCGCAATGCCCGTGTAGAACGTCGCGGCTGACCAGATGAGCAAGCTCGCGATGATGACGGGGCGCTTGCCGAAGCGATCCGCGACGTATCCGGCGACCGGTGAGCAGAACCCGTACACCCAGAGGAAGACGGATGAGAGCAGTCCGAAGCGCTCGTCACCGATGCCGAGATCAGCCTTGATCGGTCCCGGCATCGTCACGACGAGCTGCCGGTCGAGGTAGTTCAGCAGCGCCACGACCCATAGCAGCCCGACGACCGCCCACGCCGCGCGGCTCAAACGTCCTGCCGGCTGATGCATCCCGTTCCCTCTTGCCGCGCCCCTATCCGGCCAGCGTAGCTGGCGAAGGCGAAGACGGGGTAGCGAAAAATCTCACGAGGGCGTTTTACGCCAGGCTGGCCGCGAGATTGATCGCCAGCGCCAGGACCATGGTGTTGAAGAAGAACGAGACAATGGCATGCAGCGTGACCAAGCGGCGGAGCGACCGGTCATTTATCGAGACATCGGAGGTTTGCGACGCAGCGCCTATGGAGGTCGCGAAATAAAAGAAATCCCAATAGTCGGGGGTTGTAGTTTTCGGGAAAGCGAGCGCGGGATCGCCCGTCACGGACAGCTGATCCGGCGCATAATACTCGTGCGCATAATGCAGGGTGAAAGCGACCTGCGTCACCGTCCATGAAACCAAAATCGTTGCCGCGGCCAACCCAGCGAACAGCAGCTTGCCGCCGTTTGATGCGGCCTTCGCCTCGCTCAACAAGCCGAAGATCGCCGCGAAGCTCGAGAACATCGCGAGCAAAATCACCACGAGAATGACGACGGCGCTGTCGTCCTGGCGCGCCGCTCGCGTGCGAATCTTGTCCGAGTGGCAGTCGGTCATGAGGCGAAAGGACATAATCAGATAGGCCGTTCCGCCGAGGCACCAAGCGGACGCCGCACGCACCGCCCCGGGCAGTTCCTTCGGCAAGAGCATCAGAGTGGCGATGCCGATAAGGGCGCCGATAACAACCCTCGGTCGCATGGTCAGCGACCGCCAGATCGAACGAGGGTGATACCAGAGTGATCGTATTCGAGCGCCCGACACGGTGTTTGGCATTGCGGCATCGTCCTTCAAGTTTCCGGCCGCAAGACATCCGTCGCCGTGACGACGACGTCATGGACAGTTCACTCATCGACAATTATCAGAATGATTGGGGTCGCGACCAGTCTTTCGCGTCGCGAATGCGAGACGACTGGTCCGTAGCGATGGCGGCGCTAAATTGCGTCGACGGCCATCAGCAATCCAATGCCCTCAGCCGCTGCAATTCTTGCTCACGCTTGTCCTTGGCGCGCCGCTTGGCGTCGCGACGTCGCTGCCACATCGTCCACCAAGCAAATGGACTGACGATTGCCGCAAATACGATAAGCGCCAGAACAATATTCATTGGATCGAAATCTGCCATTTCCCAGCTCTGCTTTTTGTTGCCACCCCGTTGAGAGCGCCGGGGCGAACAATCCCTCGACAACGTTCGCGCGGCGTCCACAAAACTGCCGCAAATGCCAGCCCCGCGGTATTCAGCCGCTCGTGCTAGCGGCGTCAGTTAAGCGCATAGGCCAACCGGCCTACCGCCTCTCGCTGAATAGGCGATTTGCTGAGAAAAATTGCAGTTTGTTCCGGTCGTTGAGTACGTTTGATCTGATAAGGAATGTCGCTCATGATCAGCTTGGATCACCCAGTTTCCAAACACCCGGTGCACATCGCGTCTGCGAAGCCGCTGGTCGTGGTGATCGAAGACGATTACCGGACGTCGCTCGCGCTAACGATGTTGATCGACGATTGGGGATTTTCCTCTCTCGCCGCGCGATGCGCACGGGAGGTCGTTCGAACGCTTGGCCAGCGCCTTTTCAACGTCTCCGCCATCGTCACGGATGTGCAAATCGAAGGCCAAATGCGTGGCATCAAGGATGCCGTCGCGATTTCTTCAGCTGTCGGGCGTTCCATCCCCACCATCGTGGCGACGGGATATGGCGACTTCGCCGCCGTTGCGGGTTCGTTTCCGGTGATCAGGAAGCCCTTCGATCCCGACATCTTGCACCGGTGGCTGAACCACAAGCTGCCTCGCGCATTGGCCTAGCGGAAGCTCGTGAGTGCTCGACCGAACGCATCAGCTTTTTGTTGCGAGTTCGGTGCGATTGCGGGCTCCGAAATGCGAGAAAAGCGCCGCGAGGTGGATCTTGACTGTTCCTTCGGCAATATCGAGTTCTCGGGCGATTTCCTTGTTCGACAGGCCCCGGCGGACGCAAACCAAAACGTCCCGTTGTCGCGGCGAGATCGGTTTTACCGGAAGGCCATCACCTGCATCTGCGGATGCAACAGGAGGTTCAGGGTTTGCCGGTTTGCCTGGCGTGCCCGGCATCGCCGCCGTCATGAAGCGCGGGACATAGATGCGGCCGTCGAGGATGTCGTTCAGAGCGCCGACGATTTCGTCGTCAGCGAGCGACTTTGGAACGTAGCCGTTCAGTCCCGTCGCCACCGCTTTCAATACAAAGTTTCGTTCCTCCGACCCCGACACGATCGCAACGCGCAAGCCAGGATAGGTATCCTTGACGACACTCAGGCTCTCGGGCCCGGTTATTCCCGGCATCGCGAGATCGAACAGCGCCAGCTCGACATTCGGCGTTTCCGCCAACCGGTCCAAGGCGGCATCGAAGGTGCCGGCTTCGAGAACGGCCTTATATCCCAACCTGTCTTTCAACAGCAGGCTGAAGCCGGTGCGATAGAGACTGTGATCGTCGGCGACGAGTACGGCGCCAGGTCGGAGACTTGCCATCGGTGGATGCTCAACCGGCTTCAATCTTGTGTTGGACGACAGCTGTTTCATGGGCGGCCCCGTTCGACTTCAAAATCGCACTGAGTGTCGCGACGATCAATTCCGGATCGGCCGGCTTCGTCAACCAAGGCTTTCCGGATTTTGAAAGAGCGGCCAAGGTCGCGGAGTTTGTCCCACCCGATAGAATGATGGAGGGGATAGACCGGCCGAGCTTCCGAGACATTCGCGCTATAAATTCGAGCCCGGTTTCCGGACCCCGCAAATCGAAATCAAGAACGGCCGCATCTATGGCAATCCCGTCGCTAAACGCAAGTTCGGCGTCATCGCTTCGTTGGTAGCCGTATACGGAGTTGTTGCGATCGTTCAAGTCGCGGCTTAGCGCCGCCACAATGAGTGGGTCATCATCCAAGACCAGAATGTTTAGACCACGGACGTTGCTCTGGGCCTTGGGCTCTTTCGACAGGCGGGGGCGCGTGTCGATCATCGCCGGTGACGGCAGTACGATCGTAAATCGCGATCCGTGCCTCTGACGCGACGACACCTCAATTTTCATCCCCAAAAGATCAGCGTATCGGCGACAAATCGACAGGCCGAGTCCTAGCCCGTCATTGGCGCCGTAGGCGCGTTGATCGGTGCGAGAAAACTCCTCGAAAATCCTGTCGTGTTGTTCGGGCGAGAGTCCCGGCCCCGTATCGTACACGTCGATCACGCACCGGCCGCCGCGATACCTGGCGGCCAATAAGACGCCGCCGCGTTCGGTAAACTTCAGAGCGTTCGAAACCAGATTGCGGATGATCGTCTCGAGCAGCGCGGCGTCCGTCTCCACGACCCAGTTCTTCGTGTGACTGGAAAATCTCAGACCATTCTGCTCCGCTTCGGCTTTCGAGCCGACCGATACGCGGTCCATGATCTCTGCGATCCAAACCGGAGATATTGCGGGCTCGATCAGCTTGGCGTCGAGGCGCGAGACATTGAGGAGTGCGTCGAACATGCCCTTCAATCCGCGCAAGCCTTCTTCCATTTGTCCGACCAAGGTCATCGCTTCCCCGCCGTGCACGCGTCGTGAAAGTGCGCGAGCAAACAACGTCAGTGCGTGAAGCGGCTGCCGCAAGTCATGGCTGGCCGCAGCCAGGAAGCGCGATTTCGCCTCGGTTGCGCGCTCGGCGTCGGCCTTTGCCCGCTCCAAGCCGATGTTCTGTTCGGCGAGCCGCTGTGTGCGCTCGCGCACCTGGCTCTCAAGGGACTGATTGGCCGCGGCGAGAGACGCCTTTTGCGCGCCGAGCTCCGCGACCAGCGACCGAAGCGATTGCGACAAGACCCGCGCCTCGTCGTATCCGCCGACCTCAGGAAACTCGAGCTGGCGTCCGCGCCGCAGGCCCTCTGCGGAATCCGCAAGCTGCAGCAACGGCCGCGACAGCGTCTCGGCAAGCACCCACGCCAGCAGCGCTGAAAGCGCGGCGAAGACGGCGCCCCATATCGCAATATTCCTTTGCAGGCTCCGGACAGGCGCCAAAGCTAATTTCTGATCCTCGCGTACAAGAACAATCCAGCGAAGACCCGAGTAAGATCGATAGCCATCGCTTTTCGAGAAGCCGGTAAAGTACGATTTGCCATTTGCCCATTGTTCGACGGCATAGTCGGCGATCCCGGCGCGGGCCGCTCTGATGCTCGGCAGATCGAGCTTCGTGCCCGCGATGTCATCGGGGCCGAGCAAAACTTGTCCGCCTTCGCTCACAACTATGACGTCCGCCGGGATGGCATCCTTCATGCTGCCGAGCAACGTATCCTTGACCTCTTCGGCCCAATCCTCGCTCAACGTCGCGCCGAGAACGCCGGCGGCCGCTCCATCGGCGGAAGTCACCGGAACGGCGAGATCGATGAAGTTCGGAACGCCGGGTCCGCGCGTCGAGGACTGTCCTGCTTTGAAGCCCGGAACATTCACTTCGCCGACGAAGGGATCTTCGGTTCCCTTTCGGAACCACGTCTGATCCTTGACGTTACGACCTTCGAGTTCGCCGCCGGAAGCGCTCACGATCTTGCCGTTCGAATCCGCGAATCCGACCCAGGAATAGTCGGAATATGCCGTTCGAAATCTTTCGAGGGTTGCGCGCAAGGAGTCCGGTGACTTTGTTTTCGCCGGGATCTCGCCGACGCCAGCCAGATTTTCGAGCGACTGCAGTCGTTCGAACATTGCGCGGTCCAGCTTGTCCTGGGTCTCATCGGCCAACAGAGCGAGAGTTCGGCCGATCTGCTTCTCCAGCCCATTCACGGCATCGCGCCCGATCACGTAGGATACGGCGACAGTCAGGAGTAGCGACACGATGGAGATCGCCGCTGCAATTAACAATTTCAAAGAAACGCGGTTCATTCGTTCGCTCATGCAATCGGGATCGCGCGGTAACCTCGATCCAAATCAAGGCTTATGTGAAGCACTGTTTTTTGCAGCGCCGAACGAGTGCAGGCAATTCCGCGCAGCTGGCGCTATGCAATAGGCCATATAGCCTATTGGATGCTCCGCAGACCTAGGTCGCCGGGCCGAGTTGCATTGGCATTTCAATGAGTGCATGTCTCTAACGCGTTAGGTGGGCAGTCAATTTGAATTCGGTGGTGTCTCACGTACTTGCGATCGCTCAACAGCGAGCGACTTTGTTACGTCGAAGGCGTGCGCATCGCTTTTCTCCTGCCCGGCGCCGCTTCGATTGACGGGGCCCGGTTCCCCCGCCGGGCCCCGTATCACCTCGCGGTGGAGCACCAATCCCGAGATACTGCGGATCCCCTTCAGATCGTTCGCGACGGACCGCCGCGCCCGACAAACAAGTAGGCGATGCAGAAACCGGCAACGAAACCGCCGACGTGCGCCATGTAGGCGACCCCACCGGTAGCGGCGGTCGCATTGGTATAAGCGATCGATCCAAGCCCACTGAGCAGCTGGAGAACGATCCAGAAGCCGATTACGACGATTGCCGGCATCTCAACGATGTTTCGATAGATGAGCACGTTCACACGGGCATGCGGGAACATCAAAAGATAGGCGCCGAGTACGCCGGCAATGGCTCCCGATGCGCCGAGGTTCGGCATGTTTGATCCGGCGCTGAAGAAATATTGCGCGAAGGTCGCCGCGATGCCCGCAACGAGATAAAAAATGAGAAACTTGACCGACCCTAAGCGATCTTCGACGTTATTGCCGAATATCCAGAGATAAAGCATGTTGCCGAACAGGTGCATCCAGCTGCCATGCATGAACATGGCCGTGAATATAGTTGGGATGTTGCTGACAGGGTCTTCACGGAAGCGGCTCGGAACGAACGCCCATTGCCGGATGAAGCTCTCGCCGGCGTTGAGCTCAACGAGGAAGACCAGGATGTTGATGGCGAGCAGACAGTAGGTGACGACCGGCACGGTCCGAACGTCTGAGTTGTCGTCGCCTATCGGAAACATCGCAATATCCTACCAGCGCAACTTTGCTTCCAAAGTATATCCAGACGGGCGTGGCAAGTCCGCAGCCGCTATCGTCGTCGGCATTCGCTCGCGCAAGGTCCGCTGTGCCCTTCCAATACTTTCAGAGGGGTGAACTCGTTGCTTGCTTAGGATTTGCGGGTCTCGTTGCCGACATCAGGTAATTGACGCCCGTATCAGATGAGCGCGACCAGACGTCTTGCAGCGGATTATATGTGATGCCTTCGAAGTTTGGCGCCGGAAGTCCCGCGGCCTCGGCATAGCGGGCGAGGTCCTGGGGCGTGATGAAGCGCTCCCACTGATGCGTCCCGCGTGGCAGCCAGCCGAGCACGTATTCGGCGCCGACGATGGCCAGCGCCCATGCTTTGAACGTGCGGTTGATTGTCGAGAAGACCGCGAGACCTCCCGGGCGCACTAAAGCGGCACATTCGCCGACGAACTTCGCTGGGTCGGGCACGTGCTCGACGACCTCAAGGCACGCAATGATATCGAACGTGCGGCCCTCCGCGACGAGATCTTCGACCCTCTGCGCACGATAATCGATCGCCAGGGCTTGCGTCTCGGCATGGCCTTTCGCAATTGCGATATTGCGTTCGGATGGATCGATCGCCGTGACGTCGGCACCCATCCGTGCGAGCGGCTCGGCAACGAGCCCGCCACCGCAGCCGATATCGAGAGCGCTCAGACCTTTGAGTGGCCTCAGCGCCTTCGGATCGCGAGAAAAAGTTTCGACTGCCTTGTCGCGAATGAAAGACAGGCGCGGCGGACCGATCTGATGCAGCGGCCTGAATTTACCTTGAGGGTCCCACCACTCTGAAGCGAGGCGCGAAAACCGCTTCACCTCTTCAGCATCAAGGGTCGGGTCCGAGCCGCTCGGCGGCTTCTGGCTTCTTTCGGCGGCAGTCATGGCGATCTCCAATCGCCCGTACTCGTCAACCGGACGCCTGGATTGTCAAGCGATGGGGCAATCGGACAAGGTGGTGGCGGTTGCGGGGGGGCGCGCGAGCCGCTAAGAAGCGCCGAACCCAATTGCAAATCTGACACTCGGCCGGCCCTGGTTCGGGCCTGAGCAGGCCTTTATCAGGCACGGGAAAGCGCTATCAGAATGGCGACGGTCGTTATGAAATTCGGCGGCACATCGGTCGCCAACATCGAACGTATTCAGAACGTCGCCCGCCACGTCAAACGCGAGGTCGACGCCGGTAACAAGGTAGCCGTCGTCGTCTCGGCAATGGCTGGCGTTACCAACCAGCTGGTCGGCTGGGTGAAAGAGGCGTCACACCTCTACGACATGCGCGAGTATGATGCCGTCGTCGGGACCGGAGAACAGGTCACCGCCGGGCTGCTTGCGATCGTGCTGCAGTCGATGGGTTACAAGGCACGCTCCTGGACCGGTTGGCAAATACCGGTCAAGACCAATGCGGCGCACGGTTCGGCGCGCATCGCCGACGTGCCGGGCACTGAAATTCGAAAGCGCATCGAGGGCGGCGAAATTGCAGTCGTCACGGGATTTCAGGGCATCGAGCCGAGAGATAATCGCGTCACGACACTTGGCCGCGGTGGATCGGATACGAGCGCTGTTGCCATTGCCATCGCGCTTGATGCCGATGTTTGCGATATCTACACCGATGTCGACGGTGTCTACACAACTGATCCGCGCATCGTCCCAAAAGCCCGGCGCTTGTCGAAAATCTCCTACGAAGAAATGCTGGAGATGGCGTCGCTCGGATCGAAGGTACTGCAGACGCGCTCGGTTGAATTGGCGATGGTCTACAAGGTCAAGACGCGCGTCCTGTCGAGCTTCGTTGCGCCCGAAGCCATGAAGCCGTTCAGTATCGACGATATCGAAAATACCGGAACCATTGTTTGCGACGAGGATGAGATCGTGGAACAGCAAGTCGTGAGCGGCATCGCCTATGCGAAAGACGAGGCCAAGGTCACGCTCCTCAAGGTGGACGATAAGCCCGGCGTCGCGGCACGCATCTTCGGGCCTTTGTCCGATGCGAGCATCAACGTCGACATGATCGTCCAGAACGTCACACCCGACGGGAAGCACACCGACATGACGTTCACGGTCCACACCGGCGAATTGGCACGGGCCCTCGACGTTTTGAAAAAGGCCAAGATCGACATCGGTCACTTCGATATCAAAAGCTCGGCCGACGTCGTGAAAGTCTCTGTGATTGGCGTCGGCATGCGCAGTCACGCTGGTGTTGCGGCGCGCATGTTTAAAACTCTGTCCGAAAAGGGCATCAATATCCACGCCATCTCGACGTCAGAGATAAAAATCAGTGTATTGATCGATGCTGCCTATGCCGAACTCGCCGTCCGGGCGTTGCACACGGCTTACGGCTTAGACAGCGACTAGACGCAGAGCTCGCTCCGGCCGCGTCTTTTCTATCCCTCAGGTCAGCCGCCAGGGCAGGTGGCGTAACAGGTGGATGACTGGCACGGTAATGGTAGTGCGGCGTGGTGACGATCCTAGACCCCTTCCGAGCGAGACCTCGCTCCGCGTCATCATGCGCGGGCTGCGCGAGATCATGGCCGAGGGCGGCGGGGGCCAGGAGAAGCTCGATCGCATCGTTCGCCAGATCGCCGGCGTCATGGTCGCCGAAGTGTGCTCGATCTACCTGAAGCGCCAGGACGGCTCGCTCGAGCTTTTCGCAACGGAAGGCCTCAATCCCTCGGCCGTCCACAAAACGCGGTTGAAGCGCGGAGAAGGTCTCGTCGGGCGATGCTCGGAGCTGGCCGTTACGATCAACGAGCCGGAAGCATCGAGCCATCCCGCTTTTTCCTATCGGCCGGAAACGAGCGAGGAAATTTATCATTCGCTGCTGGCGGTGCCGATCTCGCGCTCGGGTCAGGTCCTCGGCGTTCTCGTCATCCAGAACCGGACGCCGAAAGAATATTCCGACGAAGACGTCGAGGTAATGCAGGCGACGGCAATGGTCGTCGCGGAAAATCTCATCTCGGGTGCCGTTGCCGGAACGGGCGCTGCGATCGAGGTGTCGCTGTCGCAGCCGATGGCGATCGAGGGAGAGCCGCTATCAGAAGGCATTGCCCTCGGGCACATCGTGCTGCACGAACCGCGCATCGTCGTCACCCAGTTGATGGCGGAGAACCCAGTTGCCGAACTCGATCGGCTCGATTTGGCGCTGAAGCGGCTACAGGCGAACATTGACGAGATGTTCGAACACGAGCATTTGGCGGCGGCCGGCGAGCATCGCGACGTGCTCGAAGCCTATCGCATGTTTGCCCACGACAAGGGATGGCACCGTCGCCTTCGCGAGGCTGTCGAAGGCGGCCTTACGGCTGAAGCCGCGGTCGAGCGCATTCAAAATGCCATGCGGACGCGAATGCTGCGCCAGCACGACACATATTGGAAGGAGCGCCAGCGCGACCTCGACGATCTCTCCGACCGGTTGCTGCGCGTGCTTTCGGGCCGGCTCAAGAGTTCGGAGGAGGGCAGCGGCTTGCCGCCGGACGTCATCCTCGTCGCGCGTACGATGGGCCCGGCCGAGCTGCTCGATTATGACCGCAGCCGGTTGCGCGGCCTTGTGGTCGAGGATGGATCGAGCCAGAGCCATGTCGCCGTTGTTGCCAAGGCGCTGGGCATCGCAGCCATCGGCCAGGCGATCGGTATCGTCGAGCGCGTTAGTGCGGGCGATGCCGCAATTATCGATGCCGTGACCGGCGAGGTTCATCTTCGCCCGACAAGCGAGCTCATCACCGCTTACTCCGACAAGGTTCGGTTTCGGGCTCGCCGGCAGAAGCGTTATCAGGCATTGCGCGACCGGCCGGCGGTGACGAAAGACGGCATCAGGATCTCGCTGATGATGAATGCCGGTCTGCTCGTCGACATGCCGCATTTGGCCGAATCCGGAGCCGATGGAATCGGGCTTTATCGCACTGAGCTGCAGTTTATGCTGTCGGATTCGTTTCCGCGCCTCGACCGGCAGACCCAGCTCTATCGCGCCGTGCTCGAAGAGGCGGGCGGAAGGCCGGTCGTCTTTCGTACGCTCGACGTCGGAGGCGACAAGATTCTCCCTTATCTCCGGCAGCCGAAGGAAGAAAATCCGGCGATGGGCTGGCGGGCAATCCGCATGTCGCTCGACCGGCCGGAGCTGTTCCGCCTGCAGATGCGCGCCATGCTCAAAGCCGCGGCCGGGTGCGAGCTGAAAATCATGATCCCGATGGTTTCGGCAGCCTACGAACTCGGCGCCATCCATGCCTTGATCGAGCGCGAAAAGGCGTTCCTGCTGAAGCACGGGTATCGGCTGCCGGCCAACATGCTGGTCGGGGCGATGTTCGAAGTGCCGGCGCTACTTTTCGAACTCGATGCATTTCTGACGCGGGTAGATTTCGTCTCGGTCGGTTCCAACGATCTGATGCAATTTATGTTCGCCGCCGACCGTACCAATGCGCGCGTCGCGAGCCGCTTTGACGTGCTGGCTCCAGCGCCGCTAAGAGCTTTGAGGACGCTCGTAAGGGCCGCCAAGAAATATAAAGTGCCCGTGACCGTTTGCGGCGAAATGGCCGGCAGTCCTCTGGAGGCCATGACGCTGATCGCATTAGGATTGAGATCGTTGTCGATGGCGCCCGCCTCGATCGGTCCGATCAAGACGATGATCCTGTCGCTGGATGCTGAAAAAGCAACGGCCTGCGTCGATGAACTTCTGAAGGAAGGTGCGAAAGACGTTCGCCCGTCGCTGCAGCAGTTTGCGGAAGCCGAGCGCGTTGCGCTGGACGGGTAATACTCGCGACGGTTCGAGACGGGCTTTGACAAAGGTAAATTTTTAGCGAAGATAGGGCCTGAGGGTGAGGGGCCGGCGGCGTTATGCCGGGTAAAGTATGCGTCGGGGCGTGGGGCGGAGCGTTTCGGTCAGCGGACGTGAGCGTACGGAGCGCAGCCGTGATGATTATTCACAGCAAGTTCAGGTAATGGAAAGCCGCGCTTTGGTTGCGCGGTTCTTTATCGATTTGCGTCAAGCCCTGAGGCTGACGCTGCCGCAAGCGGCGCATTACGTCCAAGTCCACCCGGAAGTGATCGAAACGCTTGAAACCGGGCAGATCGAATTTCTGCCGCCGTGGGCCGAAACGACACGCGTTGTGCTGACATATGCCTCGATGGCGGGCGTCGATGGCCGTCCTGCACTGAATGCCATCGCAGGCCTCTTGGCCGTGCTGTCAAATCCGGCGCCCGTAGGACAGAAATCCGAGCCCAATGCTGCTGAGGCCGGCGGCCACTTCCGGCGCGCCGGCTCGGCAATTGCCAGTGGTGCGAAGCGCTTTCCCCAGGGCGCGATGGACCAGATTCGGCAACGACCTCAGCGAGCCCTCTATGCCGTCTCACTGCCACTCGGCCTGTTGCTACTGCTGCTGAATACTTCCGTCTTCGCCCTGGTCGCAAAGCCATTTAGCTCAACTGTCCGCGCGGTCAGCGTTTACTTTCAGGAGCATTTCGCCCCCGTCCGCGATGGCTTGAGATATATCGAAGTCGACGATCCGCGGTTGCGCCGGGCCGACAAATTGCAGATCGGCAGTGGTTCGTATTAGATGCGCTCCCGGCTGCCTGGTGGCAGCTAAAATGGACCGCATCGACCGACAGCATGACAACACTACCACGCGACAAACTCGACCGCCTTTTTGAACGCTGGATGGCAATCCAGGATGAGCTGAATCACGGCGTATCGCACGCCGCCTATGTGAAGCTCACGAAGGAGTTTTCGGATCTCAGCCCGGTTGCGGCACAGATCGAAGCGCTGCGCAAAGCCGAGAGCGAAGACAAGGAACTCGAACAGTTGATCCGCGACTCCGCTGCGGAAAAAGACGTGGTCGAACTCGCCTACGCCGAGCGAACGGCGCTAACGGAGCGCATCGCATCGCTCGAGAAACAGCTTCAGGTCGCGCTTCTGCCGAAGGATGCGGCGGATGAAAAAAGTGCCATCCTCGAATTGCGCGCAGGCACCGGCGGCGACGAGGCCGCGCTGTTCGCGGCCGATCTCTTCCGCATGTATTCGCGCTACGCCGATTTCAATGGCTGGAAAACGGAAATTATCTCGGCGTCGGAAAACGACCTCGGCGGCTACAGGGAAATCATCGCATCGATTACCGGGCAGGGCGTGTTTGCCCGCCTCAAATTCGAATCGGGTGTTCACCGGGTGCAGCGCGTTCCGGCGACGGAGGCGAGCGGGCGCATTCACACTTCGGCGGCGACCGTCGCCGTGTTGCCGGAGGCCGAAGACATCGATATCGACATCAGACCGGAAGATATCCGCATCGACACGATGCGCGCCGGCGGGGCAGGTGGCCAGCACGTCAACAAAACGGACAGCGCCGTTCGTATGACGCATTTGCCGACCGGCATCGTCGTCGTCTCAGCGGAGAAATCTCAGCATCAGAACCGGCGTTTAGCGATGGCCGTCCTCAAGGCGCGCGTCTACGATCTCGAACGGGCGAAGGCTGACACGGAACGTTCGGAAGCGCGCAAGTCGCAGGTTGGCTCCGGCGATCGGTCACAGCGCATCAGGACCTACAATTTTCCGCAAGGACGCGTTACCGATCATCGCATCAATCTGACCCTCTATAATCTCGATGAGGTGATGGCCGGAAACGGGCTCGATGCATTGATCGATGCGCTGATCAGCGACCATCAGGCGACGATGCTGGCCGAGCTCAGTGCGGCATGAGCGCGATCATGACTACCCAGGCTCAAGCGCCAATGCAGTCCTTTTCCTCCGACCAAACGGTTGGCTCGGCGTTGGCGCTGATGACGCGAGCCTTCGCCGGTGCCGGAATAGAGTCGGCCCAACGCGACGCGCGGTATTTGCTGCAGAGCCTCCTCGGGCTCGACGGGGCAGCGCTGCTGACGCAACCTCAGCAATGCCTCGGTGAAAATTCGCGACGTGTCAGTGATGCTGTGCAACGCCGGCTCGCGCACGAGCCGGTTTCGCGCATTGTCGGGTCGCGCGAATTCTACGGACGCAATTTTGTCATCACGCCCGATGTTCTCGATCCGCGTCCCGATACCGAAACCGTCATTGATCTGGCGCTCGACGTCGTCAGGTCTAAGGGCTTGGCGGATAAAGCGCTGTCGATTGCCGACATTGGAACGGGTTCGGGGATTTTGATCGTCACGTTGCTCGCAGAATTGCCGAACGCGCGAGGCATCGCGACCGACATCAGTCCGGCGGCGCTGGCCGTTGCGCGTCAAAACGCCGAGCGGCTGGGGGTTGCGGAGCGAGCGACCTTCGTCGCGACACATGGTCTCGACGGATGCGCGGGGCCCTTGGATTTAATTGTTTCGAACCCACCTTACATCGCAACCGATATGATTTCGGGCCTTGAGTCCGAGGTGCGCGAGTACGATCCCATGATTGCTCTCGACGGCGGCCCGGATGGGCTCCGCATTTACCGCGAAATCGCCCTGAATATCGTAGAACTGCAACATTCATCGTGCCTGGTCGTCGAGGTTGGTGCCAATCAAGCCGCTGACGTGAAAAACGTATTCAACCTGACTGGATTTTCGTATTTCGCCCAGCGAAACGACCTGGGCGGCCGTACCCGGGCTGTTGCAATGGAGATACATTCGTAACCGCAACCAATCATTTCTGTTTGCGGATTTGTGTTTCCGGGGTAATATCACTGCTGACGAGTTTGATCGGATGTGCCTGGAACAGGTGAAGCTGCAGCTGCTGCGCTCAAGGCCGGCCGTCCCATCTCAGATCATCAGCGCAAATTTCGCGGACTTGTTCGTCCGCTGAATGGCGAGTGTCGAGCCCTTGATCCTCGACGGCGTGAGCGCTGCTAGAAGCTCCTTGAGGACGACTTCGAACATCAGTTGCAGGCGTCATGCAAGGAATACTGCGATTTTGCCCGAAATGTTCGGGCAAGGGCCGGGGCCTTCGGCTCGCATGGGGAATGAGTGGCTTTTAGGATCGTTATTTTGAATTGGATCGGAGGATCCAAGGTGCGCGGCATCATTGATGGGCGCGCGCGAATATCAAAAATATTAACAAGTGTGAACGGGAGCCCATGAGGCAAGGACAACAGAACCGTCGCGGTCGCGGTCGGAATAACAACAACCGCAAATCACAAAACCCCTTGATGCGCAGCTTTGAGAGCGCCGGACCGGACGTAAAAATCCGTGGCACGCCCTCGCACATCGCCGAGAAGTATGTCGCGCTGGCGCGAGACGCGCTGTCCTCGGGCGATCCGGTACTTGCTGAGAATTATCTGCAGCACGCCGAGCACTACAATCGCATCATCCTGAGCTACCGCGAACAAATGGCCCAGGGCGGCATGGATCCGCTCAGCAGCGGCGCCGCTCAGACGCACAATCTAGCCAGCCCGGACAGTAACGACGGCGACGAATTCGGCGACGACGATGGCGACGAGTTCGGAGTTCAGCTGCAACAGCCGGGCAACTTAGGCGAGGCCCCGCAGCAGCAGCCATTCCAACAGCCGCAACGCAATTTCGATAACAATCAGAACCGCTATGATCGTCAGCCTCGCCACGATCAGCGCGGAGACCGCTTCAACAATAATCGCCAGGACAACCGCTACGACCGCGGTGACAACCAGCGCTATGACCGTAACGACAGGGGCGATCGCGGCCAGGATTTCCGCGGCGACCGTCACGATCGAAACGGATCGGGTGGCGGAGAACATCGCTATCGCGACGACCGGCGGCCGAATGGCAACGGTAACGAAGGCCAGCAGGGTGACGGCGGATATCGCCGCCGCGACCGCTACCAGGGTCCTAACGGCGGCGACCGCGATCAACCGGGCGGCGGCGGCTTCCAACCATTGGTCAATCAGCAGCCGCCACAGCAGCCTGTAGCGGCCGAACGCCCGGCCCCACCTCCGCAGCCGGCACAGGCTCCGGTGGCAGAGCAAGAGCAGCCGGCTTTCCTTCGCCGACCGGTGCGCCGCCCGCGCCGCGAAGAGACCGAGGCTAAGGCAGCACCAGCTCCAGCGCCCGCGACGACGGACGACCAGGACTAGGGACAAGCCCTATTCGCGGCGAAGATGCTGCGCGTTCACGCCGGCTGCGATACTTTCGTAACTCTCGTCAGTTTCTGACCTTGGAGAGCGTCCGCATATGCGCGCCGACGCCTACTATGACGCGCGCATAAGCGCCGAAGGTTGTCTGACCCAAACTCTCCAATAGAACCGACGAGATCGTCAGATCGCGCACACGCTTCAAGCTCGAGATCCGTTCCTGCGCACGGCGCTAAGAGCACCTGATCGCGATCGTCTCTCGAGATTTGATGGGTCTGGTCGACACGCCTCTTGGAGCTGGGTTAACGCGGCACTTTCGAGCTGTTTCAGCTCCATTCCTTTGACCGGATCGCCGTAGAGGCCGTGAACCCGTGCTGACGTAACCTTCGGCATGTGCAAGGTTGCCTTAGAGCTTTTGCATCATGGTCTCTTTTTCGGGCGACGCCCAATCCTGTATCAGCAACTTAGCGGGTCGGAGAGGGACGCCTCACTGGGTCTTTCGCCGTGCCGAAGCTAGACTAGACTCTGATGGCATTGCGTCCACGCCTTTGGGTGGACCCTATGCGCTGGAGGACCGCACATGAATTTCGATCGCTACACCGATCGCGCCAAGGGCTTCGTTCAATCGGCCCAGTCGCTAGCGCTTCGTGAAAATCACCAACAGGTCACACCCGAACATCTTTTGAAGGTCCTTCTCGACGACCCTGAAGGGCTGGCGAGCGGCCTCATCGCTCGCGCCGGCGGCAATCCCAAGGTGGCGCTGCAGGCCGTCGAACGGTCGCTCGCCAAGAAGCCGAAGGTGACCGGCGGATCTGGTCAGGTTTACGTCTCGCCGGAATTGGCGAGACTCTTCGAATTCCGCCGAAAAACTTGCCGACAAGGCGAGCGATAAGTTCGTGACGGTAGAGAGGTTGCTTCTGGCGCTTGCGCTCGACGATGCGACCGACGCAGGCAAGGCTCTGCGCGAAGCCGGAGTCACTGCCGACAAACTCAATGCCGCGATAAACGACCTGCGCAAGGGACGCACAGCCGATACGGAGTCGGCCGAGCAGTCCTACGACGCGCTGAAGCGTTACTCGCGCGATCTGACGGAAGCCGCAGCGGCGGGCAAACTCGATCCGGTGATCGGACGCGACGAAGAAATCCGTCGCACGATCCAGGTGCTGTCGCGCCGGACCAAGAACAATCCGGTTTTGATCGGCGAACCGGGCGTCGGCAAAACGGCGATCGCGGAAGGTTTGGCGCAGCGCATCGTCAAGGGCGATGTGCCGGAGAGCCTCAAGAACAAGAAGCTGCTGGCGCTCGATATGGGCGCGCTCATCGCCGGAGCCAAATACCGCGGCGAGTTCGAGGAACGCCTGAAAGCCGTGCTCTCTGAGGTCGAAGCCGAGGAGGGCAACATCATTCTTTTCATCGACGAACTGCACACGATCGTCGGCGCCGGAAAGTCCGAAGGCGCGATGGATGCCGGCAACCTCTTGAAGCCGGCGCTGGCGCGCGGCGCGCTGCATTGCGTCGGCGCCACGACGCTCGACGAATACAGAAAGCACATCGAAAAAGACGCGGCGCTGGCTCGGCGCTTCCAGCCGATTTTCGTCAACGAGCCGACGGTCGAAGATACGATCTCGATCCTGCGCGGGATCAAAGAGAAGTACGAGCTGCATCATGGCGTGCGCATCACCGACAGCGCGCTCGTCGCCGCCGCAACGCTTTCGCATCGCTACATCACCGATCGCTTTCTCCCCGATAAGGCCATCGATCTTGTCGATGAAGCCGCCGCGCGCCTGCGCATGCAGGTCGATTCAAAGCCCGAAGAGCTCGACGCGATCGACCGCGATCTGATGCAGTTGATGATCGAGCGCGAAGCCTTGAAGAAGGAAAACGACGCGGCCTCGAAAGACCGTCTCGCCAGTATCGAGAAGTTGATTGCGGAGCTTGAGGAGAAGTCCCGGATACTAACGGCGCGGTGGCTGGCCGAGAAGGAGAAGCTTGGCTCGGCGCAGAAGCTCAAAGAACAACTCGAAGCGCTGCGTAACGAGCTCGAGCAGGCGCAGCGTAAGGGCGATCTGGCGCGCGCCGGCGAGCTTCGCTACGGCTTGATCCCGGATCTCGAGAGAAAAATTGCGGAAATAGAATCGCAAGAAGAGAAAGGCGCGATGGTTGAGGAGGCCGTAACGCCGGATCAGATCGCCGCCGTGGTCTCGCGCTGGACTGGCGTGCCAGTCGAAAAGATGCTCGAAGGCGAGCGCGATAAGCTCCTGAAGATGGAGGACGCGCTGTCGAAGCGCGTCATCGGCCAGAAGGAGGCAATTATTGCCGTCTCGACGGCGGTCAGGCGCGCGCGTGCCGGTCTTCAGGACCCGAACCGACCGATCGGATCGTTCATGTTCCTAGGCCCGACGGGCGTCGGCAAGACCGAGCTGACGAAAGCCTTGGCGGGCTACCTCTTTGACGACGATACGGCGCTGCTACGCGTCGACATGTCGGAGTACATGGAGAAGCATTCCGTCGCGCGGCTAATCGGGGCGCCCCCCGGCTATGTCGGATACGAGGAAGGCGGCGCGTTGACGGAAGCGGTTCGCCGCCGTCCGTATCAGATCATTCTCTTCGACGAGATCGAGAAGGCGCATCCCGACGTCTTCAACGTGCTGCTGCAGGTGCTGGACGACGGGCGGTTGACCGACGGTCAGGGCCGAACGGTCGATTTCAAGAACACTCTGATCGTCATGACCTCGAACATCGGCGCCGAATATCTCGTCAATCAGAAGGAGGGCGAGGATAGCGAAGCCGTGCGCGAGGAAGTGATGGCCGAAGTGCGCGCCAAGTTCCGGCCCGAGTTCCTCAATCGCCTCGACGACATCATCCTGTTCCACCGTCTGCAGCGGAGCGAGATGACGAAGATCGTCGATATCCAGATTGAGCGTCTGCAGAGGCTGCTCGCCGATCGCAAGATCAAAATCGTACTCGACGATGCGGCGCGATCCTGGCTTGCCAACCGCGGGTATGACCCGGCGTATGGTGCCCGGCCGTTGAAGCGCGTCATCCAGCGCCACGTTCAGGACCCGCTCGCCGAGCAGATTTTGGCGGGCGCCATCAAGGATGGAGACACGGTTCGCGTCTCGGTCCGCGACGGCGAACTGACGATCAACGGCTGGCCAGTGAAGGAAGCAGCTTGATCGTTTGTCGCCGGCGACTGCGCTGCGCGCAGCGGCGGCCGCGGGGGTCAGAAAATGTAGAACTTGTCCTTCCAGATGCGGTGCGCGAGTGCCGCGTCTGGTGGACATCGACTCGCGCGAACCGATGCTCACTAATTCACTACAGGGGCGACAAGCCCACGCTGCCGACATCGACCTTCGTGCTACCCTCCGGTGGGGAGAATACAAACGTCTCCGGTGAAAAGACTGGGTTCGACTTCCATTTGAACTCGTTTGTCTGAACAGTAGTATCCGCATGATTGATAAGTTTGCACAGGAGCGGGACGTCGTTCTTTTCCAACCAAGCTTCCCAGCTTTCTCCCATTTGCCCAGCAATGGTGAAGCGATCACATTGCCGTCCGCCTATTGTACTCGAGCCCGCAGCAACGGGCTTAGCGCCGTCCGCCCCGGCGACCACATCATCTACAACTCCAAGAAACCGCAGCACTTGTGACTCGACACCCATTTCCCCGGTAAGCATGCCATACACCGCAGCGGGTGAATCGGGCGCGGTCATTTGTGCAAATTTTCGCTGACGCGGGTTATAAATGGTCATGACCTTCCCGTCAGAAATCGTCAGATAAGAGCGGTCGCCAGAATCGGTTTCGATGCGCACCAGATTGGGCTGCCGAATGAGGAAATGCGACGATCCGCGATACAGCTCGTCTCCCAGCATACGCGCATCGAACGAAGTTTCGAAATCAAGCGGACTGCTTTTTACGTAATCACGGAGACGCTTGAAGATAGCCCCAGGGTCGCTAGAGCCACTCGGGGCTAGATCCGATGGCGCGAACTTTGGCGGCTCCGTTTGCGCTTGCGCCAAGCAGGTAGAGGCAAACATAAAAGCCATGAGGGGATAGAGAAGCATTCGGTAGAGCATCTGCCGGTCTCCCGCTGTTGTCAGGCTCGTTGAATTACTCCATCCCCATTGTAAGACGCCCCAGCCTACTTCCGACTACCGTCTCATGACATCCTTAATTGCGGGCGCCCGCTGATGAAAATGCAGCAACGTGGGGCAAAGTCCGTATTCTGAGTTATTGCGCCGGGCGTAAGCTGGTAACGAATTCCACAATGAGAACGTGTCGCTCGGCAGCAACGGCAGGGGCGTTCCCGCAACGAGGACGGCTGAAGTAGCGCTCGTCAGCTCGCCCGTCTGATGTCCGTATCCCGCCGCGACCTGCCACCTGTCGGTGACATAACCCGTAAGCGTAACTTCGATGCCCTGGACCTCCGATTTTCCGGTCTGCAGGAAAGTGCCATTCGGCTGGGCGAAGCGCACATTGGTGCGATCGACTTCGTATGCCGCTGCCGTGAATGCGAGGGATTCGGTGACATCCCACTTCAAGTCGACTTCGTAGTTCTCGTATTTTTCCGGTTCAAGCTTTTGCGTCGCCGTGGTGACGCTGCCGAACTGGTCACCGGAGGCCGGCAAGTAGGTCGTGCTGTAGCTGGCATATAGTGAAACGTCGGCGGTCGGCTTCAGGATGATGCCGGCGCGAGGCGATGTTGTTGTAGGCAATAATCGGCACCATGCCGGTGTTCGGGTCGTAGGGTCCCCCGGGGTAGATGTTTTGATACATCCTGTCGTAATTTGCATATTGCGTGACGTTGCGGACTTTGAGGCCGAAGTTGGTAGTGTGCTCAATCGTCGCCGATGTGCGGTCCACCACGGCGTTGACGAAACTATCTTCGGGCTGGCCGAAGCGGTGGAATACGCGCCGGTGAAGGTCCGACGATGCCCTTCAACCCCTTCGCACGTTCCGCTGGAACCGCGGTTGGCCGTCCGTGACCTCGGTGCTCGTAGTCCAAGATGACGTCGTGCGATCACACGGCCTGAAAGCCAGGGTCGGATTTATCCCCCAACGTTGCAAGTCGACGCCGTCGCGATACGACCCGCTGTCTCGGACATCGGCGTGATGCGTGCACGGAAATCGACGTGATCTTGCGTACGTCGATGACAGCGCGCTATGACGCAGCTTCCGACTTCCACCGTCGCTTCGTCGTGGGTCGCTAGTCAGCTTGCTTGGTGACGCGATTAAGGACTCCCCCCGCACCGCCGCGGCCGAAAGCCAGCGCCGCCGGGCCCTTCAGCACCTCGAGCCGCTCGGTGTTATACAGGTCGCAAAAAACCTGAGCGTCGTCGCGAATTCCGTTGACGAAGAAGTCTGCGGTCGAGGCGTTTTGACCGCGTATCGAGATTTGGTCTCGGTTGCCTTCGCCCTGGTGAATTTCGATTCCAGGTACGTATTTGACGACATCGACGATGTTCTGACTGGCCTTGTCCTTGATCTCCTTATCGGTGACGACCGAAATCGACTGCGGAATGTTGCGGAGCGGCGTGTCGGTCTTTGTTGCGCTGCTTGAACGCGTGGCTCTGTAGCCAATGTCGCCCTGCGCGTCGGGTAGAGGAATGCCGATGTCGCCGTCCGTATCAGCGTTTGCGGTAGCAGCAGCACCACCGCCTTGCGCCGCTTCCGCAGGCGGCGCGTCCTTCGCCGTGGCTGGGCTTTCCGACTTGGAAGCGTTGCTTTTGCTTTTCAGCTTGGCGCCCTTTGTTTCGCTTTCTGGCTCTGATCGCCGACATCGACTGTAACCGGCGGCAGCTCAACTGACTTCGCCGGATCCTCGGCCAGCGAGGCGGAAGTTGCTAACGCTGACGAAAAAGAGGCGAGTGAAAAGAGCAGCGATGCTCGACCTGATGACGACCGGCGCATAAGCGCCGCACACGAACGCGACATTGAATTCCCCCCCGGAAAAAATTTGATCGCGCGACGCGACCCGGAGGGAACATAGCTTAAGTATACAAAAAAATTTGGGGGCGAGTTCAGACGAGTGGTCGGCGCGGATATCAGCTCGTGGTCCTCGGCAGGGGCTGCCCAGTCCTTTTCGTCTCGGTCCGCGATGGCGAACTAACGATCAGGGGGGTGGGTGTTGAAGGAAGGGGTTGATTGTTTACGCCGGCGACTCCGCTTCGCTGAGCTGGGCCCTGCGAGAGAACGTCGGCCGCGCGCTTAACGCGACGCTCTCCGATGACCCGTACGTGCATGCATCGGCTGCGCCGCGAGGCGAGCCTGCAGTCGGCGCATAGCTCCGTACCGCGAGCCAGCCCTCCGTTGGATCACCGGGCAGGCTTAACCAAGAAAAAGGGGGCAGGTCAGTGATCATTTGGGCAGGCTGCCGAGTAATATGTCGACGGGCCTCACCGAGACGTTCGAATTGACGAGCAGTACAACACACGTATGAGGACTCCCATGATTGACAATCGTATGCGCGCCTTCGCTCTGTCGACGGCTTTCGCAATCATCTGTTTCGCTCCGCCCGCAATTGCGGGCAAGTTCGATGGAAACTGGAGCATGGTCGCTGAGACTACCCACGGCCACTGCGGCGACATCGAGATTGGCCTCGGAATAAATCGCGGCCGAATTCATTCTACGAGTGGATCTTTTGCTGCTTACCCTATTCAGTTGGGCGGCCGGGTTTCGGCCTCGGGTCAAGCCCGGATGAATGCGGTGGCTGGCCCGCGCAGAGCCCATGGGAACGGACGGTTCGGACGGTTTCGGGGCCGCGGGATTTGGACCGGTACTGGGCCCTCCGGTCTCTGCTCGGGCGTTTGGAACGCCGATCGCTCTTAGCGCACGCTTTCTGGATGCACTGTCCAGCATCGTATCCTGAGATTGCTATGCCGGGGATTTCTGCCTGCCGCGCGACACGTGTGAGGCGCAAGTTGTTAGCGCTGGGGAAAAAGAGGCCGGGACCCGCTCTCGAGCAAGAACACGCTTTCCTATTCCTCTTCAGCGGCAGAGGCCCCCTCAGAGGCGAAGGCGATTGCCGCTGATGCCTACCTCTACGCCTACGGCATGCTCTACAATTACAAGACGATGTTTCAGCAGACCGCTGATCCATCCTTCCCCGGCTATATCGGCGGCTTCAATCGCTAAAGACACTACTCGCATTGACATCCCCGAAGGATCGGTCGCCGGGCTCGTCGACGACATGTGGCAGCGGCCTGTCATCGATTTAGGGCAGACCGGCCCGGACAAGGGAAACGGAGGCAGTATCTTCTCGTCGGCCCTGGGCAGAAGGTAAAGAGTACAGACGGCTATTACCTAACGAGAGTTCTGCTTGTGGCCCAGAGCTGACGCTCTCAACTCCTCCCCTCCCTTAACCTCACCTCTCAAATTCCGCACACAAACTTATCCCCCTTCTTCCGCATACGCCATACTTGCTCCATCTCGCTACGCTTGAAGGCATGAGCTCGTGCCGCGAACTCGTGAGTGGATGAGAGCATGCAGGGCCGCCCGGAGAAATCGGTATGCCGGGGATTTTCTGCCTGCCGCGCGGCGCGCATCTATCGGATGTGAGGCGTGGTGAAACGCCCGCTTGAAATTGGAGATGCGCGGGCGAATGGCGGGGTCGACGGTGCATGGACCGCTTATCGCGGTCCGCAGCTTGCCGAGCGGCGCGGACATAGGGCCGCTGCCGTGAACGGCGAGTTGGCATGTCGCGGGGCGGCGAAGGCTGCATCCCAAATCCAACTGCAAAGAGCGAGGCCACGCCGCCCCGTCCTTTTGATTGCGCCTCCGACTCTGCTCCCCAGAGCCGGCCGGAGGCGCTGGAAGTGTTGCTTTGTGCACGGCGACTCCCGTTCCGCGAGCCGGCCGCCGTGCACGCGCGTGCCTTCGCCGGTCGCCGGCGACGGAGGCACCGCTAGGATTAATCTTGGATGTCATTCCAGATGCGCCGGGCGAGTGCAGTGTCTGGTAGTCAGCTATTGACCCTTAGCCGACCTTCAGCATGAATCCAGTCTGGCTCGCTCGCGATTTTTAGCAGCGGACATCGCCTATGCTTGCCCGCCGCATCTTTACCGACCATCATGAGATTAGTTGTTCCGGACCCAAGTGCCATGGATGCATCGCCCCAGCCCAGTATGGTCCGGCTGTTTACCGCGCTCTTAATACTGGCCGCACTCGCGACGGGATATGTCGGTCTCAGCGCCTCAGGCTTTCTCGTCTCGGCGGCGTGCCTCTTGCTGGAAGGAGTGCTCTTATGGGTCGGGCGGGGGCGCAGCATATTCACCGGCATCATAGATACTCAATCTGGTGAGCGGCTTGCTGATGGTTCTTGTGATCGGTCTGGGCGATGGACTAGGCCGGCATAAACTCGACATCTCTGGCGTGGCAATGCTCGTCAACTTCGCCACCGGTGGGCCACTGATGGGTTTGATTGCCCCAGCCCTCCTCGCAGCGCTTCTTTTCGGCACCTCATTGGGGACCTGGTTCGACTCGCACGAATCGAGAAGCTGGAGGCGCCAGCCGTCATGAGATCCCATTCTAAAGCTATTCTACCTCTCACTCTGGCGGCTGCAGTCCTCGTCACCGTACCGGCAACTGCCGCATCCTTCGTCGGCAGAGTGTCCGCACCTAACGGCAAAGCCGCCTATGGCGCGATGGTGACGGTGTTCGATGCCGCCAGGGAGAGCCGCGAAACAGTCTACACCGATGCGGACGGAAGCTTTGCGATCCGCACGCCTTATGCCAGCACCCTCACCATTCGCGCACGACTTGCCGGCTTCGAGGACGTAACGCTCACGCGCACGATGGGCGAGGATCAGGTGGCGCAACTCGACCTGCAGCTGAAGCCCTTCGCGAGCCCCGAAGCAGCGTCAGAAGCCCTATCGGCCTCGGCGTTCAATGCCCGTTTGCCATGGCAAGACGTGAAACGCGATCGGCCCGCCTTCATCAGCCAATGCAATTACTGCCATCAGGTGGGCAATGCCACGACCCGCATTCCTCAGAGCCACCAGCAATGGATGACGACGCTCGACAAGATGGAAGAAGCCTTGTTCGCTCTGCTCTCCGCCGATGAAAAGAAAACTGTGGCCAATGTGCTCGCCCGCGGCTTCGACGGCCGTCCAGTGAGCGCACATCAGAGTTACGGCGCCAATCCCGAACTCGCGAAGGCCAAGGTCAAGGAATGGCTGGTTGGAGACGGCTTCACCTTCGTTCACGATGCTTTTGTCGCGCAGGATCAGCTGCTCTACGGAACCGACGAAGGCCATGACCTGCTCTGGGTGTTGGACCGGACAAGTGGCCGGATAGAAAAATATCCGCTACCCGACATCGATCTCCCACGGGGCGGCATCTTCTCCGGCATCAATCTGCCGATCGGGGTGTTTACCGGCAA
Organism: uncultured Alphaproteobacteria bacterium; assembly: GCA_963833715.1. Classification (GTDB taxonomy): domain Bacteria; phylum Pseudomonadota; class Alphaproteobacteria; order Rhizobiales; family Hyphomicrobiaceae; genus Hyphomicrobium_B. Next base: position 132,508 of record CAWHZB010000019.1, read on the forward strand.
GCATGGGCCGCACAGCATGGCTCAGACAAGCGACGGTCGCATCTGGATCACGAACGCGCTATCGAGCACGCTGATGTCCTTCGACCCGAGGTCCAAGCAGTTCAAGACCTATCCCGTCGAAAATGACGCGCTCTACCCACACACTATCCGCGTGGATCAGAACGACGTCGTCTGGTTCACCGTAGCGGCCTCGAATCAGATCGGCAGGTTCGACCCTAAGACCGAGACGATGACGGTGATCCGACTGCCTGCCAACGGCTTCATTCGCTGGACGAGCGAGATGCTGTTCCCGACACTGATGCGCATCGGCAGTTGGTTCCCCTACCAAGCGCTCCACCTAAACCTGTCGACCCACCGATTCTTCGGCTCCTCGGTCCTGCCCTTTCCCTATGGCATCGACATCAATCCTAAGGACGGCAGCATCTGGTACGCGAAGCTCTATGCGAGCAAGATCGGCCGCATTGATCCTAAGACGCTCAGCGTGGCCGAGTGGGATACACCTATGTTGGGACCGCGCCGCCCGCGCTTCGACGCCGGTGGCATTCTGTGGATCCCGGCTTTCGACGAAGGCGGGTTGATGCGTTTTGACCCCATCAAGCAAACGTTTGAGTCCTTCGTCATCCCCTCGATCGGCGAGGGCGAGTACGAGACCCCTTATGCCCTCAATGTCGACCGCCGTTCCGGCGATGTCTGGATGTCGGCCAATAATTCCGACCGGGTGCTGCGGTTTTCTCCGTCGACCCGAAGCTTTCTCAGCTACCCGAGCCCGACACGCGTGACGGTACTTAGGGATTTCTCCTTCACGTCAGACGGTGCGGTGTGCTCAAGTTCGTCGAACCTGCCCTCGTATGCTATCGAGGATCACCGGCCATCGTTCATCTGTATCGAGCCGGAGGGAGGAGCACGAGATCGCCGCGTGCTTGGACCCAGGGAGCTGCAGCCCCAGCCTGGGGTCGAACATTGAAGTCAACTTGTCTCCATGACGGTGTCGCGGCGGCTTGAGCCCGATCAATCCCTCAACACCGACCGGATCTGATCCTCGTACTGCTGCACCGCTTCCAGCGCGCGTGCCTTCATGACCGGGTCCGACCCGCTCTGGCTCGTGAAGGCCTCTATGGCCTCGCGCGCGTTGTTCATGACCCTGCCTGCGGACGCCTGCGGGTTGAGTTCTCTCTTGCAGATCGTTTGCAGCAATTGCGTGAGAATGACGCCCGTAGCGAGCGCCAGTCCGGAGAGCACGGCGTTCTCGCGCTTGAGTTCTGCTATTGCATCGTTCGTATCGTTAGAATCCGCCATGGCCCTAAATCCCTGCAGCACAATCTGACGACGGTGCTAATAGCCTCACCCAGAGGGCGCAAGCCCACGCCATGCGCAATCCAAAAAACAAGTTTCTTTTATGCGTGCACGGCGACTCGCGTTTCGCGAGCCGGCCGCCGTGCACCCGTGCCTTCCCGCCGGGCCTCAATCCGCTGATGAAAGCAAATCTCTTTCATGCCACTATGAAGTCTTGGTCCTCCATCAGGTCCGTCCGTTTGACCGATGTCCCTTAGAGGTTTTACTTATGAACCCGTGTCGTTTCCTCGACGGCACATCGCTCGATCCTCCGAAGCTACTCACCGTCTAGTCGTTGCAACGAAGAACTGTCTTTCCTGGCGGAGTTCCTAGATGACCAAGAACACTGCTTGCAAGATCCTCACGAGTGTGTCGGCGGCGAGTTGCCTTATCATCGCCTCTCCCGTCGCGCCTTCCGCCCAAACCGTGGACGACCTCATTCAGGTTTGCAAAGGTTGTCACGGCGAGAAGGGAGTTCCGACAGACAAAACGACGCCGGTTATATGGGGGCAAAAGCGCGCGTACCTTTTGAACCAGCTTTATGATTTCAAGATTGGACGTCGCAAGAATGAGCTCATGTCTCCCGTCGCCGATAGTTTAAGCAAGGCAGACATGGAGGCTCTCGCAACGCATTTTTCAAACATGCAATGGCCAGATCTCCAGCAGCCACCACCGCCTGCTGACGCTCAATCGACGGCTCACGAGGTCCTCAACTCGATGAATTGCAGGGAGTGCCATCAGGCCAACTATCAAGGCGATACCACGAGGCCCCGCATCGCTGGGCAGTATGAAGAGTATCTTTTGAAGACAATGGCCGACTTCCGCAACGGCGACCGAAAGACCTATATGGGTATGACAGCCCTAATGAGGGCAGTAGACGAATCTACCCTCAAGCCAGTTGCCGCTTATCTGGCAAGTCTGAAAATTGCCAGTCCTCCGAAGTAGACACGGATAGGCTATCGAAGGTGGTGTGTCGGAAAACGACCCGCCTGCTCAGGCGGGTCCGGTTGCTACGGCGTTTCCGCTATGTCTGCCCGGCAGTGTGCAAACGTGGCTCCGATAGGAACCTAAGCCTCACGTTGCTACTCTCGCGAAACCTAACCAGAGTCCAACATAGACGCGCAGATGGCTGCGAGGGCTGCCTTCGCTCGCCGCGCACGTTTGCCTTCTCGCCGGGCGGATCATGACGATTTCCCGTGTCGCGGGACCGGGTTAAACTCGTGGCAGTCGTGAATGGGGGGATTACGGGCTTGAGCTTTCTCGTCGCCATTGCAGCGCTCGCGTTCCTCATAGTTGCGGCTTATCGCGAGCACAGTGTCATCCTGTTCGCGCCGATCGCGGCAATGGGCGGTTTTATTGACCGATCCGTCCGCCGTCGCCCCGATTTTCACCGGCCTCTTCATGGAGAGGACGGCCGGCTTCGTGAAGCTATACTTTCCCGTCTTTCTGCTGGGTGCGATCTTCGGCAAGCTCATTGAGCTTTCCGGATTTGCGCGCACCATAGTTGCCAGCTCCGTGGCAGTTCTCGGCCGAGACCGTGCCATGCTGGCGATCGTTCTCGTCGCGGCGCTTCTGACCTATGGCGGAGTTTCGCTGTTCGTCGTCGTGTTCGCGGTCTATCCGTTCGCCGCCGAGCTTTTTCGCCGAAGCAACATCCCGAAGCCGGCTTATCCCAGCAACGATCGCGCTCGGCGCCTTCACCTTTACGATGGATTCACTGCCCGGTACGCCGCAAATCCAGAACATCATCCCGACGACGTTCTTCAAAACGACGACCTGGGCCGCGCCGATACTCGGCACGATCGGCGCGATTTTCATCCTGACGCTCGGTTTGATTTTCCTCAACTGGCGTCGCCTCGCGGCGTTCGCGAGCGGCGAAGGCTACGGCGAAAATCATTTGAACGAGCCGGTGATCGCTATTGCCAGCGGCGACGTGCATCCGGGCATCGCCATTCTGCCGCTCGTCATCGTCGGAAATGCGAACAAGGCGCTGACGCTCGCGATTCCGGCCATCTACGGACAGAAGTTCGACGTCGCGCTGACGCCTGGCGGCAAGGCGATTACGGCCGACGTCGCGTCTCTCGCAGGTGTCTGGGCCGTCGAAGGCGCGCTCGTGCTCGGTATTTTCGCCGTTCTGGTTTTTGCATGGCGGGCCATCAGCGCCGATTTCGCCGAAGGATCGAAAGCGGCAGTCGCCGGGGCGTTGCTGGCGGCGGTGAACACTGCATCGGAATACGGGTTTGGTGCCGTCATCGCGGCGCTGCCGGGATTCCTGATTATCGCCGACGCGCTCAAGGCGATCCCCAATCCGCTCGTCAATGAAGCGATCACTGTGACGACACTCGCCGGCATGACCGGGTCGGCGTCAGGCGGCTTGAGCATCGCACTCGGCGCGATGGCTGATCAGTTCATCGCGGCGGCCAACTTGGCGGGCATTCCGCTCGAGGTTCTGCATCGGGTCGCAGCGATGGCGAGCGGCGGCATGGATACGCCGCCGCACAACGGCGCCGTGATTACGTTGCTCGCGGTGACCGGGCTCACGCATCGCCAATCCTACAAGGATATTTTCGCGATCCGTGCATCAAGACGGTCGCCGTCTTTTTCGTGATCGCGGTCTACTATCTGACGGGTTGGGTGTGACGGTAGCGGCCTCGGATCGCGCGCTTACTCCGTCGCCCCATAGCTCTTCGCGATGGGGAGAGGGCTGGGGGGAGGGGCGGCAACGGACAACGGCACAAGCGGCTGCCCCTCACCCTAACCCCTCTCCCCGCAGGCGGGGAGAGGGAAGTAATTGGCTACTTGTTCGCCGTCATCACGGGCGCGCGGCGCATCAGGTCATCGATGCGCGCCCGCTCTTTCTGGAATTCCTGCAGGTCCTTGCCCGCGAGTTTGCGTTCACGCGGCACCTGGATCGACATCGGATCGACGAAGCGACTGTTGACGAGCACTTCGAAGTGAACGTGCGGACCCGAGGACAGTCCTGTCGATCCAACGTAGCCGATGATGTCGCCTTGGTGGATCTTTGTGCCGGGCTCTATTCCCTGGGCAAAGCGGCTCATGTGGCCATAGGCCGTCTGATATCCATTGGCGTGGCGAATACGAATATAATTGCCGTAGTAGCCCTTGTGGCCGACTTCTTCGATCGTGCCGCTGCCGGCGGCGATGATCGGTGTGCCGAGAGGGCAGGCCCAGTCGACGCCGGTGTGCATCTTGCGCGTATTGAGCAGGGGGTGGAAACGCACGCCGAAGCCTGAAGTAAGGCGCACGTTGTCGCCGCGCACGGGCTTACGAATGAGAAACTTCTTCGAGTTGTTTCCGTCATCGTCGTAATAGTCGATAATGCCGTCCGGCGTACGGAAGCGGTAGAATTTGGAGACGCTACCGCCGCTGCTCATCGCCGTGTAGAGCAGTTCGCCCGGATTACCATCCATCGATTGTTCGTCCTTCATATCGAAGAACATCTCAAGCGTATCGCCCGGCCGAACGCGGCGGCGGAAATCAGTGTCGAAGGCGTTGACGCGAAGGATCTGAGTGATGGTCTCGGCCGTGAGCTTCTGCGTCAGGCCGGCTTGATAGACGCTCGCGTAGAGACTCAAATTCTGCGGGTCGTCGCCGTTGCTGTTGGCGGAGCGCTGTAACTCGTCACCGAACTGCGGTTGCG
>CAWHZB010000019.1:142500-232386 GCA_963833715.1 uncultured Alphaproteobacteria bacterium
CTGGAGGACCGAACCGGTGTCTGTTGAAAAAGCCTCGGATGAACTGTGGCAAGGGGTGAAAGGCCAATCAAGGCAGGAAATAGCTGGTTCTCCGCGAAATCTATTTAGGTAGAGCCTCAGATGAATACTCCAGGGGGTAGAGCACTACATGGGCTAGGGGCCCCTACAGGGTTACCAAACCTAAGTAAACTCCGAATACCTGGAAGTACTATCTGGGAGACACACGGCGGGTGCTAACGTCCGTCGTGAAGAGGGAAACAACCCTGATCGCCGTCTAAGGTCCCCAAATCACTGCTAAGTGTGAAAGGATGTGGAAATCCCATAACAACCAGGATGTTGGCTTAGAAGCAGCCATCATTTAAAGAAAGCGTAACAGCTCACTGGTCTAATTAAGGGTTTCCGCGCCGAAAATGTATCGGGGCTAAAGCAGTGTACCGAAGACGCGGGTGTACATCGCAAGATGTATGCGGTAGCGGAGCGTTCCGTAAGCCTGTGAAGGGAGACCCGCGAGGGCTCCTGGAGGTATCGGAAGTGCGAATGCAGACATGAGTAACGAAAGGAGTGTGAGAAACACTCCCTCCGAAAGTCCAAGGGTTCCTGCGTAAAGTTAATCTGCGCAGGGTTAGCCGGCCCCTAAGGCGAGGGCGAAAGCCGTAGTCGATGGGAACCACGTTAATATTCGTGGGCCAGTGGGTGTGTGACGGATGCAGCAAGTTGTCGAGGTTTATCGGATTGCCGAGGCAGCGAATGTGTCCCTGGAAATAGCCCCCACATAGACCGTACCCGAAACCGACACAGGTGGACTGGTAGAGAATACCAAGGAGCTTGAGCGAAGTGTGCTGAAGGAACTCGGCAAATTACCTGCGTAACTTCGGGAGAAGCAGGCTGTCTTTTCGGGCAACCGGAAGGGCAGGACACAAACTAGGGGGTGGCGACTGTTTACCTAAAACACAGGGCTATGCTAAGTCCAACGACGACGTATATGGCCTGACGCCTGCCCGGTGCTGGAAGGTTAAGAGGAGAGGTTCACGCCTTGAATCGAAGCCCCAGTAAACGGCGGCCGTAACTATAACGGTCCTAAGGTAGCGAAATTCCTTGTCGGGTAAGTTCCGACCTGCACGAATGGCGTAACGACTTCCCCACTGTCTCCAGCACACACTCAGTGAAATTGAATTCCCCGTGAAGATGCGGGGTTCCTGCGGTTAGACGGAAAGACCCCGTGCACCTTTACTGCAACTTTGCACTGGCAATCGTGACTGCTTGTGTAGAATAGGTGGTAGGCTTTGAAGCTTGGGCGCTAGCTCGAGTGGAGCCGCAATGTGAAATACCACCCTAGTGATTATGGTTGTCTAACCGCGGTCCGTTATCCGGATCCGGGACAGCGCATGGTGGGCAGTTTGACTGGGGCGGTCGCCTCCTAAATTGTAACGGAGGCGTGCGAAGGTGGGCTCAGGTTGGTCGGAAATCAACCGTCGAGTGCAATGGCATAAGCCCGCCTGACTGCGAGACTGACAAGTCGAGCAGAGTCGAAAGACGGCCATAGTGATCCGGTGGTTCTTTGTGAGAGGGCCATCGCTCAACGGATAAAAGGTACGCCGGGGATAACAGGCTGATGATTCCCAAGAGTCCATATCGACGGAATCGTTTGGCACCTCGATGTCGGCTCATCTCATCCTGGGGCTGGAGCAGGTCCCAAGGGTATGGCTGTTCGCCATTTAAAGAGGTACGTGAGCTGGGTTCAGAACGTCGCGAGACAGTTCGGTCCCTATCTGCCGTAGGTGTAGGAGAATTGAGAGGATCTGTCCTTAGTACGAGAGGACCGGGATGGACGCACCTCTGGTGGACCTGTTGTCGTGCCAACGGCACAGCAGGGTAGCTATGTGCGGACGGGATAACCGCTGAAGGCATCTAAGCGGGAAACCCACCTCGAAACTAGTTCTCCCTCGAGAGTCGTGGAAGACCACCACGTTGATAGGCCGGGTGTGGAAGCGCTGCAAGGCGTGTAGCTTACCGGTACTAATAACTCGATTGGCTTGATTGCTCTCATTTAGCAATGCTCATCGATATCGCTCACGGAGCTGTTCCGCGCATACCGCGCGGCTCCTCCGCGAGGCGTCGCTCAGCGACGGCGTCCCTTGGACGCTTGGCCCTGACGGGCCGTAGTCGCGAGTTCGATGAGCGTAGGAATTCAGAAAGACCAAAGATCAGAAGTCATATGACGTCTCCGCCGACCTGGTGATTATGGCGGGGTGGCTGCACCCGATCCCATTCCGAACTCGGCCGTGAAACGCCCCTGCGCCGATGGTACTTCGTCTTAAGACGCGGGAGAGTAGGTCGTTGCCAGGTCTGCCGAGACGTCATGTGAACTTTTTGAAGTCAATCATCCTCTTTCGATCAAACGAAAACGCGCCGCTTTGGGTTCTGCCCAGCGGCGCGTTTTTTTTTGCGTGCAATTCGACGGCGACAACTGCGAAGCAACGCCAGCGTCGCTTCTTCAACTGCGCCCCCGAAAAATCGATTGAGCGCGTCGGCGAACTCCTGCCGGCCTGAAACAGCGTCATCGATGAATGGAATTGCAGATCCTGATCCAGTGGGTCGTCTTGCGGCGTTGCGCGAGCTCGGAGCGTCTCCGGCTAAAAGCGCGCCACGCGTGTGAAACCGACGAGGTTCACGCAGTCGGCAGCACCTCGAAGCCATCGTAGGTACCGACGCCTTCACCCAGCACTTCAACTTTGGTGACGCGTGCGTCCGGCGGACCATGCTCGCACCGGCGCAGCATGTCCTCTACCCGTTCAGCCCGACCTTGGAACACCATCTCGACCGATCGGTCGCGGCGGTTTCTGACCCAGCCAGTGAGATCCAACGCTCGCGCTGTGTTCTCGGCCCAAGCGCGATAGCAGACGCCTTGGACACGGCCCTCGACGCGGACGTGCACAGTGCGGACGGGGCTCATGGCATACAAACGCTCCTGGTCGCCATGTGAATTTCGAAAATGCGAAGTCAACCACCTCTATCGATCAAATCAAAGTGCGCCGCTCGGCCTTCGTACCAGCGGCGCGTTTTGCTTTGTTATCTCCTCGTCCGAGGACGAGTTAAAACGCGTCGACGGCCAGGGATTCGGCGTGAAACTCCCAACGGCCCGCGGGCTCCGCGTTCGAGGATGACAGAGGGGGCGTTTCGGCCATGGGGGGGCATGAGTGCTGACCAATCCTAAAGCGTTAAGGGTTAGCCCCCGATGCTCGCGGCAAGCTATTGCGAGCCCCCGAACCGCGGGCTTATAATTCCAAGCGGGCAACAAATACGGCCGGTGGCACACATTCAGTGCCGATCCGCCGTCGAGCCGGTCGCGAGTTTTTCGACGCCCAGTCAAATTTAGCGTCGTCGGCAAGCGAAACATCGTCGGTGTTCTCCGGTCGAAACAAGCCGTCTCGAGACGGCCGAAACGGAGACGTGCCATGGGTATCGCGATATCATTGCAGCAGTATCTCGACGGTCGGGGCGTGCCCTACGATGTGACCACCCACGAACGTACGCTTTCTGCTTCGGCGACAGCACGCGCCAGTTCCATATCCGAAGACAATCTTGCCAAAGGCGTCCTGATGAGGCGCGAAGACGGTTACCTTTTGGCGATCGTGCCGGCGTCGTGTCACGTAGAGTTGGAGGCGTTGTCCAAATGGCTGAAGCAGCCGATTGTGCTCGCGAGCGAAACGGAAGCGTCCACCATTTTTGGCGACTGCGAATTGGGCAGCGTTCCGCCCGTCGCTGGCGCTTACGATTTGATGGCGGTCATTGATGACAGGCTCGAGGGGTTCAAGGACATCTACTTCGAAGGTGGCGACCATCGCACGCTCGTGCATCTGACCGGCAGCAACTTTCAGCATCTGATGCATGACGTGCCTCACGCCCATATCGGAGCACGCAACCGCTGATCTGCTGGGGATAAGCGAAAGCAAAGCCGTCGTCGCAACGGCGGCTTTAAGCTGACATCGCGGACCATGAGCAGCGTCCAGCGCTGCCCGACGATTTTAATCGCCGACGTGACCCTGCTACTCCCTCATGCCCTGTCAGTTATTCTTTGCGCACGGTCGCTGCAGAAGCTTCGCGGCGCCGGCAGCACCTCGATTAGATTGGGACCCAATAAGCGCTTCGTGGCTTTTCGCTGAGTGCCGCCCATGGGCGTTGTGCCGCGCTGCTATGTCGCGAGCGCCGCGCCCTTTTTTGAAACAATTCCAAAGACCGGAAATATTCTTGACTATTTTTGTGTCGTTGGCTCTACGTGATGTCGGACCTGATCTCGGGACCTTGAATCTCGACCTATTAGGAGTCGTTTATGAGCCTTTTTTCGACCGAGCGTTCGGCCGCCCTTCTCCGCACACCTATCGTCACTGTCTTCGCCGCGGTCTTCGCGATCGTAGACGCGTACCACCTCGTCGAGAGCGCTACCGCCGCCGATGAAATGGTCGTCGAGATTACGATCAAGGACCACAAATTCGAGCCTTCGGCGCTGAAGCTTCCGGCGGCAAAGCACATCAAGCTGTCGGTCAAGAATCTCGACCCTTCGGCTGAAGAGTTCGAAAGCAAGGATCTTGGCTTCGAGAAAGTGATCGCCGGCAACAGCGATGCAACGATCCGGCTGAAGCCGCTGGCCGCCGGTACGTACATCTTTTTCGGGGAATATCACGAAGACACGGCCAAGGGTCACATCGTAGTGGAGTGAGGGCCGATGCTTGCCGCACTCGTCATCGTTTTCCGCGAAGTTCTCGAAGCAGGCCTGATCGTTGGAGTGGTTCTGGCGGCGTCCCGTGGTGTCACCGGCCGTAACGGTGCAGTGGGGCTCGGCATTCTGGCCGGCATCGTGGGCTCGATCGTCGTCGCGCTTTTTGCAACGCGCATCTCGGACGCCTTCGACGGACGCGGGCAGGAACTCTTCATCGCGGCAATCCTGCTGTTCGCCGTCGTCATGCTGGCCTGGCACGTCGTCTGGATGGCCGAGCACGCGCGCGAGATGACGCAACAATTGCGCAAGCTCGGAAGCGACGTCGCGGCCGGTTCACAATCGCTGTTTGCTTTGGGCGCCGCCGTCGCCATCGCGGTCATGCGCGAAGGCAGCGAGGTCGTGCTGTTCATGACCGGCATCATCATGCAGGGCAAAGATACAGGCGCCGAACTGCTTATCGGCTCGACGGGCGGATTACTGCTCGGAGGGACAGTATCGCTGATCCTTTATTTCGGGTTGGCGGCCATTCCGTTAAAGCGCATGTTTTCGGTCACCGGCGTTCTCGTCACGCTGCTGGCTGCCGGTCTTGCGGCCTCGGCGGTGCAACAATTGTCGAACGCCGGCGTGCTGAATGTTCTCGATACGCGTCTCTGGGATACGTCCTGGCTGCTCTCCGTTACGAGCTGGCCTGGCCGCATCCTTCACGTTTTGGTCGGTTACATGGATCAGCCGACAGGCATGCAGTTGATTGCCTATGCGATCACTGCCGGCAGCATTTTCGCTTTGGCTTATATGCGCCGTGCTCCGGCCGGCGAGCCGGCAAGACAAAGGGCATCGCTCAGCACCCAATGAACCGGCGAATGCCGCCGTGCTTCAAGCGCGCGGCGGCGCTTCCAGCGACGGCCTCAAAACCCGAGGTCGGATAATCCCGGGTGATCGGCAGGGCGGTGCCCAAGCGGCCAGTGGTATTTCCGGTCACGCTCAGAAATCGGCAGGTCGTTGATGCTGGAATAGCGGAGCTGCATCAGTCCCTGGTCATTGAACTCCCAGTTCTCGTTGCCGTAGGAGCGAAACCACTGACCGCTGTCGTCGTGCCATTCGTAGGCGTAACGAACGGCGATGCGGTTGCCGGTAAACGCCCACAATTCTTTGATTAGCCGGTAGTCGAGCTCCTTGGCCCACTTGCGTTTCAGAAACTCGACGATCTCTTTCCGCCCGATTGGAAATTCGGATCGATTGCGCCACCTGCTTTGTTCGGCGTAGCCGAGCGACACGCGCTCGGGATCGCGCATGTTCCAGGCGTCCTCCGCCATCCGGACTTTCTGAATTGCCGTCTCGCGCGTGAACGGTGGCAGTGGTGGTCGTGTCTCCAACATGATCAAATTCCTTACCTTGCATTCCAAGTGGCGGGCACTTGACCAGTCGCGCGAACGCCGCGACGCTTCAAGTCAAAATCGCAACCGACCGTCTGCCACCGATCGAGGGAGTTACCGCCATGTACGATATCGCTAAGCTCGCGAACCTGCCGCAGCTGCGCGGCCTCGCGCCTACGACAATGGCCGCGTTCGAGAATTTCGATCGCGCGGCGATGGCGCCCGGCGCTATTCCCCGACGCTATAAGGAACTTATCGCGCTCGGGGTGGCGCTTGCGACGCAATGTCCTTACAGCCTCGAAGTGCATCGGACCAACGCTGAGAATGCCGGCGTGACCGAAGCCGAAATCGCCGAAGTCGTCTTTCTCGCGGCGACGATGCGGGCAACAGCAGCAATCGCACACGGCACGCATCTCGTCGGCGCGCGTAGCAAGACCGGGCGCTGAGTGGCGTGCGCCGCAGATAAGCTGGTGCCTACAACGCGCCGTAGAGTTTAAGCGCGATCGCGAGGATGCCCAGTGCTGCGATCCACAGCGCAACATCGGAAGCACGGCTGCGTCTCGAGCGTGCCCTGAGCTTCTCTTGCGTTTCGTCGTCAAGCCTGACACCTGAGCGCGCCGTTTCGGCGAGCCCAAGGATGGCCTGCTCGGCCTTTTGCAGCAGTCCCGGTGTTCTCATCAGCAGCTCGCCGAGCGTTGCGGCGCCGCGCCCCGTTTCCTGCAAACGCCCGAGAAGAGAGAGATTAGAATCGACCCACTCGCGCGCCACCGGCTCCGCCGCCGTCCACACGTTGATGCCGGGATCGAGATCGCGTGCGACGCCTTCCACGATGACCATGCTCTTTTGCAGCAGGATCAGTTCAGGCCGCGTCTGCATATCGAACACGTCCGTGTAGGCGAAGAGCTGGCCGAGAAGGTCGGCCATCGAAATTTCCTCTGCGCTGCGGCCGTGAATCGGTTCGCCGATGGCGCGCATAGCCTGCGCGAATTCCTCGACCTTGTGGTGCGGCGGCACGTACCCGGCTTCGAAGTGAATGACGGCAGTGCGATGATAGTCGCGCGTTATTAGGCCGTGCAGAATCTCGGCGAGGAAGCGCCGCTCGGCCAACCCGAGCCGCCCCATGATGCCGAAATCGACGGCAACGATGGCTCCGTTGTCGTCGACGAACAGGTTTCCCTGATGCATGTCGGCATGAAAAAATCCGTCGCGCATGGCATGGCGCAGGAATGTGCGCAGAACGGCGAGGCCGAGCGCCGCCGTATCGAAGCCTTTGGCCTGCAGAGCTTCAACATTCGATATCGGAATGCCGTCGATCCATTCAACGGTTAGAACGCGCTTCGCGGTTCGCTTCCAGTCGACGTTGGGCACGCGGAAGCCTTCGTCGCCTTTGATGTTAGCGGCCATTTCGGAGATAGCCGCCGCCTCGAGCCGCAAATCCATCTCGAGTTCGGTCGTGTGTTTCAGATTGTCGACGACCGCCACCGGCTTCAGCCGCCGCGCCGGTTCGTAATACCGCTCGATCATACGGGCCGCGAAATAGTAGCTATCGAGGTCGCGGCGGAAGCGCCTTTCGATGTCCGGACGCAAGATTTTGACGGCCACCGGCTTCTTGACGCCGGCATCCACTACGTAAGCCCGGTGGACCTGCGCGATCGACGCGGCTGCGACCGGCGGTCCGAATTCGACGAAGTGATCTTCGAGCTTACCGCCGAGCGCCCGCTCGATGGCGTCGCGCGCCTCGGCCATCGAGAAGGGGTCGGCCTTGTCCTGCAGATGGCGCAGGTCTGCCGACAGTTCCGAGCCGATGATATCGGCGCGCGTTGAGAGAAACTGTCCGAGTTTCACGTAGCTCGGCCCGAGCTCGGTCAAGGCCGTCGCGACGCGCGTTGCGGGCGGCTCGTCGGCGCGAAACGGCGCGGCGATGAACCGGATCGGCACTGTTGCGGCGCGCGCGATCCTGAGCGGCAGCGGTACGGGCACGCCCTTCGGAACGAAGCGGACGCCATGCTGCGCTAAGACGAAGCCCGCTCGTGCGAGCCTGAAAGTATTGAGAAAGGCTCCAGGCATATCCGCGATATTTGTGAGTCCTAGCTTCGCGGGCGAGCCGCCGACTGTCCGCACATTGCGCCAGGGGGCGTTCTGGTCAAGCGAAGTTGGCGCGACGGGTAAAGACCGCGAAACGGGCTGCGCCATTGCGAGGCGGCGATATGGGATCGCCCTACAACACGACGTCCTACAACAAAGCGGCGCCCGCGGAGTTCAACGGGCGCCGTCGAATTGCGATGAATTTGGTCTTCGACTACTTCGTGCAGAAGGTCGCGCGGCCGTGGCACGTCGTCATGCCGCCATCAGCGGTGCAACGATAGCGCTTGTTCATGACCCGATAGCCATCGACGTTGCCCGTCGCGACAAAGCCTGGCCAAAGACCCCAGCTCACCGACTGCACCATCGTTTCAAGCGCAAACCACTTGGCCGAGTCGGCCGAGCTTGACGTTGCGACCGCACCTTTGGTGACGCAGCCGGCATTGGCAGCGCCGACCCCAAACGCCAGCGCAGCGGCGAACGTCGCGCACATCAGTACCTTCGTGTTCATGACCCCTTTCTCCTCCGTTTGAAGAAGCCTCGGCTTCTTCATCACCTTCCTGGGCGGAAGCTAAGACGTGGGCGGAGCGGGGGTCAATCGACCTGATAATACCGGCTGTTAAAACGCCTTGAGGTGTGGCCGATTAGATCTTCCAGCCGGAGTGTATCGCAGCAATGCCGCCGGTCAGATTGCGATAGCTGACACGGTCGAATCCGGCGCCCCGGATGAGGCCGGCGAATGCCTCCTGGTTTGGAAAGCGGCGAATACTCTCAACGAGATAGCGATAGGGTTCAGCTGCCCCGGCCGTCAATTTGCCCAGTCGCGGAATAACTTCGAAGGAATGAAAGTCATAGAGCCTATCGAGAATCGGCACCTGGCATTCGGAAAACTCGAGGCAGAGGAACCGCCCTCCCGGCTTCAGCACGCGGTAAGCCTCCGCTAGGGTCTTGTCGATGTGCGTAACATTGCGGATGCCGAAGGCGATCGTAAACGCATCGAAACGTCCGCTCTCGAAGGGTAAGGCCTCGGCATTGCCTTCAACGCAGGCGATTCGGTCCTGCAAGCCGGCGTCGGCTATCCGCCGGCGGCCGACATCGAGCATTTCGGGACTGATGTCGTAAATGACGGCCGTCGCCGAGGGGCCACTGTGGTGGGCGTAGCGGAGCGCGATATCGCCGGTGCCGCCGGCGACGTCGAGCAGCTTGAACGGCGTTTTGCCGCGCGGCGGATTGAGCATTGCAATGAGCTCGCGCTTCCATAGCCGATGCAGGCCGCCCGACATCAGGTCATTCATCAGGTCATACCGTCCGGCGACGGTGGCGAAGACCTGATTGACGAGACCTTGCCGCTCCGTTTCAGGGACGGTGCGAAAGCCGAACGATGCCGTGCTTTCGTCTGTGGTATTACGATCGTTATCCATGTCACCCAGAATAGCCGCCCGCGCGGCGTCGCGCTATCGTCGGCTTGCCTTAGCGTCAATTGCCCGGCCCACTGAATGCCCGAACTTCCAGAAGTCGAAACGGTGCTACGCGGCTTAACGCCGGCGCTCGTCGGCAGCCGTATCACGGACCTCGAGGCGCGCCGGCCGGATCTCAGGTTCCCCTTGCCCGAGAAATTCCGGGAACGGGTCGCCGGTCAAAAAATCGTCGCGCTTGATCGCCGTGCCAAATACCTGATCGCGGCGCTGTCAGGTGGCGAAGACCTCGTCATGCATCTCGGCATGACGGGCCGCTTCACGATTCTGAGAGACGGGGCGCGCGAGACGCCCGGCGAGTACGCCCACGATGCCGGTGCCAATCCGGCGCACGATCACGTGGTGCTGCACCTCTCCGACGGCACGCGCATCGTCTACAACGACCCGCGCCGCTTCGGCTTTATGATGATGATGCCGCATGCCGAGCGCGATGCGCATGCCCTTTTTCGAAACCTCGGCGTTGAGGCGCTCGGAAACGAACTGACGGCCGAGTATCTGGCATCGCGGGGGCGCGGCAAAAAGGCCAACCTCAAGTCGTTCTTGATGGATCAGCGCGTCATCGCGGGGCTCGGCAACATCTATGCGTCGGAAGCCCTTTATCGCGCCGGACTATCGCCGAATCGCAGTGCCAGTAGTCTTGCCGACCGACGCGGCAAACCGGCCAGCAGAGCATTACCGCTCGTCGTTGCGATCCGAGAGGTTCTTCAGCACGCGATCGATGCCGGAGGATCGACACTGCGAGACTATCGCAGCGCCGACGGCGCATCGGGCGCTTTCCAAAACTCGTTCGCCGTCTACGACCGCGCCGGTCTGATCTGTCTCAAGCCCGGATGTGGTGGAGAAATACGCCGCACGCCTCACGCCGGACGTGCGAGCTTTTATTGCCCACGCTGTCAGCGCTGATCGGCTCTTCAGTGCGTCCGCTGCTCCGTCAGAACAGCGTAGCTTTTTATCATGATCATGCTCAGGCACATGATTGCGAACCCGCCTGCGAGAAACAGTTGGTTCGCCGCCCAGTCGCCTTTCAACGAAGATAGCTTGCCCGATCCGATCAGCCATATCAGTCCGCATGCGATCGCAACGGCCTGCAGAAATGCCAGGCGCACGGCGCGCGCGATGGCCAGCGGCGTCGCGAATTTGTCCTTGGGGTCGGCGATACGCCACAAATAGAAGACGTGGGCGAGCGCGATCAGCATCAAGGCCGAGCCGTACTCCCAGCCGTGCTGCCAGCGGACGTGAGTTCCGATGTAAATCGCATAGAAAGCCAGCGCACACCACAAGTAGGCGAGCATGATGAGCTGCGCTGTTTGGCGCAATGCATCCCGCGGCGTCACGCCGCCGGCATCGGCGGTTCCAGCCGATCGCCGCCAAAGCGGCGAATTCGTGCGCACGGCCGTTGCAACGAGAACGATGGCGAAGATCGCCGCGGCGGTCGCGGATTCGGCCTTGCGGATCGCGCCGGCGGCGACCGTCATTGCGACAAGAGCCGCAGCGAGTGTCGTCAACAACCAGGGGAGCGATGGGCGCAATGGCATATCGGATGGGACCTTAGAACAATGCAGTTGGCCACTGCAATCACACGTGCGCCGGAGATCGTAAAGCGTCGAGACTGATGGCGGCGATGGCCAGCGCGCCGAAAAAGAAAATATTGCAGCCCGCCCAATCCGCATGATTCACGGCGCGGGGGAATTTGCCGTCCACGAATAGGCTGATGATTCCTGCCGCCATGCCGACGATCTGCACTTGCACGAGAAGCCTGCCGAATTTGACGAGAAGATCATCGGCACGTCCGTCCACCGCATCGCGGTCGAGCATGCTCGCAAAGACGAAGCTCGCAACCGCGGCGAAGCCAAAGCCAATAAAAAACTGCCACCACTCGGGCCACCGGGCCTCGATGACCAGCAGGTATGTCGCCGCAAAGGAAAGCGCCGCCCAGGCCCAGACGAGGCCGAGATGGCGGGCTGTCGAGCTGGCGATGGCGTTGGCCGGTGCGCCGCTGATCATCAGTCGCTGGCGGTCGCGAAGCGCCATGAAGGCAAGCCCCAGAGTGACTACGCCGGCGACGGCCATATGCTGGGGCGGTTGGGTTGCCGCAGCCGCCAGGACAGTGGCGCAGACGGCAGCCACTAGTGCCAGCATCAATCCCACATGCGATGACATCTATCAGGCTCTCCGTTGTCGTTTACACGGCGCAAGGCGGCCGTGCGGCTGCTCTTCGGGACGCTTAACAATGCCGACGGCGCTTTTCCAGACGCTGGCCGTCGTAGAATTGCCATTTTGTTGGTCGCCGCTTCATTGACCGATCGACGATGGGCGGCTATACCGCCCGCAAACCGTGCCTGAACTCATCGTTCGGGCCGAAAAGTCTTTCTTTCAACCAGTGGCCTTGGTTCGCCCTTTGGGTGTGCCGGAGGCGTTATGTAACAAACACAAGGACCGTTTCATGGCTAACACGTCGTCGGCAAAGAAGGCCGCGCGCCAAATGATCCGCCGCACCGAAGTGAACAAAGGGCGGCGTACTCGCGTGAAGTCCGAGGTGCGCAGCGTTGAAGAAGCGATCAAGTCCGGCGATCGTGCGAAAGCCGAAGCAGCACTCAGATCCGCCGAACCCATCCTGGTGCGCAACGCTCAGAAGGGAATCATGCACAAGAAAACTGCGAGCCGGAAAGTTTCGAGACTCGCACAGCGTGTCAAGGCAATGTCGGCGTGACGCGATTTTGAGACGTGGGAGGCAATTTTTCTCCCCGTTGCATGTTTGCTACATCGAACAACGGGCCCCACTCGGGGCCCGTTGCCGTTTGAACGCAGGTAAGCCGCTGGAATCGCGCATTGGGCACGCATCGGATGAAAACGTCCGATGATTTTTGCGCAGCTCGCCGAGAGCGACGACCAAGAATAAAATGACGAATGGATGACACTCGTAGCAGCCTCTGAACAAGACTAAGCGCGTTGCGGAATCGCGAACGGAGTCAGCAGTGTTGTGCACAGAAACTGCGATCACGCTTCGGCTTTTCCACTGACCTGTGGACAACTTTCGAAGGTCCCGATCGGAGGTTTTTGGCCATCGAGGTGCTTGTCGAGAAACAGGTTAACCGTTAGTTAGTAAATGGTGGGCGGCAGCGGGGTAGGCGATCGTTCACATCTGTAAGTTGACGTGCGTGGTACCGAGGTCTCGGCCAAGATTTGGCGCCCCGGATGCGTTGTCAAAAATAGATAAAGACCTGCATTCCGTTTTCGCACTGTTGCGGCAGTGCGGTGATGGCTTGCACATCTTCAGTCGAACCTGGGGACGTCTTGTGCGGGTCTTTATCAACGTTGCGTAAACACGTGTGAGGGCTCGTGAACAATACTGATGCTAACCACGTCGAGGACGTTCCCGTCCTGGAAACGTGGAAGCATCTGAAGAGCGATCCGAAAGCTGTTTTGGTGGATGTTCGCACGCGCGCCGAATGGGCGTTCGTGGGCGTTCCTGACCTTTTCAGCCTCGGCCGGGACGTCCTGCTTATCGAGTGGCAGACGTTCCCCGATAATCGGGTTGCCCCCGATTTTGCGGACAGACTCGAGAAGGCGCTTACAGCAAGGGGAGTTCAGAAGGACGACGAGATTTTTTTCATTTGCCGCTCCGGCGGCCGCAGCCGGATGGCTGCAGAAGCAATGGCTGCGGCGGGTTACCGCCATTGCCTGAATGTGGCGGAAGGCTTCGAAGGGCCAATGGATGCCGACCGCCACCGCGGCCAGATCGCGGGTTGGAAGTTTGAGGGACTCGATTGGGTGCAGAGCTAGCACTCGGACTTTTCTGAAGGGCACGGAAAGGCGGTGCATGTCGGCCAGAGGGTTAGCTGGCGTGCAGCGGAAGACGGGGACGTTGGAGACAAGCGTTCCGAGTAATTAGCGGGGAGTAATGACGATGCAGGCGGCTACGAAGGCACAAGTTTCGGGTATCGGCGACACTGGAGCGGTTGTTGTTAAAACCGCACCGGCAGCGGTTGAGGGCCGCGGTCAGAAAGTTCGCGCCATGCTGAAGGCCCGGCTCGGCGACGAAATCTATTCGAGCTGGTTCAAGAGCCTCGAATTCGAGAGCTTCGATGGGCGCATCGTTAAGGTCTCGGTGCCTGTAAAATTCGTGCGCAACTGGATTCAGGAACATTACGCCGACCATTTGCTCGCCTGTTCGCGCATAGAGTTCGCGACGGCTGAGCGCGTCGATGTGATCTGGCGTCAGCCAGGGTCGGCAGCGCAGCGCAACGGCGAGGCACGTGCCGCCGAAGCACCGGCTGCCGGATCGCAGCTGCCACTGGCCTCGCCGCAGGCAGAATCGCCGCAACGTAACGTCGGTTTTCGTGTCCCGGCGCCACCGGCACAGCGCACGTCGGCGGGCGGACTCGAAGGTTCACCGCTTGATCCGCGCTATACATTCGACAGCTTCGTCGTCGGTGGGTCGAACCGCATGGCGCACGCCGGGGCAACGCAGATTGCCGAGACGGTGATGTCGGACGCACCCGGCTACAATCCGCTCTATCTCCATTCCTCCGTCGGTCTCGGTAAAAGCCACCTGCTTCAGGCCATCGCCTGGGAGGTCAAGAGGCGCTCTCCGACTGCCCAGGTGCTTTATCTGACGGCTGAACGTTTCCGCTATCAATTCGTAGAGGCGCTGCGCTCCTCCGACCCGCTCGCGTTCAAGGAGCGTTTCCGCAACATTAACATGCTGCTGATCGACGACCTCGAGTTCCTACAGGGCGAGCGTACCGAACAAGAGTTCGATCACATCATCAATGCGCTCCTCGATGGTGGGAAGCAGGTCGTCGTCGCGTCGGCACGGGCACCCAACCAGATCGAGCGGCTCAACGAGCGCATGCGTTCGCGTCTGCAGCGCGGCCTCGTGACAGAGCTGATGCCGCTCGACCACGAATTGCGTCTCAAGGTTCTCGAGAAGCGCCTGGCCGAGAAACGCGCCGCCGATCCGTCGTTCACGCTGTCGCGCGACGTGATCGAGCTGCTGGCGCTAAGGCTGACCGAAAACGGCCGCGAGCTCGAAGGGGCGGTCACCCGGCTCTACGCGACGTGGCAGTACATGCGCACGCCGATCACGCCCGACATCGCAGAAACGGTGATCCGCGATCTCGTGCAGAACCTCGAGCCGCGGCGCATCAAGATCGAGGACATCCTGCGCATCATTTCGCGACACTATGGCGTCTCGAAAGGCGATCTTCTTTCTCAGCGGCGTCATCGCTCTGTCGTGTGGCCCCGCCAGATCGGCATGTACCTTGCGAAGCATTTGACGGCACGCTCGCTACCGGAGATCGGCCGGCGCTTCGGTGGCCGCGACCACACCACGGTGCTGCACGCAATCCGGAAAATCGAGGGTGAAATCACGAAAAATCCGCACCTCGAAGGTGAACTCGAGGAGCTGAAGCGACTTCTCAACCACTAACCTACACCGCTACCCGTCTCACGTCCTGATACGACTAGAGGCCGGCGTCCCGCTTCCTGGAACGCCGGCTTTGCCGTCTCAGTCGGGTAAGATCCGGGCGTACCGCGGGTTTCCACGGATGGCCGCTACATCTTTGCTTGAAAAGTCGGCGCCATTCGGCTCTGATCCGGGTGCGCGTGCGATTCCGCTACAGAACGCCCGCGGAGCCAGCCATTCTCATTCGCGCGTGATCGCTCCGGCGTCACAGCCATCCCCTCCACGCGCTCCCCGGAATTAAGATTGAGGACAGACATGCGTCTCGAGATTGAACGTGGTGAACTCCTAAAAGCGTTGAGCCACGTAACAAGCGTGGTCGAGCGCCGGACGACCATCCCGATCTTGTCGAACGTCATGTTGAAGGCGTCGGGCGACACGCTGACGTTCAAGGCGACCGATCTCGAACGCGAAGTGGGCGAGAGCGTCGCGGCGAAGGTGAGCAGTCCCGGCACGCTGACGGTTCCGGCGCACGTG
This sequence comes from uncultured Alphaproteobacteria bacterium, assembly GCA_963833715.1. Taxonomy (GTDB): domain Bacteria; phylum Pseudomonadota; class Alphaproteobacteria; order Rhizobiales; family Hyphomicrobiaceae; genus Hyphomicrobium_B. Next base: position 158,089 of record CAWHZB010000019.1, read on the forward strand.
CTGCACGACATCGTGCGCAAACTGCCCGAGGGCGCCGAGATCGAAATGAAGCGCGAAGGCGACAAGGAGCGCCTGACGATCACGTCGGGCAACTCGCGCTTTAGTCTGCAAACGCTTTCGGCGGAAGACTTTCCGGATCTCACCGTTGGAGAAATCGGCCACGAATTCACAATGGAGGCGGGCGATCTGAAACGCCTCATCGACAAGACGCGCTTCGCGATTTCGACGGAGGAGACGCGATACTATCTCAACGGCATCTATCTGCATCCGGCCGAGAGCGGCAAAACGAAGACTTTGCGCGCTGTCGCGACCGACGGGCATCGCTTGGCGCAGGTCGAACTGCCGCGTCCAAAGGGTGCCGACGGAATGCCTGGCGTCATCGTGCCAAGGAAGACAGTGCATGAGCTGACGCGCCTGATAGAGGATACCAGCGGTCAGGTGAAGGTCGGCGTGTCGCAGACGAAGATTCGGTTCGAGATCGGGCCCGTCGTGCTGACGTCGAAGCTGATCGACGGGACGTTCCCGGATTACGGGCGCGTCATTCCGCACAACAACGACAAGGAAATGAAGGTGCCGAACGCGTCATTCAAAAGCGCCGTCGACCGCGTGTCGACGATCGCCAGTGAACGCGGCCGCGCGGTCAAGCTCAACGTTGCCAAGGACAAGCTGATCCTGACGGTGAACAACCCGGAAGGCGGCAGCGCGACGGAGGAGATCGCGGTCGGATACGGCGCTGGGCCGCTCGAGATCGGTTTCAATGCGCGTTATCTGCTCGATATCGCCGAACAGCTCGAAAGCGAAGATGCGCGCTTTCTCCTGGCTGATCCGGGTTCTCCGACGATGGTCCGGGATGGGACCGACAGCAGCGCCCTCTACGTGCTGATGCCGATGCGGGTGTGACAGGGGAATGCCGGTTGCTTCAAGCGGCCTTTGGGTCGAGCGGCTGACGCTGACGAATTTCCGCAGTTACGCCACCGCCGTTGTCGAGACCGATGCCGGTCCGCAGGTGATTGCGGGCGCCAATGGCTCGGGTAAGACCAATCTTCTCGAAGCTCTCTCATTGTTGGCCCCCGGCCAAGGTTTGCGGCGCGCGCCGTTCAGCGATCTGGCGCGAACCGGCGCCGGCGGCGACGGCAGCTTTGCAGTTTCGGCGCGGGCTCACGCGCTCGCAGGCCCTGCGGACATCGGCACTGGCCTGGCGGCCGGGGCGGGCGCGGGAGAGCGCAGCGGCAGGCTCGTCAGGATCGATGGCACAACGCAGTCGGGCTCGGGCGTGCTCGCCGACTATCTCGAAATTGTCTGGGTTACGCCGGCGATGGACGGGCTGTTCACGGGTCCCGCGTCCGAGCGGCGGCGTTTTCTCGATCGTCTGATCCTCTGCTTCGACCCCGCCTATCGCACGATTGCGAGCCGATTCGAACGGGCGATGACGAGCCGCAACCGGCTTCTCGCGGATGGCGTTCGCGACAACGCGCAACTTTCCGGGTTTGAGCGGGTCATGGCCGAGACCGGCGTCGCCGTCGCGGCGGCTCGTCTCGAAGCCGTCGCCGCGATGGGGGGAATTGTCGACAAGCGGCGCACGCGCAATCCGAATTCCGCATTTCCGTGGTCATCGTTCCGGCTCGAAGGGCGCAATGAAGACGATCTGCAACGCCTCTCGGCGATCGAGGCTGAAGATGCCTACGCGCGAACGCTCAGCGACATGCGTGAGCGTGATCGCGCAGCAGGGCGAACGCTCGACGGTCCGCACCGGTCCGATCTGTTCGTCGAGCATGGGCCGAAGGCACTGGCAGCGCGGCACTGCTCGACGGGAGAACAGAAGGCGCTGTTGCTCGGCCTCGTCCTGGCCCATGCCGAGCTGCTGACGGAACGGCAAGAGGGCGCCAGCCCGATCCTGCTTCTCGATGAAATCACGGCCCATCTCGATGCCGACAGGCGGACGGCGCTATTCGCCGAAATTCTGCGGCTCGCCGCCCAGGCATGGATGACGGGAACCGATGAAGAAGCCTTCGAAGGGCTTTCTGGAAGAGCCCGTTTTTGGCGTGTCGAAGAGGGCAAAATCGCTCCTAGATCATAAGGGCAGGAACAGGGACAAACGGTCACAGCCAACGCACTGAAATAAGAGCATTTTTTCAAGGTCGTTTGCAGCGAATTTATGCGGCATTCCGAGGCTATTTGTGCTATAAAATGAGTACTGAATTCCGCCCCCAACGAAAGCCAGAAATGAACGCCCAACCGCTGAAGAAAACGTCGGCGCACGACGACTACGGCGCCGACAGCATCAAGATGCTGAAAGGGCTCGACGCGGTCCGCAAACGCCCCGGCATGTACATCGGTGACACCGACGACGGGTCGGGTCTGCACCACATGATCTACGAGGTCGTGGACAACGCCGTCGACGAGGTTTTGGCCGGCCATGCGAACGCATGTCATGTGACGCTGAACCCCGACGGGTCGTGTACGGTGCGCGACGACGGTCGCGGCATTCCGGTGGGCATCAAGACAGACGACGATCAGGTGCCGCAGCGCTCGGCTGCCGAAATTGTTTTTACCGAGCTTCATGCCGGCGGCAAATTCGACCAGAATTCGTACAAGGTTTCGGGCGGCCTGCATGGTGTCGGCGTGTCGGTCGTCAACGCGCTGTCGAGCTGGCTCAAGTGCCGCATCTGGCGGCAGGGCAAGGAGCATTTCATCGAGTTTCGCGACGGCGTTGCCGTAGCGCCGCTTAGAGTGGTCGGCGAAGGCCATGGCGAGCGCGGCACGGAAGTCTCATTCCTGCCGAGTGTCGAGACGTTCCACAAGGTCATGGAATTCGACTATGCCACGCTCGAGCATCGGCTCCGCGAGCTGGCGTTCCTGAACTCCGGCGCAAAGATTGTGCTGACGGATGCGCGTCATGCCGATATCAAGCGCGAAGAGTTCATGTACCAGGGCGGCACCGCAGCCTTCGTGCGCTATCTCGACCGTTCGAAGGCGTCGGCACTGTCCGAACCGATCATGATCCGTGGCGAGAGAGACGGCATCACCGTCGAGGCGGCGCTGTGGTGGAACGACAGCTACCATGAGACGGTGCTGTGCTTCACGAATAACATTCCGCAGCGCGACGGCGGCACGCATCTCGCAGGCTTCCGCGGCGCGCTGACCCGCATCGTCAACAAGTATGCGGAAGAGAGCGGCCTTGCGAAAAAGGAAAAGGTTGCGCTTTCCGGCGACGACGCGCGCGAAGGTTTGACGTGCGTGCTTTCCGTCAAGGTTCCTGATCCGAAGTTTTCTTCGCAGACGAAGGACAAACTTGTTTCGTCGGAAGTGAAGCCGGTCGTCGAGTCGATGTTCGGCGATCAACTTGGCGCGTGGTTCGAGGAGCACCCCAAGGAAGCCAAGGTCATCGTCAGCAAGATCGTCGAAGCGGCACTCGCCCGCGAGGCGGCGCGCAAGGCGCGTGACCTGACACGGCGCAAAGGTGCCCTCGATGGTTTGCGCCTGCCGGGCGGCCTCGCCGAGTGCCAGGATCGTGACGCCTCAAAGACAGAGCTTTTCATCGTCGAAGGCGATTCGGCCGGCGGTTCGGCAAAGCAGGGCCGCAAGCGCGAGTTCCAGGCGGTTTTGCCGATACGCGGCAAGATCTTGAACGTCGAGCGGGCCCGCACCGACAAAATGCTTTCGTCCGAACAGGTGACGAATATCATCGCAGCGCTCGGCACCGGCATCGGCCGCGACGAATTCAAGGTCGAGAAGCTGCGTTATCACAAGGTCATCATCATGACCGACGCCGACGTCGACGGCGCGCACATTCGCACGCTGCTGTTGACGTTCTTCTACCGCCAGATGAGCGAGCTCGTCGAAAAGGGTCACGTCTACATTGCCCAGCCGCCTCTCTACAAAGTCGCGCGCGGCAAGACGCATTCCTATCTCAAGGACCAGCGAGCGCTTGAAGATTACCTGATCGATCAAGGTCTCGTTGATGCGGTGCTGGTGACGGGCGACGGCGTCGAGCGCGCCGGACGCGATTTGCGCGACATTGTCGAGCAAGCGCGTCAGATCAGCAGCGGTATCAACGGTCTGCATTCCCGCTACAACCGCGATGTCGTTGAGCAGGGTGCCATCGGCGGCGTCTTCGATTCAGCAAACCTCACGTCGAATGACAAGGCCAACGAAGCCGCCACCCGGATCGCAAAGCGTCTCGACGATATTGCGGAAGAGATGGAGACCGGCTGGCAAGGCCGCTTCGGTAACGAGGGATTTGTGTTCAAGCGCGAAGTGCGCGGCGTGACGGAAGTCCATACGCTGGATCGCGCGCTACTCGGCTCGCTCGATGCCCGTCGCTTGCACGAGCGCCATGAACACTTGGCGGAAGTTTACGATAAGACGGCCAAGCTCAAGCGCAAGGACAAGGTCGACGCCATATCCGGCCCGCGTGCGCTTCTCGAAGCGGTTTACGAGACTGGCCGCAAGGGCGTCGATCTGCAGCGCTACAAAGGCTTGGGCGAAATGAATCCGGAGCAGCTCTGGGAGACGACGCTCGACCCGGACGAGCGCACGCTGTTGCAGGTCAAGGTCGGAGATGTGGCGGAAGCTGATGAGATTTTCGCCAAGCTGATGGGCGACATCGTCGAGCCGCGCCGCGAATTCATCCAGGAAAACGCGCTCAACGTGTCGAACCTCGACGTCTAGGGCTGTCCCAGACGTCGAGTTCAGCTGACTGTGTACGTGGTTTCGATGGCGCGGCCGTAACGGTGGCCGTGCTTTTCCGCATGGCGCTTCAGCAGGTTGAGGTTTTTGAGGTTCGCCTTGTAAGCGAGGTCGAACACGTCGCCGAGGATCGGGATGCTGCCCAGAATTGTATCGAGCGTCGTGTTCGCAGCCATGCGCGCGATGAGCCAGCGCGGAGCGCCAAGGCGGCGCGCTTCGAAAATGATGTAGGTCGAGATTAGGCCCGAGATGGCGTCGCCGATGACCGGCACGAGGCCAAGCAGCGAGTCCAGACCCATGATGATCTTTGTTCCGGGTATGCGTATGGCACTGTCCAGCAACATCGCCAGCGCGTCGAGCCGCGCCATCGATTCCTCGAACGTCGACTCGGCAACGACTCGGTCCGAAGCCATGCCGTAACGCCTGCCGCTCGATCTGCCAAAGGGTGTCGTCACGTGCTTTTTCCTCTCGTGGCGTCCAAAAGGGGAACGAGAGATGGGGACCAAAGTTCCGAGATCAAGGGCTGGTGTCTTAGGGATCTATAGGCGCTTGCGGGTCGGAAACGCGCGAGTTTCAGTACCGGCCCTCCTGGCGGCGCCCTGCAGGCCGGCGCGGAACACATCGCGCTTCTCGTGGATCGAGGCGATGACTAGCCCCGTCGGAACCCCGAGGCCGACGAGCGCCGCTTCCGATAGCTGCAAGCTTGCCTCGATTGTTTCGGGCACTGCATCGGTTACGCCGATTTCGTAAAGGTGCCGCGCGTGGTTCGCGTCCTTGGCGCGCACGACGATGATGAGTTTCGGATAGCTCGTCCGCAGCGCCTGCACGATGGCGTCGATTTCGGATTGCGTGCGGATCGTTATGATCGCAGCCTTGGCCGTATCGAGCCCGCAATTCTTAAGGAAGTCGAGCTGACGCACGTCTCCGAAATACACCGGCTTGCCGTCGCGGCGTGCGTTCGCGACAAGGCGCGGCTCGCGATCGACGGCGATGTAGGAAACTCCGTGCTCGGCCAGCATGTCGCCGATGAGCTGACCAACGCGGCCATAGCCGACGACCAGCGCTTTGACATTCGTATCGCTCGCCGGCATCACCGCCAGTGCCGGATCGACCGCGACAGGTGTGTTTCGCGTTGCCAGCCAGCGGCCTAGTCTCGCAAGTGCAGGGATCAGCGCCATTGTCAGCGCCACCGACGTGAGCAGGATGGTCGTCAGATCGCGAGTGATTAGTCCGTAGCCGAGCGCTACCGTCAGGATGACAAAGGCAAACTCGCCGCAGGGGGCGAGCAGTGCTGCCGTTTCGATTGCAGTGGGCCGCGAAATGCCGAAGAGACGGGCGAGCACGTAGATGACGACGGCCTGCAGCACGATGAGTCCGCCGCTCAGCGCAAGGATCACGAGTGGGTCGGAAATCAGCGACTTAAGGTCGAGGCTTGAGCCGACCGAGAAGAAGAAGACGCCGAGTAGAAGCGATTTGATCGGCTCGATGGTGGTCTGCACAGCGCGCCGGTATTCTGTTTCGGCCAGCAACAATCCGGCGACGAAGGCGCCAAGTGCCATCGAAAGCCCCGCCGCCGCGGTCACGAAGCTGGTGCCTACCGCGACGAACAATGTCGCTGCGATGAAGAGATCGTTATTGCCTGTCTGTGCAACAAGGCGGAACAGCGGCTGAAGCAGAAACCGCCCAACAGCAACGATGAGCAGCAGTGCCGCAACAGCCTGAACCACTGCTGTCGCAATGCCCACGGCGAGGGGCACCTTGCTGCCCGGTTCCAGCGTGCTGAGAAGCAGCAGGATGGGGACGACGGCGAGATCCTGGAAAAGCAAGATCGAGAAGCTGGTGCGCCCAACCGAAGTCGATAATCGCTTCTGGGCGGCCAGCAGTTCGATGACGACAGCGGTCGAAGACAGGCAAAGTGCCGTGCCGATTACAATGGCTGTGGCCGGCCGTTGAGCGAGCGCGTAGGCGACAGCGCCGATCAGGGCTGCCGAAACGATGACCTGTGATGCGCCCAGCCCAAAGACCAGGCGACGCATGGTCGAGAGGCGCTCGAACGACAGTTCGAGGCCGACCAGGAACAACAGAAAGACGACTCCCCACTCGGCGAATTTCGAGAGGCGTTCCGGGTCGGTGATCGTCAGCCACGAGAGCGCCGGTATGTAGTCGGTCAAGGCGCCGAGGCCGCCCGGGCTCAGAAATGCGCCGGTGAGAAGAAACGCGAGGACGGTGCTGACGCCGTACCTATGCAGAAACGGCACGATAACGCCGGCCGTGCCCAGCACAAGCAGAGCATCCTTGTAGGTCGCCAAATCGGCGGCGGCGGACATCGCACCCTCGTAAGAACTCACGCGAGTATGGCTGCGCGAGCCAGCAAAAACCACCGCGCATTTTTTGGCAATTGCCCGCCGTTCAAGCGGCGCGAGATCCTCTGGTGCCGCGTCTACAACTCAGGTTTTTTGATAGCTTTCGTCCGCAATCGGGGTGGCCAACTTAACGCGACCTTAGCCAACGGCCGATAATAGTCCTGGGGAGAAGTTCCCCAGGGACTGACGGCACTTGTATGCGTGTCGCTGATTGAACCGGACAGGGTTGCGGAGTGAAAGTTCTGCGCGCCATTATTGCGATGGGCCGTGTGTGCCTGTGGTTGGTGCGCAATGTTCTTGGCATCGGGAAATCAGCATCGCCAAGGTCGCTGCCGGGTCCATTTCAATCCGTCGCGCACCAGGCATTCAAGGCCGGCGAAAAAGCCGAAGCCGCGCCGCCGCGACCAGCTAGCTCGCGCGGACCTCTCGAGCGCCTGAAACTCAATAAATACCGGATTGCATTCGGACTTGCCGCCGCCGGGGTCCTGGGCGTGGCGACGACCTTCGCCGGCATGATGGTCTATTACACCGTCATTTTTCCCAATCCGCTCGCAATTCGGAAAGCCGAAAGTGCGCCGGTCATCCGCGTTCTCGCCCGCGATGGTTCCGTGCTCGCGTATCGCGGTGCCGCTCATGATTACATGCCGATCGATCTGTTGCCGAAGGTCGTTCCCGCAGCGCTGGTCGCGACGGAGGACCGGCGATTCTTCGAACATTATGGAGTCGATCCCGTCGGCGTAATTCGCGCGATGTTCGCCAACTTGAGGGCCGGACGGTTCGCGCAGGGCGGCTCAACGCTGACGCAGCAACTTGCGAAGAATCTTTTCCTAACTCCGGACCGGACGCTGACGCGGAAGATCGCCGAACTCGGGCTGGCGCTGTGGCTAGAGATGCGCCTGTCGAAGCCCGAGATCCTCGAACTTTACCTCAATCAGGTCTACTTCGGCGGCGGCGCTTACGGCATCGAAGCGGCGAGCCAGCGATATTTCGGCAAGCCGGCGCGTGAATTGAAGCTGCCGGAGGCCGCGCTGATCGCCGGCCTCCTCAAAGCGCCCTCGAAGTATTCTCCCGCCACCAGCCCGAGCGCCGCACGCGCCCGCGCCCAGGTTGTGCTTGGAAAAATGGTCGATGCGGGCTTCATCACCGAGCAGGACGAGAGCCGGGCGCTCGCGCAGCCTCTCGTGTTCAGCGATGCAAAGGAGCCGAAGACAGCCGCCGATGCGGGGTATGTCGTCGACTACGTTCTCGATCAGCTGCCGTCGATGATCGGAGACGGCCATGCCGAACTCATTGTTGAAACGACACTCGACCGGAATTTGCAACGCCGCGTGCAACAGATCGTCGGCGATAGCCTGGCAAAAAGAGGCGCGGCCCTAGGTGCGAGCCAGGGAGCCCTCGTTGTCCTTGACGGCGACGGCGGCATTCACGCGCTCGTCGGCGGACGCGACTATAGCGAAAGCCAATTCGACCGCGCGGTGAAGGCCCGCCGGCAGCCGGGCTCGGCGTTCAAGCCGTTCGTCTACCTCGCGGCACTGGAATACGGGATGACGCCAGACACCGTCGCGCTGGACCAGCCGATCACGATCGGTGCCTGGTCGCCTAAGAACGACAACGGCAAGTATTCGGGCGAAGTCACGCTGAGGCATGCGCTGGCGCAGTCGATCAACACGGTTGCGGTGCGTCTGAACCAGGATGTTGGGCGCGGCCGGACGATCGAGGTGGCGCAGCGCCTCGGAATTAAATCGGAGTTGCGCGACGGGCCGGCGCTCGCGCTCGGAACATCCGAAGTCACATTGCTCGAACTGACCGGCGCCTACACGGCGTTTTCCAACGGCGGCGAAGTTGTCGAACCGCACCTCATCAACCGTGTGCGCACGAGTTCGGGCCGCATTCTCTTTGAGAATTCGCCGCCACAATCTCGGGTCGTCGAGACAAGCCTGATCGGCAGTTTGAACGACATGATGAACGCCGTTATCGTCTACGGCACCGGCAAGCGCGCGGCTCTTCCCGATCAGCCCGCGGCCGGCAAGACCGGCACCACTCAGGATTTCCGCGATGCCTGGTTCGTCGGCTACACGAGCCATCTGACGGCTGGCGTGTGGATCGGCAATGACGACGGCAAGCCTATGAACCGCGCGACGGGCGGCAGCCTGCCGGCAGAGATCTGGAACCAGGTGATGCGGGTCGCGCACGAAGGCCAGGCGCCGAAGCCGTTGCCCGGAACCGTAATAACTGGACCTGCGGTTGACGAGATGGGAGGCGGGCTTATCTCCGCGTCTGCCGGGCCGCGCGTCGTTCAATTGCGTGAGGAGCTTCCGTGGTTGGCGCGGCACAGCGGACCACGGAATGTGTTTGCTCCTGCACAGATTGTCTCCGCTGGTGCGGGGGCCAACGACTCGCCAAATCCGGCATCGCACCCGGCTCAGAGTATTGGAGAAGATTTCATTTCGGAGGCTATCGCCGCAACATCAAGTGGAGCGGCATCAGAGGCAGGCGTTGCCGCGCCAGAGCCGGCCGAGACCGAGCACGCTTTGAAGCCGCTCGGTAGGTGGTGGTGATTTTTCAGTGAGCCCGGCTACGCGACGGACCGTAGCGATGCAAATCCGGTCCGAGCACCTGTAGCCATTGCTTGGCCGTTTCGAAGTCAGGCCGGATCCTTTTCACCAGCGCCCAGAACCGCGGACCGTGATTCATTTCTGCAAGATGGGCAACTTCGTGGGCCGCCACATAGTCGAGAACGAATGGCGGCGCCAGGATTAGCCGCCATGAGAATGACAAGGCCCCCGTCGTCGAGCAGGATCCCCAACGGCTGGTCTGATCGCGCACGACGATATTTTTCGCCTTCAGCGACAACAGGCGCGCATGGCGCGTGACGCTCACCTCGAGATCGCGCCGCGCTTCATCGAAAAGCCAGCGAACGATGCGGTTCGAAGCGAACTCTTTCGCGCCAGGGACGAGGATGTTCGGGCGCCGCTTGCCTTTTGCCTGATCGATCGAGACGATGCGCGTACGCGTGCATCCGGTGAACGCGATCGTGTGCGGCTCGCCTCGCAGCGGCATCGCCGCTCCGTCTTCGAACGGCACCGGGTTCGGCAGGCTGTCGAGACGTGCGCGTACCCAATCGATGTGCCGGTTCAAGAATGTTCCGGCTTCGTCGAGATCGCACTGCAGCGGTAGTGTCACGATGACCGCGCGGCGTGTGCGGCTGACGCGGAGCGTCAGGCGCCTCGCGCCTGGGTGGCGGCGCACTTCAAGCTGCGCGCCAATCTCTTCGAGATGAACGGATCGCGTTTTAGGTGGTGGTTCTATAGCGCGCCGTCCATTGATGATTCTCATGCGCTCTGCCCCCCAAGCTGCCGCGCACCGATATGATGCAATGATCCCGTACGCCTGTGTCGGACCAATGCAGCATGAAAATGACCTATCAAGGTTCGTGACGTCGCTCCAGCATCAATGTCGAAACATGTCCGCAGCGACCATGAGTGTGGCGCTCAGGTCTCAGCAGCGATTCGCCGCTACGATAGCGCTTTGTCTATTCCTTGGACGAATTGATCGACGTCGGTCGTGTGCGGGATGGGTGCGAGCAGCGCGCCGTCCTTACCCATCAAGTAGAAGAGCCCCGAGTGATCTATGCTGTAGTGCGAGGGGTCTTGTTCGTCGGGAACCTTCTGAAAGAACACTCGATAAGCCTTTGCTGTTGCAGCGATGTCGCCATCAGTGCCGGTCAGCGCGATCAAGCGTGGGCTGAAGCTCTTGATGTAGGATGCGAGCTTCTGCGGCGTGTCGTGCTGCGGGTCGAGCGTGATCAATATGGGCACGATATCAGCGCCGCGCGGACCAAGCTTGTCCAGCGCCGCCGACATAACCTGCAGACCGGACGGGCAGATGTCCGGGCAGTTCGTGTAACCGAAGAAGACGAGCATGTAGCGTCCGCGGAAATCCTTGTCGGTGACGCGGTTGCCTGTTTGATCGACGAGGCTGAAGGGACCGCCGACGGCTGCTTTGCCAGTTACCCGGGTCTCAGCCTCAGTTATTGAACTCGGTGCGCGCAGCGCCAACATTCCAAGACCAGCACCGGCCAGCACACCCGCCAAAGCCAGCGCGATCATCGTCGTTCGGTTCATTGGCTTGAAGTCTCCATCCGGCTTTGAGTAAGAATGCTATGCTGCGCCGACAACATTTCGGCTTTTCCGTTCGTTGCCGCAAGCACGCCCGGCATGCGGCTTGCGGTCACGACTTCGATATCTGGGTACGTCATTCATGAGCGAGCCGGCAGAGCGCGTGCCTGAGACCGCGCCAGTAGTAAGAGGCATTATCAACCAGCGAGAAAGCCAGCTTCGGCTGGTGACGAGCGTTCGGCTGCGCTGGGCGGCCGTGTTAGGGCAGCTCGCGGCGGTTGCGCTGATCACATTGTACTATGGCTTTCCGCTGAACGTCGGAAGCTGTTTAATCCTCATTGCGCTCTCGGCGTGGCTCAATGTCTTTCTGTCGATCCGGTATCCGGCGCGCCATAGACTGAGTACTTCGTTCGCTTTCGGTTTGCTCGTCTACGATGTTTTGCAGCTTGCTGCCTTGCTCTATTTCACGGGCGGCATTGATAATCCTTTTTCCGTTCTCCTCGTCGCACCGGTGACTGTCGCCGCAGCCACGCTGCCGCCACGCTATACGATCGCGCTCGGCGGTATCGTCGTCATTGCCGGCGCCCTACTCATCAGCCATCATTATCCGCTGCCCTGGTATGACGGGCTTCGCTTCGAACTCCCGCGAGATTACAAGATCGGTGTGCTGGTCGCGCTGATCGCGTCGATGGCGTTCATGGCGTTCTACACATGGCGGCTGAACAAGGAGGCGCGGCAGATGTCCGCGGCGCTGGCCGCAACCGACATGGTGCTTGCGAGCGAGCAACGGCTTCACGCTCTTGATGGACTTGCCGCAGCAGCGGCCCACGAACTCGGCACGCCTCTGTCGACGATTGTGCTCGTAGCGAAAGAACTCGAACACGAGCTTGGCACAGAAAGCCGCTTTCGCGACGATTTGCAGCTGCTTCACAGCCAGGCAAAGCGCTGTCGCGAAATTTTGCAGAAACTGACGCGCAAGCCGGACGAGCAGGATCCGATGCACGCAAGCATCAGCGTCGTCGAACTCCTCGAGGAGGCGTCGCTGCCGCATCGGGCTGCCGGCAAACGCATTATCATTTCAGCGAGCCCGTTCCCCGGCGTCGATGAAGCGGCGGTAGCCGAGCCGGTCGGCCACCGCCGGCCGGGCGTCATTTACGGTCTTGGTAATTTGATCGAGAACGCCGTCAGCTTTGCAGCATCGGAAGTGCATCTCACGGCGCGCTGGAACGCCCATTACGTCGTCTTCACGATTGTCGATAACGGCCCGGGTTTCGCACCGGAGCTGATGGACAACATCGGCGAGCCCTACGTCACGTCGCGACGCTACGAGGAGAAGGGCGACACGGGACATTCGGGCCTTGGGCTCGGACTGTTCATCGCCAAGACCTTGCTTGAGCGTTCGGGCGCAACCGTCACATTCTCGAATCAGCCGTCGAATCAGAAGGGCGCCACCGTTCAGGTTTCGTGGCCGCGAAGCTCATTCGAGCTTCCGCCGGGAGCATTTGACTGGCCCGGCAGGCGAGGCGGTGGCGTTGCAGCGGTAGCGTGAAAGTAGCTTGGAGCCGAAATTCGAGCCCTGGGCGGCGAAGCTGGCCTTTCAGTAACCTTGTCGGCCGCTTTTTCGTGGCTTAAGGGGTTGCAGCATAAGGGGAGGCGTTGGATTATGGTCTATTCAGAAAATGCACGGGGGGTTAACCCGTGATGCGGGAGGATGCCTTGGTTACCGAAGACCTGTCGTTCAAACAAGATGAACTGCCTGCAGATCGCACGCTGGTCATCGTCGACGACGACCGTGCGTTCCTGCAGCGTTTGGCGCGGGCTATGGAGCTTCGAGGTTTCGAGGTGCGTTTTGGGCACTCGGTGGCCGAAGGCGTCGATCTGATCCGCGATAAGCCACCGGCATTTGCCGTCGTCGACATGCGCCTCGAAGATGGCTCGGGCCTCGACGTCATCGCCGAGCTCGCCAAGGTTCGGCCCGAACTCGCGGGCGATCGTTCTGACAGGGTACGGCAACATTGCCACCGCAGTCAGTGCCGTGAAGCTTGGCGCCGTCGACTATCTTGCGAAACCGGCCGATGCCGACGACGTGACGGATGCGCTTCTCGCGCCAACCGACTCGAAGGCGCCGCCTCCGGAAAATCCAATGTCGGCCGACCGGGTGCGTTGGGAGCACATTCAGCGCGTTTACGAGTTGTGCAATCGCAACGTCTCGGAGACGGCGCGCCGGTTGAACATGCATCGGCGTACCTTGCAGCGCATTTTGGCAAAGCGCGCCCCGAAGTAAGGCCCACCCGGTTTTCACTCCAGACGTATGCCGACATCGAGACGTGCGTGCAGGCGCATCGCCGCCATTCGCGCAATCGACAGCGTTAGCGCCTTGCGCCGGGCCGGGCTCAATGGGTGGTGCGGAGCGTGGCGCACGACTTCACCTGCGTAAGCATCGGCGAAGATGAGGCCGGTGTCGGCGGGCAGAATATCCGATGGAAAATCAGGTGCGACGGCAAACAGCAGTGCATCGCAATAGTCGCGGTACTCGGGCCATTTCTGGTCGGCCCGGAAGTCCGCAATGCTCGACTTGATTTCAACAATCCAAATCGCTCCGTCGCGGCCGACAGCTAGGACGTCGGCCCGCCGGCCGTTGGCGAGCGGCACTTCGCTCAGGCTCTCGAAGTTCAGCGCGCGCAAGAGGCGTTGGGTACCGCGCAGGATAGCGGCGGCGCGTTGCAGTTCCTGGTCGATACCGGGCGAGGCAGCGGCGAAACTATTCGTTAGGGACGAGGGAGTCTCGGTCATGGTGCCGCCATTATGGCCGTGCGACAGTTGCTGACAAGCGGGCGGCGGGGGGCGACCGTATCCCCCAGTGATGATATTTCATTCGTCCGCCGACACACCCGGGGTGCGTGATATGGTTTTCTGGCGCAACAAGTCGGCAAAGAAAGCCGATACGCCCATCGTCGTCGAGGCGGAAACAGGACAAACGGCAGCCGCCAAGAATGCGCCTCCTAAACCGCCAGGGCACGAATCACAAACCAACGTGGTAACGCTCGTGACCAGCCGGCTCGCAGATCGTTTGGCAGATGTTTCCGGCATCGCTGATGGCGCCGGTACGGAAAAAGCCAAATCGTCGGCAGTGATCAAGCCTGCCGAGCAACAGCATGTTTTCGGACAAAAGCGCGCCGTCGAAAAAATACGGGCCGCGCTTGCGTCGAAGCCTGGCGAACATCTTCTCGTTCTCGGCGAACCGGGAACGGGGCGCCTCGAACTCGCGATAGCGCTTGCAGCGGAAGCCACTCGCCAGCCTGCGTCGGACTGGATCTACCTCATCGAACAGCACGCCCCGTCTCGAGCGCGGGCGTTTGCGTTACCTGCCGGAGAGAAAGCGCGCTTCATGCGCGAGGTGAACGAAGCGCTTGACAGGGCTGGCGCCGCATTCGACCGTCACATCAAGGGCGATGAACATCGCATCAGCCTCGATCTCCTCGAGGAAGAGATGCGCTATCTTGGTGAAAAGGCGGTCGAACACATACGCCGCCGCGCCGAAGCGCAAAATATTGCCGTCGTCAAATCCCTCGACGGCTACGTGCTGGCTCCGATGCACGAAGGCCGCGTGGTCCGGTCGGATGTCTTTCGTGCGCTACCTGAAGCTTTGAAGCGTAATGTCGAAGCCAAGATCACGACTCTAGAGGGAGAACTGCAATCGGTCGTCGCGACGCTGCCGGACGTTCAATTCGAGGCCTGCGAAAAGTACGATGCGCTAATCAGACAGACGGCGGTCCGGGCGGTCAGGCCGGGCCTCGCGTCGATAAAAAAAGCCTATGCCGGCTCATCGCCCGCAATCGCCGCACTCAATGCCATTGAGGAAGCGTTCCTGGCATCGGCCGCGGCAAGCGCGTCGGCCCGCGCCTTCACGCCGATTACCATTCTTGGAGGCGAAGTCGTCGAGTCCGTCGATCCGACCGAACCGCACCGAGTGGTAACGGCGGGAAGACCTTCAGCGGCCGATCTCGTCGGCGAAATCGGACGCGACGCAGCGGGTCGCCCCACGCTTATGCCCGGCCAGTTTATGCGCGCCGGTTCCGGATTCGTCATTGTCGAGGCCTGGAAGCTCGCCGCCGATCCGAAGGCCTGGCTGGCGCTGGGCGCAGCGATGTTGAGCAAGGAAATTGCACCACAAAGCGGACCGGGCATTGCCATCAAGGCCGATCCGATTCCGCTCGCGGCGACCGTCATTCTGATCGCTGACGCACAATCGTGGTCGAAGCTCGAAGCGATCGATCCAGGAATAGCGCGACACTTCCCGCATGTCGCGAAACTTGCCGCGACGGCGCCGGTTGCGGACCTCAGCGAGCAGGAATTTGCCAGGGGCGCCGCACGGCTTGCGGCTGATCACGGGCTGAAGCCCCTCAACCCTAGCGTTGCACCGCTGATCTACAAGGATGCTGTGCAGCGCGGCGGCGGGCGGGTGTCGCTTGCTGGCATTCCGCTGCTTCATCTTTTGCAAGAGGCGGATGCGATCGCCAGCGCAAATTCGGCTTCGCAAATCCGAGCTATCGATCTGGACGAAGCTTTTGTCCGCCGCGCCGATGGCGACGCTCCATGATCGCCCACGTTGCCGAGGCGTCCGAGCTCAGCGGTCGCGTCGTCTTGTGGCTCGATCCGGAGGCGGGATGCATGCCGGCGCTCCTTGAAGCTCCGGTTCGCCTCGCGGCCGCTTACGGCGCGGAAGTCGAAACCGTTGCGGTGTCCGAGGTTCACCAGTTGGAGGACGTGCCGGTTCGCCATGTCGGTTGTACCGAAGCTGCCGATCCGCCGTTAGCGCCCGGCAGCATGTCAGTTGGTGACCGGCGCTTCGCACTTCTGACGCGACGATATCGACGCATTGTCGACGTGGCGGGCAGCAGGCACGGCGTCAAAGTTCGTCACACCGAGGCCAACGGCGACGCCGTCGATCACATTTCAGAAATGTGCCTTGCGCGCGGCCCTTGGAACATCGTCGCGCTGGCGCGGATGCCGGCACTCGGCGGCCATTCGTTGCTCAGTTCGCTGCTTGCCAACGTCAGCGGCGCAACGGGCTTTCTTCTTTGTGGAGAACAACGCATCAAATCCGGAACGGGGGTCGTCGTGGTCGCCGAGGATGCCGATCGCCTGCCGCCGATGTTGCGTGCAGCCGAACGTCTCTCGACTCCAGGGAGCACCATCCGTCTCGTAATCGGTGCCGACACGGCCGCCGGACATGCTGAGCTCGAGTCACAGGCGCGGTTGCTCACGGCAGGGTTCAGGGGCGTCGAATTCGACAAGGCCGGTCCGACCTTCGGCGTTCCCGGCGCGTTAGTCGAGTTGCTGGCATGGATGAAACCGAGCCTTGTCATCGCGCGCTTTGGCGGCTCGTGTCTCGCCGATGGGCGTGAACTATCTCGGGCCTCCGCGGCGACACGGGCACCGATCCTGCTGGTCAGATGAGACGTGGTGTTCCGGGTAATGTCTCAGTTTGAAATTTTCGTGTGTTGACATCGAGTTCTAGGTTCGCAAGTCAGTGTTATGCTCAGTACAAAGCACTGGAACGAGAATGATCACGACGTCTACCATCGCCTGCCCGCACTGCGGACGTCAGTCGACAGAGACTATGCCGGAGGATGCCTGCGTTCATTTCTACGACTGCAAGAATTGTGGAGCGCAGTCGAAGCCGCTGCAAGGCGATTGCTGTGTTTTTTGTTCCTACGGCGATGTGCCGTGCCCGCCAAAGCAGGAGGAAAAGAGGGCCTAAAGGCCCCAAAGGAGAAAGCACCCTGCCGACGTAATCGGCAACGCCATTAAGGTGGCTAGGACGCTGCGACCAATTCGGGAAATGCGCCTATGATGTTCGGATCGGCTTCGCCGATCGCCTTCAGGTCGCGGCCTTCGTAGTCGATCGCCAACAGGACATGGCGGATCGTTTCGAGACGCGCGCGACGCTGGTCGTTGGCTTTGACAGCGACCCACGGCGCGATCGGCGTACTCGTGAAGCGGAACATCTCGACCTCAGCCTGGGTATAATCGTCGTATTTCGTCAGCGCCGCCAGATCGACGTCCGATAGCTTCCATTGCTTGAGCGGGTCCTGGCGCCGCTCGTAAAAGCGCTTCAACTGCATCTCGCGACCGATCTGCAGATAGAACTTGAAGAGCTTGATGCCGTCGCGGACGAGCAGTCCTTCGAACTCCGGCGCCTCCCGCAAAAACACCGCCAGCTGGTCCTTTGTGCAAAAGCCCATGACGCGTTCGACACCAGCGCGATTGTACCAAGAGCGGTCGAAGAGGACGATTTCGCCAGCCGTCGGCAGATGCACGGCATAGCGCTGGAAATAGAGCTGGCCGCGTTCGGTCTCGGTTGGCTTTGGGAGGGCGACGGTGCGCGTGTTGCGCGGGTTCATGTGCTCGTTGAAGGCTTTGATGCACGACCCCTTGCCGGAGCCGTCGCGGCCTTCGTAGAGACAAAGGATACGGCCGCCGCTCTTGAGATTGTGCTTTTGCAGTTTGGCGAGTTCGATCTGGAGCGCGTGCAGCTCCTTTTCGAACAGCTTGCGCTTCATGCGCTTATCGTACGGGTAACCGCCGGAACGCATTGCTGCGTCTTCGATCGCCTTCGGGAGTTTCGGTGCGTCGAGCGAAAAGTCTTTGGGAAGCCCTGAAGAGTGTTGCTGAGATTTCTTAGGCGCTGCTTCCGTCGAAATCGCGCTCACCACCGCCGCCGCGGCTTCATGAACGGTCGCGGGCTTTGCCTGCGTCTTGCCCTTGGCATTTGCCATTTGTGCCCTCCCGGCGCCATTGCAGCGGCAATGGTAGCGAAACTAGCACGATGCAGGTTTCTGGCCGAATGATCTCACCAAATGGGTTAGCCCGAACCCTATCGAATAGAAAAAGCCAGCAATCCCCCCCGCGGACTGCTGGCTTTTTCGCTTCGGCCGGCCAAGCCCCCCGGGCCCGCGGATGATAATTTCACGCCCGCTGCTTTGAATCTGACGCGGTTGCCGCTACGGCTGAGGTGATGGCTGGCGCAGCCGGAGATTCGACCTCCGTGCGCTCGCGACGGCGCGGAGCGACGGGTTGGAAGGCCCGCCGGGCATGGACTTCGCAATAGGGCAGCAGCGGCACCTTGTTGCGCCCGCAGAAATGAAAGTCCGCCAGCTGCGGATCGCCAATCGGCCAGCGGCAACTGCAATCGGTCAGCGTCTGGATCGTCTTGCGCTCGGCCAGCGGGATTTCGATCTCCTCCGCCGGCGGCACGTAAGCTTCTGTATCCATATACAGGGCCCGCACGGCAGGGTTGCCGCTTTGCGCGAACCGCGGCTTGACCGGTCGTTTGGCATTGGCCATGCGCGTGCGCGGCCGATGCGTTTTCATTCGGGAGGTGGTGGCCCGGCCCGATAGTCCGAGCCTGTGAACCTTGCCAATCACCGCATTGCGCGTGACACTTCCAAGGCGGCCGGCGATTTGGCTGGCGCTAAGTCCCTCCGACCAGAGTCTTTTTAAAAGCTCCACACGCTCATCAGTCCAAGACATCCGTCGTATGCTCCCTCTCGAGCCGCATCAGCGGCGGTACACCTCCCGGTGCCCGCAGAATCACGGTCGCAAACGAGCCCAACGCGCACGCAGTCGAAGACGACGCGGCGGCGAGGGACGACGATCCCGACCGGCTACAAACGCAGAAACTTGGGAAACGCGAACAAACGCGCCGCAGAATACACGGGCAACGCTAACAAGCGATGGCCCAGGCGCGGTCAGGACCGATACACAACGAGCGGCAAGCGCACAGCGCTGCCAGATCTCGTGGCCCGACGCACAGAAGTTACAACATGCTGAATTCCGTCTACAAGCTGGAGATGCGAGGTGGGGGGTATTGACAGGGAGAAGTGGCGACCCGGCCACAGACGATTCGCGACAGGGGATATGTCACGTTTCGAGGCTTATCCGGTCCCGTTTCAACCGGTGGGTTATAGCGCTTGCATCGCGCCTGGCCGTCAGCGTCCTGAGTATGCGCATTCGTTGACAGCGGCAACGCCGACGCGTATCTAGAGTTGTGGTCGAGCCGCCGGAAATTGGGCGGCTTTTTGATTTTCTGCTCAGGGTTATCCACGCACATGACTTCTTCCCCCGGGGCGCTGGGGAAAACACCCCGCGGCCCTTCCGAGACGAGTGAGGCATCCACCGCCGTGATGGGCATCTACGCCCGTCAAAATATCGTCTTCGCGCGCGGAGAAGGCTCGTGGCTGATCGCCGAGAACGGCGACCGCTATCTCGATTTTGGGTCCGGCGTCGCCGTCAACGCCCTCGGCCATGCGCATCCCCGCCTCGTTGCGGCTCTCAAGGCGCAGGCCGAAAAGCTCTGGCACACGTCAAATCTCTATCGTGTCGAAGGTCAGGAGACGGTCGCTGAGCAGTTAACGCGGCTGACGTTTGCCGAGCGCGTATTCTTCTGCAACTCGGGCGCCGAAGCGTGCGAGGCCGCGATCAAAATTGCGCGTCGCTATCATTATGTATCTGGCCGGCCGGAGCGGCAGCGGATCATCACGTTCCGCGGCTCCTTTCATGGCCGCACGCTGGCGATGCTCGCGGCCGCCGGCAACACCCGATACCTTGAGGGTTTCGGACCTGAGGCAGGAGGCTTCGACCATCTCGATTATGAGAACTTCGACGGTATC
This sequence comes from uncultured Alphaproteobacteria bacterium, assembly GCA_963833715.1. Taxonomy (GTDB): domain Bacteria; phylum Pseudomonadota; class Alphaproteobacteria; order Rhizobiales; family Hyphomicrobiaceae; genus Hyphomicrobium_B. Next base: position 177,934 of record CAWHZB010000019.1, read on the forward strand.
GAGGGCGCTATCGGCCCCGAAACCGCTGCCATTATGCTCGAGCCGATCCAGGGCGAGGGCGGCGTTCGGGTTTTTTCGGCGGACCAGTTGAACGCCGTTCGCGAGCTTTGCGACCGGCACGGTCTTCTGCTGGTGCTCGACGAGGTTCAGACCGGCGTCGGACGCACGGGAAAGCTCTTCGCGCACGAGTGGGCGGGTATCGTGCCCGACATCATGGCGATCGCCAAAGGTTTCGGCGGCGGCTTTCCTACGGCCGCCGTGCTGACAACGGCCGAGGCTTCAAAAGGTATGTCGCCCGGTACGCACGGATCGACGTTCGGCGGTAATCCGCTAGCGATGTCGGTCGCCTCGACCGTGCTCGATGTCGTTTCGGAGCCGGGCTTTCTCGAAGACGTACGGTCGAAGGCCTTGCATCTGAAACAAGGTCTTGCGGGTCTCAAAGATCAGCATGCCGGCGTCGTCGAAGAGGTCCGCGGCGTGGGGCTACTGGTGGGGCTGAAGCTTCACAGTCGCGTAACGCCGGCGCAAGTCGCGAAGGCAGCCGCCGACGAGAGGCTGCTGGTCGTCGGCGCCGGTGATAATACGGTACGGGTTCTTCCGCCGCTTAACGCGTCCGACAAAGAAATCACCCAGGCCATTCAGGCCTTGTCACGCGCCTTGTCGCGTGTTGCTCGCGAGTTGCCCTGATGCGCACCGTTTCGAAAGAGGTCGAGAAAGTTCCGTCTTTGATGAGCGCAAAGCTGCCGCCCCGGCATTTCCTCGATATCGCCGATCTCGACGCGAAAACGCTACGGCGCATTATCGACATGGCGCACGCGATAAAGCGGGCGGGCAAGCGCGTCCCGGCGGAATTCCGGCCGAAAGGCATCGAAGACTGCGTGCTCTTGCTGATCTTCGAGAAACCTTCAACGCGAACGCGCGTGTCGTTCGACATTGGCATGCGCCAGCTCGGCGGCGGCGCGTTGACGCTCAATCATACCGATCTGCAGGTGGGCCGCGGCGAGTCCATTGCCGACACGGCTCGAGTGCTCTCGCGCTATGGCGATGGCATCATGATCCGCGCCAATGCACACGCCACGTTGCTTGAATTGGCGCGTCACGCGACGATTCCCGTCATCAACGGCCTGACAGAGAAGAGCCATCCCTGCCAGGTAATGGCCGACATCCAGACCTTCGAAGAGCACTTGGGCCCGATCAAGGGCAGGACCGTAGCGTGGATCGGTGACGGCAATAACGTTGCCGTATCGTGGATGCAGGCCGCGGTGCGCTTCGGGTTCACTTTGAAGCTTGCATGTCCGAAGCCGCTTTTCCCGGAAGAGGACGCGATCGCTTGGGTGCGTCGCGAGAAGGGCAGTGTCGAAATCGGCACCGATCCCGACAATGCGGTCAAAGGCGCCGACTGCGTCGTCACTGATACGTGGGTATCGATGGGGCAATCGGATGCTGCCCGTCGCAAGAAAATGCTGGCTCCCTATGTCGTCGACGCAAAGCTTATGCGCAAAGCCGCCAAGACCGCGATCTTCATGCATTGCCTGCCGGCCTATCGCGGACATGAGGTGTCGGAAGACGTACTCGAGGGGCCGCAGTCCGTCGTGTTCGACGAGGCAGAAAATCGGCTGCATGTACAAAAGGCCATTTTGGCCTGGTGTTTCGGAGTTTGAGGCGGAAGGTGTAGGCGATGCCGGTTGATCCGCGGCCGGCGGCGCCGAAAATCGCCGCCGACGACACAGTCGTCGTCTTTCGCACAGAGATATCCAATACACGCGGCCGTCTCGTGCGTCTCGGTCGAACGCTCGATGCAATCATAGCTCCGCACGAGATGCCGAACACCGCCAGCCAGGCCCTTTCCGAGGCATTGACCCTTGCGGCGCTTTGCGGTCCGGCGCTGCCGGCTGAGGGCAGTCTCAACCTGCAAACGCGATCGAACGGTGCCGTTTCAATTCTCGTCGCCGACTATGCCGGTGACGGGCGGCTTCGCGGCTATGCGCGCTATGATGCTGCGAAGCTTGCTCAACGCGAGCAGTTGAAGAGCCCGCACGACGGGGCCGGTATTCTCGGTGATGGGCACCTCGCCATCACGCTCGATCCTGGACCGGGAGAAGAGCGCTACCAAGGCGTGCTTGCTTTCGAAGGCGCGCCGCTTGCGGCCACGGCCGCCGCCTACTTCGAGCAGCGCGAAGCTCTGCCGACGTTCATTCGACTCGCGGTCGCGCGCCACTACATCGGAGCACGTCAGGCATCGTCTTCAGAGCAGCGGTGGCACTGGCGTGCCGGCGGACTGATGGTGCAAAGTCTGAGCGCAGGCCAGCGCGAAAATGACGAGAGCGCGGGGGAAGATTGGCACCGGGTTGTATTGCTCGCCGCAACCGTCGAAGACCACGAGCTTCTAGATCCCGAGCTGACGGCGGAGCGCCTGCTTTTGCGCCTCTTCCATGAAGAAGCCGTTGCGATTGAACGCGTAATCCCGTTATTGAAGTTTTGCCGATGCAGCCGGCAGAAGGTGGAAAACGTCCTTCTGGCGTTTGGCGCGAGCGAACTCTCCGACATGCGCGACGATAACGGTAAGATTGTCGTCACATGCGAGTTCTGCACGACCCGCTATACGTTTTCACTCGATGATCTGCGGACAGGAAGCTGAAAATCACGTCTCAGCTCTATTTGCCAAGTCCGCCGTTAGCGACCTTACCGACTTCGCCGCCTTGCTCGCGTGGATCGCTGTTCTCCGGCTTGCTGCCCGATACGTCATACTCTGTTTTTGCGCGCGCACTGGCGATTTGTGAGCCGTCGAGTTTGCAGTTTCCTGCCTTGTCCATCAGCACGAAGGCCGGGTTCGGCTTTTCGACGAACTCCGAGCGCGTAACCTTTCCGTCGCCGTTCGCATCGTAATATTGCAAGTCGGCCGTTTGGAACAAGCGATCGACCGAAACGAGGTTGGCCCATTCACTCGAATCGAGTGCGTCATCATGATTCACATCGGCGCCATTGAAGAGGTCTTCCGTGTAGGACTTCCATTCGTTGCAAGTTACGACGTTGTCGTGATTGGTATCCCAGCTTCCAGCCGCTTGCAGAAACGCGCGATCCACATCGGAGACTTTGTTCCCTCCGAACGGATTGATCGAGCCAATCGAAGGCATCGGAGTCGTCGAGCATGCCGAAAGCATCATCCCGGCGACCATGGCGCAGGCTGCTGCGAGGCTCACTTGAAAGCGCTTTTGCATGGGACTTTCTCTAGAGGGCATTGGAGCTAGGTCGCTAGCCCGAAGTCGTACTCCTAACAGTGGGTCAAGAGCACGGCGGCGGCTGAAAAAAGCGGTGCGTACCTTTACATCGCCGGGAGCATGTCGCATCGGCGTCACACCGAATACGGAGTATCCTCGCAACGTGTTGATTAACCAAACTAAAGGGCGGCCGCCGGCACGTTTGAAGCCAATACAGTCGGTTTAACCTCGTCGGCGATCACGTTTCCGCCCACGCGCCGAGGCGTTCGAGAAATCCCATGCACTTTGCGATCTCGCTCTCGGCGATCCACTCGTCCGCCGTGTGCGCCTGCGCGATATCGCCCGGTCCGCAAACGACGGACGGAGCTCCCGCGTCTTGGAACAGGCCGGCTTCGGTCGCGTATGAGACGGTGTGCGTCTCGTTTTGGCCGGTTAGCTTTAATGCCAGTGCCACGACTTCGGATGACTTGTCGGCTCCGAAAGGAGGTACGGCGTTCGTCTGCGTAATCGTGATTTCGGCTTCCGGCGCGATCGCCAGCATCTCAGGCAGACACTGGGTTTCGGCGAAGTGCCGTAATTGCGCTTCGATCTTAGTGGGATCGAGACCGGGCAGAGCGCGAACCTCGAAGCCGAATACGCAGCCGACAGGGATGATATTCGCCGCCGTCCCCCCTTCGAGCTTCGTGACCTGAAGCGTCGGATAAGGTGGGTTGAAGCGCTCATTGCGCGCCATCCGTTTAAGTTCCGCTTCGATACGTTCGATCTCACCCACGAGGCGGGCCGCGTAGGTGATCGCGTTGACCCCGAGTGTCGACATGCTGGAGTGCGCGGCTCGTCCTTTCACTTCGACCTGCCATCGCACCGGCCCTTTATGTGCATCGACGACCTGCATGCTTGTGGGCTCGCCGACGATGACCATGCGTGGCTTCGGCAGGACCTTGCCGAGGTCCGCAATCAGCGGACGGACGCCGATGCAACCGACTTCTTCATCGTACGAGAATGCGAGATGGATCGGCGTTGCGAGCCGCCGGCGTTTTAAATCCGGCACGGCCGCAAGTACGGCTGCCAGAAAGCCTTTCATGTCGGCAGCGCCGCGCCCGTAGAGCCGGCCTTGAGCCACCCGCAACGTGAACGGATCGCTGGTCCAGGTTTGGCCGTCAACCGGCACGACATCGGTATGGCCGGAGAGCGCGATACCGCTTTCGCCCTTGGGTCCGATCGTGGCGTACAGCGACGCCTTTTGCGCGTCGCTGCTGACGATGCGGCTCGAGCGGACGTCGTGCTGCAGCAGATAATCTTCGATGAAGGCGATGATGCCGAGATTGCTTCGATGGCTCGTCGTGTCGAACGCGACAAGACGGGTCAGCAGCTCTACCGGCGTGTAGATCGGGCCTCGCGCTGCTTTCATTGCTTGCCCGTCGCGATTCAGTTCATACTGCGGCGCGTATAGGGGCTGTCCAGAGAGAATGCGGGAATGGCGACGTCGAATAGCTCGCCGGCTTCATCCGTCATCTGGTAGCTGCCGACCATAATTCCTTGCGGCGTCTTCAGCGGGCATCCCGAGGTGTAATGAAACGATTTGCCCGGCGCTATGACCGGCGTCTGCCCGACGACTCCCGGCCCGCGCACTTCTTCGGTTCGCCCGAGCGCGTCGGTAATCCGCCAGATGCGCGACTTCAGCTGCACCGTTTCAGTCCCATCGTTGCTGATCTCGACGGTATAGGACCATACGAAGTGGCTATCCTCCGGTGAGGATTGCTCCTCCATGTAGCGGGGCTCGACGCGAATGCGTATGCCGCGCGTGATCGCTTCGTAAGGATGAAGCGTGGTGCGGCTCATCCGTTTAATCGTCATCGCCGGCGTGTTCTTCGTCATGGTTACCGTCAGCCGTGGGCCGCTCTCAATGCGCTGGATAGATCGTCGGCTAAATCTTCGACGGCTTCAAGCCCGATTGAGAGCCGTATCATACCATCACTAATTCCCAGCTCGTCGCGCTGCGGCTGGGTCAGCTTGAAGTGCGTGGTTGTGGCCGGGTGCGTCACAATGCTTTTGGCATCTCCAAGGTTGTTGGAAATGATGATCAGACGCAGCGCATTGAGGAAGCGGAACGCGCCCTTTTTGCCGCCTTCAACCTCGAACGCGATCATCTGGCCGCCACCGGGCATCTGCTTTGCCGCTAGCGCCGCCTGCGGGTGGTCGGAGCGGCCCGGATAGATGACGCGCGTTACACTTTTGTCGGCGGCGAGAAGATCGGCGATCTTGGCGGCGGACGCGCATTGCGCCTGGACGCGGACCGGCATCGTCTCCAGGCTCTTCAACAAGACCCAGGCGTTGAAGGGTCCAAGCGATGGCCCGGTCTGGCGCAACCAATCCTGCACGTACTTGATCATGAATTCGGTCGAACCAAGCACTGCCCCGCCGAGACAGCGGCCCTGACCGTCGATGTGCTTGGTGGCGGAATAAACAACAACATCGGCGCCGAGTGCGAGCGGGCGCTGCAATATTGGTGTCGCGAAGACGTTGTCGACGATCGTTATAATGCCGTGCTCGCAGCCGATTTTGCTGACGCTTTCAATATCGACGAGTTCGAGGTTGGGATTCGACGGCGTCTCGAAGAAAAACATCTTCGTGTTCGGATGGATTGCGGCGCGCCAGGCATCGAGGTCTTTGCCGTCGACCAGCGTTGAGGTAATTCCGAAGCGCGCGCAGATAGTCTCGATGACATTTCGGCACGACCCGAACATGGCGCGGGCCGCAACGATGTGGTCGCCAGTTTTGACATACGACAAGATCGAAGCCGTCACGGCCGCCATACCAGTTGCCGTCGCGCGGCATTCCTCGGCGCCCTCAAAGATTTTCAGGCGGTCCTCGAACATCGAGATCGTCGGATTGCTGTAGCGGGTATACTGATGGCCTGGGTCTTCCCCCTTGAAGCGCGCTTCCGCCTGCTCGGCGCTTTTGTAGACGTAACCCTGCGTCAGAAAGAGCGCTTCGGCCGTTTCATTCCACTGCGAGCGCGTGATGCCGGCGTGAACGAGTTCCGTTTCGGGCCGCCAGGTGTGCTTAGGAGGTGTTCGCTCGTCGTTCGCCATTGTGGCCAAGCCCTTCGCGCCAATAAAAAACCCGGTGTCCACGAATACCGGCGGTCGGATGGCCGGGCGCGGAAAACCGGGAGCGCACACGGCCTCTTTAGCGATTTCTTTAACGTGGCTGCAAGCCGGCCGGCCAAAGGACCACGGGATGGTCCGGGGATTACCGCTGGCGCCCCTTGGCGTCAAGGGTGGGTTGCGATAGAGCCGCGAGAAGGGACGACGAGGTTGATATGACGAAATCTGGGATTAAGCCCGCCGCAACTGCGCGTTCCATTGCGGTTTCTCCTGTCGTAGCGGGAATTCTGCCGTCACAGGCGATCGTGCGAATGATCGCGGCTGGCGAAATCGCTCTCGCAGAGCCGGTGGCGGAAAGCCAAGTTCAACCGGCCAGCCTTGATCTTCGGTTGGGCGCCGTCGCCTATCGCGTGCGGGCCAGCTTTCTGCCGCGGCCCGGTGGCCGGGTGCAGTCGAAGCTTGATGATCTCGCCCTTCATGCAATCAGCCTCAGTCAGGGCGCGGTGCTCGAAACGGGATGTGTTTATATCGTGCCGCTGCTCGAGAGCCTGGCGCTGCCGCCTACAATCGAAGCTTCCGCCAATCCGAAGAGCTCGACCGGCCGCCTCGACGTCTTCACCCGCGTCATCGCCGATGGAGTAGGCGCCTTCGACCAGATTCCGTATGGCTACGCGGGACCGGTGTTCGCAGAGATTTGTCCGCAGACGTTTCCCATCGTCGTGCGCAAGGGCTCGCGCCTATCGCAAATCCGTTTTCGCATCGGCACAGCGACCGATAGCGACACGGCTCTCCGCGAATTGCAGTTGCGGGAGCGTCTTGTCTCGGATGCCGAGGCCGACATTTCCAACGGAATTGCGCTGACCGTCGATCTTGCCGGCGATTCAAAAGGGCTGGTTGGTTTTCGCTCGCGGCGCCATACCGGCGTCGTCGATGTCGATAAGGTGGCGAGCTATCCCATCGAAGACTACTGGGACCCAATCTACGTCAAGGACAAGCACCGCCTGATCCTCGATCCGGACCAGTTCTATATTCTTGCCTCAAAAGAAGCCGTGCATGTTCCGCCGACGCACGCGGCCGAGATGGTGCCATTCAATCCGCTGGTCGGCGAGTTTCGCGTCCACTATGCGGGTTTCATGGACCCTGGCTTCGGACATGCGCCTGCCGGCGGTAAGGGCTCGCGCGTCGTGCTTGAAGTCCGCTCGCACAAAGTTCCGTTCATTCTGGAAGATGGTCAGATCATCGGGCGGCTCGTCTACGAGCGGATGACGGAAACGCCTGAGATGCTCTACGGCCAAGGACTGAAATCGAATTACCAGGGCCAAGGCCTGAAGCTATCGAAGCATTTCAGGTAGGGCATAAGTCTCGCCCGATCTCACCGTCATTCTCAAGCGGAGGAGGAAGCCGCCTCCATTTCCACGATCGTCTTGAAGCCGCCGAAGATCATACGCTTGGCGTCAAACGGCATTTTGGACATATCCTTCGGCAGGCGAGGGTCCGCCATGACCTTCTTCATGACGGCATCGCGGTCGGCCCGCGATTTGTAGATGATCCACGAAAACGCGACGATCTCGCCCTCCTGCAACTTCACCGCCTTGGGAAAAGACGTGAGTTTGCCGACCGGTACGTCATCGCCGATGCACTCGACGTATTCCAACGCGCCGTGCTCGAGCCAGATCTTGCCTGCCTTCCGAGCCAGCTTCTTGTAATCGGCCAACTTGTTTTGAGGAACGGGGACTACGAAACCATCGACATAGGCCATCGGTAACTCCATTGGGCAGAACGTCGTTCAACTGCGAACGCCGTGACGCTGCGGATATTGCCATTCAAAGATAGGAAATGGCGCAATCGATGACCATTAGCCACCGGCGAAAAGAGCCGGCGTCTTTCTGAAGTAGCGTGGTTGCTAGCGCTTTTTCGCCTTTTCGCTGGCCTTTAAAATCGACGAAATGACGCCGGGGAAGCGCTTTTCGATCTCGGCGCAGCGGAGCGCATTGACGACTTCGGTGCCACGCCGTTCGGACTTGATCAGGCCTGCCTCACGCAAGATCTGGAAGTGGTGAGACTGCGTCGATTTCGGCAAATCCGCCGGCGCGGCCGATTGACAGTTGAGCCCGCAACCCGTGCCCGCGATCTTCTTCACGATCTCGAGGCGCGTCGGATCGGCAAGCGCGTAGAGCACGCTTTCAAGCGTTACCTCCTCAATCGCGGGGTGCATGAACGGTCTTTGCATGGTCAGAAACATAGCCACGCGAATGTGATATTTCAATAGTTCAATGGTCTTGAACCTACCGTACTACCGGTATTACGTAGGGGGTGTCCGGGGCGGCATGCAACAGGCAGCCCAACTTGATCAGGACGGACAAACCGAATTTGTGAGGACACCATGTCTAAATCTCTCGCTGGCAAAATCGCACTCGTCACGGGCGCCAGCCGTGGCATCGGCCGCGCAATCGCGGAATCTCTCGCACAAGACGGCGCGCTCGTCGCCGTGCACTATGGCAAGAGCAAAGCGGCGGCAGATGAGGTCGTCGCCAAAATCAAATCTCAAGGTGGCGATGCGTTCGCAGTTGCTGCCGACCTTTCGAAGAAGGGTGCGGCTCAGGCGCTCTTTGCCTCGCTCGACCAGGAACTGAGTGCGCGCACCGGCGACACGAAGTTCGACATTCTCATCAACAACGCCGGCATCGCGCCGTTCGTGAGCTTCGCCGATACAACGGAAGCCGTGCTCGACGAAATCTTCACCATCAACGTCAAATCGCTTTTCCTCATCACTCAGGAGGCGGTGAAGCGCTTGAAGGAGGGCGGCCGTATCATCTCGACATCGACGGGCGCCGTTCGCACGCCGTTCCCACCTGTCGCCGCGTACTCAATGCTGAAAGCGCCGATCGACAATCTGACGAAGTCGCTCGCCGTCGAACTTGGTCCGCGCAGCATCACCGTCAACGCGGTTGCGCCGGGTGTGATTGAAACGGATATGGCCGAGTTTGTTCGCTCGGCTGACGGCGAGGCCTTTGCCCTCGGCAAGCAGGCCTTGAAGCGCATTGGCAAGCCAGATGACATCGCCGATGTCGTGTCGTTTCTCGCCGGCCCAGAATCGCGCTGGATCACCGGGCAGGCTATCGAAGCAACAGGCGGCAGCGCACTTACCTTCTGAGTCCTCGTACTTTTCTTCCTCTCGCGTCATCCCGCAACTGGCGCCGGAACCTATGGTTCCGGCGCTTTTTTTGTGCCCATATCGAATCTCGCCCTTGCTTTCAGGCTAGAAATGCTGCTTTTTTCGCGCGCCGCATTCGATAAAGGCCCAAAAACAGCATGTTTCTTGGCTTTGACGATGTAGTGTTCGACACCAAACCGATTCGCTCATTGAGAGGGACAACCAATGGCAAAGGCACCGGCCGCGGCCGCGAAGATTGAAACCGTCACGCTGAAGCACATGGCAGCGACGCTCGCAGAGTCGCATGAGATCCCGAAAAAGCAGTCGATCGCGCTGCTTGAAGACCTCATCACGCAAATTTCGAAGCATCTGAAGAAGGGTTCCCGCATTCGCATCGGCGGCCTCGGCGTCCTGCAGGTTCGCAAGCGTCCGGCTCGCATGGGCCGCAACCCGGCGACAGGCGAAGCCATCAAGATCAAGGCTTCGAAGAAGATCGCTTTCCGCGCGGCCAAGGAACTCAAAGAGTCGGTCTAACGATCGGTTCTTGATGAACTCTTCAAAGGCCGCCTTTCGAGGCGGCCTTTTTTATTGACGCTGGCGACTCCGCTACGCGGAGCCGGCCGCCAGCGCTAGGCGCTCGTGAAATAGTTCGAGATGAAGCGGCCGTAGATATCGGTCAGCAACTTGAGATCGGCGACGCTCGTATGTTCGTCGACCTGATGGATCGTTGAATTGACGAGGCCGAACTCGACGACGGGACAAATGTCCTTGATGAAGCGCGCGTCGGACGTGCCGCCGCCGGTCGTCAGCGCCGGAACGCGGCCGGTGACGGACTTGATCGCATCCTTGAGCGTCGACACGAGCCGCCCGGGCTTCGTCAGGAAAACATCTCCGGTGCCGGAAAACGTCAGCTCGTATTTCGCGCCGGTCTCGGCTGCCGCACGCGCCGCCGTGTCGCGAACCCATGCCTCGATCGTCGGCCGCGACCATGTGTCGTTGTAGCGAATGTTGAGCTTAGCGACGGCGTATCCGGGAATGACGTTCGACGCTGTGTTGGGCACCGAGATCACGGTCACCTGCAAGTTGGACGGCTGGAAATCTGCCGTTCCCTCATCGAGCTTTGCCGTCGCCAGGCGATCGATGATGCGGGCAAGCTTCGGCACCGGATTGTCGGCGACCTGCGGATAGGCCGAATGTCCCTGCTTGCCGTTGACGACGAGTTCGACATTGAGAGAGCCGCGCCGGCCGATCCTGATTTCGTCACCGAGAGCCCGGGGGTTCGACGGCTCGCCGACGAGGCAGGCATCGATCACCTCGTCGCGCGCCTTCAGCCAGTCGAGCATCTTCATCGTGCCGTTTATCGAAGGGCCTTCTTCATCGCCTGTGATCAGGAACGACAGGGAGCCGCGGGGGAGGCCGCCATAGTGATGAATGTATTTGAGTGCCGCTGCGACGAACGCCGCAATGCATCCCTTCATGTCGACTGCGCCGCGGCCATAGAGCAGACCGTCGCGAATTTCGCCCGCAAACGGCGGCACGGTCCAGGCTGCCTCATCGCCTGCCGGCACGACGTCGGTGTGCCCGGCAAATGAAAGGTGCGGACGCCCGGAGCCGAGGCGGGCGTAAAGGTTATCGACGTCGGGTGTACCGGGCTCGGTAAATATCAGCCGATGACAGGTGAAGCCGGCAGGCTCGAGAATGTTTTGCAAAAGCGTCAGCGCGCCGCCCTCATCCGGCGTAACACTCTCGCAGCGGACGAGGGCTTGTGTCAGCGCGCCTGGATCTGTCGGGACAAGGGTCATCAGACGCTCGGTCTATAAATTTCATTCACCGCCGGCAGCGGCATGTCGCGGCCTTCGAGGCTCTGCACAATGGTGATTTTCTGCCAGATCTTGCCGGAAAGATCGGACGTCAGCCGTTCGATGTCGCCGACCGTATCGACGACTACCGGATCGCTCAGCTTCTCTGCGTAGAGTGCGGCAAGTTTGGCCGATAGTGAAAGCATTTCGGAACAATAATCGAGGTAACGCATCAGCTCGAACGGCGTCAGGCCTCGATCTGGCGAACTCGACGTGTGGACCGCTCCGAGCATGCTTGGGTCCTTGGTCAACTGATGCATGTCGATGACGTGAACGATCGAGCGGAATTCATGCAGCGCCTTAAGCGCCAGCCGTTGCTTCAATCGCAATTCGAGGGTGGAGACGAAAAACAGCGTCGCGCCCATCAGGACGATGATGTTGAATCCCGAATCGATGCCTTGCAGCGTGCCGAAGAGATCATCGTTGGTCTTCGTGCTCGTAAAAATAAGTCGGGCGACGGCGACGAGTAGCAAAACGCCGGCCGCTATCGCCAGCCAGATGAGCGCTTTCAGCGCGAGGTTCGAGCGGGCGACTTTTTCCGAGCGAGCGGCGGTATCGCGCGCCAAGGCCACCAAGTCTTTGCACACGTTCGCAAGCCCGGAGCCCGGAAAGCGTTCCTCGATACGCAGCAGCAAGACTTCCAGCGTCTTGGTGATCTGGGCTGGATCAAGCCTGCGGTATACCGTACGTGGCGCCAAACCCTAATCTCGCAAAAGTTCGTTGATACTCGTCTTGCTGCGCGTCTTTTCGTCAACTCGCTTGACGATGACCGCGCAATAGAGGTTCGGCCCTGGTTCGCCATTGGGCAAGGGCTTGCCGGGCATAGACCCCGACACAATGACGGAATAGGGCGGCACCTTGCCAAAAAATTTCTCGCCCGTGGTGCGGTCGATGATCGTCGTCGAGGCGCCGAGGTAGACGCCCATCGACAGAACCGAACCTTCGCCGACCTCAACGCCCTCGGCCACTTCGGCGCGGGCGCCGATGAAGCAATTATCCTCTATTACGACGGGACCGGCCTGCAGCGGCTCGAGCACTCCGCCTATACCGGCGCCGCCCGAAATATGACAGTTCTTGCCAATCTGAGCGCAGCTGCCGACGGTCGCCCAGGTGTCGACCATGGTCCCGCTGCCGACGTAGGCACCGAGATTTACGAAGGATGGCAGCAGCACGGCGCCGGGAGCGATATAGGCCGAACGCCGCACGATGGCACCGGGCAGCACCCGGAACCCGGCCTTGCGAAAATCCGTGGCCGTCCAGCCGGCGAATTTCGGCTGCACCTTGTCCCAGTAGAAACTGCCGGCCGGACCGCCGGAAATAGTCTCCATGTCGTTGAGCCGAAACGATAAAAGGACGGCCTTCTTCAGCCACTGGTTGACTGTCCAGGTGCCGTTCTTCTTCTCGGCAACGCGTACCGAGCCGCTGTCCAGAAGGTCAAGCGCCGTGTCGACAGCCTCCCGCACCGGCCCTTTTGTGTCGAACGAAATGCCGTCGCGGGCGTCCCATGCCGTCTCGATTGTTTTCTGCAGATCGTAATGGGACATTTCGGTGGGATCTCCGGACTAGAGCGCAATCGCCGACGGGCCTTGTCGCCTCTCCCCGCCGGAGTGTCAATTCCGTGACAGGCGCCGGCCCGGGAGCCTCGAAACACAGTTCACAGAAAAGCTGCGAAAAGAGAGACAGATGATCCTTGACGCCGATTACCCTTCGTAGCCGAATCTGCAATTGTTCGGCCGCGTCGGATTGCGGATTTGCGGTCCTCGAAACCAAGGAAGCGATGTCATGGCTAGATCGGAAAGCACGAGCAAAAAAGTCTCTTCGGCCGCGTCAACGGTCATGAAGAGCAAGACAGCGAGCAAGGCTGAAAAGGCAGTTGCGGCATCGGCTTTGACGCAATCGCGAAGCGCAAAGGAGACGACGAGTAAAAAGGTCGCCTCGGCCGCATCAAAAGTTATGCAAGATCCGAAGGCGAGCAAGGAAGCCAAGTCCGCCGCAGCATCGGCACTGACGCAGAAAGTCAAAAAGAAGTAGATCGCGAACGACGGGCCGGCTCTCGATCTCTGGCCGACAGCGATGCATCCTCGAGGTGGCTAGTTCATCGCCGCCTCGATTAGCTTTTTGGCATCTTCTGAATCCCACTTAGCGGGGCCGGCCAAGCGGCCGACCTCGAGGCCGTCCTTGTTGATAAGGATCGTGGTCGGCATTCCGACGAGTTTCAGCGCCAGTCCCTGCTTCGTCGTGACGTCAGTATAGAGTTTCACTGCGTGGGCTTTGACCTCGTCGAGAAACTTGCGTGAGGCGTCGAGTCCCTGCCGGTCGAGGCTGAGGACCACGACCTCGAACTTGTCGCTGCCCAGCTGCTGCTGCAATCGGTCCAGAGCCGGCATTTCCTCGCGGCACGGCTGGCACCATGTCGCCCAGAGATTCAAAAGTACGGTCTTGCCCTTGAAGCTCGACAGCGTCACGTCTTTGCCCGATGTGTCCTGAAACTTGATGTCAGGCACTGGTGCGGGCGCCGCCTTTTTGACGAAGGCTGCCATTGCGCCGGAGGCCGGCTCAGATGAGGCCGGGCTGTCATTTGCCGTTGGCGCGGTGACCCCAGTCGAAGGCGCGTTGTCAGAACGGCCCCTAATAACGTATACCGCCGCGAACCCGACCAGCGCTGACAACGCCACGATCCACAGGGCCTTTTGGGCCGTTCCCACGCCACTCGCTGCCATCTGGTAACTTCTTTCTTTTCAAGCCGACGGAGCCACACGTGTCTGACAAGCCCGCCAATGCCATGTGGGGTGGCCGCTTTGCAATGTCTCCCGCCGAGATCATGCAGGAGATAAATGCCTCGATCAGTTTCGACAAGCGATTGGCGCCGCAGGACATCCGCGGCTCGAAGGCGCACGCGCACATGTTGGCTGATGCGGGCATCCTCACGAAAGCCGACGCGCGCGAAATATCGAAGGGCCTCGATCAGATTCTGGCCGAGATCGAAGCCGGGAACTTCAAGTTTTCAAGCACGCTCGAAGACGTGCACATGAATGTCGAAAGCCGCTTGAAGGATCTGATCGGACCGGCGGCCGGACGGCTCCATACGGCGCGCTCGCGCAATGATCAGGTCGCGACGGATTTCCGGCTTTATGTCCGCGAATGCATCGACGGTACCGATGCGGCGTTGGAGGCCGTGCAGCGGGCGCTCGCCGAAAAAGCGGAAGCGCATGCATCAACCGTTATGCCGGGCTTCACGCATTTGCAGCCGGCGCAGCCCGTCACGTTCGGACATCACCTTCTCGCCTACGTCGAAATGATCGGGCGCGATCGCGGCCGGTTTGCCGATGCGAGGAAGCGCCTCAACGAATGTCCGCTCGGCTCGGCGGCGCTCGCAGGCACGTCGTTTCCGATCGACCGGCAAAAAACCGCAGTAGCGCTCGGCTTCGACAGGCCGATGGCAAACTCGCTTGATGGTGTTTCCGACCGCGATTTCGTACTCGAGACGCTGGCGGCGGCGACGATCGCGGCCGTGCATTTCTCGCGCCTCGCGGAAGAGATCGTCATCTGGATGACGCCGCAGTTCGCCTTCGTGAGGCTTTCCGACCGCTTCACGACGGGCTCGTCGATCATGCCGCAGAAGCGCAACCCGGACGCTGCCGAGCTGGCGCGTGCCAAGGTCGGACGCATCGCCGGCGCTTTTCAAAGCCTGGTTATCGTCATGAAGGGGTTGCCGCTCGCCTACTCAAAGGACATGCAGGAGGACAAGGAGGCGACCTTTGACGCGTTTTCGAGCCTAAGGCTTGTCATGGCTGCGATGGCCGGCATGATCGCGGATCTCGAGCCTGTCCCGGAGGCTATGCGATCGGCTGCCGGCCGCGGCTACGCGACGGCGACAGATCTGGCCGATTGGCTGGTCAAAGAACTCAAAATGCCGTTCCGCGACGCGCATCAGGTGACGGGCGCCATCGTCAAGGCCGCCGAGGCGAAGGGCGTCGATCTTGACGCATTAGCGCTGTTCGACATGCAGGCGATCGAGCCGCGCATTACTAAAGCCGTATTTTCGGTGCTCTCTGTCGAAAATTCGGTCAAAAGCCGGACGAGCTATGGGGGAACTGCGCCACAGAACGTCGCCAAAATGGCGCGTCAATGGCTGAGGCGGTTGGAAAAGGCTCGGGGGAGGGGCTAGAACCTTCCGTCGTGGGCCTGCCATCCGCGCGGGCCGCTAGGTTTTGGAGTTTTGCACATATGGCAGCGCCGCTGCGCACGAAGTCTTGGATCGCCGTTGCGCTGATCAGCGTCGCGGGCCTTGGCTTCGCGGGTTGCGGTGTCAAAGGTCCGCTCGAGCCGCCTCCGGGAGCCAAAGCTTCGGGCGAGGCGAAGTCGGCAGAGGCGGCCGATCCGGGGACGAACTCAGACGCTCCGAAGAAACCGCACGAGCCGTTCGTACTCGATCCGCTGCTGCGCTGATCGACAGCTTCACTCAACCACCTAACTTTCCAAGCATTTCCGACTGACGCGAACCTTTCGTTCGGCTAGAAGCGCTGCCATGCATCACTTCTCCTACAAATCAGGCATCCTCCATGCCGAGGATGTGAGCCTGGCGCGGATCGCAGCCGAGGTAGGCACGCCGTTCTACTGCTATTCGACCGCGACGATCGAGCGTCACTACAGTGTTCTGGCGCATGCCTTTCGCGATCAGGACGCGCTCATTTGTTTCGCCGTCAAGGCCAACTCCAATCAGGCCGTCCTCGCAACGATGGCGCGCCTCCGTGCCGGCATGGATGTCGTGTCGGAAGGAGAGCTTCGCCGCGCCCGCGCTGCCGGCGTGCCGCCGTCGAAGATCATTTTCGCAGGCGTGGGCAAGACACGCGCCGAAATGGCGTATGCGCTCGAAGCTGGCATTCTCGGGTTCAACGTCGAGAGCGAACCTGAACTCATAGCGTTGAGCGGCGTCGCAACGGCTATCGGCAAAACCGCTTCGATTGCTCTACGCGTCAACCCAGACGTCGATGCAAGAACGCACGCAAAGATTTCGACCGGCAAATCGGAAAACAAATTCGGCGTGCCCTATGAGGACGCCCGCGGCCTTTACGCGAAGGCGGCGGCATTGCCCGGCATCAAGGTCGCGGGCATTCACATGCATATCGGCAGCCAGATCACCGATCTCGCGCCCTTTTGCGACGCATTTCGGCTGCTGGGTGATCTGGCGCGCGATCTGATGGCCGACGGCATTCAACTCGAACATCTCGATATCGGCGGCGGACTCGGTGTTCCCTACCGCGGCGGCAATGACGTGCCGCCGCATCCCGACGCCTATGCCGCGGCCGTCAAGCAGGCGCTGGGCGGCCTCGGCCTCAAAATCGTGCTCGAACCGGGCCGCATGATCGTCGGTAACGCCGGGGTCCTCGTCACGCGCGTCGCCTACGTCAAGGAGGGGGCCGACCGGACGTTCACCATCGTCGATGCCGCGATGAACGATCTCATCCGGCCGACGCTCTATGAGGCTTATCACGACATCTGGCCCGTTGCGGAAATGCGCTCGGATATGTCGCCGATGCAGCAGGATATCGTCGGCCCCGTCTGCGAGACTGGCGACTACCTGGCGCAGGATAGGGCTTTGCCGCCGTTCGAGGCCGGGGACCTGATCGCGGTGATGACGGCGGGAGCCTACGGCGCCGTTATGTCATCGACCTATAATACGCGCCCGCTCATCCCCGAAATTCTGGTGAACGGCGATAGTTACGCCGTTGTGAGGGCGCGGCCGAGTTATGACGATCTGATCGGCGCCGACAGTTTGCCGCCATGGCTGCAGGATCGATAACGAAACATTGCTGGCTGACCCAGCAACGAAACATGCTGGGCGTGATCGTTACCCAGTCGTGAAGCGGCCATGGGTTTGCGTTGAAATGCTGCGGATTTGACCGATTGAACGTTGCATTTTCTTAAGGTGCCGGGTTTTCCGCCCATGATAGGCTCGCAGCTGGATGGCTGACCCTAAAGACCACGATTCCGACCCGGCGCTTTCGCGGTCCTTTGATCGCAAAGTTCGCCTCAGTACGCTTGCCCTCTTCTTCGAGCGGCTTTGGCCGCGCTTATGGTTGCTTATTGGTCTCGGACTGATTTTCGCCGTCCTATCGTTCTTGGGACTTTGGCCCTATCTCGACGGAACGATTCATAAAATCGTCCTTGCCGTTTTTGCGCTCGCTGGGTTGACTGCCATCCTTTACGCGGCGCGCATCCCGTGGCCAACGCGCGACGAAGCCATCCGCCGCATTGAGCGCTACTCTGAGGTGCCGCATCGGCCCGCAACGTCCTATGAGGACACGCTGTCGTCCGGCACAACGAGCGCTGCGACCAACGCGCTCTGGCAGGCGCATCGCGAACGCTTAGCGCGTGCCCTTGCCCGGCTGCGCGTCGGTCCACCAAGTCCGCGAGCCGATCGCTTCGATCCCTGGGCACTGCGCGCACTGGCGCTCTTACTTCTCATACCGGCGGCCCTGCTGGTCACAGGAAGCCTCGGAGATCGTCTCGCTTCAGCCTTCCGCTTCGGTGTCACCAGTCTCGGCACGCCGACGCGTGTCGATGCTTGGGTCACGCCGCCGCCCTACACCGCGCTACCTCCCGTTCTGCTATCCGATGGCGCACAGCCGGCGTCGGCAAACGCCGACGAGCAAAAGCGCTTTTTTGAGGTTCCGGATCGCAGCCTCCTGACGCTCCGAGGCGTAGGTTTCACAAACAAAGGCGTCTCGCTCGAAGTGCTAAGCGTCGACGCCTCGGCTCCCGTCATCGTCACGCCTGAAAAGTCCAAATCCGGCGATACCTCCAACGTCTCGGAGGTTCGTTATGAAATTCGCAAATCGTCGCGCATCCGGGCGCTCTCCGGTTCGCACGAACTCGGGCAGTGGACGTTCGACGTGGTCGCGGACGCACTACCTACGATCGCGCTGCAGAAAGACATCAGCGGCACGCCACGAGGCTCGATGCGGGTCGCCTACAAAGCCGAGGACGACTACGGCATCGCAAGCGCACAAGTGAAGATGCGGCAGGTGAAGCCCAAACCGGAGGATCCTTCGAAGGCTTGGGCGCGACCACGGCCGTTGAGCGGTCCGCGATTGCCGCTTGAGAAGCCGCCCGAACTGGCGCTCAAAATTCCCCGGCCCGGCGCCAAGAAGGTCGACGCGTCGACGCTTCTCGAATTCGGGGAGCATCCGTGGGCGGGGCAACGCGTCGAACTTTGGCTGGAAGCTACCGATGTCGCCGGCCAAATCGGCCGTAGCAAACCGATCGAGATCGTGCTGCCCGCCAGGCGCTTCAGAAAGCCGTTGGCCCGGGCGCTGGTCGAGCAGCGCCACAAACTCGCGGAAGATTTGCGCAACCGGCCAACGGTGGTCAGGGCGCTCGACGCTCTGACAATGGAGCCGGAAGGCTTCATCGACGATATTTCCGTTTATCTCGGTCTGCGGGCGATTGGCCATCGCCTCGACCGGCTGGGAACGCGCGCCGCCATGCGCGAGTTCGTCGACCAACTTTGGCAGTTCGCATTGCAGGTCGAGGATGGCGCCCTATCCCAGGCCGAGCGGGCTCTGAAAGACGCGCAGGACCGGCTGTCCGATGCGCTCGAAAAGGGAGCCGACGATAAGGAGATCCAAGCCTCTCTGGCCGAACTGAAGAAGCGGCTCAATGACTATCTCAATGAGATGCAGAAGAACGCCCAAAAGGAAAATCCCTCCGGCGATCAGCAGCAGAACGATCAGATGCAAGAGCTTGGGCAGCAAGATCTCGATCAGATGTTGAAGAACCTCGAGAAGAACGCCCGGGAGGGGTCGCGTGAGGAAGCCGAACGGGCACTCTCCGAGCTTCGCGAGCTGATGGACCGTCTGCAGGCGAACAACACGCCGGAAGCGCGCGCCGAGCAGCAGCGCGCCCAGCAAATGATGAAGAAACTCAACGAGCTGAGCGATCTGACGGGACGCCAGCAGCAACTGATGGACGACACGTTCAGCCAGCAACGGGGTCATGAAGGCCAGCCACGGGGCGGTTCGCAAGACGATCCCAATGGACAAGGTTCTCCTAAGTCAGGCAAGGGTCAGCAAGGCCAGGGCCGGCAGGGTGCTGGCCAGAACGGTATGGATGCCAATGAGCAGGGCGGCGGCGAGCAGGGCGAGGGCCAGCAAGGCAACGAAGGGCAGATGGGCGGTCAGCAGCGGCGCGGCAAAGGCAATCTCAAGGATCGTCAGGCGCAGCTTCGCAATGAACTCAACAAACTAAAAAAAGACCTGGATGAGATGGGGGCCGGTGATCCCGAAAAGCTCGGCAACGCAGAAGATGCGATGGGCAAGGCCGAAGATGCGCTGAAGCAGGGCGATCTCGACGAAGCGGGCAATCAGCAGGGGCAGGCACTCGAACAGATGCGCCAGAGTGCCCAGCAAATGGCCGAGCAGATGCAGAAGAATGCGCAGCAGCGCCTGGGCCGCGGCGGCAACAGTCCGCGTGATCCATTGGGGCGGCCGCAGCGTGCACAAGGTCCGGACCTCGGCACGTCGGTGAAGGTGCCGGATGCCATCGATGCGCAGCGGGCGCGCGAAATTCTCGATGAGCTTCGCAAACGTTCCGGGCAGAGCCTCCGGCCACAAGACGAACTCGACTACATCGATCGTCTGTTGAAGCGGTTTTGAGAGGAACGGCTTCGGTCAAATCCTCTCCCCGCCTGCGCGGGGATGACGTCGAGGCGCCCGAGTGTGACCGTGGTTACTGCTGCGCGGCGCCGGTAACCCCCGGCACGAACCGCCTGAGGAAGCCGCCAATCACCTGGTGGCTCGTCAACTTCGCGCCAGCCCAGCCATTGGGCGGCGGGTCGCCGCTCCACCAGCGCGAGAACTGCCGCCACATGTCGATCGGCAGCCACGTTCCGTCGCGTCCCGTCAGCGGTCCCCAATAGTCGGCGGTCGTGAATTTATACTCGATGAAGACCGAGCCGGTTCGGAGTCGGAACTCCAGACCAAACAACGCCTGTGCGGCAGGGCCAGTGTACTGGTACTCGTACGTGCGATGCGGATCGGTCTTCAGGTGAATTTCGGAATGCGGCAGTGAAACGCCGGCGCCGAGCCCCGCATACGGCGAGATGATGCCGAGCGACGGCAAGCGTATGAGGCCGTTGAGCGTCAGCATGTTATGGCCGTGCGACCATTCGAGTTTGTCGAAATAGTCGCCGACCTTTGCTTTGGGCGGCACCGGCTTGCCGTCGAGCGTGCCCTCGAATGTCTTCTCCGGCTGCATCGGCGCGTAGGCTTTCGAGTGCGTGAAGTCGAGCATCGCGCCAAGGCGCCCGCCTTCGAGCCAGCGTTGGATACGGACCCCGTAGTAGAGCGGATTGTCGAACGGCTTCGTGAACCAATCGATGTCCTTGATGGTGAGGTCGGTGACGCCCGGCTTCACCAGGTGGAAGTCGCTCGGATAGTGATAGGGCGCGCCGAAATAGGCACCGAAATCAGATTCGCGCCCTGGATGGCGCGCTGTTGAGACGGAAGGGCTTGCGGAGGCAGCCGCGGGCGACGCATCGCGGTCGCTCGGCATTGCTGCCGCGACGACGAGCAGGCCCATCGCGGCGATCGCCGCCGCGCGCTCCGCGGTTTTGAATAGTAAGGGCGATGCGATCCGCTGCGGCGGCCAAAGCGGTGCCAGAAAAGCATCGCGCGCAATCATGTCCAGCCTCCCCCGAAAGCCGTTGTCGATTGGCGGCGCAATTATTCGGCACCCCCCGGCGACCGCTGCGCGGCTGCCCACCATGCCTTTACGCGCCCCGGCCGTTACCTTGCAAGGCGTCCAGCATCCGGTTCACTGCGTCAATCTGCGGCGCGTCACGAGTCAAATACTTAGGACCGGTATAACCCCACCAATCCCAGCA
This sequence comes from uncultured Alphaproteobacteria bacterium, assembly GCA_963833715.1. Lineage (GTDB taxonomy): Bacteria > Pseudomonadota > Alphaproteobacteria > Rhizobiales > Hyphomicrobiaceae > Hyphomicrobium_B. The sequence continues at coordinate 199,158 of CAWHZB010000019.1, forward strand.
TGCTTGCGGATTTATCGGGGAGGCGGCGACTTGTGGAAAAAGGACGATCAGACGGTTTGTGTCGGCCCAGCGAGCAAAGCCCGATTCCTTGATGAAAGCGTCGCCGACCGTCTCGCGATTTTGCGCGCACCCGTGAAAAGCAATGTGAATTCGGCAGCCTGAGGTCTCGCGGCACGTCTTCGGAATGTAGACCACGCCGGTTTCCGCGAGACCGCCGTTGTCTTCGCTGGCTCCGAACGGGCGCTGGTCAAAGTGGACGAAGTCGCCGGTGGCGTTTTGCGCGCGCGGTTGCAACGGCCCGTAAATCTGCTTCAGCAGTTCGCCCGCCTGATCGTAGTCGCAGTCGACGACATAGGGTTGGCCTGAAACCTCGCACGCGTTGCCTTCGTCGTCGGTTACGAACGCGTGGCCTGCCGGCACCGTCGAGACCAGTTTCATGTTGGCTTCCGGCACGCCGAGCTTGGCGTAAAACTCTTCTGCATGCTTGACGATCGACGGCGCAACAGTGTGGTCGGACGTACCGGTGAATAAATAGATGCGATCACGCGTGACGTCAGCGATGGGATCGATCTCGCCTTTTTGGGCGCGCTGCTCGGCTTTCTGCGCTAGGTCCGCGGGGTCCGCCACGCCCCAGCTGCCAAGCATGTCGAGCATGCAGCCGTTGACCGCCTTGCTGAGGTTCAACAACGCCGTGCCGGCGCCGGGAATGGTGTTGGCGAAAATACTTTCCGAGCAGCCATAAGGTCCGCCCGCAATGATGGCGGCTCCCGCCACGCGTTTGGCGTGAGCCATTTGGAACTGACCTGCCATGTAGGCGCCAGACGAAATTCCGGATACGGAGGTTTCATCGATTTTCGCTCCGAGCGCCGGCAACTGTTGCGCGGCTTCGTGCGGCGGTTCGCGGCATCCGGCGGCGACAAGCGCAACCACGCACGCAACCGCAAACCCAACGTTTCGTGCTGAAGTTCGGCGTGTCATCGCGTTGCTTCGATCCGGATGAAAACGACTCGAAACTAGCGCGACCGGCTTCGTCCCGCCACCGCTCCAAACGGATTACCTTAACCTGATCGACACACGATCTGTGCGGCCGTTGGCGTCAATCACCGTAAGCTTCGCGAAGCCGGTGCTCGCCGGTTGCCACGAAACCTCGCGAGCGTGCGCATCGGACTTGATCGGCGCACCGTCGACAAGCCAGGTGAGCGGTAATGCTCCGCCGTCGGCTTTCAGAACCAGAGCGTCGCCGCCTAGATCCGATTCCTCGATCTCGGATTGGTCGGGCGGGAAAGAAATCAGCACCGGCGGCTCGATGAAGTGGCCCGCGACGGGGTCATCGCCGGGGTCGCGCCAGCGCTTCAGCGGAGCCGGCAAATCGGCGTTCGTAACTCTGATTGCATTGGGCGGCTGGCCTTGCAAAGGCGCCCGGCGCTCTGAAATGCGTTGAAATGCGTCGAACAGAATCGGTGCGGCGGCGGTCCGCCCGAGCAAACCCGGCACGCTCGAGTTATCGGGCCGGCCGACCCAAGCCGCGATGACATACTTGCCGTCGTAGCCGATGGCCCAGGCATCGCGGTAACCGTATGAGGTGCCGGTTTTGTAGGCAAAGCGTCCACCCTTGGCATTGGGCGGCGGCGGCGCACACTTGAGGATGTCGGTGACGTACCATGCCGCCAACGGAGACATCAGCCGGTGTGCGTTGACGAGCGGCTTGACGCGAGTTGTCGCCAGAACCCGGCCGCGCTCGTCAGAGCGATTGAAGAGCGCGATGCTGTCGCCGCCGCGCGCCAGGCCCGCATAGAGCTGGGTCATCTCCTGTAGCGTCAACCCGGTGCCGCCGAGCGCCATCGCCAGCGTAGGCTCGGATTTGTCGGGAAAGCGTGCCATGACGCCGGCGCGCCGGAAGCGGCCGACGAGCTTGCCGGGTCCGACACGCGCCAGCACGCGCACGGCCGGGATGTTCAAGGATTGAGACAGCGCTTCGCGGATCGAAACGGTGCCGTGGTAGCCCTCGTCGAAGTTCTTCGGCTGATACGTGCCGAAGCGCACCGGCCTGTCGTCGATCAGCATCTCGGGATGCGCGAAACCGGCTTCGAACGCCAACCCATAAATGAATGGCTTCAGCGAAGAACCCGGTGAGCGCACTGCCGTTGCCATGTCGACGGCGCCCTGGCGGCTGGCGTCCATGTAGCCGGCCGATCCGACTTGAGCGAGAATATCACCGGTCTGATGATCAGCGACGACGATGGCGGCCGAGACCTTGTCGCCCAGCAGTCGAGCTTGCTCAGTCGCGAGATCTTCAAGGCTCGCCTGAAGATTGCGGTCGAGCGTCAGCTTGATGATTTGCTCGGTCGGATGCTCAGCGACTTGGGATTCGGCGAGATGCGGCGCCAGCATCGGGAACGCATACCTTATGGTCGGAATGCGCTCCGACTTGGCCTTCTCGGCGTCCGCCACGGTGATGACATGCGCCTGGACGGCGCGGTTCAGAACGCGATTGCGGGCGCCGCGCGCCGCTTCCGGACTGCGATCGAGGCGGCGCACTTCGGGTGACTGCGGCAAAGCCACGAGCAGCGCCGATTCCCCGAGCGAAAGCCGGCGCGGTTCCTTGCCGAAGTAAGCCAGCGACGCCGCTCTGACGCCTTCCAGATTGCCGCCGAACGGCGCCAGCCGAAGATAGAGCTTCAGAATTTCCGTCTTGGATAACGCGCGCTCGAGCTCGATGGCGCGGGCCATCTGGTGTAGCTTGCCGCCCGGCGTGCGCTCGTGCTTGCCGTCGAGCAATCGAGCGACCTGCATCGTCAGCGTCGAGCCGCCGGAGACAATGCGCGCGTGGCGCACCATCTGCAGGATGGCACGAACGACAGCTTTCGGATCGATACCGTGGTGGCTGTAGAAGCGCTTGTCTTCGAAGGCGAAGAGCATTTTGAGGTAATGCGGATCTACATCCTTCGGGTGGAGCGGCAGCCGCCACCTGCCTTCCGTTGTCGTGAAGGCGCGGAGTAGGCGATCGTCGCGGTCGACGACCGTGACGGATAGTGCCTTTGCCTCTTCGAGCGGCAGCGGCCCGGCGTCGGCGAAGGTTTTGAGATAGAGACCGTAGGCAGCGCCGGTGAAGGCCAGCAGACCGATGAGCGAAGTCATCGCCAGCTTCCGCCAAGATCTGCGGCGCAAAACGGACGTTCGTCCGCCTTGTGCCGCGAGATCGCTTGTCTGGTCAGTTTCAGATGACATCGGCGACCTTATTCCTTCGCCGATACCGTGAGTGTGCCGGCGGCGGTGCGCGCGTAACGCTCTGGCCGGTACATGTCCTCGACCGTTGCCGCCGGGTGCACGAAGGTTCCGGGGCTGACGGCACGCACGATGTAGGCGAGCGTTGCCGAAACCGGCGGCGGCTTCTTCTGAACGGTGCCATCGGGCGTCACCACAGAGCCGTCATTCGGGGCCTCAACCAAGTCTTGGTTCATGCCCTCGACGCTACTCTCCGAAGACGTATCGCCTTCGCTACGCACGTTCGCGAAATTGAACGCGGCGACGAATCGGTCATCGCGGAATTCAGTGTGCTCCGGTTCGGCCGTCGATTTCAGCCACGTGAGCCCCGAGATCGAGCCGCTGTCGACGAGGTGCGGATTCTCGATTTCGAATCCCGCAGGCAGACGATCGACGACCATGACGCGGCCGCCGGCTTCATCCGACGTGACTTTGACCGTCATGACGAAGCGGTCGTTCTGCTTCACGCCCGCTTTGCCACCGGTGAGACTCGCGAGATCAACCTCCTTGCCGTCAAGGGTGTAGGCTTGCCGCTCGATCTGGAAACCCTTCGATATGGCGGGTTCCGGCGTCAACGCCGCGCCGATGACCGAAATCACCGCATCGACCGCGGTATCGCCGTTGTTGGTGATCGTCAGCGCGCCGTCCTTCAGCTGTGCGGGTGTTAGACCGCGCAGTACGGGACCGGAAACCGGCTTGCCGTCGACCGATAACGTTGTGGCTTTGACCTCATCATTCAGAGCCTTCGCCGCGAGCAGCATCCACGCTTGCTCCTGCGTCGAAGTGTAACTCCGCGTCTCGTAGGCCTTGGCGATGACGTTCGCGAGCTTTGGCTGCTCCGCCTTGGCGATGCCGGATTCGGCCGCGAGCGTCACGAGCGCGGCGCCGTCGCGCAGCGTCGAGCCGTAGTCGCTGCGATAGCCGGTGTCGGGCGTCGTTTCCGGCATCGCGGTGAGAGCTGCCGCGAACGCGCGCTCGGCTCGCTCCTTGTCGCCCATCATCGCAAGCGCCGCGCCGATCTGAGCTTTGGCGAGCGGCGTCGAGAAGCGGTCGATGCGCGTATCCGCGTAGTAGCGCAGATCGCCGACCGGAGCGCGGCCGTTGCGGGCCAAGACGTAGAGAGCGTACGCACGATCCTCGCCGCCTTTTTCGAAATCAGTCGCGTAGGCGATGAAGTTCTGCAGCCGGTCGAGCGCCCGATTGAAGCCCTCGCGCGGAACGTCATAGCTCGCCTCCTTGGCGCGCGTCAGGAAGTCCGTCACGTACGCCGTCAACCAGAGATCGGAATCGGATGGACCCCAGACGCCGAACGCGCCGGAGGAATCCTGCATCTCGAATACGCGCGCGATTGCACCCTGCACTCGGTCCTTGAGTGCCTTGTCCGCCGCGAGACCAACTTGCGCCGCGACCGCGTTCGCCACGACGAGCGGCATGGCGCGGGACACCGTTTGCTCGGCACAGCCGTAGGGATAGCGGTCAAGCTGCGCTAACAGCGTCGGCACGTCGAGGCGCGCCGCCGGGCCGACCGACAGATTGATCCGCGTCCGCGATGGAATCAGATCCTGCGCCAGATCGCGCGTTACGGTGAGCTTGCCGCCACTGGGTTTGAGCGACGAGATCGTCGTGCGCTTGATATCGCCGGCGGGCGGCAAGATTTCGAACGTCATCTCGCGTTTGACGAGGATGTCGTTCGGGCCGGTGACGACTGCTTTCAGCGTCAACGGCCCGAGCTCGGTCGGCTTGAAGGCGATGCGCTGCATCGTGCGTTCGCCCGTTTTGAGGTCGGCCGTCTTGTCGGCAATCGCCGTCAGGGTTTCGTTCGTATCGTCGCCCTGCTTTTGCGATAGTGAGATCTTGTAGGCTGCCGCCGGGCCGTCGACGTTGTGAACATCGAAGCCGAGGTTGACTTGATCGCCGAGCGTCATGAAGCGCGGCGCGGCAACGGTGAGGGCCACCGCGTTACGAACGATCAGATCGCCGGAGCCGTGGCCGACTTTGTCCTTGCTCCAGGCGACGGCCATCATGCGAACGGTGCCATTGAAGTCCGGAAGCTCGAAGTCGACGCTGACCGTGCCGTCCTCCTTCACCTGCACGATGCCGGAAAAGAGCGACACGACCGTCTCGACTGTCGGATTGCCTTGCATGGCGAGGCCGCCCGCGTCGCCGCCCGATTTGAGCTTGCCGCGATCTGCGCGCATGCCGTCGATCAAGCGACCGTAGAAGTCGCGGATTTCGAACGACAGCTTCTGCTGCTGGTTGAACCAGTCTTCAGGTGCAGGCGTCTCGTAGCGTGTCAGATTGAGGATGCCGAGATCGACGGCGGCGACGGCAACGCGCGCGTCTTCGCCGGGTGCCAAACCTTCAATCTTCAGTGGTACGGTGAGCTTGCTCCCGGATTTGACCTTCTCGGGCAGCGTAACCGCGACTTTCAGTTCGCGACCGCTCTGATCGATGGGCAGCCACCGGATGCCGATGGCGCGGCTCGGCATACGTTTCTGCACTTCATCCAATGGCCGGTAGAGAAGGGCCGTGACGTAAGCGCCGGGACCCCAGGCATCGGAAACCGGAATTTCGACTTCGCCGCCGCCCTTCGCGATCTCGACTTCCTTCATCAGGTCGAGCCCGGTGCCGAGCACCGTGATCAACGCCTTACCGCCAAGCTTTGACGCGATGCGCAGCTTTGCCGTTTCGCCCGTCTTGTAGCTCTCCTTATCGAGCGCGACATCGAGCTGCTCTGGGCTGTCGACCGCGTCGCCCGTGGTGTACCAGCCGGCGCTGAAGATCACGCTCGATGCGGGACCGCTCGAATCGTTAGACGTGACGTCGAGGCGATAGCGGCCCCAGCCAATGCTTTGAGAAAGTTTTGCCAGCGCGTCGGCGGCAATCGTCAGCGGGCCGCTGCCGATCTTGCGTTTGATGGTGACGGCTTCGTAGGTCCAGCTGCCGTCGCGGCGATACCACTGCCAATTCGTGTCGAGTCGGGTCAGCGTCCAGGTCAGATTGTTACTCGCTTCTGGCTTACCGTTCGCATCGAGCAACACGACTTCGAAACCGGCATTCTGGTCTTCGGGTGCCGTGAAGTTGTCGAACAGCGGCTTTATGCCGATGCGTTCCAGTTTCAGATCGACCGGCAGTGTCAGATTGCGTTCGATCGTGCGGCCGCCCAACTCGCGCAGCTTGACGGTGATCGCGGCTTCGAGTGGCTTCGTTGTCTTCGGCATTGCCGGCAACACGACGGGGACCGCCGCCTTGCCGTCTTTGTCCATGACGAGACTGGCTTCAAGCGGTTGACGTGCCGGATTTACGAGCTCGTCCGCCTGGCCAAACGAATAGCCGGCATAGCCCGGGACATCCTTGTTCGATGCCTTGACCACGACTTCGCCTTCGAGGCCAAGACCGGCGGCGGGCGGACCGTAGAGATAGTGGCCGTCCGCATTGATCGTCTGATTTTCGTCCGGCGTCAGCACCGGAACGTTAGCGGATAGTTTCATATCCAGGCGTTCGGGCACGAAGTCTTCGACGAGGAAGGCGCGTTCGGCAATCGCCGGCGCCTTCGGATCGGTGTGCAGCCAGAGGCGCCACGTGCCGGTCATCGCAGTCTTCGCGAGCGGTACCGCCAACGTGCGGCCGCCGAGGCCCTGGTCGTTCATCACGAGGCGGGTCTGCTCGACGCCATCCGGGCGCGAGACGATCAGCGTCGTCGGCACGGCGGATGCCTTGCCGAACTGATCGCGAACGAGCGCGGTGATGTTGACTTCGTCACCGCCGCGATAGACGCCGCGCTCCGTATAGACGTAGGCGTCGATGGGGCCCGCAGGATCGCGCCCCTTTACGCCACGGTCCGATAGATCGAAGGCATTGAGCGTCAGATCGAGGAACGCATATTGCCCCGCGCCATTCTCGGCGACGAGAATTGCCGGTGCCGTGCCGCCTTCGCCTTTGGTTATGGCGGCGTCGAACTTTGCGTAGCCGCGGGCGTCGGTCTTTGCCGTCGCCAGTACTTCGTTGTTGCGAGCGACGAGCTTGACGGTCGTATCGGCAATGGCTGTCGCCTCGCTCAGCGAGCGAACCAGCGCGTGAATGCCGTCATTGCCGGTGAAGGCCGTGAGGCCGAGGTCGGACACGACGAACCACTGCGTGGCGCGCTCGTAACTGTCGTTCTTCGATTTCTCTGAAGGCTTCGCGACGACGACGTAGACGCCCGGCTCGAGCTTGCCGGTTGCATCGGTGACTGGGATGGCCGTTGTCACCTCCTCGTTGAGCTTCGAGGCGATGTCCATCTGGCCCTGATAGACCTTTATGCCCGAGCGATCGCGGATCGTGTCGACGTCATAGCTCGAGAGCTGCCGCTGCAAGTCGCCCGACTGAAGCGTCGTCGCGAGATTGCGATCGCCGATGCGATAAATTTCGACGTCGATCTTGCTGGTGTTGGTCGTGACGACCGGAATGCCGTGCTGGCCACGCGAGGGGAGCACGTAAGCCTTGCCGGTGAAGCGCACGAACGACGATCGATCCGGTACATAGACGGCGATATCGGACGTTTTGGTTAGCGTCTCGCCGACTTCGGATGGCAGGCCGGCGCGGATCTGCACCTGATAGCGTTCGCCGTACTTCAAGCCCTCGATGCAGAGCTGCTTGCCTTCCTGCACGAGGTTCTGCGGGTCCTTGCCGTCGACCGAGATGAACTTCGCGACATCCGTTTGCGTGCGGCTCAGGTCTTCCGAGAACTCAAGGCAAAGGCGAGGCGGCGTCGCCTCGTTTTCCGTCTTGTAGTCCGTCATGCGGAACCCGTACTGGGCGCGGAGCTTGTCATAGGTTTCGCGCGTCGTCTGATCGTTAGCGAGATCGAGGCTGAGTTTCAGCGAGTCGATCGCGGGGCGCCAGTACGAGCGGGCTTCGAGCGTTCGCCCAAGTACGAACAGTGCATGCGCTTTGTCCTTAGGCGCGGTTGCTCGCTGATAGCCGCGATAGGCGGCGCCCGAGGCATAGACGGGAAGATCGTAACGCTCGCTGCTGTTGTTTGGATCGGGTTTGATGGCAAGAAGCGCCTCGGCCAGACGCGTCCAGGCTTTCCAGTCCTTATCATCGGCTGCAACGGCATTCGCCAGACTTCGCGAGGCGACACGCGGATCGGCAGCGAAGACTTTTTCCGCTTCGGCCTCGAGCGCGGCCGGGCTTTTGCCGTCCGGCTTCCAGTTGGCCTTGAGGAAGGTTTCGTAGCGTTTGGCGTCGGCCGCAACGCCCTGGTGTGAAAACGTCTTCTCCGCAGCTCCAGCGCTGAGGGCCGTCGCCAGCAGAAGGGTCGAGACGAGAGCAAGGCGCGCGAAGAAAAGCATGGGGGTGCCATCCTGTTTGAGTGAGGCTGAGCGGCGCGCATGGCGTCCCCAGCTTAGTCCGGGCGAATATCGCGCCGCGGCGATCGGTTCGGAAGCCCAACAGGAGCCAACGGCCGAAGCGCGGCGGCAAATTTCGAATTGCCGGTGGTTGCGCGTTCTTGCGCTCTTTTTCTGAGCGATTGCGGGACGAGGCGAGACCCTACCACACGCGCGGAACGCGGGGATAACTTCCACACACGAAATGCGTGCAGGAAGGCAGCCAACGGCACCCGCTCAACCCGCTGGCGCTGGCTCAGAGCAAACCGGAGACTGTGCTTGAGCTAGTGGCGCGGGTTGCGCGGGATTGCGCCGGGGCCGTCCGTTTGCCCGGCTGCGATAATTTCAGGCGCGACGGCGTCGGCCCTGACCGGTTTTACCGGCCTCGCCGCGGCCCACAGCTTTTCGAACGAACCGGCGGCGTAGAGCCGGACCGCTGCATCGTCGGAATAATAAACTTCGAAAGCATCACGCTTGTTCGGATCGCGACGCAGGCAATCGCCGGTCCAAACATGAGTGCCGACGACGAGCTGCTCATGTGCCGCGCCGAAGCGAGGATCGCCGAGGACGCGGAATTCGCCGCAAATGATGTCGAGCAATGACGCAGCCATCGGATCGTCGCTGTTCGTTTCGCCGAATATAACTTTGACACCGCTGCCAACGTGGCGTTCGGAAAGTGCCGCATAGGCGGCTCGGGCAGCGGGACTGTCGGGATTGCGCACGACAATCGTGACGGGGTCGGCGGCGGCCGAAGCCTCGGGCAGGCGCGCCAGGCCTTCGGTAATGAAGTCCTTGAGGCGGGCTTCTTTGTCAGTTCGAGTCGCCATCATGAGAAGCGGAGGCGAAGCGATGCGCATGTGCGATTTCCCATCCCAAGTCGACGCCGACCGTCAAACGGAACTGCCACCCGGCGGGCATTCGGCAGCCCCATTAAGCCGAGAAGAACGTTAAGCAAGCGTTGCGGCTCGGGTCGATTTGTGGCGAGGTCAGTTATCTCTTTTTCTGTCAAAGCCTTTTTCATTCGGCGGCCGGTGGTGCGATGCGGCGGATAAAGGCTCTGTCCTCAGCAGAAAGCTGGTCTTGGGCGAGGCGCGACGGCTCATGGCGCGCCGGCGCTGCGGCCTGAACGGGCTCGGCTTCGATGACGTCGGCTTCCTGCCGGCGCTTGAAAGTGTTTGCCCAGTTTTGATCAGCCTTTGCGAAGGCCATTTTGAGCGAGTCGGGAATGGCGGCTTCGCTGACGGGAACCGTGAAGGTCGCCGTCTCGCGCTGCAGCGTGACGCGGGCCAATGCCGGATCGCGTGCAGGCTGGCTGGTCTCATTGTTGGCCTGCGCGTAGTGCTGCGCTCTCGGCATCGCGACGACGGTTGCGGTCGAGCGCGACGGTGGCGGCACAATGGGTGCTGTTCGCGCCGTGTTGCTGTTGGCGGCGTTGGACGTCGCATCGGCTTCAGGCGACGCGGACGCAGGAGGTCGCCGGGTGCGCGCTGCCATGTGAGTGGGTGGCGGAGTGGGGTCTGGCCGGTACGTCTCGGCGTAGGGGCCAAAGCGCATCGCGTGTTGCGGATCGATGGATAGCTTGGCCGCGGGGGAGGCGCTGGCGCTTTCGAAGTTCGGCGCAGGAGTTTCCGATTGGCGTGCGGGTGCATCCGGCAGCACGTGCGCAGCCGGTCTCGGCAAATCCGGTCCGCGGCTGCTGCGAACTTCTTCCTCTCCCGCTTCGGCGCGGCGGGCGGCGCCCATGACGGCACCGAGGATGATGTCCGACCAAGCCCCTTGTGCGAACTTGTAAACGCGAAACGATTCAGAGCCCGCAAATTTCGAACCTTGACGCCTGAGCCGCTTCTGGATGCTGCCGGTGGTCGGCAGCAGTGTCCGCTTGAAGATTTTTTCTCTTTCGAAGCTCGCGAACAGGTTGGCGAGAAGTTGAGCTTCGACGCGCAATTCTTCGCGCTCGGCCGGGTTCATCCTCGGCGGTGCATCGAGAGGCACGGCAACGTAGTAATCGCCGTTCATGTCGAACACGACGTGGCGGAACAATTCGAAGTTCTCGCGGATTTGCTGGTCGCGGTGGATGTCGTTGAAGCGCGACAGGATTTCGATAACGGGGCCACGTTCTGCGGCTTTCATCTTCGGCACCAAGCCGTCGAGCCGGCCAGCCGGGCGCTGTGCCATCGATACGAGGAACAAACAAAGGTCGACAAACACCGCGACAGCCAACGGAACGTAATCGCGTTTCGAGAGCCCGGCAGCCTCTCCGTCACCCAAGGCGCGGCTGGTGCGGACTTCGGCGTCCGGCGGGTTCTCGACCGATTGAACGGCTTTCTTTTGCAGTTCGCGAAGCTCTTCGACCGACGGCGGCATCTTGAACGAGAGGAGTCCGTAGAAGGTCGTGGTCAGGCGGCGGAACGCTTCGATTGTCGCCTCCGAGCCTTCGACGGCGGCGATTTCCGGTTTCTGCAGTTCCGGAAGCTGATCGATCGCTTTGACGACGCCGCGCAGCGCCATCTGCAACTGAGGATCGGGGCAGGAGACGCTTGCCCCTTTTAAATCGCCGAACGCCGTGCGCTCTGCACGATCGGCAAGAGCAGATCGGATCTGGCGCAATTGCGGATCGGTGCGGAAGGCATTGAAGCCGGTCACGGTCAGGTCGAGCTTGCGGCCGAGGGCGCGCATGAACTCATTGCGGGTGCCGGTCTTCGCATCGAACGTCGACGCATCCGACGACACGATCTTGGCGAGGTCGCCGTTCAAGGCTTGCATGTCGCTATTGACCGTCCCGACGCGGCCTTTGACGAATTCCGACGCGAACGAAAAGCGCTGCGCATCCTCCTCGCGCATTTTGCGGCGCGGACCGTCGCCGGGCTTCGAGTTCGGGCACGACGTGCCCTTGGTGCGTTCGAGTTCGGCCTTGTCGGTCGAGATCTGTGTCAGTTGCACCAGTGTGCCCTGCAACTGCTCGAGGCGTGTCGAGGCGGCGTGCAAAGAATTCTGCACCTGCGACACGGCGCTCTCGGCGGAGCGGGAGGCTTCGCCGCGGCTTTCGAGCACCTTCCAGTAGAAGCCGAAGCCGAACCCGATCGAGATCAGCGATAGGAAGATATAGCCGCCGGCGTAGGAGAGCTTGGTCGCCAGCGTGTGTGGCTTGAACAGCTGGTCGAGCAGCCAGATGATCATCGTCATCAGCATCGCAACGGAGAAGGCGATGATGACGCGATGAACGAGCGGCAGATCGCCCATGTTGGCTTCGATCAACTCCAGCATGCCGACGTAGGTCGCAACCCACGACAAAGCGCCGAGGCCGAAGATCAGGATGGATCGCTTGATGTCGCGTGACGGTTTGCGGTCGGTGTCGTTTTCTTCGCGGGCGGCGGCGTGAGACCGCGCCGAAGTTGTCCGGCGCCTGAATTCAGGAGCTTCAAAGTTCATTGCCGCCAACCCGCTGCGTGCCGAAAGCGAACTAAAATCGCTCGGCAGTCAGCGTTTTTCATGTCGCAACTGCGGCTGAGCGATGTTCGGCAGTGGGCGGATTTCGTACCCGCCCTTCATTTGCGTTCTCGACTGCGCTTCGCGCAGCCGGCCGCGAACGCGGAGCCTTGAGGCGACGATGGCACATCAGTTCGGGCTGAGGGTGCGGAGTTGCTCGTCCGCCGGTGATCGTTCGCGTGCGCCCGTGCCCTTGCTCGCCAGCGCTTCGCCATGCAGTGCAGGAAATGCGGGTGCTGAGGAAATACGCGCTGCTGCCGATGTAGGCGGCTTCCACGGCAAGAGGTCGCGACGCGGATTCGACTTCGCGTGTCCGGCGAGGTCAGCGTAGCAAAACATCGAGCAACGGCGCCGCAATCTGTGCGGCGTGCAGATCGTGGGCCCAGGGCTTTGATGCCGTGCCGGTCCCGACAAGCACGACATAGGAATAGGCAGCGCCATTGGTGAACTGCAGGCCACCGGACGCCCACGCGTCGACGGTGGCGTCGGGATCGAGCGAAACCGATGTGCCCGTCTTGGCGAAGTGCAGCCGCAAGTCGCCGCGCCGGTGGGCGCACCATTGGCTGAGGCTCTTCAGCGTTCCGTACGAGGTGCCGCCGGCCTGATAGCAGAGCGGTGCTTCGAGCAGGCTTTTGATCAGCGGCACGGCGCCCGGGCGGATCAGCGACTTCGGGATGATCGCCGGCCGAGCTTCAGCCACAAGCCCGCCGCCGTCCTTGCCTTTTTGCGTATAGTCATAGGCCGTTATCAGCGTCGGCGGCTTCACCGGTTTGGTGCCGCGGCCGATCAGCGACGCCAGGATGACGCTCGACATGAAATGAACGCGTCGCGGCGCGCCGGCGATCTGACCCAGCACCACTGCGGTCGACGGAGGTGTTCCGCCAGATTGCGCCGCGGGCGGCATTGCAAAGCCGAAGCCATCGATCAACCGTTTGACCGGTGCTTGCCCGAGCACGGCTCCGCGATTGATCAGCGGCGCGTTGAGGGAGCAGGCGAACGCGACTATGGCCTTTCGCGCCTGGCGGCTGGCGCCTTTCGCACAGGTGTCGAGCCCGGCAGCCGGTGCCTGCGGATCAACGTAGAGGGTATCCGTTGTGTCGCGACCTTGGTTGGCAATGGCGATCGCGAGCAGCATTTTGCCGGTCGAAGCGACCTGGCGGCTCTCGGAGCTCGGATCGTAAAGGCCGTTATCGGCGCTTCTTGCAGGTAGCGAGCCGAAGTAGGCCGCCGTCTGGCCCGCCTCGTAATAGCGCACAATATTGCCGTTGCCGTCGGCGGCGACGACGATGACATTTGGAAGTGTCTTGTCGGCGCTCACCTTTTTCGGATCGAGCGTGAAAGCCGGATCGATGCGCGAGGACCATTTCGCGTCGAGCGCCGTCAGTTCGGCGTCGATCTTGTCGCGAAATGCCAGGTTGTCCCCGATATCGAACGTCGTCGTCACACCTCGTACGTAGTCGCGCCAGCCAAAGCCGTAGCTTTGCTTCATCTCCTCACGGAGGCCGAAGCGAGCAGCAGGCAGCAGCAAATTCGCCCGGATGACCGGATTCGCCTCGGCACGTTTTGCCTGATCGGGCACGAAGCGTTCGAGCGCCGCCTGCAACTTGGGCTTCACCTGCGGATCGGGTGGGCCAGCGGCAAGTGCCATGAGCTCGAACACGACCTTCTTTTGCTCGGTCTCGTCGGTGATGAGCTTTTCGGCGCACGTGCGGGCTCTGACTTCGGTGATGTAGCGCCAGCGATCGAGACGCACCTCGTTCAGCCGGTCATTGCCTTCGAGCAGGATAATCGGCTTGTTGACGGCGGAGGCGAGAACGAATTGTTCGGCGGTCGAAAGGTCTTTCGCCTCCTTTCCGAACACGACCTGGCTCGTCACCTCGACGCCGTGCAGCGGTTGTCCGCCGGTGCGCTGCGCCAGCCAGATGTGGTTCGCGGCCCATTGCTTCAGCAGCGTATTGTCGGCGCCGCGCGTCAGTTCGCGATAGATTACCGGCGCGAGCCACCATTCGCCGAGCTTTCGCTTGATCTTCGAGAGGCCGCTCTCGTCCCTGTTCGGCGGTGTCTGGTAAATAACGCGGGCGAACTGCATCGGCAGCGTCGAGCCGCCGACGCCGAGGCGCGGCCCGTGCGCCGCGATCGAGCGTGTCATTGTCGACAGCGGGATTTTAAAGACGCCAAGGAGGTCGATACCGAATGGATTGAGCGGACCTCCGAGATAGCGATCCTCGTGATACGAAAGGCAGCGCCAGTATTGCTCGGGAACATCGCGGACGGGGATCGACTTATGGTCGGGGTTGGCGACGTAGTCGCCCAGCTCGATGGCGCCGTCGGTGTAGTTGACGTCGCGCAAGCTATCGAGGCGCGGATCGAACGTGCCGACAAAATTTCCTTTGGGATCGTAGATGGCCGTCGCCAGCCAGCGCTCGGCGTCGTAGCCAAGCTTATCGTGCATCGACAGTTGGCCGAAGTAGCCCCTGATCGGCGCCGCCACGTAAACGAGAAGCAGCGCGAACAGCGCGTATGCCACAGCAGTTGCCAGCACGTGGCGCAGCGGTCCGAGTTTCGGATTGAAAGCGACGGCCAACATCAGCCAGCGCACGATGCGCCGCGGCATCGACAGGCAGAACTCGCCGAGCGCGGTCAGATGCCGCAGAAGTCGTATCATCGCTGTTGCAAAGCCGCGCTAACGCCATCGCCGGGGCCGGCGCTGGCAAAGGCAGGCGTAGCGGAGATATGAGGCGCGAACTCAACGAAGCCGCGGCAACATCTAATCCGGGAAATGGCAATTAAGAGGCCAAGGCGAAAAAGCGCCTTGAAGTAAGCACGAACACGGCTTTCTCTCGGCTTCTAAAGAAGCGAAAGCTCTCAGAAATTATTCATCAGAATGAAAAGACCGACGCCGATTGCAGGACCCATAAGAGCTGCGACGACAATCATGACGAAAGGCTTCGCCATCATAACACTTTACCCCGCACAGAACTTTAACGTTCACTCCACATTTCGCGCGGCTCTTAACGGGAATGCTTCGGTCGGTTTGCCCTCACGACCAATTCACTCACTTTTTTCGCATAAAACGGGCCGCCCCCGATTTGCGAAGCTGAGCATAACCCCTCACACTCAGCTGCCTTACAATACATCGTTACAAAAAAACTTGACAGTGCCATCCGGATGTTTGCGCCGCCGAGCGTAGAAATTGGATCACATCGCGGCGCCCACCCGCGGCCCGCCACGAAGTGGCTGTTCGCTGGCCGTGCAGACTAGAAAAAATCCAATATTGTCATGCCCATAACATGCACTAAGGGAATTAACCTTTTTGCTTCCGCTGACGCTATGGCGATGCACCAATCACGGAATATGTCGAATCCGGAAATGCGAATTGAACATCGAGATTTGCGCTTTCCGCAAACCACCGACTTAAGGCGAGAGGCGCCAGCGAATTAACGGGGAAGGTCAAAAAGGCGAAGCTGCCGCTCGTCGACGCCGCGCGTTTCGGCAGCCAATTGCTCGATGCGGTCGAAGGGAACCTGTTCGGCTGCGATGAGCGAGCGTTGCGCCTTCATCGGGCGAACGAGACCTTCCTGCACGAGATGGAATTCGCCGACCGTCTGACCCGGCAGCGCTGTCGCCGGATCAAGGCCCGATTCCGATTGAAAGGCAGCCTTGAGCTTCCTGAGTGCGGTGTCCTCGCGGACGCGCCCGATGAACCAGCTGGTGATCTGATCGCGGCTCTTATAGTCGAGATCGCCCGGAGACTGCGTCGCGAGCATCATGCCGAGCCCGGCTGAGCGCGCGCGCTTCAGCAGGCTCTGCAAAGGCTCGGCCGTGGCGGGTTTCGAGTTGGCCGGAATGTAGAGATCGGCTTCGTCGAACATGACGACGGCCTGCAGCTCGTCGTTCGGATTGCGCTGACAGAAGCGCAGCGCCTCGGACAGGAACTGCGACACCCAGAATAGGATGTTTTCGTTGTCGCCGAGGAAGCCGGTGTAGATGACCGACAACCGGGTGCGGTTCGGCCGCTGATAGCGACCGAGGCCGAGAAGACTTTCCATCCTGAGGCTTTCGCCGCCGCCTTCGAAAAGTGCGGCGTTGCGCAAGCGGAGAGAGTCGAGCTGCGCAACGAGATCGCGCCTGAGCTTTCCCGACGGGTCCATGCGCTGCGTCTGATCGGTCAGTTCCGGATGCTCGTCTTCGAGGAGACGAATGAGATCCGCGAGCGTCACCTCACTTGTCGAAAGCGAACCCAGGACGCGTAGCGCCACGGAGAGCACGCCGGATTGCTTCTGGTGCGTTGCCGAGTTCTTGAGATGCAACATCTCGCCGAGGGCTGCGGCCGAGAGGTTCGCCAGCAGCTGCTGTTCGTGGTCCGGAAGCTCATTGATGCCATTCGGCAGAAGCGTGATCGAGATCGGCCGCCCCGAAGCCCGTCCCGGCGTATAGACGGCGACATCGATGGCGTCGGCGAGCTTTTCGCGTTCCGCGCGACGATCCGGCGTGTCGTTCTCGTTGGCGCGCCAGACTTCCGGATTGGCGTAGCCCGCGAGATCGCCCTTGCGGTCGATCATCACGGCCGGAATGCCGCGCAGCAGAAGCTGTTCAATCAGCGACAGCGCGAGAGTCGTTTTGCCGGAGCCCGACCCGCCGAGGTATGCCGCATGGCGCTTCAGCACGCTCTTGTTCAGCCTGACGGGCCGTCCGAGATTGCCGATCTCGCGCCCTGAAAGAATGCTCGCACCGTAACTGCCGTTCTCGTCCAGAATGACGGACATCGGCAGTTCGTCATCGTTCGCGGCAAGCCCAGGCTCGCCCGAACTTTCGTCACTTGCGGCCGGTTGTGCCGCGCCGCCGCCAAAGCCATCGAGCGACGACTGCGGGTCGTCCATGTCCTTCGCCACGAGTCGCGGCACCGGACGGCCGAGCAAATCGAGCCGCAGCAGATGAATGATCGAGATCAAGCTCGACAGTGGCTTCGAGCCTTCGAGCCACTGCGTCATGCCGGCGTCGCCGCGATGATGAGCGGTGAATTCGCGAACGGTCATCATGCGCTCCCACTCGGGAATCGGCACGAGAAGCTGGCGGCCGCCGCCGTCGCGAAACTTACGAAAGGCCTGCGCGGTCTGGTTCTTCTTGTTGGGCGGAAAGTCGCTGGCGCGCAGCATGAAGCAAGGCTTGCCCTGCATCGCCGTCAGCACCTTGTCGAGCTGACGCTTGAGGCCACCGCCCTGCGTCGGCCTGTTGCACAGGAATACCCTGACGTCGTTGGCAAAGCCGGTACGGTGGCGCACGGTCAGGTCGAAGGCCGGCAATTCATCGCCGAGTTCGAGGCGCTTCACAGTGACCTCGATGGCGCGGCCCCATTCGTCGCGCGCCAGCAGCAGCGCGGCCGAGAGCACATCGACCAACTCCTGGTCATCAGGCGGCATCTCGGCTTCGCTTTCGTTGGCGAACCGCTCCCACATTTCGCGGAATTGCACGGCGGAAAGCGCCGCCGGCGCCTCTTGATCTTGCCCGAAACCGATCGCTTGCCCGAGCGCTTGCGCCAGAGTGCTGATGAACGACGGCTTCTCAGGCTCGGCTTCGCGCTCATCGCCTTCGGTTGAAGTCGCCTCGCGCAGACGCGATTGGGCGTGCTCGAGGAGCCTACGCGTCGAGAGCCCGCCGAATTCCTCAAAGAACTGCGGCCCGAAGAATTGCGACGCGTCGGGAAAGCTCATGCCGGCGCCGTTCAACTCCGACTGATAGGCAAGCCGCTTCGAGATGATGAGGCGGGCTTCTTCCGGTGTGCGGCTCTCGCGCAGCAGGACGGGGCCGGATTTCTCGATGCGGTCGATATAGGACTGCGCGACGAGGCTGCGCACCTGTCCGTAGAAATCTTCGAGGCACGATATGATGATGATAGCGTTGGTCAGGCGGTTGGCGATTTGAATGAGATCGCGGACGGCGCGCTGAAAGCGATCTTCGGCATTGTCGAAGAAGCGCAGATCCTCGACCTGATCGATGCAGAAGACGAGCGCGGCGCGATCGACGGTCCAAACGAGCGCACCGAGCGCCGCGATGATCTCGAAAGAGCGATCTTCGCCATTGTTCGGATCGAGCGCTGAGACGGCCTCGTGTGCGATCGGCGTCAGTTGCCTGCCGTTCAGATATTGGCGGACACGCTGATCGATCCGCGGATCGTGGCGCTGCAGGTATAGCAACGCCCGGACGATATTGATGTCGAGTTCGCGCGTCTGAAATTTGTCGCAGGCGACGATCTGGTCGGCGAGCCGCAGGATGAGCCGCGCCAGCTGTTTGTCATCGAGCGTCGCGTCGCGGAGTTTGTCAACATCGGAGGACGAGATGACTTCAGAATCGAGCACCATACGGTTCGTCAGCCGCGACAGCGCCGACTCCCCGAACCGGTCCGGGTTGTAGGGCTTTTCGAGCGAGTGCACGAGGCGGCGCAGATAGAAGTCGGCGTAATTCTGCACGTCGGGCGTCATCTGCGCGTAGCCGAAATAGCTCTGGCCCGTGCGATGCGAGTCGGTTCTAAGCGCTCGCAGAAGATGGGTTTTTCCGGCTCCCGACTGGCCGTGAAACAGTAGAATCCGCTCCTGCACGTGGTAGCCGTAGCCGGACGTGACGGTCGTCAGCAAGTCGTTGAATTTCTGGCGTGCCTTGGCGTGAATTTCCGGCACGTCGACAGGGTCGGCGCGCCAGAGATCATCTTCCCAGGTGATCGAATGCTCGAACGCTTCGCTCAGCTTGTCGGGAGCGAGCGGAGGAGCGAACGACGTGCTTTTAAGTGAACCGCCTTCAACGCCCATTTCGAATCAGCATGCCTTCAATCTTGGACGCGCACGAAGTGCCAGACGGTGTTCTTGTAGAGGATCTTGGACTGCTCGAGCGATTTCAGATCGCGGCCATCTTTGAGATCAGCGCACGCAAGCTCGATCCGGCCCGAACGATGGGCTTCGGCGAGCATGCCCTTAAACGCAATCTCGGATAGCCCCCAGTCAGGCCGGGCGTTGCGAATCGCCTTCCATACCAAAGAGATAAACGCCTTCCGGCTGCCTGACCAGCCCTCGGCGTAAGGACGTGCCGCATCCACCACAGCGCTACAGAATTCTGCGATGTCGGGTGAGAGCGTTCGCGTCGCAGGAGGTACAGAGTCCGCGAGCGGTGCGCGATCGTTGGCGGCTTTCGGCGTCGGGGTGCGGGATTGATGATGTGCCGGTTCTGAGCGTTTCGGCCGTGGCGGTGCGATCGTCGCTGGATCGGGGGCCGTCTTCGGGCTCGTCAAGCGGTGCAACACCGCTAACTCGAGCGCTTCAAAGGACTGTTCGCGGGCTCCTGTAGTCTCGGACGCAAGCTGCACAATCAGTTTGCCATCGCTCGCGATCTCACGCGGCTGCTTGAAGAGCTGGCC
The DNA here is from genome assembly GCA_963833715.1 of uncultured Alphaproteobacteria bacterium. GTDB lineage: Bacteria > Pseudomonadota > Alphaproteobacteria > Rhizobiales > Hyphomicrobiaceae > Hyphomicrobium_B. The sequence goes on from CAWHZB010000019.1 coordinate 218,685, forward strand.
GGCGAGCAACCTACCTGGCTTAGCTGGCAGACCTGATCCCTTGCCGAGTCCGGTCTTGATCTTTTTTCCGAAAGCCTTTTCGAGCACAACGATCGCCAGTTCGGCTCTGAGATCGGCTGGTGAAAGTACGCGGCCGGTCGAGAGACCGAAATGGTTCTGCAACACGATAGCTGCGAGGCCTTCGAGGCGCTCCACGGCCTTTTTGACCGACGCCGTGCTGCGCGTTTCGAGCGCACGCAGGACAAGCGTGCTTTTTACGTCGGCCCAGCTGGGGTTGAAAGATCGTGCCGGTCCGAGTGAGGCTTCTGCAACTTGAAGGCCCTTCGCCGATGCAGTCAGGCGACCTTTCGCCTCGCTAACCAGTTGCGTGTTGCACAGGGTGCTGATCGCCAGCTCAGCGGCGCGGCGAAACTCGGTGCCTGATATCTGGGGGGCCAGAATTGGCGAAACATCGCGCTGCAAGTCTGCCCGTGTCGCGCCCCCCGCCGCGATGCGCAGCAGCACTAAATCCCTCACCGTAAGCGGCGGAGTTTGGAAATCGGTTCTCCGCTCAGACTTTCCGATGGCTGCCGTCATCGAAATGCTCCCGGTGCGAATCAGCATGCGCAGTGGGCGCGAGTGTCGATGATCCGAGACGCTCTTCCAAGAGGCGCGGTGATGACCCCCGCTTCATCGAGATCGCAATGCCCTTGCAAATTGAGCGAGACTCAGGAATCAGGCTTTCGCCGCGGAGCCGCCAAAATCGCGACACCTTGTTGCTGCGATATCGCACCGGGCGGGACTGAGTTGCGAGGGATCCGAAATATGCGTGCGTCCGGCACATCGTTGCGGCATGCCACGGCGTGCGATTCGCTGCCCGTTAGCATTAACACCGAGTTAACGGATTTCCGGCAATGATGACCTTGTCCGCACGTTGTGTGCCGGGAGTGGCAGTTATGTATCGCGTCGCACTCACCGCCGGGCTCGCAATCGCTTTATCCGGTTGCAGCCTAGGCTCTTCATCTCTCTCATCTGGTTTTGCCGAGCAGGAAACGACATCGTCGTTGTCGCCGCCTCCGTTAAAAAGCGTCGGACTGGGCGGTGATCCGGCGGCGCCGCGCAGCAAGGTTCAAGTCGCCAAACTCGACGATAAGGCGCCGACCGGCACCTACGAAAAAGCGGCACCGGGCGTTCTCTCCGATCGGGATTACTCTCATACGTCGCTGAACGCCGAAATGGCGCGCGACATCATCAATGCGTACCGCAAGCAGCATGGTCTGAAGCCTCTGAAGCTCAACCCCGAGCTGACGGAAGCCGCGAACGCCCATTCCCGCGACCTTGCTAAGTGGGATCGCATCTCACACTACGGTTCCGACGGGTCGAACCCGTGGGACCGCGTCAAGCGCGCCGGTTACAACGCTCGTCTAACCGCGGAAAACGTCGGGACCGGGCAGGTCGATTTCAAAGAAGTCATGCGCGGCTGGGAAGAGAGTCCCGGCCACAACAAGAATTTGTTGACGCCTGATGCCCAGCACATGGGCATTGCGCTGGTGCGCGATCCGAAGACGGAATTCAAGTCCTTCTGGACGCTTGTCGTCGGCTCGCCGATGTAAGAAATCAACACGTTATGGCCGCCCTCCGAGGCGGCCATTGAGTAGAAGAAGTCCGGCTCACCCGACAAGCTCTGCGTTAGAACTTCGACAGGTTTTTCCAGATCGGTATCGAGATATCGAGCCGGTGCCAGACGACGATGGCGTTCATCACCGCCGCCGCGACAAGTGACACCGCTGTTGCGGTCGCTGCGCCGACCAGCCCAAACGCCGGCACCAGAGCGAAATTCAGCGCGATGTTCAAAACCGCCGCGGCACATAAAACGGTCGCGCAGCGCGCCTGCTCGCCAAGCATGTTCAGCGGATATTCGACCGGCCCCATCGCCGAGCGGAAAAGAAAGCCGACGACAAGAATGAACATCACTGGGTAGCCGGCGTTGAATTGCGGTCCGAATAGCGAAAGTAGGGGTTTGCCAAGCGCCAGGATAAGCAGCGCACCGGCGAGCGAAGGCCAGAACGTCCAATTGACCGCGTCCTTCACGAAGGCCCGCAGTCCATCCTTATCGCCGCGCGCATTCAAGGCGGCGAACTTGTGCGCGACGGCGCTGCCGACCGCGTAGTGCACGAGCATGATCAGCGCCATCGTTTTTCCGGCTGCGAAATAAATGCCGACTACGGCCGGTGTCATGAAATGCGAGATCACCAGGATGTCGGTGTTCTGCAGAAAGAGCTCGGAGCTCAGGATAACAAGCAGCGGCAGTGAAATCGTGAACCACGCTTTGAAGTCTGAACGGCGTGGGCCGGCAGGCGTCGTTGCCCTGAGGCGGGTGTTGACCAGAAGCATTTGCAGGATGCCGCTGAACCATGTCGCAACGATTGCCGCGCCGGCGGCCGTTGCCGCATTCATCGGCAGGCCGATCGCATTGGCCGCGAACATGGCCGCCAGCAGCACGACGGGCCGGAGCACGTAAGGTGGAACGAGCGCGATGCGTTGCCGCGTCCTATTCCATCTTGCACGTCCGTTAGCGCGTAGAGCGGGACGCAAACGAGAGCGAGATAAATCGGCAGGACGAAATCACTTTGGATGTGGTCGTGAAAAAGCCAGACGCCGAAGAGCCCGAGCGCCATGACGGCCGTACCGCCGCCGAGCGCCACAAGCCTCACGCTCCGGATCAATCCCCGCAAGTGGTTGAAATCGGCAGTCTCGCGATAGACCGGCGCGAGGCGGATCGATGCCAGGTTCAATCCGAGGCGGACATGGCTCCAAGGACCAGCACCCACGTCCACACGAAAACGTAAATGCCGTACTCAGTGCCGCCCATCCAGCGCGCCAGAATAATCTGCGTAAGGTAGAGCAGTCCGGCGCTTAGGAGGCGGACACTAAAGGCTAGCAGTGCGTCGCGCTGGGTGCGTTGGCGCTCGCCATCGGAATCAAAGACTTTGATCGTCTGCTCGATGAGGCCGGAAAAGAGACTTTGCGCCGCGTCGAGTGGCGTTTCCGGCGCTCCGGTTTCGGCTTCAAGTTCGGCGCGTGCGGCCGCAGCCGGGTAGAGCCTGGGAAGGATAGCGCTCTTCACGGCAATGAAGTCCTGTCGCTCAATTACTTTCGAGGCGCGCCCGCTCACGATTGCGGACGAGTTCGGCCACGCCGCTCCAGGCCCAGGCACGTCCTGCGTCTCCCTTTTCGCCGTGGTAGATGGCGAAAAAGTCGGCAATCTCGGCGGCGAGCGAACCATGTTTGCCTTCGAGAACCTCGGCCATCGCAGAGACGTCCCGCGGCGTGGGTGTAAAATCCACGTCAGGGAACCTGTTGGCTCGCGTCGCAGTCATCGTAGGGTCCTACTCAAGGCTTAAATCTCGGTTGACGAATTTGGGAAAAGCAATTTTGGCGCCATGACCCCTGGCGCGGTTTGGTTCATGTCTGTGAGCGTGGTTAACGGGTCGTATTTGTGGTGTTCGGCGCTCCGGATCACAAACAAAGGCAAGCGGTACGTGAGAAAATTTGCCTTCGTGGCGACGTTTGGATGCGGCCTTGCGGTTACATTCGCACCGACGCACGCGGCGCCCTGGGCCGGTTCGTGCATGTTCCACTGTGCCGGAATGGAACTCGTCCAATACGACGCGCCGAAAGAGAACGAACCGGATGACGACAATGTCGCGCCGCCAGAACGAGATCCCGAGCCCGATACGCAGCCGCCTGGCGATGACGGGGCAAATCAAGACGTCATCCCGCCGCCGGACGACGGTAGAGATCCGCCAGGGTGCGTGTTCACGAAGCAGCCGCTCGAATTACTTGTCTGAGAAACGAAGTCTCGCCTCAAGGCGAAGCGGCTTGCACCGATTTCGGAGGCCGGGGGGTCGCGCCGCCTGAGGAAGCAGCCTTCAGCGCCGGCTGAGCCGCGCTCGCCGCGCCGTCACCCTTCGCGGCTTTGCCTTTGGCTGTGGTCTTGGCCTTGCCCCTCTTATGATGGGCAATTGCTCCACCCTTGTGCCGACCAGGGTTGCAGCCCGAGGCCGCCACTGCCTCTCGTACCGAGGTTATACCCTTCGCCGAAGAATTGACCGGCAGATTGTCGAGACTTGTGGTGTTGAAAAGTTGCTTCCAGCCGTAGTTCTGAAAGCCGTATTCCAAAAGACTTGCCGAACGAATGGCGCGTTCGTTTCCAGACGTCTCACCGAGTACGACCGCCAGTAGGCGCCGACCGTCGCGCGTCGCGCTGGCGATGACGTTGTAGCCGGAGTCGCAGGTGAAACCGGTTTTCAAACCGTCCGCGCCTGGAAACGTCTTCAGCAAAGCGTTGTGGCTGCCTAGGCGGCGCTTGCCGATACGCATAGCCGGCATCGACCAATAGCTCGAATACTGCGGGTACTCGGTAATCACCGCGCTCGCCAGCTTGCCAAGGTCTCGCGCCGTCGACACCAGGTCTGGTTCGGGAAGCCCGTTCGTATTGACGAAATGCGTTCGCGTCATGCCCAGGCGTTTGGCGGTCGCGTTCATGCGTTCGACGAAGGCGGTCTCGCTGCCGGAGATCGCCTCGGCCAGCATGACGGTGACGTCATTCGCTGACTTGACGATGACAGCCTGGAGCGCCTGCTCAACGGTCAGCGTGCCGCCGACTTCAATGCCGGCCTTGCTCGGCGGCTGCAGCGTCGCTCGGAGCGAGCAGGGAATCTTGTCATCGAGGTGGAGCTTGCCCTCTTTGATAGCCTCGAAGGCAATATACGCGGTCATGACCTTTGTCAGCGAGGCGGGATGCCAGAGGTCATCAACATCCTCTGCGTAAAGAACTTTGCCGGTGGAAGGCTCTAGCAATAGCGTCGGGCTTGCGGTTGCTGGCACGATGGCGAACTGCAAAATCAGCGCTGCAACCCAGATGCCAGTGGCCCATGCCCGCATGTAGTACCTCGGAAATTCAACCTGGTTCGGCTATCACATTCGGCCCTGGGCGCCAACCGTACGTCAGCAAGGTCTCACCTTACGGCGAGTTGTGTTGCTTCTGCGGCGCGCTCTGACCGATGCCGCTGGTTCTCATATGATAATTGAACTGCATTTCACTTTACCGCAGATGCGGCCTCCGGGTAGGGAACTTGTTCCTCAGCTTCGCGATATCAACGTGCTTCCGATACGCGTCATCGCAAGGGCTGGCTCTCGTGCCTTGTTGTGGAAGCGGCCTACTGTTCCCTTTTCCTGTCTTGACGTCGTCTCCGTCTCGCGAAGCCGCACACGCTTGAGACGAGCGCTAGTGCTGAGAAGATGGCGAGGCGGCTGCGATCACTTGTCTGGGTGCCCCGTAGGCCGTCGGAAGGAATAGGTTGCATGTGCTGTTGCTTGCTTCCCTCGACCAGACGATCGTCTCGACAGCCTTGCCAACGATCGTCAGTGAAATCGGCGGACTGTCGCATCTTGCATGGATCGTCACAGCTTACCTCTTAGCCACAACAGTAGTTGTGCCGCTTTATGGCAAACTCGGCGACCACTTGGGCCGGCGACTAGTGCTGCTAGCGCCGTCATCATTTTCCTGATCGGTTCGGCGTTGTGCGGCATGGCGCAAACCTTCCAGAGCTGATTGCGTTCGGTAACGTGCAAGGACTCGGCGGCGGCGGGCTTATCGTCACCGCGGTTGCGGTCGTCGGCGACATCGTGCCGCCCCGCGAACGTGGCCGCTATCAGGGCTTCTTTGGCGGCATATTCGGAATTTCGACAGTCATCGGTCCGCTGCTTGGTGGATTCATCGTCGACCATCTCTCCTGGCGCTGGATATTTTTCATCAACCTGCCGTTCGGCCTCCTGGCGCTGGCGGTCATCAACGCCAGTTTCAGACCGCACCAGCGAGCTTCAAAAAAAGTCGAGATCGACTACGCTGGCGCCGCGCTGCTTGCACTTGCTCTCGTCTGCATCATCATCATCACAAGCCTGGGAGACGCGCTGACGCGCAAAGCTCCGGTCAGCATGTTTGCAATTTCGGTGCTCGCCGTTTTATCGCTCGGCGCATTTCTTTACGTCGAGACGAAAGCCGCCGACCCGATTTTGCCGCTTTCGCTTTTCGCAAATCGCGCATTCGCCATCGCGGCGGCAATCGGCTTCATCGTCGGCATGGCCCTCTTTGGGTCGATCACGCTGCTCCCCGTCTACCTGCAGGTTGTCAAAGGGCTCGATCCGACAAGCGCCGGTCTGCACATGACGCCGATGATGCTGGGCGTATTCGCGAGTTCCATCACGAGCGGCCAGATCATCAGCCGGGTCGGCAGATACAAGATATTTCCGATCATCGGTACCGGGCTGATGACCATTGCGCTTTTTCTTCTATCGCGCATCACGCTCGAGACGGCGGCGTCGACGGCTTCGGTCTAAATGCTGCTTCTCGGGCTAGGACTTGGCATGGTGATGCAGATTCTGGTGATGGCCGTGCAAAACGCCGTCGCTTACGAGCAGCTTGGCGTCGCGACTTCCGGCACGACGCTTTTCCGATCGATCGGCGGTGCCGTCGGCGCGGCGCTTTTCGGGGGTATTTTCAACTACACGCTGCAGGCCAAAATCAGCGCGACGCTACCCGAAGCCGCCGCCAAGTTGACCGATCCAGCCGCGATCGCGACACTGAGCGAGCCGCTGCAATTTGGAACTCTTCGTCGAGTCGCTCCATCCCGTATTTCTCACGGCTGCGTTGCTCGCCTTTGTGGCGTTCCTGTTGTCATTTGCGATCGAGGAAGTACCGCTCCGGACGAGCATAGAACCGAAGCCGATGAGCGATCCCTTTCAGATGCCGCGCGATGCAACGTCCCTCGAAGAACTCAAACGTATTGTTGCGCGCGTGACGGCCATGGTGCGTTTATCAGCGCTCCGCTAAGCGCTTGAATATTCCACTCGAGCCCGACGAATTTTGGCTATTTGCGCGAATTGGAGAGCGAGAAGGTCAGGCGGAAAAGGCGGACCTCGCCAAACGACTAGCTGGCGATCCGCGTCGTTCGCGAATTTTTGACCGGCTCGCATCGGCCGGCATGGCGCGCAAGAGCTCTTTCGGGATCGACGACATTCGATTGCTATCCTACTCATTCATTGTGCAGCAAAGCGTGATGCTGCATGGGACAAATGTTGGATGTTAAAGAGATATTGTCAATACATGTATAGAATTGAACTCGTGAACGATGAGCGGCTCTTGGACGTCTCGTAGAGAAGCAGGGCCGTATGACGATCGTCACGCATCCAGCCGAGGCGAACGAGGGTAAGAGCGGCTCTCCCGTTGAAGTCCTCCTTGCCTTCTTGAAGCTCGGCCTCACCTGCTTCGGCGGGCCAATCGCACACATCGGGTATTTCCGTGAAGAGTTCGTCGTGCGTCGCCGGTGGCTTGATGAGCACGCTTATGCCGATCTCGTCGGGCTGTGCCAATTCCTGCCCGGTCCGGCCAGCAGCCAGGTCGGGTTTTCCATAGGCCTCATGCGGGCCGGCTATCTTGGCGGCCTCGCGGCTTGGGCCGGCTTCACGCTGCCGTCCGCCATCGCGCTCGTACTCTTTGCTTATGGCGTGAGCGCGCTCAGTGGTCCGATCGGTATTGGCCTACTCCATGGCCTCAAGCTCGTAGCTGTGGCAATCGTGGCCCAAGCTGTCTGGGGGATGGCGCGTGTTTTGAGCCCCGACCGGGAGCGCGCGTCCATTGCCGTCGTGGCGGCGCTGATTATTCTGTTCAGCACCTCGACGCTCGCCCAGATCGCGGCCCTCGCGATGGGCGGCGTTGCGGGGCTATGGCTTTGCCGAGCGGCGCCTCAACCAACAACAGGCCATATCGCCGTGCCGGTGCCGGTGTCGCGCACCGTCGGGGTTGTGGCGCTTCTTGTCTTCTTTCTTCTGCTCGTCGGACTTCCGGTGCTGCGCGGCCTAGGAATATGGCCGGGCGTTGCCCTGTTCGAAGCGTTCTACCGGTCCGGCGCGCTCGTTTTCGGGGGAGGTCATGTCGTGCTGCCGCTGCTGCGCGAGGCGTTCGTGACGCCCGGCTGGGTGAGCGACGACCTCTTCCTTGCCGGCTATGGCGCGGCGCAGGCCATACCCGGACCGCTTTTTTCGTTCGCCGCCTATCTTGGCGCCGTCGTGCGTACTTCCCCAAACGGGGTGGTGGGCGCCGCACTCGGCTTGATCGGCATTTTTCTTCCTGGTTTGCTGATCCTCGTCGGCACGTTGCCCTTCTGGGACACGTTGCGCAGGCGCGCAGGCGCACGAGCCATGATGAGAGGTGTCAACGCGGCGGTGGTCGGATTGCTTGGTGCCGCGCTCTACAATCCAGTCTGGACAATATCAGTTAAGACGCCGGGTGATTTCGCGATTGCGCTCGTCAGCTTTGTCCTGCTCACCGTTTGGCGCGCACCGCCTATTGTTGTCGTCATCATCGGCGCACTTGGTGGGATCGGCCTCGCGCAATTTCGTTCGGGTTGAGAGGCTCGTGGCGTGACTACGAGTGTCGGAGACGAAGCGCATTGGCGACGACACTGACTGAGGAAAGCGCCATTGCTGCCGCCGCTATAATCGGCGACAGGATGATTCCAAAATACGGGTAAAGGACCCCGGCTGCTATCGGTACACCTGCCGCATTGTATACAAACGCGAACACGAGATTTTGTCTGACATTTCTCATGGCCGCTTGTGAAAGTTCGCGAGCCCGGACAATGCCCCGCAAATCGCCTTTGAGCAGGGTAATCCCGGCGCTCTGCATCGCGACGTCCGTTCCGGTGCCCATCGCAATGCCGACATCGGCGGCCGCCAACGCCGGTGCGTCGTTGACCCCGTCGCCGGCCATCGCAACAATCTGGCCCGCTTCTCTAAGTCTCCGGACGATGCGGCTCTTGTCTTCCGGAAGAACTTCGGCTTCAACTTCGGTTATTCCAAGTTCCGAAGTGACGGTGTTGGCGGTCGTGCGGTTGTCGCCAGTGACCATCACCACGCGAATACCAGCCTGTCGCAAACTTTCGAGCGCTGCCGGTGTCGTCGGCTTGATTGGATCTGCGATGGCCAGGATGCCGACCGGCAATCCATCCAAGGCTACGAAGATTGCCGTTGCACCGGTTGAACGGAGCTTTTCAGCCTCGTCGCGGAACGATTGAATGTCAGCCGTCTGCGCTGTCATCAGTAATTGATTGCCGACGGCGACCCGCTTACCTTCGACGATTGCGGTCGCGCCTTTGCCGGCGTCTGACTCGAAGCTGTCAGCATCGGACGGCACAAGACCACGTTCTTCCGCGGATTTCACAACAGCTAGGGCGAGCGGGTGCTCGCTGTGCCGCTCGACACTCGCGGCCAACTTCAGAATTTCGTCTTCACTCAAAGGTCCAAGACGGAAGATAGCGGTTACCTTTGGCTTGCCCTCCGTCAACGTTCCGGTCTTGTCGACGATCAACGTGTCGACCTTTTCCATATGTTCCAGAGCTTCGGCGTTCCTTATGAGAACTCCCTTTTGGGCGCCGCGACCGATACCGACCATTATCGACATCGGTGTTGCGAGTCCGAGGGCGCAGGGACACGCAATGATAAGCACGGAAACAGCCGCGATCAGTGCGTAGCTGAAGCGGGGCTCCGGGCCCCAAAGTGCCCAGGCGGCAAAGGCGAGAACGGCAACTACGATCACGAGCGGCACGAACCAGCCCGACACCTGATCGGCGAGCCGCTGAATTGGCGCGCGACTGCGCTGAGCTTGTGCAACCATGGCGACGATCTGGGCCAGCATCGTGTCACGGCCGACCTTTTCGGCGCGAACGACAAGGCTGCCATTGCCATTGAGTGTTCCGCCAATGACGCGATCCCCGACCGTCTTTTCTACAGGCATCGCTTCGCCGGTGACAAAAGACTCGTCCACCGCACTGCGGCCTTCCACAACTGCGCCATCGACAGGAATTTTTTCGCCCGGCCTGACGCGCAACAGATTGCCCACGACCACTGCATCGACTGGAATGTCCTCATCCGAGCCGTCGGGGCGTATGCGTTTTGTCATCTTGGGAGCGAGATCAAGCAGTGCGCGAACAGCTCCGCCCGTCTGCTCACGTGCCCGCAACTCAAGGACTTGCCCGAGCAAAACGAGCACGACAATCGTTGCCGCCGCCTCGAAATAAACCGGAACAGCATTATCGCCCGTCCGGAGCGCTGCCGGGAACAAGTCCGGGAAAACCGTGGCTACGACGCTGTAGAGCCAAGCCACGCCGGTCCCCATCGAGATCAATGTGAACATGTTCAAATTGCGCGACACCACCGACTGCCAACCGCGAACAAAAAACGGCAGGCCGGCCCAAATCACGACGGGCGTGGCGAGTATCAGTTCGATCCAGTTTGTCGCCTGATGCCCAAGCCACGAGTGAGAGCCGGTCAAGTGACTTCCCATTTCGATCGCAAAGAGGGGAAGAGTTAGTGCGAGGCCGATCCAGAACCGGCGCGTCATATCCGCGAGTTCGGCATTCTCAGCGGGCTCGGCCGTTGGCATTTCGGGTTCGAGCGCCATGCCACAGATCGGGCATGACCCCGGTCCGATTTGGCGAACCTCGGGATGCATCGGGCACGTATAGACAGTTCCCTCAGGCACGACTGCGGCCCTTGGGGTTCGATGAATGTATTGCTCGGGGTGGCTGAGAAACTTTTGCCGGCAACCGGCGGCGCAGAAATAGTATGTCTTGCCCTCGAACTCGGCCCGATGCCTGGCGGTAGTTGGATCGACGTCCATGCCGCAAACGGGATCTTTCTCTGTCGCTCGAGAAACGGCTCGCGAAGGGATCGCTTGATGGCCATGCACGTGCGCATTTCCGCAGCACGAATGCGGGTCAGGAGAATTACTTTCATTCTTGGCCACGATGCGGTTCCTTGCTAAACCCCAGGGGGGTATTTTCTTGACACCTATACCCTCTACCGGTATACGTCAAGTTATGAAACAAGATGCCAAACTCTCAACGCTGAAACGCCTTAGCCGCATCGAAGGTCAGGTCCGTGGACTTTCGAAAATGCTTGAAGAGGACCGGTACTGTATCGACGTCGTAACGCAGATTTCCGCTGTTCGTGCCGCTTTGCGGAAAGTCGAGGAGGAGATTTTGCGGGATCACGTTGCCCATTGCGTCGAACATGCGATCGCGAGCGGCAACAAGCAGGAGCAGCGCGGTAAGGTCGCGGAACTGATGGACGTCCTGGCAAGAAGCAATCGCTGAGTGTCGCAAGACGTTTACCATCGTCGGCTCAGCCCGTTAGAAGCGCTGTGGCGCTACTCGAGCGATCTCAGCAACCACATCATAAATATTTCCTCTCTATACGCAGTTTACCGTGCCTAGTCGGACGCGTTGTCAAATAAAGCCGCGCTACAGCGGCGCAAACATATGAGGAAACGATGACAAAGCTTTCGACCGCCGTGTTGGCGGTGACTGCCAGTCTGGCCCTCGGTGCCATGACTGTCTCCGCAAGTGCCGGTCATAACAACGGCGGCGGTAATAAGGAGCATTCGAACGGCGGCGGCGGTGGTGGAAACGGCGGCAGTAACATGCACCATGATGGGCATGGTCACGGACACGGCCATTGGCACGGTGGCCTTTGGATTCCGTACTATGGCGGCTATGACGGTGACGAACCGCGCTGCTGGTGGCGACATGGACACCGCATTGCCGCTCTTAAGACTTAGCGTTCTACGGCTTCGAAAGGGGTCCGGGCTGGTACATCCAAATCTGCGAATGCAAACCCGGCCCACTCGAAGGGCTGGGGCGTTTTTTAGCGGATAAGGTAAGGCTCCCAAGTTAGCAACCTAACCCTCGTCAATTCCGCGGAGGGCTGCCTTCAGGAGGTGGCCGCAAATCAGAATCTTCACCACTCTCGCCGCTGCCTGCGCCGGTACTGCCATCATCGATTACGATCCCATCATTAGTTGCGGGCAGTGAGGGGTCGAATTCCGATGGCTGGCCGCCCTCTTCGTTCACATATGGCGCCTCCGGGGGGGCACCGTCGTCGGTACGCGTCACGTTGTTGTCGGGTGTGGAAGGGGCCGGCGACTGCGCATAGGCGGGTGCGGCTGCGAATAGAGCAGCAAAGGCAGTTGCTAAGATTGCGGATCTCATTTCTGTAGTCCTTTTTTGTCATCTCCTTCCCACAACGCCTTGCAAGGTTGAGCGTTCCAGCGGCTTCAATCGCGGCAGCTCGGAAACGTAGTTACTCAGAACTCCCGAGCTTCGTGACACGCAACGACAAATGCGATCATCCGTATTGATCCGTATTGATATGAGTCAAAGATTGCTACATGACTAAGTTGGCTAGGCGGGCGAACGGCCACACGGAGAAAACGAAAATGATTAAGTTAATCGCTGTTGGCTTTGCCTTGGTCGCCGCAACATCTGCGCATGCCATGTCGCCCGCGCCGCTTCATCAGCCGGACGGCATGATCACGCAAGTCCGCGAAGGATGCGGGGTGGGTAGGGTACGAATTAATGGTATCTGCGTGGCAAGAACCACCAGACGCCATGTCCGCCGAGAAGCCCGCAGGGACATTCGGCATCTCCGCCGAGCAGCCCGCAGGTGTGCGCGATGGTCTGGAGGTGCTTGCGTTCAGTACCACTGAGACGCCACTCAGGAATAATTTTCGGCCGCACTGTACGACGCGACAATCGATCAAGACAGTCGGGAGATCATCCTCCCGCCTGTCGTGCGAATTGCGAGTGCCGGTTGTCTGACGACGATTGGCAGGCTGATCGATGCTCGTGCTCGATCCAAACTCACTTACTGCTCGTGCATCACTCTGCTACCGCAAGGCAGCTAACCCCTTATAATTAGATTCGATGGGGCTTAGTGTGTTTGTGGTGCCTCAGGAGGGACTCGAACCCCCACACCCTTGCGAATAGCAGATTTTGAGTCTGCCGCGTCTACCGTTCCGCCACTGAGGCTTTGTTTGATTTCGTTTTGTTTTTTGTATTCTTAGTATGTCGCGTCTACTCACCGTCTACGTCAATTTATCGGGTGTCGAGGCTCTCATTTGCCCGCGAACTGCGAATCTGGCGTCATCTACAGATGATCGACGCGGCCCGCAACACCAAAGAGCTTCCTCGACTTGTCGGCTATGCCGAACTTGCGAAAGTTTATGGTTGGCAGAAGCGATCGCTACAACGCGCAGTCAACGCGGGTAAGCTCCGCAGGCCTATGATCGTCGCCGGCGGTCGCGCGGCTTGGTACGATACCGATATCAAGGATTACTTGGCGAGACTCGGTGGCGAGCTGGAAGCGATCGCCGTGTCAGATCCGGACAAACTGCTGCCCGAGCAAATCGAAGACGCGGCGGTAGAACTTTCAGCGCGCCTCATGACAAACGTCCTCGGCGAAAAAGTCTCCGCCGACGACGTGGTGATCGGCGCCGTAAAGAAGCTCTCTCCAGCGGATGCAGAGACTGTCGGCTACACTCGGTGGCTGGGGCTCTGGGCTGCAATCGAAGAGCACATGAGCACGCTTGACCACTTGCAAAGCTTGGCAGTGGTTTATGGGTTATTCCCGGCCATGCGCCCGTGGCTCGACGATATCGCCAACCGCGGCGGAAAACGCATTTGCCCACCCGGCGTGCCGCCATTGGATCTGGCTCTCTGCGTATTGGCCGGCCGTGATTGGAATGCGTTCAGAGACTGGGCGCAAAGGCACAAGAAGCAATTCTCATCTGCGCACAACCGCGCCGCCGGCGAGTCCTGAACAA
>CAWHZB010000020.1:0-48717 GCA_963833715.1 uncultured Alphaproteobacteria bacterium
CCGCAGGGTATGCAGCGTGGACGAATCGAAGCCCGAATTGAGCCACCAGACTGTCGGCCAGAGGCGCCGGGATGGACCGCCAGTTTTTCGTCCAGCACGATCGCGACGACGTCGGTCACGAAGGCGCGCAGCGGCACCTTTGATGCTGGCATTGTTGGAAGGATCTTTTTAGGAGCTACAAATTCATAGTTCTTCGGAAAGTGTAGGCACCTGGCCGTTGCATGCCCCTTTGTCCCCGCTCCGCGCACACCAGCAAGAAAATGAATGTCATGCAACGGAAATGGTGTTTTGTGCCACGGGTCCATGACGCAGTGGGCTGCTGTCAGGACAATTTCAGGTGCCACCAACGTTCCAGTGCACCGGGCGGCAATTCTGTAGCCCCCAACATTGACTTGGCCAATTGCGTCCCAGGGTGGTCCATGTTCGAGGACGCGGACGCGGTCGTCCTCACCAATGATTCCTGGGTGCAAGTCTTGGCTTGATGCCGGCTGGCAGAAAGTCGTTAGAACAACGCAGAACATCCATGAAAGCACAGGTCGTTCATCATTGACAGCCATCATAGGTATTGGTCTATCGCACGACCTTTGGTTTGGGGGCCTGAAGGCCGGCATGGATGTCATTCTCTGGGTTGCCGCCGAAATGGACGCCGGGGATTAGGGCGCCCAAGCGCTCGGCGCAGAGCGCGGCCTGGGTGCGGTTGGCCGCGCCGAACTTTCGCATGATGTGTCGGACATGAACCTTGGCCGTTGCCTCAGTCACGGGGGCTCATGGTGCGTATTGGCCACGAATTAACGCCGCAAGATTTCGTATGCAATACCCAATGAGATGCTCTCGCCGTCATCTGCGCAAATAGCGCCAGAGTTTCGGGAGCCGAGCAGCTTCATCAAGATCGAACGGATTGACCAGGATCAAGGACAAAAGAACACGATTAAGTTCGGCTCCGCTGCTGTTGGACTGACGTGTGCGGAGCGATGTATGCTTTCGGTTCACCGTTATTGGCTGGTTGCAAGCTTACTCCTTTCCCCACTGCACACATTCACCGCCGATGCTCAGCAGATCACCGGCGTGCCGGGTTCTCCGAGCGCCACCGTTACGATTGACGGGAAACAACTTCCGCCGCCGTCGATGCTAATTAACGGCCAATGAGGTATCTGAGACCCATAACTGGAGACCAGCGGATGCTCTACCGTCTTTCCCTCGTGGCTTGGATGCTCGCGTGCGCCGTTGCGCAGGCCCAAACCGAACCGTCAAAAAATGCACCGTCGAATTCAGTCGCGAGTGCTTCTGGCGAGCCCCGAGTTATCTTCAAGCGTTTGCAGGATTATATAAAAAGCACTCCGCTTGACTTCGAAACTTCATTCGATGCCCGCACGCTGGGAGAGGAGCTGTATCGCGGGTCGGTTCATTTCCAGATTCGCCAACCCAATCTGTTGCGCATCGAAACCTCATCCGGCCGGAACGCTTATGTAGTTATTTCTGATGGGAAAGTGCTGACGATTTATGACCCCAAACAACGCAAATTCGCGCAAACGACCGCGCCCGATTCACCCGCTGCAGCGTTTGGATTGTTTACCGGCGAATTAGGTGTCGAGGCACAAGTGCTGGATTTTCTCAGGGTCGTTGATGATGTTGTCGCCGGGTCTGACGACATTAAGGTCGCTGCTGCGGGCTCAAGCACAATCGGCGGGCGGCAATGTGATAAATTCACCGCTGTTGGGCGGATGGGAGACGACAGCTGGGAAGCTTGGTTGGAAAAGAACGACGTCCCTCTCCTATGTAGGCTTGTCTACCGTAACGTAGATGGTCCTAATCAGACCAACGAGTTTAAATGGAAGCCAAACCCCGTCTTTTCACAAGACACGTTTGTATTTTCCCCGCCGGAGGGAAGCACGAAGGTTGACGTTGGCAGCTTGTTGGCGCCACGCCAGTGAGCTAGTCCCGGCCAAGCCATGAAAAAGCGCGAGCCAATGTCCGGTTGGGGTCAAACTCAGGCATCGCGCTAACGCGTTCGTCGCTGCAGCACTTCTGGTCAAGCATGCTGCGCACGCTTTACTTGGCGTCTGCTGCTGCTGCTTCGCCTTCCTTCAATTTCTGGATATCCTTCGGCGACAACTGCGGCCGGTCGACCTTGATCGTGATCTTGCTGAACTTGCCCGTGAACGGTCAACGCCAACGTCGCCATCGTGAAGGCGCTGCTCGGCTTCGCACATCAAGTTGGCTATACCCGCTTCAACGCGGCGCCGCTGATCAAGCTCAGAAAGGCACCCCGGCAACTGGCGCAGCGCATCCTGTCGGAGTTCGATTTACTTATGGGCAGTCACCTCCCCGCTGGTACGGCCCCCTGTATGGAATGCGTGATTGCTTTAATACAAATAGGAGTGCGGCGATTGCCTACTTGAACCTACTGGCCGCCGGGGACTTTATAAAAAACTCCCGCGCCGAAGGAGTAGCGCGGGAGGTTCAGATTATTGCGAGTGCGAGTTGCTTGGATGGCGACTAGTGCGCAAAGCCCTCTACCGTCGGTAAGGCTTACCGCCCATCCAGAGCGCCATCGCGTCCATCCAGTTCTTCTGCCACATCTGCATCGCCTGCATCCAGAATTGCGCCGGATTGGCCATGGCGTTCTCGAGACCAGTGCCCGAGGCACCTTGGGTAAATTTGCCCAAGAATTGACTGGGGCTGACCGGCGACTTCAGTTGATCCTGCCACAGTCTGCGTCGCCTGCATCCAGAATTGCACCGGATTGGCCATGGCGTTCTCGAGACCAGTGCCCGAGCCACCTTGGGTAAGTTTGCCCAAGAATTGACCGGGGCTGACCGGCGACTTCAGTTGATCCTGCCAAGTCTTCATGACGCGATCCATCATCTGGGTTTGCATCTTGGAGGCTTGCAACAACTGGGCCTTCGTCATGTCGATCAGGCTCTCGGGCCAACCGACACCGCGAGCTGCAACGGCGAATGTGTCGAAAACCCTTTCGGCATATCGCTCCGTCGATGCTGTGGTCTCATCGCGCCACTCGGACATGGCGTCGAATGTTTTTTTGAATGCCTCGCGAGTCTTGGCATCGAGACCCATCGGGAAATCTGTTTTTGCTAACACGCGGCGTTACCTCTTGTCGTTGCCGGGCTCATGGTTAATGCCCAACGCTGCCCAGGCGCGATGGCTTGCTCAGCGGAAGGGCCCGGAGAGCCGATTGTAGGCACCGGGGGGAGTGCCTAAGCACTGAGGGAAAGTGCTGCGGGTTCAATACGACTTCCGAGCCCCTCTTGCATCTACGTGTAGATCGCTTTCGACAGCGTCCGAACGACACATCCGGGCGGACGCTCTGTGGCCCGTCCACCTTGCGGCGCAAGTCTCCCCCAAATCGGGGATACCTGGGGCGATCTTTTACATCAAAGATGTACGCGTGATGCTTCTTTTGTCCCTCGTAGAGCAAGCATCGACACGCCGGCTCCCTTCGCACCCCCGTGGAGCCGGCCACAAGGTGCCCCCGGTTCGCAAGAGCCGGGGGGCTCCACTCGGCGGCACCGAGCTTCCCCCCAGCTGGGTGCCGCTTCCATGTGTAGGTCGTCGCTGCACATGGGCGTTACCGCGGCGGAATGTCGAGCATGCTAACATCCGTGCATGCACTCAGATGTTCTAAAGCTTAGTTCAGAAATGCTGCTGTTTACGAGCAGCATCGAGAAGCTTGATACGCCTGACGCGGTCTTGGATGGCTTGCACAAGGCCACGCATCAAGCCACCCCGCTTAACGTGCTGGCTGCGGCCCTGTTCCCTGTGCGATGGGGGGATTTTAGCGGCGTCGAAAAAGGCAAGACCGTCTTCCTCCACAAGAGCGTGCCTGAGGGATGGTGGGACGAACATATCGAATTAACCCGAAAGCATCCGGGCCCCGGTATCACCTTTGCACAACTGTCTCTCGCGCCATTCACGATGTCGGAATTGATGCGGACGCTTGAGCCGCGGGGGGTCGACCGGTGGCCCATGGAACTCGCGCTCAAGTATGGAATGCGTGATTGCTTTAACTGCCCCGTGGGCAGCCGTTGGGTGGTGACATTTTGGTCGGCAAAGGTCTTGTCCCAGCTACTCTCGGAAGAGACACGCGCCATTCTATTCTTGGGAGCGACGTTTGCTGCCATTCGTCTGCAAAAGCTCGTTGGACCGCAGGTCGCCCGGATCGGCAAGGGTGCCGCGCTGACGGCCCGTGAACTTGCCGTGCTGCGCTTACTCTCAATCGGGTGCCCAATGAAAGAAGTCGCTGCTCAGTTCGAACTTGGAGAGGAAACCGTCCGCAGCCACCTCAAGAAGGCTCAGGCCAAATTGGGCGTTCACGGCACAAGCCACGCGGTAGCTCAGGCTATACGTCAGCGTCTGATCCCATGAGGTCTCCCCCAAATCTGGGGTGACACTTGCACGCTTCTCTGCTCAATTGAGCGTGTGACAGGCGCGCGGTTTCGGGGGAAATACGCGCGACGCCGCCGTGCGGCTGGAAGGTGCGCAAGAACGCGCCAAACGGCCGCGCGCTAAGTCGGGAGCTGCGACAAGCGGAGTTTGCAACCGATCCTCGTAGCTCCCGGACTATCCTCCGCAAGAATGTAGCTGCGGCGCCAATCCAGGTCACACGCTCAACTCACACGAGATGTTTGACGGTATGTTTGCTTAGGGCGGCTTCCCACACTCGCGGCCGCCGCACATGAGCACCCGCATGACCAGCGTGTGCGCAGTTGATTTGGTCTACTCCCATCAAAACCATTGCTCAGCAGCATGGACCGGCAGCCATCGCCCTGCTCGCACGACTAATGAAGACCTCCAAAAATGAGCAGGCCCGCATTGCGGCAGCCAAGGAGCTGCTCGACCGCGGCTATGGAAAGGCAACCCAGCCTTTGGCGAACGATCCGGAGAACCCCCTAACGCCGCTGCCCGACAAAATCGAGATCGTCATCGTCGATCCGAAAGGTCAGCGGGTTCCACTGCCGCCGATCGAGCAGCGGCTCGGTTCGCTGCACAATTGAACGCAACCACGGCCCCGCCCGGATACGAGAGACCAATGCCGGGCGCGGCTTTTCCGCAGAGGGCTCACGCTCTTGGGGAAGCGTCGCTGCTAGCGAAAACGCGGTTCCCGTCTCAGCGCACAATTCCACGCACTGACTTTCGAAAACTCAAAAAGCGTTGCGCCCGGTCGGGGGGAGCGAGCCGGGCGCGTTTCCGCAGCGTGGGCTTAACGCTCGGGGTTAGCGTCGCTGCGGTGTCAGTCAACGTTTCTGGCAGAAACGTGGTTCCCGTCCCGAAATCGGTTGTTTTCACGAAAATCCTTTGAAAGACCAACAACCACGGGGGTTTTCCATGGCAATAAACAACAAACATCGGGTCGAGGCTCTGGCCTATTACCGGACCAGCTCTGCCGCCAACGTCGGACAGGACAAGGACAGCGATAAGCGCCAGAAGTCGGCAATCGCCTCCTACGCCAAGCGGGCAGGCTTCCAGATAGTCGAGGAGTTCTACGATGCGGCAGTCTCGGGCGCTAATCCTATCCAAGACCGTCCAGGCTTCGCCGCGCTGCTGGATCGCATCGAGGGTAATGGCGTCCGCACGGTCATTATTGTAGGGCTTGCCGCGCTCGTTGAGGAAGCCCAGCACCGCAAGTTCTTCACTGATCTTTCTCAGGCCACGACGTTCGCCGGTCGTAGGGCTTGCACGTCTCAGACGCTTGCACTCCGCCACCACTTCCGGCCGCAGCTCCTTGTGGCTCTTGCGCCCTTCACACTTGCCACCTTCCTGGCGCTTGCGCTCGCGTGCGTGCCGCAGCTTGTGGACTAGACGGCCTTTCTCGTACTCAGCAAAGGCGCCCGCAATCTGGCGCATCATCTTGCGGCTTGGATCTTCACTTGCCGTCAGATCGTCACGGCTGGCAGTCAGCAGGCGCACGCCGCGAGAGATCAGCAAGGTGATTGTCGAGGACGCCAGCCGCTTCGCTCGCGAACTGATGGCCCAGGAGACCGAACAGCATCAAAGCCATGTTGGAGGAGTAGCCATGCGACAGACTTCCTGCCGGACGTGGCGGCTCCGACGACGCGCGAGCTGATCGACAAGCTGGCGAGGAACAACGCAACGCCAGAGCAGGAGTACTGTTGAGCAAACTTGTAAAAGGGAGCGGCACCAAGCCAGGGGGAGAGACTTGATGCCGCTATTCATGGGCGTTTATTGCCTCGGAGGAACCCAAGGCGATGATGCTCCGCACGGGGGGAGAGGGAGCATCTCCCATTGCGACCTGCTGCGACGAGGGAAAGCTCGGGTCGGTCGCACTCTTACAGAGCATATGCCATTACAGTTCGCAATAGCCCATTGGCTATAGCCCTACCCCGTTAAACCTCCCAGTCTGGGGGAGACCTAGCAGATGCCTCTCGACTACTGTGATCTGATCCAGGCGACCGCACGCTGACACGTCAGCACGTCTGACCTACCCAAGCTGGTGCTGCTTCAATGCGGCGCCGGCTTTTGTTTGTCTTGAGCTGAGTAGCGGAAACGAGCGCGGCCTTAGTGGCCTAGTCGTTGATGCCGGAAAGGGTGGCGCGCATCGGCAATTCATAGGGCAACACGGTCAAGGGTAGAGGCAGCCAACCCCTCTTGTGTGGGGCAAGTCGCGCTGGAAGCATGGGGGGCGCCGGTGGCGGCGGCGGCGAGAGAGGCAGTCGGGCTTTAGCTAGAAAATTTCAAACTCAAAAATCTCAACTCAAAAATCCCAAAAATAAAAAATCAACCGGGCAGCTCCTTGGCTTTCTTGATTTCCGCCTCCAGCTCGAAGACGCGATGCGCCAGGTGCCGGATTTCCTTGGCCTGCCATTCGAGCACGGTGGCGGCCTCCAGGCGCACCGCTATACTGTCGTCCGGGTAGCGCAGCCTCTCGATCAGGTCGGCGGCCTTCTTGCTCATGGGCCCTCCTCAATTGCCTTGTGCGGGTGTTTCCTGGCTTCGATCATCGCACCGCTAGGGAGCGAGCAATTCGGACTCAATCTTCTAGGGGCAGATCGGTTCCTTCTAGCGGCAGATCGGTTCGTATTCGTGAATGACCTTCGCCGCTCAGCATAGGAGGGCGAGCCATGAGCTTTCTCATCAACTATGGATGTTTCAGCCTCTCCGTCCTCAATCAGATTTGCAGCTTGGTGCGCCGCTTGAAAATGGCCTGGTGCCCACATCGCATCAGCGTGCTTCTGATTGTTCGCCTCGTGGCGCTGCGGATTAGATGAACAGAGGCTCAAGAGCCCAGCCCACAAGTCGGAATGCGCCGTAAGGAACCGGTGCGCAAAGAACGAGCCCAGAAAAGGTGCCCAGGTGCTGCATGATCTGACCGTCACTTATGTCGATCATGAGAAAAAGAGACACGAACCCAAGCCACGCCACAGCAGCAACAACTCCGAGACGGTGAAATGCTTTCTGCATGATTGCCATCTGAATGTTCACCCTCGTGGTACTCAAGCCGACGCAAGCGCCGAAGGCGCGCGCTCAATGGTAGGTCCGCTCGTCGGAGGAGACGATCACCGAACCCAGCAGGGAACTATTTGAGAAGCGGCGCTAGCCGAGCCATTGTGTCATAGGCATCCATCGCGTCGGCGATTGCCTCAAGCTCAGCCTCTTTCTGGGAATTCTCGCAACAGCCGACGAGCTCGTCGGCGCGCTTGTCGAGTGCCTTGTATTCGGCCGCATTAGCTGGAGTTGATATCCGCTTTTTCATCTTCGCCCCCGTCGCATTCGTCTAGCGCTCAATCCTTCTTCAACAAGTCGGGCAATTTTGCGATGTTCGAGGCGACCCTCCACGCTTCATCGCTCGTCAGCCGGTTCACGAGGCTACGACGCACGGGCTCGTCTTCGAAATACACGTAAGCCAGCGGCCGGCCGTTTGCATCTTCGACAACGAAGCTTTCGCTGTGCTCAACAACACGCTAGGGCGCGGGAAGCCGACGGGGTTCGGCAGGCTCAGTCACCAGTCCACATTATTTGGGCCGGGTCTATTCTGATCGTCGGCTATTCAGCGGTGTGTCTGATATCGCCCGACTAATGCGGGTTTCGCACATGAGCGCGAACGCATCCTCGTCGGCAATATCTACGAGATCCCCGAGCTTCTAACTCAGTACCCGTTTGCCCATCAACGACTCGAACAGGAATATTCCAGAGAATATCCACGCCACAGGCAAAATCAGCATCATGCACAACGGCAACGAACCATCCAAACACCACCGCACAATCTCATCGAACCCCAGTGCCCCCGTACTGACTTCAAGAAAGTACCCACCATTCCACCAAGCCAAACCATCCCGTACCGTCACTGTGGGCCATACCGCGTGGTTCAACCAATGGATGGCCTGGTAAGCCAAGACGATTGCCCCAACTCCGAACGACACCATCGCTGGCAACATCACGACGCACTTAATCAAATCTTCGCGCCAATCATCTGAACGATTACTCATATCTGCCCCCACCCAATGCTCGCCCCAAAGCAAAAGCCCCGCCGAGTACTATTGTTTTAAAACGGCAACTTATCCGGGGCGATAAGACATCTCAAAACGTTCGCGTCTTCCTGACTGGTTTGTTCGATGCAGGGTAACGCGCAATCTTCAAATTCATCTTGGCCTGGGGCGAGCTGCGCTCCTTTGCACTTCGTCATGCACTGCTGGGCTAACGAGTGATCCTGCTTCTGCCACGTGCGCCCGACGTTCTCCCCACGGGCCTCAATTGCGGCGATCAGAGTCACAATCCCCGGTTCGAGAGAGATCAGGTGAAGCGCCACGTAGTTAGCGTACCTTTTCCGCTTTCCATCGTAATCGTCCTGCAACTGCCGCAGAGCGTCGTTCACCCTTGCGCGACAATCTTCAATCGATTGATATCCGTGACTTTGCCAGCCATCGCAGGAACGCAATGCACCCCCCGGCGGGTTGTTGATAGCGCGAGACTGTTTTAGTACCCCGACGCAAAATGCAGCGCGTTCAAGAGTGTCACGGCCGCTGGCACTGGTCTGAGCGAATGCTCCTGCACTTGCAGCAAAAAAGAAAAACGGCATTAGGCACACTGCGGCCAGCAATAGCTTTGCAAATCGCATTGTTCTAGCTTCCCCCAAGCCCGAGCACACATGTTGCCGCTACTCTTTGAGAGCAACTTTTTCGATCTGTCACCCCCAATTCAGGCCCAGATCGAACCCACTCCCCTGAAAACCCTTCTTCACTTCACTGTTTGACTCTGATGGAGGGCAGTGGTGGCACTCAGGCGAAATCATGATCAGCCGAGGGGTGCGGCTGCTGACGGCCTCGGGCGACGATCTGACGGCCAGCGAAGACCCAAGCCGGAAGATGATGCGCCAGATCGCGGGCGCGTTCGCCGAATACGAGAAAGTTATTTGATCGCCCAGGTGGCCTTGTGGTTGATGACAAGGGCCGCACGGCCGCCGACCGTTTCGTGAAGTTCCACCACAGTGTAGGGAACCGTTCCCGTTATACCTTTATATTTCCCCGTACCACCCATCAGGTAGTGGTTCTTGTCGTCGAAGGTCGTGAATACGTTGTCACCATCTTTGTCGGTTTCAACGCAGCTACCGTTGTAGTGATATGTCTCTCCCACCTTGCTCTGGTGGTACAGGCAGCGAACAGACATGTCATGGAACGGGCCTTCTCCTTTGACATTGCGGGTGATCCCAGTTTCGTCAACGATGGACCCGGTGCCAACTCCGCTATCGATTTTTGCCACAGTGTTATCTACATAGTATGTGTCGTATTCCGCCTCGCCAGTCTTGGGAAACTCCGCAGATACTGCTGGAGCCGCGCAAAATATAAATACGACAGCGCTCGAAGCGATCATCGATTTCATGGCGGCATTCCTTTCTTGACTAAGGTCAAACTGGCGATCTTGGGCCAGCGATGTGCACTGAAGTAACTTCAGGGTAATACCACGAGTCATGTCCGCTTTGGGTGAGTCTACGAATATTTCCTCGGAGGCTTCGCCGGTTCTGAGGGCAAGCGCGTCGGCGAGTTCTATACCGCCGCGCTCGGTGGTGCATGTGCTTGTCGAGATGCTGGAACCCTAAAAGGGCAGGGTCTATCGAGTAACGCCAGGAATCATGGGGGAAAGGCATGGCAAGAACCGACGTTCGCCAGCTCTGGCCTATTTGCGCACAAGCTCGGCGGTCAACGTCGGCACGGACAAGGACAGTGAGAAACGCCAGCGCCACGCCATCCAGGGCTTCGCCAAGCGCGCCGGCTTCGGGATCGTCGATGAGTTCTATGATGCGGCGGTCTCCGGTGCCGACCCTATCGAGACACGGGCAGGCTTCGCGGCCCTTCTGGATCGGATCGAGGGCAACGGCGTGCGTACCGTCATCGTCGAGGACGCCAGTCGCTTCGCTCGTGAGCTAATGGCCCAGGAACTGGGCATCACCCTCCTGATCAGCCGAGGGGTACAGTTGCTGACGGCCTCGGGCGATGACTTGACCGCAAGCGACGACCCGACGCGGAAGATGATGCGCCAGATCGCCGGTGCCTTCGCCGAGTATGAGAAGGCCCGTCTGGTCTCCAAGCTGCGCCACGCCCGCGAGCGCGTCCGCCAAGAGAAGGGAAAGTGTGAAGGGCGCAAGCCGCATGGGGAGCTGCGACCCGAGGTCGTCGCCTTGGCGAAACGCCTCCACCGGGCGAGCCCCAAGACCGGCAGGCGCATAAGCCTACGCAAGATCGCAGCCGCCCTCGCCGAGGCTGGTCATCTCAATGAGCGTGGGCAGCCATTCAATCCTAAAAGCATCGTCGCGATGGTGGCGCGAAAGACATAAACGTGACAATCCCAGTCGCAGTGTCAGCTAGGGCGTGTACTCATAAACCGGCAGCCAAATGCTGACTTGGATGCGCCGGCCAACGTGCGGACATGGCGCGGCCTTGTCATTATGTCCGCTAATGACCCAAAGCGGAAATCCGACAATGCGCCCATCAGAACCGGACCGTGCCCGAAAAGAGGGTATTGTTGCCGTCCCAGCGGCGCACGGCGTTGAATTCCTCGTAATGGCGCAAATTGAGGATCAACGGCGTCTTGCCGATCAACGTCGTATAGGCGAGCCCGCCGCCGATAGCGTCGACGCTGCCCTCGAAGGGGCCAAGAAATGCGCCGGAACCGGAGTCGCCGGTGATTTGGCGATAGTCATAGCCGACAACGCCGATGACCAGTCCCGTACAAATTTCTCTGCCTACCGCCCATTCGAAATGAAAATCCGTGCCGCTTTTGTAGTCGGTCGCTTCGTTCTCGAAATTGAAAGTGATTCCGAACGTTCCGTTGAACTGCAATTTTGAGGTCTTCTCGGTCCAGGTGAATGCCCAGCCGGTATCGATCCCCGGACGGTTGAGGCCGATGTCAGGTTCAAATCCCACTTTGTAGCGGCCGGACGGAGCAACCGCCTGAACATAGGCGGTATGCGCAAAGTCGCCCTCTTGCCAACCGAGCTGCAATCGCGTCGTGATATCACCGAGTCCCCATCCAGAGGTCTGCCGTTCGATGCCAACACCCCCAGGCGTTGCGGTCACGTCGGCCTTCATGTCGACGTGACCGACGGTCACCGTCACCGAAAGTCCGAGATGACCGCCGAGAACCGTTCGGTCGGGGACATAGAGCCCATTGAGCGCCGATTGAAAGAAGTCGACCTTGCTGCCGACATTCAACGTCACACCGCCGAGTGTGACAGCTCCGTTGATCTTGGCTTCGTAGAAGCCGCTGATGAAAGACACGTATGTGCCCGGCGGCGGGGGACACCGGCTTCGAATGCTGAACTCCCGAGCACAAATGTAGAAAATCCAGCCTCACCAGCATTGGCGTGGGAGGGATGTGCGAACGACAAAATTGCTAACGCGATGGCAACTTTAGAAGAATTTTTCGCTCGCATTCCGAGACCCCCATCTCAAAGAACGCAACGTCATTGAGAAAGCTAGTTGGAAGGGGCCGAGGAAGATGTAGCTAACAGGCCACTTGCGCCCAAATTTCGGGCACGTTTTCGATCTCATTCTGCCGACTGAGCTTCGGGGAATTTCCACTTACCACCGAGGATTTCTGCGCGCGGGCGATAGAGCCGCACCATGTAGTTCCACCCCTGCCGTGATCGGTAGGCAGTTCGGAATCTTTCCGTCGCAGCCGCCGAACTGGATGGCGACCGAGCCGTCGGCGTTCTTCTTCGCCGTGATATTGTTGAGCGTATAGGCGTTGAGATTGTTCGGCTCGAAATAACCCTCGGCGTTGTAGAGGCTTATCGACCAAAAGCCATCAACGGGCACATCCTTCACATTGAGCTTGTAGATCGTCGTGCCGTCGTTCCTGCTTGGCGTGACGTTGAGGTAAATGGCATCCTTATCAGGATTGAGGCCCCAGCCCGTCGCGGTGACGATCAGGTGTCTGACCGGATCGACCTCATTCCTGCGGCCCGCTGCGCGGCTCCAGTCAGGGATGGTCTCGCCGAGCACCACCAGCGCATCGCGCACCTTCTTCTGGCTCGCCGCCTCCCAGTTCGGCACCTCGAATTTGCCTGGGCCGCTCGGCTGCTCGACTTTGACTGCGTCCTGCAGGGCGTTGACCTGCGCCACGTCCTTTGGATCACTTGGATTGACCAGGATGCGGATCGCCGCCACGGCGTAGCGCGTGCCGATCTGCTCCCTGGTGAGCGTGTGGCTACCGGCCCCATAAACGACCGTGAACACGTAATGATCCTCGTCGATCACAATCATCGTTAAAAAGCGTTTGCCCGCGTCCGGTAGCGTGATCGTCACCGGCCCGGCATCGAGGTCAAACACACCCGTTGAATAAAGCGTATCGCGGTTGGGGCGCTGGACGATGCGGCTGTCGATCGGCGTCAGCTCGCGGTTGTGGTAGAACTTGCCAAAGCCACCCTGCGCCACGAGGCCGGTAAAGACCGCGTCCGATTCGGCGCGGATGAAGTTATCGGCAGTGACAGGCGTGGTATTGCCGGACGGCGCTTGCGGTGGGGGCTGCGCCTGTGCGAGCCCGACGACGCTGATCGCCGCGAGCAACATGCCGGCGCAGATTTGTACGCGAAGATTTCTCATGGCTTCGCCCTTCTCACTGAATCAATCTCGATGTCCGGCAGCTTCCACGTCTTGTCGAACAGCGGTTTCTCGGGACCGTAGAAACGGAAGAGCACTTCGAATTGACCGCTCGGGTTCGTCGGCACCCAGTTCGACTCGTTTCCCGCCGGGGCCCTGGGACCGAAATAGACGTCCACCGAACCGTCGGCATTCTTCTGAAGACCCAGCGTGTTCGACGATCGGCTCGACCACTTCATGTCGCGGACCAAGGCGTGCGTCGGCCGATCGTAGACCGTCGCCGACCAGTACAGCCTCACCGGCGCGTTCGCCGGCACGGTCAGGCGATAGGTGCTCCCGCCGTCGAACGGCTGTCCGTCCTTGTCCACGATGGTCATCAGGTAGAACTGGCCCGTCCCCAGGTGCTTGGCGCTGAAGTACCCCATCGAATAGCCGACGCCGCGCCCGTCCACGGGATAGACGTCGGGCGCGGCAAAGTTCGTCATGAGGCCGTCGAGAACCTCCTTCGCCGCAGGCAACGCCCAGTGGCTGCCTTCATTGAACGGTGGCGTGAAGTTTCCCTGGTACTTTAGATCGATCCAGTCGTGGGCTTCGCGCGCGGCGTCGTTCAGAATGCTCTTTGTCTTAGGGTCGGGGTTGAACGGTTTGCCCTTCTCGATGCCAATGGTCTTCAGCTGATCGATCATGACCTTGTCGCGCTCGATCCAGGGCTCGCGCTGCACGAAGCGGTCGAGCGTCTCGAAAAAGCGCAGGTCGAAGGGGATGGTGCTGTCAAACATGACGTCGATCGCATCGACGAACCTCGTCTCCGGCGGCCCGCCGGGGTTGTTCGCCTGCGACAGAGGATAGAACCTGACGCGCTTTCCGTAGGCGACGGCCTTGGCGATATCGGCGTCGCTGCCGCTTTTGAGGTTGGAGCGCAGGAGGACAAAACCCGCGTAGGTCTGCGACGGCAGTGCGATGTACCCCTCGGGTGTCGTCTCCTTGTACCCTGGCGGCAGGATGAGGTATTTGCCGCCCTTCCCCTTATCGACCCCGGCCGGTCCGACGTCTTCCAGCGCCGTCTGCCACGCCTCGTCGATGCTGCCAGTGATCGACCCGCCGTCATCCCCATCGCTTGCGGGCGGAATCTCCAGCACCATCGGACCGACGTCTTTGGTGTTGAAGAAAGGAAACACATAGATGGTGTCGGGGTTGGGCGTGAGGGTCTGGTTCTTCCAGCTCAGCGGCCGCGACCAGTAGACGACCTGGTTGAAGTCCGCTTTGGCGCCCTTCATCGCCTGAAACATCAGCTCGGCATTGACCGCCGGCATACCCCAGATGACAGCCTCAACAGCGCGCCGCTCGATGCTGCGGCGGGTTAGATCGTCCGGAGAGACGGTTTGCGTATTTGCGAGCTGCGCAGAGAACAAAGTGAAAAGTACAATAAGAAGAATGCGGACCATGGCTTCGACTCCACAAGGCCCCCGTCCGATATCTTCAGGTTAGATCGTCGACGAGCGAATGGCGTTAGAGCGGTTCTCAAGATACCAAGTTTGCCGCGACGAGCGACGAATAGGCAGTGTAACCACCGCAGCAGCAGCCGACACGGAACTCGCTACGCTCGCGCTCCCATTAATTAGCGGTGTTGCGCCCGCTCCATCATCGCCTGATAAATGCGCTTGCGGCGCCGCGTTTCGAATAGGACGCGAGCCTCAGCACGATCGAGGGCCTCGAGATCGAGCGGCCGCCGCGGATTGGATATCTCAAGCAGATCCAGTAGGGCTAGCCGCTGACGCTCGCAAGCTTCGAGGTGGCAGAGCGAGAGAATATCATCCCCAATCGACATTAGGCCCCTCGATCGGAAGTGCTGCGGCAGCCGGAACTGCTACCGCATCTTTGAGTCGCAATTGCGCGGCTATTCGCGGTAAAAGCGCGTTAAGAAGCAGCCTGTCGCAGCGGCCGTAATGGCAAGGCGACCGGACATAAGCACCTTCCAGTTTTTTTGGTTGAGCCCGAAGATACTCGCGCCACTTCTTCTATTACTGAAGGTCAGCAATTAAGGCTACGCCGCCGCCTTTTGGCTATGCCCCCCGTGGCGAAGTGGTAGGCGCCGGATTTTCCCTCGCCGGTGCCCGGGGGCGGTCAGGTGCCCCCCCTTCTGGCAGCCGCTCCGCGGGCCGAGAATCCGCTTCGTAGTCGATAACCGCGACAGCGAGTTTCTCGCGCAGCACTTGGACCGACTGCCGAAGATTGTCGCGCCGCTGTGCTGCGGCTTCGGCGAGTGTCGAGTATGAGAGATGCGAGCGGTCGCGCACGCCCGTTCGGTCTTCCTCGATTCGAACCTGCCGCTCGAGATCGGCTGCCATCTGTTCGAATTCGCGAATGGTACGCTGAATGTCCTCCAAATACCTCGATTTTCGTTCGAACTCGCTATACATCATGCGACGCCGAGCTATTTCAGGTGACGGCATGGCTCGATCTCCAAACTTGGTCAAACTTCGTTATCAAGAAGCATGCCAATTCTTTTCGCTCGGCGTCCCCAATCTCCGGTGACAAGCCACTGCAAAGAGCCCACAAAGTGCGCCCAACGCCAGCACCCTGCCGCTGGCGATTTTCGCGACAATCCACGGAAACGAAGCGATTGAATAAGAAGTCACCATACGGAGGCCTCAATGCGCAGTGCGGGCATTTCAAATCGCATTTCTCGTTGAGCCGAAAGCGTCTATGCAGGCTCGCAATGCCTGATTCAGAACCGGAGATGTGGATGGGCAGAAGACGCGAGGATAGATACGCCGGACACAAAGGCCTTCTATCTGCCAAAGAACCTGGCGTAGCAATCGAACACGTGAGCAGTGACGTTGCGTTGAGAAAGTGCGTTGCGCAACCCGCGGCCAAAGCGGTGCGCGCGGTCGACGATGATGATGGAGGGAGGATCCGTAGACATGACTGGGTACCTCTAAAGAGGAGCAAGGCGTTTCCGCCCGCAGTCCCATTCGACAGCATCGTAGTGGGGACGCGCTGACTGACTTCTTACTCGCCCCACAGAAAGCTATCCTGCATCTGAGTTTTTTTTGGCGCAAGATATATTACGCAAACGCACCAAAGTGCAGCCCTGGCATTCGCTGAAGGTATTGCGTCGAGTGCTGTTTCGCGCTGACGTCCTTTTTGTCGACCATTCCGCTTCGTCGGCGCGTGCGTGTGCTGCGCGTGCCAGTCTTAGTGCTCGGACTTGCTAATGGAGGCGCCCATTCTTTTTTGCAGGCGCTCGATCAGTTCGGCGGCTTCTTGTCTCCGGCGTAATAGGCATCGGCGAGGCTTTCGCGTAGCCGTTTCGTTATGTCTTCCATTCTCAAGTTGCTGCCGTCCAGAAGAATAGGATCATGCCAGCCCCCAAAAGCCAAAGCCCGACCATTGTTGGGTTTCTTTTGCCGATGTCTAACACTGCCTTCACGGAAATTTCATCCGATATGCTATCGGATATGGACGCGAAGAACGCGAAGATAAAAAGGAGCGCAAATCCGATAATAAAGGCTATAAGACCATAGCTAAGCTCGTTGCCGAGTGAATCCCAGAACCACATTTCACCCCCTCCATCGCATCGCCAGCTTCAAACGTTTCCGGCGCTGATCGCCAACGCTTGCGCGTCACGCAGAGCCCGAATCAAAGTCTTCATCACTCGCTGTCTTCATCACTCGCTCCTTTTGTCGTCCACTACCCCTCTCACTGGCTAACAAGTTTCAATTGCTCGACGGGAGCTAGGCTCACATCCACACACCAAACCTTCCCATTGCGACGGCGCCGAAGCCCGATGTCCGCCGCTTCGCAGAAGGCCATCAGTCGCTTACCAAAGTCTCGCTCCCCGAGCTCGCGATGGCCTGTGTGCTCGCACCATTCAAGATAGGCTGAGCACACGTCACCCCATTCCGCTCGCTCGGCGTCGGCAGGGCGCAAGGCGCTGAAAAAGATAGTTGGCAATACATTGGTCGCGTTGACTCATAGAGCGCCCGTGGCTGGCGTTCTTTCCTTGGCTATCTCGGTGTGGTCTAGGCTTCAGATCGCCGTCCTACGCTAATTTTGAGCCGCCCGAGCGCCGCTGTGAGCCCCAGATCGGACCCACTTCCCTGAAAACCCTTCTTCACTTCACTGTTTGACTCTGATGGAGCGCAGTTGTTGCGCTCAGGTGAAATCTTGAAGGCGGCGACCGCCAAACCTCCGAGCCCCTTGGGGAAGCAAAGCACGTACGCGTTGCTCGTCTGGCGCACGCGCGGACCTAGTAGTCCGCTTGTCCGCACGATACGTCGGAGCTTGTCCAGGAAGCCGTAGAGGCCCAACCAAGCTATCGCGTGGCTCACGGTACGTTTACTGACCATCGCCATGCGCGCAATCTCTGGGCGCGCTTAGGGCATTGGCGGCCGAACTGCGCGCACCGGCCACTTTCCGCGCCAAGGCGCCATTGATCTCAAGCTCTCTCGATGACATGCGCATTATGCCTAACTTCGACAAGTTCTTATGACTTGCCTCACTTCAAGGCCGAGTTTGAAAAAGCTTTATCGCGGGAGTTTTGCGGGAGTGGCTCCCGCAGGGTGGTGAACTGTGAGGCACTTGTTGCAACGGGCGACGCCCCAACAATTTATTGATAGTCAATCATGTTATCTTTTGACGTCGTCCTGAAAATCGCAGTGTCGCTGGTTCAATTCCGGGCCCTGGGCACCATTTGCCTGATGCGCTTCATTCCAGTGATCTTCATCTTCTCAGAGCCAGCCCAAGCAGATGGCGCTTAGTCATCGCGCCGAGTGATGTTAAGCTTACGTCGACGGGTACAGCAGGCGGGGCAGGGGTGGGGAATAAAACTGTCGGGTATCGCCCCGAACTCGATGGGCTACGCGCTGTCGCCGTAGCGTCGGTCCTTTTGTACCACCTCGGATCACCGATCTCCCCCGGCGGCTTCGTTGGGGTCGATGTCTTTTTCGTGCTGTCAGGCTTTCTGATCACGAGACTCATCGCCGAAGAACTGCGCAACGGCGAATTCAGCCCTTCACAATTTTATGAACGACGAATCCGCAGGATTGTCCCCGCGCTTTTTGTCGTCTGCGCCTGCTGCACTGTCGCGGCCGTAATCGTCCTGCTCCCTCACGAATTGAAACGCTTCTCATCGAGCCTGATTGCCGCTGCCTTGTCCGTCAGCAACTTCTGGTTCCTTCATCATTCAGACTACTTCTCTCCGGCCGTCGAAACTCAACCGCTGTTGCACACATGGAGTTTGGCGGTCGAGGAGCAGTTTTACATTTTGTTTCCGCTAATGCTCGTTGCTGCATTCAAACTTGGCCCGAAGCGGACGCGGACGCTCATTTGGACCCTATTTGCCATTTCGCTGATCCTGAGCATCACCATGCTCGGCAAACATCCGATGGGAACATTCTATCTGATACACACGCGAGCATGGGAGCTTTTGACCGGTAGCATCATTGCTCTTGGATTCGTTCCGGCAGCGACCTCCCAGTTGCAGCGTGAAGTTGGTGCCACTATAGGCCTGTTTGCAATTCTAGCAGCGATAGTTGGTTTCAATTCGCATACGCCGTTTCCTGGTTCCGCCGCGTTGCTTCCCTGCTTAGGCGCCGCGCTTATCATATGGGCAGGTGAGGAAAACTCGGTCGCGCGTATTCTCCGTGCAAACCCGTTCGTATTTATCGGCTTGATATCCTACAGCCTGTACCTGTGGCACTGGCCACTGATCGTATTCACTCGGCTGTGGGTGGCCGGGCCACTCAGTTTAACTCTGCAGATCATCCTGACGTGCCTCGCGCTAGGGCTCGCAATCGTGACCTGGCGCTTCGTAGAAACGCCTTTTAGGCGTCGCGATGGCAGAGGCCTTAGCCCTAAAGCGATTTACGTAGCCGGCAGCGTCGGTCTCGGTTCTCTTGTGGTATGCGGATTGATCGTGGTTGGTCTTCGCGGATTGCCTGGTCGTATTCCGAAGGATGCACTTGCCTTGGCGGCAGCGTCCTCGGATTCGAGCCCCATGCGTTCAAAGTGCCACTTCGATGGTGCGCTCGATCAAACGTACGACATGTCGTGTGTTTTCGGAGCGCCGGTAGAACCGGACCTTATTGTCTACGCCGACAGTCACGGTGCAGAACTCAGCCTTGTGCTGGGCAAGCTTGCCGAGGAGAGAGGCCAGAGCGTGCGCGAGTTGACCGCTTCTGGTTGTGCGCCGACCTTTAGCCTACTGCCGGAAGACGCGCCGGAGTGCGTTGCGTACAACGCGCGGATGCTCAAAAAATTGACCTCCATCTCTCCAATGACCATCATCGTTACAGCGAATGCGGCGCCGTGGTCTTCCGAAAGCGCCGCGATATACATACCCGGCATGCAAAAAGTCGTGCATGCGCTTCGCGACGCGGGCCATCGCGTGATTATCCTGGGCTCCGTGCCTGCGCATCCCAACAGTGTTCCGATTCCAGCCACTTTGGCGAGGCGGGTCATGCTTGGCCAAAGATCGGACGGCTATACCTTTGATCCCGGGATGGCTAATTACCGCGATATCGAAATGGCACTCGAGAAGGTCGCCACGGTAGAGCACGCCGAGTACGTGCCTGTATCTCCGCTGCTCTGCGATAAAGTCGGGTGCAAAGCGGATATCGACGGTACGGTGCTCTACTTCGACCACGGTCATCTTTCGGTCGCCGGGGCGAAATTGATAGCCACCAAGCTATTGGCTCCGATACTTTGGCCGCCGGCTGCAGTGGTGCAGGTACCAAGTGAATTGCAAACTCAAGTTGCGCAGTGAGCAGAGTGACGTCGCCGTGTTTGGATTAGAGCCAGCATACCTTGTTGCGGCCTTTTACAAGTTCGTCGCGATCGACGACCCGGCCGCCCTTAAGGCTGATTTGCGAGAGTTCTGCGCAGCGCGCGCAATCAAGGGCTCGATCCTTATTGCGCGTGAGGGGATCAACGCCACAATGTCCGGCGCCGAATGCGATGTGCGGGCGCTCATTGACGTGCTCCGCGCCGACCCTCGATTTTCGGATCTCGCCGTCAAGTTCTCCGCTGCCGGTCGTCATCCGTTTCAACGCCTGAAGGTCAAGGTCAAGCCTGAGATCGTCACCTTCGGAATTGGCGAGACGCGGCCGTCAGCGCCAACGGCGCATGCCGTCGAGCCCGAAGACTGGAACGCACTCATCTCTGATCCGGACGTCGTCGTCGTCGATACGCGCAACGACTACGAGGTCGAAGTCGGCACATTCGAAGGCGCTCGCAATCCGCACACGCGCGCGTTCCGCGAGTTCCCTGATTTCGTCGCGCGCGAACTTGCAGGCAACCGGAAGAAAAAGATCGCGATGTTCTGCACAGGCGGCATTCGTTGCGAAAAAGCGAGCGCCTATCTTTTGTCCGAAGGGTTCGAGAACGTTTATCAATTGAGCGGCGGCATACTGCGCTACCTTGAGCGGGTTGCGCCCGCCGACAGCTTATGGCGAGGCGAATGCTTCGTCTTCGACGAGCGCGTTGCGCTCGAGCATGGCGTGCGCCAAGGGAGTCACGGTCTTTGTCAGCGGTGCGGACATCCTGTCCTGCTTGCGGACGAAAAGCGCGACGTAACTCTATGCGCGTCGTGCTCCGGCGATTGCGCGCCATCTGCTGTCACACCGTGAGCGACGCGAGCCTGCTCGCAAGTTTTGATCACTTCGAACAGAACTAACGAGTTCTCTTCAATTTCGGTCTGGTCGCATCGTCCGGTCGGCCTAAGCCATTGAGTTGCCTGCACTTGCTGACAGAAATTTAAGAATTCCGACCCTTGACCGGTGGGCTGGTTGGAATAATCCACATCGCGTCCACCAGCCGGGGGAGGTTCTCATGACGGTGCTGATCGAAGCCGTCGGACTTCAAAAGCAGTTTGGCGACATCAAAGCGGTCGATGGAATTTCGCTGAGGGTTACGAAGGGCGAAGTTCTCGGGTTCCTCGGACCTAACGGCGCCGGCAAATCGACGACAATGAAAATGATCACCGGGTTTCTCGAGCCCGATTCCGGCCAAGCTTCGGTCTGCGGCGTCGACGTCTTCGAGGCGCCGAAAAAAGCAAAAGCAATGTTCGGCTATCTGCCTGAGGGCGCGCCCGCCTATGGCGAGATGACACCGAGGTCGTTCCTCACCTTCATCGCCGAAATTCGAGGCTATCGCGGTGCTGAAATTGCTTCGCGCGTCGCCGGTTCAATCGAACGCGCCGGCCTCGAACCCGTCATCGATCAGGTGATCGACACGCTATCCAAGGGATACAAACGCCGTGTCGGCCTCGCGCAGGCGATCCTGCACGACCCGCCGGTTCTGATAATGGACGAGCCGACTGACGGCCTCGACCCCAATCAGAAGCATCACGTCCGCCAGCTCATCACCGACATGGCCGCCGACAAGGCGATCATTATTTCGACTCACATTCTCGAAGAGGTCGAGGCGGTGTGCTCGCGCGCCGTCGTCATCAACAAGGGCGTGATCGTAGCAGATGGTACGGCCGACGATCTGATGCAGCGCATGCACTATCACGGCGCGGTGTCGCTGAAGGTCGTTGCAGACCGCGCCGATGCAGCGATCCGAGCGCTTTCGAATGCCAGCACCGTTGCGCGTGTCGAAACGGTCGGCAAACCGAACGGATATTATGCTGCTTCGGGCAATTCCGCGCCAGAAGACAATGTCCGCCGCCGAAGTCGCAGCGGTATTGCGGGCGCAGAATATTCCGGTCGATGAGCTCTACGTCGAGCGCGGGCGGTTGGACGAAGTTTTCCGCCAAATCACCATGCCGGACGACGGAGGTCACGATGCGTGAGAGTTGGGACAACGCCCTGATCATCGCAAAACGCGAGCTCCGGGGTTATTTCGCGACGCCGCTGGCACTCGTGTTCTTGACGGTATTCGTCGCACTCACCGGCGCCTTGACGTTCTATGTCGGCAATTTCTTCGATCGCGGCCAGGCCGACCTATTTCCGTTCTTTGCTTATCATCCCTGGCTCTATCTACTTCTCGTTCCCGCGGTCGCGATGCGGCTGTGGGCGGAGGAACGCAAGACGGGAACGATCGAACTGCTGATGACACTGCCGATCTCGCCCTTCGAAGCGATCCACGGCAAGTTTCTCGCTGCGTGGGCTTTCGTCGGCCTGGCGCTGGTGCTGACCTTCCCCATGTGGATCACGGTCAACGTTCTCGGCGACCCTGACAACGGCGTCATAGTTACAAGCTACCTTGGCAGCTTCCTCATGGCGGGCGCTTTTCTCGCTATCGGATCGTTCGTATCGACGCTGACGAAGAATCAGGTCATCGCCTTTATCATCGCCTCGCTGATCTGCTTCTTGTTCACGATGAGCGGCCTCGATCTCGTGCAGAATGCGTTGCGCGCATGGACGCCCGAGGTTTTCGCCACCGCCGTCTCATCGATGAGCTTCTTGTCGCATTTCGATCGCATCACGCGCGGTGTGCTCGATCTGCCGACGCTCATTTTCTTCTTGTCGATGATCGTTTTCTGGCTGTTCGCGACGGTGATCGCGATCGATCAGAAGAAAGCGCAGTGAGGTCCGGTGATGTCCGATCGATTTGCTTCGATTAAACGTGTCTTCGATCCGCTGATTGCCCGTTGTGCAACTGCCAAACGCAGCACACTCGCGTGGATCGGCCTGGCGCTCGCCGCGGTCGTGCTGCTCTCGGTCAACTTTACCTCGTCAATCGGGCTCAAAACCTGGAGCGCCGATCTCACGCAAGATCGGTTGTTCACGATTTCTGAGGGAACGCGCGAAGTTCTGAAGTCGATCGATGAACCGATCAGCGCCCGGCTTTATTTTTCTCGCAATCTCGCCGCAGCCTCGCCCGACGTCGCGCGCTACTTCGACCGCGTCCGAACCCTCTTCGAGCAGTATCGCGATATCTCAGGCGGCAAGTTGCAGCTTTCCATACTCGACCCCGAGCCCTTCTCCGAAGCGGAAGATAAGGCGGTCGCGTCGGGGTTGAAGGGCCTGAGGCTGAACGCCGAAGGCGAGGTCGCCTATTTCGGCCTCGTCGCATCGAATGCGACCGACAATCAGCAGACGATTCCTTTCTTCTCGCCTGATCGGGAATCGTTCCTCGAATACGATGTGACGAAGCTCATCTACGCGCTGGCAAACCCGAAGAAACGCACCATTGGGCTCATGACCTCGCTTCCGCTCGATGGCGGCAAGTCGCCGATGCGCGATCAGGCGACGCAACCCTGGCTGATCATGAGCCAGATCCGCGAATTCTTCGACGTTCGCACCATTGATCAGGACGTGAAGGAGATCCCTTCGGACATCGACGTGCTGATGATTGCGCAGCCGACGAAGATGACGCACGAGGCCGCCTACGCCGTCGATCAGTATGCGCTGAAAGGCGGCAAGGTGCTCGCGTTCGTCGATCCCGTGTCGGAAAGCGCGCAGATGCAGTTGCTGCAAAAGCAGGGCGAGGGCCGCAAGGAATTCGACGAGGTTCTGAAAGGTTGGGGTGTCGATTTCGATAGCAAGAAGGTAGCCACGGACATTCGCCACGCCCGTCGCGTGCAATTCGGCGGCGGAGAAGGGGGCGAAGGTATGGTGACGGACTTCGTCGCGTGGCTCGGTCTCGACAAGACCGACATCAATCCGAACGACGTATTGTCGGCGGGTATCGAGGAGATCAACGTTGCCTCCGCCGGAGTTCTAACCAAAGTCGACGGGTCGCCGGTTGAGTTCTCGCCGATCTTCGAAACGAGCAGCGACGCGGCCGTCGTCGGCGCTGACAAGGTCGGCTTTGGCGCCGATCCACTGGCGCTGTTGCGCAACTATGTTTCGGGCGGTCACAAGCTGGTCCTCGCCGCCAGGCTTTCGGGCGAGGCGAAGTCGGCATTTCCGAATGGTGCGCCGAAGCCGGCACCTGCCGACGATAAAAAGACCGCCGACAAGGATGCGAAAAAGACAGACGACAAGAAAGAACCAGCTTCCCCGACGCCTCCAAGCCCCGCGCCTGACAAGGCAGCCAAGGCCGACCACGTCACGTCCGGCAAGATCAACGTCATCGTGGTCGCCGATACGGACCTTCTTGCCGATCAGTTCTGGGTCAACCGTCGCGAACTCGCCGGCCAGGATGTCACGTGCCGACGGCCCACAACGCTGCTTTCGTCGTCGGTGCGCTTGAAAATCTTTCGGGCAGCAATGCGCTGATCGGGCTCCGCGGGCGAGGCGTGAAAGACAGATCATTCACGCTCGTCGAGGATTTGAGGCGCAGCGCCGAGCAGAAATTCCGTGCCAAGGAAGAGGCTCTCGAAGAAAAGCTCAAATCGGCTCAAAGCGAGCTACAGAAGATCCAGACGTCCAGCGCGGGCAGCGCCGTCCTTTCGGAGAAGGAGCAGGAGGCAGTCGGAAAATTCCGGGCCGAGATGCTGAACACGCGGCGAGAGCTGAGAAACGTCAAGCACGCCTTGCGTCAGAACATCGACGATCTCGGCGGATGGTTGAAGTTCGCCAACATCGCCTTCGTTCCGCTCATGCTCGGCGCGGCCGCCTTCGGTCTTTCATGGCGGCGCACGCGTCAGCGCCGTCAGAAGCCGAAAAACGATCGCTGAGGAGGAAGTCCGATGAAGCCTCAACACTTCGTGGCTCTGCTGGTCGCGGCGGTGCTTTCACTCGTCGTCGCCGTCACGGCTTATGTTTCGACGCAGCCCTGGACGGCCGCCGGCAACGGCAATTCCGACGCGATGCTGCCGGCGCTGCAGACCTCCGGTGACAAGGTCGCCGCTATTGAGATCGACCAGGGCGGCAAGATGCTCAAGATTGCCGAGAAGGACGGCAAGTGGGTCGTCGCGAGCCAGGACGATTATCCCGCCAACTTCGAGGCCGTGCGCGGGCTGCTGCTCGCCGCGTCGGAAGCCGCGCTCGTTGAACGCAAGACGGCAAAGAAGGACATGCTGAAACTTCTGGGTCTCGGAGATCCGAAGGAAAACGGAGCCCCGTCGCGGCTGATCCGCTTTCTCGATGCAAACGGCACGCCCGTCGCCGAAATCATTGCCGGCAACAAAAAGAACGACGCTTTTGGCGCCAGCAAGAGCGGCACCTATGTCCGCAAACCTGGCGAAGACCAGAGCTGGTTGGCGAACCGTTCGATCGACGGCTCGGCGACGCTCAGTGATTGGGTGAAGACACGAGTCGTCGATCAGCCGACGGATTCCATCAAGACGGCTTCGATCGAGGTCGCCGACGAGCCCGCCTACACCATCGATCGCGACACTGACGGAAGGAACTCATAAGCTCAGCCAGATGCCCGCGGGCAAGAAGCTCAAGTATGTGAACTCGGTCGACGAGATCATCGAGTTCGGCGAGCTACGTCGACTTCAAGAGCGTGCGCAAGGCAGGAAAGTCAGACGCGCTGCCGAGGGCCGGGAAAGTCAACTTCGTGACCGACAAAGGGCAGAAGGTCGAGCTCGATCTGAGGTCCGACGGCAAGCAGGCCTGGGTCCGGATTTCCGCGTCCGGTGACGGCGACGGCAAGAAGGATGCCGACGCCATGTCGGCACTCGTCAACGGCTGGGAGTTCGAGATCCCGGTGGCCAAAATTTCGAGTCTGATGAAAAAACAAGCGGACCTGCTGGAGGACGCGCCATCGTAAAATCGGGCATTAACGGCCGCGCAGCAGTGGATCGGAGAGACCCTCTGTCACGCAGCCAAAAGTGCTATATATCGGTTTAACCTCTGGCGAGGTTCTGAACCGGATGCCTTTCGACAATGACTTCCCGCAAGCCTGACGACCTGGAGACTGCACCACCGCTGCCTGAACCCGATCAGGGCGGGACGGCGCCGCCGACGCTCGAGCAGCTTGTTCGTTGGCGCCGCGACGTGCGCCGCTTCAAGAGCGACCCCGTACCGGAGGCGTTGATCGACCAGCTTCTGCGCCTCGCCGACCTCGCGCCTTCCGTCGGCAACAGTCAGCCGTGGCGGATCGTCAGCGTCAACAGCCTCGAAAAGCGAGCCGCCATCGTCCAGAATTTCGAGGCGGCGCGGAAACGATCGGCTGAGGCATACAGCGGCGATCAAGCCGATCTCTACAACCGATTGAAGCTCGCAGGCTTCGATGCCGCGCCAGTTCATCTCGCTATCTTTTCGGATCGCGGCGCCATGCAAGGCCACAGTCTCGGCCGGCAGACAATGCCCGAAACGCTCGATCATTCGTGCGCGTGCATGGTGACGGTGCTGTGGCTCGCGGCGCGCGAGGCGGGCCTTGGCCTCGGCTGGGTGTCGATCCTCGATCCGGATGCTGTCGTGGCAACGTTGGATGTTCCGGCGGACTGGAAGTTCGTTGGATATCTGCTTGTCGGCTGGCCCGAGGAAGAGCACTTGGACCCGGAATTGGTGCGCCACGGTTGGCAGCCCCGCACGGCCTTCGAGACCCGCTACTCGGAGTTGGGCTCAGCTGGCGCAACGCTTGGACAGGACACGGCGGAGCTTGACAGCGCAGCGAGCCAGAAGGGCTCCGTCACCTTGGTCGGCGCTGGGCCCGGCGATCCGGAGCTGCTGACGCTCAAGGCGGTGCGGGCGCTTCAGTCGGCAGACGCGGTTCTGTTCGACGATCTTGTCGCCAAGCCGATCCTCGACTACGTGCGGCCAGGCGCGCAGATGATCGACGTCGGCAAGCGCGGCTACCGGAAATCGTGCAAACAACCTGCCATCAACGCACAAATGATCGCACTCGCACGCCAGGGACTTCGCGTCGTGCGCCTAAAATCGGGCGATCCATTGGTCTTCGGCCGGGCGGGCGAAGAAATTGCCGCGTGCCAGGATGCTGGCGTGCCGTTGAGCGTCGTTCCGGGCGTCACTTCGGCACAGGGGGCCGCCGCCAGCCTCAAGGTCGCGCTGACGAACCGCGATCACGCTCGCCGTCTGCAGTTCATCACGGCCCACGATCGGCGCGGGCACTTGCCCGCTGACATCGATTGGAGTGCAGTTGCCGACCGCGCGGTGACGACCGTCATTTACATGCCAAAACGGACGCTCGCCGAATTGACGGAGATTGCGCTTGCGCACGGTCTCGATCCGAAGACACCGGCGCTTGCGGTCGCTAATGCGACGCGCCCCGACGAGCAGGTTTTTGTTTCGACGGTCGGCGCGATTGCGGCCACGCTTGGCGCCGCCCATCCCGACGGGCCCGTGCTCGTGATGATTGGCGAAGCATTACGCTACGCGACGGCGAGGGATGCAGCCGATCAGGCCGGCGCCGTCTTATCGGCTCTCGATGTTTTGCCAGAGCTGACCTAAGAAGCCGGCGAAGTCTCGGCTCTAAAGGGGCGGCTCAAAACAGTTCATGCCAATTGCGACGACAGTGTCGGTGCTCGTGCTGGCTCTCGGGCTGGAGGCCGCGTTCGGATATCCGCATGCCATCTACAAGCGAATCGGGCATCCGGCCACGTGGTTGGGCGCGCTGATCTCGACGTTGGATGGTGCACTGAATCGAGCACATCAAAGCGCCGGCCTTCGCAGCACTGCGGGTGTGCTGGCGCTTGCCATCATCGTCGCCATTCCTGCTGGTATCGCCTGGTTTATCGAGCGGGCTCTCGTGTCGGATTGGGCCGGCAATCTTGTGCTGGCCGTTTTGGCTTCGATGCTGCTTGCAAGCCGAAGTCTCTACGTTCACGTTCGGGACGTAGCAGGCGCTCTCGAAACGGGAAGCATCATAGCTGCGCGCTCTGCGGTCAGCCGCATCGTCGGACGAGATCCGCAAGTGCTCGACGAGCACGGCGTCGCGCGGGCGGCGATCGAAAGCCTTACCGAGAACGCCTCCGATGGCGTCGTGGCACCGGCCTTCTGGTTCCTCGTGCTCGGTCTGCCGGGCCTCGCAGCCTACAAAGCGATCAACACCGCCGACAGCATGATCGGCCACCGCAACCCCCGTCACGAGGCGTTCGGCTGGGCGGCAGCGCGGTTCGACGATCTGGTTAATCTGCTGCCGTCGCGACTGACGGGATTGCTGTTCGCGGCGGCGGCGCTCCTTGTTCCAGGGACTTCGGCGCGCGCCGCGCTTCAGGCAATGGCGCGCGACGCAAGTCGGCACCGCTCGCCCAATGCCGGTTGGCCGGAAAGCGCGATGGCCGGTGCGCTGGGTTTGAAGCTCAATGGGCCGAAGAATTATGCCGGCGTCCTCGTCAGCGACGCCTACATGGGTGAGGGGCGGCGCGAAGCGACGGCGCAAGATATTCGCGATGCGTTGCGGCTCGCGAGTACGGCCTGGACCATCATGGTGGCGACACTTCTGATCACAGCCGTCATTTTGCGAACGTGAGCATGCGCTCGATGTCGACGTGCCGGGCGAGGTGCTCGGCGAACCGGTCGAGCACGGCATCGACGCTCGAACTCGTAGCTTTCGCCTGAAGACTTTGCGCCGAATTCGGAAAGAAACGCGGCGCGCGCATCGTCGGATGCGAATAGGCCGTGGACGTAACAGCCCGCGACGCGGCCATCGGGAGACGTCGCGCCGTCTGCGCGCCCGTTGGCGAACGTTACCAGAGGTCGTACGATATCGGGGCCGGATGTCTCGCCGACGTGCATTTCGTAACCTTCAAATGCGGCACCGGATCGCGACAGGTTGCCTTCGACGGCCGCCAACGTTTTTTCGGTGTCGAACTCGGTCTCGACATCGAGAAGCCCGAGGCCCTCGACTGCACGCGGCCGCCCTTCGATGCCGTTCGGATCAAAGATACGTTTACCGAGCATCTGATAGCCGCCGCAGAGACCGAGCACGCGACCGCCGCGGCGCACGTGGGCTTTGATGTCGATGTCCCATCCTTCGACGCGCAACGCCGCTAGATCGTCGATCGTGGCTTTCGACCCGGGGAGTAGAATGAGATCGGCGTCGCGTGGAATCGCACCGCCCGGCTCGATCAGCTCGATGATGACGCTCGGTTCGTTTCGCAGCGGATCGAGATCATCGAAGTTGGAGATGCGCGGCAGCAGCGGTACCGCGATATGCAGTTTGCCCCGCGTAGTGTCGGGCGACGATGTGAAGAGATCCCGAAGTCCGAGCGCGTCTTCGGCTGGTAGCTTTCGGGCGTCTCCGAAGTACGGCACGAGCCCGAGCGGCGCCCATCCGGTCATGTTCGCGATTGCGGCCATTCCATCTGCGAACAGCGAAGCGTCTCCTCGCATCTTATTGACGAGGAAGCCGCGTATCATCGCCGCATCCCCAGCATCGATCACGTGCTTCGTGCCGACGAGGCTGGCGATGACCCCGCCGCGATCGATATCGCCGATCTGGATGACAGGCACATCGGCGGCGCGTGCAAAGCCGAAGTTTGCAATGTCGTTCGTGCGCAGATTGATCTCCGACGCACTGCCGGCTCCCTCGACGAGGACGAGATCGGCATCCGCCTTCAATCGCCCGAAGCTGTCTAGAACTGCCGGCATCAGCTCGCGCTTTTTGGTTTGAAACTCGCGCGCTCCGGCCGAGCCGATCTTGCGGCCTTGTACGATAATTTGCGCGCCCGTCTCAGTCTCAGGTTTCAGTAGCACGGGGTTCATATGGACAGACGGCGCCACACGCGCGGCGCGGGCCTGTAATGCCTGGGCCCGCCCGATTTCTCCGCCGTCCTCCGTGACAGCGGCGTTGTTCGACATGTTTTGCGGCTTGAACGGCACGACGCGAACGCCGCGGTTCGCGAACAGCCGGCACAGCCCGGCCACGACGAGCGACTTTCCAACGTCGGAGCCGGTGCCCATGAACATCAACGCGCGCGCCGGCATTGTTCCTCTACCTCAGGATATTACCCTAGTCACTCCATGGCCGGGTTTAACCCGGCCATCCAGGGCCGAATAGCATGGGACTCCTGGATTGCCGCCTCAAGGGCGGCCATGACGTGGAAGGAGTCGAACGCACTCTAAAACTCGATGCCTTCTTGCGCCTTGATGCCGGCCGCGAAGTGATGCTTGACGGCGCCCATCTCTGTGACGCCATCGGCAAGCGCAATCAGCTCCGGCTTGCCGTTGCGGCCTGTCACGACGACGTGCAGATCATGGCGGCGATTGCGCAGCGTTCCGATCACGTCGTCGACGGGAAGATAATCGTAGCGCAGTGCGATGTTAAGTTCGTCCAGGATCAGCAGCCGAATTGAAGGATCGGCCATCAGCTCTTTGGCCTTGGCGAAAGCGCGCTGCGCAGCGGCGATGTCGCGCGCCTTGTCCTGAGTTTCCCACGTAAAGCCTTCGCCCATTGTGTGCCACGAGACCTGGTCGCCGAAGCGAGCCAGAGCATCACGCTCACCGGTATGCCAGGCACCCTTGATGAACTGCACAACGCCGACGCGCCAGCCGTGGCCGAGGGCGCGCAGAACAAGTCCAAACGCCGCCGTCGACTTACCTTTGCCGGGGCCGGTGTGGACGAGCAGCACGCCTTTCTCGATCGTCTTTGAGGCGACCTCAGCATCCTGCACAGCCTTTCGCTTCGCCATCTTCGTCTTATGGCGCTCAGCGTCTTTCGTGCCCGCGTCGGGATTGTCACTCATGTTTTAACCCTTCAAGGTTATCGGCAGCCCGGCGGCAATAAATATAACGCGCTCGGCGGCGCCTGCGATGCGCTGATTTAATCGCCCGGCCTCGTCGCGAAAGGCACGAGCCAAGGCATTATCCGGGACAATGCCGAGACCGACTTCGTTCGAGACCATGATACAGGGAGCGGCTCGCTTGGATAGTGCGGCGATCAGGGCGTCTGTTTCGTTCGGGATGTTCCGGCCGGCGAGCATCATGTTCGAGAGCCAAAGCGTCAGGCAGTCGACGAGGCAGGGTTGGGTCGCGGCCTGATTGGCCAGCGTGCCGGCGAGGTCTAACGGCGTCTCGTACTCAATCCAGCCCTTCCCGCGCCTTTCCTTGTGAACGCTGATCCGTTCGCGCATTTCGTCATCGAACGGTTCGGCCGTCGCGATATAGGCCCAGGGCGCCGGTACGGTGGTCAAAAGCCGTTCTGCGTGGATACTTTTCCCCGATCGCGCACCGCCGAGGATTAGCGTCAGCGGGGGCAAGGCTGGATTGAACATAAACGGACCGGCGAGCTTGGCGATTGACGAAGCATATCCGCTCACTTATCGATTGCTGCGAC
Organism: uncultured Alphaproteobacteria bacterium; assembly: GCA_963833715.1. Classification (GTDB taxonomy): domain Bacteria; phylum Pseudomonadota; class Alphaproteobacteria; order Rhizobiales; family Hyphomicrobiaceae; genus Hyphomicrobium_B. The sequence goes on from CAWHZB010000020.1 coordinate 31,152, forward strand.
GGTCCCTCGCAAGAGGGTTCAAAGGGAATGCGGTGAAGACGCCGCAGCTGCCCCCGCAACTGTAAGCGGTGAGCAAATGGCAAATGTACCACTGGGTCACACCGGGAAGGTTGCCAGATGCTAAGACCCGCAAGCCAGGAGACCTGCCGTCAAACGATAACTCCAACCACGCCGGCGGGGCGAGGAAAGGCTATGACGCAAAACTCGATCGTTAACGCACCATCTGGCGCGTTCCCCTCAGTACGAACATGATCCTCATCCGGGTCTTGATCCGGCGGCGCGTTGGCGCGTGCTCATTCACCGCCGAAGCTGAATACTACGACTTGGAGCCTGCAGGATGACCACGCGTAAAGTGCCCATCACGATCGTCACCGGGTTTCTCGGTGCCGGAAAGACGACGCTGGTCCGTCATACGCTCGAAAACGCGAAGGGCCGGCGCCTGGCGCTCATCGTCAATGAGTTCGGCGACGTCGGCGTGGACGGCACCATCCTGCGCTCGTGCGGCATCGAGAGCTGCCCTGAAGAAAATATCGTCGAGCTGACGAACGGTTGCCTCTGCTGCACCGTCGCCGACGATTTCGTGCCGGCTCTCGAAGCGCTGCTGTCGCGCTCGCCCCCGCCTGATCACATCATCGTCGAAACGTCGGGCCTGGCGCTTCCCAAGCCGCTCGTCAAAGCCTTCGAGTGGCCGGATATCCGCAATCGCGTCACCGTCGACGGCGTCGTCACGGTCGTCGACGGGCCGGCCGTCAGGGCCGGCCGCTTTGCCGATGACCCCGCGAAAATTGCAGCGCAACGCGCCGCGGATTCGTCCGTCGATCACGACAACCCGCTTGAAGAGGTTTACGAAGATCAGCTGCTTTGCGCCGATCTCGTCGTGCTCAACAAGACCGATCTGATGACGGCTGAAGAAACCGCCTTGCTTTCGGACGAGATCAAGGGAAGCGTGCCGCGCGCCATCAAAATCGTCGCAATCCAGCAGGGCCGTGTTCCTGCGAGCGTACTGCTCGGCCTTTCGGCGGCCGCTGAAGACGATCTCGCGAGCCGGCCTTCGCATCACGATAACGTAGCCGAGCACGATCACGACGACTTCGAGACGTTCATCGTCGACCTCCCTGTACTCGCGTCGGCCGGCGACCTCGCCTCGCGGGCGAAGGATGTGGCAAGCGCCCACGATGTTTTGCGTGTCAAGGGATTTGCAGCCGTCGACGGAAAGCCGATGCGGCTGCTGCTGCAAGGCGTCGGCGAACGCGTAGACACCAGATACGAACGTGCTTGGCAGACGGGTGAATCGCGCGTCGGCCGCCTAGTCGTGATCGGCCAGAAAGGCCTCGACCGTGACGCCATCACACGAATGCTGACGGGCCGCTAAAATGCATATCGTTGTCCGCGAGACCCGTGATCTTGATGAGGCCGCCGCCGGCCCGCAGGATCTCGGGCTGGCGCCGGCAGATCTCGTTGTCCTCTCCTTCTCCGATTCCGATTTGGCCATTGCAGTGGCAGCGTTCCGGTCTCTGCCTGCGGACAATCGGCCGAGCCTCAGCGTCGCAAATCTCAGCAAGCTGCGTCACCCGATGTCGGTCGATCTCTTCGCCGAGACGACGCTCAAAGGATCGAAAGCGGTTCTCGTGCGTCTGCTCGGCGGTCTCGATTATTGGCGTTACGGCGGTGAGCAGCTGAGCCGGCGTTGCCGCGAGCTTGGCGTTGCTCTCGCCATCGTGCCCGGAGATGGACGGCCCGACATGCGGCTCGCCGCGCTTTCGACCGTCAGCGGTGGCGATCTCGCGGGGCTCGAAACTTTATTGGACGCGGGCGGCATCGACAATATGCGGCTGGCACTCAGCGCCCTGTTGGAACGCGCAGCGGGAAGCCAGGGCCCAATACCCGACCCAAAGACCATTCCGGACTTTGGCCTCTATCGTGAAAGCGCCAAACAGCCCGGGCGACTCGGATCGGCGGCGGTCGTATTTTATCGTCCTCATTTGCTGGCCGGCGACATTGCACCGATCGACGCCCTGATCGACGCGCTCGACAACCGCGGCCTGCCCGCAACCGCCGTCTATGTTCCGGGCCTTAAGGCGCCTGACGCGGCCGAATGGCTTCGCGGCGAGCTGAAACGCATCTCGCCGAGCGTCATTCTCAATGCAACCGCGTTCGCGGCGCGCGACGGCGTGGATGGATCTCCGTTTGACATTGCAGACTGTCCGGTTCTGCAAGTCGCACTCGCCAACGCATCGAGCACCGCCTGGGATCAGTCGCAACGCGGCCTCAGCGCTTCCGATCTCGCTATGCACGTAGTGCTGCCGGAGCTCGACGGGCGGCTCTTTGGGGGCGTCGTGTCGTTCAAAGAGCAGGATGACCTTGGACGTGATCTCGGCCTATCACTTGTAAAGAACGCTCCCTATGACCACGGGGTCTCGCACGTCGCAGACCTCGCCGCGGCGTGGGCGCATCTCAGAACGACAACGCGCCAACAGCGCCGCGTCTGCCTGTTGCTGTCAACGTACCCCGGACGTCCGGATCAGATCGCTCAAGCGGTCGGGCTCGACGCACTCGAAAGTGCATTACAGATTGCCGGCTGTCTTGAGCGCGAGAGCTACGCCGTTTCCGGCATACCGAAGACAACGCATGAACTCGTCACGCAGCTCACGGCAACATCGAAAGTCCGATGGCCGGTTGCGGATTACCGCCGCGCATTCGCCGAGCTTCCGCCGGCCTTCGAGGGCAGCGTGACGACGGCATGGGGTGAGCCCGAGGACGATGCGATTTGCATCGATGGCGTGTTCTCGTTCCGCGCCGTGTCTCTCGGCCATCTTATCGTCGGCGTGCAGCCGGAGCGCGGACAAGCGCACGATCGCAAGGCGCAGTATCACGACCCGGCGACACCACCGCGGCACAGCTACGTCGCGTTCTATCTCTGGCTGCGCTACGTCGCGAACATCGATGCGCTGATCCATCTCGGCGCCCACGGCACGCTCGAATGGCTGCCGGGCAAGGCCGTTGCAGGAAGCGAAGGTTGCGCGCCGCGTGCGGTTCTAGGCGCCCTGCCGCTGATTTATCCGTTCATCGTCAACGATCCGGGTGAAGCCGCGCAAGCGAAGCGCCGTGTCTCTGCCGTGACGCTCGGACATCGTCCGCCACCGATGACCGGGGCAGGTCTCTCCGGTCCGATGGGCGAGGTCGAGAGGCTCGTCGATGAGTTTTCATCGGCGGACGGGCTCGATCCGCGTCGTCGCAAAGTCCTTTCCTCGCAGATCGTCGACGCGGCGGTGCGCGCCGGCATCGCAGAGCGTTGCGGCCTCGAGATCGGGATGGCCCCGAACGACGCGCTGATGCGCATCGATGCATTTCTTTGCGACGTGAAGGAACTCGCCATCCGCGACGGCCTGCACGTGCTTGATGAAACGGAACTCGCCGCTATCGTCCGCGCCCTCGACGGGCGCTTCATCGAACCGGGACCCGCGGGGGCGCCGAGCCGCGGCAGGGGCGACGTTCTGCCGACAGGGCGTAACCTATTCAGCGTCGATCCGCGCAGCGTGCCGACTCCGACGGCCTGGGCGAACGGCAAGCGCGCGGCGAAGGCGATCCTCGACCGCTACGTCTCCGATCACGGCCAATGGCCGCGTGCAATCGTGCTCGATCTTTGGGGCAGTGCGACGCTGCGCACCGGCGGCGAGGAACTCGCGACCGCCTTGGCCTTGCTCGGCGTCAGACCCGTTTGGGATCGGCAATCCTACCGCGTTACGGGTATCGAGACGGAAGCAATCGCCGAACTCGGACGGCCCCGTGTCGATGTCACGCTTCGGATATCCGGGCTGTTTCGCGACATGTTCGGAGCGCAGCTGACGCTCTTCGACAGCGCCGTCGGCCTTGTCGCGAATTTGCAGGAAGAGGCGAACGACAACCCGTTGCGCGAGGCCGCACGGTCCGAGGCCCGCATCGATCGTATTTTCGGCCCCGCCGAGGCGAGCTTTGGCGCCGGCGTGATGGAGCTGATCGACAATAGAGGTTGGACAGAACAAGGGGACTTGGGCCGCTCGTATCTCAAACATTCAAATCAAGGCTACAGAGGCGAGGGAGCGCCGACATCTGCTACCGGCGACTTCGAAAGTCGCGTCAAAGCAGCTGATGCGTTCGTCCACATTCAGGATCACCGCGAGATCGATCTGCTGACGGGCGGCGACTTCGCCGCACATGAGGGCGGGTTTGCAGCCGCTGCCGCAGCAGCCGGAAACGCCGGCGTTGCGCTCTATCACGGCGACACTGGCACTCCCGATGCGCCGCGCGTCCGCACGCTGCAGGAGGAATGCGCGCGGGTCGTTCACGGACGCGCCGCCAATCCGCGCTGGATCGAGGGGCAGATGCGTCACGGCTTCAGGGGCGCCGCCGAGATGGCGCAGAGCGTCGATTCGGCCTTCGCGTTTGCGGCGACCGCGCGATCCGTCGATAGCGGCGGTTTTGAGCGGCTCTACCAGGCTTACCTCGGCGATCCGGTCGTCGCGGCATTTATCGCGCGGGAAAACCCGGAGGCGATGGAAGCGATGCGCAGGCGGTTCGAAGAGGCGGTCGCGCGCGGCCTCTGGCAGCCACGACGCAACGACATTGCAGCGCCGGCACATGACTCATCGGTCAAACCACCTTCGCCTCGCGAGGCCGCCGAATGATCGCAACCACCCATTTGCGCAAAGGCTGGTGTCCGGGAGCGCTGCGGCCGATGCGGTCGGGTGACGGATTGCTGCTCCGCGTCAGACCGACGGCGGGTTCGTACGCCATGGCGGCGCTTCTTACCATTGCCGAGACAGCGGAGCGCTTCGGTTCGGGCGAAATCTATCTGACCAATCGCGGTAATCTGCAGCTGCGCGGCGTCTCGGCCGAGACATACCCGCAAGCGCTGTCGGCGCTCGATGCCGCCGGCCTTATCGATGCCGAGGCCGGTGCGGAAGCAGTGCGCAACGTCGTCGTCGACCCGCTGAGTGGGCTTGATGCGAAGCGGGCGGATATTCGCAAGATTGCCGCCCAGCTCGAGCACGCAATCGTTGCGCAGGAGCGCTTCTGGTCGCTTCCGGGCAAATTCGGCTTCAGTTTGTCGGGCTCGTCTCAGCCACGCGTCGGCGGCCGGTCTTCTGACATCATGATCGCGGTTGCCGGAGGCGGCGAATTCGCGGTTTTTCTCGATGGCGATCCGGCGGCCGCCGCACAAGTTCCCGAAAGCGATATCGTCGATGCCGCAACGCGCTTAGCCGCGGTATTCTTACAGTTGCGCCGCGATGATCACAGCATCGCGCGGATGAGGGATGCGGTCGTGCGGCACGGTAGCGCCGCGATTTTCGCCAAGGCAGATCTAGAATCTGCTCCGATTTCCGCCCGCGACGTGCAATCCGTCCCTGTTTCGCCAGTGGGACCGCTCGCACAGTCGGGCCGTATATTCGCGGCAGGTGTGGGCCTGCCCTTCGGACGCATTATGGCCCGCGAGCTCGAAGCATTGTGCCGGACGGGTTCAGAGCTCGGCATCACGGTCGCCAATACCAGCCCCGAGCGCGTACTGGTTTTTCCGGCCGGCGATCCCGACGCCGCGATTGCACTATTGGCGGAAGTTGCGAAGCTGCGGCTCATAACCGACGCGCGCGACCCGCGTCTCGCTATGGATGTCTGTCCCGGAGCACCGGCGTGCCCGAATGCCAGCACCGAAACGCGCCGCGACGCGCAGCGTCTTGTCGATACCTTGCAGGATAGTCTCGCCGCCTTTCCGTCTTTCCATATCTCGGGTTGCGAGAAAGGTTGCGCGCGCCGTGGCGCCGCCGCGTTGACGCTCGTCGCTCGCAATGGCGCCTACGACATCATTTGCAACGACGGCCCGAGCGGACCTGTGGCAGTGGCGTGCATCGCGCCGCGCGACATCGCCGCTGCTGTCGACGGCCTGATTAAGCAGCGTTCCCCATGACCACACAGGACTATATCCGCGATGGCGCCGCCATTTATGCGCGCTCATTCTCGATCATTCGCGCCGAAGCCGATCTCGGCCGGTTTTCGAAGGAAGAAGAGCGCGTCGCTGTGAGGATCATTCATGCGTGCGGCATGGTTGAGTTGGCGCGCCACATCGTAATGTCGCCGTCATTCGCTAACGATGCGGCGGCGGCACTCAGAAACGGCGCGGCCATTCTTTGCGACTCGATGATGGTCGCGCACGGCATCACCCGCGCCCGTCTTCCGGCAAACAATGAAGTCATCTGCACCCTCCGCGATCCTCGCGTCGCCGAGCTTGCAAAAAAAATCGACAACACGCGAACGGCTGCAGCTATGCAGCTTTGGTTGCCGCATCTGGCGGGTGCGCTCGTCGTTGTCGGTAACGCGCCGACGGCGCTATTCCGGCTCATCGAATTGCTGGACAGCGGCGCACCAAAGCCGGCCGCGGTGATCGCGATGCCGGTCGGATTCGTCGGTGCTGCCGAGTCGAAGGAAGCAATCGCCGCTGACGGCCGCGTGCCATTCGCGATCGTCAAAGGTCGTCTCGGAGGTAGCGCCATGGCCGCCGCCGCCGTCAACGCGCTCGCAAGCGAGGCCGAATGACGACCGAAAACTCCGGTACGCTTTATGGTCTCGGTCTCGGTCCGGGCGATCCCGAACTCGTGACGCTCAAGGCCGCGCGCATCTTGCGCGAAGCGCCTGTCGTCGCGCATTTCCGGAAGAGGGGCCGGCCGGGGCATGCCCGAACGATAGCCGAACCGCACATGCGCGCCGCCGTCGTCGAAGCCGCGTTCGAGTATCCGGTCACTACCGAGATCGACTTTCGCGACGAGCTCTATGTCGGCGTCATTCGAGATTTCTACGCCGCAAGTGCCAAGTCGATCATGCAGCACCTAGCCGAAGGCCGCGACGTCGCCTTGCTCTGCGAGGGCGATCCCTTCTTCTACGGATCGTTCCTGCATATGTACGACCGCATAAGGTCCATGCATCCCGTCGTCGTCGTGCCTGGCATCACCGGAATGTCCGGCTGCTGGACTGCCGCTGCGGCACCGATCACATACGGCGACGATGTGCTGACGGTCCTGCCGGGCACGCTCGATCGCGCTGCGCTTGCCATGCATCTCAAATGCGCCGACGCAGCCGTGATCATGAAGGTCGGCAAAAACATCAAGAAGATCAAAGACGTTCTCGCCGATGCGGGCCGCTTCGCTGACGCGATCTATGTCGAGCGCGGAACGATGCAAGGCGAAAGAGTTGTGCCGCTCGCGGAATTGAAGGACGGTGCCGTGCCGTACTTTTCCATCATTCTGCTCCCAGGCGGTCGCGGGCGGCGGATCACATGAGCGGGCAATTGACCATCGTCGGTCTCGGGCCAGGCCCCGAAGGCTGGATCACTCCGGCGGCCAGCGAAGCCGTGGCGAACGCGAATATCGTGCTCGGCTATACGCAGTACGTGAATCGCTTGATCCCGCGTGCAGGGCAGATTTTCGAGGCATCCGACAACCGCGAAGAGATCGCGCGCGCCGAACGTGCACTAACGCTTGCAGCCGATGGCCAACGCGTAGCCGTCGTCTCCGGCGGTGACCCGGGCGTCTTCGCGATGGCGGCGGCGGTATTCGAGGCGGTGGAGCGTAACCCGGCATCGGCGCAGGGAATTGACGTTCGAGTCGAGCCAGGCATCACGGCGATGCTTGCCGCGGCGGCCCGCATCGGTGCGCCGTTGGGGCACGACTTCTGCGCCATTTCGCTCTCGGATAATTTGAAGCCATGGGCAACGATCGAAACGCGTCTGCGCCTTGCGGCGGAGGCGGACTTCGTCATCGCCCTCTACAACCCGGCCTCGAAGGCACGCCCTGATCAGATCGGCAAAGCGTTCGGAGTTTTGAGCGCCTGCCGCGCGCCGGAAACCGTCGTGGTTTTCGCGCGCGCCGTCGGCCGCAAAGACGAGTCGATCGACGTGACGACGCTCGCCGATGTGGCAGGCATGGAGTGCGATATGCGCACGTTGGTACTCATCGGTTCGCGATCGACGCGCAAAATCGAAGCTGACGATGGTCGAGCGTGGGTCTACACGCCGCGTTTTGCGCGAGGCGAATGATGCTTCGTGATCCAGGCCATAGCTTCGTCGACGGAGTTGACGGTCGGTCGCGCTTCAATCATGGGACGACGGATCATGTGAACTTTCAATCCGAGTTTGCGGGCAGCCTCGATCTTGGCGTAGGCGGCGCTGCCACCGGAGTTTTTCGCCAGCAGGCATTGGGTGCCATGCTGGCGAAAGAGGGCGGCATCGTCCTCCGTTCGGAACGGACCGCGCGCGGTGATGATCGTTGCGTGAAGGCCGGGCGGCGGTGTGATCGGGTCAACTACGCGGATGACGTAGTGATGCTGCGGAGCGGCGCAAAGCGCTCCAAGCGAACTCCAGCCCAACGCGGAGAATATTCGTTGCGGAGCTTCGGGAAGTGCCGCGATTGCGGCCTCGATGGTCGCATGCTCATCCCAATTGTCGTCAATCGCCTTGCCCCATTCCGGACGTTCGACGGCGAGCAAGGAAACGCCGGTTGCGGCAGTGGCTGCGATCGCATTGTTGCTGATCTGCGCCGCGAACGGATGCGTCGCATCGACGACGAGAGCGATGTTTTCGCGCGTCAGATATTCGGTAAGGCCGGAGACACCGCCGAAGCCACCAGTGCGAACCGGAAGAGGACTGGCGGCGGGATTGATCGTGCGGCCGGCGAGCGACAGCGTCGCCGCGATTGCGGGGGCGCTCGCCAATCGCTCTGCGAGACGGGCCGCTTCGCTCGTCCCCCCGAGCAGCAGGACCCGCAATGGTCTTTCGTTCATCGCCATCATGGTGCGAGCCCCATGCCATGAGCGACCGTTGGTTGTCCATCATCGGTATCGGGGAAGACGGTCGCGCCGGCATCAGCCCAGCAGCAAATGCCCTCATTGATGCGGCGGAGCTCCTTGTCGGAGGCCGCCGCCATCTCGATCTAATCGGCGCGACCCGCACCACGCAGATGCCGTGGTTGAACCCGCTTGACGCGACAGTTCCGGAAATTCTGGCGCGCCGCGGACGTCCCGTGACCGTGCTCGTCTCGGGCGATCCTTTCTGGTTCGGCGCCGGTGTGACCCTCGCCCGTTCCGTTCCTGTCGAAGAGATGCTGGTCGTGCCGGCGCCATCGAGCTTCTCGCTCGCCGCGGCACGGCTCGGCTGGGCTTTGCAGGACACGACGACGCTGGGCCTCAACATGCCCGGGTTGACGCCGCTGTTGCGCCGTCACCTGCATCATGGCCGCCGTATTCTTGCTCTGGCGCTCAATGGCGAAACACCGCGCGAAGTCGCGGATCTGTTGGCTTCAACAGGATTTGGTCCAAGCCGGATGATCGTCATGGAGGCGCTTGGCGGACCGCGCGAGCGTATCCGTGATGCAGTCGCCACGCACTTCGATTTTACGGATGTCGATCCGCTCAACGTGATCGGGATCGAGGTTGCGGCCGGGCCGGGCGCGACGCCCGTTCCCTACGCGGCAGGATTGCCGGACGCTTACTTCGAGAATGACGGCCAGCTGACGAAGCGCGAAGTTCGAGCCGTCACGCTGTCGTCGCTGCAACCTTGTCCCGGTGAATTGCTGTGGGATGTCGGAGCGGGCAGCGGCTCGATCGGCATCGAATGGATGCTCGCACATCCTTCGACCAGGGCAATCGGCATCGAACGCGACCACGTGCGCGCCGCACGAGCGTCGGTCAATGCCGCTTCGCTCGGCGTTCCACAATACGACGTCCGCCATGGCTCGGCGCCTGCGGCGCTCGTCGGCCTCCCCGAACCCCACGCAATCTTCATCGGCGGCGGCAGCGCTGCGGATGCCACGACAATCGACACTTGCTGGCAGGCGCTGAAACCGGGCGGCCGGATCGTCGTTAACGGTGTGACGCTCGAGACCGAGTTGGCATTGCTTGCTGCGTATCACCAGCAAGGCGGAACGCTGACGCGGATAAATATAGAGCGTGCCGAACCAATCGGCGAACGCTCCGGCTGGCGGCCGGCACTGCCAGTTCTGCAATGGGTTTGCCGGAAACCGGCGGGTGACACATGATCGCGATTGGAATCGGTGCCAACGGCCGCGCGCATAGAGAGGACTTCGCCAAAGTGCTGGCCGATATTCGCCGCGAGGTTAAGGGCGCCGACGTCGTCGCAACGTTCGGCGACGCTGTGTTCGCGACGCTCGTCAAAGCAGCGGCAAGCCGCCAATCAGTCTCTTACCGGCCGCTTGAACTGGACGCGCTCCGCGACAGGAGCGAGGATTGCCTGACGCGATCGGAACACACGCTCGGCGTCTTCGGCGTCGCATCGGTTGCCGAGGCGGCGGCGCTGGCTGCGGCGGGTCCGGGCTCGCACCTTGTCGTGCCGCGCCGTATCATCGGCAATGTGACAGTCGCAGCTGCCCGATCGGCAGAAAGCTTGAAATGACGGTTCATTTCATCGGAGCGGGTCCCGGCGCGCCCGACCTCATCACCTTGCGCGGTCGCGACCGGATCGCGCGCTCGCCCGTTTGCCTCTACGCCGGATCGCTCGTCCCTACTGCACTGCTGGCGCATTGCCCGCCCGGCGCGGAGATCATCGACACGGCGCCGATGACGCTCGATGAAATCGTCGCGTGTATCGAAAGAGCAACGCGCGAAGGCAAGGACGTGGCGCGGCTTCATTCAGGCGATCTCTCGGCTTGGAGCGCACTCGGCGAGCAATTGCGCCGTCTCGATCAGAAGAACATTCCGTACACGATAACCCCCGGCGTTCCGGCGTTCGCTGCGGCGTCCGCGGCGCTGGCGCGAGAATTGACTCTGCCCGAAGTGGCGCAGTCCATTATCCTGACGCGCACGTCGGGGCGTGCATCTTCGATGCCTGACAGCGAATCTCTCGAAGCTTTTGCCGCGACACGCGCGACGCTCGCGGTGCATCTTTCGATCCATGTGATTGGCGACGTCGTGCGGCGGCTGACGCCGTTTTACGGAGCTGACTGTCCCGCTGCAGTCGTCTACCGCGCCTCATGGCCGGAAGAGCAGGTCATTCGCGGTACGCTCGCGACGATTGCCGAGAAGACCGCAGAGGCAGCCCCCGAGCGAACGGCACTCATCCTGGTCGGCGAAGCCCTGGGGCGCAATGACTTTCGCGAAAGCGCGCTGTACAGCGTCGATTACCGTCGCCGATTCCGAAGCGGTAATCCCGAATGACCGAAGCTCTGATGTTGCCCCCCGGTGTCATGATCGCGGCGCCGCGATCTGGGGCCGGCAAGACGACAGTAACGCTCGGGCTTCTGCGCGCCTTGAAGCGACGCGGGCTCGCTGTCCAGCCATTCAAATGCGGACCGGACTATATCGATCCGGCTTTTCACGCGGCCGCCTCGGGCCGGCCTTCCTTTAGCGTCGACAGCTGGGCGATGCGGTGGCCGGTCGCCGCCAAGTTGCTTTCAGATGCCTCGCACGGCTCGGATATTGTCGTGGTCGAGAGCCTGATGGGTCTATTTGACGGCGTCTCACAACGTGGCCACTGGGGCAATGGCGCCAGCGCTGACCTCGCTGCTGCAACGGGCTGGCCCGTCATTCTCGTTCTCGACGTCTCCGGCCAATCGCAGACAGCGGCCGCCACCGCCCGTGGATTTCAGAACTTTCAAGACGGCGTGACGATAGCGGGCGTCATTCTCAATCGGGTGGGAAGCCAACGGCACGTCCGTTTTGCATCCGAGGCGCTCGAGAGGGCCGGACTTGCCGTCATAGGCGCTTTGCCGCGCAACACACACCTCGAGCTTCCCGAGCGGCATTTGGGTCTCGTCCAAGCCGAGGAGACGTCCGAACTCGACGATCGCCTGAATGCACTCGCCGACTTCATCGAGTCGAATGTCGATATGAGCCGCATTTTGCAATTGGCGCGGCCGGGCTCTATTGCAAGCTGTAACGTAGCGCGCGTTCGTCCGCCCGGACAACGCATCGCGCTCGCACGCGACGCCGCGTTCTCGTTCGTATATCCGCATCTGCTGGCAGCCTGGCAATCGGCCGGCGCCGAGATCGTGCATTTTTCCCCATTGGCCGATGAGGCCCCCGATCCCGATGCCGACGTCGTGTGGTTACCGGGCGGCTACCCGGAGCTTCACGCAGGTCTTCTCGCCAGCGCCCACAGCTTCAAGTCGGCGCTCAAGGAGTTTTCGCAGTCGCGGCCGGTGCATGGCGAGTGCGGTGGCTATATGGCACTCGGTAGGGGCCTCGTCGACGCGCAAGGTGTACGCCATGAGATGATCGGCTTACTGGGACTCGAGACATCGTTCGCGGTTCGAACAATAAACCTCGGCTACCGCAAAGCGGAACTCATCGCATCGTGCCCGCTCGGGATGCCAGCTGACGTCTTAACGGGGCATGAATTTCACTATGCGAGCGTGCTTGCTTCGCCCGACGAGCCGCTTTTCAGATTGCAGGATTCCGACGGCCGTCCTCTGGCGCAGAGCGGCGGTGGCCGTCGCGGCTTGGCCAGCGGGTCGTTTTTTCACCTTATTGACGCCTGCGGCTAGTCTCGGGTTCTTGACTTAAGGCTATAGGGCACAGACATAATTTGATAATTGTCAGATTTTTCCGATTAAGCCCGGAACTTTTAAGGCAGTTGGCGCATTTTAGTGCGAACGTTCATGGCTCCGGGGCACTGGTGCACAGTTTGCCGTCGGGTCGACAAAAGGGGTCTACCGAATGGGCACCGGCAGTGTTCCAAAACGAGGGGATTCAACAGTTATGCAGACGCCACTACCGGTCGAGCTTCAAGGGCAGATCGGACAGCGCCTGCGCGAGGCTTATAACGAGCTTGTCAGCGAGCCCGTCCCCGATCGATTCATTTTGCTGCTCCAGCAACTGAAGCAAACGGAAAAAAACGGTCAGGGAGGCCAGTCGTGACGCAATGCGACCACGACATTCAAACTCTCTTGATCGGCGCAGTTCCAAACCTGCGAGCCTTCGCGAACTCGCTTTGCGGGGACCCGACGCGCGCCGATGACCTTGTCCAGGATACTCTCGTCAAAGCATGGACTAACCTTGCGAGCTTCGAGAAAGGCTCGAACCTCAAGGCTTGGCTATTCACGATCCTTCGCAACACTTATTTCTCGGAATTGCGCAAGCGTCGCCGCGAAGTAGAAGACGCAGACGGAGCTATCGCCGAACGCGTGTCCGTTCTGCCGGATCAGCAAATCCATATGGATGTCGTTGACTTCAAGAAGGCTTTCGGCGTTTTGAGCGACGACCAGAAAGAGGTCTTGCTGTTGGTCGGCGCGGAAGGCTTTTCCTACGAGGAAGCCGCTGAGATTACCGGTGCAGCTATCGGCACTGTCAAGAGCCGGGTCAATCGCGCAAGGTCTGCGCTGACCAAAGCGCTTGGTCTGGAGGCGGGCGAGAACTTCGCCTCGAACTCCGATTACGTCGGACTTGTCCGGAGCGGGCAATCGGCCGTGCGTGGTTGACTGCGGAGCGTTCCCCGCCGCCGAAGGAACACGACGGCGTAAAGCGGAACCACAGAGACATGAGGCCGAAACGAGAGTCGCGTCGCGTCCTTTTTCAGGGAGTGCCCTTCAAGCCTTGCTTCACTATATTAAATCACTCAGCTCACGAGGTACACAATGTCGATCGCTGAATCCATTGCTCCCCATTTGCCATATCTTCGCAGATATGCGCGGTCGTTGAGCGGCAGCCAGACGTCCGGTGACAACTACGTGGCGGCGGTTCTCGAGGCGCTGATTGCGGATTCAAGCGGTTTCGACAAGACGATGTCGCCGCGTGCCGCTCTGTATCGTGCCTTCACGAAAGTTTGGAATTCCGTCGCGGTGAACCGCGTTGCGGAAGAGCCGCGCCAGCCCGACAAGTCCGTTCCCGAACGCCGCCTCGAGTTCGATTACGCCACTGCCACGGCAAGCATTCCTGCTCGTCTCGGTTGAAGGTTTCACGACCGCCGAAACAGCTCAGATTCTCGATGTCACTCCGGCGCAAGTCACTGAACTTTTGCAGATGGCAGGTTCCGAAATCGCCGAGCAGCTTTCGGCCGATGTTCTGATAATCGAGGACGAGCCGCTGATTGCGATGGATCTCGAGGCGTTGGTCGTCGACATTGGCCACCGGGTGCAGGGCGTTGCCCGCACGCACAAAGAGGCGGTCGCGGAAGTTGCCAAAAAAGCGCCGTCGCTGGTTCTCGCTGATATCCACCTCGCGGACGGAAGCTCGGGTCTTGAGGCGGTGAATGAGATTCTCGAACAGATCAGCGTGCCGGTGATCTTCATCACATCGTTCCCGGAGCGCCTGCTGACAGGAACGAAGCCCGAGCCGGTCTTCCTCATTACGAAGCCCTTTGAGCCGGCCGTCGTCAAGGCGATGATAAGCCAATCGTTGTTTTTCGACCTACGCTCTGGAAAGGCCGGGCAGCGAGCCGCTTGATCGAAGCCGATGAGAGAGAGAATTTGAGGGCGCGGCGATCAGGCTGCGCCCTTATGTCTATGCAATGCTTGAGAAAGAGAACGGCCGGAAATCTCCGGCCGTTTCTCTTTCTCAATTTCTAGCAGTCACATAAACGACAGCCAATCATCGACCTCTTTGCGGATTTGGTCTTTGTTGTATCCGTAGCGCTCTTGCAGTTTGCCTTCGAGCTGATCGCGGCGGCCATTAATGACTTTGAGGTCGTCGTCGGTAAGCTGACCCCATTGTTCCTTCACCTTGCCGGTAAACTGCTTCCAGTTACCTTCAACGCGATTCCAATCCATTTACGGCTCCTTTGCTCAGCGTCTCATCGAATTGATCGTCGTCAAACCTTGCGCACGAAGTTGCCGACCAAGGCAAGGACGAACAATACGATCGCTACCCAGAACAGCAGCCGAGCGCCTTCCATCGCTGTCCCGGCCACTCCGCCAAAACCGAAGAACGCCGCGATGAGTGCAACAACAAGGAAGACAATGGCATAGTGCAGAAGATTGCCCATGAAGTCTCTCCAGTTTCCAAGTGATCTGCAAACTCTGCCGGAAGCTGCCCAGTTCCACGAGCTATGCAGGCGGAGGTACGGGACTATGAGAGAATCTCTCCCCGCACATCAGCGGGGCGAAGAAAGCACGACGCGCCATCCGGTACCTGGAAAATGCAAGCAAACGAGCCCGCGCCGCTCGGGGGGTAGCGTGCGCGGGCTCTTTTAGTAGCGCCGCACCCTGGGCCACGGGGGAGTGGGGAGGGAGTTCGGGTGCGGTTACGTAGCGATAACGCCGAGTCTTCGTCCGGGTTCCGAAAAAAAATCAATTGGAGGACAGGACCACGCTGCCATCCGTTTTCGAACGCAGCGGGATGCAATCCCTCATCCGGAGGCGCATTTAGAATGACGCCTTTGAAGCAGACTGTTGAAGATGAAGGCTGCCTTGGGTTTCCATAACGGAGGCACCTTTAACCACTCCAAGAGCTCGAGCCTGGCCTTGCGAAAATTCGGCAGTCGCCGAAGCACGAGCTACGCGCAGGTCCTTTGCCGAAGACTGGCAACGCGACGTTTTGCGGCGGGTTTTTTGATTTCTACGTGAGATAATTCGTCTCTCCAGTTCATGAAGAAACGGCTGTTAAGCGGCTCTTGACGTTATCTGCGCGTGATTTTCGTAAGCGGCCGCTAGTGAGATAATCCCCGCCTTACGGCGCCTTCTCGGGCAGCATAACATCAGATAAGGCAGCTAAACATAATTCCGGCAATTGTCGCATGCTTTAGTTTATGCCGCCTCGATGATCGGCGCGGTATCAAATGACATGGTACGACAAGCTAAATCGTTCTAAACGGTCCTCCTTTATCAACGATCGGCGCCTCGGACGTATCGAAATTTCGATGACATCAGTTTCATCAAATGCAACCCGGACGCTTGTCGTGTGGGTGGTCATTGCAACGCTTTCGGGTCTCGCCGCGATGCTGACCTGGCGGTGGACGGTGGCGACGGCGGACAGCGCTACGCATACGCTACTCATGCAACAGCAGCTGGCTGGCTGGCTTAGCGCGGCACAGGATCTTGAAAACGGCGAGCGTGGTTATCTTCTAACGAAGGATGAGAGCTACCTCGACCACTATCGATCTGCGAAAGAATCGATCGATAAAATCCATACCAATTTGAAGGAGCTCGTCTCCGGCAATTCCGAACAGTTGGCGATGGTCGAATCCATCGGTGTGACGCTGCGCCAGCGGCTCGCGGCCATCGAGAAGGTTATCGCGGATTTTTCAAGCGGCAATAGCAGCGCGTCAGCTCAGGCCGCCGAGAGTACCCTCGGGTTGACCCTCATGGATAAGCTTCGCGAACAAATCGCCGCCGCCAAGGATCAGGAAGAGAGGCTGTTTAATCAGCATGTTGATCAATTCCAGCGCCAAAGTTTCTGGCTGCTCGGCGCGGTGCTTGCAACGCTTATTGCATCAGCGGCTCTTGCGATGGTGGCACTGATCCGCGAGAGACAACGTACTGCGGCGCTTGAAATTTCGGCTTTGACGCTGGCCTCGACCAATCGCATGCTCGAGGACCGGGTGAAGGAGCGTACGGAGGAACTCGCCGTCGAGCGCGATCACGCGAAAGTGGAGCGCGAACGGGCGGAGGCGCTGCTGCGCGATGTTACGCATCGTATTGGCAATACGCTGGCACTGGTCGCCGGATTCATCAATCTACACGTCCGCCATACTTCGGATCCGGTCGCCGTTAAGATCCTGACGGGCGCCCGCGAACGCGTTCAAGCGATCGCCAGCGCGCAACGGCGGATCAGCGTTACTAACGACCTCGATCTGGTTCGTATCGATACGCTTATCCCGGCCGTCATGGCCGATCTCGTCAGCGCGGCGAGCGAGGACCGGATCAAGCTGAGCGTCAACGTTCCGCCGCTGCTGGCGGCTGCACAAGTCGCCACGTCACTATGCGTGCTGGCGCAGGAGTTTGTGGTCAATTCACTGAAGCACGCGTTTGGCGACTACGACACCGGCGAGATCCGCGTGTCTTTGAAGCAGCACGGGCCCAAGGGCGCAGACCTCGTCGTTGAGGACGATGGCCTAGGGATGCCGAAAGCAGTCAAAACGGAAGGGCAGGAAAAGGCGCTGGAGGGAGAAGGCCTCGGCGCCAAAATCGCTGCGTTGCTGACGCGTCAGTTTGCCGGCGAGATTTCCTATGAACCTG
The DNA here is from genome assembly GCA_963833715.1 of uncultured Alphaproteobacteria bacterium. GTDB lineage: Bacteria > Pseudomonadota > Alphaproteobacteria > Rhizobiales > Hyphomicrobiaceae > Hyphomicrobium_B. The sequence continues at coordinate 48,299 of CAWHZB010000020.1, forward strand.
CGCGGGCGAGCGCGAGCCGCCCCGGCACCCGGGTGATCGTCCGGCTGACGGACCTCGACCTGAGGCCGGTAACGGAAGTCGGAAACGATCCGGTGGAGGCTTTAAGCCTCGGGTTAATTCAGTCGAAGTAGCAAGCAGCTTTCGTACGCGCGGTACAACGACCGCGGCACGCGTGCAGCTTGGCGAACTATGTTCGATGCGGCGGCGGCAGCTTGCCGAGGTTCGCGATCGGCCCTGTGAGAATCCAAGTGAATCCACCGGCGTCGCTGGCAACGTGGGTATTCACTTTGAGCCCCTGCGTTGAAAATCGCTCGACAACCTGCATCCCATAGCCTTTCGGCAATTCCGGATCGTAATCCGGTCCACCGGTCTCATGCCACGAAATCATGATCGTCGCATCATCGGGAAAATCCCACCTG
>CAWHZB010000021.1:0-34277 GCA_963833715.1 uncultured Alphaproteobacteria bacterium
AGCGCCACGCGAGAGCTGCTCGCGCAGAAGTCAACCGTAAACTACCCATCGCCCACACAATAGCCGCAGTGATTGATTTCAGTGATAAGCCCCATGCGCTCAGCGTTGTCTTATCCAAGCCCCCAGAAATCGATGACGTAGCCGCCGGTGCGCAACGCCGGTGCCGGCGCTTTTGCTGAGTACGAGAAGGCCCGTCTCGTCCACAAGCTGCGGCACGCCCGCGAGCGCAAGCGCCAGGAAGGTGGCACGTGTGAAGGGCGCAAGAGCCGCAAGGAGCTGCGGCCGGAAGTGGTGTCAGAGTGCAAGCGTCTGAGACGTGCAAGCCCTACGACCGGCGAACGTCGTAGCCTGAGAAAGATCAGTGAAGAACTGGCAGCGATGGGCTTCCTCAACGAGCGCGGCAAGCCCTACAATCCGCGTTCGATTTTAGCGCGCCGCCATAATTGAGTACGACGGTGGTGCAACTAGGGAGCTTGCTGAGCGCATGGCGCTTCAACAGGCAATCGTCCTTAATAACAAGAGAGGAGCGAATAGATGAAGAAGTTAACGAAGGCGGCGAGAGCCGAAAGGTCCAAGAAAATTTCAGAGTCCATGCGCAAGTATTGGCGCAAGCGTAAAGCCAAGGAACGCAAAGCCGCATGAACCCGGCAACGAGCGCGGCCTTAGCGGCCCAGTCATTGATGCCGGAAAGGGTGGCGCGCATCGGCAATTCGTAGGGCAACACGGTCAAGGGTAGAGGTAGCCAACCTCTCTTGCGTGGGGCAAGTCGCGTTGGAAGCATGGGGGGCGCCGGTGGCGGCGGCGGCGAGAGAGGGCAACCGGGCTCTAGCTCAAAAAAATAAAAAAAAATAAAATCTATCAATGAGTTAGCTCTTTATTGCCCTATACAACTCTAGCGTCTAGAAAAAGTCCGCTATAAAATTCTAAAACAAAATCAAACACTTGCTCAGAAAGTTTGAGCTCAAAATGACCTGGTGCCCTGCATTAAGTTCTTAGTGCGCGAGTGGGCGTGCTGTGCTGCTCGATGCACCACTGGCGCACTTCTGCATCGTCTGGAATGGGTCTGCCAGGATGCGCCTCGCACCACTCGTAAAGCATACCTTCGCGTTCAAGAGCGGCGACCCAGTTCTGTAGCGTCGCATCGTCTGGGTCGGGCTGGCCAGGGTGTTCTTCACGCCAAGCCAAAAGGGAGGGTTTCTTGCCTTCAGGGTTGTGACTCCAAGCGTACGTAGTCATTGTCGGGTTTCCTTCTGTCAGTGGTTCCTATTGCTCGTGGCCTTTGGCTTCCTTGATGAGCTTGGCCATCTTCTCCTTCGACGCTGAGACGCGGCGCGGTAGGGTGGCGCGGATTTTGCGCTGTGCCGTGATGCTTAATGGTAGGTGCGATCCTCGGAGCTGATGATCAATAGCTCTTGAACTCCGCCAGCTAACGTCCCCACATCGGCGGCATGTTGCGTAAAATTCCCTTCATTAAGCCGATGGCCCCGACGCTGGCGAAAATCCCGCCGGCCGGGCCAGACTGGATTCACGAAGTCAAGTTCGACGGCTGGCGCATGCAGCTCCACGTCGATGATGACCAGGCCTTCCTCTAAAGCAAGAACGGCACGGACTACACGAAACGCTTTCGAGCGCTCCAGCCGATTCTCGAGCGACTGCCCGTTAAGAATACCATCATCGATTGCGAGCTCGTCGCCTGCGATGAAAGTGGGATGCCGTGCTTCAAGACGCTGATGGAGCTCGGCAACAAAGCGCCCGCCCTATGCCTATGGTGCTTCGACCTGCTGCACCTCAATGGCGTCAGGATTACGCCGCTAACCCTTGTCGAGCGTAAGGCATTGCTGGCGAACCTCGTATTGACTGTCGGGCACAAGCGCCTGCAGTTCTCGGGAGACTTCCCTGATCCACTCGCTTTGCTGCGGACGTGTCAGAGAATGGGCCTTGAGGGCATCGTTTCGAAGCGGAAGGACTCAGCCTACCGATCGGGACCGACGCGCGACTGGCTGAAGGTGAAGACCGCGACTTGGCGTACAGAGAACCGCGGGCGGTGGGAATTGTTCGAGAAGAAACGATAGCGGCCCCCGATCGCCGCCAGTAACTCTCCTAGGAGGTTTCTGGGAGCCCTCAGGGCAAAGGATCGCGTTCATCTACTCCGATGGCTTGTCCTGGTCGCGAAAGATCGACTTCCCAGCCTCGTCAAACCGCTCCTTGTTGGACGGTCAATACACGTAAACGAGGATGCCGACCGACAGCGCAATCACAGAGAAAAGTGCAACGGCATGAGCGAGATCTATGACCTAGTGTCCTGCCGCCCACACGGGCCATCCCGACAGCATCAAGTACCGTCGGGATGCCCGGGCAACTCGCAACCATACTAACGCAATACCATACGCGGCTGCTAGGAGAGGAGAACGTGCCGGATGAAGTACGGTTCCATGTCTAAATTTTCAGGCTGGCAACGCTTGCGAGGTGGCAAGCCCGGCCGCGCAACTTCTTGAATCTTAACCATTACACAGCAACGACCGAGCGCTAAGATCGTTGGGCTCTGCCACTTCAACACAAAGGAAAGTCCCGATGAACCGTTCTATGATCTTGGCTGCAATCTTCTCACTTGCGACCGCCGTTTCTGCTGCCACTCCCGCAAGCGCTTGCTGGCTATTTGACGCGGGTCACCGCGGGCACTGCGGCGGATGGGGGCTCTTCTGCGGATGCGGTCTAGGGAAATGACCGCTCAAGGGGCGACCTCCGGGTCGCCCTTTTTTGATGACTATAGGGTCGAAGCGTCTACCGGAAACGCCGCCTCCCCTTCCACCGTGTTCCTCCAGCTCGGCAACTGGATCAGCGCGCCCCTCTTCCCGCATTTCTGGCAGCGCGCGTTCTTACGCAAGACATCCGTCGATGCGTCAGGCCCGAAGCGAATGACGGCCCTTCAAGAACCTGACGGCGTATCACTTCTTCAAGAGGTCCGGCAGTTTGGCGATGTTCGATGCGACCCGCCAGGCTTCATCGCTCGTCAGCCGGTTCATGAGGCTGCGACGCACGGGCTCGCCGTCTTCGAAATACACGTAAGCCAGCGGCCGCCCGTTTGCATCTTCGACAACGAAGCTTTCGCTGTGCTCAACAACACGCCAGGGCGCGGGAAGCCGACGGGGTTCGGCAGGCTCAGTCATGTCTTTCTTGAATCGCGCCAAATTTTGAAGCTGCGCCACAAGCCCTGAATGGGTCCACGTGGTGGCACCCAAGCCTCGGGTATTTCGATAGGCACGCCCGGATCGTCAGTATGCCAAAGGACGGGGCTGATCCGCTGAATGCAGCAGCGTGAAGAGTTAGGGATGCTGCAATCAGAAATTACCACACACGAGACTCGCTGAAGTGCTCCAACTGCCGTGCGTGCGGCGGCTCCTGTGCTGCGGCAGCAGACGAATATCACGCCGAAAGAAGAAGCCCCGGCAGCGCGAGTGCTGCCGGGGCTGAACGAGCGAGCTGCCTTCCCAGGGGTCAGCAGCACCTCAGAGACAAGACTGACTGCTGCGCGATCGCCGAAAAAGACCACAAAGCGGCGACGTCTGATCATATCACAAAACACCATCAGACAGAGGTGCAACTGCATAGTCAGCAGTGCGCGCGGTTAGCTCAGACTACGTATGATAAAATGTACTGGTCAGTGAAAAACTGGCTGGCGCCACCCAAGCGCCACGTTGATACAGGCAACGCAAATGAAAGACCATTCAGAGTGGAAAATTATGAGTTAGGCAGCGCCGACGAAGGCGCTCACGCGAGCGGCGACGATGAAGAGCCGCACACGTTTATGGTTTCGACCACGGGCCGAGCGTATTTCGGCAAGCAGCTCGCAATCAACACGGCTGAGCATCAAAACGATAATTCCGACTATCAGGTCATGCTTCCTAGGCTGTGCCGGGTTTATGCATTCCCTGGACCCGTGACGATTGAGCGGCGCGCGGAGATCCGGCGTCGAGCGCAGACACCTCAGCCAACCTCGACTAACAGCTGGGACAGTGAGGCACTCGTTGTTGGCGTGCTCCCGGCGTCAGTCCTAAAGAGCATGATCCGCTTTCCGCACGATGGCTCACTAAGGTCGCGAAATGATCTCGCGCGCGACGGATCGACGTTTGTTGATGGACCGCAGCGCGTTATGCCTTTCGATATAGAGAACCTTGATTGCGCAAAGATCGATGAGGACTTTGTTGTTCGGCGCGACTACGCCCGAGTGCCTGAGATAATCCGCGCGGCACTTGAGCGCGCGCAGCAGCACGCCTCGCCGGCACTGTCGGAGCTAATCGATGAAATGCTCGCGACGAAGTTCCTGGTGCATTTGTCATCGACCTACGGCATGCGCGACAACCCGGCCGAGGTCCGCGCTCATATCGAGTTTGTGCTGCGCAAGCTGCTGACGCTCGAGCAGATGGCGAAGATTGCCGCGGCACTTAATGAGGCACTCATCGCCGCTCGATTGATATGCGAGGGCGGCAAACACATCATCGACCAGAACCTCTACAGCCCAGCGCATCTTTTATTCACGGCACCAGTGCTCAAGTGCCTTGTCGACGGCGTCAGCGGCGATCGCACGTATGAGTTGCCGGACTTCTACCTTGCTGATCGCGTGCTTGTTTGGGGCACGCACAATCATGCCGCCGACGCGCTCGATGTTAGCGACGAGCTGTTGGCTGAGAGGGCGAAGCTCACGACCGCCATTAGCAAGCGCGCGATGGTTGCACTCAACGACAATGTCGCAATCGTCGGCACGAAGCAGACGAAATATCCGAAAGCGGTTGATCGCGCGGTGCTGGTCAAGGAAGTGCGTCCAGGTAACACGGACGCGCCCAAGTCGCGGCTGATCGCATCGATTGCCGGGGGGCCCGTGTCGCATGCCTATTCTGAATTGCGGCACTATCACGAGATATTTGTCGAACGCATCAAGGCGACGTCGAACAGCGAGAAGCAGCTGGCGCAACGGCTCGAGGATCACGGGCAGTTCGAGGATTGGCTAGAGCAGTATGAGCGGAAGCGTCGCAGCGTTCTGAAGGATCTCTACGGCATTGTTATCACTCAGGGCGACGCACCGCAGCCTCTGCCGTCGATCTCCACGGTGCGTCCGGAGCTGGAGACGCAGATCCGGGCCGCGATACAGAGCGCGTTCGGACGTCTAGACGAACGCGCTGCCACGCGCGCCGCCGAGGAAGCCCGCCAGATCACAGCCGGTGAGGAGCCGAAGAAGCGGGCTCTTGTCGCGCCAGAAAGCACTGACACCCCAACGATGGGCGAGGTCACGCTGATACAGCCGGCGCCGGGCACTGGAAAATCATACGCGCCTCAGCAACGTGCTGGATCCGAGGTTTATCGAGGGCAAGTCTGTTGTGGTGCTCTCAGAGACACTGGAGCTTTCAAAGCAGAATGCTGAGCGATGGGAGGAGGTTCACGGCATCAAGCCGGTGGTGCTCAAGGGCAGGCGTGTGGAAGGCATGTGCATCTCCAAGAGCTACGATCGCATTGCAAGAAAGGTTGAGGATGCCGGCCAGTCACCGTCGCGCGTGTGTTCCAAGTGCCCGAAGCGAGCGCGTTGCCCTTTCATGGAGCAGAGCCGGGAACTTGCCGTCGGTGTCCCGACATTCGGGCAGACCGCACATGCGACGACACGGTTCTCGGCCAACAGCGAGATTGGCGGCGCCGTCGTTGTCTTCGATGAGAGTCCGGCCGGCGTGATTACCAAAGGCGCGGTCACTCAGATCACCATCGCGGCGATTGAGACTTTGAAGCAGCAGGCGCGCTGCGTTACGGCTGAAGGCGCAACGCTCTGGGGCGTCGAAGCTGACCGGCGTGACGCCATTGACAAGGTCGTGTCCATGATTGGAGCGGCAGAGGCCGACGGCCGCGTCGCGTTCTCCGCGATCCGGTACCTCGATCAAGAGCACGAATATACGGAGCGGAAAGAGGACGGCCAGAAAGTGCGTGTCCGGCGCAAGCTCATCCGCACGTCGCTGAAGCTCGTCCGCGAGTGGCTGAACAGCGCACGAGGTGAGGTCGATGTAATTGGCGAGATACTTGTTGAGACTCAGGTGGCCCGGCAGTACGGGCAGCGAGAAGCTCTCTACGAGAAACTGCAGATTGCCGGCAAGAAGCTAAAGGCGCTCCGTGAAGTCGAGCGTATCCTGACCCAGTGCCGGGAGAATCTCTTCGTCGATAACCAAATTGCCGGCGCCCACGAGCACGTCCTTGGGCTGGCAGCGCGCAAGAATAAGGAAGAGGCGCCAGCGGTCACGATTATGCTGCGGCCGCCGATCCCGGTACCGCTCAGCCACGCCGAGGTCGTCGTTCTCGACGGCACTGGCAACCCAGACCAATACAAGGCGCTGTTCGCGCCAGGCAGGCACGACCGCCCGCTGAACGTGATCGACATCGAGGCGGAAGTTCCGCCCGAGGGCTACAGGCTCACCCAGTATGCGAGCGCGGCCTTCTCCAAGACAAAGCTTCTGACAGATGCGCAGTGGACCCTGAAGGACGCGGCACGGTTCATTATCGTCAAGGCCGCGGAGCACAAGGGACGGCGCAAGCACGACTGCAAGGTTGGGCGGCAAGTCAAAGATGTCCTCGTTGTGTGTCAGTTGCCGGTAGAGGAAGCTCTCGAGGCATTGGGCGGGGCTCTGGAGATACCCAGCAACGTCGAGATCAGGCACTTCAATGACATCCGGGGCCTCAATCACTTCAAGGACGTCCCCTGCATCATCCCCATCGGCAGGGCCAAGGAGCCCGAGCAGGACACCGAAGACCTCGCAGAGGCGATGGCGGTGCGCGATCCGAAGGTGATCGTCATCCAGAGGCAGGCTGGCCGGGACAAGGCAAAGGCGTGGGCGGATCGCAAGGGCCGGCGCACGTTGGCCATGACCGGCGGCCGCAAGGCTTCGGTGCCCTGCGAAGCGCACCCAGACCCGACGGTCAATCAGTACATGGGCCGGGCTGGCGAAGAGGTGCTGCAGGCCGTCAACCGCATCCGGGCCTATGACAGGACGGCGGCGAGCTGCTGCGACGTCCACGTCTTCGGGCAGTTCGATACCGGGCTGCAGGTGCATGAAGTTTGCACACAGCGGGATAGCGAGGTCGACGTCTTCGACCTGATGCGGGCGCAAGGTGTCGTCCTGGAAGGCGGCGAAAGCATCGAGGCCGCGTTTCCCGGGTGGGTCGGAGGGGGCGGTCAGGGCCGAGCAATGCTGGCCGTGTCCAAGAGGAGAATTAGGACGTGGGCTGAGGAACGTTACGAAATTCGGATTGGTGCCTCGACGTCCCGACTTCCTATAGAGAGATTACATATAGGGAGTCGGGACAACGAGCGACACCTGGACCAAGGTGGTCTTCAGGCGCCCCGGGGCACGCTTCTCGGAGGCCGCGCACGTCAACCTGGCGCGCTATTCTGACCCGAAGCGGGCAATAAGGCGGCTGCTCGGCAAGGGATCTCGAGTTCGAGAGCGTCGGCGGGGTGGTGGAGACCAAGCGCAAGACGGTGCTGCGGGCGGCTAGAAAGCGCGCCAGCTGTGAAAAATATGCAGCGAAATCAAAGCCTTCAAAAGCTGCTGGCAAGGTGGCTGCGCCGATCGTCAAGGCGCCCCGGCAGTACCCGGCAGGTCTCGTATCCACGCTGCGCAATAGCGGAGTTAGCCTAGCAGCTTTAGTACTCACTTCCTGCTCCCCAGAGCCGCCGGCTGACATCATTTATCCGTGTTCTGATCAGCGTTACGAAATTACCCACAATACCGCGCAATTCACTCCCACACACATACCGAAGACTGATCGCCGCGCGGGCCGTTCTAGGCGGTGGCGAACCCCGGCAGAGAAGCAGAGAGCATACCGAGCGCGCAAAAAGCAACCGAGCACCTCTATAAGGAGCACAGGAACGTGACACCCGCAGAGATCGCAAAGCTGGCGCGCTGTACCCGACCTCGTTCGCTCGGCGGCCAGCGCGACTGCGCGGGGTAATGCCGTCGGCGTCGACCCTACTGCGATGGGCGCGCCAGGAACGGCAGGCACGTGGCTTGGAACCACGAGGCAGGGGCCGGCCCCAGATGCCGAACCCGTCGCCAGAGACAATACGTATCCGCATGTTTCGGGAGGCCCAGAAGGCAGCAGCTAAGGAGACGAAGCCCGTCGCCGCCGCGCCGCCTGAACCCCAGAACCCCTCAGAAAGGCCCGAGCGAATTCGCCGGCAGGCGTTTCGCATTTAGGGGACTTGGGACCTGGTCGCCGAAAATCGCCGCCTGTGACTTCTCCCTGAGTCCCCTCGGCGTCGATCTATACAAAAGTGGTCGCGGCGCCGAATAACTGAATTGTCAACTGCGCACAAGCAATCCAAGAAAATGACCGGCGTCGGTTGCGACTTGTGTGCGCCGTAGGAGGATATGCCGGTCACACGGCTCGGCTCAAAATCCGAACTTTTCAATCGCGCCCGCATGCGCCTCTTGTAAATCAGTCGCGTCGTGTTCCAGATCGCCGAGTGTCCGCTTACTCCCTGCGCGCGTTCTCAAGCATAACCTCGGCGCTGAGTTCTTTCAGACCAAGCCCCCCAAGCCGCCGGACATGACGGAGCCCGTCGACCGCAGCTGTGCCTTAAATTCCCTTTTTTGCTTCTTCTGCTTAGTTGACTGTCTGCGCCGAACAGTAAACTACTCAGTATAAGGAAGAACTAGACACGTTACTTTTGATTTGCTAATTTCAAGCTTCAACAGCTTCAACAGCTTCAACAGCTTCAACAGCTTCAACAGCTTCAACAGCTTCAACAGCTTCAACAGCTTCAACAGCTTCAACAGCTTCAACAGCTTCAACAGCTTCAACAGCTTCAACAGCTTCAACAGCTTCAACAGCTTCAACAGCTTCAACAGCTTCAACAGCTTCAACAGCTTCAACAGCTTCAACAGCTTCAACAGCTTCAACAGCTTCATACCGAAACTGTGACTGGCGTGCCTGCTAACCAGCGCCAGCTGGCGACGCGCGCGCTTTTGGTTCCGCAGCTTCGGACAGCCTGCAGGGATAGCCATTCGTTAAGACTTTCGCGCCTCCGAGGAGGGCGATCAAGCCGACCGTGATTTGGCGCGAAGCGCGCCGCCTAAAAAGGAGATGAATATGCCTAGAAAGTCCGTCAGTAGCAGAAAGCGTATTAGTACGAGCCAGCCTACGCAGCTCGACATTTTTGACTATCTCAACTCTCTCCCGCCGCCTGACCCAGTCGCCACCAACATGCAGGCAGCTGATGAACCTCTTTGCGGGGACGCTGTTGTAGATGGGACGCTCAAAACTGAGGCTCACCAGAATAGGAACGTGGACGCGATCGACCGTGAGGTGATGTTGCTCATCGAACGCATCTGGTTCCTCCCGCTTAAACTTCGGAAGGTATTACTCGCGGACTTCGTCCCGCTTTATGCCGCGTATCGGCTCGTCAAAACGCACACCCCTGCCCCGGAATGCTACCGGCCTTTCGATTTTGTATGCGCGCAACTGTCGAAATTGCCGGAAGAAAAATTAATGGACATGCTGCGTATGCGCCTGAATGTTCTGAGCGTGCAGGTCGAATTTTACAATACAAGACGATCTTCACCAGATCGCCGATTGTCTCGAACCAGGCGAAGTTGGGGAGGTCGCCGGACTCTGCAGTAGAGTCGGGCATGCGCTATGCAGGTGCGTCAGCGAGCCTTTGACTGGCCCACTGGCCGCCTGCGAAGCGCTCAGCAAGTGCTTCTCCCAACGAGCGAGTGCGTCGCGCTTTTCGGCGAGATATTCGTGTTGATAGTAGTCGGCGAGGCCTCGGTCCCTAGAGCAACGGCAAATTAGCAACTACTAGCCGGCGGTCATCCCATTTTTGATTTTCTGCACCGTGCCGGTGCCAATTCCGAGCGTCTGGGCCGTCTTGAGAATTCCTCTCCCCTTACCGAGTTCGGCGCGTACAGCATTCTCGACGACCTTGCTGATCTTCGGCCGCCCGATCGGCCTGCCGCTCTTGGTGCCGTGCGTTTTGGCCCTAGCCATGCCGGCATTGACGCGCGCAACGATCATTTCCCGCTCGAACTCGCCGAACACGGCCAGCATGCCGAACATGGCTCGGCCGCTTGGCGTTGTCGTGTCGAGGGCCTGCGTGTGAATGTAGAGGCCGCGTGCCCGTGTCGCGGATCGTTTGCAGCACCTCGATCAGGTGCTGCAGAGATCGCCCAAGCCGATCCGAAGACCAGACCGCCAGCATATCGAACTCGCGACGCACGGCCGCCTTGAGCATGGCATCGAACCCAGGCCGCTTGTCGCGACCCTTAGCCCCGCTGACACCGCGATCCTGAAACACTCTCACGACGTCGTGGCCACAGCGCTGCGCCCAAGTCTGCAGTTCGCGTAGCTGGTTTTCGACGGTTTGGTCATCCGTGCTGACGCGCACGTACAGCGCCACCCTTTTTGACTTCGCCATGGTGCTCCCCCCAATCGATTCCGATCCGGATCATACAATAACCTACTCTTTTTTGGAATCCCATTTCGCCTATCTATTTTCGGCCGTGAAACAGGGGCCAATTGGCTGCGATTTCGGGGAGGGTTTCTGTATGCCCGCCTGGCGAGCCACATGACGGCCATTTTCGGCACGCTAGAAGGCAACCGTTTCGAGCTGCGAGCTCCTACTCCCGAGCGGGGCATCCCTAACCCTCCCCTCTTGCCCGGCTCGCAGGGTCTCCTCCAGCTCGAAGCCCCGCATCAACGGTTCCGGAGGAGGCCGTTCCGGCTGAGGGGTCCTCTTGTTCCGGCAGGCGGGGAGGCTTTAGCCAAACTGGTCCACCGATGCCGAGGACCAGGATCCCGACCTTCGCGAACGCACGCGCCGAGCAAATTATGCGAAGCCACCCACCCCCATCAACCAGAACGCAGCACCAGCCTAAAATCACGGGCCGCCGGTGGCTTCGCAGAAGTTGGAGTCCCAGATGTGCTCAACATCCACACGCGCCATTCAGTCCGAAATAGAGAAAAGCAGCGGTTGTCCTCGTGTTCCAGATCTCCGCGTGTCCGCGATCTCGGTTACGAGATTGTGGTGATTTACGCAGGCAATACTTCTCGGAAGTTGTAGCGCTTCAAAGGGCCAATCGATGACCAGCCCTTTGTTCAGATCACTACCAACGACGGTCGTCCCAATCATGCTGGCGCCGCCAACGCCAGTCATCATGGTCCCAGTCATGGTGTCTATACCACCACCACCAACGCCGCTCGCGCCAATCCTTCACCGGTGTCGATTGTTTGCCCTAATGCAACCGTAGTTTTGGCAATCTTCATTCCCACGCCGCGGGGGTACAATCATGGGAAAGATCCGCTTCTGCTTCCTGTTGATCGCTGTTTCTGTTTTTGGGCCAACCTCTTCCCCCGCCGGCGTGTTCCTTTCCGTCGGCTTTGCTCCGCCGCCACTACCCATCTACGAGCAACCCTTCTGCCCGGGTCCTGATTTCATTTGGACGCCGGGCTACTGGGCCTACGATGATGATGTCGAAGATTATTATTGGGTTCGCGGTGAATGGGTACGAGCGCCGGTCGTCGGATACCTATGGACACCGGGCTACTGGGGTTGGGGCGACGGACTATACGTCTGGCACGCGGGCTATTGGGGGCCGCACGTAGGTTACTACGGCGGCATTGACTATGGATTTGGTTATGCGGGCCATGGATACTATGGCGGGCGTTGGGATCATGGAGCCTTCGTCTACAACACTGCGGTCACTCGCGTTAACACGACGATCATCCACAACACCTACCGCGAGACTGTCGTCGTCAATCATGATCACGCAACTAGGGTAAGCTTCAACGGCGGTCGCGGTGGCGTCGTCGCAAAGCCGACCGTCGAAGACAGAGCGGCAGCCGCTGAGCACCATATGCCGTGGACCCGAACCCAAACAGAAAATCAAGTCGGCGCCAGCAAGCGTAAGGAACTACGCGCATCGATCAATCATGGCACACCGCCCCTTGCTGCTGTTTCGCATTCTCCGGCCCTTAATGATCGAAAAGACAACGCTCGTCAGCTCCACGAAAATCAAGTCGGCGCCAGCAAGCATAAGGAACTACGCGCATCGATCAATCATGGCACACCGCCCCTTGATGCTGTTTCGCATTCTCCGGCCCTTAATGATCGAAAAGACAACGCTCGTCAGCTCCACACCCTAGAGAAGCACAACCAGCACGGCGAACGCTTCTATCCCAGCGACTTGCAAACCTTCGTGCCTTCCAAACACCCAAATCATCATGGGGCAAATGCGGTTGCTCATGAACCTCGCGGCAGGATGACCGGCGCGAATGACCGCGTCCATCGCGGATCACAGGAGTTCCACCCTCACGAGCAACACAGAGACCGGAAGGATCCCAGGCAGGGCGAATACCGTTAGCTTTAGAAATGTGTAACTGCGGGGCGGCCCAAAAATCTGAGTTCTCGGTCGCGCGAGGCAACCGTCCGAGCTGCGTTTGAAATCTTGCGTCGGGAGTGCGTGGAAAGCGCTACGGACGCGATTAAAATGATCGACACAGACAAGGACGGAACGATCGACCTCGCCGAGGTTAAGGCTGCAGCCGCCGCTATGTTTATCAAGTTAGATGTCGGTCACGACGGTATCGTCGGTGCAAAGGATTTGGCTGGGCGAATGGTTACACCAGAGCAGCTGTCGCAGGGCCCAAATCCTTGGATGTTTTGGAAAACGAGGATGAGGTACACGAAGGATCAGTACCTGGTGCTTGCGGAAACCTGGTTCGTGGCTGCTGATGCGGACAACGACGGAACGCTGGACGCCAAGGAATTGCAACCAGCGCCTGGGCAACAGCTCTTGAAGCTAATTCAGTAGCCGGTCGCGCTTGGTGTCATTTGAACAGAGTGGGTCGCCGTGTTGGTCGCAACCCGTGTCTATGCCGCGCCTATAAAGGGTCTGGGAGAATAAAATCCGGCGCGGTGGGGTGATGCCAATTGGACTGGGCTTCCTTGGAAGCGTCAGGCTGTGATGCTGGGTCTCGTTGGACGAGCACATCCCAAATGACGCTACCGTCATCGGCTTTTTGATCACTTTTCATGATCACAAACCGAGCCAGCCCCTGGCTGCCCGTGAGATAGCGCTCGCCCTGCTCGTTCACTCTCTCATGGAGACAGCCGATCAGGATCAAATCTGTGGGATTGCTCATATCTCATATCCTCCGAAGCAATTGCCCGAACTGCCGCTCTGTTGCGGCATTATGGACGGATCTTCAGTGCAAATTGGGAAACGCCTAACTGTCAACTATTGCCGACCCCGGACTCAAGCGTTGACCCGCCCTAGCCCCCTAGCACCTGTGGCTCTTACTTCAGGTACGCCTGCTCGAGGTTTCTCGCTTTGTCGAGGTTGACGGCGGCCTCTCGCCCCGACAGCCACTCGAGGTGCACGGAGTTGAGATCTGCCCCGTTGAAGTCGGCACCCGTCACTTTGGCGCCTTTAAGATCGGCCCCGGGCAAGCATGACACCTGCAAGGATAAGCCCAGCGTTCTTCAATGTTGCACCATCGAGCTTCGCGGAGCTGAGGACGAGGTGGTGTCGGCGGCTGTCCGGCATCGGCTTGCCGTCGCTCAAATTGATGCCATCAAGGTTGGCTTGCATAAGGCTGGCCCGCGAGAGATCAGCCGCGACGCGTGCATTTGATAGATTTGCACCATCGAGCTTGATGTCCATTAGTTGCGCCGAGACCAGGCTTGCGGCTTTGAGATTAGCTCCCGCTAGGTCCGCCTTAAGCCCCCAAACCCGATCGAGCTTTGCTCCTCAGACCGGCGATCAGACCTGAAAAAAAGGTAGACATTGGGGGCTGGCTCCGACGCGCAAGTGCAGGTTGAACGTCATCACGTATCCTGCTGCTGTCGCCAAAGTTCGTCCAACTAAAAGTCCTGCTATTGACGTACACAAGTCGTTCTGTTGTCGTTCTCCTGACCACCTGCATTCGCTATAGTGGTAGATCGACTAGCGGGGTTCGCATGACGAAGGCAGCTCAAACCAAAGGCATTCTGCCCGATGGCAAGAAGATCAGGGAGCTAAGAAATAGGGTTGGTAAGACGCAAAAGGGGCTCATCCAGGGTTCTGGGATCGAGTTGAGGACGTATCAGAGAGCCGAACAAGGCCGCCCGATCCTTCCCGAGTGGCTTCAGCGGATCAGTGTGCTTCTAAATACCGATTTGAAAGAGCTGCGGATCGAGAAGGATCAGGCTCCGAAGGCCAAAGAATTATTCCGCCTGCAATGCATCAGCGAAAATGGCGCCAACAAGTTGCTGAACGAGCTGCAAAGCTTGTTCGGGAAAGTTGAATATAGGTTTGAAATAAATCCGACGACAAAAGATGCGGAACAAGTGGCCGCTCTTGTCGAATACTGTCAGGAACTGGTGATTTCGAATTGTGACGAAGAGGATAAAATTCTTGAGCCTGCGAGCAAAATCCGCGCTATCGGCCGACTGAACGACATGTTGACCTCTCTAGCTTCCAAGAAGATTTACGTGTTCACCGGTGAATATCAACTTTGGGGCGTGCAGATTGTAAAAGTGCGGACCCCTGAGCCTGACGGATTAGTCATAAAGGCCAGTTTTCCGAATTTAAGCACCAAGCTTCGCATCGTAATGAAAAACGATGCGGCTCCTCACATAAATGAGACGTACTCGCCTTGGCGCTCCACGAGAGAAAATGCGTACCAACAGGCGATAGCCGCAAACCTTGAAGCGGGAATTTTACCCGATTGGCTTGAGTGCGCTGTGAGAGAGGCCCTTTTTTGGTATGGTTTTATCGCAGAATATCGGCGCGAGTACGACCGTAGAAAAGCGCAGCAGAACTCACCGCTGCAACTCGCGGGGCCGGCGGAACCATGAGCCAGCTTCCATTGTTCCGAGAAACCGTCGCAAGCAACGTCATCACCAAAATCCGCAATGATGTTCGCACGGGCAAGTCGGGTGAACACCTTGGCTTGGCTAAGCTGACGCGGTGGGATTATGACGCCCACGATGCGCCTCAAGACTCGGCTTACGAGGTAATTATCGATCACCACGGACGTGTGCTTCGGGTGCAGGTCAAGACCCGAAGTTCGCCTCGGGTTCACTTTGGCACTACAGGGTGCAGCGGGGAAACTGGCGAAGGTGCGCCTCCCAACGCGCGAGCGCGTCGCGTTTCTCCGCCAGGTACTCGTGCTGGTCGTATCGTGCGCCGATGCTTTGCCGCCGTCCCGTCACTTGGTTCAGCACACGCTCACGAATTTCGCGCGGGATGCCAAATGTAGCCATGCTGGTGGCCGCGCAATTCTAGCAGCACAAGACGCAGCAGTAATTTTGCAAAAATCTCTTACGCAGATCGGGCAGCTCAAAAACCCTCCAAGGCATTCAACTTACAATCTTCATCATTGCTGCTTCTAGCACGTCGAGCGCCTCCCTCTTTTCCTTGAGATAGTCGTGTTCGTCGTAGATGTCGCCAGCATTTCCCAGCCCCTTATGATCTTGCACGCAGTCGGCCACGAATCTTGGAACTCCGTTCCTGACCATCAAAGTCTTTGCCGTATGGCGGAGGTCATGCAGGCGGACGTCTTCTATCTCGAGCCGACGCACCAGTGCCGCGAATTTACTCGTAACGTTATCGGCTGACATCTGGCTGTCGTTGGATATGGTCCGGTTGGGAAAGACAAACCGAGACTTACGAGCGCTGTGAATTGCTTCTCTGAGCAGCGCTGCCGACGCAGGCGGCAAAGGAACCACATGGGGTACTTTCTTGGTTCCGATCCGCCAACCTTTGCGGCGCGCGGCGTGGATGTTAATCAGCTCCGAATCGAAATTCAGCTCGCGCAGCTCCAGTCCGGCAATTTCTGACCGTCTTTGGCCTAACAGCATCAGCAGCCGGATGACTGTTCTCGTATCCGCACCCAGCTGCTCTGTGCCGTGCCAGATAGCCTTGACCTCAGCGTTCGTGAGCATCCTGTGTCGAGGAGCGGCGGCGCCCCTTTTTCTGACACGAAGCGCTGGGTGAGATGCAACGCGGCCCTCATCTACGGCCCACGAGAACACCGCGCTGATAAGGGCTTGGCACGCATTGGCCTGCGCACCGGAGGCGGCTTCAGAAACCTCGTCCAGTGCGGAGATCACGCGTTGACGATCAATCTTTGCGGCAAGCTCTGAGCCAAGTCGGCCACCAACATGCCGCTCATACAGTGCGACGTCTGCCTCCCAAGAGCGCTTATGCACTTTCCCATGCTTGTCGATCCAATCACGAAAGAGCGTTTCGAAGGTTTCTTGAGGAGTGGCGCTGTGCAGCTCACCGAGCTCTGCCTGACCGACGAGCGTTTTTGCCTGCTCCACGGCCGCGCTGACTGTTATGTTGCGGGCCTTGCCGATGGTCTTCCAAACGCGCTTTCCAGTAACTTTGTCGGTCGCGTAGACGCGCCAGACACGATGACCTGTAGGGAGTGAGTTCAAGGAGCAGGCCGTCAGTATCGTCAATGCGAATGCGATCCGGCAGCATGCCGTCGCCTTCGTACCTTGCTGCGTCTATCGCACGCTGGTTTCTCGGTAGTGTCCGCATGTTATCCGCCTTGGACGCGCCAGAATCGACGGCTGCACAGCATGGACCAAAGAATCTGCCGCGTCTACTCAGCGTCTACTTTGGATGCGTCGCGTGGCGGGTATTCGCTGTCGTGCGGTGACGCGGTACAAACCGTAAATCTGGTTAGAAAAAGCCCATAACATGCTGGCAAAACGCATTTATTGTTGTATGCGACGCGTCAACCAGCGTCATCCGATGACGAATGTGCGTCACGGGTCAAGAGCGGTCATTCTTGTTTTGAGTCTGCCGCGTCTACCGTTCCGCCACTGAGGCTTTGCTTAAAAGAGCGAGGGGCGATCTATACCGTCGGGGCCAGCCACGTCAACACGCGATCGGCTATTTCAACGTGTGCGTTACGCGCCCGGTTGCATGATGATGCTCCACGACCTCGATTTTGTCGCCGATTTTGAGGCCCCTGGATTTGTAGGCCAGGATGCGAACGAGCGGGCCGCCGTCGAGCTTCACGATTACATTTTCGCCCGTCGCGGAATTTTGCTTGGAGACGAGCGGCTCGATATCCTTCACGACGCCGGCGACCTCCTTATCGTCGACTTTCATATCGAGAGTTTCATAGCCAAACGCCAGCCCGATCGCGGCGATGATGCCGACTCCGATGCCGATATATTTCGCGCGTTCGAGCCAGATGGCCCGGTTCAGCCGCCGCCTTGTCTCGTCGCGCAAGCATCCCCTCCCTTAATCGCGCTGCCTGTACCAGACCTATCCCCCGCGTGTCCCTTCCGTGATCGCAATTTCGGCTCGGATGGGAACATTTTGGGCGTTCGGCGTGGCAGGGCGATCACGCTATCCCGAGGCACAATTGCCCGCGTTACATGGCATCAATGTGCTGCCGTTTACGCCGCTTTTGCGTGCCGATCCACGAGCTCTACGATGTCGGCCATGATGTCGTTCAACTGAAAGTCCTTCGGCGTGTAGACGGCCGCGACACCGAAGGCCTTGAGCGTCTTGGCGTCTTCGGGGGGAATGATGCCGCCAACGACGACCGGCACATCGTCAAGGCCCTCTTTGCGCATGCGCTCCATCACGTCCTTGACGAGCGGCACGTGCGAGCCGGAAAGGATGGACAGGCCGACCACGTGGACGGCCTCATCGACGGCGGCGCGCACGATCTGAGCCGGCGTCAGGCGGATGCCTTCGTAAACGACCTCCATGCCGGCGTCGCGGGCGCGCACCGCGATCTGTTCGGCCCCGTTCGAATGACCGTCGAGGCCGGGCTTGCCGACGAGGAACTTGATGCGGCGCCCCAGGCGATCCGAAACCGTCTCGACAGATTCCCGAACGGCCTTGAGCTCTGCCCCTTCGCGTGCGACGGCGGCCTGCGCGACGCCTGTCGGCGCGCGGTACTCGCCGAAGATCTTGCGCAATGCCGTGCCCCACTCGCCGGTCGTGACGCCGGCCTTCGCGGCGGCAATCGACGGCTCCATGATATTGCGGCCTTCCTTGGCGGCACGTTCTACCTCGGCTAGAGCGGCGGCGGCTTTCTTGGCGTCGCGCCTTTCGCGCCAGGCTTTCAGTTTGCCGACCTGCTCGGCTTCCGTGGCAGGATCGACAACCATGATCGTATCGATGCCGCCGGACAGCGGCGACGGCTCTGTTTCGGTGAACCTGTTGACGCCAACGACGACCATGTCGCCCGACTCGATCTGCGAGAGCCGCCCGGTGTTGCTCTCGACGAGGCGCCGCTTCATGTAATCGATCGCCGCAACGGCGCCGCCCATTTTCTCGATGGTCGCAAGCTCCGCCTTGGCCTCTTCCTTCAGCGCCGCGACTTTCTTCGCGATCTCGACGGAGCCGTCGAAGATGTCGCCGTACTCGAGCAGGTCCGTCTCGTAGGCGACGATCTGCTGCATCCTGAGCGACCATTGCTGGTCCCAGGGACGCGGCAGCCCGAGCGCCTCGTTCCACGCGGGTAATTGTACGGCGCGCGCACGCGCATTTTTCGACAAGGTTACGGCCAGCATCTCGAGGAGAATGCGATAGACGTTGTTCTCTGCCTGCGGCTCCGTGAGCCCGAGCGAGTTCACCTGCACGCCATAGCGGAAGAGGCGATTTTTCGCGTCCGTCACGCCATAGCGCTCGCGCGTGATTTCGTCCCAAAGCTCGGAGAATGCGCGCATCTTGCACATCTCGGTGATGAAGCGCATGCCGGCGTTGACGAAGAACGATACGCGACCGACGACCTTGCCGAAATCGGCGGCCGGAACTTCACCGGACGCCTTCACGGTATCGAGGACTGCTATGGCCGTTGCCAGTGCGTAAGCCAGTTCCTGCACCGGCGTCGCTCCGGCTTCCTGCAGATGGTAAGAGCAGACGTTCGTTGGATTCCACTTCGGCACGGTCCGGGTCGAGAAGACGATGGTGTCCTTGATGAGCCGCAGCGAAGGTTCGGGCGGGAACACGTAGGTGCCGCGCGACAGGTATTCCTTGATGATATCGTTCTGAATCGTGCCGGTGAGCTTGTCGCGCGAGGCGCCCGTCTGATCGGCAACGGCGATATAGAGCGACAGCAGCCAGGCGGCGGTCGCGTTGATTGTCATCGACGTGTTCATTTGCTCGAGAGGAATGCCGTCGAGCAGTGTCAGCATATCGCCGAGATGCGAGACCGGAACGCCGACCTTGCCGACTTCGCCGCGTGCCAACTCGTGATCGGAGTCGTAGCCGGTTTGCGTCGGGAGATCGAAGGCGATCGAGAGGCCGGTCTGACCCTTGCTGAGATTCTTCTTGTAGAGCTCATTTGACTTGGCTGCGGTCGAATGCCCGGCGTAGGTACGAAACAGCCACGGTTTGTCACGGCCGGCCTTTGCCGCTTTTTCTTTGACGCGCTCTGAAGATTTCGTATCCGGCATATATAGGGCCGCCTTTTGGCTTAGGTCGATCACGCTGGAAGGCTTGTAAGGTAACGGAACGCCGAGGAAAGGCAAAAACGGCAGTTCGCCGCGCTTCTTTGTTGAAGGCGGCAGGGTTCCCATGCTCGGCCGGGCTATCGAGTTCGGGCGGGTAAGTTTTGCCGCGGGCGCGATCTTCGTGTTGCGGATTTGCCGGTCCTTGAGCCAGGCCCTAAGCCATCTCACGATGACCAAGGCTACGAGGGCCGAAAGCACCCCTATGCCGGTCATCGCGGCGACGTTGGCGTCTTTGTCGTAGAAAAGGGTAATCATCTGGCTGCGAAAAACGAGCGGCGCGAAAACCCCTCCGGCCATCAGAAATGGCACCGCAATGAAGGCGAGGGCTGGCGCCCCGATCATCTCACGAATGAACCAGAACACCGCGGCGACAAACGCTACGGTGGTATAGACGGTAAATGAATCCGTATCTTGCAGCTGCCATAGAAGGTCTTCCATCGGGCGTTCCCAATTGGCCGCATCCGGCGAACAAGCGGCTGCAAAAATTGTCGCAAGTCTTGTAGATGCCTAAGATAAGCGCCGCGGGTTAAGGACTTATTGAACGGGCGTTATAGTAGGGCTTAAACCCCTTCATTGCAGCGCAAAAACGTGCTTCATACTGCAGCCTATGCGGGAAGCGTGGGGAACGCGCGAAGAAGACGAGCCGTAATGGCCCTCGTCGCGGGAATTGTTCGGGAGACGCAGGATCAATGTCGAGCCAGCGAGTGGCAGCAAAAAACGACACGGCCGGAGCCGAATTAGCGGCGACGGCCTGCATCAAAAAAGACCTTTACGAAATCGGGGAGATCCCGCCGCTCGGCCATGTCCCGAAGAACATGTACGCTTGGACGATCCGCAAAGATCGTGAAGGTCCTCCTGAAACGGCGATGGCGGTCGAAGTCGTTCCGACCTGGGAACTCGACAGTCACGACGTCCTCGTTCTGGTGATGGCGGCGGGTGTCAATTACAACGGCGTGTGGGCCTCGCTGGGCACGCCCGTTTCAATGTTCAACGTCCACAAGCACCCATACCATATCGCCGGATCCGATGCCTCGGGCATCGTTTGGGCCGTCGGCTCGAAGGTCAAACGCTGGAAGGTTGGCGACGAGGTCGTCATTCACTGCAATCAGGATGACGGCGACGATGAAGAGTGCAACGGCGGCGATCCGATGTTTTCGCCGAGCCAACGCATTTGGGGTTATGAGACCCCCGATGGCTCGTTCGCACAGTTCTGCCGCGTCCAGGACCGTCAGCTTCTCGAACGGCCGAAGCACCTGACTTGGGAAGAAAGCGCCTGCTACACGCTGGTGCTGGCGACCGCTTATCGCATGCTCTTCGGCCACCGCCCGCATGTGCTCCGCCCCGGCCACAATGTGCTTGTCTGGGGCGCATCCGGTGGTCTCGGCTCGATGGCGGTGCAACTCTGCGCGACGTCAGGAGCCAATGCCATCGGCGTCGTTTCGGACGACGACAAAACCGATTTCGTGCGCCAGCTCGGCGCCAAGGGCGTTCTCAATCGCAAGAACTTCAACTGTTGGGGACAGCTGCCGAAGGTCAATTCGCCCGAGTTCAACATGTGGATGAAGGAAGCGCGGAAGTTCGGTTCGGCGATTTGGGAGATAACCG
Source organism: uncultured Alphaproteobacteria bacterium (assembly GCA_963833715.1). Taxonomy (GTDB): domain Bacteria; phylum Pseudomonadota; class Alphaproteobacteria; order Rhizobiales; family Hyphomicrobiaceae; genus Hyphomicrobium_B. The sequence goes on from CAWHZB010000021.1 coordinate 21,113, forward strand.
GCAAAGGCACGAACGTCGATTTTGTTTTCGAGCATCCGGGTGAATCGACCTTTCCCGTGTCGGTGCTGGTCGTGAAGCGCGGCGGCATGGTCGTCATCTGTGCCGGCACCACGGGCTATAATCTAACGATCGACGCACGTTATTTGTGGATGCACCAAAAACGTGTGCAGGGCTCGCATTTCGCCAACCTGATGCAGGCGAGCCAAGCCAACCGCCTTGTCATCGAACGGCGCATCGACCCGTGCATGTCCGAGGTGTTCTCCTGGGAGCAGATCCCGAAGGCGCACATGCGCATGTATCGCAACGAGCACAAGCCGGGGAACATGGCGGTGCTGGTCTCGGCGCCGACGACCGGCCTCAGAACGCTCGAAGACGTGATCGAAGCGGGTCAGCGTCGTCGTTGATCTGCTAGGCAGCGAGCCGAGCAAACAGATAAATCGGCCTGCAGGCGCCCGTCCTTTTTGGGCTCTTTCAGGAGTTCAGCTGGGCGAGCTGCTGCCGAAGGCCGCGCGCTGGGCCGCCTCGCGCCGCATGCGCTTCATTTCCATGATGCCGCGGTTGAATTCGGCGCCGAGCAATATCGTGATCGCCGTGAACTGAAAGAAGATCAGCGCGATCATCAGCTGCGACAGGCCGGCGTAGAACAGCGAATAGTTCGTGATCTCGAGGTAATGCGACCAGAGCCCGGCGAGCGTCAGCCAGAGAATGATCGAGAGCGAAATGCCGGGCCACACATCGGCGACGCGCCGTCGGCCTGCTGCCAGCCAAAGATGGAAAGCAAAAAGCTGTATCGCGATCACCGCTGCGGCGAGCCCGTAACGCACGACCGGACCGAAACTGGTCGAGTCGAATAGCGTCTTGATCCAGCCGGTCTGAAACTGCGACGCAATCGCCGGTCCGAAAACACTGGGGCCGAAGACCACGGCCCAAGTCAACACCAGCGACGATATCGCGCTGACGAATACGAACAGCATGCTAATCAGCAGGCACAGCGGGTAGGGGCGCTTCTCACGGACACGGTAGGCTCCGTTAAGGGCGGCGCGCAGCGTCTCGATGGCGCTCGTGGCAAAGAACAGAGCAAGAAATCCACTGACCGTTAGAAGGTCGATGCGGCTCGAGCCCATCACGGCTTCGACCTCGGGAGCCAGTCCTTTGGCTACCGGGCCGGGCAGGATGGCGAAGAGTTGAGTGATGGCATCCTGGGCAAGCTCGCGTCCGCCAAATACACCAGATATCGCGCCTAAAAAGATGCAAAAGGGGAAAAGCGAGACGACAAACGAGAACGCAACCGCGCCGGCCATTGCGAAGCCTGAATGCTCATAAACCCGATAAAGGGCATCGAACAATCTTCGCATCCGCTTCATAGGCGACCCGCTCTTCGTTTCTCGTCGCCGCCCAGCATTAAGAAGCGGCAGATCAGCTCATGCAACGCCGGCATACTTCTCGGTTAACATTCAAGGCCCCGGCAGTGATCCGATGCGCGTTACCGTGCGCATAAGTCAAGCGAGTTGCGTCTTTCGCGCCCTAAGGTCGCGTGACAGCAGGTTGCGGTGACGGGTGAGTGGACTAATCTGCCTTCACGAAATAGGAAACGGGCCGGCTTTGCCGCCCTTAGCATTCTCAGGAGATATCAATGTCCGTCGCGCCGCTGAAGGCCGGTACCAACATTCTTTCCGCCGGTCCTGAGACACTGATCGAGCGCTGCGGCGACGCCATTGCCGCGGCCGATCGCGTGCTGCAGGCGGCGAAGGCCGGTGTTCGGATCAAGATTCAGGAAGCGGGCGGTATCGACAATGCTCAGCACGTGGCCCACGGGCTTGCCTGGCTCGCGACGGCCGTCGAGGGTTTGCGCCAAATGCACGACTGGGCGAGCCGCATCCACGGCGAGGGTCGGTTCGGTGAATTCGAGCAGCTTCTGCTGATCGCGGCTTTCGCCGAATATACTGCCCAGATCGCCGGCGGCATTCCGATGAGCCAAGTCGAGATCATTCGCGCCGACGCGCTGGGCGTTGCGAAGGCGGATCTGCGGCGCTTCGAGGATTCGGTCACCGATCTGATCGCCGAAGGCGGCGCGGAAGCCGTAAAGGCGAGGCTCGGCGAGCTGATCGCGTCGCAGCCGGGTGCGATGACCTTCGGCGATACCGGCCTCGATGAGACGCACGCGCAGATCCAGGACCTGATGCGCCGCTTTTGTCTCGATGAAGTTTATCCGCACGCCCACGAATGGCATCTCAAGAACGAGTACATCCCGCTCGAGGTCATTCAGAAGCTGGCCGAGCTCGGCGTATTCGGCTTGGCGCTGCCGGAAGAATTCGGCGGCATGGCGCTCGGCAAAGAAGCGATGTGCGTCGCCTCCGAAGAGTTATCGCGCGGCTATATTGGCGTCGGCTCGCTCGGTACGCGTGCCGAGATCGCCGGCGAGCTCATCCTGCACAACGGCACGCCCGAGCAGAAAGAAAAGTATCTGCCGAAGATCGCCTCGGGCGAGATGCTGCCGACGGCTGTCTTTACCGAGCCCAATACGGGTTCCGATCTCGCATCATTGAAGACGCGCGCCGTGAAGGAGGGCGACGTCTACAAAATCACCGGTCAGAAAACGTGGATCACGCATCCGGTGCGTGCCGACGTCATGACGCTACTGACCCGCACGAACCCCAACGAAGCCGGTTACAAGGGGCTCTCGATGTTCCTCGCTGAGAAGCCCCGCGGCAACGACGCTGACCCGTTCCCGGCGAAGGGCATGACCGGCGGTGAAATCGAGGTGCTCGGCTATCGCGGCATGAAGGAATACGACATCTCGTTTGACGACTTCGAGGTGCCGGCCGAAAACCTTTTGGGCGGTGTTGAAGGCCAGGGCTTCAAGCAGTTGATGAATACCTTCGAGGGCGCGCGCATTCAGACGGCGGGCCGCGCCGTCGGCGTAGCTCAGTGCGCGATGGACCTAGGGCTCAAGTATGCGCTCGACCGGGTGCAGTTCGGCAAGCCGATCTATTCGTTTCCGCGCGTCAGGAACAAGGTCGTGATGATGGCCGTCGAGACGATGATTGCTCGGCAGCTCACCTATTTTTCGGCGCGCCAGAAGGATGCGGGCCGGCGCTGCGATCTCGAAGCCGGCATGGCAAAGCTTTTGGGCGCGCGTGTCGCCTGGGCGAACGCCGACAACGCGCTGCAGATTCACGGCGGCAACGGCTTCGCGCTCGAGTATCCGATCAGCCGCGTGCTTTGCGATGCGCGCATTCTGAATATTTTCGAGGGCGCGGCGGAAATCCAGGCGCAGGTCATCGCGCGGCGTTTGCTCGAAGGCGCCAATTGATCGTTTAAAGCGGAGTGTCGACGCCATGAGACTCAAGCCCATGCGCCGTGCCGCGGCTCTAGTGATTGGTGCGGCGGCTTTGGCGCTCAGCGGCGCGGCAATGGCTGACGACGACGACCCGCCTACGGCAAGTTGGGTTGCTTTCGAACTCAACGGCAAGGCCGTCGAGGGCCCGACGCTGCAGTACACCACGGAGAAGGTCTCAGGCACCGGTGGCTGCAACCAGTTCAACGGTCCAATTACCATCGAGGACGATGCCGTTCAGATCGGCCCGCTCGCCTCGACGCGCATGATGTGCGAGGGCAAGGCCGACGTTGAGGCACAATATTTTGCGGCGCTCCAGGCGGCCCGCACTTTTACTCTCGATGGCGAAGTGCTCGTGCTCAAAGCCGAAGACGGGCACGTCCTGCTAAAGTTCAAGAAATGAGGGCAGCCACGTCCGGAAATGGGGCCGGCGCAATTCCAGTGTCGCTGCACATCGAATCGACGGTCTTCGTCGTCGAAGTGCCGAAGCCGCAGCGGAAATCTTGCATTTCGCCTGGTCAGATTGCGGGCCTTATGGGCGAGAGCGTGCTAATGCATCGCGCGGGACTCATCTAAAACACAGAGCGCGATGACACGTTCGATTCTGATTACGGGATGCTCTTCGGGCATCGGCCTCGACGCTGCCCGAACGATGAAGGAGCGCGGCTGGCGCGTCATCGCGACGGCGCGTAACGCCGATGATCTTATCCGGCTCAAGAAGTACGAGGGCGTTGAAGCGCTGCGTCTCGAACTCGCCAACTCGCAGTCGATCGCGACGTGTGCGATCAGAACTCTCGAACTGACGCGCGGCCGTCTGACGGCTTTGTTCAATAATGCGGCGTTCGGCCAGCCCGGCGCCGTCGAAGATCTGACGCCGGCACTGCTGAGAGAGCAACTCGAAGTCAATCTCGTCGGCACGCACGATCTGACGCGGCGGCTCATTCCGGCGATGCGCAAGAACGGCACGGGGCGCATCGTAAACTGCTCATCGGTACTCGGCATGATCGTGGCGCCCTATCGCGGCGCTTATTGCGCATCGAAATTTGCGCTCGAAGCATTGACGGCATCGCTGCGCCTTGAGCTCGAAGGTTCGGGCATTCGGGTTTCCCTGATCGAGCCGGGTCCGATCCGCTCGCGCTTCGTCGAGCATGCGGTCGAGCGGTTGAAGGCCACGATCGATATGGAGAACTCTCCGCACCGCGAGGTTTATCGCGCGCGGCTCGAAGCGATGAAGTCGGGCGGGCAGATGTACTTCAAGCTGGAGCCTGAGGCGGTCAGCAAGCGCTTGATCCACGCTGTCGAAAGCTCGCGGCCGCGCCGACACTACTACGTCACGGTGCCGACGCAGGCTGCTGCCGCGCTGCGCCGGCTGTTGCCGCAATTTGCGATTGATTACTTCGCGCGGAAATTCTGATCAATCTGCAAGGATTATCGCCCAGCCAGCATCGCACGCCAGACCGCGAGCTTTTCTTCAAATTGCTTGGTGTAAAGGGGGCTCGAAGACGGCAGATCCAGCCAGGTGAAATCGCCTTCCGCTATGACGCCCTGCTTCACGACATACTTGCGAAAAAGTGAGCGCGCCTTCTGGCCGTTGAAGGCGATTGTCCGGATATCCGGATAGCCAGCAAAGAATTTTGCAAACGCGTTTGCTGTCGGGTTGCGTATTGCGGAATCTAGGCTGCCAACGCGCTCCGCGCTTTCAAGCACGTCCCAGAGCGCCCACCGATTGCGCTTCAAAAGGCGTTCACGTTCAGCATAGGTCGCAGATAGCGACTCGTCGAAAATAGCGGCAACGAGCGGCCAGAAATGATTTCTTGGGTGTCCGTAGTATTGCTGCAGCCGGAGCGAACTCTTCTCCGGGAAGAGTGCCTAGAATAAGCAAACGGGCATTGGCTCCTACGATCGGCGGAAAGCTGAACTTCGTCAGCACTTCCGTCTCGCCCGCAGGTAGTGAGAGTTCATCCGACATGAGACGTTCATGCTCTGTGATAGGGGTGCCCCGAAAGGATCGTCGCAGCGCGATAAAGCTGCTCGATCAGGACGACGCGGGCAAGGCCGTGTGGCAGCGTCAGCGGCCCGAGTGACAGTTTCAGCTGGGCGGTATCGAGTGCGTTGTCACCGTGGCCATCAGGTCCGCCGATCAGAAACGCGCAGGTTTTAGCGCCGTCATCGCGCTTCCCGCCCAGCAGGGCGGCGAAGGCTTCGCTGCTGAGCGATCGTCCGGTCGGATCGAGTGCAACGACGAAATCGGCGGCGGTGGACTTCAACAGCCGTGCCGCCTCGTCGCGTTTGCGTTCGCCGGCGCTGGCAGCCCGGCTTTCCGGAAACTCGCGTATTTCGACCGGGCCGAGGCCGATCGCGCCGGCGGCGCCGGTAAAGCGCTTGGCATAGCGTTCCGAAATCGCCCGCTCCTCGGCGTCCTTAAGCTTGCCGATCGCAGCAATCAAAATGCGCATGACGTGAGGCTCACGGTGATCAGGATTGCCCGCGCGCGACAGGCCTCATTATCGTCAGTGCTGCGACGGGTCGCTACGCGATGCGTCCGGCGGAATTTCCGCCTGCCACATCTTCTCGAGGTTATAAAATTCGCGAACCTCGGGCCTGAAGACGTGGATGATGACGTCGCCGGTGTCGATCAGCACCCAGTCGCAGGCGCTCAAGCCTTCGACCCTGACGCGAGCATCACCCCGCGCCTTGATCTTTTCGCGCAGCTGCTCGGCGATGGCGCCGACGTGCCGATCGCTACGGCCCGATGCGACTACCATGAAATCGCCAAGTGCAGACTTGCCTTCGAGTGGGATGGTGACGATGTCCTCGGCTTTAGCGTCGTCGAGCCAATGGACGACATCGGCGAGGAGAGCAGCCGAGTCCGGCCTCGTAGCGGCGGACTGGGCGAGAGAGGTGCCCTTGCGGGCGGCCCCAGTTGTGGTTCGGATCAAGCGGCGAGCATCCTTTGCTGGTTAGTCCCGCATGTCTGACAGCTCGGGCTATCCCGAGCCTGCGGCATATTAATCGGCGTCGTGGCAAGCCGCAAACGAAATCCAGACGGCGGCTGTCGCATAAAGGATATAGGTTTCAATGTCTTAGGCGATCATTCCCGGGCTTGTGGCGGTTTTGCGGTGCGTAATGCGGTCGATGAAAGGTCCGAAAGCCGAATCGTCAGCAGCATCCAAGCTGGAGGTTTGCGGTCCGCCAAAGAGAGGGCTTCCAATTCCGGCAGACGGCTTCGGGACAGGGCCTGCGCTGCCGGCGACGACAGCCCGGCAAATCGCCAGCCCGGGCGGTCGACGACGGCGAAGGGCATGATTTCCGCGATGCGTCGCCAATGCTGCCAGCGGTCGAACGAGGCGAGATTATCGGCCCCCATTATCCAGACGAAGCGCACGCCCGGATGGCGGCGATTCAAAAACGCCAGCGTTGCCGCGGTGTACCTTGTCCCGAGTTCGCGTTCGAATCCGGTTATCTTCATCTTCGGCCCGCGCACGAATGGGCGCACGAGGCTCATCCGGCCGTTCTGCGATGAGAGCCCGTTTAGTGACTTCAGCGGATTGCCGGGCGTGATCAGCCACCACAGCTGATCAAGCCCGAGGCGCTTCATTGCGGCCTCGGCTGCCAGACGATGCCCCTCGTGGGGTGGATTGAACGTGCCGCCCATGATGCCGACGCGCTGACCAGCTAAGCAAAGCGGCGTGCGGACTTGAAGCGAACCGAAGCTTTGCAGCGGAATTTTACGCGCCAAATCTAACGGGCCTCATTCCACGACGATCACTTCGGCCTGATCTGGCCGTTGCCGCGCACCTTGTACTTGAAGCTCGTTAGCTGTTCAACGCCGACGGGCCCGCGCGCATGCATCTTGCCGGTCGCAATGCCGATTTCGCCGCCGAAACCGAACTCACCGCCATCGGCAAACTGCGTCGAGACGTTAACCAGCACGATGGCCGAAATCGACGCGGTTCAGGAAGCGCTCGGCCGTCGCCTCGCTCTCGGTGATGATGGCGTCGGTGTGCTGTGAACCATAGCGCGCGATATGCTCGATGGCACCATCGACGCCGTCGACGGTCTTGACGGCGATGATCGCGTCGAGAAATTCCTTGCCGTAGTCGTCGGGCGCTGCCGGTTTGACACGGGGATCGACTGTCTCAGTGGCCGCATCGCCGCGGACCTCGCAACCGGCATCGAGCAATGCTTTGACAAGCGGCGTCAAAAAATCTTCGCGCGCGTTCGTGTCGACGAGCAGGCACTCAGTGGCGCCGCAGACGCCGGTGCGCCGCATCTTGGCATTGACGACGAGCGGCACCGCGATGTCCATGTTCGCGCCCTGATCGACGTAGGTGTGGCAGATGCCTTCGAGGTGCGCGAACACGGGAACGCGCGCTTCCTCCTGTACACGCTGCACGAGGCTTTTTCCTCCGCGCGGTACGATGACGTCTATGGCGCCGTTCAAGCCGCGCAGCATTTCGCCGACGGCAGCGCGGTCGGTCGTCGGAACGAGCTGGATTGCCGTTTCAGGAAGACCAGCGGCGCGCAGCCCCTCGACGAGACAAGTATGAATTGCGACGCTTGAATGATGGCTTTCCGAGCCGCCGCGCAGGATCGCGGCATTACCCGCCTTGAGGGAGAGCCCGCCGGCGTCTGCCGTCACATTTGGGCGGCTTTCGTAAATGATGCCGATCGTTCCCAAGGGCACGCGCACGCGCTCGAACTTGAGGCCGTTGGGCCGCGTCCACTCGGCGAGCACTGTGCCGACGGGATCGGCGAACGCCGCGATTTCTTCAAGGCCCGTTGCAATTCCGGCGATGCGCTTTTCATCGAGCATCAGGCGGTCGACGAAGGCAGCCGGGCGGCCGGCGGCCTTTGCTGCCGCGATGTCTTTCGCGTTGGCGCTAAGTATCTCCGGCGTCGCGCCACGCAGCGCATTCGCTGCCGCGATAAGCGCTGCATTCTTTTCGTCCGCCGTTGCAATCGCGAGCCTGCGGCTGGCGGCCTTGGCCGCTTTTCCGATGCTGCGCATCAGTGCGGCGGTATCGTCTGCGACTCGCTCCGGTCTGTTCATCGCAATTTCCTCGCCAGCGCCATGTCGTCCCGGTGAATGAGCGTCGAGCGACCTTCAAAACCGAGAATGGCGGCGATCTCGCTCGAACGCTTTCCTATGATACGCCGCGCGTCGTCCGCCGCATAGGCGACAAGGCCGCGGCCGAGTTCCCGCCCATCCGCCGATCTTATAATGACGGCTTCCCCGCGGTCGAACGAGCCCTCGATGCGGGTGACACCTGCCGGCAGCAAGCTCTTTCCGGAAAGCAGCGCTTTCTCGGCCCCTGCGTCGAGGAACACCTGGCCGTTCGGAACAAGCTGGCCGGAAATCCAGCGCTTCTTCGCCGTGACGGGGTCCGAATTGGCGATGAACCACGTCACCCGCGCGCCTTCCTTGATGGCGCGCAGCGGGTGCGGAATTTTTCCGGACGTAATGACCATATCCGTGCCGGCGGAGAGCACGATCTTGGCGGCCTCAATCTTGGTTTTCATCCCGCCTTTCGAGAGCTCGGTACCGGCGTCTCCCGCCATCGCCTCGATGTCGGCCGTCACGTTGGTTACAAGCGGAATATGCTGGGCCCTGGGATCGTCTCTCGGCGGGGCGGTGTAAAGCCCGTCGACATCAGAAAGCAGCACCAGGCAGTCGGCTGTTACCATCGATGCGACGCGTGCCGAAAGCCGATCGTTGTCGCCGTAACGGATTTCGGCAGTTGCGACCGTGTCGTTCTCGTTGACGACCGGGACCGCCTTAAGTGCCAGCAAGACCTCGATGGTATTCCGCGCGTTCAAATAGCGCCGTCGCTCTTCCGTATCACCGAGCGTCAAAAGGATCTGTGCTGCCGTCAGTCCGCGCGCCGAAGCGAGGTCCTGGTAGGCGTGCGCAAGACTGATCTGACCGGCGGCGGCGGCGGCTTGGCTCTGCTCGAGTTCCAAGGGGCCTTTCGGCATCTTGAGGGCGTGCCGGCCGAGGGCCACGGCGCCGGACGACACGAGCACGACTTGCTTGCCTGCTTTCACAAGCTCGGCCACGTCGTCCATCAGCGAATTGAGCCATTCGGACTTAATGTGGCCAGTGGCGCGATCGGTCAACAATGCCGAACCGATCTTCACGACGATGCGCCGCGCCTTCGCCCACTCGGGGCGAACGGTCAAGGTCGTGGCAGCGGGCGTCGACGTGCGGGCCATTTCAGCTCTGATTCGGTTTGTTCAGGCTTGCGCCTGGTTTGCGAGCCTTATCTGCAAATGCGGGCGTTCCGGCAAGTGGCCCGTCTGCACATGGGTAAGGCTGGGCGATCTTTTACCAAGGGGGTTACCGACTTGTTACGGGACAAAAGCGAAGAAAAGAAACGTCCCGAAGATCACGAGATGCAGGAATCCGAAAAGAACGTTCGTCCGGCCGGTTCCAAAGGTCAGAATGCTGGCCGCGAGCGTCATCATGACGAGAGCCAGATCGCGAGGCTCGAGACCGAGAATGAGCGGCTTTTGCAGAATGATGTTGGCCGCAGCGATGGCCGGAATGGTCAGCCCGATCGTTGCGAGAGACGATCCCAGGGCCAGATTGAGGCTCTTCTGCAGATTGTCGCGGCTCGCGGCTGTGACGGCGGCGATTGCCTCCGGCGTCAGCACGATCAGTGCAATGATGACGCCGGTCACACCAGCTGGCGCGCCGATGGCCGAAACGCCGGCACTGATGACGACCGCGAAGAGTTTGGCGAGCAACACGACGGCCACCAGTGCCACACATAAGAAGAACGATGCGGTGAGCAGTTTGCTTTTTCGCGCCGGCACTTCCTTCGGCGCGTTGCGCTCGCCGGTGAAATAGTCGCGATGCAACACGGTCTGCGTGAAAAGGAAGACGAGATACAGCGCGACCGTCGCGATGCTGATGAAAACCAGCTGGATTTCCGAGTAAAAGTGTTCCGGCGCCGAACTCGTATAGTTCGGCAGAATGATGGTCAGCGTCGTCAGCACGATCAGCATCGCGAGATAGATTTTCGCCGAGGTGACGTCGAACGTTTGCTCGCGGTACCGGAGGCCGCCGACGAGGATGCAGAGGCCCACGAGTCCGGTCGTGACGATCAGGATCACAGCGAAAACGGTATCGCGCACCAGCGTCGGCGTCGCTTTGCCAGTGAGCATCAGCGATACAATCAGCGCGAGTTCGATGACCGTCACAGCAATCGTCAGCACCAGCGTTCCGATCGGCTCGCCGGTGATGTGCGCCACGTCTTCGGCGTGGTAGACGGCGGCGAAGACAGCACCGATCAGGGCCGGCACCAGCAGAACTGCCGTCGCAATCCCGACAGGGTTGGAGGCGAAAGCATCACCGAACCCGCTTGCGGTCGCGACGCCAAAGAGCAGCAGCCCGGCAAGCGGCAACAGCCAACTCCAGACGGGCGTTCGCGTGGAGTGCACCATCCTGTTATTTTATCCTGATGAGCGAGGGAATTAGCCGAAGGCCTGATTGTGAGCGAGTTCGCGGCGAGCGGCAAGCGGGTGCATACGCCTTACGGAGGTGTCTCAATCAGGGTTGCCACGGCCCCGTGTCCGCTTGGGCCTCGTCTTCTTTTGCGGTGGTGCGCGAAACCTCCCTCGCGATCGCGTAAAGCGCGTCTTGCACGCCATGCCCAGCAACGGCCGAAAGCACAAGGGGCGTCTTGCGCGCTGCCTTCTTCAGAGCCTCCCGCCGCTCCGCGAGCGTCTCTTGATCGAGGGCGTCCGACTTCGAGAGCGCGACGATTTCTTTCTTCTTCTCGATACCGCTGCCGTAAGCTTTGAGTTCGCGCCGCACCGTTTTGTAATCGGCTGCAACGTCGGCAGATGTCGCATCAACGAGATGCAAGATGACGCGGCAGCGTTCGATGTGTCCGAGGAAACGATCGCCAAGTCCTGCGCCTTCATGCGCACCCTCGATCAGCCCGGGAATGTCTGCGAGCACGAAATCTACTTCGCCGGCACGCACGACACCGAGGTTCGGATGTAGCGTCGTGAATGGATAATCGGCGATCTTCGGTTTCGCGGCTGAAACGGCAGCAAGAAACGTCGACTTCCCGGCATTGGGCAGGCCGACCAATCCAGCATCGGCGATCAGCTTCAGTCGCAGCCAGATGGTCAGTTCTTCGGCGGGCTGTCCGGGATTGGCATGCCGCGGGGCTTGGTTCGTCGAGCTCTTGAAGTGAGCGTTGCCGAAGCCGCCATTGCCGCCCTTCGCCAGCATGACACGCTCGCCGGGTTTCGTCAGGTCCGCGAGCAGCATTTCGCCGTCCTCGGCGAAGACATGCGTTCCGGGCGGCAGCTTGATGACGCAATCCCGGCCGTTCGCGCCGGCGCGTTCCTGGCCCATGCCGGGCTTGCCGCTTTCTGCTGAGAAGTGCTGTTGGTAGCGATAGTCGAGCAGCGTGTTGAGGTTCGCCACGCACTCGACCCAGACGTCGCCGCCCCTGCCGCCATCACCGCCACTCGGGCCGCCTAACTCGATGAACTTCTCGCGCCGGAACGCAACGCAGCCGTTGCCGCCGGCGCCCGACTTTATATAGATCTTGGCTTGGTCGAGAAACTTCATGTTGCCAGCGCCCGAATGCTCATCGTCCACGGCCGGCGGCGTTCGTACGTCAGCGTCGGAAGCTCGCACTGGCGGGCTTCACACCAGCCGCTGCCGTTGCCGACGTATCTGAAGCCGAGCTTGCGGATGACGCGGGCCGAAGCCGGATTTTCCGCCAAATGTTTGCACACGAAACGGCGCACGCCCGTCTTCGTGAAACCATAGGTCATCACGGCGTTGGCCGCTTCCGTCGCAAAGCCGCGGCTCCAATAGGGTTTGCCAATCCAATATCCAAGCTCCGCGTCGCCGTTCGGGTGGCGCGTATATCCGCAGATGCCGATCAATTCTCTTTGGTACTCGATAGCGAAGACTTCCTCTCGCTCGACGAGGCCGCTGACCCAATGATGCGCCGAGTTTCGGAATAGGGATACGGGATGCGTCCCGTCATGCTCGCGACATCCCAATCACCGGCCAATAGGGCAATGCGCGCGGCATCGCCGTACACAACGGGCCGGAGGCGGAGGCGGGCTGTTTGCATAACGTCCAAACAAAGAGTGACTGGATCGCAAAGTGATATGAGGGTGTGACAGAAAATGCAAAAGGGGATGGCGTCGCCATCCCCGGAAGATACTGGATCAGTTTTTTCTCGCGGAGCGAAGACTATTCCGCTGCAACCACTTTTGCGGGTTTTACGGAGATATAAATTCTTCCGTTCCGCTTGCTGTTGAATTCGACTGTTCCCTCTTCGACGGCGAAAATCGTGTGGTCGGTGCCCATTCCAACGCCGGAGCCCGGGTGCCACTGCGTGCCGCGTTGGCGGCAAAGGATGTTGCCGGGAATGACGTGCTCGCCGCCGTAGCGCTTGATACCAAGGCGTTTGCTTTCGGAGTCGCGGCCGTTTCTCGTCGAGCCGCCTGCTTTTTTCTGTGCCATTTCAGAATCCTCGAGAGTGAGCGGCAGCGAGTTACGCGCCGGTGATGTCGGTGATGCGCACGATCGAAAGGTCCTGCCTGTGGCCCTTCTTGCGGCGCGAATTTTTGCGGCGGCGCTTTTTGAAAGCGATCAGCTTCGGCCCGCGGGAGTGCTCTACAAGCTCCGCAATGACCTTCGCGCCAGAGACGATTGGCGCACCGAGCTTAATGTCAGAACCCGAGCCCACCATCAGCACCTGGTCAAATTCAACCTTGGCGCCGGCGTCGCCGGATACTCTTTCGATGGTGACGACGTCGTCTTTCGAGACGCGATACTGCTTGCCG
>CAWHZB010000022.1:0-10589 GCA_963833715.1 uncultured Alphaproteobacteria bacterium
TCTCGCAAATGAAGGGCTCTCGGCGCACAGCCGCGCGCCGGTAAGCGGACTGAGACAAGCGACAAATTTGCGAGGGCCCGAAGTCTGCTCGGAGCGTCGAAGACTGCTTCGCTCCGAGCACGCGCTGAGGGCAGCCCCTATTGTTTTTTCTGGTGCCCGATTGCCCAGACGTAGGCTGCGACGGCCTTCACGTGACTGTCCGGCAACGTCACGCCTCCCATTGGCGGCATGGCGCCGGGATGTTCCTTGGGCTCCGGCACGCCGTTCCTAATGGTCTTTTCGATGGCCTCGAGGCTGCCGTCGCCCCAGAGCCACTTGCCGCTGGTGAGATCGGGGCCTACCGGCGTCCCGATGCCGTCGGGTCCGTGACAGCCTGCGCATGTTGCGCCATCGACTTCGCCGGCAAAGATCTTCGTGCCGAGTGCAACTTCTTCAGCCGTTGCACCTGGCGGTACAGGAAGACTTGCCTCGGGATGGATGCCCTCGGGCGGCGACGCTTGCGGTGATGAGGACTGCGATGCCGGAGCGGCAGTCGCCGCCGCCTCTAGAGTGGTCGTGTCGCGATCGCCGTTGAAAGTTATGCGCCAAATGCGGCCCTTGACGTCGTCTGAAACGTAGAGCGCGCCATCCGGTCCAACGGCAAGTCCAGACGGCCGGTGGGCGGCCCGGCCAGGGTCTTTGTGGGCGCCGGCAAATCCGTCAGCGAACACGATGAACTTGCCGGAAGCTTTTCCGTCCGAGAACGGCTGGAAGACGACGCAATAGCCGCCCTGCGGTCCCGGTGCGCGATTCCACGACCCGTGGAAAGCAATGAAGGAACCGCCCCGATACGCCTTCGGTAGCATCGAAGCCTTGTAGAACTTGAGATCGTTCGGCGCCCAATGCGCCGGGAACGCCGCAACCGGCGGAAGTTTTTGCGCGCAAATTCCGACTTTCTTGTCACCGTCGCCGCCATATTCAGGCGCCAGCACGAGCTTTTGCTGAGCGTCATCGTAATAACAGTACGGCCAACCGTAATCGCCGCCCTCCTTCAGTTCGACGACCTCTTCAGCGGGTAGATTGAAACCTTGCTCGAGGGAATAAAGCTCGGGCCAGTCCTCGTGCAGTTGGTCGCGTCCGTGCTGCGTCACAAATAAACGTCCAGCCTCGTCGAAATCGAAACCTTCTGAATTGCGCAAGCCTGTTGCATAGCGTTCCGCCGGCGAAAATTTCTGACCCAGCTTATTCGCATCGTAGCGCCAGATGCCGGCCCGTGTTTCCAGCTCCTTGCACGGATCGTTGCCTTTCGAATGCGGCATCCTGTTTTTGATTTCGCAGGCATTGGTTGCCGAGCCCATTTCGACAAACAGATTCCCGTTTGCGTCGATCGTGAACGCATGCATCGGATGGTCGCCTTTGATTGGCATACCTGAGAGGACCGTCTCGGCTTTTTGCGTCGGCGCGATCTCTCCCTCTTTCAGTGGGTACCGGTCGATCCGATCATTGATTTCGGCATAAAGCCAGGACTTGTAGAGCGCGATGCCCGTGCCGCCGTGGCCGCCTTCAGCAACTGTCGCGCCGAAGCGGTTGACGACGTCGGCGCGTCCCGTTCCTTTCGTGTCTTTCAGCGCCACGAGGAAGCCGTCCGGCGGAACACGGTCATTGTTGTAATAGACGCCGCTCCACGTATTCACGTAGACGGTGCCGTCTTGCGTCACGACAAGCTGGCGGGCGTGGCCGAGTTTGTCGGCGAAGATTGATGTGCAAAACCCTTTCGGCAAGCTGATACCGCCGTTGTCGGCGGGGCATGAGGATGCCTTGCTTTCTGGTGCTGTCGCTTGAGCTGACGACCGCGTCACGCTGCCGAATTGCGCGGCAAGTGGCAGCAGAATCGCGGCCGACGCCGAGACCATCCAACCGTGCCGTTTTATTGCAGCCCACATGCTCAAACTCCTGACAAATTTCGAACGGATCCAGCGGGGTGCCGCTTGGGCGTGCTGAGCAGACGTGAATTGGATGCTCGGCAGCGGAATGTAGAACGGCAGGGCAGGAACACCGTTCCTTTTGAGAAGACATGACAGTATTGCGGCAAAGGCCGCGCCGCCCTCGGCAAGGCCAGGCGCTCCGGCGATTGAGGTAATAGACGAGATCAGAACTCCAACCGCGATACGCGCTCGATTGGCTTCAGGACCTCAATGCGACACGTGTATCGCTCAGTGGCGTTTGCCAGCACTGAACACGTGGTTAAAAATTTGGTCCGCCGCTTGGCAGATTGCGCTGTCACAAAGGCCTTGGCACGCCTCTGATCTCTGTCACTGCCGCATGAGATACTTGATGTCTGACAGGGCTTCGGCTTCCTCGAGAAGTGCCTCGGCCATCTCCGTCGCTTGAGACGAAGTCAGCCCATAAGCGGCCTCATCCTCAAAGCGCAACATGACGAGCGGCTCGTTGCGTCCGTGTCCGACGGCGTAGCGTTTCGGCATCTTTGTCAGGTGCTGACGCGCCGCCGGGTCGGATGTCGAAAGTTCGGCCAAGATCGTCGCGAGAGCAGCGATAGCGTCAGCGCCGAAGCTGAGCACTTGCGAGCTTCCTTTGGCATCAGAAAATGAGATTTCCAGCCTTGAGCGCGGATGGTCATATTCAGTGCGCGTGACCATCTCCGCGAAAAACTTGTCTGCCATGCCAAACCCCCCCGCCAAGGCGAGAGATTATCAGCCCAGACGCGGAGCAAACAAGGGTGCTGGCTTCTGATAACAAAAAGAAAGGCCCGGACTTCGGGCCTTTCTGCCAATTTTTTGGAAGGGTGTGATTAAAGAGTATTCGACCATCGATCGATTTCGGCCTTGGCCTGGTCTTTTGCGTATCCGTAGCGCTCCTGCAAGACGCCCTCGAGCTGCTCTCGGTTGCCATTGATCCGGGTCAGATCGTCATCAGTAAGCTGACCCCATTTTTCTCTCACTTTACCGCTAAACTGCTTCCAATTACCTTCGATACGATCCCAGTTCATGTCCGAGTCTCCTATGTTGCCCGCAGACAACGTGCAGAGGGGCTTCGGGGTTCCAATGAATACGCGTCAAGTCTCTACTTTTCTTCAGTGAACCGCTGTCAAACGCAGCCACATCGCGGGGAGCATCGATGCGTGATCTCCGCCGGTGACGGAGGCTTGACTGAGGGCGAATTCAGAAGGGAAAACTACAAGCGGCTTGATGCCCGCGGCGCTTACGGAGGACTGGTCAGGCAATCGATTTGCGATCGCCGATGGCTTCCCGCGATGCGTCTTTGTTCTTCTCCAATCGCACGAGATCCGTGGGACCGAAGCTCTTGCCCCAGGCGGCTCGAGCCATGCTGACAATGCGCTGTAGTTCGGCAGCCGAGTAATCGGGTGAGGTCGGGTCTAGTTCGCAGGTCGTCTCTATGACCAAGACGGTTCTACCCGTGATGCAGCCACCCTGAATCTCGCCTTCGACGTACATGAGCGCGATTCCAGCGTGCATGGGGTTTGCTCTCCAACCACCAAGCAGTCTCGCTGTTTCACACTGGAGGGGGAAGGCTCTTTTGGCGGTTTTGCACACCAGAACAGCTTGGAGACCGGTCCTAGCGGCCGCCCCACGGCATGATGGGCACCGTCGATATCGAATTCTGCGGCGACCCCTCGATGATCCTATCGCTGATGGCCACGTACACCAGCGTATTGCGGGCCTTATCGACCGCACGGAACACGTGCGTATGTTTGAAAAATAACGATGTCGACTCGGAGTAAACTTTTTCTTCCCCAGCCAGCTTGGAGATGTCGACGCTGATAGGACCCACCTGACGGCAAGAGATAGAAAATCGCGAAGGATCTTCGGCTAGTCCAAACGTGCCTTTTAGCCCGCCTGTCCGTGCTTGGCTGATGTGGCAGGCGACCCCGGGCACCTTCGGGTCGTCAAAGGCGCTGACGCAAACCTTGTCGTTGGCGCCGATGAGGCGGAACGTCGTGCTGAAGCAGGTAATGTCTTCCGCCTGGGTTCCGCCCGGAGCCAAAGTCAGCCCGCAGAGCGCGACGGCGATGCTGAGATATTTCATTCGGGTCACCCTTGAATGCGATAGGTCTCGGCCACAACCGTTGATAAGGTTTCACGCGAGCTTATTCACCACGTATGCATTTTGACCTACGCCCTTCGACCTATGTCGAAGCAAAATTGGCTCCCGCGACAGCGCATACCTGCTCATTGCTGAACTTACAGCGGGGAAGCACGTTATGCACCTTGGAAGCCGCCGAACCGTTGCGAGTTCGAAAGGCAAACTTCAGAGGGTACGATGGCGAAGGACAAATTGGCACTGGCGTTGGGGGGCGGGGGGGCTCGCGGTTGGGCCCACATCGGAATTCTAAAAGCCTTGTCGAAAGCCGGACTGAAACCGGACATTGTTGTTGGCACTTCAATCGGAGCGATCGTCGGTGGCCATTACGCAGCCGGCCGGCTTGATCAGCTCGAGGACTTTGCGCAGTCCCTCACGCGGCGGCGGGTCTTCAGCTTCCTCGACCTCAGTGTGTCCGGCTCGGGCCTTATAACCGGGCAAAGACTTTTCGACCGCTTCGATGATCATCTGAAGGGCCTGACGATCGAAGAGCTGCCGATGCGGTTCGCGGCCATTGCGACCGACCTTGCAAATGGTCACGAAATCTGGCTGCGACGCGGGAGCGTGACCGATGCCGTCCGCGCTTCCTCCGCCATTCCGGGCATCGTCCGGCCGGTGAGCTTGAACGGCCGCTGGCTTGTCGACGGCTGCTTGGTCAATCCCATTCCCGTCTCGGTCTGCCGTGCGTTTGGGGCGCGCACTGTCGTTGCCGTCAATCTCACCAGCGAATTCGGCAGGGGCGGGATCATCATTGATGACGAGGTCGAGAAGGATGAAGTTCTGCCGGTTGTCCAAGATGCGCCGCCGATAACGCGCTGGAACGGCCGCGGCGCGCTCGAGCTGCTGCACCGCCAACTTTTTGGCCACCGCCAGGAGGCGGCGCCAGGTATCACGTCGGTAATCTTAAACTCGTTCAGCATTTTTCACGATCGCATCGCGCGGGCTCGCTTGATGGGCGACCCGCCGGACCTTTTAGTCGCGCCTGACCTTGGTGGCATCGGGGTTTTGGACTTTCATCGCTGCGAAGAGATGATCGCCAAGGGCGAAGCGGCCATCGCACCCCACCTGCCGATCATAGAGCGTCACGTGAACTCTTCGTCGCCATCCCCATTGCAGACTGCCCACCTGTTTCCAGGGGCTGCATAGAAGACGTCCTTTGGGATCGCCGCCTTACGGACTGGCCAGCGCGTGATCGATATTGACCGGAGTGCAGCCCTGTGCGCGGAGCAGAGAATTGACGGCGTCTGCCTCGTGGCGCGCCTCGGCAAGCTTGTTGTTCTTTTCGGTATCGACGAACGGCTTTCCCTGCAGGCGCTCAAAGGCGGCCTCTAAGCTGTTCGGAACGGCGGTCTTCTCCGCCTCGATCTGAGCCTTCAACTTCTTCATTTCGACAATGTGCTTCTGAATGAACGAATTCAGCGCCTCGCACGGATCAGCTGGCGTTGCCTGCGGCTGTGATTTGTGGTGCTTGGCCCAAGCACATTCACTATTGCCGGCTAGACAGCCGGCGATCACAAAAGTGCCGATCAAAAGGCCGAAGAGCCGGACGAAACCTGTCCTCCGGGCAAAGATCGTTCGTGCTGCCATCGTAATGCTCGAGCGTTGTTACTTCAGGTATCGCCGCCGCAACTTGTGCGAACGATCAGGTTTCAGAATTCCGTCGCGAGCCTTGAGCGACTTCCGCGTCGTATAATTTCCCATTCCTGTGCGGATAACAGCGTTTCGCGTTTCGCGGCACCTCAGGTGCTGCTGCCAACAGGAATTTTTTCGGGCTGCGAGTGCTGTGTTGTCTCTCCGGGCGGCTCGGCCTCCGGTGCCTTGAAATCCGAAACGCCGAGAAAGCGGCCTAGGCGGATGAGCGCCTCGGGCAGAACGCCGAGATTGAGGATCGTCGCCGTCGTCAAACCACCGAGCACGGTGATCGCCATGGGCGCTTCAATCTCGTGTCCCGGACGTCCGAGCCCGAGCGCCAAAGGTACGAGACCCAGGGCCGCCATTAGCGCCGTCATAAACACGGGCGCTAGGCGTTCAGCTGCAGCGAGGCGCACTGTGCTGGCGTTCCATTTTTTTCCCTCTTCGTCTGCCACGTGCTCAACGTGGGCCAGCATCATGACGGAATTACGCGCTCCAATTCCGAAGACGGTGATGAGCCCGACCAGGCTTCCGAGCGTCATACCGATGCCGGTCGCGACGATCGCGGCGATGCTGCCAATAAGGCAGAAGGGCAAGTTGATCAGCACCATCGCGGCGAGCCCGCGGCGGCGGAAGGCCATCGTCAGCGCCGCTACGATGAGCGCGATGCTGAGTGCCGTCAGGCCTGCCAACCTGATCTGGCCTTCGCGCTCCGCTTCCGCCTGACCGGCAAATGAAACGTAGACGTCCGCCGGAAGCTTGAGCCCTGCAACGCGCTCGCGCGCCGTTTGCACGACGTCGCGAAGCGAATAACCCTTGGCACCGTTGAACGTCACGGCAACACGACGCTGGGCCCCGGCATGCTGGATGTTGGAGCGTCCCTCGGCAATGCTGATCGTCGCAACATTCTTCAGAAGCGTTTTGGTCGTTGCGTTGCCGATCATCAGCTTTTCCAATTCGCTGATGCGATTGCGCGCGTCGGGAGGAAGAATGACGACGACGTCGACGGTCTGGGCGCCCTCGTAGGTCTGTCCGACGGTCGCGCCCGCAAACGCCGTCTGGATGGCATCGAGCGCGTCCTTGGGCATCAGGCCGTAGTTTGCGAGTGCGACGGGATTGAGCCGGACGGAAATCGTCGGAACCATCGCGCTTCTTGGCATGCGAAGATCCGTCACGCCGGGAATGGATGCACGGACTTCTCGACTTCAGCCGCCGCACTCTCGATCGACGCGAGCTCGGTGCCGGTGACGTTGATAACGACTTGCGAGGTTTCTCCAGTCAGGCTTTCGCTGATGCGATCGCCGAGAAAGGTCAGCGTCTCGCTTCGGACTTCAGGAAAAGCGCGAAGCGTATCGCGAATGATGCCTTGCGCGTCTTCCTCGCTTTCCGAATGAACGGGTTTCAATTCGATGTGAAATTCGCTGCGATCGGGGCTCCAGGTATCCTCGCCCATTTCGGCCCGGCCGACTTGATGAGCGACGGTGTCAACGAAAGGCAATTTGAGAAGCGCGGCCGTAACGCGTTCGCCGACCGCGACGACGTCGTCGACGGAGGTGCCGGGCGACGCCATCGACATCTGC
This sequence comes from uncultured Alphaproteobacteria bacterium, assembly GCA_963833715.1. Taxonomy (GTDB): domain Bacteria; phylum Pseudomonadota; class Alphaproteobacteria; order Rhizobiales; family Hyphomicrobiaceae; genus Hyphomicrobium_B. The sequence goes on from CAWHZB010000022.1 coordinate 7,311, forward strand.
AACACGAAATGGCCTTCGCGGAATTGCGGGATTAGCTCGCTGTAGAGGAATGGAACGACGCCGATGGCGGCCACCGCGCCGCATGTGAGAAGTAAAACCGTCGTCCACCACATCCGCCGGACGACGCTCAGCGTCCAGCTCTGTGCGCTCTTGAGGCCGCTGATCAGCGGCAACTCTTTGGTATCCTCGCGCGTCGTCAGCAACAGGGCGCAGAGCGCCGGCGTCACCGTCAACGCAACGAGCATCGACGCGAGAACAGCAAGGATGAACGTCAGCGCCATCGGTCCGATGAAGCGCCCTTGGACGCCGCCGGCGAACAGGATCGGAACGAAGGCGAATATCACGGCGAGTGTGCCGTAGAACATCGATCCCCGGATCTCGATTGATGCGTTCTCGATGACGGCCAGACGGTCGGCGCCGGGCGGCGCCAGTCGCAGTCGCCGCGAGATGTTCTCAATGTCGATGATGGCATCATCGACGAGTACGCCGAGAGCCAGCGCGAACCCGCCAAGCGTCATCGTGTTGAGTGATTGGCCGAACTCGCTCAGCACGGCAACGGCGGCAAGAAGCGACAGCGGAATGGCAAGGAACGAGATGAGCGAAGCTCTGACGCTTCTGAGAAAGGTGTAGAGCACGATCAAAATCAGAGCCGAGCCGAGCGTCAGCGCGGTTTCGAGATTATTCAGCGCGCGGACGACGAAGGTCGCAGGGCGGTGCAGCGCCGGATAGATTTGGATGCCGCGCCGTTCGAGAGCCGGGGCCAACTCCGCCAGCGCGGCTTCCGTCGCTTTCGTGGCTTCGAGCGTGTTGGCGCCGAATTGCCCGGAAATGGTAATCAAGACACCCGGCCGGCCCATGATCGTCGCGTCGCCGATCTTCACGGCGGGCGCGATCGTCACCGTTGCAATGTCGGAGAGCTTGACGGGGCGGTCGTTCTGCACGCTCACGACGGTTTCGGAAATGGCGCGCGGATCGGGCGAGGGCGGCGGCGTTTCGATCGTGATGCGCTGCGCCGTCGTTTCGACGACACCGCCGCCACGCAGCGCGATCGCCCCGCTCGCGGCGTTCATGACGTCCGTGACTGTCAGGCCGAGAGCCGAAAGCCGGTCGAGCTTCGGCTGAATCTGAATTTGCCGGACAGCGCCGCCGTAGACGGTGACGCGCGCGATGCCGGGCACGGCCAGCAGCCGCGGCTTGATCGTCCAATCCGCAATGTCGCGTAATGCAAAAGGATCGACGACATCTGACACGAGACCAAGCTTCAGCACGTCCATCGTGCTCGACGTGAGCGGCGTCAGTCTCGGAGGGCCAAAGCCGGCCGGAAATTGTCCGTTGAGCGTCGACAGCCGTTCCGCAATGCCTTGGCGTGCTGCATTGGCGTCTGCATTCTCATCGAACGTCACCAGTATGACCGAGAGACCGTATATGGACTCCGAGCGCATCGTGGCGATGCCCGGCCCGCCGATGACGGCAGCCTCGATCGGGCGCGTGATGATCTGCTCGACCTGCTCCGGGGCTAGTCCCGGTGCCTCGGTCTGGATCGTGACTTGCGGCGGCACGAACTCGGGAAACACGTCGAGTGGCGCCCGCATCGCGAGAAAAACGCCAGCTAAAAGCCAGACCACCGAGAGCAGCGCGACGAAACCACGATAACGTATCGACCAGCGAATGAGCGCGTTCATATCCGAAACCTAGTCCGGATCGCTGCGCGGTGACTGCTGAACGGTCCGGCTGTACGGCTGCCGATGCCCCCGGTCTTGGTGCGGATGAGCCCGCTGGGGCTGGCGCGTCCTCGTCATCGCTCTCATCCCCGGGTTCCGCTTCGCGCGACAGCAGCACCGAAGCGCCGCGCACGACGACGCGATCACCCGGCACAAAACCCGTTCGCACGAGATACCCGCCATCGACCGGGTAATCCAGCGAAACGGCCTTGCGCTGATACGTCTTGTCGCCGGTTTCGACGTAGCACCAGGACTGGCTCGCGAAGACGACGATTGCCGCACTCGGGATGACGACACCAGGATGGCTATCCGGGTTTTCCGCGATAAGGCGCGCTCTGTCGCCAGGCCTCAATCCAGGACCGGCGGGAATGAGCCCGAAAAACGAGACGCCGGGCATCGCCAAGTTTCCCGATGGGGCCGGCCACAACGTCCCGACGGGCGTTTCTGAACCGCCGCGAAGCGGAATGACCCGAACGTTGCGCGGCTGTCCGCTGGCGAGGTCGGGAAAATCGAAGCGGACGATGGCTCGCGCGCCGCCGCTGATCTCGGCGATTAGGTTCTGGCGCGCGTCGGTTTTTAAGAACGGAGCTTCCTCGCCCCACGTCTGCCTGAGTCGCGTTTCGAGTAATTTGAGCTGCGATGCGTCGATGCCGGCCTGCCGCTCGGCGTTGTCGAGCGTCTGCCGTGAGAGCATGGTCGAAAGTCTGAATCTGGCAAGCTGTCCGCTGCTGAAATCCGCGGCGACTTTGGCGCTTCGTATGTCTCCATCGAGCTGCAGCAGCGCATCCATATTCAGGATCGTAGCGACGCCCTCAAGCTTAACGGCGTCGTGAGAGGCGGTCAGTTCGACGGTCCGAACCGGCGGGTCCGGCGCCCGCTCTGCCTTTCCGGCCTCTTGTGAGTGTGGTGCATTGCACCCGACCAGAAAGACAGTGACGATCAAGGCTGAAATTCTTGCCACCGCGGCCGCAGTCAAAGCGCGTACTCCTTTGAGGCCGGGAACCATCAGCCTCATTCTCGGGAAAAGTTCCCTATTTTTCAGGACAATGCTCCAAAGCTCGGGCTCAGGCTAGGCCTTTTTGAGCGTCCTCGCCCTCCCAATCTTGGGCCCTTACGGATTGGCCGCGACGCCAGAAATTACCGCCGATGCAGGCCCTCCGGCTTGGGAGCGGGTAGGGCGATCAAGCGGACGTCAAAAATCGCTTAGCATTGGGCCGGTTTTGGCAGTCGGCCGTGCGGTGACCCTAGTTCATATGCCAGCCGTGGCTGACGATGATGCTCTCTCCGGTGAGCGCATTTGTCTTGAAGGCCGCGAGAAAGAGCGCGACATCGGCGATGTCCTCGACCATCGTGAACTGCTTGTCGACAGTCTCACCGAGAAGAACTTCTTTCACCACCCGCTCTTCGCTGATCCCCAGCTCGAGGGCCTGCTCGGGTATTTGCTTTTCGACCAGCGGCGTGAGCACGAATCCCGGACAGATGACGTTTGAACGAACGTTGTGCTTGGCGCCTTCCTTGGCCATTGTCCGCGCCAGGCCGAGAATGCCGTGCTTCGCCG
>CAWHZB010000023.1:0-37953 GCA_963833715.1 uncultured Alphaproteobacteria bacterium
TTGAGTCTGCCGCGTCTACCGTTCCGCCACTGAGGCTTTGCCCGAAAAGAGCGAGCGGCGATCTATACCGTCGGGGTGCGCCGCGTCAACGCGCGATAGCTATTTCAGCGTATGCGTCATCCGACCTGTGGCGTGGTGATGCTCCATGACCTCGATTTTGTCGCCGATCTTGATGCCGCGGGACTTATAAGCGAGGATGCGGATGACCGGGCCACCGTCGAGTTTCACGATGACGTTTTCGCCGTTAGCGGCAACTTTTTTGGCGACGAGCGGCTCTATATCCCTGACGACGCCGGCGACCTCCTTGTCGTCGACTTTGAGATCGAGCGTTTCATAGCCGAACGCCAGCCCGATCGCAGAGAGGATCGCCGAGCCCGATACCGATATACTTCGCGCGTTCGAGCCAAATCGCCCGATTCGAGCCGCCGCCGTGTTTCGTCGCGCAAGCATCGCCTCCCTTGATCGCGGTGCGTGTACCAGACCCGTCCCTGGCGTGTCCCATTCCGTGATCGCAATCTCGCCCCGGATAATGGCGTTTTCGGTGTTCTCGTGGCACGGCGATCACGCTGCCGGTCGACGTCGCCGGTCCGTAGAAATTACTCGGACATTCGGAGACGTGGGCGCGCTAAAATTGGTAACTTGCGAAAAATCAAAGGCAAATGGCGCGTTCTTGCTGCCGTTTACGCGGCTTTGGCGTGCCGGTCCACGAGCTTCACGATGTCGGCCATGATGTCGTTCAGCTGGAAGTCCTTCGGCGTGTAGACCGCCGCGACACCGAAGGCCTTGAGCGTCTTGGCGTCTTCGGGCGGAATGATGCCGCCGACGATGACCGGCACATCGTCGAGGCCTTCCTTGCGCATGCGCTCCATCACGTCCTTGACGAGCGGCACGTGCGAGCCCGACAGGATCGACAGGCCGACGACGTGGACGGCTTCATCGACGGCGGCGCGCACGATCTGCGCCGGCGTCAGGCGGATGCCCTCGTAGACGACTTCCATGCCGGCGTCGCGGGCGCGGACAGCGATCTGCTCGGCGCCGTTCGAGTGGCCGTCGAGGCCGGGCTTGCCGACGAGGAACTTGATGCGGCGCCCGAGACGGTCCGAGACTGCTTCGACGGTGGCCCGGACGGCTTCGAGCTCGGCGCCGTCGCGTGCGACGGCGGCCTGCGCGACGCCGGTCGGAGCGCGGTATTCGCCGAAGATCTTGCGCAGCGCCGTGCCCCATTCGCCGGTCGTGACGCCGGCCTTGGCGGCCTCGATCGACGGCTCCATGATGTTGCGGCCTTCCTTGGCGGCCCGTTCGACTTCGGCAAGTGCGGCGGCGGCCTTCTTGGCGTCGCGGTTTTCGCGCCAGGCCTTCAGCTTGCCGACCTGCTCGGCTTCCATCGCCGGATCGACGACCATGATCGCGTCGGTGCCGCCCGACAGCGGCGACGGCTCCGTTTCGGTGAACTTGTTGACGCCGACGACGATCAGCTCGCCGGTCTCGATCTGCGACAGGCGCCCCGTGTCGCTCTCGACGAGGCGCCGCTTCATGTAGTCGATCGACGCGACGGCGCCGCCCATCTTCTCGATGGTCGCGAGTTCGGCCTTGGCCTCTTCCTTGAGCGCCGCGACCTTCTTGGCGATCTCGACGGAGCCGTCGAAGATGTCGCCGTATTCGAGCAGGTCCGTCTCGTAGGCGACGATCTGCTGCATCCTGAGCGACCATTGCTGGTCCCACGGACGCGGAAGGCCGAGCGCCTCGTTCCAGGCCGGCAACTGCACGGCGCGGGCACGCGCATTTTTCGACAACGTGACGGCCAGCATCTCGAGCAGGATGCGATAGACGTTGTTCTCGGCCTGCGGCTCGGTGAGCCCGAGCGAGTTGACCTGCACGCCGTAGCGGAAAAGGCGGTGCTTCGCGTCCGTCACGCCGTAGCGCTCGCGCGTGATCTCGTCCCAAAGCTCGGAGAATGCGCGCATTTTGCACATTTCGGTGACGAAGCGCATGCCGGCGTTGACGAAGAACGAGACGCGACCGACGACGTTGCCGAACTCGGCGGCCGGAACTTCGCCGGACGCTTTGACGGTGTCGAGCACGGCGATGGCCGTTGCGAGCGCGTAGGCGAGTTCCTGGACCGGCGTCGCGCCGGCTTCCTGCAGATGGTAGGAGCAGACGTTCGTCGGGTTCCACTTCGGCACGTTTTTGGTCGAGAAGACGATGGTGTCCTTGATGAGCCGCAGCGACGGCTCGGGCGGAAACACGTACGTGCCGCGCGAGAGGTATTCCTTGATGATGTCGTTCTGAATCGTGCCGGTGAGCTTGTCGCGCGACGCGCCCGTCTGATCGGCAACGGCGATGTAGAGCGACAAGCAGCCAGGCGGCCGTCGCGTTGATCGTCATCGACGTGTTCATCTGGTCGAGCGGAATGCCGTCGAGCAGGGTGAGCATGTCGCCGATGTGCGAGACCGGAACGCCGACCTTGCCGACTTCGCCGCGGGCAAGCTCGTGATCGGAATCGTAGCCGGTCTGGGTCGGCAGATCGAAGGCGATCGAGAGGCCGGTCTGCCCCTTGCCGAGGTTCTTTTTGTAAAGCTCATTCGACTTGGCTGCCGTCGAATGACCGGCGTAGGTCCGGAATAGCCACGGCTTGTCGCGCTCGGCCTTTGAAGCTTTGTCTTTGACGTGGTCTGGAGACTTCGTGTCCGACATAGAAGGGGCGCCTTTCGGCTCAGGTCGATCATGCTGGAAGACTTGTAAGGTAACCGAACGCCGAGGAAAGGCAAAAACGGCAGTTCGCCGCGCTTCTTTGTTGAAGGCGGTAGGCGTTTGGTGTGGCGAGGCCGGGCTAGCGAGGTCGGGCGGCTAAGTTTGGTCGCCGCGGCGCAATCTTCGTCCGGCGGACGCGCCGCTCTTTGAGACAGGTCCAGAGCCATTTCACGACGACCAGGGCGACCAGGGCCGTGAGCACGCCGACGCCGGTCATCGCGGCGACGTTGGCGTCCTTGTCGTAGGAAAGCGTAATCATCTGGCTGCGGAAAAGCAGCGGCGCGAAAATGCCCCCGATCATCAGAAATGGCACGCAAACACGGCGAGCCCCGGGGCGCCGAGCGATCTCACGAATGAACCAGAACACCGCTGCGGCAAACGCGAGCAGTCATATAGACGGTGAAGGCGTCCGTATCTTTGAGCTGCCAGAACAGGTCTTGCATGGGGCTTTCCAATCGGCCGCATGCGGCGAACAAGCGGCTGCAAATCGTTGCAAATCTTGTAGATGCCTAGGATAAGCGCCGCCGGTTAAGGACTTATTGAGCCGGGTTAAAGCTCGGCTTAAACCCTCTTCATTGCAGCGCAAAAACGTGCTTCATACTGCAGCCCACGCGGGAAGCGCGGGGAGACACGCGAAGAAGATGAGCCATAACGGCCCTCGTCGCGGGGAAATGGTCGGGAGACGCAGTACCAATGTCGAGCCAGAACGTGGCAGCAAAAAACGACACGGCCGAAGCCCAATTATCGGCGACGACCGGCATCAAGAAAGACCTCTACGAGATCGGGGAAATTCCGCCGCTCGGGCACGTGCCGAAGAACATGTACGCCTGGACCATCCGCAAGGAACGCGAAGGTCTTCCCGAAACGGCGATGCAGGTCGAGGTCGTTCCGACCTGGGAACTCGATAGCCACGACGTGCTCGTGCTCGTGATGGCGGCAGGCGTCAACTACAACGGCGTCTGGGCGTCGCTCGGCACGCCGGTGTCGATGTTCAACGTCCACAAGCACCCCTACCATATCGCAGGCTCCGATGCCTCGGGCATCGTTTGGGCCGTCGGCTCGAAGGTGAAGCGCTGGAAGGTCGGCGACGAGGTCGTCGTTCACTGCAATCAGGACGACGGCGACGACGAAGAGTGCAACGGCGGCGATCCGATGTTCTCGCCGAGCCAGCGCATCTGGGGCTACGAGACGCCCGACGGCTCGTTCGCGCAGTTCTGCCGCGTCCAGGACCGTCAGCTTCTCGAACGGCCGAAGCATCTGACCTGGGAAGAGAGCGCCTGCTACACGCTGGTGCTGGCGACCGCCTACCGCATGCTGTTCGGGCATCGCCCGCATGTGCTGCGGCCGGGCCATAACGTTCTCGTCTGGGGTGCGTCCGGCGGCCTTGGCTCGATGGCGGTGCAACTCTGCGCGACGTCGGGCGCCAACGCCATCGGCGTCGTTTCCGAGGACGACAAAACCGATTTCGTCCGCCAGCTCGGCGCCAAGGGCGTCATCAATCGCAAGAAGTTCAATTGCTGGGGTCAGCTGCCGAAGGTCAACTCGCCCGAGTTCAACGATTGGATGAAGGAAGCGCGCAAATTCGGCTCGGCGATCTGGGAGACGACGGGCAAGGGCAACAACGTCGACTTCGTTTTCGAGCATCCGGGTGAATCGACGTTTCCGGTCTCGGTGCTGGTCGTGAAGCGTGGCGGCATGGTCGTCATCTGCGCCGGCACGACGGGCTACAATCTCACGATGGATGCGCGCTATTTGTGGATGCATCAGAAGCGCGTGCAGGGCTCGCATTTCGCCAACCTGATGCAGGCGAGCCAAGCCAACCGGCTCGTCATCGAGCGGCGCATCGATCCGTGCATGTCGGAAGTGTTTTCCTGGGAGCAGATCCCGAAGGCGCACATGCGCATGTATCGGAACGAGCACAAGCCGGGCAACATGGCGGTGCTGGTCTCGGCTCCGACGACCGGTCTGAGGACGCTCGAGGACGTGATCGAGGCCGGTCAGCGCCGCCGTTGACGCTTCCTCGGTAGCGAGTCGCTTCGAAAGATTAACGGCCTGCAAGAGCTCGTCCGTTTTCAGCTCTTTCAGGAGTTCAGCTCGGCGAGCCGGTGCCGAAGGCCGCCCGCTCTGCATCCTCGCGCCGCATGCGCTTCATTTCCATGATGCCGCGATTGAATTCGGCGCCGAGCAGGATCGTGATCGCGGTGAACTGAAAGAAGATCAGCGCGATCATCAGCTGCGACAGGCCGGCGTAGAACAGCGAATAGTTGGTGATCTCGAGGTAGTGCGACCAGAGCCCGGCGAGCGTCAGCCAGAGAATGATCGAGAGCGAAATTCCCGGCCACACGTCGGCGACGCGCCGGCGGCCTGCCGCCAGCCAAAGATGGAACGCGAAAAGCTGTATCGCGATCACCGCTGCGGCAAGGCCGTAGCGCACGCCGGGACCGAAGCTCGTCGAGTCGAACAGCGTCTTGATCCAGCCGGTCTGAAACTGCGAAGCGATCGCCGGTCCGAACACGCTTGGGCCGACGACGACGGCCCACGTCAACACCAGCGTCGATATCGCGCTGACGAACACGAACAGCATGCTGATCAGCAGGCATAGCGGATAGGGGCGCTTTTCATGGACGCGGTAGGCTCCGTTGAGCGCGGCGCGCAGCGTTTCGATGGCGCTCGTCGCAAAGAACAGGGCAAGAAATCCGCTGACCGTTAGAAGGTCGATGCGGCTCGAGCCCATCACGGCTTCGACCTCGGGAGCGAGGCCCTTGGCGACCGGCCCGGGCAGGATGGCGAAGAGCTGAGTGATGGCGTCCTGGGCAAGCTCGCGGCCGCCAAATATGCCGGATATGGCGCCTAGAAAGATGCAGAACGGGAAAAGCGAGACGACAAACGAGAACGCGACCGCGCCGGCCATTGCGAAGCCCGAATGCTCATAAACCCGATACAGGGCATCGAACAATCTCCGCATTCGCTTCATCGGGGACCTGCTCTTCGTTTCACGTCGCCGCCCAGCATTAAGAGGCGGCAGATCAGCTCATGCAACGCCGGCATACTTGGGTTAACGTCCAAGGCCCGGTCGTGATCCGATGCGCGTTACGGTGCGCATAGTAAGCGACTTGCGTATTCGCGCCCTAAGGTCGCGTGACAGCAGGTTGCGGTGTCGGGTGAGTGGACTAATCTGCTTCACGAAATAGGAAACGGGCCGGCTTTGCCGCCCTTAGCATTCTCAGGAGATCTCAATGTCCGTCGCGCCGCTGAAGGCCGGAACCAATATTCTTTCCGCCGGTCCTGAGAAGCTTATCGAGCGCTGCGGCGAGGCCGTTGCAGCAGCCGATCGCGTTCTGCAGGCGGCGAAGGCCGGTGTCCGGATCAAGATTCAGGAAGCGGGCGGTATCGACAATGCTCAGCATGCGGCCCACGGGCTCGCGTGGCTCGCGACGACCGTCGAGGGCTTGCGCCAGATGCACGACTGGGCGAGCCGCCTCGACGGCGAGGGCCGGTTCGGCGAGTTCGAGCAGCTTCTGCTGATCGCGGCTTCGCCGAATACACCGCCCAGATCGCCGGCGGCATTCCGATGAGCCAGCTCGAGATCATTCGCGCCGAAGCGCTCGGCGTGCCGAAGGCGGATCTGCGGCGCTTTGAGGATTCGGTCGCCGATCTCATCGCCGAAGGCGGCTCGGAAGCCGTCAAGGCGCGGCTCGGCGAGCTTATCGCAGCGCAGCCCGACGCGATGACGTTCGGCGATACCGGGCTCGATGAGACGCACGCGCAGATCCAGGACCTGATGCGCCGCTTCTGTCTCGATGAAGTTTATCCGCATGCCCACGAATGGCATCTCAAAAACGAATACATTCCGCTCGAGGTCATCGAGAAGCTGGCCGAGCTTGGCGTATTCGGCCTGGCGCTGCCGGAAGAATTCGGCGGCATGGCGCTCGGCAAGGAAGCGATGTGCGTCGCCTCGGAAGAGTTGTCGCGCGGCTATATCGGCGTCGGCTCGCTCGGCACGCGCGCCGAGATCGCGGGCGAGCTCATCCTGCACAACGGCACGCCCGAGCAGAAAGAAAAGTATCTCCCGAAGATCGCGTCGGGCGAGATGCTGCCGACGGCTGTCTTCACCGAGCCCAATACGGGCTCCGATCTCGCATCATTGAAGACGCGCGCCGTCAAGGATGGCGACGTCTACAAGATCACCGGTCAGAAGACGTGGATCACGCATCCGGTGCGCGCCGACGTCATGACGGTGCTGACGCGCACGAACCCGAATGAAGCCGGCTACAAGGGCCTGTCGATGTTCCTCGCCGAGAAGCCGCGCGGCAGCGACGCAGAACCGTTCCCGGCGAAGGGCATGACCGGCGGCGAGATCGAGGTGCTCGGCTATCGCGGCATGAAGGAATACGACATCTCGTTCGATGACTTCGAGGTGCCGGCCGAAAACCTTCTCGGCGGCGTCGAGGGCCAAGGCTTCAAGCAGCTGATGAACACCTTCGAGGGCGCGCGCATCCAGACGGCGGCGCGCGCCGTCGGCGTTGCGCAATGCGCGATGGACCTCGGGCTCAAGTACGCGCTCGACCGCGTGCAGTTCGGCAAGCCGATCTATTCGTTTCCGCGCGTCAGGAACAAGGTCGTGATGATGGCCGTCGAGACGATGATCGCGCGGCAGCTGACGTATTTTTCGGCGCGCCAGAAGGATGCGGGCCGGCGCTGCGATCTCGAAGCTGGCATGGCGAAGCTGTTGGGCGCGCGCGTCGCCTGGGCGAACGCCGACAACGCGCTGCAGATCCACGGCGGCAACGGCTTCGCGCTCGAATATCCGATCAGCCGCGTGCTTTGCGATGCGCGCATCCTGAATATCTTCGAGGGCGCGGCGGAAATCCAGGCGCAGGTCATCGCGCGGCGTCTGCTCGAAGGCGCCAATTGATCGTTTCAAGCGGAGTGTCGATGCGATGAGACTCAGCCCATGCGCCGTGCCGCGGCTCGTGATTGGTGCGGCGGCTTTGGGTTCCGGCGCGGCAATGGCCGATGACGACGACCCGCTGACGGCAAGTTGGGTTGCTTTCGAACTCAACGGCAAGGCCGTCGACGGCCCGACGCTCGAGTACACCACGGACAAGGTTTCAGGAACCGGCGGCTGCAATCGCTTCAACGGTCCGATCACCATCGAGGACGATGCCGTTCAGATCGGGCCGCTCGCCTCGACGCGCATGCTGTGCGAGGGCAAAGCCGAAATCGAGGCGCAATATTTCGCGGCGCTCGAGGCGGCCCGCTCTTTTACGCTCGAGGGCGAAGTGCTCGTGCTCAAGGCCGACGACGGGCACGTGCTGGTGAAATTCAAGAAATGACGGCAGCGACGTCCGGGAATGGTCCGGCGCAATTCCGTGTGGCTGCACATCGAATCGACGGTCTTCGTCGTCGAAGTGCCGAAACCGCGGCGGAAATCCTGCATTTCGGCTGGTCAGACTGCGGGCCTTATGGGCGAGAGCGTGCTAAGGCATCCCGGAACTCATCTGAATCACAGAGCGCTATGACACGTTCGATTCTGATTACGGGATGCTCTTCGGGCATCGGCCTCGACGCTGCGCGAACGATGCGCGAGCGCGGCTGGCGCGTCATCGCGACGGCGCGTAACGCCGATGATCTTGTCCGGCTCAAGAAGTTCGAGGGCGTCGAAGCATTGCGTCTCGAACTCGCCGATCCGCAGTCGATCGCGACGTGTGCCATCAGAACTCTCGAACTGACGCGCGGCCGGCTGACGGCTTTGTTCAACAACGCGGCATTCGGCCAGCCCGGCGCTGTCGAAGATCTGACGCCGGCGCTGCTGCGAGAGCAGCTCGAAGTCAATCTCGTCGGCATGCACGATCTGACGCGGCGGCTCATCCCGGCGATGCGCAAGAACGGCACGGGGCGGATCGTCAACTGCTCGTCGGTGCTCGGCATGATCGTCGCGCCCTATCGCGGCGCTTATTGCGCATCGAAATTTGCGCTCGAAGCGTTGACGACGTCGCTGCGCCTCGAACTCGAAGGTTCGGGCATTCGGGTTTCGCTGATCGAGCCGGGGCCGATCCGCTCGCGCTTCGTCGAGCATGCGGTCGAGCGGTTGAAGGCCACGATCGATATCGAGAACTCTCCGCATCGCGAGGTTTATCGCGCGCGGCTCGAAGCGATGAAGTCGGGCGGGCAGATGTATTTCAAGCTGGAGCCTGAGGCGGTCAGCAAGCGCTTGATCCATGCCGTCGAAAGCCCGCGGCCGCGCCGGCACTACTACGTCACCGTGCCGACGCATGCTGCGGCCGCGCTGCGCCGGCTGTTGCCGCAATTTGCGATCGACTACTTCGCGCGGAAGTTCTGATCAAGCGGCAAGGATTATCGCCCAGCCAGCATCGCACGCCAGACCGCGAGCTTTTCTTCAAATGGCTTGGTGTAAAGGGGGCTCGATGACGGCAGATCCAGCCAGGTGAAATCGCCTTCCGCTATGACGCCCTGCTTCACGACATACTTGCGAAAGAGTGAGTGCGCCTTCTGGCCGTTGAAGGCGATCGTCCGGATATCCGGATAGCCGCAAAGAACTTTGCAAACTCGTTTGCTGTCGGGTTTCGTATTGCGGAATCTAGGCTGCCAACGCGCTCGGCGCTTTCAAGCACGTCCCAGAGCGCGAACCGATTGCGCTTCAAAAGGCGATCACGTTCAGCATAGGTCGCAGGTAGCGACTCGTCGAAAATAGCGGCAATGAGCGGCCAGAAATGGTTTCGCGGATGTCCGTAGTATTGCTGCAGCCGGAGCGACTCTTCTCCGGGCAGCGTGCCGAGAATAAGCATACGGGCATTGGCTCCGACGATCGGCGGAAAGCTGAACTTCGTCAGCACTTCCGTCTCGCCCGCAGGTAGTGAGAGTTCATCCGACATCAGACGCTCACGCTCGATGATAGGGGTGACCGGAAAGGATCGTCGCAGCACGATAAAGCTGCTCGATCAGGACGACGCGTGCAAGTCCGTGAGGCAGCGTCAGCGGCCCGAGTGAGAGTTTCAGCTGGGCGGTATCAAGCGCAGCCTCGCCGTGGCCATCGGGTCCGCCAATCAGAAACGCGCAGGTTTTGACGCCGTCGTCGCGCTTCCCGCCAAGCAGGGCGGCAAAGGCTTCGCTGCTGAGCGATCGTCCGGCCGGATCGAGTGCGATGATGAAATCGGCTGCGGTGGTCTTCAAAAGCCGGGCCGCTTCGTCGCGCTTGCGTTCGCCGGCGCTGGCGGCGCGGCTTTCCGGAAATTCGCGAATTTCGATCGGGCCCAGGCCGATCGCGCTGCCGGCGCCGTTGAAGCGCTTGGCGTAGCGTTCCGAGATCGCCCGCTCCTCGGCGTCCTTGAGCTTGCCGATCGCGGCGATCAAAATGCGCATGACATGAGGCTCGCGGTGATCAGGATTGCCCGCGCACGACGAGGCCTGCTTATCGTCAGTGCTGCGACGGGTCGCTGCGCGATGCGTCCGGCGGAATTTCCGCCTGCCACATCTTCTCGAGATTATAGAATTCGCGAACCTCGGGCCTGAAGACGTGGACGATGACGTCGCCGGTGTCGATCAGCACCCAGTCGCAGGCGCTCAAGCCTTCGACCCTGACGCGAGCGTCACCGCGCGCCTTGATCTTCTCGCGCAGCTGCTCGGCGATGGCGCCGACGTGCCGATCGCTGCGGCCCGACGCGACGACCATGAAGTCGCCGAGTGCAGATTTGCCTTCGAGTGGGATGGTGACGATGTTCTCGGCCTTAGCGTCGTCGAGCCAACGGACGACATCGGCGAGGAGAGCAGCCGAGTCCGGCCTCTTGGCGGCGGACTGGGCGAGAGAGGTACCCTTGCGGGCGGCCCCAGTTGTGGTTCGGATCAAGCGGCGAGCATCCTTTGCTGGTTAGTCCCGCATGTCTGACAGCTCGGGCTATCCCGAGCCTGCGGCATATTAATCGGCGTCGCGGCAAGCCGCAAATGAAATCCGGACGGCGGCTGTCGCATAAACGATATAAATTTCAATGTCTTAGGCGATCATTCGCGGGCTTGTGACGGTTTCGCGGTGCGTAATGCGGTCGACGAAAGGTCCGAAAGCCGGATCGTCAGCAGCATCCAGGCCGGAGGTTTGCGGTCCGCCAAAGAGAGGGCTTCAGATTCCGGCAGACGGCTTCGCGACAGGGCCTGCGCTGCCGGCGACGACAACCCGGCGAGTCGCCAGCCCGGCCGGTCGACGACGGCGAAAGGCATGATTTCCGCGATGCGCCGCCAATGCTGCCAGCGGTCGAACGAGGCGAGATTATCGGCGCCCATGATCCAGACGAAGCGCACGCCCGGATGGCGGCGCTTCAAAAACGCCAGCGTTGCCGCGGTGTACCTTGTCCCGAGTTCGCGCTCGAATCCGGTGATCTTCATCTTCGGGCCGCGGACGAACGGGCGCACGAGGCCCATCCGGCCGCTTTGCGAGGAGAGCCCGTTTTGCGACTTCAGCGGATTGCCGGGCGTGATCAGCCACCACAGCTGATCGAGCCCGAGGCGCTTCATTGCAGCTTCGGCGGCCACACGATGCCCATCGTGGGGTGGATTGAACGTACCGCCCATGACGCCGATGCGCTGGCCGGGAAAGCAAAGCGGCGTGCGGACTTGAAGCGAACCGAAGCTTTGCAGCGGAATTTTACGCGCCAAATCTAACGGGCCTCATTCCGCGACGATCACTTCGGCCTGATCTGGCCGTTGCCGCGCACCTTGTACTTGAAGCTCGTGAGCTGCTCAACGCCGACGGGCCCGCGCGCATGCATCTTGCCGGTTGCGATGCCGATTTCGCCGCCGAAACCGAACTCGCCGCCATCGGCGAACTGTGTCGAGGCGTTAACCAGCACGATCGCCGAATCGACGCGGTTCAGGAAGCGCTCGGCCGTCGCTTCGCACTCGGTGATGATGGCATCGGTGTGCTGCGAGCCGTAGCGCGCGATGTGGTCGATGGCGCCGTCGACGCCGTCGACGGTTTTGACGGCAATGATTGCGTCGAGAAATTCCTTGCCGTAGTCGTCGGGCGCTGCCGGTTTGACGCGGGGATCGACTTTCTCGGTCGCCGCGTCGCCGCGAACCTCGCAACCGGCATCGAGCAAGGCCTTGACAAGCGGCGTCAGAAAATCTTCGTGCGCGTTCTTGTCGACGAGCAGGCACTCGGTGGCGCCGCAGACGCCGATGCGCCGCATCTTGGCATTGACGACGAGCGGCACGGCGATGTCCATGTTCGCGTCCTGATCGACGTAGGTGTGGCAGATGCCTTCGAGGTGCGCGAAGACGGGAACGCGCGCCTCTTCCTGCACGCGCTGCACGAGGCTCTTTCCTCCGCGCGGCACGATGACGTCGATGGCGCCGTTCAAGCCGCGCAGCATTTCGCCGACGGCGGCGCGGTCGGTCGTCGGAACGAGCTGGATTGCCGTCTCGGGAAGGCCCGCGGCGCGCAGTCCTTCGACGAGCCAGGCATGAATGGCGACGCTCGAATGATGGCTTTCCGAGCCGCCGCGCAGGATCGCGGCGTTGCCGGCTTTCAGAGAGAGCGCGCCGGCGTCGGCGGTCACGTTCGGGCGGCTTTCGTAAATGATGCCGATCGTTCCCAAGGGCACGCGCACGCGCTGGAACTTGAGGCCGTTGGGCCGCGTCCACTCGGCGAGAACGGTGCCGACGGGATCGGGCAGTGCGGCGATTTCTTCGAGGCCCGTTGCTATACCGGCGATGCGCTTTTCGTCGAGCAGCAGCCGGTCGACGAAGGCGGCCGGGCGGCCGGCAGCTTTTGCAGCCTCGATGTCTTTGGCGTTGGCGCCAAGAATCTTCGGCGTCGCCGCACGCAGCGCTTTCGCCGCCGCGATGAGCGCTGCATTCTTTTCGTCCGCCGTTGCAATGGCGAGCCGACGGCTGGCGGCCTTGGCCGCTTCTCCGATGCCGCGCATCAGCGCGGCGGTATCGTCTGCGATGCGCTCCGGTTTGTTCATCGCAGTTTCCTCGCCAGCGCCATGTCGTCCCGGTGAATGAGCGTAGAGCGACCTTCAAAACCGAGAATGGCGGCGATCTCGCTCGAACGCTTGCCCATGATACGCCGGGCGTCGTCCGCCGCATAGGCAACAAGGCCGCGGCCGAGTTCCCGCCCGTCCGCCGATCTTATGACGACGGCTTCGCCGCGGTCGAACGAGCCCTCGATCCGGGTGACACCGGCCGGCAGCAAGCTCTTTGCCGGAAAGCAGCGCTTTCTCGGCGCCGGCGTCGAGGAACACCTGACCGTTCGGAACAAGCTGGCCGGAAATCCAGCGCTTCTTCGCCGTGACGGGATCGGAATTGGCGATGAACCAGGTCACGCGCGCGCCTTCCTTGATGGCGCGCAGCGGGTGCGGAATTTTGCCGGACGTAATGACCATATCGGTGCCGGCGGAGAGCACGATCTTGGCGGCTTCGATCTTGGTTTTCATCCCGCCTTTCGAAAGCTCGGTACCGGCGTCTCCCGCCATCGCCTCGATGTCGGGCGTGATGTAGGTGACGAGCGGAATATGCTTGGCGCTTGGGTCGTCATTCGGCGGGGCGGTGTAGAGCCCGTCGACATCGGAGAGCAGCACGAGGCAATCGGCTGTTACCATCGAGGCGACGCGCGCCGAAAGCCGATCGTTGTCGCCGTAGCGGATTTCGGCGGTTGCGACCGTGTCGTTCTCGTTGACGACCGGGATGGCCTTGAGCGCCAGCAAGACCTCGATGGTATTGCGCGCGTTCAAATAGCGCCGTCGCTCTTCGGTATCGCCGAGCGTCAAAAGGATCTGTGCTGCCGTCAGTCCGCGCGCGGAAGCGAGTTC
This sequence comes from uncultured Alphaproteobacteria bacterium, assembly GCA_963833715.1. Lineage (GTDB taxonomy): Bacteria > Pseudomonadota > Alphaproteobacteria > Rhizobiales > Hyphomicrobiaceae > Hyphomicrobium_B. The sequence continues at coordinate 13,578 of CAWHZB010000023.1, forward strand.
CTGATAGGCGTGCGCAAGACTGATCTGACCGGCGGCGGCGGCGGCTTGGCTCTGCTCGAGTTCCAAGGGGCCTTTCGGCAGCTTGAGGGCGTGGCGGCCGAGGGCCACGGCGCCGGACGACACGAGCACGACTTGCTTGCCGGCTTTCGCAAGCTCGGCCACGTCGTCCATCAGCGAATTGAGCCATTCGGTCTTGATGTGGCCGGTGGCGCGATCGGTCAACAATGCCGAACCGATCTTCACGACGATGCGCCGCGCCTTCGCCCACTCGGGGCGAACGGTCAAGGTCGTGGCATCGGGCGTCGACGTGCGGGCCATTTCAGCTCTGGTTCGGTTTATTCAGGCTTGCGCCTGGTTTGCGAGCCTTATCTGCAAATGCGGGCGTTCCGGCAAGGGGCTCGTCTGCATATGGGTAAGGCTGGGCGATCTTTTACCAAGGGGGTTACCGACTTGTTACGGGACAAAAGCGAGGAAAAGAAACGTCCCGAAGATCACGAGATGCAGAAATCCGAACAGAACGTTCGTTCGGCCGGTTCCGAAGGTCAGAATGCTGGCCGCGAGCGTCATCATGACGAGCGTCAGGTCGCGCGGCTCGAGACCGAGAATGAGCGGCTTTTGCAGAAAGATGTTGGCCGCAGCGATGGCCGGAATGGTCAGCCCGATCGTTGCGAGAGACGAGCCCAGGGCAAGATTGAGGCTCTTCTGCAGATCGTCGCGGCTCGCGGCCTGTGACGGCGGCGATTGCCTCCGGCGTCAGCACGATCAGGGCAATGATGACACCGGTCACACCCGCTGGCGCGCCGATGGCCGATACGCCGGCACTGATGACGACCGCGAAGAGTTTGGCGAGCAACACGACGGCCACCAGCGCCACACAAAGAAAGAACGATGCGGTGAGCAGCTTGCTCTTTTCGCGCCGGCACTTCCTTCGGCGCGTTGCGCTCGCCGGTGAAATAGTCGCGATGCAACACGGTCTGCGTGAAAAGAAAGACGAGATACAGCGCGATCGTCGCGATGCTGATGAAAACCAGCTGGATTTCCGAGTAAAAGTGTTCCGGCGCCGAACTCGTGTAGTTCGGCAGAATGATGGTCAGCGTCGTCAGCACGATCAGCATCGCGAGATAGATTTTCGCCGAGGTGACGTCGAACGTTTGCTCGCGGTACCGGAGGCCGCCGACGAGGATGCAGAGGCCGACGAGTCCGGTCGTGACGATCATGATCACAGCGAAAACGGTATCGCGCACCAGCGTCGGCGTCGCTTTGCCGGTGAGCATCAGCGATACGATCAGCGCGAGTTCGATGACCGTCACCGCGATCGTCAGCACCAGCGTGCCGATCGGCTCGCCGGTGATGTGCGCCACGTCTTCGGCGTGGTAGACGGCGGCGAAGACAGCACCGATGAGGGCCGGCACCAGCAGAACTGCCGTCGCAATCCCGACAGGGTTGGAGGCGAAAGCATCACCGAACCCGCTTGCGGTCGCGACGCCAAAGAGCAGCAGCCCGGCAAGCGGCAACAGCCAACTCCAGACGGGCGTTCGCGTGGAGTGCACCATCCTGGTATTTTATCCTGATGAGCGAGGGAATTAGCCGATGGCCGATTGTGAGCGAGTTCGCGGCGAGCGGCAAGCGGGTGCATCCGCCTTACGGAGGTGTCTCAATCAGGGTTGCCACGGCCCCGTGTCCGCTTCGGCCTCATCTTCTTTTGCGGTGGTGCGCGAAACCTCGCGCGCGATCGCGTAAAGCGCGTCTTGCACGCCATGCCCAGCAACGGCCGAGAGCACAAGGGGCGTCTTTCGCGCTGCCTTCTTCAGAGCCTCGCGCCGCTCCGCGAGCGTCTCTTGATCGAGGGCGTCCGACTTCGAGAGCGCGACGATTTCTTTCTTCTTCTCGATACCGCTGCCGTAAGCTTTGAGTTCGCGCCGCACCGTTTTGTAATCGGCTGCAACGTCGGCAGATGTCGCATCAACGAGATGCAAGATGACGCGGCAGCGTTCGATGTGTCCGAGGAAACGGTCGCCAAGTCCTGCGCCTTCGTGCGCGCCCTCGATCAGCCCGGGAATGTCTGCGAGCACGAAATCTACTTCGCCGGCACGCACGACACCGAGGTTCGGATGTAGCGTCGTGAACGGATAATCGGCGATCTTCGGTTTCGCGGCTGAAACGGCAGCAAGAAACGTCGACTTCCCGGCATTGGGCAGGCCGACCAATCCAGCATCGGCGATCAGCTTCAGTCGCAGCCAGATGGTCAGTTCTTCGGCGGGCTGTCCGGGATTGGCATGCCGCGGGGCTTGGTTCGTCGAGCTCTTGAAGTGAGCGTTGCCGAAGCCGCCATTGCCGCCCTTCGCCAGCATGACACGCTCGCCGGGTTTCGTCAGGTCGGCGAGCAGCGTTTCGCCGTCCTCGGCGAAGACCTGCGTTCCGGGCGGCAGCTTGATGATGCAATCGCGTCCGTTCGCGCCGGCGCGTTCCTGGCCCATGCCGGGCTTGCCGCTTTCTGCTGAGAAGTGCTGTTGGTAGCGATAGTCGAGCAGCGTGTTGAGGTTCGCCACGCACTCGACCCAGACGTCGCCGCCCCTGCCGCCGTCACCGCCACTCGGGCCGCCGAACTCGATGAACTTCTCGCGCCGGAACGCAACGCAGCCGTTGCCGCCGGCGCCCGACTTTATGTAGATCTTGGCTTGGTCGAGAAACTTCATGTTGCCAGCGCCCGAATGCTCATCGTCCACGGCCGGCGGCGTTCGTACGTCAGCGTCGGAAGCTCGCACTGGCGGGCTTCACACCAGCCGCTGCCGTTGCCGACGTATCTGAAGCCGAGCTTGCGGATGACGCGGGCCGAAGCCGGATTTTCCGCCAAATGTTTGCACACGAAACGGCGCACGCCCGTCTTCGTGAAACCATAGGTCATCACGGCGTTGGCCGCTTCCGTCGCAAAGCCGCGGCTCCAATAGGGTTTGCCAATCCAATATCCAAGCTCCGCGTCGCCGTTCGGGTGGCGCGTAAATCCGCAGATGCCGATCAATTCTCTTTGGTACTCGATAGCGAAGACTTCCTCTCGCTCGACGAGGCCGCTGACCCAATGATGCGCCGAGTCTTCGGAATAGGGATACGGGATGCGTCCCGTCATGCTCGCGACATCCCAATCACCGGCCAATAGGGCAATGCGCGCGGCATCGCCGTACACAACGGGCCGGAGGCGGAGGCGGGCTGTTTGCATAACGTCCAAACAAAGAGTGACTGGATCGCAAAGTGATATGAGGGTGTGACAGAAAATGCAAAAGGGGATGGCGTCGCCATCCCCGGAAGATACTGGATCAGTTTTTTCTCGCGGAGCGAAGACTATTCCGCTGCAACCACTTTCGCGGGTTTTACGGAGATATAAATTCTTCCGTTCCGCTTGCTGTTGAATTCGACTGTTCCCTCTTCGACGGCGAAAATCGTGTGGTCGGTGCCCATTCCAACGCCGGAGCCCGGGTGCCACTGCGTGCCGCGTTGGCGGCAAAGGATGTTGCCGGGAATGACGTGCTCGCCGCCGTAGCGCTTGATGCCAAGGCGTTTGCTTTCGGAGTCGCGGCCGTTTCTCGTCGAGCCGCCTGCTTTTTTCTGTGCCATTTCAGAATCCTCGAGAGTGAGCGGCAGCGAGTTACGCGCCGGTGATGTCGGTGATGCGCACGATCGAAAGGTCCTGCCTGTGGCCCTTCTTGCGGCGCGAATTTTTGCGGCGGCGCTTTTTGAAAGCGATCAGCTTCGGCCCGCGGGAGTGCTCTACAAGCTCCGCGATGACCTTCGCGCCAGAGACGATTGGCGCACCGAGCTTAATGTCGGAACCCGAGCCCACCATCAGCACCTGGTCAAATTCAACCTTGGCGCCGGCGTCGCCGGATACTCTTTCGATGGTGACGACGTCGTCTTTCGAGACGCGATACTGCTTGCCGCCTGTCTTGATGACAGCGTACATGGTTTGTCCTTTCGGCCTTTCAAGGCCTGTTTCCGCGCCCTGCGGCGCCATCGAAAAACGATGGACTTTCAATGAGATGCTAGTAAATCTAGCAGAAGCCTCGGGCAGCGCGTTCGACGCCTGGCGATGTTCTCGCCTGCGGTGGCGGGCTTTATTGTCGAACTGGGGCACATTGTCAATTGCCATGCGGCGTTTGGGCGTCGGCTATGTCCTGAGTGCCAGTGCTCGTAAAGTTCACGGCGCGGGCTCATCTATTCGTCTCGAGACGGGTTAAGTCTCGCTGCGTTGAAAGAGATAAAGGACGGCAATGACGGCTCCCCGCCGCGGCCAGCAAGCTGCCCTCCAGCCAAGTGACGCTGTGTTGCCGAGTATTCCGGTCGTCGAGACGGGACCAGGCTTTCCGCTTGCGACCCTGTTGGCCTGCAAGGAGCGGGCGCATGCCCTTATCGATGCCGCATCGCACCGCTATCCACGGGCGGCACTTGTCGCCCTGGACAAGGTCTCGCGGGCGTGGCTGGCGCGCTGGGACAACAAACATCTCGCCGAGATCGACACGCTCGCGCGCGAGCTTGATCGTCCGGGTGCCTACTTCTTTTCGGTCAACTACGAATGGGCGTGTACGTGCCGTGCCGCGCCGTCCCCGGACAATCGTTCGGCGCGTCTGATGCGTGTGCTCGATTGGCGGACGCCGGGACTCGGAGCAAACATCGTCTGCGCCAAGGTCACGGGAGCTGCGGCGGGGCCGTTTGCGTTGATAACATGGCCCGGTTACTCGGGCGTATTGCAGGTTATGGCGCCGGGTCGCTTTTCCGCTGCGCTCAACCAGGCACCGATGCGCAAGTCAACTGGGCTCTTCTATATGGATTGGGCAGCTAACCGGCGGCGCGTCTGGTCGATGCCGTATCCGACGCCGGCGCATCTATTACGCAAGGTGTCGGAAGAGGCGGAGAACTTCGCCGAAGCACGGCGCTTGCTAATCGAGCAACCGGCCGCGACACCCGGTATCTTCACGCTGGCAGGCATTGATCCGCGCGAGACTGCGGTTATCGAGCGCACCGAGCGCGAGGCGCGTGTTCGCGACGGCGCGCAAGTCGCGGCCAATCATTGGGAAGCGAATGGCTGGTACGGCCACGCCCGCGGCAAGGATAGTCTGGGACGGGCGCGTATGATGAGCGGCATTGAAGCCGAATTCGACCCGACGTTTGCCTGGTTGCAGCCGCCTATCCTCAACGATTTCACGCGCCTTGCGATGGTGGCCGACGCGAAAGAGGGTCGCATGATCGCGCGCGGCTACGAGATAACGGGCGCTGCCACCGGTACTCTTGATCTTACTTGGCGCGCTGCGGACTGACCCGCTTGCGCCGCCCGAAAAGCGAAGCTACAAGCCGCACTTCGCCGTTAGGTGCCACGGCTTCCGGAGAGGTGGCAGAGTGGTCGATCGCGCCGCACTCGAAATGCGGAGTACTCGCAAGGGTACCGGGGGTTCGAATCCCTCCCTCTCCGCCACGATATCCACGTAACAGCTTGTAAGAAAAATAGTTTTTTCTTGCTGATGCGGACCGCAGCCCACATTCAAACCCACATTATTTATGGGCTTGCATTGGACGAAGGCGGACGGCCATGGGGATAAAATGGCTGGATCGGCGTGTGTCTCGCCGGGTTAGAAGCGCTCCACCGCACACTTATTTGTCCTCACCAACTCCTCTCCAAAGCCAAGCGGGATGAGCGTAGGACGCGTAGTAGATCGCGTCTGTAGTCTGCTGCCGCTTGTCGCTCCGTTGGCTCAGGCCGGACGGCGCGCAATGCGACTTCATGAAAGGTGTGACCATGAGGCTGTCCTGTTCGGCGAACGCGTCGATAAGCAATACAAGCCGCGCGCCACCCCGCCGCTATTTCGGAGGTCGAAGGCGGTATCGGCTGCCCTGGTGATGAATGCTGCTCCTCACGATGCTCTCGCCGCTACTCCTCTCACAAACTGAAACGTTACGTGAGGTTGGTGGCCTAGCTATCGCCAAATTCGCATCCCAGACCCCTCAACTTCAAAAACGGGGGATTGGGCAGATGGGCTCACACAGAATACCTGTACGCATCGCCAGAGGGCTGACGCTCATTAGCAACGAGGCCGCCAAGCTGGAGAGAGGAGGTCTTCACGCAACCTCCTGGGAAACCCACATGGCGCTCAAGACCATCAAGGACGAGTGCGACCACCTCCGCCCGTTTGTAGCGCTGCTCGCGGAACGAGCGCGGCATCTTGTCGATTAGAAACCGCCTTCGGTTTGAGAGACGTGTGGGCTGTGATGGGATGAATACCGAGGGAAAACGGGGAAGAAGTTTCCCCGACCGAAGCCCTGAGCGCAACAGGGGACCGTCTTCGCACGGAAACCAGGGTAGGGCCGCCGCGACGTGTCTCAGAGACGGCCCAACATTCGCACTCAGCAACAAGGGGAGAGATTATCACCCTCATCTGACGGACCAAATTCCTTTAAGAACTTTCGTCCGACGTGCAAAGTCATACGGGTTAGCTCGCGCAAGTCTTCAACGCCTGCCCTGGCGAGATTGCTAAGGGTCTCAGAAACGCATCTGGTCAATGCAGCGCTGCGTTTGATCTCGCGGTTCTCGATGCAGAGAGTGTCCACCACTTCACGTTGAAGCCGATTCAATTGCTTGGGTTCGGCCTGCATAGATTTTGTCATTGAGCCCTCCCTAACTGCTCCTGACTTGACCGTATTCGCTAAACGGTTAACGAGCGGCCGAGTTCATCCGCTCGCGCGCGTTCCACGATCACGAATTATGTCGGGCTGTGTATGCACGGGTCGATGGAGTTCGCCACGTAGTTTTGCACGCGAAGCATCCAACCTTCCGCATCTTGGTCGAAGTCAGCCGTTCGAACTAAGTAGGCAAGATCACGATCCTTGAGGTCTGGGCGCATTTCCTTGATCGCTCCCAAATCCGACAGGGCGATATCGAGCATCTTGATATCAGCGAGAGCGTTCAAATATTGCGTTCCTAAGGCTTCGACCACCTCTGCTTCGTTCCAATTTGGATGAACATTACGTAGGTGCCGTCTCCTAAGAACCCTGTCAACAACGCAGCCATTTCTTTCGGACATATGCCTCCTTTTTGTTGTTGTTTGTGCGCATAATGCCGATATTGATAGGCATATATATGCTTTTCTATTTAGTTTTACTCCTATCGCTATTGTGCCGAAAGACTCTGCCATCTCCCAGTTATAAGACCTTGCACTGAGAACCACAGTTCAGGGCGGGGAAAAGGGAAATTTGCGCTTTGGCTCACTTATTCGCTGTGCCCCGGCTTCTTGACGGTCGGATGCTTCAAGTGACACAGGGTGACGCCGGTTAGATTGGCCGCGAAGCTCTGCGCGTTGCGATGGCTTTTGATGCTCAGCCAGCTTGGAGTTCGAACACTTGGGAACTGACCCGTGGATACTTGCGCTGGACTCAAACGCTTTCACCTACTGGATACAGACGATGAACGGTGCGCCAGACCAGCCATCGGAACCATTTGCCGATGAAAAGTTAGCGCTCGTCAGGATTTTCTTTTGGATGCCGTCCGACGCGTCTTTCAAAATTGTGCCGACAGTTAGGGCCGAGTACGAGGCAATTCGAGATGGCGCGAAACTCGATAGCCACCACGCCCGGGCGCTCACCCATGTATCCGAGGTCCGGCCTGTTCCCGATGATGCTGCAGTCGGAATACGCGCTCACGAGCTATGCGCCCACCATCCCGGTGAGAACGACCGGAAAATTATTGCAGAGTGCGAGCTTGCGGGCATCTCCGCATTACTAACGTGCGATACGAAGCTTCTCGAAAGAATTCGAATGGAAACCCGTGTTTGGATAGCTCGACCCACCGAGCTTTGGGAGTGGATGAGGATTCCGAAGGGGCAGCCACCGAACAGAGCACCCGCCAGTGGCAATCCGCTGCTTGAATGCAGTTGGTGGCGTTGGTGAGACAGCGGTCTGTTCTCACGGTAGCCGGTCAAGGATTGACCTCTTTAGCGCGTTAAATGTGGGCATAGGAGCCGCGATCACTGGTGCTACAGTATCGCGCATGAAGGTGTCGGTGTTGTTCCCGCATCGCTGAAGTCCAAAGAGCCACTTCAGATTTGTATTCAAATTGGGCATGGGTAATCGGCCAGATTTAGGATCGTTGGCCACAGAAGCGCGCTATGACTTTTGGGCGAGCGAGTAGTTTTTCAGGCACGCATAACTTTAGTTCTCTGGCGCTGTGTTACTCCGCCATCACCGGCCATCAAAAAAGGCCCCCGGATTGAACCGAGAGCCCTTTCGCCCACGCCTGACCGAAGCTACTCAGAGGAATGCTTAGTATCGGGCTCAGGAACAATCACAGTATCCTCCTCACCACTTTCGCCGCTGCTCTTCCCGTTACCGGCAACAGGCCTGTCATCGGGCACCACAACGGTATCTGGATCAGCCGGATGTCCAATTTTCACATCAGGCGTGGATTGCATCCTCCGAAATTCATCAACGCGCGAAGTGCTTTTCTTTGACTTTTGCGTCACGGCTTCGGAGCCTATTAGTCTGCCAAGCTTTCCAAGCTCGGTAAATTCCTTCTGATAATCCGTAACGGCCTTTTGCAGGAAACCTGTGTAGGCGCTCCAGAGTTCTACGGGCGTGCGGCATGACATGATGCGTTGAGGCAGAGCGAAATCCTCCTTGAATCGTTTTTGAAGGAAATCTAGCCATTGCTTGTTGAGGGTATAGATGGTCGAGCTGCTTCGGCCGACCCAGTCTTGTGTTCTGCTGATCAATGGGCCCCAATGCTCGGTGTTGGCAGCCCGCCATTGCGACAAACCAATGCGGAGGTCCGAAGTGTCAAATGCGTCGTTAGATCGGTCATCAGCCATCAAACAATTTTCCTTTTCATCAGACGATAAGAGCCACGATCCTTTAGAACCGCACATTTCAAGTAGCAAAGCATTCATCGGAATAATTCTGCGATTCCGCTCACCTGCATTCGGTAAGAGTTTTTAGCGATCTGCTTCTGTAAAGCTCTAATGATTTTGTTGATCTTCGAGTCGTCCCAGAACGCGCTGATTAAAACTCACGTCGTCGTCGCCTCACTTAGCTCGTGGCGTCGACTAGACTGCTGCGCCGCATATTGCGTGAAGCGGTAAAGCGCCACTCCCATGCCGCTTGTGCTCGAAGAAGAAACGCAGCATTTCCCTGGTCGCGTCCGGCCCTTTGGGATCGGTGTAAGACCCGGAGGTACTGCCGCCCGACCAGGCATGACCGCTCGCAACTTCTGAACGTTGCTCATAAGCTTCTACCATCCTGTTGCCATCTATCTGGATGGTATATGGATGATGGGACGAAGGATTCAAGGCTTGTGCAGTACCTATTCTACAGCGGTGTCGCGATGGTGCGCGGGACGACGGCCGCCGATCCGACAGGTGCATGGCCTGAGGAGAAAAGTTTTCTTGCTCTTGGCGTCGGCGAGGATACCGCCCGAAAATTAGGAAACCGCTTTCGTCAAGATGCCGTTGTCTGGGTGAGATCAGACGCCGTTCCACGGCTGCTACTGCTACGATGAGAAGAACCGGCCAATGTTCAAGGTTTGGAACGGTCATCACATTTCACTTTGCGGACTTATGATCTTGATCGCTGCGGGCCCATCGCCAGCGACGCGTTTGGGCCACCGCGATGAGGTACCGCTTGGTGATTTGATGTGCCGTTTGCAAAACGTCGATCAAACCAACTCTGCAGGTTCGGCGCAGACTGTCGATGTTGACTGCATATACCAACCGTCCAAAGGCGGGGTCGAAGAGGTCTACGATGGGACCTTGAGCACCATCGGTCTGGATGATCCGCTGAAAAACCAGAGCGTGCTTGCGTGGGTCGTCAGGGGGCCGGAGGACTCAGACGCCCAACCGGGTGTACTGGCGCAGAGCTATACGGCGGGGGCAGGAACCCCGGAAGAACCGGCGCAATCGTTGGTTGGCGATATGCGAAAGTCCATCATTCTTTTGGGGTCTTCGCCGCGCCATGATGCATCCTCGCGAGCGCCTATCATCGCGGCGATGCAACTGGAGCTAAAGATGGCACCCGCCTGATTTTCAGATAGCAAGGGCGTAACCGGCTGGCGTGCCGTGCCCCGCTTTGCAGTAAGACATTACGGTGTCGCACCTATTCAATCTGGCAAAATTGAGCGATCCAGAGATAGAGGCATTCATCGTTTTCTGGCTTATTCACTGGGGTTGAGATCCGCACATCGTCATCGATTCCGAATTTGCGGATGACCCAGTGCTCTTGGCCGGGAGCCGCGTTGTAGTGAGACGTAACGTCGGCCTTCTCGACAAAATCAGTGATGCCGAGCCCGAGTTGGTTCGGGAGGACTTCTGAGTGAAGCGACCGCACATGGAGGGGACCGACCTCAAGCATGAGGTTGAGGATGAAATCGAGCTAGGTTGAACGCGCGAGCGCTCTGGGCGCGCAGGCTAGAGCAGTGGCCTCGGGCGGCTGTTTGCGATCCTTGTGTGCAACAATCTCAAGTCTGGCCCGTTATTCTTGTGCCACAGCTAGCACTTTCCAACCAGTGCGAACCCGAACGCTGTGGTGACATGGGACACCCCGGCGCGTGACCCTATGGCCGGGGTGTTCTTTTTAGGGACTACTCGCGATCCCACGACGGCCATTCACGCCCGCCGCGCCTTCAGGCGGTTGTTCTAAGCGGACAGATTCGACGGGACCAAACTGCTGCTCCCCACTCCTCACGGGCTAGCTTTGTTGAGGCGTGCAATTTCGCAGGGCGAGAGGGGATCAAGTTCGCAACGGGTCTCGACGACCAAGACCGTTCGGGCAGTGTCGGTCGCGCTGGTGCGGCTTGGAAGATGCCTATGCTGAAGCCGGGTATTAAAACACCTTGCCGTTGCGCCCCCGATAGGACGCGGCAAGGTGCACGGAAAGCAAATGCTGCTTCAGCAGCAAGGCTCTCCGTTGTTCATTGCGCGAGTGTTCGCGATGAAGCTTCAGGAGACAGCGCGACCAGGGCTTGGTGAGGGCGGGGCAAATTAAATCTCACGGGAAGTTGTCCCGAGATCGCGGAACGAGGCCGAAGAGTGCGGAGGCGGACCCGGCACTCCGTCTATCTTCTGCATCATGTGCGGCCGCTCTACCCAGAAGTCCTCCCGAACCAACTCGGGCTCGGCATCATGAAAGACATCGCCGCCGCGACCGTGATGAAACCATCACGGACTTCGCCTTCGACGTATACAAGTCGGCTGCCAGTGCGCATTCCCTAGTCCCCCTGCGCTGAGGACAGTGTGCGGGTTGCGGGGAAAAAAGTCTTTTGCGGTGGGAAGCTTACCTGCGCAAAGAACTCGAACGGTTTAATGAGGCTACCTGTTCAACTGAATAGCCTTTGGACTTCAACTATCGCATGAGGTCGCGGACGCTGGGACAATATCCTGCCTTGGCAAAGCCGTGCTGCTTCTTCTACCGCTCACAAAGGAAAAGGCATAACCCGACCACTTGAAAAATTAATTGATTTGCTGAGCGGACCGTTCCTGACTAAGCCACCCGTGATAAAAAAAGGCGGGGGGCACTCATTGACCACGAATGTTGTTGTCGCGGTTTATGACCCGCCAGAGTCAGGGCTGCCGTATCTCGCGGTGGCGTTAGTTTCCGATGAAATCATGGGAACTCTCACTGCCGAGACCGCCGATGAAGCGCGAAGTCTCATAGTCCGAATTGGTGACGAATTGGATAAGTTGGACTGCCAGACGTGGCTCCAAACAAAGGAACACTAACCGCCTTCTGGGGCGCAGGTCTCGATGATAATAGTGGGAACGGCGCAGTTAGCTGACGCGAGGCGGCTGTCAATGGTGCCAAGATATTCATTGTCGCCTGAGGAATACTTAATTTTTCTGTCAACGCAGCCGTGCTTTCGTGAAGAGATACGAAGAGAAAACCGGTGTTTTTGACCTTCGTCAATTGCACACGACGGAAGATTTTTACATTCGTGTTATGACCAACATTGAAGCAAAACTTAACTGCGAGTGGCACATCGCCGATCTCACGCTGCGTCTTGCCCAGCTTAAAGAGGGTTCGCGGCTTGCAAGTGACGGGCTGGCGTCAGCCGAGTTCATCGACCTGCTGCAACACAATCTCGACAGTTGGGAAGAACGCAAGAAGACACTGGTGGAGCATCACTAAACGCAGTGCGGAGCGTGAGCCGCGTCGCTTGCGTGCGCCATCGTTGTGCGCCTTGTCTCACCTTTGTGGGGCGGAAATCCCTCGTGGGCTGTGCGCGCGCGCCGAATTTGAGGGCGGGAATGGCGCGCGCGCACAAGTCTCCACTTAGATTTGACCCTTCAAAGGTGAGACAGGCGAGACAAGTGGCTCCGACTCGGATGACTCTACCCGCAGGCCAACCGCCTCCACTGACCTGTTCGGGCTTCGACAAACGACTCAAGACCACGCGATGTATCGCGCAAAATCGTCGATTTTAGCGGCTCCAAAAAGGAAAGCTGCGTGATGACCGATGACCGATCCCATGGCGCATTCGATCATTCTATAACGCATTGGCACTCTTCCGGTACCGAGCCTTGGGCCTCCCTGATCGCCGGAACGCAGGACTGGGTTGGACGATGCAGTTCGACCATCCATGACATAAACACGCAATGGTTCGTTTTTTTTCACAAGCGAGTGGAAGAGGATTTCGCTCTGCCCCAACACCTCATGTCATGTGCAATCGAAGTATGGAGCGCCCACACCGAATTACTGCAAACGGCCCTTGCGCAATTATCAAACGAGCTTTGCTAAACTCGGGAAGCTGGCGGCTCTTAAGCCAAGCCGCGTCGGCTGAAGGGCGGCTTGGCACGCGCCTCTTCTGCAATTCCGATTGTGAAGATCGAAGAAGAAACCTGGAGCGGAGATCATCTGAGTTTTAAGCTCAGCGGACTGGGCCAAATGGCCTTCGGAACAGCCGAGGTGAGCGACGCGGACGTTCGCATCGAGGTGGTTCTGCCTTGGCTGCTGCAAAGATTGGGAGAAATGGTGCAGGGCACGATCCGGTCACGCGCACAGATTCTTCTGGAAAAAAAGTAGTTGGCTGATCGCGCCCATACTTCAATTTTTCAAAAAAAACTGTTTACGGCCACGAGGACTTCAGCATCGCCTCCTCGACTGCCATGAGCGGAGTCTACGGCGGCCCTAAAGGCGGGCCGCCCCTCTCTATTAAGTGGGGACAATCCAAGGGGCCGCCAAGCGCACCGTATCAGACTTGCGAAAACGACGCGGCTCAGTGAGACGACCGCCGCTTAACGCGTTGTCTCTGTCACTGAGAATAGCTCGCCCGGTGAGATTACGCGTCCTCCGATAGCGAACTGAACCACACCGGGGCGATAGGCTCGGTCGAAGAGTTCGACTGCGTTTCCTTCAAGATCGAAGCGGATGGCGCGATCCGTGCTGTAGTTGATGATGATTCCCACAGCCCGACCGAACGCCGGAAGACATCCGTGCCATCTCACGAGCCTCTGACGGAGCCCGTCGAGGGCTTGAGCGAGGAAGGTGGCGGGGGAGGAGCTAAAATCGAAATCCAGCCACAACAAAACTTCCACCCCGATGAGGGCGGCCACAAAGAGGGGCTGCGGTCTTTGTCTTTCTGTTAGAATGATAGCGTGTGGTTTGAATGCGGCGCGCCAAGCCGCTTCTTCGGACTCGCGGAGATATTGACGCGACTCCTCGACGGCGTGTTTGATCATATCAACCGGAACGTCGAGTGCAGCCGGAAGCTTGTCGATAAGCCTTGAGGCTGGGGGCTTACCCACGACATTACCTATTTCCTAAACCTATTCTCGCCTGAAAACGCGGAGCGCGTTACAGATACATCATCGTCGAGCAGTCGGCGTGCGTGTTTTCGGCTGAGTTCTAATTCGTCCCTTACTTAACTGAAATAGGAAGACTGTCGGTGTCGCGTATCATCGCTGCAATGTTCGGCCTCGCTGTTCTCGCTGGCGTTTATTTCTGGGTTACGTCCGCGCCGCCTGAAGATGATTCCCCCGTTCAGACCGACCAGAACCCGTAGCTTGCAGCGGACTGCCGTGTCGAGACGTAGAGCCCGCACGCTATACGCCGCAAGCGGCGTTCGGCGGCCAAACTGGCTCGTGGCACGAACGGCTCTGAACATGAAACTTGGATATGCGCGTGTATCGACCACAGGGCAGAACCTTGAAGCGCAGATCGCGGCGCTCTGGGCTGCTGGCGTCGAGAAAATCTACCAAGACAAGGCGTCGGGACGGGACCCCCAAGAAAATCATCGAACAACTGGAGCGACTTCGACTTGCGGAAGAGCAGCATGTGAAAAACGAGCCAAAGTAGTGTCGCCAACGGCATTGCTTTGATCCCGTGCCGTTGGTTTGCACGCTCCTCAAACTTCGCGACAACGTAGCGACGGTGACACCCGCCTGATTTTTGTGAAGGTGGAGGACCATAGGCTCTTCGGCCTACTGGTATGAACACCAGCTCGCTAAGTCTAAATAGAAGTGTTCTGCGGCAGCTTGTCGTAGATCGCGATCCAGCTCGCGCACCACTCGATCATTTCGGCTTTTGTGTATCGGGTGTTCGGATCGAGGAACACTTCCTGAGAGCTAAGAACGTCTAGAACGTCTTGGATTTTCTCTCGCGTATTGGGAAGATTGTCGTGCAGTCTCATCGGTGGTGGGCTCCTCAAAAAATCATTATAGGCCCTTTACCCGTGGCGTGGTGCGCGACGTATTGAGCAGGTCGTTTCTTGCATCGATGTTTGCCACAGCCGAAAAAATGCTGTGGCTATTCTCTGCTGTTACCGCGAACTGCGGACACAATGGACTGCATAGGTCTTCAGTTGCCATGCGTCCTCCTGACCGGCTTCAGCAAGCGCCCTGATCGCCGAGGTGACCCGTGCGCGATTGAACGCATCCGCTTCGCGCAGGCCAAGTTCATTGCAGGCTAGGTCTAAGGCGAGACGCATTGTCTCTGTCCGCTCGCTACTGGGAAAAGTCATAATCGAGACCTCGCAGTATTTAGGTGACTATCATGGGTTTGTTGCCTCGGAAGAGGCTATGATGCTCCTCACGGGGGGAGAGGTAGCATCTCCAGGATACGCGGGCGAGGGAACACCGGCGTATCGAAGTCAACAAAATCATCTGCACTTGCCGCACGGGAGGCTCGGAATCTACCTATGCCACTTAACCTATTACCTGCTGCCTTCGTAGTGTCGCGCCTATTAGTGCGAGAAACTGTGATCAGGTCATGCTATGAATTGACCTTCGTCAATTGCAAGCGATAGAAAATTTTTACATTCGTGTTATGACCAGCATTGAAGCAAAACTGAACTGCGACTGGCACATTGCCGATCTCACGCTGCGTCTTGCCCAGCTTAAAGAGGGTTCGCGGCTTGGAAGTGACGCATCAGCCGAGTTCATCGACTTGCTGGAACAGAATCTCGACAGTTGGGAAGAACGCAAGAAGACGTTGGCGGACCACCATTAGACTAGGGCGGAGCGCGACCCGCGTCGATTGGGGCCGTAGTTGTGGCCTTGTCTCACCTTTGTGGGGCGGAAGTCCCTCGTGGGCTGTGCGCGCGCGCCGAATTTGAGGGCGGGAATGGCGCGCACGTGAGGTGACCCCTTAGATTTTGACCTTTAAAGGTGAGACAGGTGAGACAAGTCGCGCCGAGTGCCGTATGCCCTGGAAGGCGCGCATCATTTCACTGGCTCATTATTGTCCTGAGCTGCATCGGGAACGCAAACGGATATTTAGGCCATCGTTCAGCCAGCCATCTTTGATTTCAGAAAACCAAGGACAAGCGCCGTTAGACCGCCGCTAACACCACCTGTGGCGAACCCTGACACTATGGTTCCGATATCGAGCCCTGAGGCTGCTGCTGCGCCGCCCACCCCGACCGCTACTGCAAAGGTGCGAACGGATCAATACAGTCTCCAGTTCTGACCCTGAAGCGGACTTGCCAACTTCAAGGGATCGGCTCTCGAGCCCAGGCAATAACACGGTCGGCAACCCGTTCGCACAGAGCAAGGTTTCGCTTCCGGCCGGTTCACACATTCCAGTCCTGATCGCTCGCCCCTTCACTAATGGTCGAAAGGAAAGTTCAATGGGAAGCATACTTTCAAATTTAGGTGCGATCTTGTTCCTATTCGTTGCAGTAGGTACAATTGTCGCATTTATAGGTGGTGGCATATTGTTGACCTTCATCTCATTGAATGAATATCTAAAATCGATAGACAGGTAGCTTTCCATATCTCTGGATTCGCGAAATGTTCACTGGCACCCGGCGCGCTGGGAGAGCGGCCGGGTCTACGCTACGCGGGACGCCTAGCAGTCACGGCACGTGCAACTATTCGATTTCTGCGCGAATACCTACCAGCTTCCAGCTAGGCAAACGCTTTGGATCGCATGGCTGCTCACGGCAAAGATAGGTCATATCCTTCGGCAAATTGTTGAATTTGATCGCATACGTCGAGAACGTGCGCGTCTGACCAGGCGGCACTTTGACAAGTGCGGATTGTTGTTCTTGACCAACGACGCGGCAGTTGTCTTGAATAAGTTCATGCTCGCAATCCGTCATTGTGACTTGAATGGCCGGCGCGGCGGGGTGCGCCTTGCCGTGCAGGGCTCTCTCTATGGGGCGTTTCGAAGCGTAGATGCTAACTCGTGAAATCACGACATGAGGCGCTCACTTCGGCCACCAAAGTTCGCAATCCTGAGCACGCCCCGACGACGGTGACATGCAATACGCCGCAGGCGCTGAATGGTTAGGTGGTGCTGCTGGCGCGCTCAACTGCACATCGAAGCCGGCGCCGCTACGCTTTACGGAGCCTTGTTGCCAAGCTTCATCAGGGAACGGAAGCTCGGCATCCCGGTTTCATCGCAGGAGACTACCTCGCAGTCGATGATGGCACTTCTGCCCGGAACTCGTGCCAGCGGCGGCCGCAACGACCTGAACCGCCTCGTAATGTCGGCGCCGTTTGCGCGATCCGGGCGCCGTCAAGCGATAGGAGATCGAAGTCATGTCACTAGCTCAATACGGCACTGAAGAGGAAGCCAAGGCCATGCTCGAGAGAGCAGTTGCCGCTCTGAAAGAGGACAAGGCGAAAGCCCTCGATATGTTCAACAAGGGCGAAGGCGGCTTTAAGGACCGTGATCTTTATGTGTACTGCGCCAATGCCTCGGGTGGCACTTTCACGGCGCATCCCTCCCTAAGGGGCGAACACCTGCAGGACATCAAAGGCAAGAAAGGCTCTCCGTTCGGGCAAGAGATCATGAAGACCGCAGTCGAAGGAAAGATCAACGATGTTAGCTACTGGTGGCCGCGCCCTGGCTCAGACAAGCCGCTCGAAAAGACCTCCTTCTACACGAAGGTCGGCGATCAGATTTGCAGTGTCGGCTACTACAAGGAATAAACGCCTCTAACCAGCTGATTTTTGTGTGGTCCGCTGATGTGGAGCTGCGCCCCGAGGCCGTCGCCTTGGCGAAGCGCCTCCACCGGGCAAGTCCCAAGACTGGAAAGCGCATGAGCCTACGCAAGATCGCAGCCGCGCTCGCCGAGGCCGGTCATCTCAACGAGCGCGGGCAGCCATTCAAGCCAAAGAGCGTGCGCAGCATGCTTGACCAGAATTTCTGACAGCGCGAGGCTGCCATCACGTCAGCTCATTGGGATAGACCGACCGTGTCGTCGATGTCTGCAGTTCTTTGAGCTTGTCGGGTTGAAGGGGCCCAAGATGACCGAACAGGAGGTCAACCTGTCGCTGGCGCAGGCGCGTGCGCTGGGCGAACTGTAACCGACGAACAAAGGGCGCGCGCAACGTGTTCAGGACACCATCGCTAGAGCTTGTTTCAACCGCCTATCACGAGGCTGGCCACGCCATCGCCATCACGATGGCATTCCGCACTGCCAAGTGGCTGCCGTACCCGCCGCCGCTGCCGCCGGTCAAGTTTGTCGAGATCATCGATCACGGATCGGGACGCTTGGGCGGCAACTGCTTCGGGGCGGATATCTATTCGGTGCGATGGCCCGTCAAATCCATCGCCGAACCATTCCGCGACCTGATGGAGTTGCAGGTCGTCATTGAGCTCGCTGGCGGCATTGCCGAGGCTTGCCATCGCGGCGAGCGACGCAGGCGTGCGATACTGGCGTTCGCGGAGTCCCACTGCGCCATTGACGCTGACTTGGAGCGCGCCGCAGCCGTGCTTGGTGATCTCTTCAGGCTGACGGGTGTCCGCTACGACGCGCAACCGTTCGCTGAACGCGCACTGGCGTTGTTGTCGTCGAACTGGTGCGCCGTCACGGCACTGGCGTCGGCACTGGTCGAATACCGGCGCATCGAGGGCGAGCGCGTCGAAGCGATCATTGATGCAGCATAGGGCCACGCTCCCACCGGAACGGCTCGACGCTTCCCAGCGGCTTCCCGAGGGCTCTGGCGGGGAAGCGGGTGTGGAAGAAACCCCTGTGCCATCGGATTCTCGCGATTGGCCTCGTATTCGTCGTGAACGGTTCTGGGGGTGAGATCGCGTTGCTGCACGCGCAGGCCCTGCAGGTCGCGGCGGCTGCGATCCAGCTTGGTGCTCAGGCTGATGCACTGGTGTTCTAACTCCGCGATCTTCGCCAGTACGGACGCCGGCAAATTTTTGTAATCGGCGGTCATTTGCTGCGCCACCGCTCCTGAATCCTCTGGCTATATTCCGCGTAGGCGGCAGCGCGGGCTGCTTCCGCACTGCCGAACGTCTGCGGCTCGGATTGCATCTGGTTTGACGGCTGGCTTTGCCAACGCTGGCTTTGCCATCTTTGGCTGACCTCTGCGTCATAGGCGCGATCGGCCGCGTCGCGCGCCTGTTCTGCCGCTTCATTGCCGTCGGCGAACAGGAAGCCGGGTCGTGACCCGGCAGCATGGCCACGGACATCGGCTCACGAAATTTATGAGTGCACGCCCTAGTTGGCAATACATCGGTCGTGTTGACTCATAGAGCGCCCGTGGATGGCGTTCTTTCCCTGGCTACCTCAAGGCGCCCGAATACGGTTGCGAAGGCTGATGCCATCTCGACGGGCGGTCGCGGTTCCTCGCCGCGCTCGGCCTTCCACTTGCGGTATTCCGCATAAATGTCGCGCACCCGGAACGGCTGCGTCATTAGGGCGGATCGGTAATGGGTCGCAAATTTGGCAACCTCCACCTTAATGGACGGTTGGCAATTTAGAATTCTTCGTGGCTAAAAACTGAAGAAGAACGTTTCGATTGTGAATTAGGCGCATTTATTCATTGATGAGCGGAATTTACGTATTTGAAGACGACGGATTAACTAGTTAGTGCCCTTGACATAAGGCACTCTGGGAACAACCGACGCGTGATGTGCGTCACGCATTACCACTTTTTCAATTGAGGTCCCCACATGTCGAAAACCCTGGCTTTTCGTCCCCGGCAAGATTCTTTGCCTCCTGACGAAGGTTCGTGGCACGGCGACGTCAAGTCTTTCGAACTCCGTGTGCTAAATGGCGAAGCCGAAGTTCGCGACGCAGTGGTTCTTCGTCATCGCGCCTACGCCGCCCTGGGTTACGAACTTGAGGATTCGAGCGGCGAATGCGCAGATCGGTTCGATGAGCTTTCGACCACGGTGCTATTCGGTGCCCACGATCATGGGCGTCTTGTCGGAGCCATGCGCCTGTGCTTCAGCCACCCTTGGCATCCGATCTCGACATTGCCGTGCGCGTCGCATTATCCCGCGCTCAAAGACGTGAAGCGAGAGCAGAGCGGCGGACTCGTCGAAATCTCGCGGCTATCTATCGAGCCCGATATCAGCAACACGTCTTATCGGACGACCCTCTATGCGTTCATGGTGCGTGCGGCTTTCACCGCTGCCCAGGCGGCCAGCGTGTCAATGATCTTGATCGCGGCCAAGCCAGATTCGGTCAGGTTTTATCAGTATATGCTCGGCTTCGAGCCCATAGGTATGCCAGCGCCTTATCCGCCCGCTGACTTCAAGATTACGCTACTGGGCGGCAGCCTTGAGCTGGCTAGGACCCGCCAACGACTGCGGAATTGCTTCTTCAAAACTACCGACGAAGAAGTCGCCAGCATGAAGCACGCCATCGCGCCAGCGCTGATGCGCACGTCCGCGCCAAGCCACAAGATCGCCGTCTGAGGCAAAAGGAAACGCAGGCGCTAAGGCCGATACGTCCTAACGTGAACGCTGCGCCATCGACCCTATTGCCCATGGCAAGACAAGGGTGCTCTCTCGTCCTGCCGAGTTCAAATCGGAAGCAGGTGAATAATAACTCGTGTTCGTGTGGCTGACCCACCGCCACCTTAAGACCCTGGCTCAGCCATCGCCCAAGTAGGCCCACGCCATGGCACTCGCGTCATCTTTGACCACCAGCGGGCGCAAATAGCCAGCGAGAATCCGCTAAGTGACATGTGTGGACGACTCCTGGTTGGCAAGTCAAAACGTCGCGTCGCCTTGCTGGTCGGTGCAGCCCTGTATGCCCTTGAAGGCGTTCTCGTTGGTGCTCGCAGCAGCAGCCGGGTTATGATGGCGCTGCGACGCGAGCTTCTTGGTGGAAAAAAAGTGGCCGACTGGTTGCTCAATCTTCCTGTGTCATGGATGGCCTTGATTGTCTTCGTGGCCACTTATCTCATCGCAGGTGGCGTCTGTTCTCGCACATTGCCCTGGCTAGATCCCGCCACAACGATCATGAATGTTTGGTTTAGGTCATTAGATGGCTGGCCATGCCGTCGTTGATCGTCTTCTATTTCGTCGTCGGCTTGGTGCTCGCGGCGGCCTTCTCGTCGGCGCGCTTGTCGAGTGCCTTGTATTCGGCCGCATTAGCTGGAGTTGATATCCGCTTTTTCAACTTCGCCCCCGTCGCATTCGTCTAGCGCTCAATCCTTCTTCAACAAGTCGGGCAATTTTGCGATGTTCGAGGCGACCCTCCACGCTTCATCGCTCGTCAGCCGGTTCACGAGGCTACGACGCACGGGCTCGTCTTCGAAATACACGTAAGCCAGCGGCCGGCCGTTTGCATCTTCGACAACGAAGCTTTCGCTGTGCTCAACAACACGCCAGGGCGCGGGAAGCCGACGGGGTTCGGCAGGCTCAGTCACCAGTTTGCTCTCGTGGCTGATCCGTGGATTCTGCGAAGGTAATTCAAATCTCCCGCAAGGAGACAACCCGCATTAGTCGGGCGATATCAGACACACCGCATAGCCGACGATCAGAATAAGCCCGGCCCATGCGCTGACTATTCCGAGCCAAAACGCCGCGCCGTCAAGAGTTGCTCCATCTGAGATTACGATAAGAAAGATAGTGAGGCCGACGCCCATGGCAGACAGTGCACCCGCCGCGACGAGCACCGCGAGAGCGATCCGGTTGATCCCGTTATCGGCTCCCCACGGAGTTGGCTTCACCACGCTGGTTTTCATTTCCATGTCAGCAATCCCCCTCAAATCAGCCAACTCATCCCTAACTTTCTTGTCGCAGCGATTGTGGAACACTCAAATCAAAAAATGGCTCTTTTCCCCTGCGGGATGCTTTTGGCGATTTGGGCCATAGTTGGCTTGCGGCTGTCTCTTTGTTGAGACCTCCGATTGCCTATGACGCGAGCGAAACTGCCGCGAGTGAGCTTCCTACACGGCCGGGACCACGAAATTCAGCGCCAGGTCCGGCCCACTTCCCTGAAAACCCTTCTTCACTTCACTGTTTGACTCTGATGGAGCCCAGTTGTTGCGATCGGGGGCCAAGTGGAAGACGTTGACGGCGAGACCTCCGAGACCTTTCGGGAAGCACAACACGTAAGCGTTGCTCGTCTGGCGCACCCTCGGACCTAGCAGCCCGTCGTGCGCACGATACGTCTGAGCTTGTCGATGAAGCCGTATAATTCCAGCCATGCGATTGCGTTGAGCACCGTTGACTTGCTGCACATCGCCATGCGGGCAATCGTGTCGAGCGACGGGAATACGCGACCGCGTTTGACGGCGAAGGAAAGCAGCACGCCAAGCACCTGCCGATAGTTGTACGATACGGCCTGGCCACGTTCCGACCTGCAGTGCTTATAGAGCCCGGCGCGAATGCCATCGAACTGCACGAGTATCTTGATGCGATCCTCGCGCGTGATGTTATGCGCCGGGGCTTCTCGGAACTCTGAGCCGATATGGTAGCCGGTGAAATCCGCGGCCTAGTCCGTTTCCGGCATTTGGCCTTGCTCACGCGCCATCTCTTCGAGCGCCGCAATGCGGTTCTCGGTGTTGGGGTGCGTCGAGAACCAGTTGTCGACGCCCTGCCCGGTGAGCGGGTTGATGATGAACATGGGCGCGGTGGCCGGAATGCTTTCCGCGGTCTCATTGGGTATTCGCTTTGCGAGGTTTTGGATCTTGGCCAGCGCGGACGCGAGCCACAGCGGGTGTCCGATGATGATAGCGCCAGAGCGGTCTGCCGAATATTCTCGCGAGCGGCTGACCGCCATCTGCACGAGCATGGCGCCAAGCGGCGCGGCGATGATCGCCGCCAGCGTCCCGATCCAGCCGAGCCCGCCGCCGCGGTTGTCGCGGCTGCGGCCGACCATCATGCCGAACCGCATATACTGGGCGAGCATGGAGATGGCGCCGCCGATGGTAGCGGCCACTGTCATGGTCAGCGTGTCGCGGTTCTTAATGTGGGCCAGCTCGTGTGCGATGACGCCGCTCAGCTCCTCGGGGCTTAGCGCCTGTAGCAGTCCTGTCGAAGCGCATACCGCCGAGTGGGATGGGCTGCGCCCGGTGGCGAACGCATTGGGCTGAGCACTATCCGTCACGTAGACGCGCGGCATCGGCAGCCCCGCGCGCTGGGCCAGGTCATGTACGATGCGGTAGTACTCCGGGGCGCTGCGCTCATCGACCTCGTGCGCACCATACATGCGCAGCACCGTCGTGTCTGATTTCCATAGGCTAAACGCGTTTGTGCCGAGCGCGATCACGAAGGCGATGAGCATGCCGGATTTGCCGCCGACGAGGCCGCCGAGCGCCACGAAAAGCGCAGTCAGCGCGGCAAGCAGCATCGCCGTCTTCAAGTAGTTCATGGGCATATCGCGTTGTGGCTCCTTCGCGCACCCATCTCAAGAATGCTATATTGGAATAGGAAGCCGTGAATTGCCAGTACCCGACGGATCGCGCGGTGGAGGAAATTCCGAAGATGCGTGCCGTTAACGCCGGGAGCTCGTTGCGCTAAAGTTGAGCCAGATCGGAAGTCGATGCGGCGGCTGGAGGTGCTCGCTTAAAGGAAAGAGATGCGAGACACCGGCCCGCATCTCTTCTTGCTAAGGGCTTCATGTGCTCGCACAAACGGCGGCCACCTTTCGAGGAGCCGCCAGTTGAAGGTCTGTGAGACAGCCGACTTTTTAGCAGCCGTGGTGCCAGAGGCAGCGACGGAAACGCGGACCGCTCGAGCCCCAGCGATGGGCGCATGCATGACGCGCGCGATCGCATTTGCCCCCCTTGCCCTCGTTCTGCATCTTCTCGCCGCCACCACCCCCACCGAAACCGACGTCATCTTTAGCGGCGACCGTTGTGGCACCGAGCGCGAGACTAGCGGCCAGCGCCAATAGCACACCTGAGATTTTCCGCATCGTTGACAATTCCTGTTTTGCTTATGCCGCTATTAGGGGCGACTTTGATTAATCGCACGAAACCGTGAGAGGGATGGAAGAACCACATTTATATTTTTGTACGGTTGGTTGCTGCTGCCGAACGCGGTCATGATTAATTGCGGGAGTAAAAGTATCTCGATATTCATCCCAGCCATTGTGTCATAGGCATCCATCGCGTCGGCGGAATCCCTCAAGCTCAGCCTCTTCCTGGGAATTCTCGCAACAGCCGACCAGCTCGTCGGCGCGCTTGTCGAGTGCCTTGTATTCGGCCGCATTAGCTGGAGTTGATATCCGCTTTTTCAACTTCGCCCGTCGCATTCGTCTAGCGCTCAATCCTTCTTCAACAAGTCGGGCAATTTCGCGATGTTCGAGGCGACCCTCCAGGCTTCATCGCTCGTCAGCCGGTTCACGAGGCTACGACGCACGGGCTCGTCTTCGAAATACACGTAAGCCAGCGGCCGACCGTTTACATCTTCGACAACGAAGCTTTCGCTGTGCTCAGCAACACGCCAGGGCGCGGGAAGCCGACGGGGTTCGGCAGGCTCAGTCACCAGTCCACCTTATTTGGGCCGGATCTATTCTGATCGTCGGCTATTCAGCGGTGTGTCTGATATCGCCTGTCTAATGCGGGTTGTCAGAATCCACGGATCAGCCACGACAGCAGCAACCAAAACGATACCCGATGCGCTGACTATTCCGAACGGAATGGCCGCGTCGTAAAAAGTTGCTTCGATAAGAAAGATAGTGATGTAGACGCCCACGGCAGACGGTGCG
>CAWHZB010000024.1:0-257065 GCA_963833715.1 uncultured Alphaproteobacteria bacterium
AACTATATCGGTCGGGCGGCGCTCGAACGTCGCCGAGTTAATCCGTTACGAAAGTTCGTAGGATTGGAGTTTGCAGGCAATGAATCAATCCATCATGGCGACTGCGTCTACTCAGGGCGCGCACAAATTGGCGTTGTGACGAGCGCGACTCGCTCGCCCATTCTCGGAAAGACGATCGCCTTCGCGCGCATAGATATCGCAACGGCGCAAGATGGCGCGATAGTCGAAGTCGGTAAGCTCGACGGTCAGCAGAAGCGATTGCCCGCTACGATCGTTCCGATACCGCACTTCGATCCCGAGAAAATGCGCGTCCGCGTGTAGAACCTCAGCGGCGCGCCGGACTAGAGTACTCACGATGGCGAGGAGGACTTTAAGGTTGTCGTCGTCAACACGCCCTTTTGCGACCCCATGCGATTGAGAACTCAGCCTGTTTGACATCAGACATCGTCGCTCATTTCGCTGACGGTCTAGGCTCCAGCCTTTATTTACGTATAAACCATGCCGTACAGCTGTCGTGTCCGGCAAGAAGCGTCTGTTGCTGGCCCTAAGGAGACGTCGCTTTGCGCGTTCTCGACTTTTGCTTTGCGTTTATCACTCACCAAAGCTCGGCAAGTTCTTCGCCAGCTCCGTCGAGAGCGGCAGGTTGCGGGCATAGAAGCGTTCAATCTGATTGACGCTGGTGCCAGCGTTCGGTGCCCTCATAGAGTCATTTCCAATTGGACTTGATCGCGATGTGACTTCGCATAGCCCGTTTCTGGCGTGAAGTAGTCCCGCACCACGTTGAAGATGCAAAACCCACGTTTGAGGTAAAAGACGAGGTTGCTTATTTCCCACGATCCGGTGCAGACGACTAGACGGCCAATTTGATTTATTCGGCAATAGTTGATGGCCTCCTCGATTAGTCGTCTGCCGATGCCTTGCCCTTGGAGTTCTGGAATGACTGCGAGACTGACGATTTCGATTGTCATGTCGTCTTTCACAACGTGCGCCATGCCAACGACCAAGTTCTCGTCCCATGCAACTAAAACGTTTCCCATTTCGTAATAGATCAGGACTTGAACCGGACCGCGGTGAGAAGCTGCCTGCGGCGCTTTTCGGCATGCCCGATACCACCGGCGGGCGCTCGCACTCGGACTCGTCCGCTAAGCGAAATAGCGGCAGCAGGGTAAGCCTGCTACCCTCGTAGATTTGAATTTGCATATTGACAAATACTCCCGACAGCATCGCACTTTACGGACATGTACGTGTGAGACGCTGCTGGTTTACTCCTCCCCAAAGCTCTGCAGATTCTTCGCCATCTCGCGCGACAGCGGCAGGTGCTTGGCATAGAAGCGCTCGATCTGCTCGACGCTGGTGCCAGCGTTTTTCGCCAGGTTGAAGATATTGACCTTGCCGTGTGAGAGAATGATCCGCATTGGGCGGGACGCCGTTCTTCATTAGCGAATTCCCGGCCTATTCCCGGTCTATCTATCGAACAATGGCTGATTCCCGGCTGCCAGCAGCGTCATGCAGTCGGCATCTGCGCATACGGTCGCGTGCGAGGGACCATGGCCGACGACGAACTATCTGAATCTGCGCTCAACGAAAAATCCGAAGAGGACGATCGTTGCTGGGTCACAGACAAAAGGCACTTTGCGGTGGTCCTACGAAGGCTGCGAGCCACACGCGAAGATCAGCTACGAGGCCAACTTGGTCGATCCTAATGCGGCCTGGGCCTACACGGTGAATCGGACTCCGATGGACTACCGCGTTCGGCTCGTGACCACCCGGCCGACCTATGGCGGCCGCCGCTGGTGGTTTTTGTGCCCGCTGGCGCGCAACGATGGCGGACCGCCGCGGCGCGTGGCGAAGCTCTACCTGCCGCCGGGCGGGACGTATTTCGGAAGCCGTCAGGCCTACGGGCTCACCTATACGTCGTGCCAGGAGAGTGGGAAATTCGAGGGCCTCTATCGACGGCTGGCTGCGCACATGGGCACGGATGCGGCGTCTATCAGGTCTGCTCTGAAGCGCCTCTAGCCTCGTTCGGCTTTTGCCCTCGCGACAATTTCTGAGAAGTACGCGCGCCCGTTAGAGCGCAACTCGGCAATCAAGAATCCAAAGTGGCGCTGAATGAGGGCAAATATGAGGCTGCGAGGTTAGCGGTCCGCCATCCTGGCTTCTGTTTAACCCCGCACCTAGTAGATCTGACCCCCGTCAGAATGTTTCCCGCGCCAATCTAGTGCCTGCTGCAACGCTTCGGAGTGCGGCGTTGAACGGGAGCTGCGCCATCGGAATCTCGCTGTGCTGATCAGGTACAAACGCTTTTTTAAACGGACCTGTGGCACCTCAGGGCTTCTTTGGCAGCCCCTTAGATGCGAATGTCGTGGCGCCTGTTCGAGTTCGGGGGGAGTTTGTGCGGACGGACCTTTATGCGGCCAGCTGGGCGCGCCCGATTGCGTCGCTCGGCGCGGGCCTGATCACCACGATCATTGCGGCGGGTCTCTTCGGATCGGCGGCGCCGGCAACGGCTCAAGACGGCTACGGGAATCTCTTCGGATACGACGACCACGCGGCCGAACGATTGCAGCAGCGCTATAGTCGCCGCGCCGTGCGGCACAGCCGCGCCCCGTCGTCGGACCACCAGGCCAACACCGCCGAGAAGAAGCTCAAAAAAAGCAAGAACAAGGAGGCGAAGACAAGCGCGCCACAGGGTGCCGTTGACGCCGTCGCCCCACTCGCGGATCAGCACGTTGCCAACACCGCCGAGAAGAAGCTCAAAAAAAGCGAGAACAAGGAGGCGAAGACAAGCGCGCCACAGGGTGCCGTTGACGCCATCGTCCCACTCGCGGATCAGCACGTTGCCAACACCGCCGTCAAGGCGAGACAGTCGGCCCTGCCCGCCGAGGCGATGGCGCCGCGAGATGCCGGCGAGCCAATCATGGCGATCGTGTCGATCAAGTCCCAGCGGGTCACTTTTTATGACGCCGACGGTTGGATTCTAAGCGCGCCGGTGTCGACTGGCACCACGGGACGCGAAACGCCAGCCGGCGTCTTCGCCGTTATCGAGAAGGACGTGGTCCACCACTCGACCCTCTATGACGATGCCTCGATGCCGCACATGCAGCGCCTCACCTGGAACGGGATCGCGCTGCATGGTGGCCCACTGCCGGGGTATGCTGCCTCGCACGGCTGCGTACGGATGCCGTACGGCTTTGCGAAGAAGCTGTTCGACAAGACGCGGATCGGGATGCGGGTGATCATTTCCCCGAACGACGCAACTACCGTCGAGTTTTCTCACGCAGCGCTGCTGGTGCCGAACACGGAGGCCGTCGCTGCTGCTCCGGAGCGTGCCGAGACGCTCGCTCGCGAGGCTGCCGAGGCCGCCAAAATGGCCAACGAGGCGAAGAAATCCGCCGCGACAGCGGCGCGCGAGGCGACATCTTCAAAGGCGTCGCTACGCAAGCTGGAAGGGCTCAAGTCCGCAGCCGACGCCAATCTCGCTTACGCCGAAAAGGCCGTCGCCGCCGCAAAGACAGACCAGGCCAAGGCGCGTGCCGAGGAACAGAAGCTCAAGGCCGCTGCCAAAGCCACCGAAGCGGGCACGAAACTCGACACCGCCAAAGCCGATGCGACGTCGAAGATTGATGCCGCAGCCAAAGCAGCGGATGCCGCCAAGGAGGCCGCAACCAGGAAGACTGACACGGCCACAGCGGCGAACGATGCAAAGCTCGCGCTTGAGCCGGTATCGATCTACATCAGCCGCGCGACGCAGAAGCTCTACGTGCGGCGGAACACGCATAAGCCGTGGCCGGACGGAGGCGAGGTCTTCGATGCGAGCATTGAGGTTCCAGTCGTGATCCGCGACACTGACAGGCCGATCGGCACTCATGTGTTCACGGCGATGGCTCGCAACGACGCGGGCCTTCGCTGGACCGCGGTCACGATCGACAACGGGGATGATGCCAAGGACGCGCTCGACCGAATCAGCATCCCGAAGGAAGTTCTCGATCGCATCGCGCCGACCGCGCTACCGCGATCCTCGATCATCGTCTCGGACGAGCCGCTGAGCCGCGAGACCAACTATCGCACCGAGTTTATTGCGGTGCTGAGCAACCAGCCCCAGGGCGGCTTCATAAGGCGACGGCCTACGATTTCTTTCCCGCCAGCAAGGCGCAAATCCTGGAACGACGGCGGCTTCTTCAGCTTCTTTGACGCGCCGAGCCCAAGTCCGCGGCGGCGCGGCCGCAACTATCAGGTGCAACGGGGCTGGTGGGAGTAAGCGGCGCCACGCCGATCGTTGGCCGCCTGGTCCCGTCACGGGTTCCACCGTAGCGCTTTCAGCAGGGGAAGTCGTCGGCCGGGCAAGGCTACCGCGTCGACGTCAAGTCCGAGCATGTCTGGAGGCTCTGCCTCGCGACGATGCGCCATGTTGGTCGCAAATCGAGAGGGCTTAGCAACGGTTGGTGATGTCCGCTTCGGAACTCTTTGCGGACTCAATTCGGACGTCGCGCGAAGTCCGAGAAGGGCCAAAAGCGGACGTTAGAGCGAAATATCCCAACCTGATTATGATGACCGCTCGTATAACCTCGGCGACGTCGCCAAGCGCGCTCTGGGTCGAAAACAGTGGGCCCAACGCGATGAACTTCATCGCTGGGCTGCAATCCTCTTCCGACCCAGTGGACGAAGCGTCCCTAAAACGGATCGAAGCCCTCTTCCAAAGTCGCGCTATTCTTCATTTGCGCCGAGCATCGGGGGTCACGCGCCGAAGCAAAATAGGGCGCCTAAGCAGGTTTTGGATGTTGTCACTTTGCACGCGGTCTGCGAGGAGTGACACGTCGTCGTAATTGAGCCTGCTTCGCAGGTCGTGTGGACCGGGCCCTTGCCCACGCGGCCCTGCCCATAGATGACGTTTGCAAGACCGTGCGTCGACATGATCACGGCGAGATCGTGGGTCAAAGCTTCGCCCAGCGATCCGACCCTGATGCAATCAGCCTGAGCCGTCGCCGAAAGTGCGCAGATCACCGCCGTGGCGGCTAAGCCTAGTTTCAAAGAACGCATTTGCCCCTCCAAAAAATGATCTATCCCGGTCTGGAAACTAGTTGAGCGCGTGGCCCTCGACAACAGAATTGGCCTGCTGCAAGCCGGTTCTCCCGAAAGGAACCGGAAAGCGTGCCGCATTTGCCACCATCCAGCGGCCCGTAGTGCCCGGCACGACTAATGCGGAATAAAACCTCATGCCTCCGGCTCCTGACCCGCAGCCGATGTCGACGGCCGTCTTGATCGTGTCACTGATCAGCTTGCAAAATCGATAGGCGTCAGGGCCAAAAACACCGCGTCTGCATCGGTGGTCGGGTAAGGCGAGTGTGCCAAGAGCAGATCGTTGAGCGTCGAGAAGCGGCGTAAACGCAATGTCCACTCGCAGCACCTTAGCAGACCTATCGCCTCCGCGACTAAAACGACCTTCGCGTTTATCTCGACGTCCGCTTTCTCTGCAAAGCGAACATGAGGCGTATCGCCAGCTACCTGCGCATACTTCCGCTAAGGGTCATTAGCGGACATACTGACAAGTCCGCGCCATGTCCGATTTACCCCCAATAACGGACGTTGGGCGGCGCATCCAAGTCAGCATTTGGCTGTCGGTTTATGAGTACACGCCCTAGCTGATACTGCGACTGGGATCGTCACGTTTATGTCTTTTGCGCCACCATCGCGACGATGCTTTTAGGATTGAATGGCTGCCCACGCTCATTGAGATGACCAGCCTCGGCGAGGGCGGCTGCGATCTTGCGTAGGCTTATGCGCCTGCCGGTCTTGGGGCTCGCCCGGTGGAGGCGTTTCGCCAAGGCGACGGCCTCGGGTCGCAGCTCCCCATGCGGCTTGCGCCCTTCACACTTCCCCTTCTCTTGGCGGACGCGCTCGCGGGCGTGGCGCAGCTTGGAGACCAGACGGGCCTTCTCATACTCGGCGAAGGCACCGGCGATCTGGCGCATCATCTTCCGCGTCGGGTCGTCGCTTGCGGTCAGGTCATCGCCCGAGGCCGTCAGCAGCCGCACCCCTCGGCTGATCAGGAGGGTGATGCCCAGTTCCTGGGCCATCAGCTCACGCGCGAAGCGGCTGGCGTCCTCGACGATGACGGTACGCACGCCGTTGCCCTCGATCCGATCCAGAAGGGCCGCGAAGCCGGCGCGTGTCTCGATCGGGTCCGCACCGGAGACTGCCGCATCATAGAACTCGGCGATGATCCCGAACCCGGCGCGCTTGGCGAAGCCCTGGATGGCGTGGCGCTGGCGTTTCTCGCTGTCCTTGTCGGTGCCGACGTTGGCCGCCGATGAGGTGCGTAGATAGGCCAGAGCTGGCGCGCGGCTTTTGTTGGTTCTCGCCACGACTTTCCCCCGTGATTAATGGCTCTATAGGCGATAGTAGATCGGCTAACCTCGTTATGGCCGTTTTCAACGGGGCCCCCACCCGCTCGACCTGGCGGCGCAGCTCCATCTCCTGCTCAAGCAGGGCATTGCGCGCTCGGCGATAATGACGCCTCTCACTGGGAAAGTGAATGTAGCTGAAGGGCTTGCGGAGTGGATTTTGCGAGTGCAGCCACGTCCATCTCCTTCGCTGTCTTGGCGCTCGTCTTCGTTGCTGTTAGCCCTTCTTCGGCTGCCACAGGCCCAGCATCGCTCCGGTCGGATCCGTGATGATGCTGAACGAGCCTCGACCATTTACTTCGGCCTGATCCTTGATGACGGTCGCGCCGAGAGACTTGGCCTTCGCGGTGGCGGCCTTAAGGTCATCGACGTT
Organism: uncultured Alphaproteobacteria bacterium; assembly: GCA_963833715.1. Taxonomy (GTDB): domain Bacteria; phylum Pseudomonadota; class Alphaproteobacteria; order Rhizobiales; family Hyphomicrobiaceae; genus Hyphomicrobium_B. Next base: position 6,775 of record CAWHZB010000024.1, read on the forward strand.
CACGTACGCAATCCACATCGAGCCTGCGTTTGGCATGGGGTTCTTCATGAGTCCCCCACCCGTGCCTTCACCGACCTTGATCATGGTATAGGTCATGTCACCGATGTCCATGTCCTCAAGCTTCCAGTCGAACAATTGGCCGTAGAAAGCTTTGGCCTTGCCGACGTCTGTCGACATCAATTCCACGTGGACGAACGGATTACCCATGAAACAGACCTCCTATTTGCAAGAGATTGTGGGCTTACCGCATAACCATTCCGTGCGATTTTCAGTTCCGGCCAAGCACGAGGAGTTGAGGATCCTTCGCGTGCGGCCCTTCCGCTCCAGCAATTTCTTCAGTTCCTAATAGTTATTCGGTTGTGGGGCGCGAAATGATTGGCCGAGCATCTTGCAGTGGCATGTGTCTCCGAGCTTTCGTCATTGACGTGGTTGCAGGTCATCCCGCGCGAAACGGGCGAGGTGCAACTTGCCCTCATTGGCAAGGGCGATAAGGAGCGCCACGTGCTGATCCCGGCGGAGATCGCCAAGGGGCTTCTGGCTCTGCGCGGCGACGCCCCGCCGTCGGCGCGCGTGTTCCCGATCACGGAGCGGCGGATCAATCAGCTTATCAAGGCGGCGGCGAAACGGGCCAAGGTCAATCCGGAGGCATCGGCCCAAATGCCCACGCCTCGCACGCGATCGACAATGGCGCGCCGATCACGCTCGTCTCACAGACTCTCGGGCATGCGGACCTGAAGACGACGAGCGTCTATGCCCATGCGCGTCCGAACGAGAGTTCGAGCAGATATTTGAAGACACGGTGAGGTGCGCCCGATGACCTGCAGCTCGCGAGGAAGATCAAATCTCTGCCTGCGCATCGCCACAAACGGTCGCCTTGGAAAAGTTACTGCTGTGTGGGCGGCCGACTTGGTACGCGAGCCAGAAGCAGCATTGGCTTGGCTGGCTCGGAGACTATGCCAGCCCCGGAGCCTATGGTCGAAAGCTGTTCGACCACAGCGGAACTCCATTGTGACGGCTGGCGTTGACGCCTTCGCCAGGTGCAAACAACCAGCGTCCGGACAATCGCATCGAGCCTGGGATACGTCACGTTAACCACAAGACGCCTACGGCCCCGACATTGCACCGCCACAATTGACGACTGTCCAACGCACCATTGGGAGGACCCCCATGAACGGCAATCGCATGCGCGCGACCGCTCTTCTGATCGCTTCTGCAATGTTCTTTACTGTTGGGCCCGCGACCGCGGCAAGGTTCGACGGCAACTGGAGTATGGTGGCCGAGACGACGCGGGGTCATTGCGGCATTATCGACGTTGCCCTCGTCATATCTCGGGGCCGGATTTATTCCACCAGTGGTTCGTACGCCTTTAATCCGATCCGTCTCGGGGGGCGCGTGGCGTCCTCGGGATACGTGCGGCTCAACGCGGTTACCGGACCGCGCACCGCGCACGGCACCGGCCGGTTCAACAGCGTCAGTGGGAGCGGAACGTGGTCTGGCGTCGGACCATCGGGCGTGTGCTACGGGGTCTGGAACGCCAATCGCGATTAACGCTGGCGCTTCTCTCCCGCGTAAATGCGCTTTCGGCCCCGTCTTCAGGTGACCTCAGCAAGCCAAAGGTGCTCAGGTAAACCTCAAGCCTTGTGGCTACGGATCGCTCGATCGCGAGGACGTTCGGGCGCATGATGCTGGCGGTACCGCATAATATATCCAGCGGCATAAGCTCGTGCGAGCGCATGGAAATGGGCTCTTCATACCCCACGGACATCAAACCCGGCATAACGAACGTGGAAAAGCACGAGGTCTTGCAGAACGACCCACTGCATGAATTTACCGCAGCTGAGATCGGTGCGCTTGCCCACCTCTATCGAGGCGAGGTTTACCGAAGCACCACATGGCGTACGCGCCTGGACAACACGACGAATTGGGCCGTTGCAGCACTAGGCCTCGCGATGTCGGCATCGTTCTCCCATGCCGAGGCCTCGCCGCTGCCGCTTCTGCTGATCGGTATCCTGATTGTCGTCTTCATGACCTTCGAGGCACGGCGCTATCGCTACTTCAACGTCTGGCGGGCTCGAGCGCGCTGGCTCGAGACGAATTTCTACGCACCCATGCTGCGGGGACAGGGCTGCAATCCCGGCAGGGGTTGGGAGCAAGTCCTTGCAAAGGACTATATGGAGCCCCGCCATCACATCAGTATGGCGCGCGCTATCGGGCGCAGGCTGAGACGGACCTACTTCTGGCTCTTAACGATTCAGGCGTTGGCTTACCTCGGCAAGATTGCGATCCACCCGACTGCAGTGACCAGCGTTGCCGAGTTTGTGCAGCGCGCGTCTGTCGGACCGATTCCGGGCGAGGTGGTGCTCTTGAGTGGCGTGATTTTCAATGGGGCCTGGCTCGCATTCGCGCTTGTCACGTTCTATCTCGACCGTGTGGCCCACGGCAAGGGCAAGCGCGTCAGCATGGGATGACCCAAGTGAGTGCATCCACGTCGTCAGCCTGCCCTCATCCCTGTCACGACAGCGGCTGATAGGAGAAGGAAAAAAAGTGAGCGTTGCCCGAGGTCCTCGGTGATGGGCCCGAGGAGACCCGGTCTATTTCTCCATTTGCGCGTCGGACAGCGGGGAGAAGAGTGAACGCGATTAAGGGCGGTTCGGAGCAATCCGGCCGCCCTGTTGGCTCTCGGGGACATGTTAGCGCCATGTGAGGGAACGCACTACGACAAGGGCACGTTCTCCGGAGAACAGCCGAGCCCGCCATGGATGATGATGATTGGATTCGTAACTTTCAAAAAGGAACCAGATTACAAGAAATTTTGCAACAGGGCCTCGGTCCCAATCCGCTGACGGTCGTTGAACGTCTGAAGAAATTACGCGAACAGGAAGGTAGTCCGCCGCAGCCGGATCGCCAGCAAAACGAAAAGTCGGACCCCAAAGAGTGAGGCAACTTATGTGCTGTGCGGGGTTTGGGTTGCAGGTGTGCCAGGCGCGATCTCTGGCCGACCCGCTGGCGGAGGCGGGCCCCCACCATTCTGGTCGAACATCGCGAGCGCTCTGGCCTGCAGTTCGACGGCATCGATCTCGTGACAGGACTTGCCCAGCGTCACGATGATAACCGCCAACCTCTCACGGGTCGCGTCGCGCTCCATGTCACTAGCGAGATCGTAACGGCATTCGATCTGCTTCCAGGCTGCTGTGAAAGCAGCATCGAGCCTCGCCACATCTTCTGGGTCGAAGCCGCCGTTCCTTATGATCTGCCGGACGACCATGCTAAGTACTCCCCAACGCGACATGCCTCCGCCCTTTCTTAAAATAAATCCCCGCGTTTGTTGTTCGTCAAAGGCAATCGTTTCCGCACTTGCGAAGTACTCGATCGAAGCAAAGTAGCGTTGCATCAAGCGGGCATCCAAGGACGCTGTCGAGGGTCGCGCACAAGCGAGGCGCAAACGCTTCAGGCTTGTGAAAGACTAGGTCCATAAACGAGCACCCCGGCCGGGGGAGCCAGGGTGTTCGAAATCACCACAGTCAGCGATGACGCTCGGGGGGCGAGCTGCTGTGGTACGAGCAATACGGATAGGAGCCGAAATAGTTCCGGCGACCGACCTCGCCAACGGGGTGAAAAGGAAGAGCCCCAGCGAGGGAAAGCGCCGAAGCTCAGGGATCTCCAGTCGTCCGCTCTTAGCGGCGGCTTCGACGGCGGCACGGGGGTGTGCCACTGTGCTATGAGCAATACGCGCATAAGCCTGATAAGTTCCGGGCCTTTTAAGCCTCAAGCAGCTTGTCGTGATCCCGCGCAGCCTTCCGCACCCGTAAGCGTCACGAGCTGTTCGAGCGGAAGCAGCCTTACCGACGGTAGCGGGCTTTGCGCACTAGTCGCCATCCAAGCAACTCGCACTTGCAAGAACCTGAACCTTCCGCGCTACTCAGTCGGCGCGGGAGTGCGGGTTGGGGCCGATTGCTCTGCGAGTATCGAAATCTATTGGCTAACCTTTGTCAGCAGACGAGCCAGCTGCCCAAAAGCGTTCTCTTCGACGACATCCTCATACTCGTTAAACCGCTGCGCATGGCCTCGAGCGCGGCCTGGACGTGATCGACGGTCGCGTGGCGCAGATCTGTCCTGGCGGCTGCGAGGGCCGCGACGAAGCGCCTGCCGATCCGTTCGTAGGCCCGGAGTGTGTGGGGAGAGCCGTCCGCGTGCGACTTGAGCCAGACGGCGACGAGGTCCGCGTCCGACTTTGCCGTCGTCTGCAGCGTCGGCAGCCGTTCGGCGTCGGCTCCCAAGATCTCCGACCTGGCCGGGGGGATGATCTCAAGGTCGGTTCCTACGGTCATCGGCGAGCCTTCTATACCGATAAGAGCAATTTTCGGAATAGATAGTTGCGGCAAAAGAGGCAGGTTTGCTAGGCCCAAATCCTCCCGTCCTAGGGCGCTGTGGTCTCCCCAAATCGGGATGGACAAGGCGTGGACGTCGACTGCTGATGGGTTGAGAGCGGACGTTCGTTAGCGGCACCTATTTTTCGCCAAAACGCTCCGGCCTCGACCGTCGATGCGAGACGCTCATTCGTCTGCTTTCCGAGTTTGAGCCGACTACAAGCGGACGCGTCGCTGACTACCGCCTTTGACCCCAAGCGGTCATGGGGCAAGCGAGCAGGCTCCGCACTCACTTGTCCGGAATGACGATCTTACGGTCGCTCGTGTCGACCACGAAGATGGCTAGAAGCTTGGCCGGTTCCGTGTTGCTGGCATTGTGGCTCACCTGGTGATGATCACCCGGCTTCTCCGTCCAGCTCTCGCCAGCCTGATACGTACGCTCGGGCTCGTCGTTCACTTTGCTGCGGATCGCTCCTTCCAACACCCGCGCATAAATGAAGGCCGAGGACGGGTGACGATGCGAGGGCGATCCGGCACCGGGCTCGTACTCGACGAGCACGGCGCGCATGCTCTTGCCAGGGACGTTCGGCAACTCCTGGTCAAAAACGACGGACACGTTCGCTCCCGGAGCGGTCGTCTCAGCGGCGACACTCGTGGCGAGCAGAGCGGCAGCGGCCGTAAGCAGCAGTGCAGTCTTCTTCATGGTGCTTCTCCTTCTCTATCTTGCGATGCCCTCACGAGTCTCGTAGCCGCGCTATTCCGCGAACGGCGCCTTCATCAACAGGTCGACGGCCGATATGGCCCTGTAGCCGGGCACGAAGCGTTCGCCGAAATCGCGCAGAAAGTTGTCGTAGCTCGTCTCCGGCTTCGTCGCGACGAGATGGCGGCACGTCTCGGCAAATTTGTCTTTCATCCTGAGACGCGGGAACGAACGAATAATTTCGGTGATGTCCGCCGGCGGGATCAATTCGACGCCGAACCCGCCGTAGTCGAGCCCTATGCCCATGGTGCCAAGAGCTACCTCTGGCTCCTCGTGAAGCGCGATCGACGGCGTTGAGTTGAGCGCCACGAGATCCCACACCAACTGTGCGCGGCGACCCGAGAGACCTCGGTCCTTGATGAACGACAGCGATGCGTTGGCTCCATTGACCTCGAAGCGATGGGATCCTGAGACACCGGCCGTGAGGCCGATGTCATGCAGGATCGTCCCGACCGCGACCGCCTCGAGGTCACAGTCGATGGCTTTCATTTGCCCAATCTTTGCTGCGAACAGCCACGATCTCACGGCGTGATTGAGAGATAGGGTTCGGAGAGTTTTTCCGCATATTCCAGCACATCGGTGATCAGCGGCGAGTCCGGCACGCTGACGCCGGCTATCAGACGCGTCCGATCCGTGGCCATGGGGGTCCCCATTCGATATCGACGACATAAGCAGCATGCATCCAACTGAAACTCATCACTGCGTCGAGGAGCGGCTGAGCCAATCCTCGAAACGCGTCTTGCTGAGACGCGGATTGGGGCCGGGACGGAGTGACTGGTCGTCCACCTCAATACCGAAGTAGAGCGCCTTCGGATCCATGACCACTTTCCGCGGGTCCTTGTCATATGCGAGGACTCGGCCGACCAGCTCGTCAAGATGGAATGAATCGGGTCCGGCGGTCTCGACCGTACCGTTTAGCGGTGCTGCGAGAGCCGCGTCGGCGACAGCGGTCGCGACATCCTCTGCCGCCATCGGCTGGAACAGCGAGTGTGGAAGGCGCACCGTATCTCCTTCGGTGCTGAACTGCGCGATGCCACGGAGGAACTCGAAGAATTGGGTGGCGTGGACGATCGTGTATGGAATTGGCGCGTTCTTGATGAGCTTCTCTTGGGCAAGTTTGGCGCGGAAATAACCGCTGTCCAGCAGGCGCTCGGTTCCGACAACCGAGAGGGCGACGTGATGCTTGATGCCGGCGGCTGCTTCGGCAGCAGTGAGATTCTTACCGGCCGCCTGAAAGAATTCCATCGCAGCTTGATCTTCGAATGACGGCGAGTTAGCCACGTCGACGACGACTTGAGCGCCAGCAAGTGCATCTGCCAGACCTTCGCCCGTAATCGTGTTGACGCCCGTGTTTGGCGCCTCTCGGGCCACCCCAGGCAACGCAAACGACGGGCTCGTGAGCGGCATGGCGAAGGCGGTTTTTAAGACGTCAGCCGGTTCCACGAAACTTGCCCTCCTCAGGCACGCTTTCGTCTTTTTTTTGAAGACCTGGCGCGGAAATTTCCTCCATCGGCGAGGTTGCCTGCGGCGTCGCCTTCGACTTGCCAACAAGGACATCGTGCATCACATCGAACACGCGCACACCGACGTCTTGCGGTGTTGGCGCGAGCCATGGCGCCGCCTGCAATGTGGTGCGGGCATCCGAAAGCCCTTGCTGCCAGCGGTTGTTCATGGTGACCCGGCTGAATTCGTAGTCCTTGCACGCGCCTTGTGGCTCGTGCGGGCGATAGATGAGCTGCACGATATCCATCTCGGTGACGCAGCCGAATGAATAAAGCCGGTTGGCCTGTTCGGTATTGCGCAACTCCGGCGGCAGGATTTCCATCAGCTCCTCGATGGCGTGCCGCACTTCGTGCTTTTGCCGGAAATTTTCGGTGGTGATGCGCGTGCGGCTGGAGAAGCGAATGTCTTTTTCCCGTTCGCTCACTTCCTCGAGATTTGTCGGCAGTTGGCCGCGGCCCTGAAAAACATCGACCTGGAACAACAGGCGGCTGCGACGCGGATAATAATCCAGCACGTATTGTAGCGGCGTGTTGGAGACGAGACCGCCGTCCCAGTAGTATTCGCCGTCGATCTCGACCGGTGGAAAACCGGGCGGCAGCGAGCCGCTCGCCATCACATGTTCCGGGCGAATGGCGATTTCCGCGTTGTCGAAATAGGCAAAGCGGCCGGTGTGCACGTTCACCGCTCCCACGCTGAGGCGGATGCCCTTGGCATTATTGATGCGGTCGAAGTCGACGAGCTGTTCGAGCGTCTCCTTGAGCGCCGCCGTGCTGTAGTAGCTCGTCGGCGTGGTCGGCGAGAACCACTCATGATGCGGGCGCGGAGCGAAAAAACCGGGCTGGCCAAACATGATCGCGGCAAGTCCGCCGGCCGATCGTTGCCAGGCGGCAACCGGCCCGGTGTGCCCGGCAGGCCACCACGCGGTCGGAGCGGTGATCCCTTCCCAGAAGCGACGCAACTGGGCCACGCGGTTCTCCGGAGGATTACCGGCAATGAGTGCGGCATTGATCGCCCCAATCGAGATCCCGGCCACCCAATCGGGGAAATAGGGCGATGACGCCAATGCCTCGTAAACGCCTGCCTGATAGCTGCCGAGCGCGCCACCGCCCTGCAGGACAAGGCCGACCTTCTTGTCATACGACGCCGGGAGCGGGGGTGGCCTGGAATCACTCAATGCGCGTCTCCTCATCACGCCGGACTGACCGCCGCAGCGTTTGCAGGCTACGCCGCTTATTGCCCCGTCCGTCGCCCGGAGCGGCACTAGGCCGAGTAGCGATGTGCGACCGGAAGGTTGCGAACTTCCTCCTCGGTCAGCGGATGCGTATCTTGCAAGACGTCGGTGCTCACCTGCTGCCGGGCCGGCACGCGCGTTGCACACGTTAATCTTACTGGGGCCTCTTCGCGCAGCCCGCGAACGACGCCGATCTTGCCCCTGCCGATCTTGCCCCTCAAAGGAAAGCGGTAAGTGCTCATGGTAGCTCCTTCCAAGGACTCTACCCTCCCAAACTCAAGAACCCCGCTTCGGTTTCACGCCCCCGCGTAACAACCAGAAGTTATTTAGACGCCGAACGAACATAGCCTGCCGGTAAAACCCGGCATGACCCCGCAATCGATTTAGGGCGCGTACTCGATACCGTCGCTGGCATATTTTTTGACTATGTGCGATAGCGCGCGGCGCGGCGATACTTGCTGTCGGCGAAAAGCAGGGCGTGATGGCAGTCGAAATCGAGCGTAAGTTTCGGGTCCGAGATGACAGTTGGCGACAAGATGTGCGCCGATCTATGCACATTCGGCAGGGGTATTTTGCGCGCACGCCACGGCTGCGTAGCCGCATTCGCATTTTCGGGGACAAGGGGTTCATCACATTGAAGAGCGAACCGGGGGTCGTGAGCCGGTACGAATTCGAATACGAAATACCGAAGCACGAAGCCGAAGAGATGATCTCCCGATTCAACATCGAACCAATGATTACAAAGACCCGCCACGATGTCCCTTTTGCCGGGCTGACGTGGGAGGTCGACGTCTTTGAGGGCGCGAATGCCGGCTTAGTCGTTGCCGAACTGGAATCGGGTTAAGGACAGGACTGTCCGGTGGCCCGCACCTTGGACATCGTCGGCGAGCGATGGACCCTGCTTATCCTGCGCAACCTGCTGCTGGACACCGCAAAACACGCCTGCCAGCAGTATGAGTATCGGATCGGTCACGCGAAAGTGCTGCTCCGGATCATTTCTGCCGCCACAGACCTATCCGTTGGTGGACAGGTCTACCCCCGCAAGCAGACTTCTTCACCGCTGAACGAGTGGTCTCGATTCGCGACGATGCGACTTCATTTTTTAGTCGTAGAGACTGACAACTCGCGTTGAACTCATGAAGGCCAGCCACTCAGTCGGCGTTCCTCTTTGCTCCAGGATGTTTCAGGCGTTTGCGCGGGTTTGCTGTGTGAGTTGGAACCCTTGATCTCAGTTTGGAAATCGGTACGAACAAGAAAGATGCCAGAGCAATTAGCTTGAAGTCGGCGCGTCGCATTCGTGTGAATGGCTCATCGACGCAAGGACATCGGCAGATGCGCATACGGCGGCAAACAGAGCGACACGGCTATTTTCTATTTGTCGCGCTGGGCCTCATCGTGCTGGCCTTCATGGGCCTTTCGCTGGCCATCACCGCAACGGGCACAGCAAGGTTCGCTGTGGGCATGGGGTACCGCGCCGAGGTCGGCTATGCAGTCGGCGCTGTCTTCGACTTCGCCAAGGCGCTGTTACCGGTTGCCTTGCTTGTGCTTCTTGCACGGCGCGCCTTCCTCTTCTTCGTGCTTATCGGGTTTGCCTGGGTTGGCCTCGTCACCTATAGCGCGCTCGCGACGCATGCGACGGTCAGTACAGCCATCGCCGATATCGAACGTACGGGCTCGTGGAAGATGGAAGTGCGGTCCGACGCAAAGACTGACTTGGCCGCCGTTGAAAAGCGCCTCGAAGTGCTGTCCCAACCGGCGCCGCCACGGCCATCAAAGACCCTCGTCGAAGCACTTGCAGTTGAGAAAGTGCCGCCCGGCGTCTGGCGGGACAGTCGAGAATGTCAAAGCATCCGCGACAGCAAGTATTTTCAATTGGCCTGCGCAAACCTATAAACACCTATAAAGTCTCAGACGAGGTCAATAACCCGTTTCTGTGTTTCCCCATCCGCTTCTATGTAGCGCTGGGTGGTGGAGAGCGCTCTGTGTCCAGCGAGCATTTGAACATCTCTGAGTGACCCTCCGACAGTCGAGATTGCGTGCTGCATTGATGCCGAACGTGCGACGTCCTAGCGCTTCTGCGGGACCTCGCGCGCACAGGTCCGGCAAAAGGGCGTATGGGGTAGGACGTCAAGGCGCTCTTTGGAGATGTCATCGCCACACCGCGCGCAGACGCCGTAGGTACCGCCCTTCACCCGCGCGAGGGCGGCATAGATCGCCTGTATCTCAGCATTGCCTGCATGTCCTAGTTCCTCAAGGACCTGATCCATCTCGGATTCAATCGCATTGTCCTCCCAGTCCTGGTCGGGTGATTGCCCTAGATGATCCTCGATGCGGTGAAGCCGACCTTCCAACTCGGCGAGTCGCTCCTTAAGCTGTTTTTCACGTGCTTTTACATCAACCATGTCCCGCTTCCTTAAGCCTCCTAAAGTCATTATGCCTTCGCGTGCGGATCTGTCATTTGTCGAAGAATATCAGCCGTCCATGTGGCGGTGCGCAACAACAGTCTAAGAATGCATTGTTCCCTTGACATCGCAATCTATCGAGCCAAGCTCTACAACTGTGATGCCGTCGCTTCCGAATGGCTAAGTAGCGAGTACTCCGGTCCTTGATCGGAGATGCATCATTCGGAAGTACCATTGGTTGAGAGGATGCGTGTCGCAAGGGTCAACAGAGAATGGAGAGAGGATGAGACCACCTGGAAATCACCTTGGATCTCGCTCTGACGTGGGATCCCGGTTCTGGTAGCGAGCTGCAGCAGACTGATCACGCTTACCGAGCCGAACAGATCAAAAATTGAAAACCTTCATGCGAGGGCGGGATCCAGGATTCGGATCACAGAGCCTTGCCTTAGAAGTCCGGCTCAGCTGGACATGTCATCAATGACAACAGCCCCGTTCGAGGCAAAGCGTTCGACGGGGCTTATTCTTTTTTGAGAACAAGGTCGCCAATCGTGGAGAGCGCTTTGCGTGCAGCCAGCTCTGAACGCCCCTGAGCGAGCCTCCTACAGTTGAGATTGCGTGCTGCGTTGATGCCGAACGTGCGACGTCCTAGCGCTTCTGCGGGACCTCGCGCGCACAGGTCCGGCACAAGGGCGTATGCAGCACGACGTCAAGACGCTCTCATCCGACTGCTAGAGCACACGCTAGATGCATGACAGCAGCATAGGGCAAACGCTCCTACGGACAGGCGCATTAATCTCCTGTTTTGGGACAGTCCGCCGGTTACTACCTAAAGCCGGAGCAAATGAATCGCACGCTGAATTCGAATTATTTCGAAACCGCGAGTGAACGAGCTTTGGCTCTTCGCGCTACGCAATCTTAGACCAAGTCTACAACTCGTTTCTGCGCACATAGCGCTGGGTAGAGAGCGCTCGATATCCAGCTAGCCGATCGCCCCAACACCCGAAGTCCTGAAATTTTGCACGACCTCAAAAGAGAAGGTGCCGCGGCGACAGCAGGCTTTCTTTGTCAAGCATAAAAAGCGAAGCGAGCCATTAATGTGATGTTTGTGTCGCGAACATACAACAAATGATGATTAACCACGGCGATGCTGTGTTAGTAATGCGGTCGCATTTTGGGCAATTGCTCATTTTGCGCGCAAGTCAGGGCTCAAGCCGTCTTGTGTCGGCTGGAACAAAGAAGCTCACCGCTTGCAGAATTTGGTTCCTTAGGAGGAAACCGTGAAGCCGACGATTGAGGTCACTGGAAAGAAGATATTTCTCTTAAGCGGCTACAGCACTTTGCTTAAGGCTGGTTCTCAAAAGCGATTAGCGCTGGACGCGATAAAGATTGAAGCTTTAGACGACTTGCGGCGATCGGCGAACAAGAATCCTGACGCGGTAGCCTTTGGCTTTACTGCGGGTAGGTGGATCCCAGCAGCATAGGTTTTGAGGGGGAACTGGGTTGGCATTGACGCGCTCGACACGACGCTCTTGCCAACCTTCTTCCGCAGCAGTGCGGCGTTTAGTGGCAGGAATGTTTATTGAGTGGTAGTATTACTACAACTTGCTCACTCAGCTGCTTATAGAAACGGCACTCCCCCGTGCCTGTCCAGAAGCAGCCGTGAGCCCTGAAGTATCCCTCGTCCCCCACCCTCCCAGCTTCAGGGCTCACCACCTCTCTTTGATTTAGACCCGATTTATCGCTGTCTATTCGAGTGACGCTTTATACAAGTTCCACAACGCGCTTCTGTGCTTCCACATCCGCTTCTATGTACGCTGGGTAGTTGAGAGCGCTCGATGTCCAGCGAGCATCTTGGCGAGGCCCTCAATGGTGGCGATCTGCGCATTATCATGCATGACTGCAAACGTCAGGCATGAGTTAATGCGTCGCCCATCAATCAACACGGTGCAGGCGCCGCATTGACCGTGGTCGCAACCCTTTTAAGTTCCGGTGAGGTCGAGATGTTCGCGAAGTCCTTCGTGGAGCGGACCTTGTACTTGCTGGTTTTTGGATCCAGGATGCGCGCGTAGTAGTAGGGACCCGCGTGCGTTTGATAGATGGCGACGCCGCGCCTGATCTTGACGATTTTTCCCCTTAGTCTATGTTTTGAGCGACTCGCCACCCTATTAAATCCGCTGAGAAAAACGGATAAAATCTATAAACGCAACCTATAAACTAGCCTGTAACTAACTGTTCTGCAAGGCGAGCAAAATAACTCTTAATCAGCAGGTCCACGGTTATATCCCGTGATCACCCACCAAAATCAATGAGTTACTGTTGATTTGTATACGTCGTAAAACTATAAACACCTATAAAGTCTCAAATCAGGTCTACAACCCTTTTCTGTGCTTCCACGTCAACTTCTATTAGCGCTGAGTGGAGTGCTGGCTTAATCCTAGCTTAATCTTATATGAGCGTAATGTAGCTGTCCTCGCGTCAAGGATGACGAGTTGATCGTGCCCAAGACGGTGCTTGAACGCGTTTTCCATGCACTTGGTCATTTGTTGACTAGGCATGTGAAAATCACAACCGTTTGTGCTGGGATACTGATTTTCACGATCGCCGCGAGCGCTTATCCGCAGTTGTGTATCGCGCAAGAAGCAACACTGAAGAACCAAATCTCAACTTCGACGGACTGGGTCGTCACAATCGGGGGCTGGGGAAATTTTGCGCCGAAGTATGACGGATCGGACGATTACGTCTTTGGCGGCACCCCGATCGTCGACGTGCACCGGGGCTCTAGAGAGTGGCTGAGTTTGCCCAAGGACGGCCTGGACTTTGAGTTTTTTCAAACTGAAAATTTTCGAGGTGGTCCGGTTGCCGACCTCCGCTGGGGATTTGGCACCACCCATGATCGCGGCCTAAAAGAAATCGGTGGGACCGGCATCGATCTATCGGCCGAAGTCGGAGCCTTCGCCGAGTACTGGCCGGCTGATTACTTGCGCACCCGCATAGAAGCTCGCAACGCCGTCTATGGTGCAGAAGGTTGGATCCTTGACGTCAGCTCTGATTTTGTCTGGCGTCCAGACGTTCAGTGGACGTTCACGGCCGGCCCGCGGCTATCGCTCGCCGACAAGGATTACATGAACGCCTACTATGGAATTGATGCGCAGCAGGCTCAAGCTTCGAACCTTCCCCGCTACGAGGCTTCGGGTGGAATTCGTTCCTACGGCGCAGGCTTCTTTGCGCAATATAAGTGGACCGAACAATTCTCGACCATGGCCTCTGTCGAGTACGAACGGCTTGCCGGCAGCGCTGATGAAGTCACCGCTCATCGAGGCCAACGGTTCGCTGGACCAGTTCACGTTTGCGATTGGAGCGAAGTACAGCTTCGTCTGGGGCCATTAAAATCGCGACCGCCCCCGGGTCCCAGCGTCCTATACAAGGTCTACCACACGTTTTTGAGCCTCTACGTCCCCCTCAATGTAGCGCTGGGTGGTAGAGAGTGCTCGATGTCCAGCGAGCATTTGGACGTCCCTCAAAGACCCTCCGACAGTCGAGATTGTGCGCGCTGCATTGGTCAGACCCGTCATCCGATGCCATTGAGCGAAAAGGTTCACGATTGCAACGGTTGAGGGGCGCTCGGCTCCACAGAGAAAGGAGTATTCCATTAGGAACAAAAAGTTGCGTGCACCTGCGCGGGTTGCGTTCTGGGCGTTGGTTTGCGGGGACCAATCAAAAGGACGCAAATGCTGGCAAAAAGCCCTCCGTCGAGTAGGCGAGGGGCTTTTTGGTATCGGGACTGGCTAGTCCTCGTCTACCGACTGGCAGACCAAACCGGACCGTCAGCATCGGGTCCGCGCTGGTGCGTGAGGTGGAAGCGAGTTGGCATCGACGCGCTCAATGTGTTCAGCGCTCCCTTCTGTTGCCAAACCGATTGAATGCGCGGGAATTATCAAACCAGATCCACAACGCGTTTCTGCGCGTTCGTGGAGAGCGCTCAGCGCGTTCGTGTGAGAGTGGTGACGACGTAAAAAATTTGACGTAAGTCAAGCGGCAGAAGCGATCTTAGCTTGGCCAACACTACATTAGTCGTAGTGTTTTAAAGCAAGTGTAATGGCGCTCCCGGTCGTGGAAATCTTTGGCAAGAAGGTCATTCTTTTAAACGGATATAAGAAGCGCGAGAAGCTTGGCTCTGAGAATGTCAGGATCGGATCGATCGTCGTCCAAGAGATGCCGCAGCTTCAACAACCAGCGATCAAAAAGCCCGATGCCGTCGCCTTCGGCTATACCGCTGGAAGGTGGATGCCCGCAGCGTAGTCTCTTCTCGTCTATCAAAGGCATCTGACTCGATACCGCCACTGCCGTCGGTAGTGAGGATTTAGTGATCGGTATGTAGCGCCAGGGCTAAAGCGCTGGCGCTTTTTTTCAACAAACATAGATCTGACCTGATGCGGAAGATGGGAGAACTAAGACCCGATGAACAGTGAGCAAATCGGAGTTATCAACAGTCCCTTTGCTTATTTGATTGAGGTCAACCCAAAGCCAACGGACGCTGTTCCCTGGCTTCACAAAGTTGGTGCTGCTTGTTTCTGCGTTCAGCATCAACTGGGGCAGTCCCGGCATTTCCCTGGAACTGCTCAAAGCCCCTGGGGCGATGCTAGCGGCGGCAGGCGAAAAACCTGTCGCCGTCTTCTTTGATATCAACGTCGATCGCCTACACGTGCCGTGCGCTGTGCTTGCGCACCGGTAGGCGGTGGTTGCGTTTAGGAGCCAGGCTTGGAAAGGCTGTATTCAACTGCCTAAGCCAATTGCGCCTAAAGTGCCGTCTGGCGACGGCTGCTTCGGCACCTTCGATGTGGAAGAGATCTGCTGTGAGCGGCTTGCGTCCCAGCTCGACCAACACCTCGACGACTGCCGTAGCGATCGTCGTGGCGACCGTGAGCATCAGCACCTTATTCTGAGCCATGGAAACCCCCCGATTCCAACGCCCTCCTGATTGCTAGGCTGCGCCGCGTCTAAAGCGGCGTCAACTCACTTGCTCACTCTTTCTACACTTGCCTCGACACGTGGTGAGAGGAAGCGAAACAAAGATCACATTCTTTAATCAGCGCGCCTCGCCTCTTTACATCGCAATATATTGAGCACAACTTCCACCGGCGTGATGCCATCGCTTCCGAATGAGCAAGCATAGAGGGCTCTCCCGGTCGCAAGATTTGCGAGTTGGAAGTACCGATTGGTTTTGAGGAGCGGCAGCACGGGGATCAACAGAGAATGGAGAGAAGGATGACGCCACCCGGCAGTTACTTCGGATCTCGCTCTGACGCGGGATCCCTGCTCTCGTAGCGAGCTGCAGCAGCACTGATCACGCTCACGGAGCCGAACCAATCACATATTGAAAACCTTCATGCGAAGGCGGGATCCAGGATTCGGGTCGCAGAGCTTCGCCTTAAAAGTCCGGCTCAGCTGGATATGTTATCAATGACAAGTGCCCCGTTCGAGGCATAGCGCTCAACGGGGCTTATTCTTTTCCAGAAACGGAACCTCTTCGATACGATTAAAAATGCGGTTGCCCGCCTATACTAAGTCAACAACCCTTCTTTGTGCTTCCACGTCTGCTTCGATGTAGCGCTGGGTGGTGGAGAGCGCTCGGTGTCCAGCCAACATCTGAATGTCTCGAAGCGAACCTCCAACGGTTGAGATCTTACGAGCCGCATTGGTGATGAAGGTACGCCTTCCTGAGTGACTGGAACAGCCTTTGAGGCCGACGGTACGGTGACCTGCTCCCCTAAACCGATACCAGGCTGCCTGAGCGAATCCGGCTATTTCCAACCTCGAGTGAGGAGAGAAGGGAATGGCACGGAAATCTGCTCCGTCCAATGGGATTAGCAAGAACTGTTGGCGCTCAAGTCTCGCGAGAAGTTCGCCGCTTTCATGAATGCCAGTGATGGCCTCGCACAACGCACCGCTTAGATGGTCGAGGATCGAGGTTTGCAGCAGAAACTCGACAATATCTTCAGCAAATGAATCCAGCGTGTCCTCGAGATACTCCGAAATTTTGTGCGTCGATCCGGACAGCAGCCGCATATGAACGATGGGGTCAGGAGAGTTCCGCAACGATATGCGAGCCAATTGCAGCGCCGCTGGCCAGCCTTCGGTCGACGCATGAAGCTCGGCTACACCGGCCGAAAGAAGTTTGCAGAGATCAGAACCGAGGAGTTGCTGCGTCTCGCTGAGATCAAAATGCAGCAATGACGCGTCGATTTCAGTGATTTCATCCTCTAGTCGCAGCCGGGACAGTGGAAGACGCGGTTCTGATCTCGTCAAAATAACGAGCGTACCTGAGCAGAAAATCAATCAAGTCGTGGCAGCGCCGGTCTGTTAGAACGTGAAAATCGTCGAGCAGCACGAATAGCTCGTGATCGCTTTCCGTCGCTGCATTTACAAGCGCTGAGACGACGTTCCTGGGCGGAATGAGACCGGATCCCTGAAGCAGTTCGATGGCGCCGTTGCCGAGATCAGTAGACGCACGCTCGACCGCCATCGTCAAATGGTAAGCAAATGCTCCTGGCTCATCGTCATCTGTGTCAAGGCTTAGCCAAGCGACAATCGCGCCGGTGAACTGTAGTCGCTGGCACCATGTCGCTGCCAGTGATGTCTTGTCGTAACCGGCTGGTGCCTTGAACAGAACCAAGCGTCGTGTTGCAGCTGTGTCGAGAATCGAGAAAAGTCCAAGTGCGGCGGCTCGGTGAGTTGGTCGGCCATCTTCAGGAAGAGCAACATCGTGAGTTGGTCCGTCCCTAAATCCACTGCGGGTCTGAGACAAACAGGTCGTGCAGTGACTACCTGGGCTTTTTTCCTTGGCCACCTTGCCCAGCCTTTGCTTTCGCTTCTGCGGATGAAAATGTAGAGGTCGCCGGGGCGCTATTTACAGTCTCGGCTTTCGGCTTTCTCTTCTCACGATTTCCTTTCGGCTCCCTGTTTGCCATGAAAGGTTACCTCCCAGCTCCGTTCAGCGCAAGAGTAGCTCATTTCCGAAACCGGGTCATTGTTCTCCACAGCGCCGGTGAACATATTTTGCAAGACTGGAAAGACTGCTCTAGCGGACAGAATAAAGACTGCTCTAACGGACAGAATGAAGAGGAGATAGCACTGGGCGAGTAACGACGCGAGCCGGTTGAACCGCGGTTTTTAGCTGCGAGCGCTTTCGCACTGAAGCTTTGGGGGCATCATTGTCTGTTGCGTAAGTTGACCGGCGAAATATCCTTATGACTATATCGCAGACACGAGGATTAAACGTCGATGTGGCAGCGCTTAATCTTTCGCGTCGTTCCCCTAGTAGCCTGGACCGGCTTGATGCTGGCCGGGCCACTTTCCCTGGTCGCTGAGGCTCAGAAAACGGAGACGACAACGCTTACGATCTTCGCCGCCGCAAGCCTCGAGAACGCGCTCGACGATGCCGCTAAGTCTTACGAAACGAGCACGGGCAACAAGGTGGTGATTTCAATTCATAAGAGCGAGGTTCCGCCAAAAGCTCATTAGACTGTCCGTGCCGCCAAAGAGCGTGGTGAAGTTTGTAGAGTCCACGAGCACGATGTCCCCAACGCGCTGATTGTTTGGCGGCATCCAGAGCAGGCAATTGAACTCTGTGTTGCCGGCCGCAGTGAAGGGGTGCGGACGATCGGGATCAATAGGTTGGCGGGCCAGCACATGGATCGATTGACTGTTTCCGGTGATCTCGTAGTGCGGCAAATGTGGATGAAAATTGAATGTCGGGACGTTGATGAGGAGGCCGAGCTTGTCAATGTCCCGAAACCCCGTGAGCGGGGCGATCTCCTTCGTGCCCTTGTCGAGGGCTGGACGCAATCCGTAGGTGTTATGTACCGGAACCTCAAGCGCCTTCATCAACGAGCGGGTATATTGTCCGAAGCGTTGCTGGCGCGGCACGAGCGCATCGCCGTGATGAAGGTATTCCATCTGCCGCTGCTTCAGGTCATCGGCGAATCCGACATCGTGGTGCGGAGCTAGCAGCAGACATGTGCCTTCACGCCTGAGCCACTCGCGGATGGCCGCAACTTCTTCCGGCGCAGCCTCCTGCTCGGAAAGAAGATGGTCCAGCCCGAACACCAAAAGCGTGTCGGCGTCAGCCAAAATCCGTTCGTCAATTGGTAGCTTATAACCGGCCTGGTCGATGCGCTGGAACACCGCAACGGGATGGCCGGTCACTTCTGCGACGACTTTCTGGAAACTAAGCGTCGAGCGATGGAAAAGTTCCAGCGTACCAGCGATGCCTTGGAGGAATTGCGCCGCACTGTACTCCGGCGTCTCGTAGCTCGGCCATAGAACGTTGCGGACTTCGGTCATTGTCGAGAATCGATTTTCCATTGCGGCGGGATCACGCTGCGATTCCCACGGATAACTCCAGGTCCAGTAGATGCTCAGGCGGCGTTTGCCGCGTGTATATTTGCGCTCGATGTGATGCTGGTTATATGTGCGTGCTGGCTCCAGCTTATTCATGGCTGTTTCCTCTCTCGTCGGACCTATGCCGGGCGACCGTCGGGAAGCGTCGATAGATATCGAAGCGCCTTGATACCTGGGAGAAAGAAGTAAGCTCCGCCTCTCACGGTCGTAAATGCCGGCAGGCCGGTGATTTTTTTGCGTATTGGGCGTGTAGGGATTTTAAATTCCAACGTGCCATCGTGATTGCCGATGATTGGATCGCGCTCGTTGCCGAGCTCGTGAAAATTCCTGTCATTTACCCAGACGTTCTGCGCGAATTCGTACTGCCGAATGAGGCTTGCGCAGATGACGAAAGCGGCGATGCCGCGCTCCGCTCCATCCTCCGGCGCGTCTTCGGGCAGATGAGGTCCGTAGGTGGCGCCGCGACGGATCATGCGGCGCCGATTTATGTTCGCGGCGGTGTCGCGCGGATTCATGCGGCGCATGTGCGAGCCCAACGGAACCGCATATCCATGCGGATCCATCTCCTTGTAGTTGAAGTCATTGTTCCGCTGCGGATCAAGCCCCAGCCCGGGATCATCCGTCTCGGGCGCTAGTACGAGTGGCGCGCCGCTTCGCCAGCGGCCCATGAGCTTCGCGGCCACGAACTCTTGCTCCTGTGGAGTTTGACCGTGCTGGCGTAGAAAGTTGCGAAACCTGTCCACATGTTCCTCCATCCGGCGGTAAGCCATGTAGCTGCCGTTGCGGGACAAAATATCGGGTTGCGGCATGGGATAGGGTTGGCCGCTTTCGTCGGGATAGCCGAGAATGAATTCACCCGGCATGAGCGGCGCCCCGGAGCCAGGCGTAGGTATCTCACCAGACCCTTCTATCACAGGCTGTGAGAGCCGGTCGCGGTAGCCGAAGTGGTCGTGCGCATACTCGAACGGCGGTGTCGCATCCAAGTCCAACGTCGAAAGCACCTCTACGCCTTCGCACCGCGCGACGAGCTTGTCATGCTCGGCCCGGGAGCGCTCGCGCTCGGCGGTATCTCGCGCAAACAGGATTGCGATGGCGTGCAGGTCGGGCCGGGCGAGGCCGCCGACCCAGTTCTCCGGATGACTGTCTCCGGTGTCGCCGAGCACCTCCGCGCGGGCGACCATTCCCTGCTTGAACTCTTCGGGAAAAGTTGACAGCGAAACTTCGTCCAAGCCCAATGCGTGCAGGCCGCTCCACGTGAAGGCGACCGTCACCCACCGTCTATCCTGGTTGATTGAATCCTGAGTTGCCGTAGCCGATTGCACCTTGTCGGCGATCGCTGACAACCAGGCGCGTCCGCCGGCGGCGCTACGAAACGAAAGAAATTCGTACCGCCCTGTGAGCGCGGGCACCCGCGTCAAAAGGATGTGCTGGATGTCGTCGAGTTCAAGCATAGCGTGACCGATGGCTAATCACTGCATCTGGTCGAGCATGTTCGAGAAGGCTGCCTTGAGCTTCAGGGCTTTCTTAATTTCGTCGGCACTGACGAAAGGGTACTCACCATATTCAAGGAAGCTAGGGCGCTGATGCTCTCGGACGAACTTGATGAATGCCGCAGCATTTGTTTTCCAATCCTTCGGGAAGCCCTCGAGATTTTCGAAAAACAGTGTTGAGACCAGACGCCGCAAAAATTCCAACTGCATCCTCGGTGTATTTGTCGAAGTCCGTGTCGAAGATGCCCATGTATTGGAAGTAGGTTTCCCCCTTGATGTCGAAGAGATTCCATCGGAGGTAGTGCAGCTTGAGCACGGCGAGAATGTCAGGCTGACCGGCCACGGCCTCCTCGATATTCTTGGCGTACTCGTGGAACACGGCCTCCCGTCCGGGGATGATTTTCGCGATGATGGAGAAGCCGTAGCAAGCCGGAGTCCTGGGAAAAATTGGTCCATACCTGCCTTGCTCAACCTTGTCTTTGGAAAATCCTCCCTCGGGGATGGCCATGGCTGCGGGCTTCGTCCAATCCTCTCGCTTTGACGTATTTGACATAACTTACTCCTTTCCCGTTCGAAACTATTTGCAGCGGTGCATGCAGCACCTTCGTCGGTTCTCAACTTTGATCGCGATTGGCCCTGCACCGTTTCAAACGGTAAATCAGTATTCGGACAAGCGCCTTGCATTTTAATCCTCTTCGCGCCACCCCGGAGGCTCTTTGATCGATGTCAAAGACCCTGAGATGTATTTGGGGCCATGCTAAAGATTAGGGTCGGTCAAGACGCCTTCCACTTTTTGGGTTCGCCGACAACGGGGAGGACGGGTGACAATTCAGTTGCGCTGCCCACTGTCTCTTCATCGGCTGGCACACAAGTAAAACATTCGCAAACATAGAAGCTCTCACAGTGCACGGCCGGTTCGCTTCTTCTTAAGGTTTTGTCAGCCTCTCGCTGCATTTCAGCTTCGTGACGACGCAAATAGAGAAAAATCCAGACGACCACCCCGCCTGCGAGGACCAAGGCGGCTTCGCCGATTGGCTCCTTGACGCGATGCAGCCGCTCCCCGATCCGAACTCGGCAGCTCACCGAACGTTGCGCGGATACTCGAACCGCTCTGACGGCATCGCGGTGGCGAGTCCATCCATTACCGGAACTCGATCAAGGAGCGAGAACGAGCCCCAACTTGGTAAGGAGTTCGAAGCCCGCAAGCTGGATTGCATAGATTTCCAGGGTGTGCCGGCCGATGAAACGCAAAACGCCGGCTATGGCTTCTGGCGGTTGGATGGGGCTCGGTCCACGCTGGAATAGACAAAGGCTGACGGATAAAACGAGGATGCCGACAATGAAAGCGGCGAACTGAAATCGAGGAAACGAGTATTCCCTTTGTTCCTGCCAGACGTAAACGACCGCAGCGACGACGCAGGCCAGTAGGCGCATCAGCTCCAGGTTCTCTGTCCTCGCGCGCACGAGCGATGCCGCGTGCTCGCCTGCGCCGTGCGCATCGACAACTGTTCTGCCGTCGACATACATGCGTTGGCATAGGCCGCACAGGGCCCACAGCCATCCCTCCGAGCCATAGTCGACTGTTTTCGACGTTATCGGCAGCACCGCCAAGAGCCCGCATACGAGGAGGAAGTAGCCGGCCCACCCGTTGTGCTGCACAAGGATTTGCACGTGTGGACGTGCAAGTCGGATGAGTGCCAAGCTCAAGAGAATGTTCGGTACCACCCAGCTCCACTCGGCGTTCCAGCTTTGAAGTACAGTGAGGACGACACCGAGCCAGATCCAGCGGAGCGGGATCGCCCGGGTCTGCGCAAAGCCCAATAGGAAGAAGAATATAGGAGCCGCCAGGCGGCCGAAGGCGCTCCACCAAAGGTCGTCTTCCATGAAGAAGTAGCCGAAGTGATCAACCGAGACCAAGATGATCGCGGAGGCTTTCAGCCAGTCCGTTTTGTCAACGGCGCGAGGGGGGTGAGTAAAACACGTGGCGCCGTGCGATTCTGCGCTCAAAGTTGTGCCTCTGGTGTGGCGACAGCGGTTTATTCGAGCCCGAAAGGATGCTCCGCGCGCAGCCGAGCTAAGATCCACACCGACAAGACCATTCGAGACCCCGAAACGTCGGCCTCCGACTGACATGCCCATCATTCAACGGGGCGAGCACATGATTTCCAGAGCTCGTCATCGCCAGTCGTACTGTGACTTTGGTCTATAGGCGTCATACTGAATTTCTACAGGAATGCATGCGTTAAGAAAAAAATTGCAAGTCAAATTCCATGGCTGCAGCAGTGGATGTAGTGGCGACGTCACATGCTTCAGCGCGAACGGGGCGAGCACAGATTTCCAGAGCGTCACGCCGCGACTGTGAACTTTGGTCGTGGCGCGACGTCAGCATGGCTTCAGCGCGAACGGGGCGAGCACATGATTTCCAGAGCTCGTCATCGCCAGTCGTACTGTGACTTTGGTCTATAGGCGTCATACTGAATTTCTACAGGAATGCACGCGTTAAGAAAAAAATTGCAAGTCAAATTCCATGGCTGCAGCAGTTCACGCCGCGACTGTCACGTGGCGCCACGTCAGCACGGCTTCAGCGCGAAACACGGAGCAGCTCCGGCGCGAGATAAGATGACGCTGAACGTTGATGGTATTGTATTCGCGGAGTGTGTTGAGAGACTTTCTGGGCTAAACCGGCTGACCTGAAGCTTAGCATTCTCCCTTCTCTCTGCCGAACCGGCAGGTGAGAGTCCTCTGCCCGGTTATTGCTTCGTCCGACAGCGCCGCAGCGGGAGCGCAAAGATCGGCACCACCATGATCATTCGCGACCCCGAAGAAAATTTCGAGGAGCTGTGGGAGACCTTTCACCACAGGTATCCCTTCTTCGAGCTGCGAAAAGTCGACTGGCGAAAGCAGTATGCCATCTACAGACCTAAGGTCACGAGTAAAACCAGCGATGACGAGCTCTTCGATATTTTCTGCCAGATGCTCGACCCGTTGGATGACGGGCACGTCGAGCTGAAGACCAAAGCAGATTATAAGGGGAAGAAGCGCCACTTCACCGCTGAGAAGAAGCCCCGCTTCTATCAAGAGTTCACGGAGCCCCAGATCAAGGAACTCTTCAAGACGACCGAGAAAACACTTGTTGCAAACGGCTTCGGGCACCTCGCGGAAACCGGCGCCTCGATGCTTCGGTATTGCCGCTCACAGACCGTTGGCTACATGCGGATCTTTGAGCTGGAGGGCGTCAAGAAGAGCAAGTTGACAGCTGCTCTGGACAAGATCGGCCTCGATTTCCCGAACTTGCTGGGCTTCATCATCGATATCCGCGACAACCCTGGCGGCGACGACAATACCGCCGTCACCATCATCAACCGGTTTTGTGACCGCGGGAGAGTGGCGTTCCACAGGAGGACGAAGATCGGTCCTGGCGAGGATGCGTTTACACCGTTGAAGACCCGGCACATCGAGCCTGAGGGTGACGCGCAGTTTACAAAGCCGATAGTGCTGCTAACCTGCGATGCCGTTTTCAGCGGCGGCGAGGCGTTCGCCTTAGCGATACGGCAGCTGCCCTATGTCACGATCTTGGGCGATCATACCAACGGCATATTCTCCTACCAACTCGAGAAGAAACTTCCGAATGGTTGGGAGTACTGCCTGTCATACCAAAAATACTTCTCGGCCGACATGGTGTGCTACGAAGGCAAAGGCATACCAGCCGATATCGAGCTGTTTAACAGGACCGCTGACATTGAAAACGGGGTCGACCCATTGATCACCCGCGCACTTGAGGTGTTGGAGTCGAAGTGGCAGTAAGGTGATTTCACCTGACCCGGGTCGCATGCGCGGGATAATCAGCTATCGCTGCGCATGGCAAGAGCTGCGCAGCTACCGGCCGTATCAATTGCGTAAGCGCAAAATCGCTTCGGGCCACCGTAAGCTCGTGGCGCATCGACGATGCGGATGCTCGGGTCCAGCTCAAATTGGAACGCGTCGAGGCCGAAGGGCAGTCCCTCTCCGATGGATTTCAGGGCTGCTTCCTTGAGCGTCCAGAGTTGGAAGAAGGTTCGCATGCGGGTCCGTTGGCCGGCGCCTTCAACGGCCTCTGCCTCGGCTCTTGAAAAATAAGCCTGAGCTAGCTCGGTCGCCTCAATGTGTCTTGTCTGATCTTCGATGTCGACACCGATGTTCTCTGTCGAAGACCATGCCCCGAGGTAGCCAAGCCGGCAGGAGGAAAAGCTGAACCAGCAACCCCGCAGCTCGGGGAGGTAGGGGCGCCCTTTCTCTGTTGTCTCGAAAGCGATGCGCGATAAGGGCAACGCCGAGCCGACCGCGAGGGCGCCGCAGTAGCGGCGAAACGCACGCTGCTGCTTGAAGTGTGCTTCGCCGCCTTCCGCCAGGAAGCTTTGCGCCCGCCGTTTCTCCGCAGCCGAGAGGACGGACGCGCAACGGCTAACTACCCGCGGATCTCGCGAGACTGGCGCAAACAGAACGCGCGCCACATGACGTGCCGGCGCAGGGGTGCAGTCGCGCGCGCTTGCGGCGAATAGGTCGTTGATGCTTGCGCTATCATCCCATGTCATCCAGGCCGTGAGCCTCTGCTAGCTGTTGATCCGGCCACGGGCTCCGCTGGGCTGCCCTGGTAGGTGGCCGTGAGGAGGTTCATTTCCTTGAGCACGAGCGACAACGGCAAGAGCGTCGTGTCCGGCTCCATAACCACGCCACTCATCACTGTTGCGCCGGAACATATAGCACACCCGTCCTGGATGTGGGTTTGCTTCACTTTCAGCGTCATGTTTTCGAATGTGTGGAGCTGTAGAAAGCCGTCGACGACACAATTGTCATCGAACTTCACCGCGTTCCAGTCGTAGCACTGCATAGGATCGCCCACGATCGTCCGCTGTCCAATCTGACATCCCATCCACCGTAAGATCGAATTCGCGAGGATCGTCCCTGCGCAAAAGTTCAGGGGCCCCTGGCACCAGATGAAGAAGCAGTCCTGTGCAAAAAAGTATGCGAAGTGCCGCAAGGACCAGAAGGGCGTCGCGTTATCGACACCCCAGTCGCTGCCCACGAGAGCCTTCTTGATCCCGACGCTGAGCAAGATTAGGCTGCCCTCTGTGAGCAACAGCGCCAGCAGCGCACCAATAATTGGGCCGAAGCCCATCCGCAGCGAACAAATGTATACGATTATAAAGATCAACCCATCGGTGACGCGCAGCATCCCGATGCTGAAGAAGTCGTTCAGGAATACGCGGGTCAGAAATAGAGAGAATGTCGGCAGTTGGTCGTGCTCGGCCTCGGCGCTGGCAAACTTCAACGGCGGGTTTCCAACTAAAGTGCTTGGCTCGCCGAGTCGCGAGCGCATCTGGCGGCGGAAGTATATATCGCTGCACGGCGTCGATACGCCGAGGAGAAAATTCGTTGGCAGCTGGCCATGTTCCGCCACGCAGTTGTTACCACTGAAAAAATTCCGCGGCATGTCGAGATGGCGCAACGTGAGGTGCTCGGCGCCGTAGTCGAGCATGTTCGTGAAACAGCCATTTGACCAAAACACCTGCGCGTCGGCGGTGGCAACCTCGGGGACGAGGTTGAACATCACGTCGCACTCGGACGCGCCCAACCGCGTGAAGTGCATGCCGGCGAGCGCCCGCAGGTATTGCCCTGTGATAGTCCAGGTCCATAGCAGCTGAATGTTGTTGAGCTTGCGCATACGGTACATAAGGAGCGCACCACTGAGTCCGCGCGCACTGTGAAGCCCTGGCGACGCAGCCGTGTAGCGAATGAAGAGGCAGCTCAGCAATGAGGTAACGACGATCGTGAACCAAGCTGTAATGAAGGTGTAGAGCGTTAGGTACCCAATGATTTCGTATAACGGCGTCGCGATGAAGTAATTGCTAGACACGTCGGCGTCTGCGATCGGTGTGAAGTCGCGGGCAAACCACAGGATTGCGACGGCGGGTACCACGCTGATCGCAGAGAACACTGCCACCTGCATGAAGACGTTGCAGGCCTCCAATAGCCAGATCGGGTGAGCCTCCCGGCAGGCGCTTGCCGTGCGCCGCAGCACCGTGCAACGGCCGGCAAGGCGTGCCGGAGACCCTTCCCAAACCTCATGCGCGCCGACGTCTCGCAATATGGGTGTGAACGGAGTGACCCAGCTGCCGCGGCCCACCCTCACGTTGTTGGCGATGGCGGCGCGCATTCCGATCTTGCAACCGCTTTCAAGGTATATCGGGCCGACGAGCAGGTTCTGCCCGGACCATCTCGTCGTGTGGATGTAGGCGCCGGTCTGGATTGCGATATCGTCCTCGATGGCAATCAAGTCCAGAGGCCCCGACAAATACGCGTCGGACGCGCATTGAAGATTTCTGCCGACTGTCGCGCCGAGCTGCCGCAGCACGAATGCCATGAGCGGCGCGCTGCGGTAGATGGTTCGCAGCGTCAGGAGCACCAGATTCTCCATTCGTCCGATACACCAGACCCGCAGGTGCATCTTGCTCCACTTCGGGTAGACGCCCGGTGTCACGTTGTTGCGATAGATGTCGCCGCCCAGGACAAACTTGATGCCCATGACCCAGACCAGACTGGCGAATGGCAGGAGCAGGCTGAGCAGGTACAGGCCGATGCCGGCGACGATGAAGGTCCAAATGCTAGCGGTCGAGAAGAAGGTTCCTATTTCGACGGCGCTCAAGAAGTCTAGGGACGCCAGCAAGCCTGGCGAATAAAGCAAAGTCGCAAAAAGGATCTGCAGGGTCGTGAAGCGTCGGACCGATAGTACCTCTGCCGCGCGTTCCTCGCGCGCAGCGCTGGTCTGCACGGATTTTGCGGCGACCGCTTCCAGCGCGGTGGGAGATTGAACCTGCCGCATTCGGCTCGCTACCTTGCGTGCCGTATTGCAGTCGCTGAGCAGTGCGCGCACCGAGACCGCCCATCCCGCGGCCTGCAAGCGCCGCGCGAGGCGGGCTATAATGATCGAGTGTCCGCCGGCTTCGGCGAACCCCTCGTCCCATCCGATGGGCCCCTCGAACACCTGCCTGCAGATCGCCAGCACTTTCTCGGCACTCGGCTCCAGGTCCGCGTCGGCATCGGTCGGCGTCACTTCACGAAGCTCAGTGTCTTGCGCCCTAGGGGGTGCCCGGAGGTCGCCGTTCCGCAGCAGCAGCGATAGGTCCGGTAAGCACTTGCGGTCGATCTTCCCCGACACCGGTTGCGTAACGAATTTTTCAACGAGGAACATTCTGGTCGGGACCGAAGGCGCCGGAAGTTGCTTGGCGAGGGTCGCCGTCACCCGCGCGGCCCACTCCGCTGGCGCAGGCGCAACCACAGAGATCTCTCCTGCGAACATCGAAGGTGCCATGACGAAGGCGACGAGCGCCTCGTTCTGGTAGTCCAGCACAGCGCCCTCGATCTCGCTGAACTGCGTCTGCAGGATGTCCTCGACGGCCTGTGTCTCGACTCGGTGTCCGCGCACTTTGAGCTGCGCGTCGATCCGACCGAGGAAGTGTACGCGCTGCGTTCGAATGTCGATTTTGCATTTGTCCCCGGTGCGGTAGAGGCGGCCGAACTGAGGGTGCGTGATGAACTTCTGCGCGGTCAGCTCCGGCAAGTTGCGATAACCGCGCGCGAGGTGGACACCGCCAATGCAAAGCTCTCCGACCTCTCCGTGCAGCAGTGGTCGGAGTTCGCCGATCTCTAGGATGACGTAGGTGACGTTGGCGAAGGGCGAGCCGATGGTGATCGCCTCTCCAGGCCGCAAATTTTGGCGGCTCGTGTCGGTGCTCGCCTCCGTCGGGCCGTAAGTGTTGATGACCTGGCGCCTGCACCGCGTCCACGGCTCTACGAGCGCGCTGGGAAATGCTTCGCCTGCAGGCACAATGTAACGGCACAAGGGATATGGAAGATCCACCTCTGGTGTTGATGTGAGCGTGGATAGCAGCACCGGCGGACAGAAAAGTACCGTGACCTCGGCTTCGCGCAGCACGCGAACAAGACCCGGGCCGGAGCAGATCTCCTCCTTGGTCAGCATGACGACGGCGCAGCCCGACACCCAGGCGCTGTACATCTCGGAAATGCAGCCGTCGTAGCCCAGCGATGAGGTGAGCGAACTCGCGTCCATGCCCGGAATGAGTGTGAAGTAATCGGCGTAGGTAATAGCGAGGTTTACATAGCCAGCGTGCGGGCACTCGATGCCCTTCGGCATCCCGGTGGTCCCGCTCGTATAGAAGATGGTCGCGAGGCGCCGGCTCGGATCGTCAAGCCAGGACGGCGGATTTCTCTTCGGCGCTCTTTCCGGCAACGTCAGGATATCGATTGTCGGGAGGTCGCGAAAGTTGCCCTGTCCGCGCGTGAGAACGGCGACCGGCCGAGCGTCGTCGATCATGTGTGTAATAAGCGCGTCGGGCAGGGTGGTATCGAGCACCACCAGCGTGCCGCCGGCCCTAAGCACGCCGAGGTGCGCGGCGACGATGTGCCAGTTGTCCTGCGACATGGCCACTGCGACGACCTGGTCCTGCCCGGTCAGCAACGGCTGTACGGCCGCGGCCACGTTTTCTGCGTGCGCATCGAGCTCAGCGAAGGTAAGTGACTCTCCGCTGTGGGGGATCTGCAGGGCAATAAAATTGGGATACTTCTCGGCGGAACGGCTGAAGACCTCCGTGAGCCACCGAATCCCCTCTTGATGCGGAACGTTCGCGAAGGGGCGGTCGCCGAAGGTATCCGTCAAGCTGTACGGACACGTGTCCTTCGGCTCGTGCGTTCCCTTCTTCGCCGCCCAGAGGTACCGCCTCCACGCTGCAAACGTCAGAACAAACACGGCCAACAGCAGGCTAACTGCGAGCGCCAAAACGCCTCCTAACGTGGTCCGAAATTTCTGACCCGTGACGTATCTGAGCTTCTTGCCCTCCCGGTGTCAAAACCCGCTTCGATCGACTATGGCCGGTAGCGCTCAGTCGAAGTATCGCTGCAGCGTACCCCGGCGGCGAATGTCCAAGGTGACGCAATGGGGTCCGCCGCCCAATAACTTGGAATGCCGCAACTTCAATGGGATGACGTCAAGGCCATGCTTCTCGAGTAGCTTGATGAGCGAGGGCTGGCTTCGGTCGACGACAACCAGATTCGGATTGATGCTAAACACGTTCATATCGATC
Source organism: uncultured Alphaproteobacteria bacterium (assembly GCA_963833715.1). Taxonomy (GTDB): domain Bacteria; phylum Pseudomonadota; class Alphaproteobacteria; order Rhizobiales; family Hyphomicrobiaceae; genus Hyphomicrobium_B. Next base: position 36,065 of record CAWHZB010000024.1, read on the forward strand.
CAGTCGCTTCCGATGCTTTTGGAAATGTAGTCGGAACCATGTCTGTCCGTATTCTCCATCGGCGGACTATAGATGACCTCCCACTGTTTCAGGAGCGGCGGTAGCGTATCGTCATTAAGACGACCGGGATTGCACAGGATCAAGCCGGGACGCAGGGCCACGAGGGTCGAGTCGATGTGGCTGCCGAAATATACGTCCTTAAGGAAATGGATCCGGTATTTGTCGCCTAATATGCCCTGCAGCCAGTGGCCGCCCATTTCGTTGCCGGTGGCGCTGACGAGATAGATCAAGTCTTGGCCGCAACGCAGGACATTTGCTGCATCGAAGGCCGGCTCGTCGTTGCGCGGCGTAGGCTTCCCCAGGTCGACGCCTTCGAACAGCGAGTTCTAAAAGCATCGGCTTCGGCGCGCTGTACCAACGTGCGCCCGACTTCATGTATTCGATCAGCAGCGCGCGATAGCTGAACGTCTCCTGGGCGCGGCTGCGGATCACATTGGGTGTTTCAATGATCTGGTCGCCAATTACCAGCATGATGTCCCGCGGGCAATAGTTATAGTATCCCTGGGATTTCCAGTTGATGGTCGAGAACGTGGTTTCGTGAGGCCAGGTATCCGGGCGCTTTACCGTGACGCCGGCCTTCTTCAGGATCTGCTCGAACTCGTTTAGATCGTCGTCCGTCTCTTCAATGATCCGTTGCGGAAAAGGGCCGCGCGGAATGTCAGCCAGTGAACGGTCGGGAAATTCTGCCAGCTGGGTGCTTAGGTCCGGCGTCGGATATCGCGCCTTTAGCGGATTGCCGACGATGACTTCCTCGAGCGGATCCCACTCGTTGCAGCTCCAGACAAGTGACATAGATACGACGCCTCCCACCGGTTTCGCGAAACCTGGCCGGTTTCCAAGATCATTCTTCTACCTAGCTGCTGCTCCCGGCCCACCGTGTTTGCTTACGAGCGACCGACTTTCACCATCGGACGGAGTTGCTGAAGAAGTCAGGCATCGCAAGCGCCGTGCCGGACATTACGGCCTCATGAAGGATGAAATCACTTACCGCAATGTCGAGGATGCCCAACCCGAAGGGCGAGAAGATGCGCGCCTTGCCGCGGTCCGGCTCTAGTTTCCCGTCCAGAACATCCACCAGTGTGCCGTCGATGAAGTCTCTGCTTCCGCGCGCCGTCTCCGCCAGATGCAGTGACGTGTTGGCTTTCAGGCAGTGCTCGACATCGTCGACGATGTTTTGCGACGCCAAGATCACGTTGACCGAGATATCGCGCAGCGATAGATGCAAGACTGTAGGCGAGTGCGCGAACAGCTTTTCATCGGCGAGGTAGGGCTCGAGGGCCGTGGTGGTGAACATTATGAGAGACGCATTCCTGAGAGCACCCTCCAGGCTGCTATGCAGCTCCGTCTCGAGGTCCTTCTGATCGCGGAGCCACGTCGCAAATTGCTCCCCCTCTTTTCGGTCCACATCATACAAGCTGATTTTGCGGAACTTCCAATTTCGAAATAGCAGCCACTCGACAGTGCTGCGGGCAATCATCCCAGTGCCGACGACGCTCAGGGTGCCTTCAAAGGGCGTAGGGGACAGATGCTCGGCCGCCAGTGCGGCAGAGGCGGCGGTACGCGTCGCGCTTATCAGCGACGCCTCAATGCAGGCCAGCGGATAACCAGTTGTGGCGTCATTCAGAATCTGGACTGCCGATGCGCGGGCAAGGTTGCCGGCCCTATTGGCCGGGAAGCTTGATATCCATTTTATGCCGCTCTTCTTAACCTCGCCGCCAAGATGAGCCGGCAGGGCGATGATTCGGGCGGTAGGATTGTCCGGATAGCGAAGAAAGTAGCTGTTAGGGTTTACGGACTCGCCAGCGGCGTGGAGACGGTATGCCGCCTCGACGGCTTCAAAAACTTTCTGCCGGTTGCCGTCGATTGCACTCTTTACTGCCGAGCCGGGAACAACGTGGAAAAGCGGAGCGGTTGCCAAGCCTTATTCCCCTGCGAGCACCTTGGCCTGAGGCGTGATGACATTCTGCACCCAGGTTGGGTTGTACACTGTGTCCAGATACTTGTCGCCGAGATCTGCGGAAATGGCGACGATGGTGTCGCCGGGCGTGAACTCCGGGGCCAGCTTCTGCACGGCGGCGAGCACGGTTCCGGTGCTTCCGCCAACAAGCAGATGATAATCGCGCACGAACGACAGACACGTTTCGACGGTCGCCGCTTCGTCTATGGCAACAATCCGATCCGGATTGAAAAAGTCCGCCAGCTTCGGCCGCAAGCTCGCTCCGATACCGGGAATGTTTCGCTTACCGGGGCTGCCTCCGTACGTGACGGAGCCGGTAGGCTCGACGGCCACGATTTTGATATTTGGGAGCTCGTGACGAAGGCGCTCTGAAATTCCCGCGAGCGTTCCTGTGGATCCGGTTCCCACGAAGATCCAATCGACCTTTTCGAACTCGTTGGCGATCTCATTTGCCGTTTCCGCGGCATGAATATTCTTATTGGCTATGTTGTCGTACTGGTTGAGCCAGACGGCGTTCGGCTCCGATTGCAAGATGTCTTCTATCGCCCTGAATCGGTTGGCGAGGAAGCCGCCGTCGGCGTCCCGGTCGTTTACGACGAGAACCGTTGCCCCGTAGAGCTGCATACCTCTGATGTTTGCGCGGGCGGAGTTGGAATCCGTGACGCAGATGAACTTGTAGCCTTTGATTGCGCAGACGAGGCTGAGCGCTATTCCAAGGTTTCCCGAGGACGATTCCACGATGACTGTTTCATGCGGCCTGGCGACGCCGCGCCGCTCCAGATCGTCGATGAGACCTATTGCCGTTTTCACCTTGATCGAGCCGGATACGTTGAACCCTTCGAGCTTTAGGAATACGTCGTGGCCCCGCGCAAAGGAGCGGAGACGATAGAACAGGTTGCGAAAAATTAAATCTAAGGGCGACTCGATGATCATAGCGCAGCATTCCCATCGAGCCCGGTTGTCTTGAGTGGTGCGTCATTCCGATGATCCGCATCACGGCACTGATAGGGTAGGCCGTGACGCGAGAACCGCATAGGCGCGGTCACGCGGTCTGCCCTATCGGAATCGGCTCCGGTCATCTGACGCGTCGCGCGACGCATCGATTATGCTGGGCGTTGAGAAATTGAATGCTGCACCGAATTCCTCCCATTGTTGCTGTCGCTTTGCAGGACCATTCCTGTCGGCCTCCTTCCCGCCACGACCCGTCGGGGGGGGTTCAGCGGGCGCAACAGTTTCTTCTTGTGTTAAGATTGAACCATGCGAGTTTCTTATGCGTTGCGATGGATCAATCCCGTAGAAGGAACATTCCGTGCTGGCCCGTTTTGGCCGAGTACAGACCAACTCTTTACGTTTCGCCCTCTGATCGTCTCCCGCCGCCAGCGGCCAACGCCGCGTAATTGCTGGATGCTCGAAGCTCCACTCTTAACAAAATACGCCCTTTGTAAACAGTATCCCTTCCGGCCGCCGGCAGGCGCACATACCGCGTCGATCCTCGGTTGCCCGCTGGAATAGCGATTGCGGGCCTCTCCCGCGAGCGTACGCGAACCAGTTTTCGAGCCGCTGCAACCTTCGCTTTAGCGGCATCCAGATTCGCATCTGGTCCTGGCTGCGATGCTCGATACGCTTCATCGGCGTACTCTCTTAACGATGCAGCAAGCCGGTCCGCAGCTGCGCTAAGTTTTCGCGGTTGAGGTAATGGCGGCGGGGCTAGCGTAGCAGGGGCCAGCTTATGCTCGTAATGCTGCTGTTGCCGCTTCTTCCAGAACATTGCCCGCCCTCCGTTCCGACGCATGGCGCTACAAACTACCGCGATAGCTACCAAGATCAAAACGCGCAGCACCCATAGTGCTCGCCATGACGTGGGCAACGGGCTTTTCAACAGTCAGACTTTGCTTCGAACGGGTCGCTGATAATCTTCTCGTACCGCCCGCCCGCTCGCAGCAGGAGCCAGGCGTAGTCGGCTTCTTGGTTTGCTGCGACCTCGACTGCAGCCTCGATCCAGCAATGATCCGGCGAAGGCTTGCCGAAGCTGGCGCTGATTTCACAAACTATTTTCGTGAGGCCGGCGACGTTGTTGCAGCGGTCGATCTTTTCCTCGAACGTCATATCGGCCTCCTATTTCAAATACCGGCTAGAGCCGTCATTCGGACCGGCATGAGCGCAGACGCTCGTCGTTTTCAGATCGGCATGGCCGAGTGTCTGTGAGACGAGGGTGATCGGTGCGCCGTTGTCGATCGCGTGGCTGGCGTGGGCGTGGCGCAGCCAGTGGGGCGAGACGCCAGGGTTGCCGCCGGCGCGCTTCACGATGGCTTTCAGGATGTAGTTGATCCGACGCTCAGTGATCGGGAAGACGCGAACCGAGTTGGAGGCGTCGCCGCGCAGGGCCAAGAGCTTCGTCGCCGCCTCGGCCGGCAACAGTACGTGGCGCTCCTTATCTCCCTTGCCGACAAGGGCTAGCTGGACCTCGCCGGTCTCGCGCGGGATGACCTGGGACCACGTCAACGAGGCAATCTCGGAGACGCGCAGGGCGCCGTAGTAAGCGACCTCGCAAATGACTTCCTCGCGGTCGGGCTTGGCGGCACGGATGATGAGATGCACATCGACGACAGGCAGGATGCGTTTGGCAAGTTGGCGGGGGACCTTCTTGAGCTTGATGAGAGGCGCAGCGTTGAAGCAGGTGTAGCCGACCTTGTGAGCGAAGCCGAGCAGGGCTTTGACAGCGGCGATGCTAGCGTTGACCGTCGCCGGGCTGGCCGGCGAGCCGTCCGCCTTGGTGCGCAAGCTGTCGAGCGCGTCTTGCACATGATCGATCGTCGCGCGCCGGATGCCTGTGTTCTGGTCCGCCAGGGCATCGATGAAGCGCAAGCCGACTCGGCGGTAGGCGCGGAGCGTGTGAGGCGATCCGTCAGCGTGGCTCTTGAGCCAGACCTCGACGAGCTCATCGTCCGATCTGGCGATCGTGTGCAGCATGGGCTGCATCTCGGCGTCCGAGCCGGCGATGTCGGATCGGAGGGGCGGGATAATTTCGAGCTCGGTTCCGGTCATGGTCCGCTTCCTATTTCTATTCCGATAATTGCCTGCCGTGCCCTGCATTGCTCTGCATCACGACCCGCGACACGATCAATCCGCCCTCGGCCATGGAAAAGGCTGCACTGCGCTCTCCGGACAAGGTTGAAAGCGATATCCCCTCGGGCATTTCGAGATTTGTGTGCCGCCTGCCTTCGACCAAATCTCAGAAGATCAAACGGCCTCCTTGACGCGGGTCCTGACACCTAGGTGAAAAGACCATTTTGAACTTACCCTCTTCCAGGGAGCGGCTCAGCTACCGCAAGATCAGCGCTCAGCTCACTAAAGCTGGTCCATCAACGAATGGGGACGGCCGTACAATCCGAAAAGCATCAAGGCAATGATCCACCGGTGACGGGATGCTCCGGCTCGATCAATTCGGGGCGGTATTCAAAATGCATGGTGTCGTAATGAAACCAGCGTCCGCCCCAAATGAAGCCATGCTTCTCGAAGATTTCGACAATCTCGGGCGGCGTGTCGTTTCGATAAGGAAGACTGGTGTCAGATCCGCCGCTGTCCCACAGCCAATAGTGGGCACGCTTTGTAGCCAAATCGACGGCGATACCGTAGCCGTGCGGGGAAAGCTTATCGGTCCCGGCGACGCGCCGACAGTTAAAGGCTCCGGCAGACGGAACGAGGAAGACATCGAAAGGCGGGGGCAGCAAGTCGAGTTCGGCGCTGACGGCTTTCAACTTGTCCGCAACGCCATTGACGGTCGTCACAACGAGCTTTTGCTTCGTCTTTTTCGGCAACCAGGCAATCCGCGTTAGCGATTTCTCGAATTCCGGCTTGCGGCAATCGCCGTAGACCTTCGTAAAAAAGTCAGCGTTGTGCACGCGTCCTGGATCGAAGTTCCGCGCTGGCGGCGTGGCCGGAGCGCCCCAAGGGTAGGGAAACCGAAACATGTCCTTAATGTCAGGATCTCCCAGCCACTCCTCAAAGGTCTTGGCCTTGCCGTCATCAAAGGGAAGCCGGGTACCGTCTTTAAAGACGACGTCGTTTCCCTCGAGCCCGACAACAAAGTCGGGATAGGACGCCTTCAGCCGCGCGGCGACCTCATCGTGATCGACGGTGCTCGGCGGCGCATTGTTTGACTGAGGCGGACCATGTGAACCGACGCCGTTCCCGCTTAGCGGGCTCGCGTTTTCTGGCATCAAACGGTCGCGGTGGTGGGCATTGGGTCTGTCAATCGGAACCACCCGGTTCTGCTGATATGCCTTTTCTGCTTCTCGCTGAATTCGAAGGCTCTCAGGAATAGGATCAGCTCCTGCGGGGCCAAAGTCCCAAGCAATTCCCAAGGTAAAAAGTAAAAGGGTCAGGATCGCTGATCGTCGGACCATAATCGTATGACGCCTAACTGCAGCGCAGGGTAGGAGGTCCTGATATGGCAGCAGGCAATCTCGACGATTTCCTTGAGGACCCTAACCGTCTGATCATGGCGCCGAAGCCCTGCGATGAGGCCAAGCGGGCATTTGGATTGAACCGCCCGGTGCACGCCGTCGAAGGCTGGTGGCGGTGACAACACAGAGCAAATCTCTAGTCAACCTGCGTTCCCTCCATAGTCGCCTCCACCTACGCGCGCACGATAGTGCTTAATCGCCATAGCACAGCGCCGAACGCCTGAGCCTTGGAAAGCGAATTTCGACCCCCCACGCCCCTTTCGGCGGCAACCCGCCTCACCTCCCCGCACCCTCTCAAAATTCTCTTAAAAATCGAAGAGTAATGCCGACAGTGTGTTAAGCTTAGCAGTTCAGGCTCATCCCTCGGGAGCCGTTCAAGTGTCGACTGTTCCTAAGCGGCAGGGCTTGCGGATTGTGCTCGTCTGCGTCCTGACCGCGATTGCGATGAAGGCAGCCACCGAAGCCTACAAGGCCAGGATGCGCCCAATCTGGGATTATCACGCCTATCTCAAGGGCAGCACTGAGGACTTCGCTCGATGCGTTAAGCTTCGCGGCTACGACCGTTGCGTGGAGCCCGATTAGCCAGGCGGGGGTAGAGACCCAATGCTCCTCAAATGCGTGGCTTGGGCTTCCCCACCACTTTAATAGACCTCACTCCTCATTAAATTCGACCAACCGAGGGCTTCGACGATCCGCTGCGCCTGCTCGCCGCCGCCGAGAAGATGAACCTTAAGGACATATCGTGTCGAGGCGCAGCGACTCGGCCTATCGGTCGGGCCCGACACGGGATTGGTTGAAGATTGAGATTGCCGCTTGGCGTGCTGCGAACCAAGACCGGCATGGGCCCTTCGGTAAGAAGATGTGATCGCGATTGGCTTCGCGCGTTAGCCGGACATTGACTGCAATGAGCTGAAAAATTCGAGTATCGCGTCAACCTTTCAGATACCGGATCAAACGATGGCGCCTGCCAATAGCATTGCCGCCGATGAGTCGGGCGTCACCGCCATCGAATACGGCCTAATCGCCGACATCGTAGGCATGGCATCATCGCAGCGCTGTCGAACGTCAGCTCGAACCTTCAGGGCACGTTCAACGCGGTTAGCTCAAATCTGTCCTCCTCTTCAAAATAACTGGATACTCGCAGAAACGAGCCGCATATCAGTGGCAGTACAGTCGCGGCGCGTCGCTCGTGTGAATAGCGCATTAAGCAGGCGGCTAGGCCGGCGACGGAAGGGCATTGTCGACCGGAACGGGGCCGCACCGGCGCGCAAACCAAACCTCGCCCCATCGGTTGAAGCGCTACGCCAAAATCTTAACCATTACACAGCAACGACGGGGCTCTAAGATCGTTGGGCTCTCCACTTCAACACAAAGGAAAGCCCCGATGAAACGCTCTATGATCTTGGCTGCAATCTTCTCACTTGCGACCGTCGTTTCTGCTGCCACTCCCGCAACCGCTTGCTGGCGGTGTGACACGGGTCAACACGGGCACTGCGGATGGGGGCTCTTCTGCGGATGCGGTCAAGGGAAATGACTGCTCAAGGGGCGACCTCCGGGTCGCCCTTTTTTGATGATTATAGGGTCGAAGCGTCTACCGGAAACGGGGTCGCGCATTCCATCAAGTTCCTCCAGCTCGGCAGTTGGATGATCGCGCCCGCGAGAGAGCGGGACCGCACCAAGATGCTCCGGAAGCTGATCTTCGAAGAGCACGGCCGCATGGTCGGTCGCAAACCGACCGGGGCCGTGCATGGCGCTACGCAGGCCAGAAAAGCTGGTTTGCTCGCAAAAGCCTGACGAGGGGCTTTTACCGGCAGCGAAGCCAAAAGGTGAAGATGCTCCGACCCCCTTCTCAACTCCGGAGTGGCCGCAGTGAGTATTGAGGCGATAAATTATATCAAGTCATGTGATTTTGGCGCTAACGAAAATCTGCGCCTGATGATGTTCGCCATAGCGGAAAACACATTCAACGATTCTTTTGTGTGCAAGCTAAGCCGCGAGAAACTTGCTCGCGAGTTAGGACCACGCAAGAACGAGCGCACCGCGCGGCGGAAAATTGAATGGCAACGGCGAAGCGGCCAGCGATTCGATGTTCGCGTTCCGGTGAAGCTCCGAGTTGGAAAAGGACTTTGAGACTATTTCGCTTCCGACATTTCCGTCACCGGTATGCATTTGACCGGCGAAGTCCCGGCGCCGCTTGGATCGGTAGTTCAAATACAATTTGCGGGAATCTTCCTCGACGCACATATCCGGCGAGGACACAATTCGGCTTCGGTCTGCAACTTGAGGCCAACGGGAAGGGCTATCCTCCTGAGGTACATTTTCTCGCGAAGGCATTCCAGGTCCCTGCGCACCGTTAAACCCCATCTTGTAGTCCACGCCTTAGCCGCACGCGTGCTCCGATAATTTGCGCGCGAGCAATTCTAGGTACCGGTGCGACTCGTCTGATCGCCCCAGATTTAGTCCGGCTCAGGTCCATCGTCGCAAATAATGTCTGCTCCTGGCCCAATGCAGACGTCATCGCTCGTTGCAATCGTGTCTGCTTTTGAGTGAAAAGCGGACGTCCCGACAGCGGCATGGCGTTTCGTTGACGGAGCGTACCTCGAAGCTGCATCCCCGAGCTCATCGGAGCGCTGCGCTCGCTTCACGAACATTGCGAGGAGGACTAGAATAGCCGCTTCAAAGAGCCCGAGGACGCGATCCGCATCGCCAACGACACGAGCTACGGCCTCGCCGCCGGTTTGTGGACCAAGGACGTCACGCTCGCCCATCGCGCGGCGCGCGAAATCCGCGCCGGCCTCGTCTGGATCAACGGCTGGGATAGTTGCGATATCACGATGCCGTTCGGCGGCTTCAAGCAATCGGGCTTCGGTCGCGATCGCTCGCTCCACGCCCTACATAAGTATGCAGACCTCAAATCGGTCTCGATCACACTCTGACCCGGAGACGTGACATGAACGTCAAGACAACGACCCCGTTCCCGACCGCCGCTTTGATCGATGGAGAGTGGATCGCCTCGCCGAAAACCTTCCCGGTGTTTGATCCGGCCACAGGCTCAAAACTCGCCGACGTGCCCGATCTCTCCGCCGATGACGCGCGTCGTGCCATCGACGTTGCGTACAAGGCTTTCCCCGCCTGGGCCGCCAAGCCCGGCAAGGAACGCGCCCAGATCCTCCGCCGCTGGTTCGAGCTCATCATCGCCGAGACGGAACCGCTGGCACAACTGATGACGGCCGAGCAGGGCAAGCCGCTGACCGAAGCACGAGGCGAGGTCGCCTACGGCGCCTCATTCGTCGAGTGGTTTGCGGAAGAAGGAAAGCGCGCCTACGGCCACACGATCCCGACGACGGTCGCCTCGCGCCGTTACGTGACCATCAAGCAGCCGATCGGCGTCTGCGCGGCGATCACGCCCTGGAACTTCCCGATCGCGATGATCACGCGCAAGGTCGGTTGCGCGCTTGCCGCCGGCTGCACGATCGTTGTGAAGCCGTCGGAAGAGACGCCGCTCTGCGCACTTGCGGTTGCCAAGCTCGCGCTCGATGCGGGAGTTCCGCCGGGCGTCTTCAACGTCATCACGTCGCTCGACGCCCCGGGCGTAGGCAGGGCCCTGACCGCCGACGATCGCGTGCGCAAGCTGACCTTCACCGGCTCGACGGAAGTCGGCAAGATCCTCTATCGCCAGTCGGCCGACACGATCAAAAAGCTGACGCTCGAGCTTGGCGGCAACGCGCCATTGATCGTCTTCGACGATGCCGATCTAGCTCAGGCGATCGCCGGCACGATGGCGTCGAAATTCCGCAACGCCGGACAGACCTGCGTCTGTGCTAACCGCATTCTCGTACAGTCCGGTATTTACGACAGCTTCGTCGCCGGCCTGCACGAAGCCACAGCAAAGCTTCACGTCGCGCCTGGCCGCGATCCTAAGTCGACGATCGGCCCGCTGATCAATGCCGATGCCATCGAAAAGGTAAAGGCGCTGCTTGCCGACGCCCTGGTGCACGGCGCGAAAATCGAAACGGGCGGCATGCCGGATGCGAACGGCCCGCTGTTTTTCACGCCGACTGTCGTCACCGGCGTGGAGCCGGACATGGCGATCGCCAACGAAGAAATATTTGGGCCCGTCGCTTCGCTGATCCGCTTCGACACTGAATCCGAAGCCATCGCGATTGCCAACAATACGCCTTACGGTCTCGCCGCCTATCTCTTCAGCCAGAACCTGTCGCAAGCCTGGCGCGTCGCCGAGGCTCTCGAAGCCGGCATGGTCGGCGTCAACGAAGGCATGTTCTCGAATGAGGTCGTCCCCTTCGGCGGTGTCAAGCAGTCGGGCCTCGGCCGCGAGGGCGCGCAGGAAGGCCTCGACGAGTATCTCGAAACGAAGTTCATCTGCCTTGGCGGCATCTCGCCATAGCGGTCAAGTAGCAATTGGGCTATTCCTTCCTCCGCCTGCGCCCCGCGATTGTCGAGAATGCATCAGATCCGAAGGAAGCTCATCCCATGACCACGTCCGCCGAGCTCCAGGCCCGAAGGGTCGCTGCCGTTCCGCGTGGCATCGGAAACGTGACGCAGATCTTTGCCAAGCGCGCGTTAAACTCGGAGATCTGGAGTGAGGACGGCAAGCGCTACATCGACTTCGGCGCCGGCATCGCCGTCGTCAACACGGGTCATCAGCATCCCCGTCTTATCAAGGCCATCGAAGAGCAGCTCAAGGCCTTCAGCCACGTCTGCTTCCAGGTGACGCCTTACGAGAACTACATCACGCTCGCCGAGCGGCTTAACGCTAGCGCGCCAGTGCCCGGTCCCGCCAAAACGATGCTCGCTTCAACCGGCGCCGAGGCCGTCGAGAATGCCGTCAAGGTGGCGCGCGCCTTCACCAAGCGGCCCGGCATCATCTCCTTTACCGGCGGCTTTCACGGCCGCACGCATATGGGGATGGCGCTGACCGGCAAGGTCGTGCCCTACAAGAAGGGCTTCGGCCCGTTCCCGTCCGACGTCTACAACGTCCCTTTCCCGAATACCTTCCACGGCGGAAGCACGGACGAGAGCCTCAAAAGCCTGCAGTCGCTTTTCAAGCACACCGCCGATCCCTCGAGCATCGCCGCCATCATCATCGAGCCGGTGCAGGGCGAGGGCGGCTTCAACATCGTGCCCAAGGAATTCATGCTCGCGCTACGCAAAGTCTGCGACGAGAACGCCATCCTCCTGATCGCCGATGAGATCCAGACGGGCTTCGCGCGCACGGGCAAGCTCTTCGCGATGGAGCACTACGGCATCGAGGCGGATGTGGTGACCCTTGCCAAGGGCCTTGCCGGCGGACTGCCGCTCTCAGCGATCGTCGGCCGCGCCGATGTCATGGACGCGTCAAACCCCGGCGGGCTCGGCGGCACCTACGCCGGCAACCCCGTCGCCTGCGCTGCCGCCCACGCGGTCCTCGATGTTATTGCGGATGAAAATCTCTGCGATCGCGCCAACGCCATTGGCGACATCATTCTCGGTCGCTGCAGAGAGCTGCAGAACCGCTCCAATCTCAATTGCATCGGCGACGTGCGCGGCCTCGGTGCCATGTGCGCGGTCGAGCTCGTCAAGGACAAGGCGAGCGGCGCGCCATCTCCGGAGATCACCTCGGCGCTGCTCAAATCCGCGAGCGACCGCGGCCTGATCCTGCTATCTTGCGGAACCTACGGCAACGTTATCCGCTTCCTCGCTCCGCTGACCGCGAGCAATGCGCTTGTCAAAGAAGGCATGGACATATTTGAGGCTGCGCTGACCGACGCCGTCGCCCGCGCTGCTTAACATCAATCCGCGCCGACGGTCGGCTCCCCGCAGGGGAGTCGCCGGACCTACAGCACTGCACCGCCATCCACAATGAGCCCCTGTCCGGTGCTATAGGTCTGCCGCATTAGATAGAGATAGGCCTCAGCTATTTCCGCCGCCTCTCCCACGTGACCGACTGGCAACTTCTCTGCCGTTTGCTGGTAGAGCGCTTGACGATCTGCTGCGGGCATGGTCGCCCAAAGGGGTGTCTTCACAACGCCAGGTGAGACGTTATTTACCCGGATTGGCGCTATTCCAACGGCCAGGGCGCGTGTTAGTCCCTCCATGGCCGCGCAGATGCTAGCTTTATGACCTAGAGAATCCGCGGCGTCTTTCCATTTTGGTCGTTCGACGTTAGCACTCGACAACTATCGCCGAGGGCGACCGCTGCTTGCCCCTTTGGATACTGCTATGGACCAGACGAGCGAAAGGGCCTCTCCGCCGCTATCCTATGCACCCTCTGCGGCACCCAGCCCTTGGGCAACATATCTCGCGCAGATCGACCGGGTGATCCCCTACCTTGGCGATCTCGCGCGTTGGGCCGAAACGCTCAAGCACCCGAAGCGCACGCTCATCGTCGATGTGCCCATCGAGATGGACAACGGCATGGTTCGGCACTTCGAAGGCTTCAGGGTCCAGCACAATCTTTCGCGCGGACCGGGCAAGGGCGGCGTCCGCTTTCATCCGAGCGTGACGCTTGAGGAAACCATGGCGCTCGCCGCGTGGATGACCATCAAGACAGCAGCAATGGAGTTGCCCTATGGAGGTGCGAAGGGCGGTATTCGGGTGGACCCGCAAGAGCTCTCAAGCAAAGAATTGGAAAAGCTGACGCGGCGCTATACCAGCGAGATCGGAATCATCATTGGTCCGCAGCGGGACATACCTGCACCTGACGTTAATACCAATGCGCAGATCATGGCGTGGATGATGGACACCTACTCGATGCACGCGGGCTTTACGGCGACCGGCGTCGTGACCGGCAAGCCGATCCATCTTGGTGGCTCGCTCGGCCGCGTCAAGGCGACGGGCCGCGGCGTGTTCGTGACCGGTCGAGAGGCGGCGAAAAGAATCCATCTCAGACTCGACGGCGCACGTATCGCTCTTCAAGGATTCGGCAACGTTGGGTCTGCGGCGGCTGAATTATTTGCTGCCGCGGGCGCCAAAATCGTCGCGATTCAGGATCAGTGGGGTACTCTGCTCGACGACAACGGCATTGACGTCAACCCGCTCCTCGAGCGGACCCGTACCGAGACCGGCATCGGAGCTTCTCCTGATAACAACGAGGCGTTTTGGGATGCCCCGTGCGACATCCTGATCCTTGCTGCTCTCGAAAGCCAACTCACAGCGGAACGCGCGCGCCGGACAAATGCGAAACTCGTGCTTGAAGGCGCCAATGGCCCGACACTTACCGCCGCCGATGACATTCTCGCTGCTCGCAGCATTCTTGTGGTTCCCGACGTCATCTGCAATGCCGGTGGCGTGACAGTCAGCTATTTCGAATGGGTGCAAGACTTCTCGAGTTTCTATTGGACGGAAAATGAGATTAACGCGCGACTCGATACGCTTATCGTCGAAGCGCTGCGAAAGATTTGGTCTTATGCCGACCGGCATCGAATCTCGCTGCGAACAGCGGCATTCGTCATCGCGTGCGAACGTATCCTTGCAGCACGACAGGAAAGGGGTTTGTACCCTTGAGTCCAGCTATGGCTTCGGTCAGGCGCTCGTCTCACCTGCAAACTTCGAAATCCGAACCGTCGGCGATCGCGACCTCGTCGTAGGTCCGCGCCGGCGTCGCCTAGACGTCTACGATTACCGCGTTCTCAATAGTTGAGGCCGTAGCCGAACTGAACGCGCTTGTTGACCTTCGCCGTCCAGGCCGATGCGGGATCGGACGGTAAGATCACCTTGGGCGCCTTGCGATTGAGATTGGGCTCGGCCGCTTCGTCGAGCGCGGCGAGATACTCGGCAACGGCGCGCCGCATACTGGGCTAACGTGCATACCGGTCCGTCTGGTGGTGGGCCGCTTGCGCTCCTCCTCAGTCCCGGTTGGCTGCAAGAGCGCGGTCCAGTTCCAGTGCCAGACTTTGAATTTCCTCCGTGTGCTCGCCGAGCATTGGTGGTGCCAGCCCGTACTCGATCGGTGTCCCTGAATACTTGATCGGATTGGCGACCAGGGGAACCGTTCCCGCTTTGGCGTGGAGCAAATGAAGCACCAATCCGCGAGCGATCGCCTGCGGACTGGCGAAGGCTTCGGCGATCGAGGCAATCGGACCACACGGGATGCCGCGCGGTTCAAGCCTCTCGATCCACTCAGACGCTTTGCGGCCGCGAAAGCACTCTTGCAGTAAGGCGATCATGCTTTCGCGGTGGATCACCCGATTAGCGTTCGTTGCACAACGCGGGTCGGCGGCCAGGTCGGGCCTATCGAGCGCGGCGCATGGCGTCTCGAATTGACGATCATTGCCGACCGCGACTATGAAAGGCCCGTCGCTTGCCTCGAAACTCTGGTACGGCACGATGTTGGGATGAGCGTTGCCCATGCGTCCAGGCGCCTCTTCAGTCACCAGAAAGTTCATCGCCTGGTTCGCGAGTGCGGCCATCTGCACGTCGAAAAGCGCAATGTCGATATGCTGCCCCGCGCCCAAACTCTGGCGATGATGCAGCGCCCCCAAGATGGCGATGACGGCGTAGAGTCCGGCCAGAATATCTGAAACCGCGACACCGACCTTGAGAGGGCCGCGGTCGCTCTCGCCCGTAATGCTCATCAGGCCGGTCATGCCCTGAATGAGGAAATCGTAGCCGCCGCGCTCGCCGGTCGGCGTAATGCCAAATCTTTCGCAGCGCTATTTTCGCGAGTGCTTCAACGAAGCCGTAAGTCTTCGCTCAAGAGTCCGCAACGTGACGGGGTTGATCGCTCTCATACGTCTCGGATCGATCCTGCTTTCATAGCTACAGCCAGTAGCAACCCATTGATGCGTCGCTTGGCATCATCCGACCGGGAGTTCAACATAACTGGCACTTTCGCTCCGAGAACCACCGAGCCGGTATCGGCGTTTCCGTGGAACTTCCACGCCTTGGCTACGGCATTCGCAGCATCGATCGTAGGAAAGAGGAGCAAATCAACATCTCCTGCGACCAACGAAGCGTCTAGACCTTTTGTCCGCGCGGCATGCTTACTGACCGCCACGTCATAGCCAAACGGACCATCGACCGTGAACCCGGGTAACTTTCCAGCACGGCTTTCTTCGGTTAGGGCGGCTGCATCCACAGTCGCGGGTAAGGCATCTGAAATCTTTTCCGTCGCCGTCACCACCGCCACTTTTACATTGTCAATTCCCAGCCCACGATAAAGGTCCCGCACATTCAATATAATCTGCCGCTTCTGTTCCAATGTTGGAGCGGGAACGATTTCGTTGTCCGTTGCCGCAATCAATTTCGGCCAACTTGGCATTTCTGCAACGGTAATATTGGATAGCAGTGTAGCTCGTCGAATTCCTGTATCGCGGCTGACAATTGAACGGAGATAAGAGGTGCTATCTACATGCCCCTTCATCAGGACATCCGCATCGCCCGCTCTGACAATGGCTACCGCCTTTGCGGCGCAGTCAGACGCATCTCCCGATTCGATACAGTCAATCAAACCGAGGAGCGGCGCGGGGACTCGACCAAGAATCCTCGACGCTTCTCCGGTGATATGGGCGATAGACACTAATCCAGTCGAAAGAGCCTCGACCACCGACTCCATTACTTCTTCGTCGTTGCCACCTGCAACGGCCAGTCGAACCGGCCCGTGGTTCACTGCGCGCACGCGCAGGTCTCTGAAACTGCGCACTGGCATCAGTTCGTCCCCGAAGCTGTATTAACCGGCCATGTCATGGGTAGTTCTTTACCTGACATCGCTCTAGCTGCACCTTCCGCCAGAGCCAAGCATTCGTCGCTGCCAGGGAAGACGAAGACAGGAGCAATGCGTTCTACCTTCGCGATGAGTGCTTTGATCACTCGGCGACTGTTCGCCATGCCTCCTGTAATAATAATTCCGTCAATGTCGAAGTTAGCAACCGAAGCCATTGCCCCTATCGCTTTCGCAATCTGATAAAGCATGGCGTCTAGGACCAATTTCGCTCGTTCGTTTCCCGCATCGATCATTGCCTCGACCTTGCGGATGTCTTTGGTGCCGAGATAGCCAAATACGCCACCCTGCCCGTAAAGTTTCTTCATCAAGGTATCTTTGGTGTACTTGCCTGAGTAACAGAGCTCGATCAGAGGAATTGGTGGCAGACCCCCTGCCCGCTCCGGTGTAAATGGAGAAGCCTCCATCCGATTGGTATTGTCGACCAACCGCCCCTCGAGTAGTGTGGCGATGGAGAATCCGGCGCCCAGATGTGCGACGACCGTGCGAAGCTCTGAGAAAGGCATTTTGAGCTGGCTGGCCAGCCTACGCGCACAAGCCCGAATATTCAGTGCGTGAACGAAGCTAAAGCGGGGCAGTTCTTCGCAGCCTGAAAGGCGCGCAACCGGCGGCAACTCGTCGACGCTAACCGGATCAACGATGAACGCAGGCACGTTGTAGACCCGCGCCATCTTGTCGGCGAGCGGGGCTCCTAAGTTGCTAGCGTGCCAATAGACGGGCGTCGTAAGACAAAAATTGACCAACTGATCGTTCACCGCAATTACGCCGGATGGAACAGGTGTCAGCATGCCACCACGCCCAGCACATGCGACGAGACGATTGTCACCTAGTTTTTCTCTTAGAAACGACCCTACGCACTCTGCTCGATAGCCGAGTTGTGCGGCGATACCCTCGAAACCCGCTATAAGCGACTCGTCATGATCAATGTTCTGCTCTGCTACAGAGCGCACGCCATCGCCCTCCAGAGCGTAGAGGCCGCAACGAGTTGTCGTCGTACCAGGATTAATCGCGAGTATGACGTCTTTTGACATGGGTCTAACCTGCGAAGCTGTAAGAAGTCTTTACCGCCGTATAAAACTCAACTGCGCAACGGCCCTGCTCGCGCGGTCCGTAGCTCGACGCCTTTCTCCCGCCGAAAGGAACGTGATAGTCAACGCGGCCGTCGGCAGATTAACCGTAACCATCCCCATACTTGAGTGATGTCGTGCAAATTCCCGACGTCAGGCCGAATTCCGTCCGTATCATTTGCTGTTGCGAGAGCTTCTTCGAAGTCCCTTACGCGAATAACCGACGCCACGGGTCCAAAGATTTCTTCTCCGGATATCCGCATGTCATTGGTTGCACCGGTAAACAGCACTAGTGACAGAAAGAACCCTCTGTGCTCCTCCGCACACATTCGCCGTCAAACAACTTTGCGCCTTCGGACTTCCCAATACCGATGTATTCCAGATCCTGGTCTGACTGCCCTTGATTGACCACTGGACCAATGTTCGTGTCAGCATCAAGCGCGTGTCCGATTTTCAGCTTCGCCATTTCATCAGTGCGACGCGCCACGAACCTGTCGTGGATTCCTTCAGTCAAGATAAGGCGGCTGTAAGCAGTGCAGCATTGATCCCGAAAAAAACGCGCCGTTCAGAGAAGGAAACAGCGGTGTCGAGATTGGCATCATCGAGTACGATATTGGATTCTTGCCGCCCATTTCGAGTTGGCTCTTCTTCCCCAGCTTCGCGCAATCGACCGCGATATTGCGGCCTGTTTTGACCGACCCGGTAAAGGACACCCACGTCCGAGGGATTGACGTTTTTAGTTACTTCGTCGCCTCGGCCAGCGATGAAAGATGCGTAGGCTTTCATGTCGATTTTCTAGCCAACTGCCAGCAATTCGATGCTACAAAGATCATGGAAGGGCGCCTTTGGCATCGAGGGCGTGGGCGACGGTACTGAGCGCAAGAACCATGGCCATGTCGCGCATGGGCGATTTTTTTTCGTTTGCGAGCTGATGCACAGTTTTGAATTTTGTCGTGACGCGCCGGTGCAGACGATCGTTGACTTCTTTTAACTCCATCTGCTCCTGCTGAGTTTCCTGGGCATATTCAAGGTACGACACATAGACTCCGCCAGCGTTGCAGAGAATGTCCGGGATAACGAATACGCCATTGCTATGGAGCACCCGATCGCCCTCGGGCGTTGTTGGGCCGTTCGCACCTTCGGCGACAATCCGGGCCCGTATCCGCCTCGCATTCTCTGACGTAATGACGTTTCCAGCTGCAGCCGGCACGAGAACCGTGCACTCCAGCTCAAGAATTTCATTCGTGTCGGCTTTCGTCGCACCAGGAAAACCTGAAACCGTTCCAGTCGCTTGGACGTGAGCGACTAAGTGTGGAATATTCAGTCCATTCAGGTTGATCACGGCGCCGTCAATATCACCCACGGCAATGATCTTTACTCCCATGTCGTGCAGCACTCCGGCGGCGACAGCTCCTACGTTACCAAAGCCCTGCACAACAGCAGCCGCTGAATTTTCAGCGATCCCAAAAACTCTGAGTGCTTCTGCGACACAGTTTGCTACACCTCGCCCAGTCGCTTCGCGACGACCTTCAATGCCGCCTAGGATCACGGGCTTGCCCGTCACGTAGCAACCGGTTGTAGTCGCCCAACCGCGGGTCCAGCTGATCGCATCTTTGATATGTCCCATGTCCCGCTCATTTGTTCCCATATCAGGAGCAGGAACATAGCTGACCGGGCCGATCTCATGCGCGCCGTTACGGGCGAAGCTTCGGATAATCGTCTCTTTCTCGGTGAGTGTCATGCCCCGCGGCTCCGCCACAATTCCGCTTTTTCCGCCGCCGAACGGCACGCCGATTAACGCGCACTTCCACGTCATCTCCATAGCCAGAGCTGTGACGTCATCTAGCGTTACTGATGGCGAAAGGCGGATGCCTCCTTTGCTCGGTCCGAGCGCATCGCTGTGGCGAACGATATATGCTTTGACCACATGATTGTGCCCATCGCCCAATCTAGGCGCCAGTATTAGCTCCAGTCTCGCTTTCGGAAGACGCATCCGTTGGACGTGATCAGAGTTGATCTTGGTACCAATGATTGATGCGGCGTGATCAAAGTTTTCCAGTGCACTTGACAAAAGGCTGGCCATGAAAAAAGCTCCCAATGGTCGTCAATGCGTTCCGGTGGTGCCTACCCTATTGCCACGTCGAGCCGAGCAGACAAATGCAGTAACGGCAGGCTGAATCCCGCTGCTGCCGCCAATAGTGGCTCTGCTCAGCTGAATGCCTGGATGTTGGTCTGAGCTCTACCTAAGATGAGCGCATGAATGTCGTGCGTACCCTCGTAGGTATTGACGCCTTCCAGGTTCATGACATGGCGGATGATATGATACTCGTCAGAGATTCCGTTACCGCCGTGCATATCCCGAGCCGTTCGGGCAACGTCCAGCGCCTTGCCGCAGCTGTTGCGCTTGATTAGCGAAATTGCCTCTGGCGCCAGCTTACCTTCGTCCTTCATACGAGCGGCCTGAAGGCATGCATGCAGCGCTATCGTGATTTCAGTCTGCATATCGGCAAGCTTCTTCTGAATGAGCTGATTGGCTGCGAGCGGCCGGCCGAACTGTTTACGATCAAGAGTGTATTGCCGTGCAGCGTGCCAGCAGAACTCGGCCGCTCCGAGCACGCCCCAAGCAATGCCAAACCGTGCATTATTTAAGCATCCGAAAGGACCCTTCAGCCCCGTTACATTTGGCAGTAGGTTTTCTTCGGGAACAAAAACGTTTTCCATTACAATCTCGCCGGTAATGGAGGCGCGAAGCGAAAATTTGCCTTCGATCTTCGGCGCAGAAAGCCCTTTCATCCCCTTGTCCAGGATGAAACCGCGGATCACGCCGTTGTCGTCTTTCGCCCAGACAATGAAGACATCGGCTATGGGAGAATTTGTGATCCATATTTTCGCGCCAGAAAGCTGATAGCCGCCCTCAACTCGCCGCGCCCGCGTTTTCATGCCGCCCGGATCAGATCCGGCATCGGGCTCGGTGAGCCCGAAACAACCTACGTACTCAGCAGTCGCCAATTTTGGGAGATATTTCCGGCGTTGCTCTTCACTTCCAAACGCAAAAATAGGGTACATCACAAGGCTCGACTGCACGCTCATGGCTGAACGGAAACCTGAGTCGACTCGTTCCACCTCACGAGCGATGAGCCCGTAGCAAACCGAGTTAACTCCGGAGCATCCGTATTCCTCAGGAAGGGTAGCGCCCAGAAAACCCAATTCACCCAGTTCAGTCAAAATTGCACGGTCGAACTTTTCGTGTCTGTGGGCTTCAAGAACGCGCGGCATGAGGCGGTCCGAACAGAAACTCCTGGCACTGTGGAGCACCAACTTCTCGTCGTCACGCAGCATTTCCGAAAACAACAGAGGATCGTCCCACTGAAATTGGGCCGTCATCGGTTTCGCCGTTGTATTGCCAGTAGCCGTGGTGCTCATTGTTATGCTCCTTGCGACGCGCTTCATGCCGCTTCGTTGGCGGCTTCAACCAGACAAGTTTTGACGATATCCAAGCCTTCATTGACGATTTTGCTCGTCGCAGTCAGCGCAACTAAGAATCTGATGACATTGGAATGCGTACCGCAGGGTAGAAGGATGAGGCCCTTACTCGCTGATACCAGCGCGGACGTCAAAGCGGGTGCCGGCTGTCGGCTGGTCCGGTCCTGCACGAGTTCGGGCGCACACATTGCCCCCCAATCCGCGGATGTCGCCGATGCAATTGAGATTTGATCGATCCCTTCGGCGCACACAACCGGTCGCGAATAATTGCGCCAATCTCATCAGCCGCGCGCAGAGGTCTTCCTCTTCGATTATGTCCAGCACCGCAGTTGTCGACGGCAACATCGACGCCCAAATCTCCGCGCCTTCCGCCTTCGACGCCGACGTGACATGCCCAACTCCTAGGAGAAAGAGAAGAGGATCGCGCCAATCGAAGACGGGCTTTGTTTCGGCTATGGGAGATGGGACGTGCAAGCCTACGAGAATTCAATTGCAACTCCGACAAGATTGGCTACCGTGAAGTCATCTGCGTTAAAGTGAAATCCAAGTGGTCTTCAGCTCTGTGTACTTCTCCAGCGCATGAAGAGATTTATCGCGGCCAATGCCCGATTGCTTGTAGCCACCAAACGGCGTGGTCATGTCGTCACAATCGTAGCAGTTGACATAGACGAGGCCTGCGCGAATTCGCTTTGCGAGCCGGTGAGCGGTGCTCAAGTCGTTCGTCCACACTGAAGACGCCAGGCCATAGGGCGTGTCGTTGGCCACTCGCACAGCCTCCTCGATATCCGCGACCGGAATGATGGAAAGCATGGGGCCGAAAATCTCCTCACGCGCGATCTTCATATTGTTGTTGACGTTATCGAACACTGTCGGCTCAACATAGCAGCCGCTGGTTTCAAGCCGGGCACGGCCGCCGCCTGTGGCAATTGTGGCTCCAGCACTGCGCGCGGCATCAACAAAGCCCAATACGCGCTGCGTATGCCGCTCATCGACCATCGCGCCCATTCGTGTCGTGGGATCCAGAGGATCGCCCGGGATGTAAGTTTTTGCAATTTTCACAACGGTATCGACTGCGCGCTCGTGCACCGAGTTTTCAACAATCAATCGCGATGGTGCCGTACACATCTCGCCCTGATTAAAGAAGATCGAGTTCGCCGCCTGAGCCGCCGCATATTCAACATCGGCGTAGCTGCCGAGCAAGATGAACGGACTCTTGCCACCAAGTTCGAGGCCTATTTTCTTCAAGTTCGACTTCGCCGCGTATTCCATGAAGTATCGGCCGACCTCGGTTGAACCGGTGAAGAACAGCCCGTCGACGTCCATGTGCAGACCAAGCGCGCGGCCCGCCGTCGGCCCGATGCCGGGGACGACGTTGAACACGCCTTCCGGGAGGCCGGCTTCGATAGCGAGCTCGACGAGACGCAGCGCAGACAGCGACGATTGCTCGGCAGGCTTCAACACCACCGAGTTGCCGACGGCGAGCGCGGGAGCAAGCTTCCAGGCTGCCATGACCATAGGAAAGTTCCAGGGGACCACCGCAGCCACGACGCCAAGCGGCTCTCGCGTCACCAGGGCTAAGGATGCGTCGCCGGTCGGAGCAATTTCATCGTAGACTTTATCGATCGCCTCTGCATACCAATCGAAGCAGTTGGCAGTTGACCGGACATCGACCGACAAGCTGTCAGCGATTGGTTTGCCCATATCGAGTGTCTCGATCAGCGCCAGCTCCTCACCGTGCTCTCGAATGAGCGTAGCGAACCTCTGCAGTACTCGCTTACGCTCGACCGGAGCCTGGCCGCTCCAACGACGATCCTCAAAACACCGGCGAGCAGCGGCGACGGCGCGATCGACATCTTCAACGCCGCAGGCTGCCACTTTTGTGAGCAAACGCCCGTCGACGGGGCTGATGCAATCGAACGTCTCGCCGCTGACGGCATCAACAAAGCGGCCGTCAATGAAGGCCTGCGATCGAAAGTGCAGCGCCTTGGCCTTCTCTTTCCAATTGTATGCTGTTAATTCGGTCATGAATGGCTCCTGTTTTGTGATATCATGTAAAAACTTGATATCACAAAATCTCAAAGCTGTTTAGGCTGCCATGGTGTCACCCAAATCTTCTTGAGGGCTTCGCGCCCGAGGCGGCCCACACCATCACGAACATCCGCCTCAATCGCCATCGCGACGGTGATAGGATCACGCTTGCGCAGGGCACTCACAATTTCCTTATGGCGATCGACCCGGTAAAAATCGACCACATAGGTCATCGCCAGCCGCAGGAATGGACCGAGTTGGAGCCACAGACTTTCTACCATCGGCATGACTATCTGGTTTGGATTGGCTGTGTAGATGGCCGAATGGAACCGCTGGTTGAGCAGCACCAATCCATCAAATTCGCGCCGCGTCAAAGCTTCGTCCATAAGCGCATCAATGCGCTCCAAATCGTCGATAAGTATATCTGTTAAATAGGGAATTGCCCGCTCGGCGGCATAGCATTCCAATGTGCAGCGCAGCGTTATCAGCTCCTCAAAGCGTCGGCTGTTCATTTCCGGCACCATAATGCGCCGGTTCTCGAGCACGGTTAGTGCGTTCTCACTGCTCAGCCGTCGCAGCGCTTCCCGCACCGGTGTCGGACTAAGGCCAAGCGCTGTCGCCAGACCGCGAATGGTGATGGCGCACCCAGGCGCGATAGCGCCGATCATCAGAGAGTGGCGCAGCCGATTGTAGGCATATTCTTGCGAAGTTGCATGAGAGAGCCAGAGCGGCTCCGGCAACTTCAGCTGATTACACTTAGGCGGCATTACGCCCTCCATTCCAGCTGCCCGATTTTTGTAAATTAGCATCTTGACAGCAAAAAAGTGATATCCCATAAAAAATGTGATCACAAGATAAAAAAAGATCGCAAGGTGAGTAAGCGTTGAGGGAGCGTCGATGGCCGTCACGGAAATGTTGAGTTGGCTGGAACTGCATCCGGAGGTCACCAGCCTGCGCGCCGCAGTCTGCGACCTCAATGGTGCATTGCGCGGCAAGCGAATTCCAACAACGCAAGCCAAGAAGGCGTTGACGGGCGGTTTGCGTATGCCGCTCTCGGTTGCCGGCGTCGATGTCTGGGGCGAGGATATCGTCGGCGGCAAGCTGGTGTTCGAAACGGGCGACGCCGACGGCAATTGTGAATGGACGGGGCGCGGTCCGCTGCCGATCGGCTGGACCGCGCAGCCCACAGCCCTCATACCGCTTTGGCTTGCAAAAGATGACGGCGCGCCGTTCCTGGGTGATCCACGCCGCGCATTGGCAGCGATTGTTGCGCGGTACGCTGCCCTGGGCTTGACCCCCGTCATGGCCGCCGAACTCGAGTTTTACCTCGTCGATCCATCGGGCAGCTGTCCAACGGCACCGCTTTCGCCGACTTCCGGCAGACTGCTCGATTCCGATTCGGTTCTCGCATTAAGCGAGCTCAACCACTTCGAGCGCTTCCTCGACGATGTCTATGCTGCCTGCGCCGCACAGGACGTTCCGGCCGATGCGGCGATTGCCGAAAACGGGCCGGGGCAATTCGAGATCAATCTGCTGCACGTTGCCGACCCACTGAAGGCTGCAGACGATGCGGTATTGTTTAAGGAGATCGCTCGCGGCATCGCACGTCGTCACGGCTTTGCAGCCACCTTTATGTCGAAGACCTATGGCGATCGCGCTGGCAGCGGCTTTCATGTTCACTTCAGTCTGTTAGACCGCAATGGCGTCAATGTCTTCGACGACGGCACGGAAGCCGGTTCAGATATCATGCGGTACGCCGTTGCGGGGCTGCTCGCGGCGATGCCCGAATCGACGCTGCTGTTTGCTCCGCACATGAATTCGTACCGTCGGCTCCGCCCCGGCAGCCACGCGCCATCGGCAGTGGCTTGGGGCTATGAAAACCGCACGGCTGCAATCCGCATCCCGGGCGGCTCGCTCAAGGCGCGCCGCATCGAGCACCGCGTCGCTGGCTCCGATGCTAACCCTTACCTCGTGCTCGCGGGGATACTCGGGGCGGCACTCGTCGGAATTGAAGGGCGCATGATGCCTGCAGAGCCCATCACCGGCGATGCCTATGCTCAGCGCCTTCCCAGCATTCCGCCGGGCTGGGCCTCCGCCGTGGCCGCCTTCGAGCAAGGGCCGCTCATTCCGCATTTCCTGTCGACGACGCTGCAGCGCATGCTCGTCGATTGCAAGCGTCAGGAGATGGAGGTCTTCGCTCAACGTGTCACCGACTTCGAGTACCACACATATTTGGAAACAGTCTGATGGTCGCCAAACAAGAAAGCTATGCCGGAGACGGCAATCACACCCGCAGCTACTATGCGGCATCCGCTAACCCATCGCCCAAGCGGCCCGAACTGATCGGCTCGCAGCGCATCGATATCTGTATCCTTGGTGCTGGTTACACCGGCCTTTCCACCGCATTGCACCTGGCGGAGAAGGGCTACAAGGTGGCGATCGTCGAAGGCGCCCGCGTCGGCTGGGGTGCATCAGGGCGCAACGGCGGCCAGATCGTCAATGGCTTGAATGCAAGCCTCGGGACGATTGAGCGGCGCTTTGGTCCGCAGACCGCCAATGCTGTCGGAAAGATGCTGCAAGAGGGCGGCCAGATCATTCGGGACTTCATTCAGCGTAATAATATCAAGTGCGACCTAAAAAAGGGAAACCTCTTCGCGGCCTACACGTCCAAGCAGATGCGCGAGCTTGAGGCCAAAAAGAAGCTGTGGCGCAAGCACGGCATGGACGACCACGAGATGGTGGACAAGGCTGGCATGCACAAGCACGTGCAGTCGGACGTCTACCTGGGCGGCATGATTGACCACACCGGCGGCCACATGCATCCGCTCAATCTGGCGCTTGGAGAAGCCGCCGCCTTCGAGTCGCTGGGCGGCGTTATTTACGAGCATTCTCCAGTCGTCTCCGTGACACAGGGCGCGAACCCGAGTGTGAAAACCGCCAAAGGTGAAATGCGTTGCTCAACGCTTGTGCTGTGCGGCAACGCCTATCTGGGTCACGTCGTTCCTGAACTGACCTGGCGCATCATGCCATTCTCGACACAGGTTATGGCGACCGAGCCGCTCGGCGATCGCGCCAAACACCTGTTGCCGACAGATCTTTGTGTCGAGGACCTGCGCTACATCCTCGACTACTACCGCCTATCGGCGGACAAGCGGCTGCTGTTCGGCGGCGGTACCATTTACGGCGGCACCGATCCCGCAAACATCGAAGCCAAACTGCGGCGCAATATGGATAAAGTGTTCCCGCAGCTGAAAGGCGTCAAGGTCGACTACGCCTGGAGTGGCAACTGCGCGCTTTCCTTCACGCGCGTGCCGCAGATGGCCAAGCTCAGCCCCAACACATACGTCGCCCATGGCTATAGCGGGCACGGTGTGTGCGGCACGCACCTGTTCGGCCGCATCCTCTCGGAAGCGATCAATGGCGATCTAACTCGCTTCGACGTTTTCGCGAAACTTCCCTGGTACCCGTTCCCCGGCGGACGAACGTTGCGAGTGCCTTACTCTGTCGCCGGATCCTGGTGGTACGGGCTGCGCGACAAGCTCGGAGTCTAGTCGCACATGAGAAATCAGACAAAGGAGCAAAGTCGATGAAAAAGTTGTTTGCGTCTATCGCAATTGCCGTGGCCTTCGCCGCCTCGGCAGCGGCGGAAGAGAATATCGTCAACATCTACAATTGGTCGGACTATATCGCCGACGACACGGTCGCCAAATTCGAGGCCGACAGCGGCACCAAGGTGCGTTACGACGTGTTCGATTCAAATGAGGTGTTGGAAGCCAAGCTGCTAACCGGTTCCACCGGCTATGACATCGTGGTGCCGAGCATCGAATTCATGGCCCGCCAATCCAAGGCCGGTGTGTTCCAGAAAATCGATAAGAAGGCGCTGACCAATTACGGAAATCTCGATAAGGGCATTCTTGATCTAGTAGCAGTCAATGATCCCGACAACACGTACGGCGTGCCCTACATGATGTTTACCGTGGGGCTCGGCTATAACGTTGACAAGATCGCCAAGCGCATCCCTGCCGACAAGATCGGCAGCTGGGATATGTTCTTCGACAAAGATACGGTGGCCAAGCTGGCAGATTGCGGCGTTGCCGTTCTGGACTCGCCGTCAGAGGTGATGGCCGCCGCGCTGCACTATTTGAAACTTAAGCCGAACAGCGAGGATTTGGGCGATCTTGCCAAGGGCAGCGCGCTGCTGAAGTCGATTCGTCCTTCCATTCGCTACTTCAATTCGTCGCAGTACATCAACGATCTTGCCAATGGCGACATCTGCCTTGTGCTCGGCTATTCGGGCGACGTCTTGCAGGCCAAGAAGCGTGCAGCGGAGGCCAAACAAGGTGTCAAGATTGCCTATGCCATCCCGCTCGAGGGTGCAGAGGTGGGCTTCGACATGCTGGCCATCCCGGCTGATGCGCCAAACCCTAAAGCGGCCCTCAAATTCATCGACTACATATTGCGTCCGGAAACGGCTGCGGCGATCAGCAACCACGTGTTCTACAAAAACCCCAACAAGGCAGCGACTTCGCTCGTCGACGAGAAGGTTCGTAACGACCCGGGCATCTATCCACCTGACGAGGTGCGCGCCAAGCTCTATCCCGTTACGCCACACTCCCCGCAGTTCGACCGAAGCCTGACCCGCGCCTGGACGACAATCAAGACGGGTCAATAACAACAATAAAGAAGAGTCGCGGCGCGCAAATTTGTGTGCGCCGCCGCCCTGATCCTAGAGGAGGATACGTGATGGCCGAGTTAGCGCCTGGCGCCCAGACGATTGCCGATATGGAAAGACCCCAACGCCACGCCGTTCATCAAAATCAAGAACGTCACCAAGAAATTCGGTGACTTTGCCGCCGTGGATGACGTCTCTCTCGACATTTACAGAGGCGAACTGTTCTGCCTGTTGGGCGGTTCGGGATGCGGCAAATCGACTTTGCTGCGCATGCTGGCGGGCTTTGAGAAGCCGACCAGCGGGACGATCGAAATCGACGGCCAGGATCAGGCGGGTTTTCCGCCTTACCGGCGGCCCACCAACATGATGTTCCAGTCCTATGCGCTCTTTCCGCATATGACGGTGGAGAAGAACATCGGATATGGGTTACGCCGCGACGGCGTGCCGGCCAGCGAGATTAACGAGCGCGTCGCTCAAATCATTGACCTCGTCAAATTGGGTGGATTCGAGAAGCGCAAGCCCGATCAGCTCTCGGGCGGCCAACGCCAACGCGTGGCCTTGGCGCGTGCGCTCATCAAGCGCCCCAAACTCCTGCTGCTCGACGAGCCGCTCGGCGCACTCGACAAGAAATTGCGCGAGGAGACGCAGTTCGAGCTGAAGAAGATTCAAGAGACGACTGGCGTAACCTTCATCGTCGTCACGCACGACCAGGAAGAGGCCATGACCCTGTCGACGCGCATCGGCGTGATGACGGGCGGGAAGATCGTCCAGATCGGCGAGCCCCACGAGATCTACGAGTTCCCCAATAGCAAGTTCGTGGCCGAGTTCATCGGCTCGGTGAACATGTTCAATGGCCGGGTCATCGAGGACGCGGCGGACCACCTCAGGCTTCGCTCCGACGACGCCGGCTGCGATATCCAGGTCGCCCATGGCGTCAGCTGCTTGCCCGATGAGCAACTGTGGTTTGCAGTGCGACCGGAGAAAATCCACATCGACCGGACCCGCCCGGCGGGTGATGCAAACATTACCGAAGGCGTGGTCGAAGAGGTCGCGTACATGGGCAACCTCTCCGTCTACCGGATCAAGCTGGCGAGCGGCAAGCAGGTCCGTGTGACGCAATCGAACTTGGAACGACACGACGCAGGCGCAACGCACGGGTCTGAGCGCGTTTTCCTGACCTGGGGCGGCGCATCTGGCGTCGTGGTGCGGCCATGACAGCGCCCGCCGGAGCTCTGAGCCGCCTGGAGCAGGAGATAAACCGCTATGCGCCGCTGCGGGCTACCGCCACGCTGTTTGGCCGTCTCGGCCTCTCGGGTCGGAGTCTCGTCATCGCCGTTCCGACCCTTTGGCTTTTGGTTTTCTTTCTCATCCCCTTCTTCGTTGTCGCCAAGATTTCCCTTTCCAAGGCGGCCATCAGCCAACCGCCCTTCCTCCCGCTTTACGAGTGGACGAGCGAAGGTGCGCTGAAGTTCAACGTTTTCTTCTCAAATTACCAATTCCTTTTCAGCGACCCGCTGTACGTGAACGCCTATCTCAACTCGATCAAAATCGCTCTGGTATCGACCATCATTGCGCTTTTGATCGGCTACCCAATTGCCTACTACATCGCGCGCAGCTCAGAATCGCGGCGCAACATATTGCTAATGCTGATCATTCTGCCGTTTTGGACATCATTCCTGCTGCGTGTCTACGCTTGGATCGGCTTCCTGAAGAGCAACGGGCTGGTCAACAACTTCCTGCTCCAAACCGGCCTCATCTCGCAGCCGCTCGTGATGCTGCAGACCGATTTCGCCGTCTACATCGGCATCGTTTATAACTACCTGCCGTTCATGATCCTGCCGCTCTACGCCAACCTCGTCAAACTGGACAATACACTGCTCGAAGCATCGTCGGATCTCGGTGCCAGACCCATCGTGACATTCTTCAACGTGACACTTCCGCTTTCATTTCCAGGCATAATCGCCGGCTCCATGTTGGTTCTAATTCCCGCTATTGGAGAATTCGTTATTCCTTCACTTCTCGGTGGACCCGACACGCTGATGATTGGTCGCGTCCTGTGGGATGAGTTTTTCTCCAACCGAGATTGGCCGGTGGCGTCCGCTGTAGCCATAGCAATGCTGGTTGTCCTGGTCATTCCGATCATGATTTTGCGAAAAGCGCGGGGCGCGCAGTTGGAGGTGCATTGATATGCCTAGGAACGGTTACTTTCTCCCCATCGTCGTGGTGTTGGGCTTTGCCTTCCTCTACGCGCCCATCATCAGCCTGATTGTCTACAGCTTCAACGAATCTCAACTGGTAACCGTTTGGAGCGGCTTCTCGACCAAATGGTATGGGAAGCTGCTCCAAGACGCCCAGATCCTGGGGGCCGCGTGGCTGAGCTTGAAAATCGCCTTTACCAGCGCCACGCTAGCTCTATGCCTTGGGACCCTGGCGGCTCTCGTTCTCACCCGCTTCGGCAAGTTTAGAATGAAGTCCCTGCTTGGCGGCATGGTGACAGCGCCGCTTGTCATGCCCGAGGTCATCACTGGTTTGTCGCTGCTCCTCCTATTCATCGCAATGGAGAGCCTTTTCGATTGGCCAAAGGGACGTGGCATTACGACGCTTATTCTCGCACATACGACATTTTGCATGGCCTTTGTGGCCGTGGTGGTTCAGTCGCGGCTTGTAAGTATGGACGAGTCATTGGAGGAGGCGGCACTAGATCTTGGCGCGACTCCATTGCGGGTCTTCACCGACGTCACACTGCCGGTGATATCGCCCGCGCTTCTATCCGGGTGGCTTCTGGCCTTTACCCTGTCAGTGGATGATCTCGTTATCTCAAGTTTCGTCTCAGGCCCAGGTTCAACCACCCTTCCTATGGTGATCTTTTCAAAAGTCCGCCTTGGTGTGAGCCCCGAGGTCAATGCGCTTGCGACAATAATCATTTCGATCGTTGCTTTGGCCGTCGGCCTCGGCGGGTGGCGAGCATTCAGTGTTGAGAAGAAAAGAAAAGCATTCGGCGCGTAGGATTGCGTCATGGAATGATTGTCGCTTCGACTGTGCGTTTCAAATGGGAAGAAGACGCGAGATGAGAATCGGAATCCTGCAGACCGGGCGCACCCCTGAGGAGTTGCGAAATAAGCATGGCGACTATGATGATATGTTCCGCCGGTTCCTCGGTGGGCGCGGGTTCGAATTTGTTACCTATCCCGCGCTGGACGGCGTCATTCCCAAGAGTGTTCGTGATGCAGATGGTTGGTTGATCACCGGTTCGAAGTTTGGTGTCTATGAGAACCACTCATGGATTCCGCCCCTCGAGGATTTTCTTCGCCGCGCCTATGCTGAAGCGGTGCCAATAGTGGGTATCTGCTTTGGTCACCAGCTCATGGCCCAGGCGCTTGGTGGTAGGGTCGAAAAATATCCGGGCGGCTGGTCAGTGGGTCCCGAGGTCTATGAATTAGACGGGATCTCAGACAAGGCTTGCGTCATGGCCTGGCACCAGGACCAAGTCATTGAGAAGCCCGCGGCCGCAGAGATCGCCGGCTCGTCCCCGTTTTGCAAATACGCGGCCCTCTCATACGGCGATCGGGCGCTTACTATTCAACCTCATCCTGAATTCGACGCCGAGTATGTTGCTGATCTTGTCGTGGCGCGACGAAACATTCTGCCCAATAATTTGGCCGAAAAGACACTCACCGGTCTTGATAAGGCTCTGTCCTCGCCTGCAATTGCCGACCGGATCGAAGCGTTCTTCAAGAAACCGCGGGGATGAAAGTGCCATGATTTCCGCGAATCGCAGCCACGATCAGACGTGTGCTGGAGGGCCAAACTTGAAATTGAAAAGGTTTTTTTTGGCAACCTTCGTCGATTTTGCAATCGCACTTTCGTTTTAGAATCGTCGGCGGCCGGATATTGCGGCCAGCGCCCAAATGTGCCGCTCCAAGTGAATCAGTCATCGCTATCCGAAAACTTGGATTGCCAAAGACGGTAACTTGAGAAAATACGCAACTGTGGCGGCGGGATGGAGATCATTATGAGCAAGGAAGTAAAAATTCAAAATCCAATAACAGAGCAAAAGCACTTGCCAACCCGGGTAAAGCCGCGGTTGAAGCCGCATGTGACAGCCAGGCCCAAGCTTTCAGGCCTGAGCGATATTTATCAATTTCTGCGCCGTAACAAGACGCCAATCTATATCATTACGCCGACGCCGTTCAGTCTAATGGGCCTTGACCAATGGGTCGGCGGATTGGAATTCATAAACTATTTCGATATCTTCGACGGACGCCATCCTCGCGTCTTTGTGCCTGCGTTGATTGAGGCACAAGAGTTCAAATCCATGGAGGATGTCGCAAACTATCTCGTTGCCCATCCCCAGTTTCGCGCCAAAGTGAAATCGCAGGCGAAGGGCAAGGCGATCTTCGTTATGTTCGATGAGGAAACAGAGAGGCTCTGCCGCGAGATCGACCTCGACATTGCTCTTCCTCCCGCGGCGCTTCGGACGCGCCTCGACTCGAAGATCGAGACGACACGAATTGGCAACGCGGCAGGCGTGGCTAGCGTGCCAAATGTTCTTGGCAAAGCAAATTCCTATTCTGAGCTTACGGCGCTTGCAAAAAGCGCAAAGCTTGGCCGCAAACTGGTTGTGCAGACGCCCTACGGCGATAGTGGGCGCACGACTTTTTTCATCAGCTCCGAGGACGACTGGAAGAGATACGCCCCTAAGATCGTCGACCAGGACCTGAAGGTGATGAAGCAAATCAACCACCTTCCCGGGACGATCGAGGGTTGCGCGACGCGTCACGGTACCCTCGTTGGACCGGTCATGACCGACATCACGGGATACGCCGAGATCACCCCCTACAAGGGTGGCTGGTGCGGCAACGACGTCTCACCAACAATTTTGCCGGAGGGCGTGCCCGAAAAGGTTCGCGAGATGGCGCGTAAGTTTGGCGACCGGCTCTACGCGGAAGGCTACAAGGGTGTATTTTGCCTCGACTTTCTGCTCGATACCGACACCAACACAGTCTATCTGGGCGAGTTGAACCCGCGTGTTAGCGGTGCCACGCCGCCAACGAACCTGATTACCTCGACGTATGGTGGCTGTCCGCTGCTCTTGTTCCACCTGCTGGAGTTCTTTGACGTCGATTATGAGATTGATCTTGCGGCGGTTCAGAGTCGCTGGTCCGACTACGATCACTGGACGCAGCTGATCCTCAAGCAGACCGAAGACAAGGTTGAGTTGATCACCAAGGCGCCGCGGTCCGGCATCTGGCGTATGGATGATAGCGGCGAAGTTGCCTTTCTGCGACCTGCTCTCAATTTGAACAGCCTTGGCGATGAGAGCGAGGCCTTCTATCTGCGGGTCTACGGTGTCGGCGAGTACTGTTATCACGGCGCCGACCTTGGCTGTTTGCTGGCGCGCGGGCGGATGCAAACGATCAAGCGGGAGCTGACACCACGTGCACGGCAATGGAATGCTGGGATCAAGGCACAGTTCCAAAGTGTGCCGCTTGCACCATCCTCGCCGCTAATCCCGCCAAAAGACATGTCGGCCGGTAAGTGGTTCTGACCCACTCTGGGAGAGGCGCCCATTTTCAAGAAGGGACTATCGTGTAATTCGCGAACAGGGAACCAAATGGCATCGATGTCGTTCCGATCGAAACATACTGGAATCTGAACACGTAGCCATCTCTCGAATCTATCCAGGCTGCCCCATTCGCACAGCAGTCCGCGAGCGTTCGCGGTAAGTGTTCGCTGTTCATCAACGAACAATTAGACGGTCTAAGTGTTGGGATGTTTGTCCTGATCTACTAAACCACCGCCGAGTATCTCACGGGCGATCTTGACAAGGCGATCTCATAACTGAAAGAGCGGCACCATGAATCATGATGTACCCTGCATGGAAGACGTTTCGATTGGCTCAAAGGCAACAGCTGGCGGGTCGGACAAGTTCATTCCATGGAACTGACTTTTCGGGGAATTGCCGAAGACGCCCCTGGCGCTGCATGGTTTGAGGTCTTCCAACGCGGATGGCCTGGGTGGCGCAGTTGGTACCTCGCACGCGGAGGTGACCGGGGACCAAGTATTGATGAGGCCGCCCGGGCGCTACGCAGGTATATGCCGGAGATAGAAGGCTTGTGGGAGTGCCTCGTATCTGCCACGAACGCAGGTGACGAGGCAGCACGCTTCCTGAGTTTCTGGCGGCCGCCTCAATACCTCGTAAGTTGCTCGCAAGCGGTTGCGGTCGATTCAGAAGGCCCTTCCTTGGTCCGCAACTATGACCTCGATCCGAAACTCAACGAGGCGACGATGCTCCTGACCCGCTGGCGGGGGCGGGCGGTGATCGGTATGGTCGATGGCATGGCTGGTCTCGCCGATGGGATGAACGATGCGGGACTTGCCGTTTCGCTGTCATTCGGAGGACGCGCAGTCACGGGCCCAGGCTTCGGGATCCCGTTGATTATGCGGTATGTGCTTGAAATTTGCTCGGACGTTGCGGAGGCGATCGAGGCGTTGCGCGCCATTCCCTCGCACATGTCGTACAATATAACGCTTATTGATCGAAACTGCGAGTGGGCTACGGTTTTCGTTGCGCCCGACCGGCCGTCGATTGTCATGCCTACGCCTTGGTCGGTCAATCATCAGTTGGGCAACGAGTGGCCACGTCACTGTCGAAAATCCAACACACTGAAACGGGGCGCGCATCTTGAATCACTCTATGCATCGCATCCGCCATCAGGAGCCGAACTGGCCGCTGAGTTTCGCCGCGCGCCGCTATTTTCATCAGGCTATAATCAAGGTTTTGGCACGGTTTACACCGCCGAATACCGGCCGCATGCTTTAACCGCGGCGCTGTCATGGAGCGATGGGACGGTTCACCAGTGGCAGATGAAGCATTTTGTGCCTGCATGTTTGCACGTGGCATACCGTTCCGGCGGCTCGATGGTTCTACATGCTCCTGCAAAAGCTATAAGTGCAGCGCCCGGTCATCAGAACAAAATCACGACGCGAAACCTTGAATGGGATAGACGAAGTCGGTCAAATCCCGCCGCAAATAAGGGAAAGGCATGAATATGACCCATTTCGCGATTTCCGGCATTCAGATGCATATCGGCATGCACAACAATATGGAAGCGTTGCGCAGCCGGATTGGAATCCTGATGCATTTGTACCCCTGGACGCAGATGGTGCTACTTAGCGAGCTCGCCGCACATGGACCTGCATTGCACTCGGCTCAGCCGACCGATGGTCCCATTGAGCAAGAATTTCGAGAAATGGCCCGGCATTTCAAAATCTGGCTGGTGGCGGGGTCAGTTTTTGAACAAAGAGACAGCGCCATATACAATATGACGCCGGTGATTAATCCAGAAGGTGAGGTCGTCACACGTTATCGCAAGATGTTCCCGTTCAAGCCATATGAGGTAGGCACAACCCCAGGCAACGAGTTCTGCGTTTTTGATGTGCCGCAGGTGGGGCGCTTTGGAGTCGCCATCTGTTACGACATTTGGTTTCCCGAAGTTGCACGAACGTTGACCGCGATGGGCGCAGAAGTAATCCTAAATCCTGTGTTGGCGCATTTTATGGATCGTCAGTCCGATCTTACAATTGCCCAGGCTACGGGCGCCATGTTCCAGACTTACGTTTTTCACATTAATGGCCTCGGCGCAGGCGGCACCGGTCAGTCCGTGATCATTGACCCAACTGGAAGGATCCTGCACGAAGCCCAAAGTCATGAACAACTCATGCCGATCGAAATTGATCTCGGTGTCGTGCGGCGTCAGCGCGAGCGCGGCTTCCTTGGCCTTGGTCAGCCACTGAAAAGCTTCCGCGATAGCTCGGTGCAGTTCGACGTTTACGGTCCAAATTTTGATCGAAGATACCTTGACGCGCTTGGCCCGCTGGAAAAGCCAGGGCCCACTAACTAAGTGATTGCAGATCCCACTTTGCAAAGGGTTCGGGGTTGTTCCCCGACAGATGCTGTGCCTCGGCGAAACCTGGAGCGCGCCCGGCAAGCTTTGCTAACGGAGTGAGGCGCTGACAGACGCCATCGTCTGTCTGAGCTTCAACAGTTCAATGAGCTGGCGGTCCCGCCTGTCTTCGAGTTCTTCAATACTGCTACCCGAAGCCTCCCGTTCTATTCCGGCGATCAGCGCCTCGCAGACTTCAGCCGTCAACTTCGGATTGCCAAGTGTCGCCCACCTGCGTTCCTGACTTGGGCCAAGTACCTGCAGGTACTGCTTGATGCCGCCGGTGCCGCCACCGAGGTGATAATTCATGTGGGCCCCCGCTACAGACCAGCGCAAGCCTGGGCCATAAACGAGCGCTGCATCGACGGCCTCGACATCGGCTATCCCATTGGCAACGATGTGCACGGCTTCACGCCAAAGCGCAGACGCCAGTCTGTTGGCAATGTGTCCGACCGCATCGCGCTTGAGGCGGACAGTTTGCTTTCCAAGCCTCTTGAACACCGCCTCCGCGAATTGGACTGTCGCGTCGTCACGGCCATAGAGTTCTATCAGCGGGATGAGATGTGCTGGATTGAAGGGATGTGCCGTGATGTGCCGCAAGGGGTTCTTCAAGGCACCCGATAGCTCTGTCCACGTCAGCGCCGACGTGCTACTCGCGATGACTGCATCTTTGGGCGCGGCGGCCTCAATTTCAGAATAGAGCTTATGCTTGATGTCAACCGACTCTGGCGCATTCTCCTGGACCCACTGCACGCCGTCCAGGGCTTGGCCTAATGTTTGCGTCCAAACGACTTGGCCCCGTCCCGCGATACCGAGAATTTCGAGCTGCCGGCGAGCGCGTTCGCATCGGCGGTGGAACTCTTGTTTGCCGCCGGCGTTCGGATCCCAAACCCTCACGTCTACGCCTGCTGCCGCGAACATGGCGGCCATGGACGCACCAATCAATCCAGCACCGACAACGGCAGCACGCGCAAGCTCAACTGCCGGCGGAGGCCCACATGACTGATGATTCGACATCACAAGCGGTTCCTAATCCCAATCGCGCAAATCAGCTCTCGCTGTCTTCAGTCGCAAAATGGCCAACCCTGAGCAGAAGCTCCATCCCTTCGAGGATGTCTTGCGATATCGCCTGGGACGCAGACGCTGCGTCCTTACGCTTGAAAGCCTTGAGCGCAGTGCCGTGATGATTGATCTTTGGAATGCCTTTGAGATCTGACGACAAAAAGCGCAGGAATGGCCCTGCCTGCAGCCACAGCGTCTCGATCAGCCCGAGCAGCGTCGCGGAGCCGCAATGAGCATAGATCGCGAACTTCAGCTGCTGATTTTGATCCAAATACTCAAGGATGTTGCCGTCTTTTGAGGCTTTCTCGAGCAGGACAGCGTGATCGACGACCTTTTGCAAACCTACTGCATCGATGTGACCGCACGCCAGGCCGGCAGCCCGCCCCTCCAAAAGGGCACGCGTTTCCATCACGTCCTGGAACTTCTTCCGGCTCAACACAGGTACAACCATTGTACCGTTCGCCCGCTGCACGAGCCCCCCCTCGACAACGAGACGGGCGAGTGCCGTTCTGACCGGCATGTCGCTGACGCCCAGCGCCGCAGCGACCTTACGCGAGGTGAGTTTTTGTCCCGGTTCAAACTGTCCGGTCATGAGACCATGACGAAGCTGCTGATATGCGAGCTCGTGAACCCTGGTGATCTCAATAGGCTTCAAGGCACCACCGTTCAAGTTGCCATCAAACGCATCCGAACGGGAAGACACAGATCGCCTTCTGGCAGGAAGCTGCGCAGTCTCTCGTGAGGGAAACGAATGTTCGAATGACCGCTTTGAGGCGAGCTTCATCACTCCCTCCTCAATTGATCAGCAACCCGGTCAAGAGACCTCGAGAAGACACTAACGATTTGATCGATGGTCTGCTTGTCGATGACGAAGGACGGCGAAAACGCAATAACATCGTTGGCTGGAAGCGCGCGCAGCAGAAGACCATCGTCGCGCGCGATGCGGGCGAGCTTCGCGCCAACTTGCTGTGCGGGCTGGAACGACTCTTTGGATCTGCGATCGGCGACCAGCTCGACGCCAACCATTAAGCCGCAAGACCGGATGTCGCCGACGAGGTCATGACCAGACACTGCGCGATCAATTGCGGACCGCAGCAGAGCGCCCATTTGGCCGGCGCGCTCAACCAGACCCTCACGCTCAATGATCTCCAGATTGGCCAACCCCGCAGCCGCTGCGGCGGGATGCCCGGACGTTGTAAATCCATGCCCGAAAACCCCAATAGCCTCCCGCTCGGCTTCCATCACCGACCAGATCCTCTCGCCGATCAGAACTGCGGACATCGGCAGGTAGCTGCTCGTGAGGCCCTTGGCGACTGTGATGAGATCGGGCTGAACATCAAAAAACTCGGCGCCGAACCAGCGGCCGAGCCGGCCGAAGCCACTAATAACTTCGTCAAATACCAGCAGAACATCGTGCTCTTCGAGAACCTTGCGGATCGCTTGGTAGTATCCAGAGGGGGGAACCAAAACGCCGCCCGTTCCCATGACAGGTTCCGCGACGAAGGCTGCAATTGTATCCGCCCCCTCAGTCCGAATGAGCGCGTCGAGCTCACCGGCGTAGAATTGCGCATCGCGATCCGGATGACGATAAAGATCTGGGGGCGACACATGCCGAAACATCGGCAACGGCAAATCAAACATACGATGCACGCCCGGCAAGCCAGTCATGCTCCCAGCAGCAACCGTTACGCCGTGGTAGGCCCGCGTACGAGCAATGATTTTCTTCTTTTGAGGTCGGCCGAGAAGATTGTTGAAAAGCCAGATGAGCTTGACAGCGCTGTCGTTGGCGTCTGATCCCGAATTGCCGAAGAAAACCCGGCGCATACCCTTGGGAGCCAACTTCAATATGCGCTCAGCCAGAGCCGCCGTCGCCTCCGTGGTCGTTCCATTGAAAGCCTGAAAGAACGTCAGCCGCCGCATCTGCTCAGCGACAGCATCGACAATCTCTTCACGGCCGTAACCGACATTGACGCACCACAGCCCAGCCGCAGCATCAATCAGCTCTTTGCCATCGGCGTCATGCACGCGAAGCCCCTTGGCTGAGCTCAAAACGTACGGTCCATCATTCAGAAATGACGACAGCGACGTGAACGGGTGCAGGTGAGCACCATGACCCATGCCGCGTGCGGTGTTGACAGCCACAATAATTCCCCTCATAACGCGATCCGAAATCTGCGATCGCAGATTTCTTTAGCACAAGGGTGCGTGATGTCAACGCCGCAAGAGCAAGGCACGGTTGCGCAAAGCAACGGCCAACGCGGAGCGCGGCGTCCAGTCGCTATCGGCGTCGCACCAAACGGCGGACGCCGTACAAAGGCTGACCATCCCGCCCTTCCAATGACGCCGGAAGAGCTCGCTCGCACCTCAGTCGAATGTGCCGAAGCAGGCGCCGCGATGATTCATGTTCACGTTCGCAATTCCGAGGGCCGGCATCTTTTAGATGTGGAGTCCTATCGAGCCGTCATTGATGAAGTGTCGAAGACATGCGGCATGCGGCTTCTTGTTCAGATCACGACTGAAAGCCTCGGCAAATATGATCCCATGCAGCAGGTGGCGATCGTACAGGATGTGAGGCCGGAGTCGGCATCCTTGGCTCTGAGAGAACTGGCTCCGACCACGAGTCAAGAACTGCTCTTCGCGGATCTGCTCCGCTTCATGCGAAATGAAAACATCATTCCGCAAATCATCGTCTACACACCAGCTGAGCTCCAGCGCCTAGTCGCCATGCAAAAGCGCGGCGTCATTCCCTTTGCAAGCTTGCCGGTCCTCTACGCCCTGGGCCGCTATACGCCAGGCATGACATCAAGCGCTGAGGATCTGCTGCCCTTCCTTGAATTACCGCGCGACAATCCTTGGATGGTTTGTGCATTTGGCGCAGCGGAAGCACAGTGCGGCGTGGCCGGGGCGCTCCTCGGCGGCGATATCCGTGTCGGTTTCGAGAACAACCTCCATACGCCCCATGGCACTCTAGCGAGCGGCAATGCCGACTTGGTTGCCTCCGTTGCAACCCCACTTCGGAACCTAGGCTTCAAGATAGCGTCGGCGGATGACCTGCGAGAGCATTGGAGCCGTCAACAAACCTAGGGGCCGCCAGGGCCTGGGCGAGTACCGGGCTATCGTGGCGCGAGCTGCTCGCCTTCTCAAGCGTGCGGCGCTCCTCGTTCCACGTCATCAACTGGCTCAACGCGTGGATCTGGTCGTCATTCTTGCCGTTCGGAACGAAACTCGTCGAGCCAGCCCGCGGCCTTCGGCAGGAACACTTTCCCCCGCCTCTAATGTCGCCGTATGCGCACGCATGCGCATAACCTTGTCGCCCCGGACAGACGACGGCAACAAGCCATGCTTGCGGCGACAACGGCTTGATGGTGTACGCCGGTAGACCTTCGAAGATCTGACTGCCCGGTTTCGGCATGGCCACCCTTCTTTGGGGGCGCAAGGGCTTAGACTGGACTTAAATGTCGGTGAGTGCAGCTTGATCCATGTCCGCCCTTCAGCGCTTTGCGGACTCCAGTCTGACGTCACGTCAGGTCCGAGAAGGGCCAGTAGCGGAAAATGTAGGAGCGACGTCAATCGAGCAGATGCTCGTAGTCTGCTTTGGGCCAACGCCAGATCCCGCACTTGAAGTTGTACAAGGTCTATGCGGTTCGCCTCATTTCGCCACAAATGTGCCTAGGTACGGGTCGAGTTATCCTGGCGAGCAGAATCTTTGGGGCATTGCACGCATGCGCTCGTTTCGGGGAACCGACGCCTCCGTCGGATTTACTTTCGCTATTGCAGTGACGATAGCGGCTTCACCCGCCAAGGCCGGTGAATTGTTAGTCATGCCCTACACGTGTGCTGTAGTCGGTGGCCAACCGGTGCTCACGCCGTCAGAAAACAAAGGCTATTCAGTCATTGGCCGTCGAGAGCAACGTGATTTCTCCGCCTGTTCCCCAGTGAATCCGGATCTGTGCCGGAAGTGGACGCTCTATCGATTTGACCTCAATTGCGGGGGCACGCGCGTGCCCTGGGTTTCAGTTGCGGCCGCGAGTGGTGCTGGTCGTCGTGCCTGGCTCGAACACGGTCGGCTTCAAATCGAAATGCCGGCGCGCTGGAGTATGTCATCTGACCCCTGCGCCCGACAATTCGACGACCGATGGCGCGCTGGCGGCTTTGCCCGGTACTGCGCTGACAAACGCACCGAGGCACACGGTCCGATCATCGAAATCCCTGACGGTTACGCTCCGATGATGGGGCTCGATGCTATCTTCGTCGTCGAGGTAAAATCAAATCCAGGTGCCCCGTCGTCCGTTGCGGGCAATAAACCACCCGTGAAAACCGCACACCTCGCGCAGCCGAAAGCGATGTCGACGACCGAGACGTCGGGAAAGAATACGAACCCGTCGCCGCCACCTCTTGAGCAGACAAAGCCAAGGGAAACGACGGCGTCTGCGCGGGCGTTGGACATCCCGGTGTCAGTCATCAACCAGCCAAATGCACCCATGACAAAAGCTCAACCCCCGCAGCAGCCATCAAGCATGGTCGCCACAGCGCCCTCGCCAAGTTCACTGCCTTCGCCAATACTAACGGGAAACGTGTCGGTATCAGCCGCAAATTCTGGCCCGAAATACGAGCAACAGACCGCGCCGCTAGTAACTGGCTCCGTCGCGTCGGCGTCGGCAAACAAGGTACCTGATTTGCGCACCTCCCTTACTCCGATCACCATGGCGGTCGGAGGGCTGACCGTCCTTGGCCTTATAGCTCTTACTCTCATGCAGTGGCGGGAGCGCTGGCAATTTCGGTTGAAGACATCACGCGATATTGCAGCCGTTTCCTTGGACGGACGAACTGCAGCTCGAAATCTCATCTCAACGCGAGGTTTGATACCCAAAAAGTGGGGGACAGCAGCTAAGGTTCAGAAACAAAGCTCCTCGACGGCGTTTGCTGATCATCAATCGAGATGGAGCAATGACATCCCGCAAACCCGCGACGAAGCTCTCCAAGTTCTCGGGATGGGTGTCGGACCAGATGTGCACGATGCTGCGGTGAAAAAGCTGGTTGATGGCCTTCGCTTGAGCTGGCACCCCGATCACGCAAAAAATGTAAGCGACCGCGAGCTGCGTGAGCTTCGGATGAAGCAGATCAATGCGGCCTGGGAAATCATTAGCGGCAGGCGCCCATCATAGTCATGTAGCCAATCATGATCCGACTGCGCTCGCGTTTCGCTCAAAGCCACAACGCTTCGGGGGTTCGCGGCCTTCAATAGTCGTCGAGATCGCAAAGCGCGCCGGCCCGCTCATCCTCGTCCTTGGGTCGGCGCATTTCGCTTACGGAGCCGTCGCCGTCAATGACGTGAGTACAAAAGGCTTTAGACCAAACGTCTGAGACGGTCCTGCCTATGCGGACGGACTCCCCAAGCTGAAAGATTTTCCCAAAGAGTTTGGCGGCTCAGGCGAATGTGTGCCGGAGTGAGAGGGGCGTCAAAAGCTTTGGAACGATCGAGGAAATACCGATTGTGGCCCAACTCGGCGGTCGCGCGATGTCCGCTCTGACGGCGATTATTAGGGGCAAAGCGGACAACGAGTGGTTATGGAGGAACCGACGCTCCTGATCCCAAGCGGACCTGATGCTACTCCGCTAATCTCTCGCCAGAGCCGCCAAACTCTTTGGGGAAATCTTTCAGTTTCGGGAGGCCGTCCCGCATGGGCAAAACTGAGTCGGGGTAGTTGATGTGCACACCCGCGCTGAACCTCAAGGTGGGTAACGTCGCTGCATATACATCCACCAATCCGATCGTAGGATGAATGTTCATGCGATGGCCACCGCATTTCTTGCAGTATTGCCGTTGACTGAATTTGGTCTTTTGAAACGTGGCAATATGTTCCGCACCCGCAGTAACCCGCACGGCGTCGGGCTTCCAAAGGGTGAAAGCATTAACCGGGGCAGCTGACCAGGACCTGCATGATTGGCAATGGCAATATCCCATTGCTTCCGGTTCGCCCGAAACTTCCACATGAACAGCTCCGCAAAAACACTCGCCTTTGTGTGTTGCCGCCATTGTTGCTTCCTCCTCAGGTCGGAGGCATTCTCCAGCAGGCAAAAGTATGCGTATCACCAACAGCAGGAATGCAAAGTGACCGATGGAGTTCGGTGTTGTGGGTGACAGCGGCAGCGGATTAACGAACCCGGACCAAGGCCAACACAGCAGCCTTGGTCCGGGTATTATCAGACGCGTTAAGCGTCATCAGTGACAACCACAATTGTCGGCGCGCCACCCGAACTGATCGACGCCGCGTGGGTCAACGCTTCCTTGCCGCTTGAGGCAGCAGTTGCCTTTAGCGTCTCGATTGTTGGGAAGCTGACGTCGGAGATCAGATGATAAGGCGGCGACGCGAAGGATGGTCCGACCACGCGCTTGGTCGCGACGCCCGTCGCGCCTTTCAGCCTCGGGGCCGCATACGGCAGGTGTTCCTCGCGATAGGCGCGGTCAAATTCCTTCACGTCCTTGGGGTGGGGGTACATAATCAGCAGATGAGCGGTCATGGGACATTCCTTTTGGATTGGATGTTGAGCAACGAGAGCCATATAGGCTCAGCGGCAGC
Source organism: uncultured Alphaproteobacteria bacterium (assembly GCA_963833715.1). Classification (GTDB taxonomy): domain Bacteria; phylum Pseudomonadota; class Alphaproteobacteria; order Rhizobiales; family Hyphomicrobiaceae; genus Hyphomicrobium_B. The sequence continues at coordinate 79,105 of CAWHZB010000024.1, forward strand.
GCTCATCGGGTACGGGTCCTGACCGTCGGCAACCAGAGCCTCGACTGTTGCGGCAGCGGCTACCCAAGGCTCGCGCCGCGGTCCGTCAGTAGTCCGCGAAGCACAGACCGATGGCAGCGGGCCTCGTTTTCGCAGTAGCAGCCGATCGATAAGTTGGTGCCATGCGAAAGCGCCGCCAGCAGATCGAGCATCCGCCGCGCCGTCGGCCCATCCATCTCCGCTTTGAAGGCGCGGACGAAGCCCTTCCATTCAGTCTCCGTCACCGCCGCGTTGCCCTGCGCCATAAGCTCCGCGCTGGGCGCGAGGTCGGGAAACCAAACATCAAACCAGTCGTCGGGCGCATAGCGTTCCTTCCGAACGCCACGCGGCGGACGCCGCACCGTGCCGATCCGAGTTCCCTCTTGCGGGTCGCGGGGTTCACCCAGGCGGACGATCCTCAGGGTCACGATGCATCCCTCGCGCTCAGAGCGCGTGAAGGAGTATTATTTGCCTTCCGCCCGGCTGGTCCGATATGGGCGAACGGATAGAGGTCGAACCACTTTGGAAAGGCACGGGTAAACGCCTTGGGCCCGTCAATCACCAGCCCCATTCTCTGGGCCTTGACGAAGCTCATGTCTCCGCGCCACCAGGCAACCAGGGCGGCCAGCGGTCCCCGCACGCACACCGGCTCGGGAAAGCCGGGGTTCTGATGACAAAGTGAAGCTTCGGTCTTCTTGAGCAGCATGAAACGCAGGCGGTGGCCGCGAATCTCAAATCGCACGACGAAGGGCTCTTTGGGCAGCGCCGTAAAGTGAACTCGCCGTTGCATATCGACCAACAACGGCTCCAAATCGAGGTCCTCGTTTGCGGGCTCGCGTGCTAGCCAGCGCTGTCCCCATGTGCCGAGGGCGCTCACCAAGGTCGCCAGCTCCTGTCCCGCTTCGGTGAGGGCGTATTCTGGGCCGTGGGGACCGTCGGTTCGGGCGATCGCCCCGGCGAAGACGAGGGCTTGGAGCCGTTCGGAAAGGACGGTGCGGGACACGCGGGGAATACCCCGGCGGATGTCATTGAAGCGCCGGCTCCCACTCAGGATTTCCCGCACGATCAAGAGGGTCCACCGACCGCCCAGCACTTCGTGGGCGCGCGCCATGGAGCAGAACTGTCCGTATCCTGTCATGCCGACAATCTAGCACGTGGAGCCCGACCTTTCGGTACGGATTCCGGACTTGGCGCCACGTTCTTCGAACGGCCCTGACGGGGTTCAAACCGAGGATCGGGGCGACCTTTCCCTTCCGGAAGAGCAGAAGAAGGCGCAGCGCGAGGTGCCCGTCGAGGGGCCTATCCCGTTCTATCTCACCCGGCTCCAGCAGAGGCTCGAAGCACAGTACACCGAACGAGCTCTAGAGCTGCGAGAATAAGGCTCGCGCTCCGATCGACAGGCGCTCTACAATGTCAGCGGCTGGATAGCTCGCAGCGAGAGCAGCCGACTGACTGGCCCAGGCCTGCGTGCCTCGGATGTCGTTTGCAGCAGTTGCGGCTGTCCGCAGTGATCCGCTGACGGAATGTCTGCTCTTGATGCTGTGGACGGCTCCTCCCACGGGGCGCGCAAGCGCCCTGGAATCGGTTGCCGATGAGGCGACCAGGATCCGGAGGAGCTCATCATGCTGGCAATCGCAACGATCGGCCTCGACATCGCAAAATCTGTCTTTCAGGTTCACGGCGTAGATGCGCATGGAGGCGTCGTGGTCCGTCGCCAGCTGAAGCGTCGGTACGTGCTCGCGTTCTTCAAGAAGCTGCCGCCCTGCCTGGTCGGCATCGAGGCCTGCGAACAACGTCGCGATCTGGTCGCGCAGTACTGCAGGCCCTCGGGCAACCGTGCGGCTCAGGCTTACGTGAAGCCCTATGTCAAACGCCAGAAGAATGATGCTGCTGATGCCGAGGCAATCTGTGAAGCGGTCCAGCGGCCGAGCATGCGCTTCGTACCGACCAAAACGCCCGAGCAGCAGAGCTGTCTGATGCTGCATCGAACGCGGCACCTCTTCATCCGGCAGCAGACAGCGGTCATCAACACCATCCGCGCCCATCTGGCCGAGTTCGGCATTGTCGCTCCGGTCGGACGCAACGGCGTGGAGGAATTGCTCTACGCCGTTGCAGATCAAAGGGACGACCGCATTCCCGAGGTCGCGCGTGCGTGTCTCGAAGCCTTGGGTGCGCTGCTCGGCAAGCTCAAAGCACAGATCCTGGAGTTCGACCGCCAGATCAACGCCTGGCATCGCTCTAACGAAACCAGCCGCAGGCTCGACGAACTACCTGGTGTCGGTCCTGCACTGGCAACCGCGCTAGTCGCGAGCGTCGCCGATCCGAAAGCGTTCCGATCCGGCCGGGACTTCTCAGCGTGGGTCGGTCTCGTGCCGAAACAGAACTCCAGCGGTGGCAAGGATAGGCTCGGCAACATAACCAAGCAAGGCGACCGCTATCTGCGCTCGCTCTTTTGCGCCGGTGCCTTGGCGGGATCCGTTAGCGCCAAGATCCATGGCACCACGCATCGCCCGTGGCTTGCCAAGTTGCTCGAGCGCCGGCCGATGAAGGTCGCAGCGAATCGCGCTCGCCAACAAGATCGCTCGCATGGCCTGGGCCATGATGGCCAAGGGTGAGAGCTATCGCGAACCTATCGCTTTAGCGCGATAGACGAAGCGACACTGACGAGATCGCGCCGGCAACGGTGTGATGTAACGGTTGGAAAGGGCGGACAGCACGTAATGCAGAACCGGTCGACCCGGTGATCAGGACAACCCACATGGGCCAGAGCATCGTTGAATGCGAGCTTTTGACCGGGATCTGATCCGCGGAGGGCATTATGGCCAGCGGCCTGTGAGCCGCACTGATAGGCCGAACACATGGCTGCTCCGACCAGCGCTGCGACGTGATCGATCCCTTGACAACCCGGAGCCGTCCACACATGGCCATTAGCGGAAGTCAGGCGCCTCACGCTGTCACGCCCGCTTTTGGGTGAAGAGCGGAAGTTGAGATCATCGCGCGCCCAAGCCCACTTTTGATGCTTAGCGCTCATGGACGACGGCATTCATACTTGGCATAGTAGGATTGGACGCGCGGATCGCTTTTAACCCGTTCGTAGTGCTCGAGGAGCATGGACGCGACCCGATCGGGCAAGTCGGAGGGCACGTGATCGAGCGCTCCAGACTTAAGGTGCCGAAGCCAAACGAAGACGTTAAGATCCGCTAAGGGTCAGAAGCGGACCGACCAATCTAATGGCGACTACGGCTTTTTATCCGAAAGTGGACATCGTCGCCGCGATGCCAGAGGTCAGCTAAGGGCTGCGGTCCTGGCATTGGCGGTCGACTGCGGCAGCGGGCGCTGCTGGAATTCGGAGGGCCGAATTCCAGCAGCGCCCGCTGCCAACAGCTTCTCTATCCGCTATTGCGGTGCGGATTCGAGTACGCGACCCCCCCGGGCATCGATCAACGAACGCATTTGGCTGGAAATGAGCGGCCAAGCCATCCCCGTTTTGGGGGAGGTCTGCACCCTCATCCGCGACCGAACGTCCCGGTCGGGTGGCGTAACCGACCGGCTACGACTAAGTGACCGCAGATTTCGTTTTCGAGAGGACCGCTGCTTAACGCCTCCCCCCGTGGCGTATCCCCCTCAAGAGCAGCGGAAGAACACCCCGATCGCACCCCCCCGTGATCGGGGTGTTCGCTTGTCTGGTCTGAAAGTATTCGACCCCGCGATGTCTCTCATCCGAGACCGACGATACTTGCAGTGCCACGCCATCGGCCAATCGACATATCTTTAATGAAATTTAGCTTGCGAGTACATCTTGGGCTCCGCTGCGTAACGCCTCCCTCTCCTTGGCGTCCCCCGTCGTGCAGCGGGAAGAGCACCCCGATTTGCCCGCCCGTTGATCGGGGTGTTCGCTTGTTTGGATCACCTCACTTGCCGACGACGTTAAAACCGCACCACATCGGCCGCATAACACGTCGCTAGGTAGCCAGCCGCGACACGTTGGGTGGCGCGAAAGCGCAATCCTGTGCGCAATTTCTAGCGGGCGAGCTCGTGGCGCGCCACTTCATCGCTAACGCTAATCATTCATCAAGAATCGGAGTTTTTCTCGCGCACGCGTGCGACAGGTGCTCTCCTGCCATGTGTCCAAATCTCGTTGAGGCTACCAATGACCCGCAAGTCTCTGCTCGCAGCTGCGGCTGCTGTTTCCCTTCTCGCCCTCTCCTCCGGCGCTCAGGCCTGTCATACCGATCGTGGGCTCGGGCACGTTTGGGGCACTGGCGACTGCCTGTTCGGCTGGCTGTTCCACAAGCACGGGTAGTGGTGTCGCCACGGCATGTGCAGCACGCCATATTTGCGGCATGCCGAAAATTTCAGCGGTCCGATCATCCAAAGCCGTGCTTTGCCTCGTACGCATCGAGCTTGGCCGTGATCGCCGCAAGCTCTATCTCTTCGGGCGAGTTCTTTGAGCAGCCAACAAGCTCGGCGGCTCGCTTGATGAGCCCGACATACTCAGCTTCCGATGGCTTAAGCGCTAGTTCGAGCTGCATCTCGTTACCCGTTAGTGACGGCTATTCACCGGGACCTTTTAGCCAATTGAAGCGTCCAAAGGCCTCCCCGGTTTAGGGGAGACTTCATCAGCAGGGCTCCCGGCAAAAAAAACCGTCGGATCCGGCAACTCTAGTGGTGCGTGGCTGAGCGCCGCTGCTCCGGCAGCAGCCCTGCCGCTTTCAGATTGTCGTGGGCTATCGAGTACATGTAATCTGGCGTTCGAGCGGCTTAATCATGAACTGCACCAAGTAGGTCGTCTCGACGTGCATTGACACGCGAACCAGGTCTCGCTGCGGGTGCCTCCGGCGGATCCTCCCTGACGCTGAGCGTCTCGACGCTGCTATCCTCGAGGACGCGAACAAAGACCGGCAGATCGGCCTCGCGTTCCATGATGATGACCCAAGCTTCGGGCTCGGGTTCGTAGAGATATTCGGGGGGCATTTCGTCGAACTCGAAACAGGTCATCGGCCTGCGCCCCCAACGAACTCGTCGTGGTCGCGGGCGGCCTTGAGGCCACGGAACATCGTCCGTTCGCTAACGCCGAGCATCTTGGCGACCTCGCGGCGGGTCAGTTCGCCGTTCTTCTCAAGCTCCCGCGCACGCTTGGCCATGCTGGACTGCCAGACGACCGGCGGCCCCCGGACAGGAACCGAATTGGATTTACACTCCTCAGGGAAGGCTAGGTTCCCTTGGTTTCGGTTTTATGGCCCGGAGAAGACCCTCTTCGACAAGGCGTGGAAACTGCCGGACATTGAACAGGTCAATTAGCCGCGTCAGGTACTGTTAAATTGGCGGCCCCGTTCCAAATGTCTGCTTCTGGCACAAAACAGACATGTTCTATGCGCTGACGAATGTAAAAGCACTGTTTTGTAGTTAACTGCACGAACCCAGTGTGAAATCAGGGAGAGGCTCATGGCACATACGGCTCTCATGTCCCCGTTGAGCATTCTGGCCGTGTTCGGTGATATCCAAGCCGGAACGACACTGCGGCGTCTGCGGGTTGCGCTGGTCGAGAAGTTGCGCGAGCGCGGATTCGAGTGGTTACCGCCCGCTCGGCAGCGGACGGTGTGTCGGCAATTCTGGTCCGATCCATTGATCGGTTGCGGTGATAGTCGACGCCGATCTCGATCAGTCCGGTGGCGCAGAAGACGTGTTGCGCGCGTTTCGTGCGCGCAATGATCGGGCGCCGGCCTTCCTTTTTGGTGAGCGCAGCCACATACCTGCAATTCCACTGAGCACGCTCAAGCTGGCAAATGAGTTCATTTGGCTGACCGAAGACACGCCCACGTTAATGGCGGGTCGGATCGAAGCCGCGATCCAGCGCTATCGCGAGAACCTGCTGCCGCCCATGTTCTCTTCGATGCTCGCGCAAGCGAACGTTCATGAATATGCCTTCGGCACGCCCGGACACCTGGGCGGCACGGCCTTTCTCAAGACGCCGGTATCGAAGATCTTCTTCGATTACTTCGGCGAGAACTTGCTGCGCTCGGATCTTTCGATCGGGATGGCGGCAGTTGGCTCGCTTCTCGACCACAGCGGGCCGATCGGTGAGAGCGAGAAGTATGCCGCCCGCGTATTCGGCGCGCATCGGTCCTACACGGTTACCAACGGCACGTCAGGCTCCAACCGCATCATATTCATGGCGAGCCTGACGCAGAACGACATTGCCCTGTGTGACCGCAACTGCCACAAATCCATCGAGCATGGCCTGGTGATGACCGGGGCGATCCCGGTCTTTCTCGTGCCGCACCGCAACCGCTACGGCATCATCGGCCCGATCTATCCCGAAGATCTGCAGCCGGAAACGGTTAGGAAGCGGGCCAGCGGGAATCCGTTGACCGCTGGCGCGAACAGGTTCAAGCCGCAGCATACCATCATCACGAATTCGACCTACGATGGATTGATCTACAACGTCGAACGCGTGATCGAGATCGGGGGCGACGTCATCGATCGCCTGCATTTCGACGAAGCGTGGTACGCCTATGCACGCTTCAACCCGCTCTACCGCGGTCGTTACGCTATGTTCGGCGACCCCGCCGCGTACAAGGACGGGCCGACATTGTTCGCGACGCATTCGACCCACAAACTGCTCGCGGCGCTCTCGCAGGCCTCGTTCATCCACATTCGCGACGGGCGGGACCCCATCGAGCATGCTCGTTTCAACGAGTCGTTCATGATGCATGCGTCGACCTCGCCGTTTTATCCGATCATCGCCTCCAATGAGATTTCCGCCGCCATGATGGACGGTACGAGCGGTGTCGCGTTGACTACCGAATCGATTCGCGAGGCTGTGAGTTTTCGCCAGACGGTCGGGCGCATCAAGCGGCAGTACGCGCAAAACGATGACTGGTTCTTCAGCACCTGGAATCCGACCGAGGTCACTGATCCTGCGAACAGGGCAGCGAGTCGCATTCGAAGATGCGCCGGAAGCGTTGCTGGTCACCGATCCCAATTGCTGGGTGCTGCATCCAGGTGAGGCATGGCATGGTTTCGAAGGGCTGGAAGATGGCTACTGCATGCTCGACCCGATCAAGGTCACGGTCGTGGCACCAGGCATCGCCTCCGATGGCTCGTTCGAGCAGCGTGGCATCCCGGCCGCGATCATCGCGTCCTATCTCGTGCGTCACGGCTTTGAGTACGAAAAGACTCAGGACTTTACGGTTCTCTTTCTCTTCTCCATCGGGATGACCAAGGGCAAGTGGGGCACGTTGCTGACCACGCTGATCAAGTTCAAAGAGGATTACGACGCGAACGTGGACGCTCGACGTGATCTTGCCGAATCTCGTCGCTGCCTTCCCCGACCGCTACGCGACCATGGGCTTGCGCGACTTGAGCGACGAGATGTTTGATCACTACAAGAGGTCGAACCAGATGCATCATCTTGCAGCAAGCGTTCTCGAGCCTGCCAGTTCCAGAGATGGTGCCGGCAGATGCGTATCGGCGTCTGGTGCGCAACCAAGTCGAGCGCGTCCGGCTTGGATGATGCTGCAAAGCGGGTCGTGGCAACGAGCGTCGTGCCTTATCCACCTGGCATCCCGATGATGATGCCGGGCGAGAATACGGGTCCCGCCGATGGACCCTACATCGGCTATCTCAAGGCGCTACGCGACTGGGATCGGCGCTTCGCCGGCTTTGGACACGAAACCCATGGGGTCGAGGTAAAGGCGGGGGAGCAGTATCTTCATTGCCTGAAGCAACAGGCCTAGCGGTGTTTTTTAGGAAGGCTCACGGTCCTTTGTGACCAATGTCAACTTGGACGCGTAACCGTGTGCGATCATACACAGGTAAATGTGCCGTCGCCCGTCCTCGCTCGACATGTCCTTATAATGGCGACGGACGGCCTCATCCTGACAAGCGGCTAGGTATTGTTCTGATTTGTTGAACCAATTTGCAGAAGCCGACACGAAGAATTGCGAAGCAAAGGTAAGGTAGGTGGTGCGTGTCACGGCGCCCAAGTGTACACATGTCGCCGCCGCGAGAACATGAAATGTGTCGAGCTGCCAGAGCCCTGAACCGTGGAGGTGCCACCACGCGAGCGGTCTCAGGCTCGAGATGCATCAAACCCGAGCCAGGCAAGCCCAGCGGCAACAATGCAAGCAATCCAACTGGCCCATAAGGGGATTGAGGTTGTCGTGCCGACGGTAACCGGCAAGCCGCTCACGGCACGAGCCAATTGTAGCACGGCCACAATGGCAAAAATCAACGCGGCAAGAAGCGCATAATTTTTCGCGGTCATCGAGCCCTCACGACGTGGTATCGAAGCTTTACAGAACTAGAGCCTTCGCTTCGTGCGAATGACAATCTTACCTCAATCCCAGAGGCCGACAATACCGAAGCACGCGCAAGCCGTGAGGGCGACAGAAACGGGGATGATATTAGCCGCACCAAACCCGCGACGAACACGAACCGCCTTTACCTAACCAACCTAAGACTAATCCAACCCTCAGCTAAGGGCGGCACTAATTACCTTGCCGTTTCCGTGCCCAATAGCTCTTCGATGGCCTTAAGAAGCTCTGTGTCGCTGATGCTTGCCGTGAGGCTTAGCCGATCCTCATAGAGTCCGGCAGCCTTGCCGCGATAGTACTCGGCTTGCACACCGGCACTGATCTGTCCACGGGCAAGAGCCAGCTCGCGTGCTCGCGCCAACTCAGCAAGCAGGCGACGCCGCTGGCTGCTTACTCGAGCGTATGCAAGCTCTGCCATTGGTACACGTTCTGCGTCGAGCAAATGACAGCGGCCGACGACCTCACTCTCATTCCATTTCTAGGCCGCTCCGAGGCCGATTGACAGCACCGAGCTTTGGGCTTTGGCTTTCGACGGGCCTCGGCGCAGGCGGCACCGGTCAGTCCGTGATCGTTGACCCAACTGGAAGGATCCTGCACGAAGCCCAAAGTCATGAACAACTCATGCCGATCGAAATTGATCTCGGTGTCGTGCGGCGTCAGCGCGAGCGCGGCTTCCTTGGCCTTGGTCAGCCACTGAAAAGCTTCCGCGATAGCTCGGTGCAATTCGACGTTTACGGTCCAAATTTTGATCGAAGATACCTTGACGCGCTTGGCCCGCTGGAAAAGCCAGGGCGCACCGCCTGACGACTGTCGGCCGCGAGGCGCTGATTTGTCTCGACGCTGACACCTTGACTCCTTTTTCAACCTCTGGCTCAATGTCTGCGCTTGAAACCGGAAGCGCCCTGCCCATTGGTGTGCAGGGGCGAAACCCAATCAGATGTTGGCCGGGCGACATCTCGTAACAACGAGATGGAGAGCTGCTATGCAGCCGAGCTGTTTGCTGTCTCCGTCCACGATCGCATCTGAACAGACCTACGCCACATGCACTACATTCTTGCGCATGCCTCGCAAGATGAGCGCAGAGGACTCAGATGTCGCCATTCTCGGCATCCCCTTTGATCTCGCGACTTCCAACCGGCCTGGAGCGCGTCTTGGGCCCGCCGCCATTCGCGTGGCGTCCTCAGGGCTCGCCGACCTCAAAGCCTATCCCGGCGGCTATGATCCGCTTGCTTACCTTGCTTGCGCCGATCTGGGCGATGTCCACTTCGACTATGGCAATCCGCACAAAATCGTCGAACAGATCACAGCTGCTGCTAGGAGCGTTCTCGATGCGGGAGCCTTCCTCATCGCCATGGGTGGCGAACATTTTGTCAGTTATCCGCTACTCAAGGCGCACGCGCGCCGCTTCGGGCCGCTTGCCCTCGTTCACTTCGATGCCCACACCGACACATGGAGATCGCCGAACGGGATCAATGAACCCGTCGAACTAAATCACGGCACAATGTTCTCGCGCGCGGTCGATGAGGGTCTCATAGTGCCAGAACGATCCGTACAAATTGGCATTCGCACGTGGGTAGATGACCCCTCGGCATCACCATTATTGACAACGAGGCCGCTTGCGAGACCTCGCCGCGGAGCCTAGCAACCGCTATTGCTGCGATCACGCGCGATCACCCAGTCTACATCACGGTCGACATAGATTGTCTCGACCCGGCTTACGCGCCAGGCACTGGTACGCCCGTCACCGGGGGACTAACGCCTTTGCGGCTGCTGCAAATACTCCGCAATCTGCACATGCTGCCCATATGTGGGTTCGATGTCGTCGAGGTCGCGCCGCCGTACGATGTCGCTGGCGTCACCGCTCTCAACGCCGCAACCATCATTTACGAGCAATTGGCTCGTCTCGCACTGGGCCGGGGCGCGGTCCAAAAGCATTACGCAGCCTTGAGCCGACGCTCGAAAGTTCCTCGCACGGTTCGGCGGCGAAATGATCGAACCGAAACATCGCCCTCAATGGGGCGGCACCAGGCGAAGACAATTGCGGGCTTGCTTTAGGAGTTCGTCAACGACGCCCGCTGCTTCGTTCGCGCCGCTTCATCTCGCAACAAGGGGTGAGAACTCCGGCGAACGAATTCGCTCGCACAGTTGCTGCTGGCCCTACCTCGCACGTCCTCCAACGGCCGAGCGCATGAACTCGAAGTGAATGACCTGTTCACACGGGGTTCCGTCGAGGTCTGATTATCTCGATCATGGGCAGACATGACAACACTGCTCATGAATAGGAGCGGCATATGAAGTCTCATGTTTTCGTAGCAAGCGCAGCGACCTCGCTGGCATTGGCGTTCGCAAGCGTGCCGGCAAGTGCCGCGCCGTTGGGTGCCGGCGTTTCCCATATTCCACAATCCGCCGGCCTTGTGCAGACCGTTGGCTATGATGGGTATGATGGCTACCGCGAGCACCGCCGGTGGTGGCGGTGGAGACATCGCCACGACGAGGGTTGGAATTGGGGCTGGCGCCGGCATCATTGGGATCGATTTCACGGTCGACGGGACCACTGGGACGGCCGACGTGACGGTGACCATGGTTGGCGTCGCGGCTAGCTGACGGTTTTGCTAACTTCTGCCGGCGATCTCCGATCGCCGGCAGCTTGCGTTGGTTGGTTCACGTAAAGCGAAACACCGCTGCAGCAACGGCGCAGGTCCAACGACCACTTGCATCCCCTTCCGCGTAAGCCGTTATCGATGTGCTGCCGATAATGAGATTGCTTGTTTCGTACACTCGTTTGCGTTCGTTCCACGCCGCGTCAGGGTCGAACTCGACTCCGAGCGTCGAAGCCAACATGGTTGCCGCCAGGTCCTCGGCATAGTCGCCGCTCTGTTCTCGCGTCATACCGTAGCCGTGGTGCTCCGAAATGTAGCCGTACATTGAGGAGTTGGACGGGCGCGCGAGGCCAATGCTGGAATTAATGCGTCGACCCGGCTCATTCGTTTCCGAGCGCGCCATGACGGTGAAGGTAATCTCCCCCGGTTGCAGGGTGGCAATGCCACTCGCCCGGTCGATTTCGTTACATCCGGGGGGCAAGATCGAGGAGATGCTCACCAGATTTTGCTGTTCGATATCCGCATCGCGTAACGCCAGCTCGAAGGCGGTTAGTCGCTCGCGGTGAACTCCGATACCGCTGGTTAGGAAAAAGCGTTTCGGGATTGACAACATCGCTATTAAAATCCTTCACCACGCCAAGCAGGGACAATGCCACGAACCTCTGCGAAGCCGCGTCCCTGCGAGAATGTGACGGGACTTACGGCAAGCGCGTCAGAGTCAGTATGTGCACGCACAAGGGAGACGAGATTTTTTCTGGTCATCGGCGAAGATTGGGGCGTGGCGCTATCAGTCTCCAAGACTCGTAACATCGATGCTGCCTTGCCGGATCTGTTCAATCTCGATGGTATCAATGTGTGAGTTCTTGCCAACGAACGCGACAGCCGCCGCTACCAAGTCATCGACGGAATCTTTCCGATAGTTTGGGTCTTTCGCATTTAGGGCGAGGTCGGTCTCGATCATCAGAACGGTCGTCGTTGCTCCGTCGCGGCTGATACAGAGCGTGATCCACGAAGATATCGCGTGGTCATGATTGAAAATGTTCTGATCCATTTGCCCCCCCAATGCTTCGGGTTAAGCGCAACGCCGGACCTGAACCCTGCGAACCCAAATTGGCAAGTCACAACAGGTTTACATCGCCCGCGCGAGCGCAACGATTTCGAATATTGGGCATCTTCAAAGGCTGGCTTGATCCAAATCAAAGGCAACCTGCACATTGCTCCGTCATAAGCAGGTCGCCCAGATGCGAGGGAAATGAATGGGTGATCACTTTTGGCCTGCCGTTTACCCCGGACTGATCGCGGGGTTGCTGTACGGACTTTCGCTGCGCGGATTTTTAAACGCGCTGCTTGGCGCGATCGGGGGAGCATTGGGAGCAGCACTGTCATCGAGTTTGCTGTTTTCGATCGGCCTGAACGAAGGACTGCTTTCAGTCGCCGCGATGGTTGCCACTTCGTTGCTTGGCGCTTTCGGCGGGCGTCGAGGTCACCCCGCTCACTTTCGAGCTTCTGCGCGCGAGGAGGAATTATCAGCGCGCTCTAATTGAAGACCACACTGCGACGGCGAGCGCCGACACCTGGGCCGACGATCCCGCCGCTCCTTGCGACAAGGAGACGGATACACATGGACGTGTCGACCCATGGCCCGATCGGACGGCATCGGCCAACCTTTGCCGAACTCTTCACGCCCAAGCTCGTCACCATTCTGCGCGAGGGCTATAGCTGGAGCGATTTTCGGGCCGATGCCATCGCGGGTCTTACCGTCGCCATTGTCGCCCTGCCGCTGTCCATGGCCATTGCGATCGGCTCGGGGCTGTCGCCGGAGAAGGGGCTCTATACCGCCATTATCGGCGGCTTTCTGATCTCGGCGCTCGGGGGCTGCCGTTTTCAAATCGGGGGGCCGGCCGGCGCCTTCATCGTGCTAATCGCGACCATCGTCGAGCGCCACGGCTACGACGGCCTCGTGCTCGCAACTCTGATGGCAGGCATGATGATGATGGCTGTCGGTTTCCTCCGAAACTCGGCACCTACATCAAATATATCCCGCTTCCGGTCACGGTTGGATTCACCGCCGGTATCGCAGTTATCATCTTCGCCAGCCAGATGAAAGAGCTGCTTGGCCTCAACATCGCCAACGAGCCCGCAGCGTTGCTTCCGAAGCTGTGGGCCATCGGTGAGAGGATCAACACGATCAGGCCTGCAACGCTCGCATTGTCGGTTCTCGCCATCGGCATCATCGTCGGGCTGCGCCGATATCGGCCGAAGTGGCCGGGCTTTCTTGTCGCCGTTGCCGTGACGGCTGCGATAACTGCAACGTTTAGTCTCGATGTCGCAACCATCGGTTCGCGCTTCGGCGGCGTGCCACATACATTGCCGGCTCCGACGCTGCCGGCCTTCGACCTGGCGGCAATCCGCTCGGCTTTTCCTGATGCGGTAGCTATCGCTTTGCTCGGCGCCATCGAGTCGCTGCTCTCGGCCGTGGTCGCGGATGGCATGACCGGACGCAGGCACCGGTCTAACTGCGAGCTTGTCGCCCAAGGCGTCGCCAATATGGCTGCTGCTTCCGCCGGCGGAATGTGCGTGACAGGTACCATCGCCCGTACGGCGACGAATATCCGCGCAGGCGCCCGCGGCCCTGTCGCTGGGATGATGCACGCGCTCTACATTCTCCTGTTCATGCTGGTGGCGGCGCCGCTCGCAAGTTACATCCCGCTTGCCGCACTCGGTGCTGTTCTCGCAATCGTCGCGTGGAACATGGCGGAAAAGGAAGAGTTCTCGATTCTGCTGCGCTCGTCCTGGGGTGATTTCACCGTCCTGATGTCGACGTTCCTCCTCACAATTTTCGCAGATCTGACGACAGCGATCGCGACTGGCGTAACGCTCGGCGCCTTCCTGTTCTTGCATCGGATGGCTGAAGCCGTCGAAGTCGAGGGTCGCGGGCAATTGGTCAGCGAGGATAAGGCTGACACGACGGGCACGCAGCGAGCGGCTTACGAGCATGCGTTCAATGGCAATGCAATGGTCTACCGTATCAGCGGCGCCTTCTTCTTCGGGGCGACCGCCGCCGTCAGCGCCGTATTGGATCGCATCGGCGAGCGTCCGAAGATCTTCGTTCTCGACTTTAGCGAAGTGCCGCTCGTGGATAGCACTGCCGCCAAAGCGCTCGAAGGCTTTGTCCAAAAGCTCCATCACGCAGGAACTACGGTGTTCTTTGTCGGTGCCCGCACGAGTGTGCGGCGAACTCTGCTCGTTGCAGGATTGAGAAAGCCAATCGTCCGCTACGCCGCAACCGCCCAGGATGCCATTGCTCAAAAACCGTATACCAACGATCCGGGCGGGATTCCCAAACTGAATAAATTAGCTGCCAAACAGTGATGGCTTAGCTTGCTGGCTCTTTGTGTCGATGTGCATCAGTACCTATTTAGGTGTTCGGCGAAAATCTTACGGTCGCGGACGCGTATCTATTCGTGATGTTGATGTGGGCGACGAAAAACGGCCTTCGTTTTCCCGACAGTCTGAAAGAATTCGCTGAAAGAATGAGGTCTCGGCCGACGGTGCAGGTCGCTCTCAAGCACGAGGGTCTCATTTAATTTCATTAGCGACTTACAGGACGATGCCGCGCGAAGGGCCGGGCCGAATTGCCCGGGCCTTTTTTAGGGACGCGAGCGTCGACGCTTGGGAACTCGTACGCGAGTCCGACCTTAATACGCTTCACGCAACGTTATGCAGACTATTGCTGCTTAGGTTTTGCGTCGTCTGTTTACTGTCAGACGCGCCTGGCAGCTCCATTGAAGTGCCGCTGGTGCCTGTCGATGTGCCACTTGCACCAGAATCCATTGAGCCGGTTCCTGATCCGACAGACTTAGAAGGGCTCGGCGTTGGGTTTGAGCTGGACGCCGGTTTTCCACCTTGGGGTGCGGTGTCAGCAGCGAAGGCCGGAGCGGCTGCGAATAGCGCCGCGACAGCTGCGGCCACTAAGGTCGTTTTCATTGGAGAACGTTTCCTTCCTTTTTTCATTCGATGAGAGGACAACGGCTGATGCTGGCGACCGTTCCTCCTCCCATGGAACAATCTGAAATCAATCCGTCGGTAAACCATGGAACGAACTGGTCGCAGGGGACTGCCAGGCTCACAGCTTGCGGAACCCGGAACTCAAGCAGGTAAACAGAAGTTTCTATCTCATCAGAAACAGACTGATGAGGACACGATGAATGTTTTTATGAAAGCCATTTTGGTGGGTGCAAGCGCGCTGACCTTGTCAGCTGCAAATGCGTCAGCCGCGATTGTATGCAATGACGAGGGTGACTGCTGGCACGTTCGCGGCAGGCCGGACTATCTCCCGGAATTGAAGTTGCGCATTTATGGCGACGATTGGAGGTGGTCTGATCACGATCGTTACAGGTGGCGCGAGCATGAAGGGCATGGCTATTGGCGTCGTGGCGCTTGGATCGACATTAGATGACGCAAAAATAAGATGACGCGAAAGAGAAAGCCGCCCGTAATCGGGCGGCTTTTCAAGCGCTTAGGGGGAGAAAACCAGCCCCGTTTCCTACCCATAAGAGCTCGCAATAACACCGACACGATTGCGCGCGCGGCATGGTGGCCGGTGTTACGGAGCCACCTCACGTCTTTGTTCAACCGTCATTCCGGTCCAGCAGGATCTGACTGGTCAGTGTCGACCAGACGGAGGTGACCTCGTGCCGGAGGTCGGGGGGCTTCCGGTGAAAGTTCCGAGATAATAACTGGGAGGGCGCCGATGCCGCCGAGTATCGCGTCCAGAGCCTCGCGCAATTTCATTAGCTGGTACCAAGCCGACGGCAACTCCGCGGCGGCGATTTCCCTATCGGCCCACTCTCTGACTTTTTGAAGTTCTTCCTTGGTCATGATCTGTCCCCGGGTCGATTAGGTTTTTTAACGTGCACTGATCGCGGAGAGTTCCAAAGGCTGCGACGTCTTTCTTTTGATTTGAACTGCCGGCGACGGTGGGAACCTTTTGCCTTGCGGAACGTATTTCATGAATTACAGCCTGCACCTCCACCGTGCAGTCTTGAGCTGTCATGCTTGAACACCCCGATCCACCCGGTCGGGGTTTTTTCATTCCACTGAAGCTGCGGTCTACTTACACGTGCCGGAACTGAATGCGCGCATGCTCGTTCAGTTCAAAGACACGGGTGAGTGGGTTCGGCAATGGAGAATGAAATAATAAAATATACAATTGCAGCTGTCGCCCTGCTCGCAGGCACCTCGTTGGTGTACGCAGATCCTGCGGATCACGGAAACAGCGGCGGCGGAGGAATGTCGAACTCGGCCTCGGACGCGCCGGGGCAGATGAAGGATAGTGGTTCTGCGAAAGGCTTCGCGCCAGGACAACGAAAGGATGCCGGCAGTTCTGCTAAAGAGCTGGCTCCCGGGCAGATGAAAGACAATTCGGCCTCGAGGTCCGACGATAAGAACTTCGAGCACCGGTCTAAGAAGGAAGCCGATCGAAGTGGCAAGAATTCCGATCGGAATGAGCGGAACGCAAGAGACACTTCAGATCGCGACAAGGACGCTGACCGCAACGCGAAGAACGACATGGACCGCGGTGAGAGGAAGTCAGAACATAACGCAAAGAATGATAACTCAGACCGCAGTCACGGAACGAGAACGAAAGGGTCACGCGATGAGCACGTTCGCTCGAATTCTTCTACGGGCGCCAGCGAAGGCACCGAAGGGCGGTCTGAGCGCAGGGGCTCCATTGCAAGCGTCACGAGCGAGCAGAAAACAACGGATAAAAACCGTCTTTTCACGGCATCATGTCGAGCCGGCCCGAAACCTCAATGTGGTGGTTAACGTCGGCGTCGCTCTGCCGCGTTCCGTGCATCTCTATCCGATTCCGGAAGACATCGTAGTCATCGTACCCGACTATCGCGGCTACGATTACATCATGCTCGATGATGACCGTGTGGCTATCGTCGACCCGGAAACTCACGAAGTCGTTGACATCATCGAGATTGCATAAATTTTCGCCCAATCAATAATCTACAAAATACATCACGAAGAAACAGAAAATGGCGCTGCACTGGCTGCGGCGCCATTTTTCTGTTCGTGGAAACCCTCGTTGATGCAAAATGCTTTGAAGCCTCAGATCACGGTTCGCGGCGCGCCAGGGTTGCCGGATTTATCTCTCTTTATTTCAGGGACGCTTCGCCGCCTCTGCCGACTTGCGATGCGATCTCCTCACGAGCTGCCGTGAGTGCAAGCTGGATGTTGGCAAGCCGTTGGAGGATCGCTTCAGACGCAGGCGAGGCTAAGCGACCCTGCTCGGACAGGGCTTCAAGTGACTCCAATCTTGCGGCTTCTAGGGCGTGCAGTAATTCGTGTATCCTGCTTGCCATCTGATCACCCTTATGTTCGACGATCGGCTAAGGCTCAACTCGTGTACAGCCGTTTTCGTTTCGAAGTAGCGCTCGTCGTTCGCCCCCGCCAGGCCGCATGAACTCCTGTATGAGACCAAGAATTCTTTGTTTTCTCCAATTGTTATCTCATCACCGCCTGCATTGCCGCGCAGATCCGATCCTTTGGATTGAGTGTTGAATGAAGGCTCGCCTGCGTTGCACTGCGCTTGTACCCCCGCGAAAATATTGCTGTGCTGCTTGCTCTTGATCACGATGAACGCTTCGATGGCGGAGGCAGGCGCATTTCGAATTGCGCAGATCAAGGTCTTGGGGGCAGAGCGGACTACCGAAGAAACCGTTCTAAGCCGGCTGGAACTCAAACAGGGCACGATGTACGACGCAGCCAAGGCTGACAGGTCTTTGCAGGCCCTATTCGCTACGACCCAATACAAGGACGTGCAGATCAGTCATGCGAAAGGGATCGTCACCGTCAAGGTCGTCGAAAATCCGGTCATTGCAGACAGGTCATTCACCGGCAACTCGGAGATCAAGAGCGATAAGCTCGAAGCGGTCGTTAAGCTCAAGAAAGGCGTGATCTACACACAAGCGCGTGCCCATGCGGATGCATTGGCGCTGCGGGACCTCTATCGCCACGAAGGGCGATTGACGACACAAATCGAGCCGAAGATCACGCCGAAACCCGGAAACACGGTCGATGTCACGTTCGCTATCCAGGAGGGTAAGGTCGACAAAGTGTCTTCCATCACTTTCGTCGGCAACAAGGCCTTCACTGCGCGCGAACTTGAGGGAGTTATCAGGACCGTCAGGTCGAGCTGGCTTGATATTTTCAAATCGGATTCCGTCTATTTCCCCGAAAGGCTCGATGACGATCGCCAGCTTTTGCGCCAGCACTATCTTAAGCATGGTTTTGCCGACGTGCGGATCGTCTCAGCTCAGGGCGATTTGCAGGCCGACAGCAAAGGGTATGGAGTGCACTATGAAATCGACGAGGGCGATCGCTTCTCGTTCGGTGACATGCGAGTAGAGACGTCGGTCAAGACCGTCGACGCAGAAAGCCTGCAGTCACTAGTTTTGGCCGAGACTGGCGAAGCCTATGATGCCGAGAAAATCGATCGTACGACGGAAGCGATGACCTTTGCCCTTTGGGAGAAGGGCGATCGCTTTGCGCGCATTAAGCCTCATCTCGATCGGGACGCTACTCAGAGGCGGATCTCCGTCACATTCCGTGTTGAGGAGTCCGACCACCTAACCGTCGAGCGTATCGAAGTCTTGGGCAACTCCAAGACACGCGAGTATGTGATCCGCCGGGAGATGACGCTTTCCGAAGGCGAACCTTTCAACGCCTTCATCCTGGAGCGGGACAGGACGCGCATCAAGGCTTTGGGGTTCTTTAAGAGCGTTGACGTCGAGGTCAAGAAAGGCGCCAGCCCAGACACGGTCAAAGTCACCGTGCGGGTGGTTGAGGACGAGACGACAGTCCTTTCGTTCGGCGGAGGCTACTCTTCGAGCCAAGGTCTCATCGGCGACGTATCGATCGAGGAGCACAATCTTTTTGGCACCGGTCGCGACGCCAAGGTCAAACTCGCCGGCAGCTTTACGCAATTCAATGCCGAAATCGGCTTCAGCGAACCGCACCTTCTCGGCACCAACGCAATAGGTGGCTTCGATCTTTTCTATAGAGATCTCGATTTGACGGAAGAGTCTTCATACAAAATTCAACGAGTGGGTGGCGACTTGCGTGTCGCATATCCTTTCTCCGACCACGTGACTGGCTCGGTAAATTACACGTTCGTGCAAAATACCGTCTATGATGTGGGCGCCACGGCGTCACCGGCCATCAAGGAAGCAGCGGCCTCGGGAACGTACTACACGTCATCGGTGGGATACGCGGTGGCGTTCGACAATCGCAACTCGAAGAAGCTTCCGAAATCCGGAACGTATTTCATCCTGTCGCAAGATCTCGCAGGCGTCGGCGGCGATGTCCGCTACATCAAATCCGCAGCGGATGTGCGAAGTTATTTTCCAGTCTCTGGCAACGTGACACTCGTTACCCGTGCCACCGGCGGAAATATTACCGGCTGGGGTGGCGATGACGTGCGGCTGCTCGACATGTTCTACTTAGGCGGAGAGACTGTTCGCGGCTTCGCGCCGTCAGGCATAGGTCCGCGCGATACGAGCAGCGCGAATCGAGACGCGCTCGGTGGCGAAAATTATTTAGCCGCGACCACCGAAGCGCGTTTTGGCTTACCGCTGATTCCCGATGATATTGGGCTCCGCGGCGCGGTGTTTGCCGACACCGGCACGCTCTTTGGAACCTCTGCGTCGGCAGCGAAATCTCCGGGTGTGATCGGTACCACGGCGTCTCTGCGCGCTTCGGTCGGAGTCGGCTTGATATGGGATTCGCCGATTGGTCCGCTTCGGGCCGATTATGCCTTCCCCGTAGCCAAGCAGAGCTTCGACAAGACGCAGCCATTCAGTTTCGGCATTGCGGCGTTTTGATTGAAAGGGGCCGCTGTTCTCACTCGGCGATTGCGCGGTACCGATCGGATCAGAGCCGGCGCTCTTGACCCTTTGCTGCCAAAACTCGCTCGTGGTATCCGCGGATACGTGAGACGCAGCGAGCGATGAAGGACGATAAGTATGGGCGACAGTCAGAAGCCAGCACCGCTCGCCATTGTGGCCGAAACTGCTCCAGCTCGCAGCAAGCCATCCAGCTATCCGGAGCCGTTTTTCAGTCGGATGGGGAAGCGTGAAAAGCGACCCCTGGGGGATCTTTTTGGATTGAAGAACTTTGGCGTCAATCTAACCAAGCTGACGCCAGGCGGTGAGTCGGCGCTTCTGCATCGGCACAGTAAGCAAGACGAGTTTGTTTTCATACTGCAGGGTGAGCCGACGCTTGTCACTGACGTCGGGGAACTCAGACTTTGCCCCGGCATGTGTGCGGGCTTTCCTGCGCAGGGCGTGGCTCATCAACTTGTGAACCGGACCGAGAACGATGTTGTCTATCTCGAGATCGGCGACCGTTCAGACGGTGACGAAGGCAGCTATCCAAACGACGATCTCAAAGCCGTCCTAGGGTCAGATGGACAGTGGAAGTTTACCCATAAAGATGGACGGCCCTATTGATGTGTCAGGGCGATTGAACGTCATCACGCGCTGAACTTTCCGAGGCGCGCGTTCTCGGCTGTAAGCCTCGGCGCATCCGGCGTCTGAGACGGGCTATGACCTCGCGGTCAGTCATCCCAACATCTTCGCCTGGACGAAGCGGATTGCGGCCATGCCCGGATGGCGCGCCCCATATGATCTGATGCCTGCGATGCGTGTCCGCTCTGACTGCAGAATCGCGGTGAGCGAGTGCGATCAAACGATGAATCCGCGGGCCTGGGTTGACTTAATAGCAATGCGCGCCGGCGACGCGGGTTGTTAAGGGGAGTCATGCGGTTCGCGATTCCGCGCGAGGTTGCCATGCAGGAAAGCGACGACTGGGAGGGGCGGCCGCCGTTTGCCAATCGAATGAAAGGCATGACGGCTTCGGAAATCCGCGAGTTGCTCAAGATCCTCGACCAACCGGATGTCATTTCCTTCGCGGGAGGCATTCCCGATCCCGCGCTGTTTCCCGTGTCCGAGATTGATCGGTTCAGTCGTCGCATACTGGGCGCTGCCGACACGGCTCGGTCGGCACTGCAATATTCAGTCAGCGAAGGTTTCGTGCCGCTGCGCCAGTGGCTGGCGTTGCACATGGCGAGCCTCGGAGTGCCCTGTGACGTCGAGAATATCGCCATCACTTCGGGATCGCAGCAGGCGCTCGATTTCGTCGGCCGGTTGCTACTCAATCCCGGCGACACGGCACTGCTCATGGCTCCGACGTATCTCGGTGCGTTTCAGGCCTTCAGCGCGTTCGAGCCGCGCTATGACCGCCTCGATCTCAGTGAAGGCGGGCCCAGTGGACAATTCTATGCGGCCACCGCACGAGCGGCAGGAGGAAGAGCCGCGCTCGCCTATGTCGTGCCGGATTTCGCCAACCCCACGGGCGAAACGCTAAGCGAGGCGCAGCGCCTTCGCCTACTCGACCTTGCGGCCGAAGCGAACATCCACGTCATCGAGGACGCGGCATATCAGGCTTTGCGCTTCGAAGGTGATGCGGTACCCTCGTGCCTCGCGCTCGATATTCGCCAATGCGGGCACATCGATCGATCGCGCGTCATCTATTGCGGCACGTTCTCCAAGACGCTTGCACCCGGGCTGCGGACCGGGTGGGTGTGTGCGTCACGTGAGGTGATCCGCAAGATCATTCTGATCAAGCAGGCTGCCGATCTTCATTGCTCAACGTTCAACCAGATGATCATCCATGGCGTTGCGGAGGCACTCTATCCGCAGCACGTCGGGAAGCTCATCGCCGAGTACAGCATGCGACGCGACGCAATGGTTAAGGCGCTCGCCGCGTATATGGCTGGCGGTGTGACACGGAGCGCGCCGCAAGGCGGGATGTTCGTGTGGCTGACGCTGCCGCCGTTTGTCGACGCCGGCCAACTACTGAGCGACGTTCTTCGACGGGAGCGGATCGCCTTTGTCCCAGGCGCCGCGTTTTATGCCGGGCGCTCGAAGACGAACAACCTTCGCCTGAGCTTTGCACTTCAACCGTCTCCGGTAATCGACAATGGCATCGCGCGTATCGCCCGAGTTCTTCACGATTATGCGGGAGCGGCCGCTTCGATGCGCAAGGCTCGAGGAGCACGTAGGAAAGTTACCGCTTCAGGTATTTAGCGGGAACTTCACCGCGTTCACGAGAGTGGAGACGCAGCTATTGGAGAGGACCTTACGATTGCTCTCGAAGCACCGGCGAAGCTGGGAACTTCCCTGCTTATATTGAGAACAAAGGCTTGCGTAATCGGCAGAGCATGCCGTTTTAATTTTCTCGGAATACGCGTTGGCGGCCGTACCGGCTGCAAATGCCATCGCGGCCGCAACCACTGCTAGTGCTCTGATAGGCTTATTCATTGTTCCTCCCGAATGCGATTCATTAACTGCAAAAACAACCCCGAGGCTGCTCGTACAGATTTGTTTGGTTAGCATACTCGCTAGCGAAGCTCAGCCTTGTTGCCACCACCGCTGAAATTACTACCGTCAATACCTATGTCTGATAACGGTTTCTGCTGAAATTTAGGTAATGCGATTGCGAAACAGTTTGGCCAGTCTGTGTAATTTGGGCGCAGCGCGCGGTTTGCGGCTCTTTGAAAGCCACCTTCGCGCAGCGATGGCGCTGGCCGCTCTCCTCGTATCAACTCATTGTTCTTACGCAGTCAGCGAGCGAGCAAGGGAGGCGTGCAAGGCCGACTATTACCAACACTGCAGCCAATACTCGGTGGGCACCGAGGAACTCCGCCAGTGCATGCGGAAGGTCGGCGAGGGGCTGTCAACACCCTGCCTCGCCGCCTTGGCGCAGGACGGTGAGATCACGAAGGCCGACGTAGAGCGCTATCATGCTAGCCACAAAGAAGGTGCCAAAGCCTCCAATCCCCAAGGTGCGAAGAAGGCTCCGGATATCGCAAGCACGAAGCCGGACGATCGCAATGTGGCCAGTGCTGGCAAGGTCGGGAAGAAAAAGGCAGACAAAGCGACAAAGGTGGTCGGTGCCGCCAACCTGAAGAGCGTCGTCGACACGAGCAAGACAAGCAAGGCGAGCAAGATCGCGAGTACAGAGAAGAGTGGCAAGAAGCAGAAGATCAGTAAGGAGGCCAGTGGCAAGGAGAATGGTGGCAAGAAAACTAGGAGGGCCACCAACGGCAAGGAAGTCAAATCAGTCGGCACTGCAAAGAAAAATCAAGTGATCGCTAAAGCCGAAGAGAGTGGCGGCACAGGCAAGGTCAAGAAAGCAGCCAAGACAAAGCAAGCGGCCACGACTAAGAAGTCGGACAAGGTCAAGATAGCGCAAAAGGCCGAGAAACAGGCAAGGTCAAGAACGCGGACAAGACCGAGAAGACAGCCAAAGTCAAGAAAGCAGAGAAGACCAAGACGGCGGGCAAGGTCGCAGACAACGTCAAGAAGTCAGACAAGAAAGAGCAGCCAAGACCAAGAAAGCTGACAAGGTCAAAGTGGCTAGCAAGGCCGCGAAGACAGCCAGCGCCAAGACAGCTGCGAAAGCAGACAAGAATTCCGCCAAAGCAAACACGACATCAGCAAAAGCGACGAAGTCGGCGAAGCTCAATCCGACTAAGAAAGTAAAGAAACCCAGCGAGGCTGAGGCGAATTGAAAGCCGGTCGTATCCGGTTAGCTACTAAGCGGCGGCTAGATCGTGACCGCGCATCTGGTTCGCGACCACCGCGCATCGGGCATGTGTGCCCAATATGGAATTCCAAGACGCACTTCGTTCGTCCTCCGCGTAGTGGACCGATGCATCGTGGCCGCTTCGATTGCTGTAGGACGTCAGCGCCATCAAGGCTGTTCCCATTGCCGTCGCCAGAAACGTACCGAACACTGCTCCGACGGTGGCGTTGAGGTCGAGGCCGGAAAACACACCTAGGCTCCACATCACGCCACAGGCGAGGATGAAGAGACCAACGCACACCAACGAGAAGTTCATTACCCAACGCATGATGTATCTGCTTTCATTGATAGGCGGACTTCACGGGCAACGTCGCCAAATGCAGAGAGTGCCCGCTTACGTGCCCGTGGCCTCGACAGCAATTTCCGTTACGTGACAGCACGCGGCTTCCGAGCGCTGTCACGTGATCGCGTCTTCCTTTGCAGGATTGGGAGATAGTTCGTCCGCCTTCCCGGCGCGGCCGTTCTCGGCATCAGCGCCTGGTAACGGCGGCTTCTTGATCGGAATGTTCGGCCATATGCTGGAATATTTGCGATTGACCTCCAGCCATTGCTCGGTCGCCTGCGGCTCGGAGTTGGCGACGATCGCCTCGGCTGGACACTCCGGCACACAGACACCGCAGTCGATGCACTCGTCCGGATTGATGACGAGCATATTTTCACCCTCGTAGAAGCAGTCTACGGGACAGACTTCCACGCAGTCCGTGTATTTGCACTTGATGCAATTTTCAGTAACGACGTACGTCATAATAATTCCTGGGCAAGGCGGTTATTTGGCTACTTCGATCTTCCCGCAGGCCACGGGAATGGTCACCTGCGCCGGGACGCCCGGAAGAGATTTCACGGAGTCGGGAAGATTCGCGTCGCCTGGAACGCCGTGAACGACGATGACGCGCTTGGATAATTCGAGGCCGGTGGCTTTCAACTTCTCTTTCAGGGCTTTATTTAGCGCGGCCATCATCCGTATGTGTGTAGTGCGCGGCGCCGCTCTTGTCGGCGACGGGATAGGTGTCGTTTGCGATCTCGAGCGTTGCGGGATGAGCGTGGAACGGCAGCATCGTGGTCCCGGACGTGTGTTCCGTCTCGACCAGATCGATATATCCGTCACCGTTCGCATCAGACGCGGCGGTCGGGCAGGTCGCATCCTTGCCGTCGATGAAGCCGACACTTTCGGATAAGATGTGTTATGAATGTATCTTATTTGGCCTGCCTGTCCAGATGTGATCCGCAGGAAGCCATCAATAACGTGTGAGGTACTGCCGTGCAGCTCACCATGTTTTCGGACTACGCCCTGCGCGTTCTCATGTTCACGCATGCGGCCGGCGATCGCCTTGTCACGATCGAGGAGATCGCCGATGCCTACGGCATTTCACGCGCGCATCTGATGAAGGTCGTAAATACCTTAACGCGCGCAGGCTTCATCACCGCCGTGCGCGGCAGATTCGGTGGACTGAAACTTGCAAGGCCAGCAAAAGACATTCGGCTCGGTGACGTGGTGCGAGAAACCGAGCCGAATTTCGATATCGTGGAATGCTTCTCGACGGGCAACCAGTGCCCGATCACGCGCTGCTGCAAGCTTCAGGGCGCGTTGAAGGAGGCAGTCGATGCCTTCATGTTTGCGCTCGACCGGCGAACGCTGGCGGACATCGCGCTCGCCCCCAAGGATGTAAGAAGATACCTCGAGCCGGCACATTGAGACGTGCCCGCTTCGGGTGAGAAAGCACGCGCTAGAGGCCGTCGCTGAAAGTCTTCAGCCAGCTCACAACTTCACTGGGGCCGCGAAACGAAGCTTCGGCGTTGGAAAAATTTTCGCCGGCGACCTTCAGACCATAGCCGCCCATCTCCTCCGCGGCGCGGAAGGCATCGACATCGGCGAT
The DNA here is from genome assembly GCA_963833715.1 of uncultured Alphaproteobacteria bacterium. Lineage (GTDB taxonomy): Bacteria > Pseudomonadota > Alphaproteobacteria > Rhizobiales > Hyphomicrobiaceae > Hyphomicrobium_B. The sequence goes on from CAWHZB010000024.1 coordinate 104,635, forward strand.
GTCGTCGCCAATCATGATCGGAACGCGGTTTGCAAATTTCGGCAGCGCCGCAAGTTTCCGGAGGGCGCGCCCCTTCGAAAAGCCGATCGGGAGAACCTCGACGACCTTGCGGCCCTCGCAAACCACGAATTGTCCAGGGTGTCTGGGTACGAGAGCCTCGAGCGCCTGCAGCAGGGACCCCTGCAGCTCCGGTACAATCCGATAATGGAGAGCGATACCGGCGCCCTTGTCTTCCATGACGATGCCCGGCAGTGCCTTTGCGATTGCTTTGATTTCCTCAATCAGCACAGGACTGAACGACGGCGTCAGCGATACAACTTTGCCGGTGGGGCTCATTCTCATCTCGGCGCCATGCACGCCCGCCGCGGCGAACTTTATCGGCTTCAGCAAATGGTCGGCCTCAACAATGGGGCGGCCTGTGACGATGGCGACGGCTCCCGAAAGACGCACCGATGTAGCGCTAAGTATGCTGGGAAGCTCGGGTGGAACATGCACGGTCGACGGCGTCAGAGCCACGTCGAGAAGCGTGCCGTCAATATCGAGATAAAGCGCGACCGGCTCCTGCGATGTCAGAAGCTGTTCGACATCGCTTCGCTGAGACGCGGCCCGCACCATCCGCGGGATCTCATCGCCTGGCAACGGCTTATCATCTCTCAAGTGCTGCTGCATCAGAATGCCTGCCCCTATATCGACCAGGTGTAAAGCGGGTGATCGGTAGTGCCTGCAAGTTCCTTCTCCAGCATCGCGTACGTCAGCAGGCCAGATTGCGTGTCGACGAATTTCACGACGCTCGCCGCGTTTACAACCGCGGCGCTGAGTGCGTGAGCCACGTCCCCCGTTTGTGCGAAGTAGCACACGAACGTCGAGGAAAAGGCATCTCCCGCACCGGTGGTCGCCTGGGCGACGACACGCTGCGCCTCCCGATAGTGAAGGTCCTGTTCCTTTGCGATGAATGCTCCGTTGGCTCCGTCCGTAAGTACGACGACGCCGACACCAAGCTCAATCAGGGCTCCGAGAAACTTCACGAGACTCATCTCGTACCCGCCGTTGCGGAGGCCGTGCTTGGCGAGTGGCGGTATCGGCTCGCCGCTCTTCACGGTTAGCGCCGCGCCGCCTTCTCCGAACGTATGGAGTAGCCGGGGCATAAATGTTTGTGCCTCCCGGCGGTTGATGCAGAGAATGTCGATTTGGGCGAGACTGTTCCAGAAGTCATCGAAACGCGCGGTGAGCTGCCGCACCCCGGGATTGACCGCAAGCTGTGCGTGAGCCGCTTTCACGCGTTCGACGATGAGAGGGTAGCGATCGGCCAACTCGTTGCTGAGATTGGCGACGTAGACGAGGTCCTTGCTTGCAAAGGCCTCGGCCGGAAAGTCCGCAGCTCTCAGGCGTGTGTTGGCGCCCCGATATGTGAAGACGGCGGCATTGCGCTCGTGAGACGAGATAATCACCGACGCTCCCGTCGGCGCCTCGTCATCGACGGATATCCATTTGAGATCGACGCCTTCCTCGCCGAGCCGGCCGAGGATGGTTTTCGCCTTTTCATCGCGCCCGACTTTAACGATGGCCGACGTCGCATGGCCGAGCCGAGCCGCAGCAACGGCCGCATTTACTGCGCCCCCGCCGCAATGCGTTGCAATTTGATCCGCTTCGGTCTTCAAGCCCTCTTCGAGCAGAAGAAACGAGCTTTCTGCATTACGCATTTTCATCTGTTCGATCTTATCGCTGGCGATCGTGACGATCGTGTCCAGCATTGCGCCGCCTATGGTGAGGACGTTCATGGCTTCCCCCACTAAGCCTCGATGAGGTTTTCCCGGGCGGGGAACCAGAAATCCATCTCTGGGTGCCAAAGCCGCGCGCCGCCCGCCACGCCCCCTGAGGGCGGCACAACCGTAGCCCAAGCAGGCAATGGGAAGGTGATGCGCCGGGAATTTCCGCCGCCTATGTAGATGCGGTCGCTGTTGGTCAGTCCATGAACAGCAACGAGGACGCGCTCAGCTCGTTTATTCCATTCCTCCAGTCCTATCGCCAGATATGCGGCATGCCCGATGTATTGGTCATAGTTCATGCCATCGCAGGCGTAGTGCTGACCTAGTTCCAATCCGTAAAATGCCGATCCTTCGCAGAAAAGCGCGCAGCCCATGCCGGTTCCAAATGTGAGAACACACTCGCGTCCCGGACCGCGCGCAATGCCCAGGCCGTACACAATCGCGTCATTCAGGATACGAACCGGCTTTCCGAATTGACGAGTAAGGGCCTGCTCGAGGTCGAAGTCTTTCCAGTACTGGGTTCCGAGGTTGGGAGCGGTTGCAATATGCGTTCGCTTTACGACGCCCGGAAAACCGACGGATATCATGCCAAAGGCCGGCAGCGGCTCGACGACGCGGGCAATCAAGGCAATGACCACCTCCGGCGTGGCCGGTTTCGGTGTCGGCGTCGTTACGAATTTGGAGATGAGCTCCCCATTCTCATCGACGACGGCCGTCTTGATGAGTGTGCCGCCGATGTCGACGGCCAACGTGCGGCGATCGCCGTCATGCCGACGGGGTTCCGACGCCCTTCTGTCAAAAGTTGCAGCCATCACCTTCACGCGTGTGCGGCGTGGCGGCTAGGAGCGCTGTTTTTTTTAATAGCCGCTTTCAAACGATCCAGCGCCTCGTTCATTTTGGGGGAAGATTGTAGCGTCTTGCCGAGGCGCCGGTCTCCGGCTTTTACAAGTGCGGAATAGTAGCTGCTGCTCCATGCGGCCGAGTCGGATTCGCGCACGACCTTGGCGAGTTTTTCATGGCGTGCAAGCCGCTCGTCTGCGGGCATTTCGAGAGCCGTGCGCAGGCCCTGGGTCATATCGTTGATATCATAGGGATTGACCAGTACTGCGTCAGTCAACTGCGCAGCGGCCCCGGCAAACTTCGAGAGTATCAGTACTCCCGGATCCAGCGGGTTTTGCGAGACGACGAATTCCTTGGCGACCAAATTCATTCCGTCCATCAAAGGCGTGACCCAGCCAACGCGCGACGAGCGGTAGATATCTCTCAGCTCGCTACGTGGCATGGTCCGGTGGATGTAATTTATCGGCACCCAGTCGAGTTCACCGTAACGGCCGTTGATGGAACCCGACAAAGATTCGAGTTCGGATTTGATGTCGGCATAGGCTTCGACGCTCTCTCGCGTCGGCGGCGCGAACTGCGAGAGTACAATGCGCCGGCGATATTCGGGATATTCCTCGAGGAGCTTGCCGAAAGCGCGGAATTTTTGAGGGAGACCTTTGGTGTAGTCCAGTCGATCGATTCCGATGATGCGGCTGGGTTCGGAGTTCTCGGTTTGATGGGTATCCACGGGAGATGCAAACTCGCTTGGGTCGATACCCACGGGGAAACAGCCGATATCGAGTTCGGCGTCGAAGACGCGAATGCGCCCAGACGGCAGAAGGCGGCCGGACACGCTTTGAAGCAGGAAGTCGATGAGGTTGCGTACATCGCCTGGCGTTTGGAGGCCTATGAGATCATAGGCGCTCAATGCGCGCGCGAGTTCCCGATATTCGGGTATCGCCAGCAATGCTTGGGGCGAGCCCACGGGAATGTGCAGAAAATAGCCGATAGGATTCTCGATGCCATGGCGGCGAAGTTCGAGGGCCATAGGCAGCAAATGATAATCGTGAATCCAGATGACGTCGTCGGGCTCAATCAACGGCGCTAGCGCGACTGCAAACTTTGCATTGACCGCCACGTAACGCGCGTAATAACCCGCTTCGAACTGCGCAAGATCGAGCCGGTTGTGAAAGACCGGCCATAGAACGGAATTCGAGTATCCCAGGTAGTAATCGTTATAATCGGTTGCAGTCAGCGGCATCGTTACGGTCGTGTGGCCGCCTGCCGTTACCGTCGTTGCCGCAGGCGCCTCGGAGGCGTCGTCATCTTCGATTTTTCCATTCCAGCCGAACCAGAATCCGGGCTGACGCTCGAGCGTATTATAAATTGCAACGCTGACGCCGCCCGCCTGCGTCGCCGCATTGAGGTCGATGACACGGTTTGAAACCATGACAACCCGGCTCAAAATCCCTGGTCCTTTCGCTTGGTAAATGTTGGGGTCGGTGCTGACTGGCGGATCTTGATTGCGCCGACCAGCGAGCGGTAAACTCCCGAGATTACTACCAGTTCCCCAAAAATGCCGCACCGCGGCAATCAGTAGTCTTGAGGGAAGTCTGCTCCCATTCTACATCGGCTTAGATGTGGGCTGGCGCTGTTCAGCCCTGGCAAACTCTGACTCTTTATGTTACCATGTTTTGGCGCGTGGGGCCTAAAAAACGCGCAGAATTTCTCAAAGCAGAATTCAAAGCGGACGCAAGGAGCCGTTCGGGGGGCGAGTGGTTCAATTCGTCGACAATCTAGTCGAGCGCACATTTCCTAAGATCCGGCGCAACCGCCTCCTTGCCTATCCAATTGCCATTATAATTTTTCTCGCCGCCGCGGCGCTGCGTGCCGCATTGTCACACTGGCTGCCGCTGAATCTGCCCTTTCTGACATTCTTCATTGCCACACTGCTGACCACTCTGGTCGCGGGGACCGGGCCCGGCTTGCTGGTCGTCGCTGCTTCACTCTTGCACGCTTGGTATTTCTTTTTCTCTTCGTCTGCTCATCAGAGCGAGACGATGTCTTTCGTAGTCCTCGGCATGTTCGCGCTCCTCGCCTCGCTGATCGTCGCGGTCGTGCATTTGCTCAACCGCAAGGTCGAAGGATTGCTAGATGAGCGGGCTCGCAATGAGGCGATGTTACAAGATAGCGCCTTGGGAGAATTGCAGCTTGAACAGTTGAACATCGAACTGCGCCACCGCCTCAAAAATACTTTCGCCGTGATTGGTGGACTGATCGGTCAGTCCGCGCGCTATAGCCATGACGTTACAAGTTTTGCCAATGCGCTGTCGGGGCGCCTGGCAGCGATGGGTACGGCAATGGACCTTGTCGCAACTCGGAACTTCACCGGCGCATCGCTGACCGAATTGGTGGCCGACACTTTGAAGCCGCTTGTGCCGCCCGGCAGTTCTCGTATCGAGATCAAGGGGCCGGAGACTATGGTTCCCGGCGACGTGGCGAGCGCACTCGGCCTGACGCTCCACGAGCTTGGCACCAATGCCATCAAGTATGGTGCGTGGACCAACGACCGCGGCTCGGTCAGCGTCACCTGGCAAATCGAAAAACTCGACGACGACGAAGTCCGCTTCGAACTCGATTGGCAAGAGCGCGGCGGCCCAGCCGTCACGGCGCCGGAAAGGCGGGGGCTCGGCACCACGCTCATCGACAGCGGGTTCCCGACCGCAACAGTTGAGCGTTCGTTTACGCCTGACGGCGTCCACTGCCGCATCGCAGCTGTTCTGAAGCAAACGACCACACGACGCACGCGACGGCCGCGATAGCCACCCGTCAGTTGAGGTCCAACGGCCGTCGCGGAGAAGCGTGCTCCGTCTGCGGGGTATCGACGCTTGCATGCTCTTGAGGCTTGGTGCGCTTCGCCTCGCCGGGATAAATGGGCCCTGACCACGCATCCTCCCAGCATCGGGAAAGCGTCATGGCGGAGTTGATGAGGCCGGCCATCGAATATGTCTGAGGGATATTGCCCCACAACTCGCCAGTTGCAGGATGCAGGTCCTCACTCAACATTCCGAACGCATTGCGATGACTGAGCAATTCCGTGAATAGTTCACGCGCCCGATCCGTTTGGCCAGTTGAGGCGAGGGCGTCGATGTACCAGAATTGGCAAGCCAGGAATGAAGACTCGGGCAGTCCGAAATCGTCTTCGGCAGCGTACCGCAGCAACAGTCCGTTACGCATCAGCTCGCGTCCGATGGTATCGCATGTCTTCACGAAGCGGGGATCGTTCGGCATGACCAGACCCAGCTCGGCGAGCAGGAGAACGCTTGCATCCAATTCGCCATGATCGAAGGCACCTGTAAATGCGCCGCGCTTCTCGCTCCAGGCTCTGGTGAGGATTTCCGAACGTATGCGTTCGGCAGACTGCGTCCAGTATGCAGCACGCTCGGTGAGACCCAGCAACACCGCAATCCGCGCTAAGCGATCGCAGGCGACCCAGCACATCGTGGCGGAGTGCGTGTGTATGCGTTGCCGTCCCCGGTACTCCCAAATGCCAGCATCCGGTTCGAGGTAGAGGCGGCGCGCCTGCTGTCCCAGGTGCTCCAAATCTCGAAACAGGCTGACATCCCCCATGCGCGGCAGCCGCCGGTCGACGAACATTTGCGCGGCGCCAAGAATGACGCTGCCGTAGGCATCATGCTGCAGCTGTTGTGACGCCAGATTTCCGATGCGCACGGGTCCCATTCCGAGAAATCCGCGCAAGTCAGGCGCGACCCGTTCCTCGGTCGTATCATTGTGCACGATCCCGTACACAGGACGTAGCGGGCTTTCCGCGTCTGCAACGATCGTCGTGATGTAGCCGAGATAGTGCTCCATCGACTGTGTCGCGCCGAGCCTGTTCAAGGCGCGGATGACGAAATAAGCGTCGCGAAGCCAGCACTGCCTGTAGTCCCAGGTCCGCGGCGTGTTTGGCGCTTCGGGAATGGACGTCGTAAGCGCCGCGGTAATGGCGCCCGTCTCTTCGAAGGTGCAGAGCTTCAGTGAGATGGCGGAGCGGATGACGTCAGGCTGCCATTCGTAGCTGACGGCGAGGCCGCGGACCCAACTCACCCAAAATTCTCTGGTGCGGTCGAGGAATTCTCGCGACAGCGCATCGACCGAGCTTTCGAGGGGCTCGTCGCTACCCATCACCAGCGTGACCGGCCGCGTCAATGCGAACGGCGTCTCGTGCACGATGTAGGAAACGGCAAGATCGGTGGTAACGCGAACAGAACTGCTGCCGCCAAGGTACCGAATGTGGTTCGATCCCTGCGAAATGTTGGTGCACTCGCGGCCATAGTCGAACGTTGGACGAAAACGACAGACAATACGCGGCAGGCCGCTCAGCGGCTCGATCCTGCGTATCAACTGTGCCGGATGGAACGAGCGATCGTACCGCAGAAACCTCGGCGCGAAGTCCGTCACTTTCACGCTCGAGCCGTTGGCTGCGACAAGTATGGTTTCGACGATGCCCGTATTGCGTACGTAGCTCGATCGGGCGGAAACTTGCCCATCCAGGAGCACGTCACAGAAGCCCTTCTCCTCGTCGCCCGCGAGAAGACGGCTGAATATCGGATCTCCGTCCAACCTCGGAAAGCACCACCAGATGAGGCGGCCACCATCATCGAGTAATGCCGCAACCCGACCGTTACCGATCGCCGCTACATTGAGCGACGAGCGCTTTTGGCTGCCGGCCATGAGAACCCCCGCTGCTAGTGACATTGCAAACTGTGACAACTCCAAAACGCAAATATTGGTTTCGTGCATGCTGGTGCGCAACCCCAACGGCGAGGAAGGAGAGCGCGGCATAATGATTGTTCCACGCATGCCAATTCAAGACCTGGCCGGCTTTTACTGCCGCTTGATGGCGGGCATGCGGAGCGTGCGCCTCAATTGCTACGATAGCATATGCGGTGGCGAGAGTTATCGGAAGATAGGTTGAAAATCGGGCGAATTAAGGATGTCAGTAAACGCCTAATTCATCAGTGCGCGTGGCTCGAGGCAGGTAACGCTTGCGCGACTTCGCTCGAAACGACCCCGGCACCGGATAGCCGCTCGGCTGCCATTGTTTGCAACTTGTTGACCAAGTCCTTTACGTCGCCAGGATTGTAAGGCTTGGTCAGACGCGGATACTCGCGCAGCCGCGGCGGCAGGAAGATCAAATCGTTATAGCCGGTGGTAAACGCAAAGGGCACCGACCGCCGGTCCAAAATTTCGGCTATCGGCGCGCTGTTGTCTGCCCCGAGATTGATGTCAATCAGCGCGATATCGAAATTGTCCTCGTGAGCAGCGCGCAACGCTTCGGATAGCTTGCCGAAGGGGCCGATGACGACATTGCCCTCCGATTCGAGGTCGAGCTTAAGCTGCATCGCGATCAGTGCCTCGTCCTCGATTACGAGGACTTTGCAGCCTTGGGCGGGAGGGGGAGCGTTGGCGGTTGCCGTCATCCTCGCCCTTGGAACGATCGCGACGTGCTTCGGCCCGACCATCAGCGTGCGGGAAGAGAGTTCACCTTCGAACCCGAACTCGAAACCGCAAGGCGCGAAGCTCATTTCCGCTTGGCCACCGCATTCGGACGCAGCGCTGCGTATGACGGCTAATCCAAAGCCGTTCTTGTCCGGTGCTACGCAGCAAGGCCCATTGCACTCCTTCCAGGCAAATCGAATTCTGTCGCCGTCGGTGCCGGCGATGCGGGACCAGCTTACCGCAACTTTGCCGCCGGACGCGGAAAGCGCGCCGTGCTTCACTGCATTCGTCACGAGCTCGTGCAAGACGAGCGCCATTGACTGTGCGAATTTCGACGTCAGACGCAAGCGCTCGCCTTCTATGATAATTTTATTATCGGTTCGGGAGCGGAACGGTTCGAGCGCGCCTTGCACGAGCTCGTGCAAATCAACTCCCGTCCAGCTGCTTTGGCGAAGCAAATCGTGGGCGGCCGACATGGCGTGAATGCGCCCGTCGAGGGCCGATGAAAAGGCCGCAATCGAAACCGCATTCAAACTCGACAGCCTGGCAATCGCAGCGACGTTCGCGAGGATATTTTTGACACGGTGATCGAGCTCGGCCATCAGAAGCTGCTGATGGCTTTCGGTGGATTTGCGATCCGTTATATCGAGCAACGTACCTAAAACGCGAGGCACCGCGCCTTCGCCATTCTTGAAGGCACGGGCGCGCGCCAGAATCCACGCAACGCCGCGGGCGCCCTCGATGCGAAATTCCAATTCCGTGGTCGTGTCTGCAAGGTAGGCCGCCTCGAAGTAGGCTATCGCGGCCTCACGATCCTCGGGATGCATCAGGTCGATGAAGGCGTCGAACTTTTGGCGTTCCGGAACGCCAACATGCAATACTTCCGAAATATTCGGCGACCACTGCAACTGGCGTTCGACCAGATCGTACTCGAAGGTCGCGAGCCGCGCCGCTTCGCTGGCAAGCCGCAAGCGCTCTTCGCTTTGCTGCAGGAGAGAATGGGAATCTTCGAGCTGCTCGGTACGGTGCTTTACGCGTTCCTCGAGCTCAGCGTTGAGACTGTCGAGCTGCCGGGTCTTGCGATACAACTCGACAAATATCTGAACCTTGGCCTTCAAAATCTCGGGCACCACCGGCACCGGGACATAGTCCACTGCACCAGTTCGGTATCCCTTCAACAGATCATCCGTTTCGAGGCGAACGCCCGAAATGAAAATGACGGCTGTCTTCTCGTGCCGAGGATGGTTTCTGATCATGGCCGCAAGCTCGAACCCGTCGAGGTCGGGCATGCAGACATCCATAAGAATAACTGCAATCTCGGTCTTCAGCAGCGACGTCAGCGCTTCTTCGGCGCTCGTCGCCTTGATCAAGTTTGCATTGACGCCTTCGAGGATGGCTTCATACGTAAGGAGCTTTCCTGGTTGGTCGTCGACCAGAAGGATATTGACGGAATCATTCGCTGTCATCTCGGACCCCATCAGCGATACAGCCACATGCGTAACGCAGACAATAACTGGTCGGTATCAACAGGCTTTGCCAGATAATCAGACGCTCCGGCCTCCAGGCATTTCTCGCGATCGCCCTTCATGGCCTTTGCGGTAAGGGCAATGATCGGGAGACGCTGGTGCTTGCTGCTGTTGCGGATGCGCTGCATCGTTTGATAACCGTCCATTTCAGGCATCATGATGTCCATCAGCACAATCGAAACATCGGTGGAACTCAATGTTTCTATTGCCTCGAGCCCCGTTGTCGCCGTTAGAACCTGCATACCGCGCCGTTCGAGCAGGCTGCTCAGCGCGAAAATATTTCTTGCATCATCGTCCACCAGCAGAACCTTGCGGCCGAGAAGATAGTCGTCGGTGCCGTGCAGGCGAGACAAGAGCTTTTGCTTCTCTTCCGGCAATTCCGCGACAACGCGATGCAAAAATAGCGTCGTCTCGTCGAGCAGACGCTCCGGCGATTCAACGCCTTTCACGACAACCGTACGGGCCAATTGCCTGAGCTTTAGATTTTCGTCGTTGGAAAGCTCGCGCCCGGTGAACACGACGACGGGAATATCGCGCATGTTCGCATTGCAGCTCATGTGCTCGAGAATCTCGAAGCCCGTCATGTCGGGCAGCTTGAGGTCGAGGACGACGCAGTCAATTGCCTTCTGGTTCAGCAGTTCAATTGCACTTGCGCCGTCCGAAGCGGTCAGTATCTCGATATCGTCGCTCTTCAGAAACTCGGCCACGCTCATGCTTTCAACCGGATCATCTTCGACGATCAGGAGGCACTTGTGGTCGGACTTGGAGAATTGGGTGATGTGCAGCAAGGCCGCTTTGAGGTCTTTAGGCTGCAACGGCTTCGTCAGGTATGAAAAGGCGCCTCTCGCGAGGCCGTGGTGACGATCATCATCAAGCGTCACGACCTGAACAGGAATATGCCGCGTCAGCGGGTTGTGTTTGAGCTGACTGAGCACTGACCAGCCCAAAATATCGGGAAGGTGAATATCCAGCGAAATGGCCGTCGGATTGTAATCGGTCGCGAGCGTCAAGGCATCGACGCCGCGCTGGCAGATTATGCCTTTCAAGCCGATTTCCCGTGCTACATCGAGAAGGATGCGCGCGTAGTACGGATCGTCTTCGATAATGAGCAGCACCTGATCGCCTGCTGCGATGGAGTTGCGATCGTCGTCGATGGGGACTGGTGGCGTATTGACGGGATGCAATTGGGCGGATGACGCGATGATCGGCTCAGACCTGGTCCGACCTTCGCTCGAAGGAGAGGAATATCTCAGCGGAATGTAAAGCGTGAACGTGCTGCCCTTGCCAGGTTCGCTGCGAAGCTGAATTTCGCCGCCTAGGAGGTGGGCAAGTTCTCGGCTGATCGCCAGGCCAAGACCGGTGCCGCCGTATTTGCGACTGGTGCTGGCGTCTGCCTGCTGGAAGGCTTCGAAGATCAGCTTTTGCTTTTCGCTCGGAATTCCTATTCCGGAATCCTCGACTTCAAAGGCAACCACGGTCCCAGCGGATGCGAGGATCGGATGATCGGGGCTCCAAGTCATGTTCGCAGGCTTGATCGAGAAGCGCACGTGACCCTGGCCGGTGAACTTGAAAGCGTTCGAGAGCAGGTTTTTCAGCACCTGCTGCAGGCGCTTCGAGTCGGTATAGATCGTCCGGCCCAAGTCCGCATCGAAACTCATTTCGAAAGCCAAGCCACGCCGTTCCGCCTCGTGCCGGAAGGGACGGGCAATCGCTTCGAGGAGACTATTGAAGGCGATCTCCTCGGCGTCGACCGAAACAGTTCCAGATTCAATTTTCGACAGGTCGAGGATGTCGCTGATGAGGTTCAAGAGGTCAGTTCCGGCGCCGTGGATCGTGCGCGCAAACTCGACCTGCTTGTCCGTCAAATTGCCATCGGGATTGTCGCCAAGCTGCTGGCCAAGAATGAGGATGCTGTTGAGCGGTGTTCTCAGTTCGTGAGACATGTTCGCGAGAAACTCGGATTTGTAGCGCGACGTCAGCGCCAGCTCGGCCGCTTTCTCTTCGACCGCGCGGCGCGCCTGGTCGATTTCTTCGTTCTTGCGCTCGACTTCGACGTTGCGCTCGGCCAGCTGCTGCGCCTTCTGCGCCAATTCTTCGTTGGTTTTCTGCATTGCCTTCTGCTGATCTTGAAGCTCGGCAGCGAGCTCCTGAGACTGCGTAAGCAAGCCTTCGGTCTGCATCGTCGCTTCGATGCTGTTCAAGACGATGCCGATGCCAACGGTCAGCTGTTCAAGGAATGTAAGGTGGGCAGGCTCGAGCTCGTTCAAAGAGCTTAGCGAAATCACCGCCTTGATTTGGTCTTCGAACGTGATCGGCAGAACGATGACGCTCCGTGGGAGGGCCTTAAACACGACGGCATCGATGGCCATGGATGACTCCGGCAGATCGGTTATTAGTCTGCGCTTCTTTTCGATTGCGCACTGTCCGATCAGCCCCGATCCGAGTTCGAGCCGTTCCGGGTATCCCGTGCCGACATTGTCGGCGTATTTCGCCAGCAGCTTCAGGTGCGTCTCAGTCGTCGCGTCGAACTGGTAGATAACGCCCTGGTGCGCATTGACGAGCGGCACGAGCTCTGAAAGCAGCTTCTTGCCGACCGTCACGAGGTCGCGTTGACCCTGCAGCATGCTTGTGAAGCGGGCGAGGTTGGTCTTCAGCCAATCTTGTTCCGTGTTGCGCTCCGTCGTCAGACGGAGATTGTCGATCATCGTATTGATATAGTCCTTGAGTTCGGCAACCTCGCCGCGCGCCTCGACCTGCACTGATCGGGTGAGGTCGCCCTTCGTCACCGCAGTCGCAACTTCGGCAATGGCGCGCACCTGGTTGGTGAGATTGTCGGCGAGCAGATTGACGTTTCCGGTTAAGTCCTTCCACGTGCCCGCCGCGCCCGGCACGTTGGCCTGGCCACCCAACCGGCCCTCGACGCCGACTTCGCGCGCAACCGTCGTCACTTGGTCGGCGAAGAGCGCCAGCGTATCCGTCATGTCGTTGATCGTTTCGGCGAGCGCCGCGACTTCGCCCTTCGACTTGACCGTCAACTTGGGCTTCAGATCGCCTTCGGCAACGGCCGTCACCACTTTCACGATACCACGCACCTGCTCAGTCAAGTTTGCGGCCATGACGTTGACGGTGTCGGTCAAGTCTTTCCACGTGCCGGCGACGCCCGGCACCTGCGCCTGGCCGCCGAGCTTGCCTTCGGTGCCGACCTCGCGAGCAACGCGCGTCACTTCGGAAGCAAAGCCGTTCAGCTGATCGACCATCGTGTTGATGGTGTTCTTGAGCTCGAGGATTTCGCCTTTGACGTCCACGGTGATCTTGCGCGAAAGGTCGCCGCGGGCGACGGCCGTCGTCACCTCGGCGATGTTGCGGACCTGGGTCGTGAGGTTCGCCGCAAGCAGGTTGACGTTGTCGGTAAGATCCTTCCAGGTGCCGCCGACTCCCGGGACGACGGCCTGGCCGCCGAGACGTCCTTCGGTGCCGACTTCGCGCGCGACGCGGGTCACCTCGGCTGCGAACGAGCGAAGCTGCTCGACCATCGTGTTCAAGGTTTCTTTCAGCAGCAGGATCTCGCCGCGCACGTCGACAGTAATTTTTTTAGACAAGTCGCCGCTGGCGATGGCCGTCGCCACCTCGGCGATGTTGCGCACCTGAGCCGTCAGGTTGCCGGCCATGAAGTTGACGTTGTCGGTCAGATCTTTCCAGGTTCCGGCAACGCCCGGCACCTGCGCCTGGCCGCCGAGCTTGCCTTCGGTGCCGACTTCGCGAGCAACGCGCGTCACTTCGGAAGCGAAGGCGTTCAGCTGATCGACCATCGTGTTGATGGTGTTCTTGAGCTCGAGGATCTCGCCTTTGACGTCGACGGTGATCTTACGCGAGAGATCGCCGCGGGCGACGGCCGTCGTCACCTCAGCGATGTTGCGAACCTGCGCCGTCAAATTCGATGCCATCGAGTTGACGTTGTCGGTCAGATCTTTCCAGGTGCCGGCAACGTCGGGAACAGCGGCCTGGCCGCCGAGCTTGCCGTCCGTGCCGACTTCGCGCGCCACGCGCGTCACCTCGCCGGCGAAGCGGTTTAGCTGATCGACCATCGTGTTAAGCGTTTCTTTAAGCTGCAGAATCTCGCCTTTCACATCGACGGTGATTTTGCGCGACAGGTCGCCTCCTGCAATGGCTGTCGCAACTTCGGCGATGTTGCGCATCTGTGCCGTCAAGTTGCCGGCCATCGAGTTGACGCTGTCCGTCAAGTCTTTCCAGGTTCCCGCCACTCCGGGCACTTCCGCCTGGCCGCCGAGCTTGCCGTCGGTGCCGACTTCGCGTGCGACACGCGTCACCTCGGCGGCGAAGGCATTGAGCTGATCGACCATCGTGTTGATCGTTTCGGCGAGCTGCAGGATTTCGCCAGACACGTTGACGGTGATCTTCTTCGACAAGTCGCCTTGCGCCACAGCCGTCGCGACCTCGGCGATGTTTCGCACCTGGCCGGTCAAGTTCGAAGCCATCGAGTTGACGCTGTCGGTCAGATCTTTCCACGTGCCGGCAACGCCGCGCACGACGGCCTGACCGCCGAGCTTGCCCTCGGTGCCAACTTCTCGGGCGACGCGCGTCACTTCGCCGGCAAACGCGTTGAGCTGGTCGACCATCGTGTTGATGGTTTCCTTCAGCTCCAAGACTTCGCCGCGCACGTCAACGTCGATCTTCTTCGACAAGTCGCCGTTGGCGATGGCGGTCGAAACTTCGGCAATGTTTCGAACCTGGGTCGTCAAGTTCGACGCCATCGAGTTGACGCTATCCGTCAGGTCTTTCCAGGTGCCGGCAACGCCGCGCACGTCGGCTTGTCCGCCGAGACGGCCTTCAGTGCCGACCTCGCGAGCAACGCGCGTCACTTCCGAAGCGAAGCCGTTCAGCTGATCGACCATCGTATTGATGGTCTCCTTGAGCTGGAGAATTTCGCCGGAGACGTTGACGGTGATCTTTTTCGACAAGTCGCCGCGCGCGATCGCGGTTGCGACTTCGGCGATGTTGCGCACCTGCGCCGTGAGGTTGCCCGCCATCGAGTTGACGTTATCGGTCAGATCTTTCCACGTGCCGGCGACGCCCGGCACCGTTGCCTGGCCCGCCAGCCGTCCTTCGGTGCCGACTTCGCGAGCCACGCGCGTCACTTCGGAAGCAAAGCCGTTCAGCTGATCGACCATCGTGTTGATGGTGTTCTTGAGTTCCAGGATTTCGCCTTTGACGTCGACGGTGATCTTGCGCGAAAGGTCGCCGCGGGCGACGGCCGTCGTGACTTCGGCGATGTTGCGGACCTGGGTCGTGAGGTTCGCCGCAAGCAGGTTGACGTTGTCGGTAAGATCCTTCCAGGTGCCGCCGACTCCCGGGACGACGGCCTGGCCGCCGAGGCGACCCTCTGTGCCGACTTCGCGCGCGACGCGGGTCACCTCGGCTGCGAACGAGCGAAGCTGCTCGACCATCGTATTGATGGCTTCCTTGAGCTGCAGGATTTCGCCACGCACGTCGACGGTGATTTTTTTAGATAAGTCGCCATTGGCGACGGCGATCGTAACTTCGGCGATATTGCGGACCTGTCCCGTCAGGTTCGAAGCCATCGAGTTAACGCTGTCGGTCAAATCTTTCCAGACGCCCGTCACCTCTCGGATCTGGGCCTGACCGCCGAGCTTGCCGTCGGTGCCGACTTCGCGGGCAACACGAGTAACTTCGGACGTGAAGACCGAAAGCTGCTTGATCATCATGTTGACGATCGTGGCGGAACGTAAGAACTCGCCTTTGAGTGGCCGACCGTTCACATCCAGCCGCATGGGCTGCAGCAAGTCGCCCTGCGCCACGGCTTCAATGGTTCGTGTAACCTCGGTTGTCGGCTGCAGGAGATCGTCGATCAGCGAGTTTACCGACTGCTCCATCTCACCCCAGGCGCCGTTGGTGATGGCGAGCGTCACGCGCTGGTTGGTAACGCCTTCCTTACCGACCACTTGGCCGACGCGATGCAGCTGATCGGCCATGCGCTGATTGCTGGCGATAATATCGTTGAAGGTGTCGGCAATCTTCCCAGGCAGCCCGTCCCAGTCACCACGGATGCGAACCGTGAAGTCGCCGGCTTTTACGGCCTGCAGGCCTTGGAGGATTTCTACAAGCACAGCGTTTGGAGAGCTAATAAAGCGATCGGCTCCGGCGGCGCTGAGCTGCTCCGACATAGAATACTCCCCTCGAGACATACATAAACATTGACTAACGCTGCGAGCAGCGGAATGGTTCCGCTGGACGCAACATTGGACTTCCACACCTGGCGCACGAGCTTCATCGGCCTTTGCGGGCCTCGGGATCAAGCTCATAACCGCCGGTTAGTTCGGCAGGCGCGGATCATCGTCCGCCGATACTAGCTGGTTAATGAAGGTGGCCGGAAATGGGCTTTTTTCGAGCCACATCAAGACATTCAACGACCTCTTCGTGCAAATGCTCCGCGATATTAATTACGCTGAAAGTCAGATCGTGAAGGCGCTGCCGAAGATGATCGACAAGGCTACCGGTAGCAAACTCAAACAAGGCTTCGAGACGCATCTCAGTCCGATTGGAACGAGTTTTCGAACCGCATGGCGTCGATCTAAAGGCGTGCCGTGTCCGGCGATCGACGGCATCCTTTCGGAAGCCGACTACATTCGGGCGAGGTAGCCGACAAAAACGTACTTGATGCAGCTCTTATCGCTGCCCCCAAGCCGTAGGGCATTACGAGATCACCCGCTACGAGACCCCCTGTCTCGCGGGCTGAACTCCTCGGCTGGAGTCACGCACTGGAAAACAGATTGGGTCGACCGCGCTCTTATTTTCCTCCGCTTGGCGCGGAGCAGCGGACGGCCTATCCGCTCCGCGAAGTCTTCACCCGCTGACTATGCTCCGTCTTGTGGTGTTCAGTCGTCTCGTCGACGAGCCGGCTTCTTGCCCGGTTCACCCGGCTTTTCATCGTTCCGACGGCGCAGCCACACACGCGCGCCGCGTCTTCGTATGAAAACCCTTCTGCGGTAATCAGCAGGAGCGCTTCGCGATGGTCCGGCGAAAGCCGCATCATGGCGGTCCGCATGTCATCAAATTCGAGATGCGTCAGTTGCGTCGCCGGAACGCTTGCGTTCATGGCGGCCTGATCTTCATCAAGCTCCTCACGTTGCGACTTACGGTAGTGCGTGAAAAACGTGTTGCGCAAAATCGTGAACAGCCAGGCCTTAAGATTCGAACCAGGAACAAAGGACTGCTTGTGCGACCACGCTTTCAGCAGCGTTTCCTGCACAAGGTCATTGGAAAGGTTCGAATCGCCGCTCAGCGAGTGTGCAAAGGCTCGCAAATTTGGGATCGCCCTTATCAACTCATCGCCAAAACTCGGGCTCGCTGTCACTCGGACCGCTCCTTGTTCTCAAGCTGGCGAACAAGCTCTAGCAGCTGGTCAGGCACCGGCTCAGCTACCAGCGTTGCGTACATGGCACGCATGCGCTCACCGATTAGCTGCGCGGCCGTGCCGGGCAGACGCGCGACATCCGGTCCGTAAGCCTCGGGCCCGGGGGGATCGCCGTCGGGGCGAGCAATATCGTCGGACGCGTCACTGCGTTGCTGCATAGTGTGCCTAATGTGGGGTCGATGGTGAATGATATCAGCTAGGGCCCCGCCTTGGAAAATACCCATTTTCGTCGCTACTTGCAGCTTGGCGAGCGGATCCGTTGAAGGCGAACGTCACCCACGGAAAATGGTTCCTGCAGCGGGAACTTCTTCATCTATAATACGTTTGGGTTCCGGTGCAGTTTGGCGGGCAGCCTTCGGGGCGCCGGCCGGCTCGGGAGGTGCATAGTATGTCGATTTCTCAAACAATTCGTCCGCACTTGCCCTATCTGCGGCGCTTTGCGCGGACACTTACCGGCAATCAGGAGGCCGGCGACGCCTACGTCGCGACCCTCCTGGAAGGATTGGTCACCACTCCTTCGGACTTTGCCACCGACTTACCCTCACGAGTGAGCGTATATCATCGCTTCTTGCGCGTCTGGAACTCAGTCAGATTGACCGGGGATGGCGCACAGGATGGCAAGGGATCATTGGCTACGGCGGAGCGGCGGATCAATTCGATCAGCTCGCTACCGCGACAGGCATTTCTGCTGGTGGCGGTCGAAGGGTTCACTGCGGCGGAGGCCGCAACCATTCTCGAAGTCAGCGAGAAGGACGTCGAGAGCCTCCTTGATATCGCCGGGCAGGAGATAGCCCACCAGGTTGCAACCAACGTTCTCATCATCGAGGACGAACTTCTGATTGCGATGGACCTCGAGACGATCGTTGGCAGTCTCGGCCACTCGGTCCAGGACGTCGCGACGACGAAGGCGGAAGCACTGGCGGCCGTTAAGCGCTGCAAGCCCGGACTCATTCTGGCGGATGTGAAGCTTGCCGACGGCAGCAGCGGGCTCGATGCGGCGAGGGAGATTGTCGCAAAAGACGAAGTTCCGATCATCTTCATCACCGCCTACCCGGAACAGGTTCTGACTGGTGAGCGCCCAGAGCCGACTTTTTTGATTTCCAAGCCCTTCCAGCGCGAGACGGTGATGGCCATCATTAGCCAGGCACTGTTCTTCGACACCAAAGCTCACCTGCGAACCGCCGCGGCTTAGCCGCGTGCCGTTAGGGCCGCCTGCTTACTGATCAGATCCACCGTTGGCGTATGTCACGCCATGACGACCTTGGCCCCGGCGCGCGAGGTGGTGACGTCTGCGACAACAACACCGTTTTTTTGGCTGAGGACAAAGTCCGCCGAGCCGCCTCCGATGCGCATATTCTTAACCGATATAGTTCCGGCCCTCGGCGATAAAGAAGGTGAGTGAAGCGTCAGCGTGCGCGTCGCGGCGTTGATATCGAATCCGAGCATCGAACTCAGGATGTGGAAAAGGGCGCCACTCGACCAAGCCTGGGGCGAGCACGCAACAGGATACAAAATTGGCGCACGGCCGCTGCGCCGCCGAAACCCGCAAAACAATTCCGGCAGGCGACGCTGGTCCATCGTCAGTGCGGCGTCGAGCAGGCCATCGAAAATCGTCTCGACGCCCTGCTTGAATCCATAGCGCGCTAAGCCCGCGGCGATCATCGAATTGTCGTGAGGCCAAATCGATCCGTTATGATAGGACATCGGATTGTAGCGCGCTTCCGACGTTGCGATTGTGCGGATACCCCATCCGGAAAAAAAGCTCGGCTTCAATATCTGGCCGACCACGCCGGCGGCACGACCGTCCGAAGCAATGCCGGTGCACAAGGCGTGGGCGGCATTGCTCGATCGGACCCGCACGGGCTTTTTCTTTCCATCGAGTGCAACGGCGTAGAAGCCGATATCTTCGCACCAGAAGTGGCGCTCGAAATTTTGCCGCAGGGCAGCCGCCTGCTCTCGAAGCTCTTGGGCCCGGGCCTCGAGCCCGAGATCCGAAGCCATGCCTGCCGCCGCCAATTTCGCAGCGTAGACGTATCCCTGAACCTCGACGAGCGCGATCGGCCCGACAGCCAAGCTGCCGTCGCTATGGAAAATAGCGTCATGGCTGTCTTTCCAGCCCTGGTTGGAGAGCCCATGCTCCGTTTCGCGCGCGTACTCGACGAAGCCGTCGCAATCGGGATCGCCGGGCCCGTCGATCCACTCGAGCGCGCGCACGACCGACGGCCAAATTTCGTCGAGGAATTGCTTATCGCCGGTTGCCGCGATGTAAGCGCCGGCGACGACAATGAAGAGCGGTGTCGAGTCGACGCTGCCGTAATAGAGGCCGAAAGGTATTTCACGCAGCGCCGCCATTTCGCCGTCGCGCATCTCGTGCAGGATCTTGCCTGGCTGTGCATCGGCCTCGGCATCGAAGTCTTGCGCCTGGAAGCGCGCCAGCCGACGCAACACACCGCGCGCAAGTGATGGATCGAGCCACAGAAATTGGAGCGCCGTGATCAACGCGTCGCGCCCGAAGGTCGTCGAATACCAGGGCGTGCCGGCGTACGGATACGGCCCGTCATCCGTTTTCGTCGTCAGCAACCGGATGTCGGCCAGAGATTTCTTGAGAACAGAGTCCAGTTCGGTGTTGGAAACATCGATACTCGTTGTTCCGATTTCCGCACGCCGCATCGATCGGTGCGCATCCCGCAAGCCTTTCAGATAGGAACAGGCTGCCGAGGATCGGCCGGTCTCGGCGGTACCACTGAAAAACACCGTCGCAGACTCCTTTGGGGCCAGGTCGAGACGATAGAGCGCCGCCGTTTCCTTCAACGCAGCCGGTTGCGGCTCGAAGCGAATTGCCGTCTGGCGCGTGACGCCATCCAATCCCTCGTAGGCAAAGTTGACTGAATGCGCCGATTGCACTTTGCGCTCAACAGTACCGCGCTTGTCACGCCGCATACCGCGCACCTCGAAGATATCGGCAAAATCGCAATCGAAGATGATCGTTACGGAGAGTCTCAGGCCGGAGCTGCTGTGATTGGTGAACATCAGTCGCTGGTGGATTGAGCCGTCGCGGACATAGCTGGTGCGGAAGACGTGGACGGCATCCTTGTGCAGCCAGAGCTCGCCGTCTGCATAAACATCGGGATTGGTAAGATCACTGCAAAGCTGGACCTCGGTTTTATCCAGCGCAGAACCGAGCAGCAGCGGCGCGCTTCTCGCCATCATGAGTTCAAGACGCGATAAATAGCGCGTGTCCTTGAAGAACAGCCCGTCGCTCGTGCTGCCTACCGCGCCGATGTCGCCGTGGGCGTCGAGGATGGCAAAGGCATCGTCATGCTTTAGCGTCTGGTGCGCCCGCGCCGAGGCGTCGGTCGCGGCGATGACGAAATCCGCTTCGTCGTGCTCATGTTCAAAAATGTGCGGATGCGGCGCGCGGGCCATGGACATGTTCCTTCAGTACGCGCCGTGCGTGACGTTACTCGATTATCTCCTAGACGATGCTCGCGCCTCCGGTCAAATTCACCGCGGTTTCGCGCGATGGCTTGAGGTCGCCACTGCGCGAGGGCAACCGGCTCGTGGTCGCGAACGCCCGAGCATAGAGCGACAAGTAGGACTTCGCCATTCGTGTCGCAGTGAACCGTTCATCAAACTGCTCCCGAACTCGATGACGATCGAGAGCGAGCAAACGAGGGATCGTCGCGATCGCGCTCTCGACGCTATCGACGACGTAACCCGTGATGCCATCATCGACCACTTCCCGCACGGAGCCGCGGTTGAAAGCGAGGACCGGGGTGCCGCACGCCATCGCCTCGATCATAACCATGCCGAAGGGCTCCGGCCAGTCGATAGGAAAGATCAAGGCCGAAGCCTCACCGAGAAACTTGGTCTTTTCGCGGTCGTTGATCTCGCCAACGAATTGAATATCGTCACCGTGAAGCAAGGGCTTGATAGCGTTTTCGAAATATTCGACGTCGACGGCGTCGACTTTGGCCGCAATTTTCAGAGGAAAGCCCGCCGCGCGGGCGATTTCGATAGCTCGATCAAGGCGCTTCTCCGGCGAGATACGGCCGAGAAATGCAAAGTAGCCGCCGCGGGGCGAGTACGTCGCCTTATGCAGGTACTGCGGAATGCCGTGGTACACGGTGCCGGTAAAGTTAGCGGTGGGGATCGGCGTGCGTTGCGCGTTCGAAATCGAAACAACTCCCATTTCGGGAAACGCGTAATACAGCTGCTGCAAGTCCGGTAGATCTTGGCGACCGTGCAACGTCGTCAGCGTTTTGTGGGCGTTGGCATGAAATATCGGAAAATGAAACTGGTCGATGTGGAAATGTAAGACATCGAACTTTGATGCCATACGACGTACGCGGTCGAGCATAATCATATAGTACGGGATCGGGTCGCGGACGGCCGGATTCAGGCGCAACGCTTCCTTGCAGCATGGAACCAGTCGAGCTGACGTGACAGAATCCCCGCTGGCGAACAGCGTAACGTCGTGGCCCTGCGCCACAAGCTCTTCGGTCAAATATGAAACGACGCGCTCGGTACCGCCGTAAAGCTTGGGTGGAACGCTTTCGATCAACGGACCAACTTGTGCAATTTTCATGGATGTCCCTTCCCGGCGACCCTGGCAATTAAACGCTTAGATCCCGAAATTGTTCCGGAGTTTGGGGACCTGCGGCAGGATTGCCCGGGACGAAGACGAGGCGCGACTTCGTTCACGGAAACTGGACGGGCTTGATGCCACTCCACGCAGTTTTTGATGAGTCGGAACTTACTGCTGCTTACCTGGAGGCGTCATCGGCGGAACCATTTTGTCCATTCGGTTGGTCGGTGCATGCTCGGCTGGATTTGTGGCTGTTCCTGAAGTTCCGGTCGAGGTGCCGCTGCTCGAAGAGCTCTTCACGAGTCCTTGGCTGCACGCGGCCAGCCACTCGTTCTGGTCGATGGTGGTGTCGCCATCAGGATTGGCCGCTTTAAAGTCTGTGACGTACGGCGCACTTTGCGCCTCGGTCAGGCCGGGTGCGTTGTTCGGGTTAGCCTGCTGCCACAGATTGGTACATTCACTTTCGCTCAATCGCGTCGCAGATTCCGGCGAATTCGCGGCAGTATCCGCGAACGCCACGTTTGCAAAAAGCGCCGCCGAAAGCGCGGCCGCAAGGGTAATGCACTTCATGGTCATTACCTCCAAAACATTATTTCGTTGCATCGAAAGAGCCCAAATTCATGCGGCTCAACGCTCATTTTTCGATGTGGTCGCGTGCGCAATAGCGCAACAAATAAACTGCCAATCGACGTGTGAGGTTCCGAGCTTCCTCAGAATCTGAACGGGGGTGCTTGACGGGAGCAAAGCAGCAGGGTCCAATGCTGCGGCGCAGCGCATGCCAACGGGGATCGATTCTACATGAGCGACGCACGGGGAATTTTGCTGGCCCGAAGGGCGGGTCAAGCGACTCTGCTCACGCTTTTTCTTACGATCGTATCAACGATCTCGTCTCTCTCGACACGAGCGGCCCAGCGTGAGTTCGGCGGCTTTGGCCCGGAGGGACCGCGCATGCGCGAGCAGCTTTGGATTTTACCGAGCGGCGAAGCCGGCCGGGATATGCGCGCCACCCTGTTCCGCCCCGATGCCGATCCTTCGGGAACGGAAAAGCGCCGGCCCCTGGTCGTCATCAATCACGGCACCGATGAGTCGACACGTCTCGCCGTTTCGATGCCGGTCTATTACTGGCTGTCACGCTGGTTTGTTGAGCGCGGCTATGTCGTAGTTCTTCCGCAACGTCGCGGACATGGCGCCACCGGCGGACGTCTTTCGGAATCGATCGGAACATGCGAGCACCCCGACCATTATGCTTCGGGAATGGTGGCGGCCGATGACATTGCTGCAGCAGTCGATTACATGACGCGGCAGCTGTTCGTCTCACCCGATGGCGCCATCGTCGTTGGAATGTCGACAGGAGGTTGGGCGTCTCTGGCGCTTGCGTCTCGCAACCTTCCGCAAGTGCAAGCCATCGTCAACTTTGCAGGGGGCCGGGGCGGTCACGCGAACGGAGAGGCGAACGCCATCTGCGGGACCGAAGAATTGCTCGCGGCGGCACGGGCCTACGGAGCGCACGCACGCGAGCCGACGATCTGGTTCTATGCCAAGAACAATTCGTATTTCGGGCCCAAGCTAGCGACGAGCCTGGCGCAGGTGTGGACCGAGGCGGGAGGTAGCGTCGAGGAACACATCCTGCCGCCGTACGGTGCCGAGGGCCACTCGATTGCGGATGACCGCCGAGGCTGGGACATGTGGGGGCCCAGTCTGCAAAGCTTTCTGACGCGCACCCGTGAGAATACTGGAAGCGGCATCAAGATGGCAGCCGATCCTCAGCCGCCGCCCGCCTCGTCAATGATCGAGACATCGACATTGCAACCGCCCGCGGAATAGTTGCTGCTCGATACATCGTGGATTATTTTGGCTGTACGCTCTGATCTCCGCCCGGTTCGCCGGGCGGGACGATCACCGGCATCTTGTCGCCGCTTTTCGCAGGCGCCCCTTTGTTCATTTTCGGATCGACGCCCTCCGGCGGCTTCAGCACGCCCTCGTTGTCGTCGAGCTTCTTGCTCAGCGGTTCGTTGGGCGACTTGCCTTCCGGCGGCGCTGGCGCGGCCTCCGGCTTGGCGGTTTCAGGAGCTGATGGCGGCGTCTGGGCGAACGATGTTACCGACGAGACAGCCATCAGGGCGGCGGCGAAGATCGGCCGCAATAACATAATCGCGTTGTGCATTGGATCTATTCCTTCGGTACGACTCCACAGGCGATGCGTCCCATGCCGCCGCCGTTCTCCGGACGGTCGGTGTAATTGTCACCACCGGCATGGATGACGAGCGCGCGGCCGCTGACGTCTGCAAGATTGAGACGCGGCGCAGTGACGACCACGTTCACGCCCTTGTCGGTCGCGGTCAGAAACGGCAAATCGCCCTTGTGTCCCTCGCGCATTGGTCCGGCGTGCGTTTTCGTGTGGGCAGGATCGAAGTGGGGGCCCGCGGCGACACCGGCCGTCGGCTTTCCATCTTTAACTCCAGGACCGCAGTCGCCCTTCTCGTGCAGGTGAAACCCGTGCTCGCCGGCTGGAATCCCCGTGAGGTCGACTTTGAACGACAGTCCCTTGTCCTTCTCCTCGATGACAATCGTGCCTAGCTTGTCACCGATACCGGCGTCGGTGACGCTACGGATGTCGACGGTGACGTCTTTGGCAGTCGCAGTTGTCGCCCACACACCCGTCGAGGCGAGGGCCAGAAGTGCCAATACCTGTCTACCATGTGCGGTCCATATCATCCTGCTATCCTCCTGCTCCCACACCAATAATTAACCGGCAACGGAGATCGAAGGTTCCGAACTTTCGGCCGGCCGCCGGTCAGTCTAACAATCTTGTCACGAAAAGCTCACAGTGCGCCTAATTTGCCGCACGGTGAAACCGAATGCCGTTTTGCCGGGAGAGCGCGTGGGCCACAGCATGCACACTCCCTCAGTGCAACTGCCCCCCACGCTGTGGTGAAAAGGAACGCCCCGGTAATGCAGGGATCGGGGTGCCTCCATTCTTTCTTTTCCGGTCGAAGGTCATGCCTGCGCGAGGCAGCGTGCGCTCCGCAAGTCGCGGACGAAGTCATTGTAGGCTGCCGTGCGGTCATCGGCATCGCGAATGCGCAGCAGATAAGAGGGATGCACGGTAATAAAGCCGGGCAGCCGACCGAACTGAGCCGGACCACGCGAACGCCCAATCGTGACCGGCGCACTTGAGAGAGCGAGCGCGGCCATTGCGCCGAGAGCGGACGAACTCAAGCTCCTTCAGCAACCACCATCGATAGCGCATCACTTCGCCGACCGTCGGCTTCTGGTGAAGCCGCCGCAGCCCCTCTCTTCGTGCTTGAAATGCTTGACCGCGTTGGTGACGTACGACTTGCACCGATGCGAGCTGCGTCGAGAGCACGGTCGAAGATGAGTCCCGCCGGACCGGCGAACGGATGGCCTTGCCGGTCTTCCTGATCGCCGGGCTGCTCGCCGACGAAGCCCAGCTCCGCGCCGATCGGGCCTTCGCCCAGCACAGCGCGCTTTCCGCCGGCACCATCGGCTCGGATTGTGAAAGGCGCTTATTCAGCGCGGCGAGGCTGGTCGGAATTGTGCCGATCCCCTCGTGCGGCTCGGATATGCGTTTGCGCGTGCCTGCTAACGTCTTGGACATAACGCTATAACGCGCAGACCGTGTTTCGGTTGAGGGCCATCGGCGCCCGGGCTGTGGAGTGCTGAGGGGACGATGCCAGTGCCCGAAGTTTTTCTTATCCTATCAGGCACATGATGCCGCCGCAGAGCCCGGGCGCAGCTGTTGGGACGAATTTTATAAGAAGCTGAAACGCTTGGCGCAGAGCTGACGTATAATTCGCGATCACGTCACGGGCGACGCGCATCGATGTTTCAACGGAAGATTAGCATGGACGCTAAGAACGAGACGATTGGTGAAAGCGTCATTTTCCGGCATGCGCTGGCCGTGCGCATCACGCACTGGGTCAACGTGCTTTGCTTGCTCATTTTGATGATGAGCGGACTGCAAATTTTCAACGCCCACACGCGCCTCTATTTCGGACATAGTTCAGAACCGCAGAACGCAGTGCTGGACATGCGCGCCGCCCAAAAGGCCGATGGAGCGCCCGTTGGTCTGACGACGATCGGCAGCACGACGTTCGACACGACCGGCGTGTTTGGTTTGTCTGGAAATGCCTATGGCGAATTGGAGGCGCGCGGCTTTCCGAGCTGGATCACCTTGCCGTCGTACCGTGATCTCGCCACCGGGCGACGCTGGCATTTCTTCTTCGCTTGGGCCTTCGTGCTGAACGGCCTTGCCTATCTCGTGTATTCGCTGTGGAGCGGACACGTAAGGCGCGATCTCGTTCCGTCGCGACCGCAACTGCGCAATATCGGTCACGACATTGCCGAGCACATAAGGCTACGATTCCCGAAAGGCGAAGAGGCGAAGCGCTACAACGTTCTTCAGAAGCTCGCGTATCTCGCGGTCATTTTCGTGCTGCTACCGCTTGTCGTGCTGGCGGGTCTGACGATGTCGCCTGGGATCGACGCGGCGTTTCCGTTCCTTGTGGACGTGTTCGGCGGCCGCCAGTCGGCCCGCACGATCCATTTTCTCTGCGCGACAGGTATCGTGCTGTTCGTCATCGTGCATGTCGGAATGGTGCTGGTGTCCGGCGTCTGGAACAACATGCGCTCGATGATTACCGGGCGCTATCGCATCGAACCCGCGGAGTAGGCCGATGAGTACTCAAGCCGGACTGAATCGCCGCGGTTTTCTCACACGCCTTTCGGCCGCAGGCGGCGCCCTGCTGCTCGGCGGCTGCGATCAGCTTTCGCAATCACCGACCTTTCGTGACATTCTGAGTAAAGCCGAAGGCGCGACCCAGCGTGTACAGCGCCTGGTGCTGTCGAGCCGATCGATGGCACGGGAATTCAGCGAAAGCGACTTGTCGACGCATTTCAAGGCCAATGGTTCGATCAACGTCGAAGATGCGTCCTATCAGACGATGGCGCGCGATGGTTTTGCGAACTGGCGGCTTAAGATCGACGGCCTCGTCGAACGTCCCACTACGTTGAGCCTTGATGAGCTTCGCCGTTTGCCCTCGCGCACGCAGATCACGCGCCACGACTGCGTCGAGGGCTGGAGTGCGATCGGGAAATGGAGGGGCGCGCAGTTGGGCCCGCTCCTGCAGAGCGTTGGTCTGAAGCCTGAGGCGCGTTATCTGATCTTTCACTGCGCAGACATGATGGGCCCGGGCGCGCCTTATTACGAGAGCATTGACCTGATCGACGCATTCCATCCGCAGACCATCCTCGCCTACGACATGAATGATGCGGCGTTGCCGGTTCCGCATGGTGCACCGTTACGGCTGCGCGTTGAGCGGCAGCTTGGATACAAGATGGCGAAATACGTCATGCGGATCGAGGCCGTTTCGACATTCTTGGCGATTGGCAGCGGCCACGGCGGATATTGGGAAGACCGCGGGTACGAATGGTACGCCGGGATTTGAGCAGAGAAAGTTTTTGCGGGGTTCTGCACGCATCGCAGTGCGGACCCGGTGAGAGGTTCGCGAGTTGAAACGTCATGAGCGTGTCTCAGGGCCGCGTGACGACGTCCTAAAATGCGAACCCAGAAATCGTGATCGGAGACGTCTATGCAATCGCAGCCCGACCAGCCGTATCGTGCCGCATCCGGCGCGGCTGCGCGTACTTTGGAATGGCAAAGTCGTCGCCGATACGACTGAAACACTGATGCTCTACGAGGCAACGTATCCCGGGGTCCGCTACGTTCCGCGAGCCGATGTCGATATGACGATGCTGACGGTGTCGCCGCTGAAAACGCGCTGCCCTTACAAGGGAGAGGCGAACTATTTCTCATTGGGCTCCGAGGGAAAAATCGCAGAGAATGCAATCTGGAGCTATGAAACGCCGCTTCCTGCTGTTGCCGACATAGCCGGATATCTTGCATTCGACCCAAAGCAGGTTGAATTCGTCGAGAACAACGGCGCGTGAGAGGCCGGTCAGGATCGCGCGTCAGTCTGATGCGAGGATTTGCAGCACCGTTGAGATCAGTCCAATATAGCCGGTTAACCAGCATTGAGCGCGATAGGTGGGTTATCGGTGACCATGGAACGATCACGCGGGCTAAGACGTTGAGGTAACCCTATCGGCGGCGATCCGCATGCCGCTGCATCCGATTTCATGAGCCGAAAGCAAGCGCGCGTGACTTTCGAATACTGTGCAGCCCAGGATCGAGCTGAAACAAATCTCGCGTAGCAGCGTCCGAGACGCGGCCTTTGCACGCTTTGACCTGTTTCAGACCGGCCTCGCAAAACTTAGGTGCTGAAACGATCGTCCCGGCGCCAACTAAATTTTCAAACAGCCTTCGAATTTCAGATCAAAAACCATGCAGCCAACTCATAGCTCAAGGTCGGAATAATCGGCAAAGTCTCAGTGGACTGATGCGGCGAAGCGGATGCGGGAGTAGACTGAATGCGACAAAATTCTGCGGCAGCGACGGACGATGTTACCGGCGAGCGCTTGCCTGATCAGGCCAGAACCCTTGCCGAGCGGCTTTTTGAGACGCGCAATCTTTCCCTCACGCTCGCCGCACCGCTGTCGCCGGAAGACATGGTCGTGCAGGCCATGGACGATGCGAGCCCCACCAAGTGGCATCTCGCGCATGTGACCTGGTTCTTCGAGAACTTTGTGCTGAAGCCGCATCTCGAGGACTATCGGCTCTTCGACGACACCTTCAACTATTGTTTCAATTCCTATTACGAGAGCCTAGGTCCACGTCATCCGCGCCCGAAGCGTGGTCTTCTGACGCGACCATCGGCCGAACGTGTCCTCGAGTACCGCGCCCATGTCGATGGCGGCCTCGAGACGCTTCTGTCGCGGGACGAGGGATCGTCAGCGGATCTTGCGCGCTTGATCGAGATCGGTATCAACCACGAGCAGCAGCATCAGGAACTTCTGCTGACCGATATTCTGGCGCTGTTTGCCGGAAGTCCGCTGCGGCCGGCATACCAGGCGGCGCCGTCCGCGCTGGACGTTTCCGATGCCGACCCCGTCCGCTGGATCAGCTATGCGGGCGGCATCTACCGTGCTCGGTCACTCGACGGAAGGCTACTGCTGGGATAACGAGCTGCCGTCGCATGAAGCACTCGTTCATCCCTTCAGGATTGCCGACCGGCTGGTCACGAATGCCGAGTGGCTTGCATTCATGGAGGATGGCGGATATGCGACGCCGTCGCTATGGCTCGCGGACGGCTGGGCAACGATCAACCGGGAAGGCTGGCAGGCACCGCTTTATTGGGAACACACGAATGGCGGCTGGTTCCAGATGTCCTTGCAAGGACTGTCTCTGATCGTGCCGGCAGAGCCCGTTGCGCATGTCTCCTTTTACGAAGCCGATGCGTTCGCGCGCTGGGCCGGCAAGAGATTGCCGACGGAATTCGAATGGGAAGTCGCGGCAACGGGCGCCGAGGTGCAGGGGAATACGCTGCAGACCGGGGCGCTGCGACCACGGCGCGCTGAGCCGTCGCAGACGGATGTGCCGCGACAATTGTTCGGCGACGTTTGGGAATGGACTGCAAGTGCCTATCTACCGTATCCCGGGTACAAGCCGCCCGTGGGTGCAATCGGCGAATACAACGGCAAGTTCATGGTTAGCCAGCAGGTGCTTCGCGGTGCATCGTGCGTCACTCCCGAAGACCACTCGCGCCCAACCTACCGCAACTTCTTTTATCCTCACCAGCGCTGGCAGTTTCTCGGCCTGCGTTTAGCCTCGGAGATCGAGTGATGCGTTCTGCTCAAACACTGGCGAGACGTCGAGGCGATCTCGCTGGCGTCGAAGATGAATTCTCGCTGTCGGTCATCGAGGGTCTGTCGAAGACGCGCAAGACGCTGCCGTGCCGCTATTTTTACGACGCGCGCGGCAGCGAGCTGTTCGAAGAAATCACGCGTCTGCCGGAATATTATCCGACGCGAACGGAGACGGGCATTCTTGCGGAGCATGCCGCTGAGATCACTGATGGGATCGGTGACGGAGGGCTACTCGTCGAATTCGGCTCCGGCTCGAGCCTAAAGACGGAAATTCTGCTCGATCGCATTGCGGAGCGCATTGCCTACGTCCCGATCGACGTTTCCGAGGCGGCATTGGCGGACGCAAAAGCGCGGCTGGCGCGACGTTATCCTGACCTCGATGTCCGAACGATCGTTGCCGATTTCTCAGGATTTGTCGGATTGCCCGACGATCTTGCGTCACGGCGCAAGACAGGTTTCTTTCCTGGCTCGACGCTCGGCAACCTGGCGCCCAAGGATGCGCGGCACTTGCTCGCCGGATTTGGTCGCGTACTGGGCGATGGCGGGCGGCTCATCATCGGCATCGATCTGAAGAAGGATCCGCGCACGCTGGTCAGCGCGTATAACGATGCCGCGGGTGTGACGGCAGCCTTCAACTTGAACCTTTTGCTGCGGATCAATCGCGAATTGGGAAACACGTTCGATGAGCGCGCCTTCCGCCACGAAGCGATCTATGATCCGCGTGAAGGCCGGATCGAAATGCATCTCGTCAGTAAGCGCGATCAAGAGGTCGAGTTTTGCGGCCGCAGATTCAATTTTCGGAACGGCGAAAGCATCCACACGGAAAACTCCTACAAATATACGATCGCGCAATTCCGCGAATTGGCGTGCGCCGCGGGGTGGCAGCCACAGCGCGTCTGGACTGATGCGGCTGCGCAGTTCAGCGTGCACGAGCTCGTTTGGATTTAGAGCGACGCCGGTCACATTTTGTCCGGGCGAGCGACTTCAGGCGTTTGCTTTTCCGATACTCCTCATTGTAATAAAGTAACACGGTTGTGAAAGCCGGCCGCCGCGGAATTTCGTAAGAGCGTGCGAGCAGAAAAATACAATGGGAGTGAGGAAATGAAATTCACAAAAGGCGTCGCGGTCGCCAGCGCTGTCGCGCTCGCAGGATCGATGGCAGTCGCAACGCTGGCCTTCGCGGCGAGCCTCGCCGTCGGCAAGAAACTCGAACTCAAGGTCGATCCTCAGAAGATGAATGAGGAGCGTGCTGCGCTGTGGCAGAAGTTCGGTGGCTGGTGCGCGATCAAGGACTGGCATCCGGCGATAGCGAATTGCGAGGAGAGCACCGAAGGCGACGCGAAAATTCGTGTGCTGACTTTGAAGGACGGCGGGAAGATCAAGGAAAAGCTCCTCGATGAACAGCCGAACTTCTATCGCTACGAAATTCTCGAGAGCCCGCTGCCGGTGAAAAACTATCAGGCGCAATTCGCGCTGACGCCCGATGACGATGATGAAGACGAAATCGACTTCGCGTGGTCGGCAGTGTTTGACGCCAACGCCGCACCCGACAAGGAAGCGCACGACACGATCGAGGGGATTTTCAAAGCCGGGCTCGACAACATCAAGGTCATGGCTGAAACAAAGTAATCAGTATCGGCGCGGTTGCGGCTCTGCTAGCTGTCATCTCTCGCTTCTCAGAGAGAGTGGGAGAGGGATTAGGTCTTCAGCGTTTCGATGGCGAGGCGGATCAAATCGGCAGTGCGGTCGACGCCAAGCTTGACCTTCATCTGCGTGCAGATGTTGGCCACGGTTTTGTAGGCGATGCCGAGGTTTTCCGAGATGGACGTCATGCTCTTGCCCTGTCCGAGCATGCGCAAAATCTCGACCTCGCGGGTCGATAGCGACTGCAGCGGATCGTCCGTCGAGATCTGGCTTACTGCGATGCGCGAGGCGAGGTCGCGGTCGATGTACTGCTCGCCGGCGCGCACCTTGCGGATCGCAGCGATCAGCTCTTCGACGGGTGCGCTTTTGCTTACGTAGCCACGGGCACCGCTGCGCAAAGCGCGAACAGCGTAGATCGGTTCGTGGTGCATGCTGAAGACGATGACGCGTGCCGCGTTGTCTGCCGAGAGCACGCGGCGAAGCAGCTCGAGCCCGCCCGCACCTTCGAGATTGAGGTCGAGAACGACGATGTCCGGCCTTTCGCGCGTATAGACCGTGAGACCGTCGTCGATGTTGGCTGCTTCGAAGACCTCAGCCTCGAAATGGGCGATGAACAACCTTTGCAGGCCCTCGCGAACGACGCCGTGATCATCGACGATGAGAATTTTCATGCAGCACTCGCGTGTTTGGTCAGGTCGTTGGCCGGAGCGGGCAGTGGAATTTCGGCGATCAGGATGACGCCTTTTTCGTCAACTCGACCGTCGACACTCAAGTGTCCGCCGAGCGCGGCGACGCGCTCTTTCATCCCGTTAAGTCCGAAGCCGCGCGTGCTCGTTGCGGCGATACCGCTGCCATCGTCGGAAATGACGACGCGAAGCGTTCCGTCATTTGTCCGCCGAGCCGTCAATTCTATGATTGACGGATTTCCGTGACGGACGGCATTGCTCATTCCTTCCTGCAGAATGCGAAATGCGGTTTCCTCGATGGTCGCCGGGAAGCGCGCATCCTCGATGTCGGTCTGGAACGTGATCTGCGGCCGCCTTGCGCGCCAGAACGCGACGAGTTGCTCGACCGCGTGCGTCAAGCCTTGATCGATCAGCATTGCTGGCCTGAGCCGGCTTAGAATGCCGCGCAACTGCAATTGCATATGCTGCACGGATTGGCGGATCGCCTTGCTGCGACTGACGACGTCGTCGGCGGCATCGCGCGACAACAGCAGAGGAATCGATTGCGCATCGACATCGGCGGCGAAAAGGAACGGCCCTATCTCGTCATGCAGATCGCGCGCGATTTCGGCGCGCTCTTCTTCCTGCACCGTCGAGAGTTGCTCGTTGAGCCGCTGGTTCTGTTGCTCAGCGCTTCTGAGCTGCGCGGCCATGCGATTGAAGGCCCGATAGATCAGGTTGAGATCTTCAGGCCCCGTTTCAGCAACGTGGGCGGTGTAGTCGCCCTGTCCGACGCGGGCTAAGGCCGCCGAAAGTGCTTCGAGCGGTCGAAGCGCTCGCCCGAGTATCGCGTAGATGAGCGCCAGTACGATGCCGCAGAAGCCGAAGATGATCAGGAATTTAAGCTTCAGATCTTCCCACACCTCGCCGATTTCGTTGTGCGGATCGGCTTCGATCGTAATGACGCCGAGATGTTTGAGGTCAGCAGGTAATTCGAAACGCCTGGAATGGGCAGGGCCGGCAAGGAGCTTGTAGAGCCACGCGGGTGCCGGATCGCCGGGCGGGCGAAGGCGCGAAACGTCGATTGTTCCGTTGGGACCGACGAGGCGCGCTACGACATGGCGATCGCCGTCGAATGACGTCACGATGCGATGCAGATAGGCGGGAGCATCCGGACTGGTGCCGATCGTCGACATCGCATCGCCGACGGCACTATCTGCAACTTCGATGGCCGACGACATTTCGAGTTCGATCTTGTGCAGTCCCTGCCAATACGTCAGCGCACCGCCTGCGGCGAGGCAGAGGGCCAAGACCAGCGCGACGAGCGCGAGAAGGCGGCGTCTTAGCGGCATCGGGTAAACACCGGGAACGCGTTTTGTAACATTGTAACTTTTTGACCCAACGGATAGCGCCCGTCAAGGCTTGCGGGGGAGCGTCTCGCGAGATGGCAAAGATCCTGCATCGCGGCCATGACGCAGCACTTTCAAGCCTATGTGTCCAACTTGAACCGGGTGCGGCTGATCGAGCCGATTGATCGCGAAGCCATGCTGTTGCGTAACGCGCGGGCGCGAGCTTCGTTAATCTTCAATCCGCTGAGCGGACGGCCGTATGTGGCGGCCGAAGGGCTACCGCAGGCAAAGCCGGTCTCTTCGTCCCGATAAAACAAAGAACGTTCAAAAAGAACCCGGTCGCGGCTCTGCACACGGCCCTCGACGCTGTGGGGCAATAATCCGATCGGCTCGGGCCGCCCGGCTGGGGGATTTTTCCCGGGAATTTTCCCCGACCATGAATGCGCTTTGACGGTCCGGCGGAGCTTCGCCAGACCGCCGCAGCGGCTAGTACGCGCTCTCGGTGTTCAGAAGCGAGATGGGCGTCTTGAACAGGATATGGAGGTCGAGGAAGACGCTCCAATTCTCGATGTAAAAATGGTCGTGCTCGATACGCTTCCTGATCTTTTCCTCGGTCTCGGTCTCGCCGCGCCAACCGTTGATCTGCGCCCAGCCCGTGATGCCGGGCTTCACGTTGTGGCGTGCGAAATAGCTTCGACGACTTCGTCGTAGAGATGACCTTCGGCCTTCGCCTGAACGGCGTGCGGGCGGGGTCCGACGAGAGACAGGCTGCCTCTGACGACGTTGATCAGCTGCGGCAGTTCATCGAGGCTCGTCTTGCGAATGAAGCGGCCGACGCGGGTCACGCGGATCGTCTTTGGTCACGAGCTTGGTGGCCGTCGCGTCGCACCTGCCGGTGTACATCGAGCGGAACTTCAGCACCTCGATCAGTTCGTTGTTGAAGCCGTAGCGCTTCTGGCGAAAGAGCGCGGGACCTTTGCTTTCGAGCTTCACGGCAATAGCGATCAGCGCCATCACCGGGGCGAGCAAGGCGAGGGCGATAGAGCCCACGACTTTGTCGAAGAGCCATTTGGAGACATAGTCCCAGTCCGCGATCGGCTTGTCGTAAAGGTCAATCATCGCGACGGAGCCGACGTGCGAATAAGTCCGCGGCGAAAACCTAAGGCCCGTCGCGCGTGCCGGCATCTTCACGTCGGCCGGCAGCACCGCGCCGTAGATCACGGCGCGCTGATAGAGACGGCCGGAACGCGCTGCGCTTCGCACCTACCAGCCGGCGATCAGCCGTTGGGCGAGGAGTGCGGCTGCGCCCGATACGAACCAGGTCGCGAGCCAGACGCGTGAGACTTCGGGCCCGATTTTAAGGAAAAAGACGCCGGCGACGAGCGGCGCGAACGAAACGGTCCAGCCAAAAACGGCTGCCGGCATATTTCGCACGTAGGCCGACAGCGCGCGCAAGCTGTAGAGATTGAGCAGCTGGAATGCGGCGACCGTCGCAACGCCAACCAGCGTCGTTGCGAAAAGATACACGGTGTTCTGGATAGATCGAACGGCGCGGACCGTTGCCATATCGCTAAGCCCCGGCTGGCGGCTGATTGGGATACGCGCAATGCCGAGCCTGAGTTTTTCTGCGATCGCCGCGAACTTTGCCGACGTCAATCGATCTTCAGTCGTACTTGCCGCGAGAATGCCGACGTCATGGCCGTGCGTCGCCTGTTCCTCTGAGATCGAGAACGTGGCGGCAGAGACCGCCGACGGGCGCACGAAGACAATGGAGTATACGCATCCTTGGACCTGCCCGGAACGCTGAGCGAACAGTCCCAATGGTTCTCAGAAGAACCTCTCGAAGACGTAAACGGTGTCGCTGGGCTTCAGCAGGAAGTCGCTCGGGGCCGCGATCTCCTCGACGGAACCGTTAACGTGACGCGTAATGCGGAACGTCTTCTCGCTGGCCCGCTCTGTATAGCCGCCGGCTATGGCGACTGCCGTCTCGACCATCATGCCCGAAACGTATGGAAACTGGCCGGGCGCCCGGACCTCGCCCAGGATGAAGAACTGCCGGTTCTGCATGATGTCGACAGTCACCTGCGGGTCTTTGACGTACTCTGCGCCAAGCCGCGAGCGGATCGCGGCCTGCAGCTGGTTCGTCGTCTTGCCGCGCGCCTTGACGTTGCCGATCAGCGGCACCGCGATCTTTCCCTCCTGATCGATCACGTAGAGCCGCGACAAGTTCGGCTGGCCATAGACGAAAATGCGCAGCCGCTCGCCCGTATCGAGAATGTAGGGCCCCTAGGAATCGTCAATGGTCTCAGTAGCAATGACGTCGCCCTGCACTACGGTCGGCGCGCCCCAGGCAACTTGTTCGGCAATTATAGCAGTACCCGGACGGTACTCTGCCGACGATGCAGTCACCAAATCAGCGCTGGCCATATGTTCGAGATCGGGGGCACACGCACCCAACACAGGCGACAGAGCACAGGTGAAAACGAGGATCAGGCGGACTGACATAGGCAAACGCTTTCCGTCGCGAGAAGACCACGCCGGGACGTTAGCCAGCCAAAGTTAACAAAATCTGAGGTCGTGCTTTTTTTTGAGACGCTTAAGCAGTTGCTAACCGTGCGCGACGCTTACTGCAGATCATCGCAACATTTGTCCGAGCATAACAAAATGCAGCCGCGATCACCTGCCGCGCCCGACGATATTCAGATGTCTACCGTTTTCGTGGCTTTGAAGACGCGCGCGCACTGGCTGATCCTGGCGAGCGCCGTACTTGGCCTCGCGACGTTTGCGATCCTCAGCATGATGGCGCCGAAGTATTTGAGCGAGGCTGAGCTTGCGATCGTAGCGCAGGGGTCCGCGAACGCCTTCGCCGATCCCCGCAATCCTTCCGCAAGCCCCGACCTCGTCACGACGCGCATGGACAAAGAGGCCATCAACACGCACGTCAAAGCGATGCAGTCGTCGGAACTTCTCGAGCAGATCGCCGCCAACCTGCATCTCAAGGATCGGCCCGAGTTCAACAGCGCGCTCGGACCCGTCGATACGCTCGGCAGCATTCTCCGTCTCGTCGGCATCGGCGGACCGAAAAGCGGCGAGACCGAACGCGACCGCGTGCTGTCGGCCTTACGTACCCGGCTTCAGGTTTATTCGGCGAAGAAGAGCCGGTTCATCGGTGTCCGCGTGACATCGATCAATTCCCAACTTGCGGCCGATATTGCAAACGGCATTGTCGAAAATTATCGCGCATCGATCGCGCAGCAAGGCGTTGTCGAGGTCGACGATCAGCAGGACGTTCTGAGAGGCAAGATCGATAAGCTGACACCGGAGGTCGCGGCTGCCGAGACCGAGATCGATCGCTACCGTGGCCAAATCGACGGCTTCAGGGGAGGCGCACAGAACACCGGCCTCAATGAGCAGCAGATGTCGGAGCTGACGGCTGAGCTGACAAAGGCCAAGGCGGTGCGTGGCGAAGCCGAGGCGCGGGCAAAGTCGGCGCGCGAAATGATGAAGCTCGGCTCGGCCGACGCACTGCCGGACGTACAAAAATCGCCGCTGATTCAGAAACTCGTGCAGCAGCGCGTGCGCATCGAACGGCAAATTTCAGAGCAGTCGACGACGTTGCTGCCTGGGCATCCGCGCATGCGTCAGATGAACGCCGATCTGGCGGGCCTGAAGCTGCAGATCAAGGACGAGGTCGCTAAAATCGTCGACAGTCTCGATGAGGAAGCCGGGGTCGCGCAGGGCCGCGAAGACAGCATCGAGAAGAGCCTCGCCGACATAAAGGCGCGAGTCGTAACGAACGCGCCGGAAGAGGCAAAGCTGCGGCAGCTCGAAGCCAACGCAAAGGCGAAGCGCACCGAACTCGAGAGCCTGCAGGCTCGACTGGAATCCAACCGCAAGAAGCTCGACACGCGCGCGCAACCCGTCGAGGCGCAGATCATATCGAAAGCGCAGCCGGACAGCGTTCCGATATTTCCGAAAAAAGTTCAGTTGTCGGCACTGATGGCTTTCGCGGCGTTGATGTTCGGGACGACATGGACGGTTGCGAAGACTCTCTTTCACAGTGCGCGGGGAGGCGGCACGGTTGCTGCGCGATCGAGGCCAAACCCGTCGAGCCTGCGCGCCGAGCCGGTTTTAACGGCGCAGCCGCAACCGAAAGCGGAGCCGCAGCCGAAGGTGCAGGCACAGTCGAAAGCGCAGCCACAGTCGGAAGTGCAGACACAATCACAGCAGCAGCAACAGCCATCAATGTCGACGCTTCCCGTGAGCGAAGAGATGGAGCGCGCAACGCCGCCCATGTCGCCTCGGGGCGCCGTAACGATCGAAAAAAGCATGACAGCGTTGGCGGGCCGTCTCAAAGACGCGCGGGTAGCCGACAATGGGCATCGCACCATTCTGACGGGAGAGACCGCAAGCATCGATGCTTCGGCCGAAGCCCTCAAACTTGCAAAAGCCGTTGCCGAAGGTGGACATTATGTCCTCGTGGTCGATTGGAGCCCGAGTGGCCAGGGATTTGCCGGCGCGGCGGGTCTCGAGCCAAGCAAGGGCTTCAATGACCTGCTGCGCGGCGAAGCGCTTTTCGACGAAATTATTCAGCGGCTCCCCGGCAGCACCGTCCAAGCGATTGCCAGCGGCAAAGCGTTCGACGTGGACCACGAAATCGATTCCGATCAGTTGAACCTCATTCTCGATGCTCTCGATGAGGCCTACGATCATATCATCGTCGCCGGACGCCACGATGAGGCGCGCAAGCTTTTCGAGACTATTGAGGGCCGCTTCGACGCCGGTATCGTTGTTGTCGACCCGCCGCGCGTGCCTCCTATCCTGGTGGATGCCTCGGGAATGTTCCTCGGCTTCGAAGTCGCCGACATCGACGTCATTCGCTTTGAACGTAAAGCGTCGGTCGGGGAGCCGGCCAACCCGCGCATCGCTCGCGTCATCGAGCGGCGAACCATGCCGTTTGCGCGGCAAGCTTGATCGTGCACATCCGTTGAAATGAGTTTTGGTTTACATGTCGCGCCACACGACCAAACTGCTGAAGGCCGCCCTCTCGGCGCTTCACTACTCCGGAGCTGATGATCTCATCGCCCCGTACGTCGGAGGCGACGGCGTCATCCTGATGCTGCACCACGTCACTCCGGATCAGCCGCGCGATTTCGAGCCGAATGGAATTCTGAAGGTAACCCCGCCTTTTCTGGAGAGCGTGATCGGAGAAGTGCGCGCCTCGGGATTCGAGATCATTGCACTCGACGACGTCAAGGCGCGGCTGGCGACGCCTGAACCAAAGAAGCCGTTTGCGGTCTTTACGCTCGACGATGGCTATAAGGATAATCGAGATCACGCCTATCCCGTCTTTAAACGCCACGACGTGCCGTTCACGATCTACGTGCCGGCTGCCTACGCCGACGGCGAGGGAGACCTGTGGTGGTTGGTTCTGGAAGAAGCATTGCGACGGCTTTCAAGCGTCGATGTCGATCGTGATGGGGTGAAGCGTGCCTACTCGCTCGCGACCGCCGAGGAGAAAATCGCGGCATTTCACGATATCTACTGGTGTCTGCGGCAAATGCCCGAAGCCCGGGCTCGTGCGATAACGCGCGATCTGCCGTGAAGGCAGGGTTTGACCCGGCCTCGCTCTGCCGCGATCTGGTGATGAACTGGGACGAAATCAGAGCCTTGGCGGCCGATCCGCTCGTCACCATTGCAGCCCACACGTGCCATCACTTCGCGCTGGCCAAGCTTGCCTTCGCCGACGCGCAGCGCGAGATCGCCGACAGCGTCGCGCGGATTACGAAAGAGCTTGGCAAGCCCTGCCGGCATTTCAGCTATCCCTACGGCGACGAGGGTAGCGCAGGGACCCGCGAATTCGACATTGCGCGTTCGCTCGGCATCGAGACGGCCGTGACGACGCGCAAGGGCCTCATTCGTAAATCGCACGCGGCCGCGATGACGGCGCTACCTCGGCTGTCGCTTAACGGCGACTACCAGGACCTGCGTTATCTCAAGGTTTTGCTTTCGGGGCTGCCGTTCGCACTCCGCGATGGCGCCAAGCGTCGTGCTCTCGCCGCTTTCCGGACTACGCCGCGCGCGTTGACGCCGCCAGGCGCCAAGGCAATCTTGAGCCCGGCCGATCAGGCGTCCGGCCTTTGCATCCACGAAATGAGCCAGGCTGCGGGCACTACCCAGAGCAGTCCCGCGACGACATAGTAGATCAGCTCGGCGACTTTGTTGGCGTCGCGCACCTGCAGCACAATCGCTACCGCAAGGGCGAGCAAGGCATAGACCATGATCAGCGCCAGTAGTGCGATTGTCCCGATGAGCTTGCGTTTGCGCTGGGTCATTTCGGTCTGATCTTCATTCTAGCTGGGGAATTCGCGATAACCGCGCCCGATGGGCGCATTGTCCCGGTGGTGCGGAGGAGTATCACACGGCGTACGATAAGCTTGCAGGACATTTCAGCCGATGACGATTGCCCAACCCGCAGAAAAGCTTCGAACGGTACCGCTCATGGGCGACACCGCGGCGAGCCGCGCGATTTCGCTGTGGTTGTGGTTTGTCGCAGGCCTGATTCTCGCGATGGTCATCGTCGGCGGGGCGACGCGGCTGACGGAGAGCGGTTTGTCGATTACCGAATGGCAGCCGCTTCTCGGCGCCATACCGCCGATGAACGAAAGCGACTGGCTTGCGGCCTTCGAAAAGTACATGCAAATTCCGCAATACAGCCACCTCAACGAAGGGATGTCGGTGGCGGCCTTTAAGACCATCTACTGGTGGGAGTGGGGCCACAGGTTTCTGGGTCGCTTCATCGGTGTTGCATTTGCGCTGCCGCTGGTGCTCTTCTGGCTGACGCGCCGTCTCAAGCGTCAAACTGGGGTCAAGTTCCTCGGCATTCTGGCGCTGGGTGGTGTGCAGGGCGCCATCGGCTGGTACATGGTGAAGTCGGGCCTCAGCGATCGCGTCGACGTCAGCCAGTATCGCTTGGCGCTGCATTTGACGACCGCATTGACGATTCTCGCCATCGTCGTCTGGCTGGCGCTTGACGAGTGGCCGAGCGGGCCGCGCGTCGCTGGCCCACAAGCGACGCCGACGATAAAACGGATGGCGGTGCTGATCGTCGGTCTCGTCGCGGTGCAGATCGTGCTTGGGGCGTTTGTCGCGGGGCTGAAAGCCGGACTGATCTACAACACCTGGCCGATGATGGACGGGCAGTGGGTGCCGAACGACTATTGGACGAGCCGGGCGTACTTGAGCTTTTTCGAAAGCCACGCAGCGGCTCAATTCAATCATCGCATCGTGGCGTATCTCGTCGCGGTTGCGGTGCTGACTGAGCTGTGGTTCGTCATGTGCTCGCCCGTTGTCGCACGCGTGCGCACGACTGCGGTACTCCTCGCATGCGCGGTTATTGCGCAGATATCGCTTGGGATCGCCACGCTGCTCGCGCACGTCCCGATCGATCTCGCCCTGCTGCATCAAGGCGGAGGCGCGCTCGTGCTCGTTCTTTCCGTCGTGCACCTGCACGCGACGCGTCGCGCCGGGATCGCCGCTCGCCAGCAATCGTAAGTCGTGACTCTCTGAGGTCATGGCCGGGTTTAACCCGGCCATCCAGTGCCAGGCTCAGCCGTCAGCACTTGACGTCCTGGATGGCCGCCTCAAGGGCGGCCATGACGTATTAAGAGGAACGTCTCTAGTCGAGCCCGAGCATCAGCTTGATGTTCTGAACTGCGGCGCCGGCGGCGCCCTTGCCGAGATTGTCGAGGCGCGCGACGAGAACGACTTGATTGAGGTCCGGCTTGCCGAAGACGAACATTTCGAGCTTGTCCGTGGCGTTCAGCGCCTCGGCCTCGAGCCTCGCCGTTTTACCTGCAGCACCGGTCACGACTTCGACGAGCCTCGCGGATTTGTAGTAGTCCGTGAGTATCTTTTCGATGTCGGGCAGGGTTGGCTTTCCAGTCAGTGTCTCGAGATGCAGCGGAATCGAGACGAGCATCCCCTGGCGGAAGTTGCCGACGCTCGGCACGAAAATCGGCTGGCGTGACAGACCGGAGTATTTGGTCATTTCCGGAATATGCTTGTGCTCGAACCCAAGTCCGTAAAGCTCGAACGACGGCGCCGTCCCCGGCTTCGTAGGCTTCGATCATGCCGCGGCCGCCGCCGGGGAATACCCTGAGGGACGGCATTGACGGTGATCGGGTAGTCCGCAGCTATGACGCCGTCTTCGACAAGAGGCCGGATGAGCGCGATCGCGCCCGTCGGGTAGCAGCCGGGATTGGCAACGCGATGGCGCCGGGACTTGATGGCGTCCGGCTGTGCCGGAGTGAGCTCGGCAAAGCCTATAGACCCAACCGGGCGCAACACGATGCGCCGTCGACGCGTCGATGATTTTCGGTGCATCAGCCTGAAGCTCGTCGGCAATTTCGGCAACGGCTCTCTTTCGCAGGCCGCGTCGGGAAGGCACCAGCACTACGAGATCGACGTCGCGCATCATCGCGGCGCGCGCCCGGCGGTCCTTGCGCAGTTGCCGGATCGATGCTCTTCAGCATCTACTGCGCTCACGCCAGCCAGCCGCTCGCGGATTTCGAGGCCGGTCGTCCCAGCCTCGCCGTCGATGAAGACCCGGGCCTTGCCGGGGTGCTTCGTCGTACCAGACGCCATATCAGCCCCTCAATCCGAGCCGATGCATGATGCCGTCCCAGATCGTCTCGGAGCAGCCTATTCCATAGTTCAGGCAAGCGATCTGGTGAATGTCTCGATAGATCATGTCGAGCGCAACGTAGAGGATAATCAGCAGGCCGAACCAGGCGATCCATGGATAGCGGCCGAGCAACTTGGCGATGTAGTTCGACGCCACGGCCATGAGAATGATCGCGATCGAAAGTCCGATGACCAGGACCAGCGTCAATTCTCCCGCGGCACCGGCGACCGCCAGCACGTTGTCGAGCGACATCGACAAGTCGGCCAGAATAATGGTCCAGAGAGCGCCCCAAAAGCTCGAAGGGTTGGCGTGCGCGAGCGGGGAGGCGAGGCTTTTCTCTACTTCTTCAATCGATTGCTCGTTATCGACAATCTGTCTGTACATCTTCCAGCACACGAACAGCAGCAGGATGCCGCCTGCCAACGTCAAGCCTATGACCTGAAGCATCTGCTGCGCGACGGACGCGAATATGATCCTCAAAATGACGGCGCCGGCGATGCCCCAGAATATGACTTTGGCCCGCATCTCCGGCTTGACCCGCGACGCCGCCATGCCGACCACGATGGCGTTGTCGCCGGCGAGCGTCAGATCGATCATCAGAATGTTGAACAGCGGCACCGTGTGAGCCTTCCACCATTCCGGTGAGAGGAGGTGGCCGATATCGGTCGCGAGGACTGACAGCAGGTCGCTAATTGAATTCAGCAGCCAGTCCATCCATTTCTCCGAAATCCCGAGCACGATAGCCTCGGATGCGCACGTCCGGCCCGGTCGCTATGTGGCACTGACGCGACGTGGCGGCAACCCTGCGGCGTCAGAAAAGAAAATAGCCCGCCGCTGGGCAGGCTATGTTAGTCTTTGCAGGTCTTGCCCGAGTTAGCGCTTCGAGAACTGGAACGACTTGCGCGCCTTGACCCGGCCGTACTTCTTGCGCTCGACGACACGGCTGTCGCGCGTCAGGAAGCCCTGCTTTTTCAGAACGCCACGCAGATCCGGCTCGTAATAGGTGAGAGCCTTCGAGATGCCGTGACGCACGGCTCCGGCTTGGCCGGAAAGGCCGCCACCAGCGACCGAGATGCGGATGTCGTACTGCGTCGCCCGGTTGGCGAGATTGAGCGGTTGCTGCAGGAGCATCTGCAGCACGGGACGTGCGAAGTAAGCTTTGAAGTCTTTTTCGTTGACTGTGATCATGCCCTTGCCGGGCTTCAGCCAGACACGAGCGATTGCGTTCTTGCGCTTGCCCGTCGCGTAGGCGCGGCCAAGCTTATCGAGCTTCTGCGTCCTGACCGGCGCGGCCTGCGGCTCGGTGCCCTTGACGGCTGCAAGGTCGGCGAGGGTCTTTGTCTCGGTTGCCATGGATCTTAGACTCTCACGTTCTTGCGGTTGAGTTTTGCGATATCGAGCTTTTCCGGATTTTGCGCGGTGTGCGGATGCTCGCCGCCCTTATAGACGCGCAAGTTGCGCATCAGCTGGCGGTGCAGGGGCCCGCGAGCGAGCATGCGCTCGACGGCCTTTTCAACGATGCGCTCCGGGTGCTTGCTGTCGAGGATCTGGCGCGGCGTGCGCTCTTTGATGCCGCCCGGATAGCCCGTGTGTCTGTAATAAACTTTGTCGTCGCGCTTGGCGCCGGTGAAGACGATCTTGTCGGCATTGATGACGACGATGTTGTCACCGCAATCGACATGCGGCGTGTAGATGGGTTTGTGCTTGCCCTTGAGGCGCGTCGCGATGAGAGCAGCGAGGCGGCCGACAACGAGCCCTTCAGCATCGATGAGAATCCACTTCTTCTCCACCGTGGCCGGCTTGGCGACATAGGTAGACATTGGTCTTGAGGCTCCTTGGCGGAAACGATCGGCATGAGGAGTGAAAATCAAAAGCCGATTGCGAGATGCGGGTGTTACCGAACGGAGCGCAATAACGCAAGTCTAAAAGGATGCGGCCAGAATAAACGCAATGAATTCAAGCAATTATGCAATACGGTAATATGGTACCGCGGCAGGTATTATGTTACCACCCGAATAGGGGTACCCCATTGCGGGTCATCAAGTCGCGGGTAGCTGGTGCATTACAGGTCAAGTCGAGATTTCTCGTGTCGCGACCTATACACCTGCCGTCGTTCGAGCTTTCTTATTGTCGTCTTAGTCGGAGCGTCACGGTTCTAGAAACAGCCCGGATCTGGCATCCGGAAGGTGATTCAAAGTGGAGGACGACGATGGCTATTTCACTGGCGCTGGCGGCTCGGCGTGTCGGGATAATTCTGGTTGCGCTTTGGGCGGGGCTCTCGGTTGCGGCGGCTCAAGACGTCAAGCAGATCAAGCTCACCGAGGATCAAGTCACGCGCTTCATCGCCGCCCAGGCCGATCTCGCGGCGATCGCGTCAAAAATTCAGGATGCCGGCGAGAAGCCCGATCCGGCGCTGCAGACCGAACTCGAAGGCATTGCGACGAAGCACGGCTTCAGCACCTTCGCCGAACTTGATGACGTTGCGGCGAACATCTCGATCGTGATGGCCGGCCTTGATACGGAGAGCGGCAATTTCGTTGATCCGGTGGAGGCTCTGCGCAAGCAGCGCGACGACGTTCAAAAGGATAAAACGATCCCTGACGCCGACAAGAAACAACTCATCGACGAGCTTAGCGAGGCAATCAAC
This sequence comes from uncultured Alphaproteobacteria bacterium, assembly GCA_963833715.1. Taxonomy (GTDB): domain Bacteria; phylum Pseudomonadota; class Alphaproteobacteria; order Rhizobiales; family Hyphomicrobiaceae; genus Hyphomicrobium_B. Next base: position 149,065 of record CAWHZB010000024.1, read on the forward strand.
ACCACGCCGCAGCTGCAGTATAAGGAAAACGTCGATATCGTGAAGGCGCACCGCGCCGAAATCGAAAAGGCGCTGCAGTAGGCAGGAAGAGCCTGCGCGACGTTCAAAGCGACGAGGACACTCGTATGAAAGACGGGCCGCAGGACGGCACGCCGCTCGTTCTCTTCAATGAGATTGAGCCCGGCATTGCCGTGTTGACGCTGAACCGACCGCAAGCCCGCAACGCCTTGTCGCGCGCCTTGATCAGCGAACTGTACGCGCGACTCGAGAGCCTCAGCCGGGATGACGCCATCTCTGCGATCATTATCGCGGCGGAAGGAAACGTGTTCTCGTCCGGCCACGACCTCAAAGAGCTCACCGCCCATCGCTCGGATCCTGACGGTGGCCAAGCCTTCTTCCGCGAGACGATGCAGGCGTGCTCGGCGTTAATGCGCGGGCTCGTTGCGTGTCGCAAACCCGTCATCGCCGCGGTCGCGGGGACGGCGACGGCCGCCGGCTGTCAGCTCGTCGCGACGTGCGATCTTGCGGTTGCAGCCGAGACTGCCGGCTTCGCAACACCCGGCGTCAACATCGGGCTCTTCTGCTCGACGCCGATGGTGGCGCTGTCGCGCAACGTGTCGCGAAAACGCGCGATGGAAATGCTGCTGCTTGGCGAGGCACTATCGGCTTCGGACGCAGTGTCGTATGGCCTGGTCAATCGCGTCGTGCCAGTTCAGAACGTGATGAGCGAAGCACTTGGGATGGCGCGCGCGATCGCAGCAAAATCGAAGGCGATCGTCGCGATCGGCAAAGAAGCGTTCTACGCCCAAGTCGAACTGCCGCTTGACGAAGCCTATGATTATGCCAGCGAGGTGATGGTGAAGAACATGATGCTGGGCGACGCCGAGGAAGGCATCTGCGCCTTCATCGAGAAGCGCCCTGCCAATTGGCAGAAATCCTGATGCAGCCGCGACTCTCCTTCGTCACGCTCGGGGTGGCCGATGTTGCGGCATCCAGGAAATTCTATGAGGCGCTGGGTTTCAGGGCATCGTCTGCCAGCCAGGCTGATGTTGCATTCTTCGATGCAGGCGGCGCCATGCTGGCGGTGTTTGGCCGCCAGGCGCTCGCCGAAGACGCTGGGGTCGCGGCCAATAAGCCAGGGTTTTCAGGCGTTGCCCTGGCGCACAACGTGCAATCGCAAATAGACGTCGATAGCGTGCTCGATGAGGCGGTAACGGCTGGTGCCAAACTCCTGAAGTCCGGTCAGAAGGCCTTTTGGGGCGGCTACTCCGGCTATTTTGCGGACCCGGACGGCCACATATGGGAAGTCGCCTACAACCCGTTCATGCCGCTTGACGCGTCTGGGCGCGTGACACTTCCGGCGCCCACACCATGACTGTTGATGGACTGAGCGACGAAGACATTCGCGCGATCTTGAAGCGCGTCAAAAGCTTTGCGGTCGTGGGCGCAAGTCCAAAGCCGGAGCGGCCAAGTTATGAGGTCATGCGTTTTCTCCTGAACCAGGGGTATGAGCTGCACCCGGTGAACCCGGGCGTTGCCTGTCAAAGAATTCTTGGCCAGGAGGTCTATGCGAACCTTGCCGCGGTTCCGGCGCCCGCCGACGTCATCGACATTTTTCGGACCTCCGAGGCGGCGCTGCAGGTCGTCCGAGACGCGATCGCGGTTAAGGACGTGCTTAAGGCCAGCGTCGTGTGGATGCAGCTTGGCGTCATCAACGAGGCGGCTGCCGCCGAAGCGCGGGCCGGCGGCTTCACGGTGGTAATGGACCGCTGTCCGAAGATCGAGTTTGCTCGGTTGATGTGAGGAACCCGTCAGAGGTATCGCCCAGCCGGGCGGCGCCGCCCGCCCGCGTCATCCTGACGTCCTATTTTTTCGATGAATTGATGCCCATATTCAGCGACTGAGCGTAATCTCGCGCAGCAGGACGTTCCTTAAGAAACGTCAAAGCCGGGAAGCTGGTGCAACCTTTGCGTTCCCGTCGCGAATGAGGCATATGCCTCTGGAGAACCCCGGAGCCAATATGAAGTCGGGTGCATTAACGTCGGTGACTCTCCCAGCGGACTGGTCTGTCGAAACAATCCTTCCCATTGCGTTTCAGGGCCGCGAGCTTGTGCTCGAAGCCCATGCCTATCAGGGCGAGACGGACGAAGAACAAGTTTTGGTGCTCGTGCATCGCGACCCAAAGGCGGTGAACGGTTCCGTACCCATCATTCGGGTGCACTCGGGCTGCGTCACGGGCGATATTTTCCATTCGCTGCGCTGCGATTGCTATCAGCAACTCCAGGCGGCGTTAAAGGTCATCACCGAAGCTCCGTTCGGCGCAATCATCTATGTGCCCTATCACGAGGGTCGCGGCATCGGCCTTTTCAAAAAGATCCAGGCTTATGCGCTGCAAGATCAGGGATTGGACACTGTCGAAGCCAACATCGAGGTCGGCGCGCCGATCGACAGTCGCGATTACGAGCTAGCCGCGCGCGCGCTGCGCGATCTCGGTATGGCAGAGATCAAGCTTTTGTCGAACAACCCCGCAAAAGAGCAGGCATTGAAGGCGCACGGTATTCGCGTTTCCGAGCGTTTACCGCTCGTCGTCGTGCCGAACAAATTCAACAAGCGCTATCTCGATACGAAGCGCGCCCGGATGGCGCATAAGCTTTGATGCGATGATCGTATCTGCCGCTAGCTCGCCGTCTCTGTCGTCTTTGGCACTGTGAAGCCGCCCTCGGCGACTAATCGCGCGAAGAGGCCGCTGCCTGCTGCAAGCTCTTCGAACCGTCCGCGTTCGACAATGCGTCCATGGTCGAGGACGAGAATTTGATCGGCATCGGCAACCGTCGATAGGCGGTGTGCAATGACGAACGTCGTGCGGCCGGCGCGCAATGTGTCGAGGGCACGCTTGATCTTGGCTTCCGTCTCGGAATCTAGCGCACTCGTCGCTTCATCAAGAATCAGTATTGACGCATCCTTCAGGATGGCGCGCGCTATTGCGATGCGCTGGCGCTCGCCGCCAGACAGCGAGGCGCCGCGTTCGCCGATCATGAAGGCATAGCCGCCGGGTTTCCGGCTGATGAAATCGTGAGCTTCGGCTAGCCGCGCCGCGTGTTCGACTTCGGCGTCGGTTGCGTCGGGCTTCCCGATGCGGATGTTGTCGCCGATCGAGCGATTGAACAGGCCGGCATCTTGAAAGACGACGGCGATCGCCTGGCGCAGCGAACGCAGCGTGACGCCGGCAATGTCGCGCCCGTCGACCATGATCTGCCCCGCAGTTGGCCTCAGGAAACGCTGCAGAAGGGAGATCGTCGTCGACTTGCCCGATCCGGTCGGTCCGACAATGGCGATGGTCTCGCCGGCGTTTGCCGTGAACGAAACGTCGCTGACGCCCTGAGGGGCGCCGTCGTAACGGAACGAGACGTTTTCGAATGTGACGGCTCCGGCGACCGTTGCAAGTGGCGTTGAGCCGGGCTTTTCATCCTCGCTCGCGGCTTCATCAATCAACGCGAACAGCGCTGTCAGGGCAGGCGCCTGCTGATGCACGCGCACGACGAAGCCCGAAAGCTGGTCGAGCCGGCCGATCAGCAGCGAGGCGAATGCGACGAAACTGACTATTTCACCGACAGAGAGTTCGCCGCGGCCGGCGAGTATCGCGCCGGCGCTGAAGATCGCGACCATTGTCAGGGTTGCAGCCGAGCGCTGCATGACGGTTAGCACGCCCCACCAAGTCACAACGGGATATTGCGCCGACAGCAGGTCGGTAGAAATTCGACGTAAGGCGTCCGCCTCGAGCCGCAATCGCGCGTAGCTCTGCACGATCATCACGTTCCCAATAACATCGACGACGCGGCTCGAGAGCGCCGACTCGTGGCTTTCGACGGCAGTTTGCCCTGCCGCCGTTTTGCGCATCACGAAGACGTTCATCAGCGTATAGGCGGTAGCGAGGGCAAGCAGGATCGCCGCCATCCGCGGGTCCATGCCAATGGCGGTCGGAATGAGCAAAAGGATGCCGAAGAGCGCGCTAATTTGATCGCGCATCGCGCCGAGCCACAACCAGAATAGCGCACTTGTGCCGGAGAGGATGGTGCGGATGGTTGCACCCGATCCGCGCGCGGCATGCAAACGCTGCGGAAGGCCGATCGTTTTTTCAAAGACGCTGACGAGATGCGCTTGCTTTTGGCGGTGTGCCAAGCGGTCTGCGTTGATGCCGACGATTACGCCTGCGACGATGCCAAAAAGTCCGAGGAATGCCCAGAGCCCGATGTAGCCAAACGCGTTTTCCCCCTTGCTGAGGGTGTCGACAACCCGGCCGAACAGAACAGGCTCGGCGAGTTGCGTCGCGGCTATGACGACACCGGCGGCCGCCAGACCGATCGCTAGATACTTTTCAGGCGCGAGCAGCCCGAGCGCCCGTTTGTAAATTTGGACGAGGGTCAACGGCTCCGCCGCGGGAACCTCAGAAGCTCCAATCCCATCAGAGAGACGTGCCACGCCTGTCGCCAACTGCACATTTGATGTCATTCGAGTGATTGTCCAAAGCCCTCGTGCATCGGCCATGCGGCCAAGCCGCAGTTTCGTCGCGTGCCTCTATATCCGTAACTTCGGTTGAGATCACGAAAAGTTCGACATTTGCATTTCACTTAGAACCGTGGCCTGCCAAAAGCTTCTCCCGGCGGCGACATTCTTGACGCTGGGGACGTGCTGTTCGATTGTTGCTTGAGGCGTCAATGGCGAGGCTGACGCAATGGCGCAGGATCCGAGATACGGCCTTCCGACCTACACGCCGACGGCGAGAGCACTGCACTGGCTGATCGCGTTCCTCGTTTTCATTCAGCTGCCGTTCGGCCTTTACATGAGCTATCGCGGCAACGAGATGGAGACGGTCAACGAAAAAGGCGAGACGGTAAAGGGCGTATTCGATGCTCTGACGGGCGCTCTCTACAGCTCGCACAAGCTGATCGGGTTGACTATCTTTCTGCTTATTGTCCTGCGCCTTCTGTATCGACTTTCGCACGGCGCGCCGCGCTCGGATCCTTCGGTGCCGCCAGCCCTCACCGGCGCCAGCCATTTTGTGCAGTGGATGCTGTACCTCCTGTTGATTGCCGTGCCCATCGCCGGCTACTTTGCCATTTCCTATGGGCGGTATCTTGAGGTGTTCGGCATACCGCTGCCGGCGATCACGGAAAAGAACGAGGACATGTCGAAAGAGATTTTCGAGTGGCACGAGACGGGAGCGTTCCTGATCCTCGCCTTCGTTACCTTGCATGTTCTCGCGGCGATCTATCATAGGTTTGTTCGCAAGGATCGCGTCGTCGAGCGGATGCTGCCGAGAAAAGTTGCCTGATCTCGGCGATGCGCGGTGGCATTATGCCGGAACGGCGAACGTGTCGGTATGGCCGACGACCGCCGCAGCACGCGAGACATTGATCCAGGCAACGACCGTTTTGGCATCGACCATGCCCGTCTCGGTTACCGCGACGACTTGACCGCGGACGAGTTCGTCAATCAGCATGCGGTCGCCGCGCTCGAGCTGCCAGGGACTATCGCCTTCGAGCACGAGATAGCCGTTGAGACGAAACTGGTCGGCGAGCTGGCTCGCGGCAAGCGGTCCTGCCGCGGGGCCGAACCCTTTATCTTGCATTTGATGACGGTGGAATGCTGCCGTCATCTGGTTGTCGGCCGGCCTATGGGGAGTCCATTTTTGCAGGCCGTTGTATGTTAGCGCAGCGTAGAACACTGCCCCGCTTGACATCACGGCTTTGGCGAGCCTGCGGATGAAGTCTTCCGACACAAGATCGAAGAATGCCGACGCCGTAACGAGATGCGGAGCGTTGTCGAGAAGCGTGGTATCACCATTCGCAAGGTCGGCGGTTGCGAATGTCACGGTGATATCGCGCTCACCCTTTTTGAGACGCAAGGTCTCTCCGTCGCGCTCCGCTGCATCGGCCCAGCGACAGAGCTTGGCCCTTGCCGCCTCCAACAATTCCGGATCGTTGTCGATGAGTGTCCAAGCCTGCCGGTTTGGCAGCAGCGAGGCCGTGACGCGCAGATTGGCGCCAGTGCCGGAGCCCAAGTCGACAATGCGAAGTTCGTCGCGAAGTGCAAAGCGCGCCGCAACAGCATCTGCGATTTCGTCGTTGCGAGCCCGCCGGTCGGCCGCCTCGCGTAGGTCTAGCCACTCTGGCGAGAAGCTGGTCACGGCAGCAGCCCGAGGATCACGGCAGCGATGCGCCGCGCCGTCTCGTGCCACGTCGGCAGCGTACGGCCCGCTTCCCACGACGAGTCCGCGAGGCGGTCACGTAGCTTCTTGTCGGTCAATGCCCGACGCAACGCGATCGTAAGTTCGCCCACGTTGCCGGCTTCGACGTGCAGTGCCGCCGCTCCGCCTGCCGTGTCGGCGGCCGCCCCGCCGGCCGCAAGCACGATCGGCAGGCCCCGCGCCATGGCCTCGGCGAGGACCATGCCGTAGCCCTCGAAGAGCGAAGCCGACACGAAAAGGTCGGCGCTCTCGTAATAGCGATCAAGCGTCGCCGGGACGACTTTGCCGGCGAGCGTCACGCGATCTTCCAGACCGTGCGTGTGGATTGCTTTCTGTAATGTCTCGACGGCCTGCGGATGACGATCGGTTGCGCCCGCGATCGTCAGCCGCCAATCGATGTCCTTCAGCGGCGCCAAAGCCTCGACAAGCAGATGGTAGCCTTTTCGGGGCAGAACGGCGCCAACCGACAAAATCTGCAGCGGCGCCCCGGTTCCGGTCGCTCGCTGCGCGGGATCGGTGCCTGGTTCGGCGACGGTCACCTTCGTCGAGGGAAGGCCCATGGTTTCGGCAAGGATGCGCCTCGTCGCCCGGCTCGTCACGACGACATGGTTGGCTCGCTGAAGGGCTCTTTTTTCCCGCTCTTTCAGTTCAACCTTGCGCGCATGCGGAAGTCCCGTCTCCAAGAACAGCGGATGGTGGACGAGGGCAATGACGCGACCTTCGAGCTCGTCGAGAATGTTTTCCGGAAAGGCGCCAAACGCCAGGCCGTCGACGACGAGCACGGCATCGGCAGATTTTGTCTTGAGGAGCCGGCGCGTCTTCGCAACGTCTGCGGCGGTAGGATTAGGATACGAGCCGGGCAGTGGGAGCACCGAAACGGGGACGCCGAAATCCGGCAAGATTTCCATGACGCGACGGTCATACGTATAGCCGCCCGTGGGGCTCTTCAAATCTCCGGGGATGGCGAAGAGGGCATCAGCCAAGGACGGCTCCCTCATAGCTAGCGCGGGCAAGGTCGGTTTCCGAAAGCGTGACGCGAATACGTGAGAGTGTTTTGCCGTCCGGTCCGAGGGCGCCGGAGGCGGCCGCTTCGACGATCCGGTCGAAGATGTACTTACAGAGAAACTCGGTCGTCGTGAGCTTACCCTTGAATTGCGGTAAAATATCGAGATTTTGGTATGCGATTGGCCTTATTGTGTTGCCGAGAACCTCGAACGCGGCCCCGATATCGACAACGATGTTCTGGCGTGTGAGTTCCTCGCGGAAGAAAGCGACGTCCACGACATAAGTCGCACCGTGCATGTTCTGAGCCGGTCCGAAGGCGGGATCGGGCAGCGAGTGTGCGATCATGATGCGGTCGCGAACTTCGACTGAGAACATGGGCTTTTTCACTTAACTGCTTGATAGCTGACGATCGGCGGCAGCGTGCCCGACGACCAGATGCCCGGCAAGGCCTCTGCCAGATCCGCGAACGGGATGGCTTCCGCAACGAGTATATCGAGGTTTGGGTCGTCGAGCAGCGCGATGGCGCGCTCCCGCCGTTGGCGGTGATTGACGTGGCTGCGCCGCAGCGGCGCGACGTGGCCGACCTGCGATGAGATGATCTTCAGCCGCCGGCTGTGAAATGCGCCGCCGAGGTTAACAGTGACGGCACTTGTTCCATACCAGCTGAGTTCGACGATGCTGGCTTCGAACGCACCGGCGTTGATCGCCGTCTCGAGTCCGGCGCCGGTTCCGCTCGCGTTAAAGACGATGTGGTTCTCGGACGGAATATCGCCGGATTCGGCGAATTTCACGCCGAGCGCTTCGGCGTAGTGGGCGCGGGCCGGGTCGACGTCGGTAATCGTCACATGTGTTCCCGCAATACGCTCGGCGAGGTGGGCGACCAACAGCCCGATAATGCCGGCTCCGACGATAAGAACACGGTCGCCTGGAGCCGTGCCGGCATCCCAATGGGCGTTGAGCGCCGTTTCCATATTGGCTGCCAATACCGCACGCCTCGACGGCACTTCTGCCGGAATGGGCAACACGTGCGCTTCGGCGACTTGAAAATTGTCTTGATGTGGATGCAATGCAAAGACGCGCTTGCCGATCCATTTGCCGGGCCCGGCGGTGACCACGCCGGCGGCTGAGTAACCGTATTTGACAGGGAATGGAAAATCTCCCGTCTGCAAAGGCGCGCGCATTCGCTCCCATTCGCTTTTCGGCACTTGCCCGAGTGCGACAAGTCGTTCCGTGCCGCGGCTGATCGCGGAATATTCGGTCGAGACGCGCACTTCGCCGAGCGAAAGCGGGGGAAGACGTTCGTTTCGGAATTCCGCCTGCCCAGGCTTGACGTACCAGAGCCCGCGGGCGACCACGATCTGGCCTTGGCTGCGGCGTATCAGCAGGCTGTTGGGATCGGGGGTAATGCGCTGGTCACTCATTACGAAAAGCTGAGCCTGTCATGACGGTAGACGTCGAGCGCGATGTCGTGCCCGAGCTTGCCGTCGAGGGTCCAAGCCTTACGACACCGGCGGGCTTACAAGCAATTGCCACGCTTAATGCGCGGCGGTTGATTTTTCTCGTGTTGAACGTCGTGACCTGGCTGCTGTTGCTGTTCTGGGCGGGTGCGATCCTGTCGGCCGGCGGCTGGACGTTGCTCACCAGCGTGCTTATTGTGTGCGTCGCTCTCGGTAGTCCGTGGACGGTGCTCGGTTTCTGGAACGCCGGAATCGGCCTGTGGCAGCTCCGGGACCGGACGCGGGGTTTACACGACGTCGCGCCATTTCTTCCAAGCCGCAAAACGGCGGGTGCGCTTACGGTCAAAACGGCGGTTTTGATGACGTTGCGGAACGAGGACCCGGCCCGCGCATTGCTGCGTCTTAAAACGGTAAGGGCGAGCCTCGACTCAACAGGCCACGGTGCATGCTTTTCGTATTTCGTGCTAAGCGATACCGATCGAGACGACGTTGCGCTGCGTGAAGAAGAAGCGGTCGCGGCATGGCGGGCGGAAGACCCGGACCGCGTCCGCATCGTCTATCGGCGACGAAAAGAAAACTCGGGCTTCAAAGCTGGAAACGTGCGCGACTTTTGTGTGCGGTGGGGCGACGGCTTTGAGCTGATGTTGCCGCTCGACGCCGACAGCTTGATGACAGGGCCTGCCATCGTGGACCTCGTGCGCGTCATGCAGGCACATCCGAAGCTTGGCATCCTGCAGAGCCTCGTAGTCGGTGCGCCGTCATCGTCGGCCTTCTCACGCATCTTTCAGTTCGGCATGCGGCTTGGCATGCGTACCTACACGATGGGACAGGCGTGGTGGACCGGCGATTGTGGACCGTTCTGGGGGCATAATGCTCTCCTTCGTATCAAGCCGTTTGCGGAGCACTGCGTTCTGCCGGCGCTGTCCGGCAGGCCGCCGTTGGGCGGCGATCTGCTCTCGCACGATCAAGTCGAAGCGGTGCTGATGCGCCGGGCCGGTTTCGAAGTTCGCGTGATGCCCGTCGAATGCGGTTCCTATGAGGACAATCCGCCGGACGCGCTCGAATTCGGCCGGCGCGACGTGCGCTGGTGTCAGGGTAACCTGCAGTATCTGAAGCTGATTGGTCTTCCCGGATTGCAGGCCGTTAGCCGGTTCCAGCTTCTATGGGCCATTTTGATGTTCGCCGGCGTGCCCGCGTGGACCCTGCTCATTGCGTTGCTGCCGTTTGCAGCGGCTCACGCGCAGAGCTTTGCCGAATTCCCATCGGGCTCGGCGGAAGCGCTCTATCTGCTGCTTCTGCTGTTGTATCTGATGCCGAAGCTCGCTGCTATTATCGACGCGATTTCGACACGCGGCGAGGTCCGTCGCTTCGGCGGTCCGCTCCGCTTCGCGACAGGGGCCGTCATTGAGATCATATTTTCATTTCTGTTAGGCGGCATGTCGACGATACGCACGTCGATCTTCATGATGGGACTGCTGTTCGGCAAATCGACGAGCTGGAGCGGTCAGCGGCGCGATGTCGAAGGCGTGCTGTGGTCGGATGCAATGTCGGTGCTCTGGCCCCAACTTCTATTCGGGCTCGCCGTCTCCGTGTCGCTGGCGATCGTCTCGCCGGAGATGCTGTTGTGGAGCTTACCGGTGACGTCAGGTTTCTTACTCGCCGTTCCGTTCACCGTCTTGACGGCGAGTCCTGCCGCGGGCCGGTTCTTGCGCCGGCATGGCATTGCAGGAATACCGGAAGACTTCGCAACACCGCGTGAGATTGGCGCCTTGCAGGCGTCCAGGAGCCGGGTCCTGACGTGATGGTTTCGCGGGCACTTCAAGGCGTCTTTCGTTCGTTGCGGCTCTATCATGGGCCGGACGCGCCAAAGGAGCGGATGGACGCGCTTTACCGGAGCTTCATCGAGCCCGGCGATCTCGTCTTCGATATCGGTGCTCATACCGGAGACCGCGTCTCGTCGTTTCGCCGGCTCGGTGCGCGCGTCGTAGCGGTCGAGCCGCAACCGCTATTGGCCAGCGCGCTGAGGCACATTCATGGTGGCGATCCTCTGGTCGAAATCGTCGCCCGCGCCGCGGGTGCCAAGGCTGACACATTGGCGCTTCACATCAACACGGAAAATCCGACGGTTTCGACAACCTCAGAGGCCTTTCTACGCAGCGCAAGGGGGGCTGCCGGATGGGAAGGTCAGAGCTGGGATGACCAGATTGGCGTCGACGTCGTGACGCTCGATGCGCTTATCGCTCGATACGGTACGCCGTCCTTCGTCAAGATCGATACCGAAGGCTCCGAGGACGCGGTACTGCGCGGCCTCTCTCATCCTGTCGGCAAGCTTTCGTTCGAGTTTACGACCATCGCCCGGGATGTGGCGATGGCTTGCTTCGAACGGCTGTCCATGCACGGCGACTACCGCTACAACCTCGCGCTGGGCGAGAGTCAGAGATTGATCTTCGATCGCTGGCTCCCGGCAGCGCAAATGGCTGAGCACATCAGCAATCTGCCGCACGAGGCGAACTCCGGCGATGCCTATGCCGCGCTTCGGCTGCCGCTAAATTAACCCAACGATTATTGGAGCACTTTCAGATGCCGCATTGCCTTCGATTGATCGCCGCTACGCTCGTTTTCGCCGCTTCGGCCGTTGTTCAGGCAAATGCTGCGTCGCTCGATGGATTGGCTATCGACGTAAAGAACGCAAGCGAGCCTGTGCTTTGCGCCGAAAAGGACAACGTTGCGGTCTCATTCGCCAACAAGAACGTGCGCTCGTTCCGCATCGAGGCGGCGCATCCCGTTTATCTGTCGGCCGGCATGCGCGACAATTTCGAGGCCGACTGGACCGCATGCGATATGTCTGCGGACCCGCACTACAAAGCACCCGGTGAGCCGAAGAAAATGACACTCTACGAGGAGTCGGCCCTCTGGATCATCGGTTACCGGTATCCCGGGTTCTGGCGGCCTTCGACTGCGACGGTCCGGATCGGCGACCGCGTCGAGCAGGGCGTCCACCTGTTGCAGGTTTGGTTGCGCAGAACAGACGGTGCCGAGGAAGTCTTGGTCTTTTATCCGCAGGACGGCTACTGGCGTCCGCGTCCGATGACGCCGCTCAACATGCGCAATACGCCGTATGGATCATCGTTCCTGGTCGGGCCGGTAGACTATGAAGGCCGGCCGCATGTGAAGATCAAAGAGGTGACGTTCGACCCGAAGACGCGGACGTTCTCGCTGGCGTTCGAGAAGGGCGGTTCGGCAACCGTCAAGATGGTGAAGGCCGATACCAACCGGCTGGCGCTCGACGTTGCCTTCGACAAAGGTATCGACGGCGGTCCGTTCGCGATGCTGCGGTCTATGTACATCACGGAATTCAACAATGATGCGGCCCGAATTGCAGTCCGCGAGCAGGGCGCCAAGGGCTGGCGCGAAGACAACATCATGAAGTTCGGCGACGCGCATGCGACCGATATCTGGATTGGCCGTCTGGCGCCGTCACAGCACAATACAACGTCGCCCGATATCGTATTCAACAGCTTCTCGGATGGCCCTTATCCAAAGCGGCCGAAGAGCGAACCGCCGCCGTCTTTGCCCGTCACTGAGCCGCAATAGACGCGATCGAGATCGAACGCTACCAACGAAGCTCCGGCATCGCGCCTATTGCCGGTGGCGAACCCGGCACAAAAAGGTCGGCAACTCTTTTTGCCGACAAACCGATGCCGTCCATCGTTTCGTGCCTGTGGATGCCGGACGCGATGAACAGGGCGTTCGCGCCGAATGTCTCCGCGCCTTTCATGTCAGTGCGCAAAGAGTTGCCGATGACAAGTATCTTTTCGCGGGGCACGTTTTCATCTCGAAGCGCCTCGGCCCTGGCGTGCGCGGTCTCGTAGGAGTTGAGGTGGGGCTTGCCGGCCCAGTACACGGCGCCGCCGATGTGCGCATAGAGCTCGGCAATCGCACCTGCGCAATAGAGCAGCGTTCCGCCGACGTCGACGACAAAGTCTGGGTTGGCACAAACAAACGGCAGCCGCAGCGTCAGCGCTTCTTCAAGCAGCCCGCGATGGTCTTCGGGCTTTTCGCGCCGGTCGTCATTCAGCCCGGTGCAAATGATAGCTTCGGCGTGGCGGAGGGGAACAGACCGCGCTTTCAGCGCTCCGAACAGCGCCTGGTCGCGATCCTGCGGGCCAATGCAGTAGAGCCGCGTAAAGCCGCGCTGCTCGACATGTGCGAGCGCGATATCGCCCGATGAAACGATATCGTCCCAGGCGGATTGGGGCACACGCCGGCTCTCAAGCATATCGGCAACGCGCTGCTTCGGCACCGGCGCGTTCGACACGAGAATGACGGTGCCGCCGCCGGCGCGGAATCTTTCGAGTGCCCGGCAAGCGTCTTCAAAGGCTGTAACGCCGTTATGCACGACACCCCAGACGTCGCAGAAAACAACAGCGTAGCGCTCAAGGAGCGGTCCGGCGTGCGACAGGATCTGAGGGACCGAGCCGGACGTTCGCGACGTCGTTTGCAATGTAGCATCTCATGTTGGATGGGGCCGGCTCAAGGATTCAAGAGCGCGGACCCTGATTAGGGAAGTGGGTAGCGACGCGCGCGCTACTGCACTGACGTCGTCCAGGGCGATAGCGGGTATTCGGGCTCGCTTCAAGTCACAAGGCCGCGGTATCACGTTTCACGACACGCACAGGGATCGACTTGGCTGCAGGCACTTTGCTTCGCTCCGCGTAATGCCAAAGCGGCAGCAGCGGATTGCACTCCGGACAATAGCCGGCACAGGAACCACGCGGCACGTTATATGCGACCGCCCGCAAGCCGCGGACGACGCGTTTGACGTTGTCGCCCGCCGCGCTGATCAGATCTACGTCAACGCCGTCGTCGATCTGACGTTCAGCCATGTCTTCCGTGTTCATCAGGATAACCATGCGCGTTCCGTTAATCCCGCGCAGGCGGTCATCGTAGCCGTAAACCGTCGTGTTGAACTGGTCGTTGCTTCTGACTGTAATCAGGGTCAGAACGCCCTCTCTGCAATGTGGGACGTCAGGATCTTCCGAGAGGCTTCTCGGAGTAATGAAATTGGTGAATTTTTCGAGGCCGCGTTCGCGTAGTGGGTTGAACGTTATGATCGGGACCCCGCGCTCGCGCGCTGCCTGCTGCTGATGCAGCACTCGGCACGGTTTAGGAACAATGTCAGGGGGCCGGTGGTTCCGCCCGGACTGAAGCCCCGGAACCGGCATGTTGCATCGATCGCGAGGCCGTGGCGACCCGGTGTACAGCGCAGGCCTGCATCGTCGTGGTTACTTTGCGTCTATGCCCTAGCGCTAGAGAGCAGTCTACCAAACCGTTTTGAAACCGGCTTCCGTCGGCGCCAGAGTCTTGCCGCGCATCACGGTCCGCCGATGTTTGAATTTCCGAACAGCCGACTTGACGTGGGATAGCGTGACCGGCGGTGACACGTCGGCCATCAACTGGACTTCCGACTTCGGCTTCAGCTGTACGACTTTGAAACCTGCGGCCTTGATTTCGGCAAGCAACTCCGGAAGCGCGTCGGCGGTCCACTTGTGAATGTCGTGCATCAATATGATGCCGCGTCCGCGGCTCTTGAGGCCGGTCATGACTTTGTTGATCAGGGTTTTTGGACTGTGAATTCGCCAATCGAGCGAATTGACGTCAACGGCGAACTGGCCGATGTTCCGGCTGTGCAGGTAGTCAACCGTCTCTTTGCTGCTGCTCAGATACGGGTAGCGGAAGAACGGCGCGATCGGTGTAGGGCTTGCCTTCTGCGCAGCGTTGATGGCCGCCTCAATTTCCTGCGTGGCCTGCGATATCGGTAGGGCTGCGAGATTGGCGTGTGACCAGGTGTGCGTCCCGATCGTATGACCTTGAGCCGCCATCTCCGTCAGTACGTCCGGATGCTCCACGACCATGCTGCCGACGACAAAAAACGTCGCCTTGATGCACTCCTTGGCAAGCGCAGCAAGGATGGCGCGTGTGTTCTTCGGCGAAGGTCCATCGTCAAATGTTAAAACGACCTCTCCGGGGGCAAGCAAATTTCGATCGCCGTGAGGTTCGCCGAACCAGGGCCCGCCGGTGGTATCGACTTCCACTGTTCGCGAGACGCCGAGGGTGCCCGCTGGGCATGTATCCTCAGCCAATGCTGGAGATACGGCGATCATGACGGACGCCAAACTAACCCAGGCTACAAAACGCAACTCTTGAGCCACCCGCATCTTGCCCGCCCCTAGTCTCTAATTCGACCGGCATACCATTAGAGATTCCGGCAGACTAGGCAAAGCGCGGTCTGCCGCACGCCCGTCGTCGGGTGCATACTAATTCGTAAGCATGACGCCGGAGCGAAGCAGATGTCGACGGCAGCCAATGCGTCTGTTCTTGAGGACAGTGTTTCAGTAGAGCAACCAAAGGGAGGCTACTCGCGTTACATTACCAAAGTTTGCTGAGGATATTACAGTGACATCACCGTCCGATTTCGATCTGAAAGGCACTGTTAAAGACTTAACTGGTTAAGCAAAACAGAATGCGGCTACTCAGGTGGGAGCCGGTGGCGGCAACTTGTCAAAGGCCATCGACAAGTCTCTTCGGAATCAGCCGTTTACGACCCTTGCCTTGGCCGGGATGATGGGTTTCGTTCTCGGCGCATTGTGGAAGTCGTGAACGACAAACGTGCCATTGCCAATTGGCAGCGGACACAGATTTTCTACGCGGTAAGTTGCACCCGATGTAAACAGCGAACTGAGAGACCCGCGCGGAAAGGAGCGAGCTCATGCAAACAATCAAGAACACTTTGAGCACCGTTGTGGCAACGGTGTTCGCTATCGGCATGATGGCGGTGGCTTGCTTTGCCGCAAACGAGTTCGAGGGCGCGTGGAAGGTGACTGACACGGCCGGAAAGCCCTTTGAGATCACTTTGTCGGGCGACGGCACAGCGACTGCGACCCGGGGCGAGGGAATGGTCGGGACATGGAGACAAGAGGGCAATGCCGCTGTCATAACCTGGAAGACAGGTTGGACAACAAAAATCACCAAAGAGGGTGATCACTACAAGAAAGCGGCTTTCGGCAAAGGGCAACCAGCGGATGGTCCGCCGGCCAATACCTCGGATGCGGAAAAGGTGAAGTAGCCGAAGGTGCGGCTCCGGTCGTCAAATCACCACGTAACAGTTGAGGAAATGTTGCATGACGAAGGTCGTTGGAAGACTATAGGAACAAACGGCAGCAGAAACCGACCGCCGTTGTCGCGCCTCGCAGTTGAGGTCTCGCACGTCTTCACTACCATCACTTAGATTTTGAAATTATTTCTGATGCAAAGCCGCGCCAGCAAGGCGCGAATTGCGTCGCACGTAAGATGGCAGCGCAGGATGGATTTAGTGCGGAGCAGCACGGAACATCTGTTGTCTCTGCGCGTAGCTAGGAAATTATGAGAGAGACGTTCGGAATTTCCCCGCGCATGGAGGGGCCAGCGAAAAGCGGCGCAGTCCAAAAAACTGAAGCCGCGTCACACTGGGAGGAAGCCCAGGTGTGAGGAGCCTCGACGCCCTTTGGGGTTTCGGGGCTCTTTTTCATAGTGTGCTTCATACGCCTGACTACGGTGGTGAACAGCGTTTAGACGGCCGCCGCGTCGTGGTGCTCATCATTTATGCGGCCGCATTGGGTTCGTCGTTTGGCTAGTGTCGTAGTTTCCGTCGCCACTAGGTTCAGCTTCTGCCCGTTTAACGACACATCGCCCAAGATTTGGTTCGATCTCGCTTTTCAGCACCATCTACGACTAAAGGACAATTTGATATTTCCGTACGGATATTTCGTTTTGGAGTACAGGCAAGCCCCGCTGCTGCCACTCCCCCCGTGGCTGCGCCCCATCAAGAGTGGCGGGAAGAACACCCCGATTGCACCCAGTGATCGGGGTGTTTGCTCGTTTAGCGTTCGAATTAATGGTGCAGCTGTAAGATGCTCGCCTCGGGAGAAAGAGATGCGAGACAACAGCCCGCATCTCTTCTTGCGAACTTAACCGACGTGCTTGTGGGTGTGTTTCGAGGCGTAGTGTTTGTGGCCCTGCTTGGACGCGATGTGTTTATGGCTATGCTTTGATGCGACGTGCTTGTGGGTGTGTTTCGAGGCGTAGTGTTTATGGGTCGGTTTTGATGCGTAATGCTTTCCGACATTTTGGTGCAACGCGTGTGTCTGATGATGCGAGCGATGCAAATGCTTAGCATCCTTGTCATGCGCACTTGCGGCACCAGCGCCAAGCATCAATGTGACTGCGGCGATGGCCACGGCTATACTCGTCTGCATTTTAGGAGCTCCTAGGTTTTTGAACGTCTTTGAGACGCGATGACACTGTGCTAGCGGCCTCAACCTGTCGCCGAGATGAACGAGCGAGTATTTTTTCTATACCGTTTCGTAAGCAGCCATCTTTCATCTGTCATCCGCCAAGCCCCTGTGCCCCAGCCAGGAACAATAAGGGGGCCCATATCGGGTGACCTATCCCATTCATTAAGCATCAGCCTAAAGGACTTGGACCTTCGAGCCTGGCTGAACGCCTAGTGAAGCTGACGGAGAATGTGAAGGCGAACGCTAAATGACTTTTGAGGGGTGCCAAGGGGTAATGATTTTTTTTCGCGCTATTCAAGAGGGTTGCGGAAAAATTTCTGGCTGACGAAAACGCCTCGTCACAGATGCAACTTAGCGCACACCCAGCGTCCAATTTCGCACTTTCGAAACAGGAGATCACTTAAGCACAGTGATTGACTTCGTCACGAGCTTCCCGTTCACGAACACGAGCTTGTCTCTGGGATCGAACACGGTATCGCCGTTGGACTCTTCATGCAAAATGAAGACGAGTTTTTTGCCCGCTTTGACTGCGGCCGTCAGGGGTACGGATACACCGCTGTTCTCACCGGCCTTCACGGCGACGACACCAAGCATCCTGCCGATATGGGGACCCGTGATCGTGTGCACGGCGAGATAACCGGCCTTGGATGCTGTGACGGAATTTGCGGCGACGCTGTTGTTTGAGATGGCCTGATTGCTAGCCGATATGCTGTCCGTTACCGCTGCTGCGGGATTCGCGAATGATCCAAGCGCGGCAACTATCAAGAGACTGCGGACTTTCATATCGTGCTCCTCCCTTGGCGCTCCGCAGAAGCGACAAGGACAATCGCAGCTTTTCGAGCCTTAGAGAAGCAAGAGTCTGAACAAACAGCACCCGATTGTTTTACTCACCGCAATCTAAGGTCTGTTGCGCGTATAGGTTGTTTAGCGTGGCGATGTCATTCGGCGCACGGCTATAACCACGTGTAACTAAGAACTCGTCGATATCCCGCTTGATCTTGTCACAGTGCTGAGCTTTGACCCACGGCTTGTACACATACTTGGTTACGAACCACGATGCCGCGACTAGCACCATGAGTACCGCCAAGGATGTTAGCCGGTTTTGCATGTTTTCCGCCCGTCCGTAAGCGTGTTCAGTTCAATATCATCGCGCCTTTTCCTCCTCATGATTGCGCAAACGTCATACGCAATTAACTGCAGGTCGCTTTGGCTTTCGCTGCGAGCGGAGGCTCCGTCTCCCAAATCAAGCCCGAGGAAATTCCCGCCGCCGTCTTCGTCTCGCTACTCACTTGGGTCATCCCATGCTGACGCGCTTGCCCTTGCCGTGGGCCACACGGTCGAGATAGAACGTGACAAGCGCGAATGCGAGCCAGGCCCCATTGAAAATCAAGCCACTCAAGAGCACCACCTCGCCCGGAATCGGTCCGACAGACGCGCGCTGCACAAACTCGGCAACGCTGGTCACTGCAGTCGGGTGGATCGCAATCTTGCCGAGGTAAGCCAACGCCTGAATCGTTAAGAGCCAGAAGTAGGTCCGTCTCAGCCTGCGCCCGATAGCGCGCGCCATACTGATGTGATGGCGGGGCTCCATATAGTCCTTTGCAAGGACTTGCTCCCAACCCCTGCCGGGATTGCAGCCCTGTCCCCGCAGCATGGGTGCGTAGAAATTCGTCTCGAGCCAGCGCGCTCGAGCCCGCCAGACGTTGAAGTAGCGATAGCGCCGTGCCTCGAAGGTCATGAAGACGACAATCAGGATACCGATCAGCAGAAGCGGCAGCGGCGAGGCCTCGGCATGGGAGAACGATGCCGACATCGCGAGGCCTAGTGCTGCAACGGCCCAATTCGTCGTGTTGTCCAGGCGCGTACGCCATGTGGTGCTTCGGTAAACCTCGCCTCGATAGAGGTGGGCAAGCGCACCGATCTCAGCTGCGGTAAATTCATGCAGTGGGTCGTTCTGCAAGACCTCGTGCTTTTCCACGTTCGTTATGCCGGGTTTGATGTCCGTGGGGTATGAAGAGCCCATTTCCATGTGCTCACACGAGCTTATGCCGCCGGGTATATTATGCCTCAGGTTGCGGTACCGCCAGCATCATGCGTCCGAACGTCCTCGCAATCGAGCGATCTAAAGGCATGCCCGCTAAAGGCTCGGCTCGATCTCCTGGAGAAAGTGTGGAGCGAAAGTGGGAACGGCAACACGGCAGCACAGCCCGAGAATCCATAGCGGGAGTTCAATTTGCCTCGTCACCTGAAACATTACGCAAATACCGATCTTGGCCCCGATTTGATTGGGGCAAGATTTGATCAAGCCAGCGTATGCACGATCACCGGTCCGGCCACCGCTGTCGCGGGAGCTGCAAGAAGCGGCGCGAGTTCCGTTTCAATCCACGCGAGCGCCCGTTTGTTCGATTCCTCTGCGGCGGCAAAATCATCAAAGATGCTGACCGCCGTCACGGTGTCGTCTGGGGCGTAGATAACATAGTAAGCCCTGAACCCCGGAACATTGCTGATAAGCGGAATTGCACCTTCCTTTATCCGGCGCGTCAGCTCTTCCACCTTGCCGGATTTTGCCTTGGCCTGACGAATGCCTGCGTACATCGCATCCTCCTATTCGGGCAACCTGACGGTGAAAGCAGTGGTCGACCGTTGCTTCGGTCCGGTGAAGTCGACACGCCAGTATAGCGTCGCTCACATTGCACTTCTTCAACGGAAATCATCATCCTTTCGTCAAGGCCAGCAGCGAAGCCATTTAGTTAGAGGCTGCGCGCTACAGATGCCGACGTAGTCCAACAAAGGTCGGGGATTGACCCCGGACACGAGACGCACCATCCTTTCCGTCGTCCACTATGGAAGAGTTTGGAGCATCCTCACGGATCTCCGGCGCCGAAGGAGCAAGCGCCCCGGAACCTGTCAGGCCAAAGGGACCGCAGTTTGATGACGCTCTGGAAAGTGGTGAGACGATTGTTTGATCTCGCCCACCGAAGATTACACGGCAAATCTGCTTATTTATATGGCAGGTCGTGTCTAATCTTTCAGGTCTCGCGACAGAGGGGGCTCCGACTTGTGCACTTGTTTGCGCTAGAGAGCCTTGGAGTGACACTGCGTGAGCGATCAGAACGAAGCAAAAAGGAAACTCCAGCGCACGCCACTC
The DNA here is from genome assembly GCA_963833715.1 of uncultured Alphaproteobacteria bacterium. Lineage (GTDB taxonomy): Bacteria > Pseudomonadota > Alphaproteobacteria > Rhizobiales > Hyphomicrobiaceae > Hyphomicrobium_B. The sequence continues at coordinate 169,255 of CAWHZB010000024.1, forward strand.
TATGACCTGCATACGTCGCTTGGCGCGCGCTTCGTACAGTTCGCCGGTTGCGAGATGCCGGTCCAATATGAGCGCGGTGTCCTCAAAGAGCACCTACACACGCGCGCAGCGGCCGGTCTGTTCGATGTTTCGCATATGGGCCAGATCGTAGTGCGCGCCAAGTCCGGCGACGTCGCGCACGCAGCATCGGCGCTCGAGCGGCTCGTCCCGGTTGATCTTGCCGGACTGAAACCAGGGCGGCAACGCTATGCACTTTTTACCAATAACCATGGAGGCATTCTTGACGATCTGATGGTCGCACATCGCGGCAATCATCTATTCCTCGTTGTCAACGCGGCCTGCAAGGTCGCGGACGAGACGCACCTCAGGGCGCATCTATCGGACGTGTGCGAGATCGAGCGACTCGACCGCGCGTTGATTGCACTGCAGGGCCCGAAGGCCGAAGCCGCCTTGGCGCGTCTCACACCTGAGTGCGTAGCTATGCGTTTCATGGACGTGCACGCACTCGAGATTTTGGGCGCGTATTGCGTGGTGACGCGCTCGGGCTATACCAGCGAGGATGGATTTGAAATCTCTATGCCGCCCAACCGCGCCGCCGATATCGCGACGGCGCTGCTGAAGGATCCCAACGTGGCTCCAATAGGCCTTGGCGCACGGGACTCCCTCAGGCTCGAAGCCGGCCTGTGCCTCTATGGCGCGGATCTCGATGAGACGACGACGCCGATCGAGGCGAGCGTGGCCTGGGCCATTCAAGTTGCGCGCCGCCGCAAAGGAGAGCGGGAAGGGGGGTTTCCCGGTGCGGAAATCATTCTGCAGCAGCTCACCACCGGCACCTCGCGCCGTCGTGTGGGGTTCCTGCCCGAGGGGCGTGCGCCCATCCGCGCCGGTGCCGCAATCTTCGCGGAGGAAGATGCATCGAAACCGGTAGGCACCATCACCTCGGGAGGGTTCGGTCCCAGCCTCGATCGGCCTGTTGCGATGGGCTACGTGCCGGTCGCATATGCGAAACCCGGCACCGTCATTTTTGCCGAAGTCCGCGGCAAGCGGTTGCCGATGGCAGTTGCCACGTTACCGTTCATCGCGCCGAAATTCAAACGCGGTTCAAGCCGCTTTTCCTCATGAGGGCACGTCAATGAAATTTACCGATGAGCACGAATGGCTGACCCTTGACGGAGACGTCGCGACCGTCGGCATAACGGACCATGCCGCCTCGCAACTTGGCGATCTGGTCTTCATCGAGTTGCCGAAGATCGGCGCCAAACTCCAGAAGGGCACGGCCGCAGCTGTCGCCGAGTCCGTCAAGGCGGCGTCCGACGTTTACGCGCCGCTCAGCGGAGAAGTCATTGAGATCAACGACGCCGTCACGAAGGAACCCGCGCTTGTCAATTCTGATCCGCTGGGCAACGGCTGGCTCTACAAGATGAAGCTCGATGACATCTCGGCCTTCGGCGATTTGATGGACGAAGCCGCTTACAAGAAGCTCATCGGCTAGTATTTTGCGCGCGGAGGCAAAATGCCAGGTTCCTATGATCCATATGATTTCGCAAATCGCCGGCATATAGGCCCTTCGGCGAGCGAGATTTCCGAGATGCTGACCGTGGTCGGCGCACCCAATCTCCACGCGCTGATCGATGAAACCGTGCCGGCAAATATCCGACAGCCGCTGCGCATCGATTTCGGAAAGTCACTTTCCGAGCGTCGCGCGCTCGACAAGCTCAGAGCGACGGCTAACAAGAACCGTCTGCTGACCTCGCTGATCGGCCAGGGCTATCACGGAACGACCATGCCCCCCGCCATCCAACGCAACATCTTCGAGAATCCAGCCTGGTACACAGCCTATTCGCCGTATCAGCCGGAAATCAGCCAGGGCCGGCTCGAAGCGCTGCTGAATTTTCAGACGCTCGTCTGCGATCTGACTGCGCTCGATATCGCCAACGCCTCGCTGCTCGACGAGGCGACTGCCGCCGCCGAAGCCATGGCCATGGCGCGCCGCGTGGCATCCTCGAAAGCCAATGCCTTTTTCGTAGACAAGGATTGCCTCCCGCAAACCATCGCCGTTGTGAAGACACGTGCCGAGCCGCTCGGTTGGACGGTTATTGTCGGCAATCCGTTTGTCGACCTTGTTCCGGACGACGTCTTCGGGTCGCTTTTCCAATACCCTGGCGTGTGCGGCGACTGTCATGATTTCTCGGAGCTGAGCAAGAACCTGCACGCGGCCGGCGCACTGTCGGTCGTCGCCGCCGATCCGCTGGCCCTGACGCTTCTAAAGCCACCCGGCGAGATGGGTGCCGACATCGCCGTCGGCTCCATGCAGCGCTACGGCGTGCCGATGGGCTATGGCGGTCCCCATGCGGGTTACATGGCGACCCGTGATGCGCATAAGCGGGCCTTGCCCGGTCGCATCGTCGGCGTCTCCATCGACGCGAGGGGAAACCGCGCCTACCGTCTCGCCTTGCAGACACGGGAACAACATATCCGCCGGGAGAAGGCGACGTCGAATATCTGCACGGCGCAAGTGCTGCTTGCGGTCATCGCGTCGATGTACGCCGTCTTCCATGGCCCGCGCGGGTTGAGGGCCATCGCCGAGCGTGTGCATCGTGACGCCGTGCGGCTCGACGAAGGGTTGTCACACCTTGGGTTCAAGGTCAGCCCATCGGTATACTTCGACACCATCACGATCGATGTCGGCGCCTTCCAAGGCCTGATTTTGAAGAACGCCGTCGACAACGGCGTCAATCTCCGAAAGGTTGGTCACGACCGCATCGGCATCACTGTCGACGAGCGGACGCGGCCCGATACGCTTGAAGCCGTGTGGCGTGCGTTCGGCGGTTTTGATCTGACCTATCGTGACGCGTACCCTGCGTCGCGCTTGCCGGGACCGCTGCTTCGGACCTCCGCGTACTTGACCCATCCGATCTTCCACATGAACCGGGCGGAAAGCGAGATGACGCGATACATGCGCCGTCTCGCGGATCGCGACCTCGCGCTCGACCGCTCGATGATTCCGCTCGGCTCTTGCACGATGAAGCTGAATGCCACCGCCGAGATGCTGCCGATCTCCTGGCCCGAATTCTCGGAAATGCACCCATTCGTCCCCGCAGATCAGGCACTCGGCTACAAGGAGCTGATTGACGATTTGTCGAAAAAGCTGTGCGAGATAACCGGCTATGACGCAATTTCAATGCAGCCTAACTCCGGCGCGCAAGGCGAATACGCGGGGCTGCTCGCGATCCGCGCCTACCACCGCAGCCGCGGTGAAATGAATCGCGACGTATGCCTCATTCCGGCGTCTGCCCACGGGACCAATCCGGCGTCGGCACACATGTGTGGCATGAGCGTCGTGGTGGTCGGCACAGACGCGGGCGGCAATATCGATGTCGCGGATTTCCGCGCCAAGGCCGAACTGCACGCCAGCCGTCTCGCCGCCTGCATGATCACTTACCCGTCGACGCATGGCGTGTTTGAGGAAACGGTGGCCGAACTCTGTGACATTACGCATAAGCATGGAGGCCAGGTTTATCTCGACGGCGCGAACTTGAATGCGCTTATCGGATTAGCACGGCCGGGCGACATCGGGGCCGACGTCAGTCACCTCAACCTGCACAAGACGTTCTGCATACCACACGGCGGTGGCGGTCCGGGCATGGGCCCCATCGGCGTCAAGGCGCATCTCATACCATTCTTGCCGGGGCATCCTGAAACGGATGGCCGCGCACACACCGTCTCGGCGGCGCCTTACGGATCGGCGTCTATTCTTCCCATCTCGTGGAGTTATTGCCTACTGATGGGCGGTCGTGGGTTAACGCAAGCGACGCGCATCGCCAATCTTAACGCCAACTACATCGCGAAGCGGCTCGAAGGTGCCTATTCAGTTCTCTACAAAGGCGCCCGCGGGCGCGTGGCGCACGAGTGCATCATCGACACTCGCCCTCTCCTCGAAAACGCAGGTGTGACGGTCGACGATATTGCCAAACGGCTGATCGATTGCGGCTTTCACGCGCCGACGATGAGCTGGCCGGTTGCCGGCACGCTGATGATCGAGCCGACGGAATCCGAGACCAAGGCGGAACTCGATCGTTTCTGCAACGCCATGCTCGCGATCCGGGAAGAGGCACGCGCGATCGAGGAGGGCCGCATCGACCCGAAGAACAACCCGCTGAAGAATGCGCCGCATACTGTCGAGGACCTGGTCGGCGAATGGAACCGGCCTTATTCGCGCGAAGCGGCCTGCTTTCCGCCAGGCGCCTTTCGCGTTGATAAATATTGGCCGCCGGTCAATCGCGTCGACAACGTCTACGGGGACCGCAACCTTATTTGCTCGTGCCCAACGCTGGACGCTTATAACGAGGGCGCTCAATAGGCTGGCCGGTTTCGTGGTCAATTCACCAACTCGACTGAGCGGACGTTGTTCTACCGACGCGGATTGACTGTTAGGTCTGTCACGTCTCACTGAGTTGCCGCCACGGTATTTGCTCTCCGAGATTCACTTCTTGCCTGGCATCTCATCGTGATCGTGGGTGTGCTCGTCATGTCCCTCATGGTGCTTGGCCGACGCCTGTTTCATTTCGGTGTACTTTTCCGGACTGATCTGTGGAAGCTGCTTCAGGAAAGCCACCACCGTCCAGAGCCGTTCGTCAGAATGCGTAGGTCCGAAAGCCGGCATTCCTGTCATTTTGACGCCATGCTTGACGATCCAAAATAACTCTGCGGTCGACCACTCTTTAGCGGCCTCTGCAAGTTTTGGAGGACGCGGATTAAGCCCTTTGCCGACTTCGCCCCGATCCCTGCCTGGTGCGCCATGACAAGTGACGCACATTTCGTCGAACTCCGAAAAGCCCTCTGCAACTTGCTCGCCTGTGAACTGAGTAGGCGCGTTCACAGATGTGGCACGGCTGGCAACGGAACGCCGCATCACCGTCGCTAAAAACCACCGCGTCAGTCCGTTGTGTCCCTCTGTTGCAGCCACGTTATATCCGCCGGCCAGAGCGAAGGCTGCAACCACAACTAGCAGGAGGGCAAGAGAGGCCAAACCTCCTAACACGTATTTCATATTCGGCTCCGCAGGGCATGGGCCGCCATGCACTGTGTCTGTGCCTTGGCGAGAAATCAAATGACTATCGCAGCCAGTCCGGCTGCCGGTAGGAGCATTCTTGTTGTTATTGGACGGTGATGGCCTGCATTACAATATTTCCGTCGCTCATTACTGGTTTGTCGTTGGCATCGAACTTGGTGTCACCGTCAGACTCCTCATGCAGCATAAGGATGAGCTTCGAACCTGGTTTGACTTTTGACTTCAACGGCACTGTGACGTCCTTGTTCTCACCAGCCTTTACAAGCACGTGTCCGATTATCTTGCCGGGCTTCGTACCGGTTGCGTCGGCTTCATGAACGACGAGATAGCCAGGCTTGCTAGCACTGACCGAGGCGGCAACCACGCTCTTGTGCGCAACTTTTTGATCCGTGGCCGATATCTCGTCCGTGGCAGCTGCTGCCGCGGACGCCACTGCAGCAAGCGAAATAGCGACTAAGAGATTGCGAATTTTCATGCGGGCTCCTGTTCTGAGGTGACTTCTCTGAAGAAGAGGCGACCGCGAACTCAAGGCGTCATGTGCTTGGCGCCGGTTCGCGTCGACTACCATTGTTAGTCCAGTGAACAGTTTGGGCCACATACGACCAGTGCGGTCTCACATTCGCGTGTTTGGACGGCGTTACGGCCCAAAGCTCTGCAGGTTCTTGGCTATCTCTGCCGAAAGCGACAAGTGCTTGGCGTAGAAGCGCTCGATCTGCTCAACGCTGGTGCCGGCGTTCTTTGCCAGGTCGAAAATGTTGACCTTGCCGTATGAGCATTCGGCCCCTATCAAAGTTGTACTGTGCCAGTGCAGTTGAGGGACGGTGATTATCGACGGCCGGGCAGCCAATCGCCCCGGTCTTAAATCGAATCCGGCTCAGTCCAGACACAAATCGACCCAGCACCATTTAGTATCAAGTGCTAGACCTCTGTCTATATTGCAGCTGACCCTCCGGCTTATCCCTAGCCGGTCGGTCCAATTGGGAGGCTCTCAGCTTGGCTATTATGAGTTTTCGGAACCGTTGATGAGGGGCCTCGAGCAGCAGGAAATCCCTGCGAGCCAGGCAAGTGGGGAGAGTTAGGGTTGCCCGCTCGGGTCTAGCGGTCATCGAAATTGCGGAGAAGATCGACATCTAGCGTGCATGGGCAGGGTACGGGGGCTCTGCCTAATCCTGAATGACCTCAGGCGTCTCGGCATCAGAGGCAAATCAGCAATACCTTCAAATGCGGACGTCCGATTCGCTGTGTCGCACGTGATCTATCTCTCGTACATCGATGTCCGCTTCTGTATAGGTACGGAAAACGCGCTCCCCTCCGCAAAGCTTTGACGGAAGTTAAGGGTCAATCGTGTCGACTCCTCGAGGCACGCGCTATGTCAGGTTAGCGGGTAATTCCGACATGCTCGTTCGCATCGGGGTTAGTACCTATCGACCAGAACGACACTTTGCCCCTTTGAGCCTCACGTTCCGATCCAAGATCTCACCCTGAATTCGCTCACGCTCCAAGTATTGCCGTTCTTGCTGAGCCGCAGTTTCGCGGTGATCGGCTGAATACCGGGTGTCTCCGAATCGATACGATAGACATACCCGATCACATCCGCGGACACGGACTGCGTTTCGACCGGGGTCACCTTGACGCGTGGCTTGTCCTTCGCGGGCTCTTTCAATCCTGTAGCCTCGATCTGCCGCAACACTCCGTCGAGCCTTGACTTAGCCGCACCGCTTGTGAGCTTGGCGGCCGCCGCTACGTTGTCTTCTACGAAATACGCGCGAACGAACTGATCGGCGACCGCGGTAGCCTCCGGAGGTACATTGGTGCAGGCAGCCATCAATAACACGACGCCGATGAGGACTGCGGCGCAGGAGCGCCTACCGGCAAGCCAGAAGACAAAAACAACAACCAACAGTGCCGCAGTGCAAAGCAAGAGCAGTATTGCAGCTTGATCCACCCACGCCACCGCCGGAAGAGCGAGGCCCATCACCGCACCGACCACGCAGATCCGCCATGCGCGCTGGCCATCATCAATCCTTTGGAGGCTCTGCCGATTTTCCTGAAACTTCTCGACGGCAAAGACCTGAACGAACATCGCGCGGTCGCGCGCCAGGCACACATTTACGCCTTGCTGCTGATGTTTTTCTTTTTGCTCTTCGGGACCTTTGCTGACGCATAAGGGCTTCCCAGTTCTCCGCTGTCGGCGCGGCACAGAGCTTTGCCATTCCCTCCCAGAAGTTCTGCAGGTCGTTTCTTGCGCGGGGCCCGGCCGCGGCCCACTCTTCGAACACGTGTCTGCTGTCTGGCAGGTTTGCGGGCTGTTTGCCTGAGCGAAGTCCGTCAGCAATGGCCGTTACATTCTTGCACATGTTCTTCATGTCGGGAGGAAGGCCCACCTTGACCGCCTCGGGTACCTGAAACCGAGCTACAGCTAACGCTGGTTAGCCAAACGCTGGGGTACGCCGATCTGAAGACGACGAGCGTTTATGCTCACGGCGAAAGTTGCCGGCTTTGCCCGAACTCTAGCGGATGCTGAGGCGCGTGAGTTCGGCGCCGAGGGTGCCGTTGAGCCATTTGAAGTACATCAGCAGATCGGCGCGGAGCGACCAGAGGGGATACCTGAAGCTGGCGGGCGTGTTGTCCTCGATGAAATAGTGCGATAGCCAGGCGAAGCCGTAGCTGCCCGCGAGTGCGAGCACGAGGTATTTCTCATGCCCAGTCGCCATCCAGGAGAGGGCGAAGAGGCCAGCGAGCGTTGTCCCGGCGAAGTGCATGGCCCGTGTATGAGGTTTGCTGTGCTCGCGCAGGTAATGCGGCCAGAATTTCTCGAAGGTGCGGAACTCGCTCATCATCAGTCTCTCCGGTTCGTCCTGGCCGTATATCGCGTGAGGATCTCGTCATCCTCGAGCGCAACCCGGACATTGATCCGTCGCTTCGTAACGGTCTATTCCGTGCGAAACACATAAATCAATTCCCTTGAGGGACCAAACAAAAGCCCTGCTCAATCCACATAAAGGTGGGGTTGGGAGTGGGGGTCAGAAACCGCTCCTCACCGTGCTGGGCCTCACTTTTGTTTTATGGACGTCGCCCCCTCTTTACCTTCGCATCTTAGATTATGTTCAGCCATTCTGATCGACCGCCAGCTCTGCGGATAGGTCTGGATGTCCCGGCTGCCGCAAGCTGAACACGCAAGTTTGGTGCGCGCTTCGACCACTGTGAGATCTGGCGGCAGCTTGGGATTAGTGGCCATCAGTGTGGAGCGATGGCCGCATTCGTTACAGGCAGCAACAAGTGCCCGTCCCGATCGGCGTAGATCGATGATCGTCAGTGCAGACATGATCGCTTTCCCTCGTCACTCCCCGCCCGTCTGAACCATAAGGTTTCGGCGGAATGTAGGCGAAGACTTATCGTGCACACCGCGTTGTCAGGGGGTGTCTACCGGGCGCTCCGGTCCGAGCAGCCGGTCAACGCCTCGATAACGCGGCGTCAGGCTTCGCTTCGCCTGGGTGAGCTTGTGGCGGTTTTTGAGTACCCTATTCCTTCAGCAGCCCCTTCAGCGTGGGCCACCGCGCGTCGGCTGAAGTGCATAGGGCTCAAGTGACCTTCATGCTCTAGTGACCCAGTGGTCACATAGGCGATGTGTTTTGCGGCAGCTTGTCGTAGATCTTGACCCAGCTCGCGCACCACTCGATCATTTCGGCTTTTGTGTATCGGCCGCTAGAATCGAGGAACACTTCCTTAGAGCTCAGAGCGTCTAGAACGTCTTGTATCTTGTCTCGCGTAGTAGGATAGGGCTTCATCGGTCGGGGGTCTCCGTTAGAATGAAATACTGTGCACGCTTGTGCAATTGTGCGGATTTCCACCAGGTTAACATCAGTCTCATGTAGCTTGCGTGAAGCTCGTCATAGTGCTGCGCTTGCTCTCACACCTTACGACCCCTGAATAGCCGCAGGAGGGATCGCGTCAACTGGGCTCATCAATCCGGCGCGGCCACGCGATCCAAGATCGAAGCATCATCGCTTTTAGGCTTGTTTTCACCGGGTTGAGATCGGCCACATCATCATAGGCTGCGCTGAATAAGAAACCAGCAGATCCCGAGGTCCGGTCGTGTGTAGTCATAGGGTGTGATGATCACCGACATCCGATCATGTTCTGCGCTTGCGAGTTCATTCGAGTTCGCCGTTGATGATCGCGAACGTGCCAAGCCATTCCTCGTTGCCGGTCGTTTTCAGTTCTCGCAGATTGCCAGCAAGTGAACCCTTGAAACCTTCATCACGATGTGATGCTGCGCCGCAACTCGGCCGCACTTTCCGCCTGACCTAAGTGGCGTCCACGAGAGATTTATTAAGAAACTCAGATAAAAGGACTACGCTGCAATGCAGCAGCAGATGCGCATCCACCTCCGTGGCTTACTCAGAGGAAGAACGGCGGGGAGGTGTCCGAAAAACAGGCTTTTAACGGGGGTCTGTCATGGAAAAATTCAAGGTCGTGGTGTGGTGCGAGTCCTGAACCGCCCGATTCGCGCCTTCATCCCTGCAATACCGCACGAGGTCATCAGAGATAGAATCGCGCGGTTGCCACAGTGGCGCTCAAAACCGCTGAAAGCTTTGATCGAAAGGACCATTCGCGCTTAGTTGGGCTTCGGTCGGAGTAGTCACCAGCAGACCTCGACTTGCCGCTAGCGGGTCGTCGGCTATTCACTCAAATGCAGACCCGATTTCAAGGAGCGCTGACGACAGCATTGGGTCAAGGGCCGAACTCTGCGCGCCAAGTACAAGACGTCTGCTTTAGTCACGGTAGCGGACATCGATTGCATAGCGACGAAAGTCAGGAATGGGCTAGTAGCAGATGTTACATTTGTATCGGCCGAGAGTCGTTGGCCGTCTTTGACTTTGTCTTTTTCGTAGGCGTTTCGCTCTTGGCTTTCACCAATGCGGCATGGTCGGTGATCGTCTGATCGGTATAGGCCAGGGCGAATGACGCAAGAGCATCGTCGAACGCGTCGCTCTTGCCCATATAGCCCGCAATAACCGCTGGTTCACCCGAGCGCGCATGGGCGCGTGCGAGCGTGCGGCCGCACAAGCGCGCGTAATCAGACAGAGCTTCTACTTCAGCGATCTCGCTGACGCCACCGAGTTTGCGATTCTTCAGGGCGCGGACATAGAATTGCCGTCCCGAGGCGTCGTCCTCGGTCCATCCAAGAAAGATGTCGCTCGCGGCCTGCATCATGCGCTGCCCTTCAACGACACGGCGTCCCTGCGCTCCCCGAAAGGCATATTCGGCTCCGAGCTTCTCAAGGACAGAATTCTGCGCTTCCTTTACTTGAAGAAAGAGCGGCTCGCCATCGCCGCTCAGGAACAAGCCGACGCAGCAGAAAGTGCCGACCGACCCGACGCCGACAGCTTTGAAGACGAGGTCCTTCATCTGATAACGCTCAACGAGGGTCAGTCGCTCAGGCGGCAAACCGATCCGGTAGAGCTCGAAGGCGCGAGCAGCGTCGAGATTGTGTCTCGTATCGGCGTTTGGATCGAGATGGAAAATCGTCGGCGGCTTGTCGGCGAGCTTTGGCTCGTCACCTCTTACGAGGTGTGGGTAATTGTCGTCCTTCTCGAGACCGCTTTGCCGCGCTTTGCCGATGATTGTAGTGAGATTGCGCTTCAGCTCGCGATTCCGGATCACCTTGAGTTCCTGTTCGAGATTAATCTGGCTGTGCCAAATTTCCAGCGGCGAAAGGCTCGCGAGGGCGATCATGCGCTCGCGATAAGACGCGACGGTCGCCGCCGCCAGCGCCCGAGCGCGCTTCTTCGGCAAGTTTGCATTCTCGGCCGCAACGGCGACGCTTGCCGCCAGACGTTTGAGATCAACTGTGAAATCGACGCGGGGCAGCGTTTCGTCGAAATCATTGATGTCAAAGAGTATGTTATCTTCGGGTGTACTGAATGCGCCAAAATTCATCAAATGACAGTCGCCGCAGGCCTGCACTGGAGCGCCTGCGGTCGGCTGCTGCGCGAGATCGCTCGCCATCACCGCTGCGGCGCCGCGCAGAAACGCAAACGCGTTCTCCGTCATCCGCTTGTAGCGCTCGGGTAGGAGTTCGGGCACGCGGCTCGCATCGCCTTCTGCGAGGATGGCGACAGCGTTCCGATCAAGCGGGCCATGCAGTTCTGCGTGGGCCTCGCGGGGGACGCGTGCTCGAAGCGCCTTTCCTTTTTTGTTGTTCTTGGCACGGTTCGGCAGCGGATCGGACATGGTCGCACCTTCCTCATTTTGACCGTCAGGAGCGTCGCGGGCGCCTGAACGTTACCAACGCAATTCAGATCACCAAAGATTCTTCTCCATATTTCCAAATCCGATGACCGCTCCCCAATGAGGTCAGCTCTTTAGCGCCGTGTTACACCGGCTGTAATAGCCACCTCCCTCTACCCGAGGCACGTTCAGGGCGCCGGCGGCCCGCACTTGAAACGGCATCAGCTTCGGGCAGGCACGAGCTTTGGCGATCTGATGCTCGTTTGATGTGTCGACTGCCGTCATGATGGCAACGTTGTGAGCGTCGCTTTGCCGACTTTCCGGCCGTTGTTGCCTCCTCTGATGAGTTTACGCGACATCAAATCAACGCGTGCCGCAGCGTAGTGCAGAACGGGCGTATGCGCGCAGATGATCTCGTCAAGGGGGCGTTTTGTGCGATTTTCTGAGCCACCGTCAGTCAGAACTCCCGCGCAGGTGTAGCGGCCCCGCACCTCCACTACGACCGAATAATCTGAGATGAATCTAGCATAATCCACTGATTTTCTGCTTCCGCTTGTAGTGAATATAAAAAAAGTCCCGGCGCTCAACATAACGAGTCGCTTAAAGAACGCTTCCTCGTCATTGAGGTGGCTAACGACTCCTATGCAGGTGATCACGTTGAATGCTCGATTCGGGAGTGTGAATTCGCCGTTGAAATCTGCGAGCCATGTTCCTGGCTGTTCGTCAACGCAATCAACTGGAATATAGCCGACAGAAGCCGGAAGAAACCGTCTCAATGTTTGCGCGCCCGCGCCAAGGTCGCAGACGACATCCGTCGGTCGAATAAGGTGAGCAATCAACTCAGATCGGTCTAGCCATGAAATTCGCGGTTCTGATTTGGAATTTTTCTTCCAGCGCTCAACTTGGTCGTTCATTTGCCAGGAATCCTTTTGAGAGCCGCAGGGCGCGACCGTCATACTCAATTGCGACCAACGGATTGGGATCAGGTCGCGACATAGGGCGTTCGAGCCTAATACTGCGACCTGTCGCGCGGTGGCGGTCCTTCGTCCCGCAAATACGGGCAGAGGCGCTTTTCACCGCTGTAGGTAGTGTAAAGACCCGTACGCCACTCGAAGGTGCGAAAGTTCTGTGCGCATATTTCACGAGGATCACCACGATAATTGGCAGGATAGTAGTAAGGCCCATCGTAGGGACCCTCATCGTAGTAGTGTCCCGGGTGCGGACGATACGCCTCATCTGCGATGATCGCGCCGGCGACAACCCCAGCACCTAATCCCAGCCAAGCCCACGGACCCCATCCCCATCCGCCATGTCCCCAGCCTCGATGCCATTGCACTTGCGACACGGCGTTCGGTTCATACGGCCTCTGCATCAATGGCACCGCCTGGGCGGTTCCTATTGCCAATAACGCTACTATTCCGCTCGTCACGAGCGGCTTTGACATCATCATGACCAATCCCTCAGAGTCTTGCCTCGGTTCGCACGAAAGACAAACCGCAAATAGGGCGACACTCGGGACTCGGAGTCTGCTCATCAGCCTAGGTCAGTCGGCCTATGCTGGCTTTCCGGCTTCTAAATTCGGCAAGCAGACGTCGTTCCGCTGAGCCGGGGCGCCCGCGAAATGTTTACGATGAGTTGAGGGCAGCCGGACGGTAACGTCGAGCCGGAGTAAGAGAAAGGAACGCTGGGCACTTGCCGTGTGTTTGAGCAGCCAGAGGTGCGTGGGCATGTGCCGTGTTTGAACGTTTTGGCGGATTGGGATTTGTCCTCTACTTCCTTATGACAGGGGGCTTGTCCTTGGCGGTGGTCAATGTGAGTGCGCACATTGCCGAGTCCACCTTTCAAGGCCTGACCATCAAAAAGAGCGAGACATCACAATCCTCGCGCGTGAAATCCGGTCTCGAAGCGCAGGAACGCGCGGCCCGGTGGAAACCGGCGGGTTATGTTCTCGATAGGCCGCCGGCGCCCGATTTGGCGGCTGCGGCGTTGGCGAAAGGATTGGACACCGCTGAAAGCCACCCGCTTCCACCAGTGACAAAAGTAGATGTCTGGGCCAACCAACCGCGTGTCGCGGGATGGATGAAGCGCACTAAGGCGCGGGGCGTTGCCGATGAAAACACAGGCCGCATCATCCTACGCAGCCTGCGGAGCGAAATGTAAGAAGCAACGGGAGCTTCGGCCCAACCAAACTTTTTGCGCGCGTTATAACTGTTTCGATCTCCGCCGCATTGAGCGGCGTTCGCTATCGGCGTCTCGGAGTCGAGAACGTAAGCGAATTCGAGGGCAGCAGTGTCCACTCGACGCCTCGCCCCTCGAAGGCGATGCGCGAGTTTAAAGGTCGGTTCATCGCGTGGTGGATGGGATTGCGTCTTTGCTTCCACTGGTGATCGTGGTCGTCGTGATTTTTGGACGCCCACATCTGTTGGGGCACACCAGAGCGATGGTCGGCCGTGTTACTTCTCCTCTTTGTGAGGGACAGCAACCGATGAAGCAGGCATCGCCGGGAGCGCCAAGCCTTCGGCGTTGCGCCTCTCCAATATCAAGCGCTTCGCTTTCACGAGCCCCACGAGCTTCGAGATCGGCCTCGCCAAGGAGGCCTCAGGCTCCGGGCCTGACCTAACAGTACGAATGGGGTTCAGGGACATGGACTGGAAGCTGACCGGTCTCGTGCCAAAGGTGGAAGATTCGCCCTGATGTATTTTCGAATGTTGTTAGTTTGGATGTCTGCATTGACTTCACAAGCGGACTTCAATTTCGGCACGGACGAAGTTCCGCTTTGGCCCAACAGCGTAAGCAAGCAATCTCATTCAATCACTGCTTAGACACGGCGCAGTATTGGCGTGGGAATTGATCACCGCCCGATGTCGACGTCGCGAGCCGCGTCCGCCGCAAAAGCGCTTGGCATCACAAGCCGACGTTGATCAGGACTTTGCGAAGGTTAACCTATCGTTGGTCGACCTTTGCGGCGAAAATAACGAAAGGATTGCCTTCGACACTAGGCAGACGGACCAGGGCTTCAACCAGCCCGTGATCACCAAACAAAATCAATGACTTAACATGGCACGACGTCGACGAACTTCTGGAAGGCGGCCGTGATCCCTTGGGCTGGGATGACCCCTTACGCTACCTTGTGCGAGCCATTGAGGAGCTCCCTGCGCCTGTCATCGCCATGATCGAGGGCGGTGTTTGGGGAGGGGCGTTAGAAGTCGCCTTTGCCTGCGATCTAATCGTCACTGCGCAGACGGCTACATTTGTTGACGCCGGCCAGGCTCGGTGTGCCTTACAATGTTTCTGGTATGCTCACCTTTCTCAACGCATGCTCACTCCGCATTGTGAAGGAAATGGCGTTTACGGCGAAGTCGATCACGGCCGAACGTGCGGAACGCCTTGGTATTGTCAACCACACGGTGCTGGCGGATAAACTTGAGGCCTTCACTTATTCGCTTGCTCGTGAAATTGCCGAGAACCCGCCGCTGTCGATCTCTGTCATGAAAGAGCAGCTAAGAATGCTCGCCGGCGCTCATCCAATGAGCCCTCGACGCTTTGAACGCGTTCAGGGACTGAGGCGCATCGTTTACGACAGTGAAGACTACATGGAAGGCATCAAGGCGTTTCGCGAAAAGCGCAAGCCGAAGTTCTCAGGCCACTGAGTATGGCATCGCGCCGGCATTGAGGTGTATGCCGATCGACCTTTCTTCGGCCTTTCATGCAATGCGTGCCGTCGTGCGGCCGAAGCGAAGAGAGGTGAAAACGGGAGCCGGTCGTACATGCCTCCATGTTGATGTCGGTGAAGCGCACGATAACGCCGAGGCGAATACCGTGAATTTCAGCCGCCTTGATATGGGTCAAGGTTGCTGTCCGAGACAAGGCTAAATTTCATGTAACGCCGGGAGAAACAAAAATGATTAGGTTAGTCGCCGCCGCGTTTGCCTTGGCCGCCGCAACATCTGCGCATGCTGTGTCGCTCGCGCCGCTTCATCAGTCGCATGGCATAATCACGCAAGTCCGCGAAGCATGCGGCGCGGGTAGGGTCCGAATTAATGGTATCTGCGTGGCAAGAACCACCACTCGTCATGTCCGTCGAGCAGTCCGCAGGTGTGCGCGATGGCAGGGAGGTGCTTGCGTTCGGTACTACTGAGACAAACCTTCGTGTATCTGGTCTTAGCGCGGGACGCTGCGATCGTCAGCTCGCAGGCTAAATCTGCTCTCGCGCTACACATGACCCTCCGACATGAACAGAAAGACTCGGCACCGCCTTGGCGGTTATGCTGATTCCGGTCGGCCTATTCACGAATGCACCTTGGCCGAGAAGCAAGCGGATCTAAAGGGTATTGCGTGGCGAAGGTGAACCGCTAAGGCGGTGCAAAGGGGAGTAATGGGCCTTCAGTCGAAATACGGGAAACCCGCATCTACGGCGGCTAGCGCCGTGAATTCCGACGTAGCAATACGGTTCGGCCTTGTCGGCCTGCTCGCATACTGGTCATGGGGGGTTATCGCTCCGTTCCTGACGATCATGCTATGGAGCGCAATACTAACAGTCGCACTTTATCCGCTTTTTGATCGGCTGGCCCGGCGGCTGGGCCACCGTTGGCTGGCCGCAGTCCTGATCACGCTGCTTTGTCTGTTAATTATCCTTGCTCCCGTGACCTGGCTCGGCTTCGGCCTCATTAGCGGTGTCGAGTTCCTAACAAAAGAACTCGCCACCGGTCTGCCATCACCTCCTGAATCTGTGAAAGACTGGCCAATTGTGGGCGAGCATATCTTTCAGGCGTGGAGTCGCGCCGTCACTGGCATCAAAGCACAGCTGGTAGAGCTGGCACCACTGCTCAAGCCCGTGGGCACCAAACTGCTCCAAATCGCTTCCAACGTTATGGTTGGTCTCCTCCAATTCCTGGCCTCCATAGTAATTGCAGGTTTCTTGTTCTGTCCCGGACCCCAATTAGTCGATGGGCTTACCCGATTCATGGAGCGCGTATTTCCCCCGCGTGGCAGCGAGATGGTGCAATTGGCCGGCGCTACCGTACGCAACGTGTCACGTGGAATTATTGGAATTTCACTGCTGCAATCTTTCCTGGCTGGAGCAGGCTTTCTGATTGCAGGTATTCCAGCCGCTGGCCTCTTGGCCTTCGTTTCCCTGGTCTTAGCCGTTGTTCAGATCGGACCAGCAGTCGTGTTTCTGCCTATCATCATCTGGAGCTGGACTTCTATGTCGACGGTGAACGCTTTAATGTTCACAGCCTACATGATCCCGGTTGGCCTACTCGACAATCTCCTAAAGCCAGTTCTGATGGCGCGTGGCTTAGACACGCCGATGCCAGTGATCGTCATTGGAGTAATTGGAGGGACGATAGCATACGGAATCATTGGCCTATTTTTTGGGCCTATTGTTCTCTCCGTCGCATGGAAGTTGATAACCGCCTGGCTGTATGGGGGAGATGGCAAATCCGAGAAACAAGCTCGAAGTCATGCGCAGGTTGCAACGCCCCAAAAAGCTGACTGATCGCCCGGCTCGACAACAATTAGAAGGCTGACTTCTCGTTCAATGTGCGAACGCAAGACAGGACTTCAAGATTGTCGAGCGGGGGATACCAGCTAAAGTTGCAAACGGAGCGGGCCTACGGGCCGCGATGTCCGGAGAAGCGCATATTGGCGTCGAACCGCGCATCCTGCTGTCTGGAGGCTTGTGTTTCGGCTGCCGAGTCCGGCAGCGAAGTTCGAAGTCTCGGCGCCTGGGACGCAGCCCCTACAAACAACCGATTTTGCCTCCATTTGTCTTTGAAATTTATTAATGATCAAGCCACTGATTGGCGGTGCGGCAGTCTTCTAAACCGTCAAAAGGGGAAGGTTTCCAAGTTCTCGGCGTGAGTGCAAAGCCAGTCCAATACGGCAAGCGCCCGTTGAGCAAATCGTCTGATCTTGTCCGCTATTGGTCGGATGCGGTCGCCTATCAGCCAGGTCGGAGTGCTCTTCCTTGTAAAACGGACGTGAGTTCGAGGTTGCTTGAAGTCTGCTTTGGGCCAGAAGCGGACTATCTGGCCAGTGCGCCGTCCCGAACGGCGGGCGCCTCATAGTGAGGTTGATGATATCCAGTGCAGCCGCAACTATTTTTTTTCCAGAAGAATTTGTGCGCGTGACCGGATCGCGCCCTGCACCATTTCTCCCACGCTTTGCAGCAGCCAAGGCAGAACGATCTCGATGCGAACGTCCGCGTCGTTCACCTCGGCTGTTCCGAAGGCCACTTGGCCCATCCCGCTGACCTTAAAACTGAGATGATCTCCGCTCCAGGTTTCTTCTTCGATCTTGACAATCGGAATTGCAGAAGAGGCGCGGGCCAAGCCGCGCTTAAGCCGACGCGTCGCCTCTCCGCGTCCAAGTGCGTGCGGGATGTTGACGATAAGGGGCCTTGTCATTCCCAGGCCTTCTGCGCGGAAGCTTTGTTGCTGTGCTCGACACCCGCGCGTCTGAGATCATCGTCAAGTCCCCCGCACAGCCACTTTGAAAACATGAGCAGGTCTGCGCAGATCGACCAGACTGGGTCCTCAAGTGCCACCGGCTTATTGTGTTCAATCGCGAAGTGGGCGAACCACGCCGGTGTAATTCCCAACAGGGTGGAGGCCAAATAGCGGTTCTTCCGGGTGACGAGCCAAGCAGCGAAGCTCCCGGCGATAATAGTTGTTGCAGCGTAGTGGAGGGCACGTGTTTCGGGGCGGCTGTGCGCCCTCAGGTAATACGGCCAAAACTCCCCAAAGGTCTTGAACTCAGCCATCGGTGTGTTTTTCCCATCTATTCGTCCTCGACGAATTACGGCACAACCGGCCGAAGGCTGCCGTTCCGGAGCTTAAAGCCGAAATGCCTCTGAACGGATTGCGGGCCAAACTTAGCCTGAGCTTTACCGCGCCGGTGGGTCACTGTTTCCGGAGCTATTGATAACACCTCCCGAGGAGGAACCAGTTCCCGCTTATTGGGCTTATAACGTTACCCAAGCGGTCCCTGGCAAGGCTGGGTGCTGCCAATTTATGATTGAGGTTTGTAATGCCATCGAAGTCCCCTCAACAACACCGCTTCATGGAGGCCGCCGCGCACAACCCGGCATTCGCTGAGAAAGCGGGCATCCCCCAGAAAGTGGCGAAGGAATTCGTGGCCGCCGATAAGAAGACGGCTAAGAAAACGGGCAAGAGCCGAGGGCGCAGAAAGAAAGAGGCGTAGGAAGATGATAGGCAGCAACTATTGGAAAGCTGCCTTAGCCTTTTTTGGCAAGTGGGCGCGACACATCCCTCGGCCCCAAAAAAGGCACCTCACCATCATTCAAGCGTAAGTTCGACGCGCATCAAACCGGCAGAGCCTATTCTACTGGCCGCGCCTTGCGATAAGTCAATGATGCGGCCGCGGACGAATGGACCACGGTCAACAATCGTCACTATCACGGATTTTCCATTCGAAAGGTTCGTCACTTTAACGCGTTTTCCGAATGGGAGCGTACGATGAGCAGCGACCAGATCGCGGCAGGAGACCGTTCTTCCGCTGGCCGTTTTGGTAAGTTGGCAATATCGTGATGCAATTCCGCGTTCCCCTCCCACAACAGGATGAGAACAGATTGCGAGGGCCAGTACCGTCGATAATGCCAGTCGCATCCTGCGCTCACTAATAGCTTGAGCAACAAACGCGGCGGCTTGGACTCCGTTCCTAAGGCGTCAATTAAATATTACGGTTAAAATGCGACCGCGCATTGGGATCGGACCGTTTCCCGCCACGTTGGCCGCCACGTATAGTATCCACATTCGTAGTTTTACGGCCTGGTTCGCAGTGCGTACGGCTCGCATGCGCCAATTGACAGCTGGGGTAACAAATTCGGCAACTGAAAAATGGACGACTTCAATGGAAGACGAGCGATTCAATATGTCGTTGCGCAAATTTCTGAAGAAGGTCGGTGTGACTTCCCAACATGAAATCGAGCGCGTTGTTCGTGAGCAGAAATTAGAAGGAAGGGGCATCTTAAAGGTAAAGATGGTGCTCACCGCCGAGGGCACCAACCTCAAGCATGAAGTTGAGGACGAAATCGACCTAGGTTGACCGCCCGAAAGGCGAGGTCTGCTCCTTGCACTTTTTTGTGCGCAGATGCTCGTTTAAAGTCGCAGAATTTCCTACCATGTGAGCGATCAGTTGCCGTCCTTGTGCGATCTTAAATCTGGCCGGCCACAGCCAGCACTCCAGCCAGCGCGAACCCGAGCGCTAACACGGGATATCCTGGCATGGGCTCACGCCGTGTGTTCTTTTTTTGGAATTAGTTCGCGATCCGACGATCCCCATTCATGCCCGCCACCCCTTCAGCCGGTTTTTCTAAGCGGACAATATCGACTGGCCCAAACTGCCCTTCCCACTGATGACGGGCCAGCTTGGTGAGGTGGGCAATTTCGCGAGCAGAGTATCCAGGCGAGCTTGGATTGATTTCGAAATTGGTCTCTATGACCAATATGGTTCTTCCCGTGATGTAACCGTCACGGACTTCGCCTTCGACGTACATAAGTCCGATGGCAGTGGGCATCCCCTGGTCCCCCGCACTCAGGATAGTGCGCCGTTTTTAAATTTGAAAGTGAAATGTTCAGGTCCTTTAGCGGTCAGAATCTCACCTTCGTAATGAGGTAATCATAGCAGCGAGCAGTTTGATAGTTCCCGCTAGCTGTTCAACTGAGTAGGCTTCGATCTTCGCCTTCCGCCTTATGTAGCGGACGCTCGCGCATCGACCTTGGGAAGATAAAGAGCGCAATCGGCTGCACGCTAAAGTCGCGGTATACAAGACTGAACGCGTGAAGCTCACGTGCCCGGGTCGGGTGGAGGATCAATCGTCCCGCGACCATAGATGCAGCTGGTTCCGTTGGGCCAGTGGACAACCCATAGCATGTTGCCTTGCCCGCTGTAGCGGACCAGCAAACCGCCGTCTTTAAAAGACGTGATCTTGTCTTGCTGGAAATTCCAGCGCAGCAGATAATTTTCTATCTCGTCGCGACGCGCGCAAAGGCGGCTCGTACCGACATCAGCGTCGAGTCCTAGCACAGGTGAAACGGGGCTGGGCATCGAAGCAGCCGAAGCACTGATTGGCGTCCACAATGATACAAGAAAAACGATAGCCGCCAGCTGACCATCCATGAGTGGGATCGAGTTCTGCCGGAAGCGAGGCATCCGATAGCAGGCGCCGACTTCAACCTGTTTCACTACAGCTCCAAACCGAAGCACAGGTTGAATCTTCGCGTCTTGCTTTTCGTCCACAGCGGTACGTTTGACATGGCCTTGCGCTTCGAACGCATATTCATCGGCTGCTCGTCGGCGTTATCCCACAGACAACCTGGGAGCGACACCGCAATTGTGCCTTTCATGAGTAATTTAGCAGGCTTTCGGCGACATCAGAATGGTTAAGAAGCGCATGTTGCGTATGGCTCCATCGACGTCGTGCCAGCGACCAAAACATTTGGCCGCGCGTTGAATGCCTCCCGGGGGGCGACTTTACGCGTATCGGATTTCATTGAGGCCAGGTTAGACCCATCACTGACATTAGATCGTTGTATGCCCATCGCGCGGTGTTCGAGAGACACCTGTCAAAGAATAAGTGGGCGTCTGCGGTTCATTGCTTGGCCTGGATCCCAGCGGCCCGCTATTGTGATGTGTGTGAGGAACTCATTTTAGGAGTTGTAACACATGACACGCTTGATGACCCTCATTTCGTGCGGGCTAGCTCTTACGCTCTTTGCTTCGATGGCATTTGACTTCTGCGGCGGCTGCGAGGTCCCACAGGATGCTGTGTAAAGCGACGGGGATGAACGGTAAGCAATCGACCTGGAAGTGCAACGCTAGCCAGAAATGTTGCTACGTCTGGCTAACCGGCAAGGGATACTGTGTTGCCGCTTCGGGATCCTGCCTCTTGGACATGAGTGCTAATTAGGCGGGCGAATTTACTGCCCTCCGCTTCGAACTTGGGCTCGAGAACTTCGTGGTTCTGGGATTTTTGTTGCGCGCTTCGCGCAAGCAAGAGTCCCGAACCCTGCCTCGTTTGCGCGGATATCGGCGACGTTTGCGCGGATATCGGCGACGCAAAGCGAGCAGCGTGAAGACTACTGGGCGTGCTCAAACGGAGCATACTTGTGAGCGAGTGCAATTGTAAAATTTGTCAAGGCAGCTTTTTGAAAATCTTTGTGGGGGTGTCGCTTGATCGCAACAAGCATCACTAATATTGTCATTTTAGCGGGAATTTCGTGTCTACATTTCGTCGCTCGACGCCCTTGAGGCTGCTCTCGAGGTCGCCCTGGCATTTCTCCGGTGCCCGGCAATCCCCCGTGCCCTCCAAGAGCAGCGCAAGTCGGTCTGCAGCGGAGTAAAGAGTATGCAGAGCGCTATTGAAGCTCCGAGCGTCGATCCTGCAGGCCATGCCGCACGGCTAAGCGAACCGGTCTTAGAATTCCAATATCGATTTCGGCGGTCCGTGGCCATCGGCGCGAAAGTTCTTCAGCCCGGTGACCAGCGACGGCTTTATCGTGTCGAGAGCGGCGCTATTTGCTATTACGCACGCTTGTCCGATGGCCAACAACAAGTGATCGAGTTTGCGTTTCCCGGCGACATCATCGGCCTCGGGTACTTGCCAACGCATGTGAGCAACGCCGCGGCGATGGTCGAATCGTGCGTGTCTGTCATCACCGATGAAGATCTCGACCGCGCGCTCACAAACGATAATCGATTGTTCTTCAGGCTCGTTGAGGCAGGCCAGGGTGAGCTCGACTATCTTAAGAACAGAACGTTGAAGGCCGACCCGCACCCCCCAATTCAGCGTGTTGCTAATTTTCTACTGGCGGTCGTTAGAATCAACGTCTCCGAAGGTCGTGAGCCCTTGCTCGTTGCTGATGACGTTTCGTCGGGTTACGTCGCGGAGCAACTTCAAATGACGATCGACGCGCTTGCAAAGGCATTGCTTAGTCTTCGCTGTAGTGGCCTCGTAGAGGTGTCAGATAGAGGGCTGCGCATTGTCGACGTCGCCGCCCTCGAGACGTTAGCTGCGTAAAAGCCAGCGCATTCGCACAGGAGTGGACATGCATAAAGCAGCCCCAGCCCCGACGAGATTTCATCAGCTGATACCCCTCTAGGTTCCCCATATGGTCCGCCAATCAGCCCTTCTGCACATCGGTAGCCTGACAACGGCGACGTTGGTCGCACTTGCTATGGGCGTGACATGTGCTGGCGCAGCTAGCAGTCGACACCACCAACGTAGTGAAATTATTCAAAACACGATTGCGGGCCCTCCCGTCATGGCGATTGTGTCGATCAAAGATCAGCGGGTCTCACTCTATGATGCCAACGGCGGCGCGCTGCGCGCTCGTGTGTCAACGGGTCGAACCGATTACGAAACACCGGTCGGCATCTACAGCGTCCTCGAAAAGCAGAAAGAGCACTACTCGAATGTATATGATGATGCGTCTATGCCGTTTATGCAGCGCATCACGTGGTCGGGTCTTGCGCTGCATGGAGGGGTTTTGCCGGGATATCCCGCCTCGCACGGCTGCGTCCGCATGCCGAATGATTTCGCTGAGCAAATATTCCCTCTGACAAAAATCGGCATGCGCGTGATCGTCGCCCATGATGATGTTGCGCCGGTCGAAATTTCACATCCTCTTCTGTTGAAGCCGCCGCCCGCAGTAGATGAGTCCGTAACCGCGACTTCAGTATCGTACGACGCTCAGGGTCCGGATCGGGAGAACGGCAGCTCATTCCAGCCCAATGTACGCAACTGGCCGACGCGTCAGGCTCAGTTGGAGGCCCTAAAAGCCATCGCAGCTGACAAGTCGGCAGAGGCCGATGACGCGATCGCACACGCAGATGAGTTGAATCGCGTTGCCGCGATGAAATTTTCTCAACGCGGCAAGGCCGCCAAGGCTTTACGCAGCGCGGAGTTTGCAAAGCGTGCGGTAGAGGAGAAACTCGCGCAAGTGGAGCGCAAACTTGCAGCCGCCAAGTCTCCGACGGCGATGAAGAATTGGGAAAAAGCGAAGGCAAAGGCTGTCGGCGCGACAACAAACGCCGATGCAAAGCTGGCCGCAGCGTTGGAGAAGTTACAGTTGGTGGACGAGGAACTCGCGCGCGCAAAACAAGCGTCGGTCCTCGCCGGGGCAGCGAAGGCCGCTGCCGTGAGCGCAGCGCAAGAAGCGAAACGCAAAACGCTACCCGTTTCCTTGTTCATAAGCCTGAGGACGCAGCGGCTCTACGTTCGCCAGGGGTACGAGCCCGTATTCGACGCTCCGGTGACAATAGCTGAGCCCGACAAGCCGATTGGCACCTATATTTACACGGCCGTCGACTACATGAACCAGGGCAAAGACCTTCGATGGACGGTCGTCTCACCGCGGCGGCCCACGTGGGACAAAGTCGGCGTTACTTTGGACCGCAAACGGAGCCGGTCGGATAAGCCGCTTTCAAGCGAGGTGGGCTCAGCTGCCGCAGCGCTCGACCGCGTAACCCTTCCGCCAGACGTTGTGGCACGGGTCTCTGGGTCTGTCTGGTCCGGATCTTCGTTGATAGTTTCCGACGAGGAAATGAGCAAAGAGACGGGTCAGGCGACGGACTTCGTCGTGCTCATCAGTGGCGAGCCGCAGGGCGGCCTGAAGAAGAGGCGGCGCCAAGCTCCCACCGCCCGTTTTGACCGCTACAATGTAAACGACCGTTATTACGGAGACCACCGTTACCGGCGCTATCGCGGTAACAATACGTTCTTCAACTTCTTCAGCTGGTAGTAGTCGCTCAGAAATTTTACAGAGTTCTCAGCGTTCGATTAAAAGCGGACCTGTCGCTGAACCCTGGATCGGCCCAGACCGATGCCCGAGAGAGATGCTGCTTTTGCGCGACGTGTATTGCTGCAACTCTTTCAAGGCGGCTCTTCTTCCGCTGACACCGAAAAAAAAGCCGCTCTTGCCGTAACCAACACCATCCCTGAAGCGTTGAATGCGCAGGCCGAATTTCTCGGCCCAGCGTGAAGGAGGAATGCCATGAAAGTTCTGTTCGCAGCAGGTTTTGTGGCCCTGATGGCGCTCATGCCAGCGTACGGCCAGGATAAGGAGGCATGGTGCACCAATGACCACATGAAGCAAATGGACGCCCAAGTCGCTAAAATGACCGACGCAAAGATGCAGAAGTCAGCGAAGATGCATCTAAGTCAGTCGAAGGCCGCCATGAAGAAAAACGATATGGCTGGGTGCATCAAGCACATGGAAGAAGCCCATAAAGCCATGGGCATGTGAGGGCAGGGATGGGCGCTCATCACCAACGCGAGCGCCCACCGCTGGATCGAGATCACATCAATTGGCGTTTCCTGACTCATTAGGGCCGGCCTGGGAATAGGCGCAGGACGCGGTATGAAGGATTCCCGACGACTTGGCGGGAAGGCGACGGGTGCGCATTTTTTGATGATGGAGAATTGGAGGACCGCGCGCTTAATTCCTCTGCCCTCCGGCGAGCGTCCGCTGATTCAGGATGATTTTCGTTTAATAGATGAAGTGCACCGGGTGGTACAAACGCTGGCACAGAGGCCCTCTCCTGTGACTCGGATTGCACTTGGTTTTCACTTTTTGATCGTATGTGCACTTGTTTGGCGCACGCGGCCAGCAATACTGCAGTCAATCGAAAAACGAGAATTGCGCTCGGAGCAGTCACAACGCTTCCTAAGGTGCATTTCAATGCCGGGTGAGAGGGAAGAAGGGCCGATGATGACCTCACTCGGGATGCATGTGAACTTAACCTCAACTCATCGTGCAGTTTTGATTGATATTTGATCTGTTTTTGAACATCCATCCCTCTATGGAAAGCCTATTGCTGCAGGAGCTGTGCAAGAAGCTTCTCTATAGCTCTCCATAAATTGCGGGGAAGCATGTGGAGCTAATGCGGGGATGGGGCGGGAAGGGAGATGGTGGGGTGCCATCCTGCTACTTGCCGTCTGATACCAACTAAGACACGCCTCTTCGTCGACGAGATCGCTGGGCGCGGTTCAATGCTCCGGCTTTCCACCCCAAGGATCCGGGGAAAGTGGTTCGATGGATCGCCGCGATCGGTCGTCATCGAGACGGCGACGCCAGGCCGAGGGTGGTACCCCCACCATCTTCTTGAAAGCGCGGCTGAAGGCCGCTTCGGATCCGTAGCCGACTTTGGCCGCAACGCTTGCAATATTGGTGTTGTCACCGCTCAGGAGCCCTGAAGCGATCTGCATCCGCCATTTTGCGAGATAGTACATGGGTGGCATGCCGACGAGGCCGGCAAAGCGTTCCGCCAGCACCGAGCGCGAGAGCCCTACGTCTTTCGCTAATTCCTCGATAGTCCAGTTCCATGCCGGCTTTGCGTGCATCAGCGACAAAGCCTTGCCGACGAACGGGTCGCGCAGACCCGCGAGCCATCCGGCCTGCTCCGGTGAGAGGGCTTCCAGATGCCGACGGACCACCTCGATGAACATCAACTCGCTCAGTTTGGCCAGCACGCTTTCGCCGCCGGCGCGTTTGTTCGCCGATTCGAGCATCGCCACACGGATGAACTGGCTCAGCCAGTTTGAATCGTCGCCCTGCTTGCCTCTGACCTTGATGACCGGCGGCAGGTTGTTGAGAAGCGGATTGAACGGATGGGCGTCGCAGGCGAGGTAACCGCAGACGAACTTGGCCGAGGCCGGTCCATGGCCGCCATAGTTGATGAAGAATGGCAATTGGCTGGCCGTAGCAGCCTCGAGCGCGTCGGGTGCAACGGGTTGGGCGCGCATGCCCGGACTACTCGATAGGATATGCGGATCGCTTTTGGTGAAGACTATGACTTCGCCGGCTTCGATCGCGATCGGTTCTTCGCCGATGATATTGGCGAAGCAATGACCTTCGGTGATCACATGGTATGCGATCAGATGCTCGGCACCCGGTAAGATTTTCGGCAGGATCATTTCCCGCGGCGGCGACTCGGCGACCCAAGGAGCCGCAGCAACCACGTCAAAGAACGTCGCGCCCGTCAGCCGAACCGTTTTCAAGACATCAGATAGCGCGTCAGCTGCCATTCTCTCTCCGCCAGACGCCCGAGCATCTGATCACGACGCCCGATCAAAAGACGCTGAGATTTCCGACGCTGTGTCAAGCATCGCGGACGCCCGGTCATTCGCATTCGCTCCCACGGAGCCTAGGAAACCGCCCGCGATCGCACTTCACGATAGGAGCAAACGCCATGGATCTCTATGTCATTCGTCGCCCGAGCGCATGGGCAAACTTGGCTGAACTCGAAGCCACTGGCGCCAAGTCAGCCAAGATTGGTAACGAAGAGATGCCCGACCGCGTCCGCTGGATCCGCAGCTATGCGGTCAAGGGGGCCGACGGTCGGCTCGGGTCGTTGTGCATTTACCAGGCGAAAGATCCTGAAATCGATCCGCGAGCATGCCCGGCGCGTGGGCATGCCCGGTGACGAGATTTTCCCGGTCGTCAACACCGTCGTCATCCGCGACGACCCGGTGGAAGCAAACGCCGCTGCCTGAACAGCCGATTCAATTAGATGGAGCAAACAATGACGCAGTTTCACGGCACGCTTACGCAAGAATCAAGTGAGCACTCTGCATTTGCCGGCGGGAGAGGTCTTTTTGGCCGGGCAATCGCTCTCCTTTACGGAATCGCTGCCTATGGTGCGTTTGTGGTCACCTTTCTTTATGCGATAGGCTTCGTCGACGGACTCATAGTGCCAAAGACTATCGATACCGGCGACGTACAGCCGCTGCCCGTAGCGATTATCACCAACACGGTGCTCCTGGCAGTGTTTGCCATCCAACACAGCGTGATGGCGCGCCCGCAGTTCAAACGATGGTGGACGCAATTCGTGCCAAAATCGATTGAGCGCAGCACTTATGTGCTGTTGGCCAGCTTGGCACTTGCCCTGCTGCTCTGGCAATGGCGACCAATTCCGACAGTCGTCTGGCAGATCGGAGATCCGCAGATCTCAACGGCGGTGACAGGATTATCCCTTGCAGGTTGGCTGTTCGCTCTGACCAGCACCTTCTTGATCAACCACTTCGAACTGTTCGGGCTGCATCAGGTGGCCAACAATCTCGCCGGCCATCCGACGCCGGCACCGCTTTTTCGCACGCCACTCTTTTACAAGTTCGTCCGGCACCCGCTTTATCTCGGCTTGATCATCGCGTTCTGGGCGACGCCGACGATGACAGTTGGCCATCTGTTGTTCGCGGCGGCAACGACCGCATACATCTTTGTCGGCATCCTATTGGAAGAGCGGGATTTGATTGATGTCTTCGGCGACGACTATCGCCGCTATAAGGACCGAGTATCGATGCTGGTACCTTGGCGCACGTCCGCCTGATCGACCATGTGATTGCGGCCACCGAAAGATTTGAACAGTTGCTCTTGCGCCGCTGGCATTCCCCGTGCCTGGGCGCTATCCCGCGCCCTCTAAGGGCAACTCGTTGAGCCCTGAAGTATCAGCATATTTCTAAACTTCAGGGCTCATTCCCCTTTGATCGACACCACTAATCGTCTTTGGATCATCGTCCAAATAGCAGCACCGGCCATTCATCATTTTGTTAAGCACCGTCGCGGCTATTCTCAAAAACCAAACTTCCGCTTCGGGTCAGTTGCTGACTACGATGCGAAAGACTCGATCTTAACGGTTACCGGCGGAACGAGCGCTTATGACGGAATGCATGGTCAGCTAAAGCTGCATGCCCGCGATACGAAGGGCTCCGAGTATGATTTTGTCTCCGAGATCTCAAAATAGACTCGATAATTCAGGTTTGGCTGCACAGAGCGCCAAACGGCCATGCAGATGCAGAAGGACGTTCGCGTGAACACCGCAAACGTCCTTCTGCCTGTTTTTGATTAGCTATCGGAGCGATGCTTGGTGGCGAACGTCTCCTCGGGCGAAAGTACCAGACGGTGGCGACCAACCAGAGCGAAGTAGAGTATGCCAATTCCGAACCAGATGGCGACGCCGATGACGGCGTTTTGATAGACCGGATCTCGTAGCTGATACACCATGGTGATCGCGGCAATTACAATCGTTACGATACCACCAAAGATTCCGAGAGGACTGACATACGGCCGCTCGATGTTCGGTAGCTTTTGGCGCAGCCTGATGAACGACAGCGCCTGCATGATATAAGAGAACATCGCCCCGAACACGGCCATGTTGAGTAGGGCGCCTCCGACGACGGCTCCGCCACCTTCGATTCCGTATTTGGACGCGACAGCAAAAATTAAGCCGAGACCAACCAAGGTGCCGACAATCATGGCGATGTGCGGCGTCTTATGGGTTCCGTGCGTAAGCGAGAGGAACGTCGGAAAGTAGCCTGCGCGAGACAATGAGTAGATTTGCCGGCCTTGCGCGAACAAAATGGTGTGAAAGCTAGCGACGAGACCCGTCACCGCAAACAGCGACAGGAGCTTGGCAAGATTCTCGCCATAAATGGCGCGGAAGCCATCGAGTATAGGCTCACCAGAACTTCCAAGCTTATGAGCGCCTACACCTATTAAAGCGGGGTTCAGCCAAAGGATCAAAAATCCTGTTGCCAGCAGAGTCAACATACCGAGGATGATGCCTTTGGGCATGTCGCGCTTGGGGTCGATCGACTCTTCTGCTGCGAGCGGCAGCTCCTCGATCGCGAGGAACAGCCAGACTGCGAACGGAAGCGAGGCAAAGACTCCTGCCCAACCAAATGGGAGATAGGGACCATTTCCGTCTGGCAGTTCGCTCCCGTCGGGTGCGATATTGAGTGCCCATCGATTGAAATCGATATGCGGCCAGGCGCTAACATAGAAGAAGATGAGGATAGCAAGTGCAAGAAATGTCACGATTACTGTGACGCGGAACGACAGTCCGACACCGAAGACGTTGAGTGCTAGGAACACAATGTAGCAGCCGACCCAATAGACCGGCTGGAAACTCGTGTCGGTGCCGAATATGCCCCCCAGATAGCTTCCAACGAAATAGACGATCACTGCTGGCGTAACGACATATTCCACATTCTCTGCCAACCCTGTCAGAAATCCGGCCCACGGTCCTAAGCTCGTTCGGGCGAATGAGTAGGCACCGCCGGTATGGGGAAGCGCCGGTGACATCTCTGCGATGCAGAAGACAAGGGCGAGGTACATAAGCCCGACGAGAATCGTGGCGATCGCCATGCCGCCCCAACCGCCCGAGGCGAAACCGAGATTCCAGCCAGAGAAATCGCCGGAGATAACGGCGCCAACCCCAAGTGCCCAGAGCGACCAGACGCCAGCGTGTCGTCGCAGTTCCCGCTTCTCGAAATACTCGTTCCCAACTTCGGAGTATTTTACACCGCCTTCACCGGCTTGTTTCGTCATGGCTAAAATCCCCCAATTATGATTTTAAAATCTATGTCCTCGAAAAGCTGCACGCCCGAAACGCCAAAGGCGCCGAATATGATTTCGTCTACGAGATTTCAAAATAGACTTGAATTATAGGAAATGGCAGGTCCCAGCCGCCAAAGGGTTCGGCCGCACTTGGTGTAACACCGAAGTGTAGCAATCGGCAACGATCCTATCGAACACCTCGGCGCGGCCGCAAACGACGGATAGCTAAGCCTAAGTTTTCCCAACGGCCTGGGCGATGCAATTCGACGACACT
The DNA here is from genome assembly GCA_963833715.1 of uncultured Alphaproteobacteria bacterium. Classification (GTDB taxonomy): domain Bacteria; phylum Pseudomonadota; class Alphaproteobacteria; order Rhizobiales; family Hyphomicrobiaceae; genus Hyphomicrobium_B. The sequence goes on from CAWHZB010000024.1 coordinate 199,196, forward strand.
TGGTAGGACAACTGTCACCCAATGCCGCCAAAGGTTAGGAGCGGCACCCAATAATCCAGAGACTTGAATCACTCGGCGTGAGAGCATCGTCGGAGTGACACTGGAACTGTTATCACTCAATTTGCATTACTTGGGGCGACTGACGCGAAAGGTAAGCTGCGATGACCAATCTCGTTTTGCTTCAGGGTGAGCGGCAGAAAAGAGAGAAGGAAATAAACAAGACGCTGGTGACGGGACTTAAGGAGCTTTTGGTCAAGGCTGAGTGCGGCGAACTGAAGGCCATGTGTTACGGCGGGATTGATGCAGACGGACAGACTGTATCGTTGGGTGTGCTCCGTGATGACAACACCGGCCTTCACGAAATGGTGGGACTCTCCCAAATGCTGAGCGACGCTTTGCTTCAGAGCGTCCGGGACTGACTCCCGCTTAAGTTTTATGTCCGAAAAAGTTTTGTAACCGCCGTCACCCTGTCATTAGGCCGACCATCCCTTCAGAGGGGCGCGCTGACCGTTTAAAGGTGAGAGAGGTGAGACAATCGCCCCGCGCGAGCGCCTATACAAGTCACAACAAAATTTGGCCTTCGACCAAAACCCACAGTGGCATCATGTTACTGAGTCGCTCGTTTCTAAGTGACTCGCGCTCATTTCCATTCGACCCCTGAGAAAGGTTTTCTCATGTTCAATAATAGGAAGACAGAGGGAGCATCCATTTCGGCTGTGAGCAGTGAAGGTGACAAATCAACCTTCGGCGCATCCCCAAACCCGAGAAATACTCACTCCAGTAATTACAAAGTCGACCCATCCGCTCATTCCGTTGTCGATAAGTTCCTTACCATGAAAGGGGACTTAGAGAGCGAGGGCGACATCCACGTCAAGGGCAAGGTCTTCGGCAACATCAGATGCAAGCTCCTAATAATCGAGGTCGATGCATTAGTCGAAGGTGGGGTCGACGCCGAGGAGGTCATTGTTCGGGGCAACACCAAGGGAACAATTCAAGCGGATCGCGTAAAGCTTGAAAAGACCGCCCACGTCGATAGCGAAATTTGTCACCACACGTTCTCTGCCGAGGAGGGCGCGCGCATCAAGGGTTCCCTTCGTTCCAAAGATGAGTCGTCGGGCGGACTGACTAAGGATATCGGAGCTAAAGACGGTGCGCGTAAGCTTGTTCATCGCTCTAAAGAAGAGCTTTCGGGCTGACACACGGTTGCGATGAACTCGGCTTGGTGCGCCGCTGATGATACGCCGCTGCGGGTATCAGAATCCAAGGCCTGCAGCGGCAACTGGCGCTTCAGCAATTGGCCCGAAGTGACATCAGATAGGAAATGATGTCCCGCAGCTCTCTCGACTCAGGGCTGTTTTCGGACTCAGCGGTTGGAAACTGGAACGTCAGTCTTTGAGTGCCTCTTTTGAACCGTGCGAAATTCGAACTCAAAGAGGAGAGGCGGACAATGATGGCAGCACGCAAATGAGCGAGCCGCGCACTTTGTTTAGTGGTGCTCGGCCAACGTCTTTTTGCGTTCTTCCCAACTGTCGAGAGTCTGTTGCAGTAGGTCGATGAACTCGGCTGATGACAGCGTGTCACTACCCAGGCCCGAACCATCCTTTAGCTGGGCAAGTCGAAGCTTGAGATCGGCGATGTGCCGCTCACAATTAAGTTTTGCCTCGATATCGATCATCACAAAAGTGTAAGAAATTTTTTGTGGCCTTCAATTGATGAAAGTCAAACCGCCGCTAAAGCTCCTAGCGATAGGAGTTTTCATTTATGAGCAGCGACATATGCAGAAATCCGACGCGCAGGCGTTCTGGACGGGCGATCAACCTAGGTCGATTTTGCCCTCATCAATATCCAACTCGCTACTTCCTTTTTTGAACAATTAATTGACAGCGACCGGCGACGCGTTCGCGTGCTGAGAATATCACGGGAGGCAGTGGCAGCCGATCTCTCCGCGATAACGTGAGGCAGAGGAACTCTTAATCGGGCAAAGAGCTCACCCGGTATTCCTTGACTGGCTTTAGGAGGTGATTTTGAGTCGGCGAAGTCTTTCTGGGACCCCTTCGGTCAACGCTGTGCTGCCGGCTACTTTCTTTCAGCGTCCGGCGGCGAAGGTCGCGCGCGATTTATTGGGCAAGAAGCTGGTGCGGCAGCAAGGCACGACTTTGACTTCATTCATGATCGTTGAAACCGAGGCCTACGAAGGTACTCACGATCTCGCCTCCCATTCATCGCGAGGCCGTACACCGCGCAGCGAGATAATGTTTGGCCGTGCCGGACGCTTTTATGTTTATCGCGTGTACGGGCTACACTGGATGCTCAACGTCGTTACGGGGGATGTCGGCGATGCCGCTGCTGTTCTAATACGCGGGTTCGAGGGCGTTAGCGGGCCAGGCCGCGTCGCCTCCGCACTCAATATTGATGCTTCCTTTTGTGGACGTGAAGCAATTCCAGCGACGGGTTTATGGTTTGAGGCACAGGACAGCGGGACAAAGAAGCCTCGTATTACCAGGACACCACGCATCGGCATTGACTACGCGGGTCCCATCTGGGCCGCAAAAAAGCTGCGCTTCGTGCTCGGGAGCTGAGAGCACAATCCTAGGGTTCGCAACGGCCACTGGTTTCAATACCACGGAAATGAAGCCACCAGCCTTGGTTGCCTCAAAGAGCAACTCAAGCGGCGAGCGAGTACCTGACAGCGATTATAAATGTGAGCGCACGATGAAGGTGGCCGGCCGACCAGCTACGCAATAAGGCCGTCGGCGTGGGCCAAAGCCCTTACAGCTGCACTTATCCTGTAGGACACGTTTTACCGGCCAACAGTACGCTGCTGATAATGCGAGATGAGCCGGGCGCCGCTGAAGACCTGAATATCCGAGACAGCGCAATCGCCGACGTGAGAATTGTCTACCACTCCAGAACGACGAGGGTCAGCACGCCTAAGATTGAGCAGGCGGTCGTCAACGCAACGATGATCAGCATGGGAGCCTTTCCGCGCTAGGTTGGGGATCGGGAAGGATGCTCGGACAGGAGAACACGCTCGAGGCAATCCCACCCGACCCACACACACCCGCGCTGTGCGTTTGTGTATGACCTACATCTACGGTGTAGAAGGATGCGTTTGTATCCCCGATTTGGGGGAGACTTGTGTTGCCCCTTCGGGCATTGGAGCGTTGAATTGCCAAAACCCCGGGCTCGAAATGAAGAACTAGCCACTGATATTGCTACCCATCAAAAACTGTCAGGGACGGTCGTGACGACCAAACTGCGTGTGCACCCAATATCCGAGACTGGGCAATCGCTGAATTACCGTGCACTTGTCACCGTTCGACTTTCACAATCTCACTTCCACTGCCCCCTGACGGCGATTGCGTCCCGAAGCACGGCGGCGCGCTTTCTGCGTCTCTTCATTCGCAGCAACTTTTTGTCGGCGCGACTTGGACTAAGGCGGCGCGGCCAACGTCGGCGTCAACGTGATTAGGACGCAATCCCATCGAGCAGCGCGCGCTCTGGCCTGCGCGAACGACCTTCGCTTCTGTAGCCACGAGGTGCCAGACCGGATTGTCGTTTTCGTCGCGAGTGCCCGTCGGCACCAGCGTCGCCGCGACACCACCGATTTTGCGACAGCATTTTTAAAATGGTGGAGGTGCTTATTTCGGGGAATTCAATTTGTGTGGAGTCCCCTCAAGGCTTGGTTCGGATGGGCGGTTTTCTCGACTGTCGCGAGATGGCGCGGGGCACGGGAATTTTTCCTGGAGCGCCTTGGTCGCCAGGACGACGAAGGGCTGCTTCCATTGCTCGCGCTGAGTATCGAGCTTATCGATAATAATGCGCCTGATCTGCGCGAGCGTGATGTTCTGCGACGAACACCAATAGGGCGCTCGGCCGTTCGCCTTATCGAGCGAAACGGAATCGAGCATGGCTTGAAGATACCCGACGCACGTCGGGTCGAAATTTCGGCATAGCGGGAGCCAGAACTTCGCCGAAATCTTGGGGCGGTTTCACTTTAGCCGTTCCTGGCATCGCGCTAAGAACAAAGCAGGCTGTCGCCGTAGTTAAAACCAATATTCGCTTCATGGATGGTGGCCTACACTGCGGGACGGCCCTACCTTTTGATGGCGACACTAGACATCTTCTTATTTCGCGGAGTCCTCGTGTCCTAGGGCCGATAGCAGATCCTTTCAGCGATTGATACCGGGTCGGGCGCTCTCGTGAAAGCGGCGTGTCGTGCAATCCTTAAGTGTCGGGAGCGTCGGCTTGTCCCTCTAGTGACCATCCTCGGTGCGACTACTACAGGCAGCAAACTTGCGCCGAGCGCGGAAGCGGTGCTATTAGCGCGGCCCGGGAGCGGGTGGCGCTCCGTCTGACGCTTGCGTCACATTCGAACTCTGCGCAGCATTCCAGTTCTGGGCATCTCGATTGTACTGCCGGATTTTTTCGTAATATCTCCGCTGAAAATCATTCGCCTGATCGACTTCCGCTAACATAGGCGAAGGCTCTGGCTCAAACAGCGAGCCTAGGCCTGCCAAGCCGGGGAGAAAGCCCTTAGTAGCGGCGCTCGTGCTCGGGTGGGCCACTTGGGTCACGGCCGGTTGCGTCCAGGAAGTCACCACCTGCTCTTGCGCACTCTCCTGGGGTGGGAGCGTGGCGCCCGATGCGTCGGGTGCTGAAGACTGGACTGGTCGGGCGACCGAGCCTGTTTCGATCTGTTGTGCCACTGGCGACGGCAGAGCCGCGATTGGCGCGCTCGTGATCCACGCGGTAATTGGCTTGGCGGCCGGCTCGGGTGCCACAGGAGGAGGCGGGAGTTCCTCGCTATTGATCTTGGCTGTCGACCACGGGGGAGGCGGCTGACGCACCGCAGGCGGAGGTAAAACCGCGGCCTGCTCAGGGGATGGTGGCTTTTGCGGTGCGGGCTCGGCGGTAGGCGGCGGCGACGGTTCAACCGAAGCGGGCGTAGTCGCGTGCGCTTCGGCGGATGGGAGTGCATTGATGGTCACCGGCGTAACCGCAGGCAGTCCAGGATCGAATTCAGCGGACCTTTGCGCTTCCGCCTTGAGCCGCTCTGCATCGGCGGTCTCTTTCGGTGAAAGCTTCTTGAGCCAGAGAGCCACACCGGCGTCGACAGCCGCGAGCCCCGGCTGCTTGATGGCGAGATAGGCTTTTGCTCGGAAATAGAAGGCGCGGGCGCGTTCTTCAGGGGATCGGTCCGGAGCTGCGAGATCTGTCGTGAAAAGTTTCGCCGCCTCGCGCGCATTTCCTGCCTGTAGGGCCTTAACTCCCTGTTGTAGTGTAGGTGATTCAGCCCAGGCCGCGCTAAGCGGCCCGGTGAACAGGACCAAGCTAGCGATCTCAACGCGTAGCCACCGGTAGATCATCACGCGGATTGTTCTTTTCGGTTGCGCAACCAAGCGTGCGAATCGCACTAAGTCGATTGAGCAATCGCTAGGCAATACGTGATCTTATGCAACTCTGCTTTGGCGCAGCGGGTCTCTTATCCCCAACATCCCAGTTAACACTTATAAAGTCTCAAACCAGGTCCACGGCCCGTTTTTGAGCTTCCACGTCACCCTCAAAATAGCGATGGGTAGTAGAGAGTGCTCGATGTCCAGCGAGCATTTGGACATCCCTCCAGGACCCTCCAACAGTCGAGATTTTACGAGCGGCGTTGGTGATGAAGGTCTTTGTCCTGAGTAACTGGAACAGCCATTCAAACCCACAGTTCTGTACCAGGCAGCAAACAGATTGATAATCATGGAAGAAGAGGTCTTCTCTGATCGCTCAGCTGGGACTTCGTTCACTGCAGGTTGGAAGGGGAAGCCTTCTCTGGATGATCGGAGACTCGTCCCGGCAGATCAGCGCTAAAACGAGTTCTTGAATATTGAACTGACTAAGTGCTGCCCTGACTTCAAGGCCTTGGAGCGGCGTGATATCTGTGTTTGTCTTGAGCCATGTGCATCGACCAATTGGCTACCTTCATGCCGCAAGGTTGGTCTTGAATGCTGTCGATAAATTCAATGAATTCCGTTGCTGATTGAAAGGAAGACTCGCGTATCCCGCCGCGCTCGACGATGCATTCGATTTCTCCATCCTGGCCAAATGCGCGTGTGATGCGAGCCCGTGATCACCCGCCAAAATCAAGGGCTTACCGTTGATTTGTTCGGGCCCTGGAACGTAGAACGTATAGCTCTACAACCTTTCGCTCGGCCCCAATGTAGCGTTGGCCGTGCTCAGGGCCTTGTGACCAGCCGCCATCTGAACATGATCCCGCCCGCTACAGGTATAATCCTCAGACTTCGAAGCTTCACGGGTTCCCTACAACCCGCGTGCGATTGAACTGGTTCAGCTGGACATCAGAAAAATGAGAAAGATGATTTTACTAACAGCGCTTCTTTTTCTTCCTAACGACGCGATGGCGGTAAGCAAGAAATTGGAGACTGCGTGCGCGTCGGACTACGCAGCCTATTGCAGTCCGTACAAGGTCACGACGCCTCCGAGTGCGTCCCTAACAGCGTGTATGAGGTCGCATCGCCATCAGTTGCTTGATAAGTGCATTCGAGCTTTGGGAAATTCAGGTCTGGTAACAAGGCGCGACATTGAGGAGTACAAGCGCGAGCGAGGCATCAGATAAACGATCAGGCAGCAAAGCCGCTGGGCAGTGCAGTTTAAACGCTCGATTGTGAGACTACCAAATGGCAAAGTTTCTTGAATGCACGGCTTTAGTGTCCGGCGAAGGCGCCAAAATCAGCATCAATGGAATGCCTTCCTAATTCAGCAGTCAACGCGTTGCGAGTGCCGTCGACAGGTCGACGGGCTAGTCGCGCAGGCGGTGTACGGCAATGGAGCGGGGCATGGGTGCCGGCGGCGCGTCGAACTCGGCTACGCTTTAACTGCCGCAGTTTTTGAACAGGGTCTTCGCGCAGGTCCACGCGGCTTTCACGGCATGCGCAAATTTACCGGCTTGTGAGCCGGCATAATCTGACGCCGTGGACAGAACTGATGAAGATCTTTCCAGCATTGAAGGCGGTTGAGTCTCTGCGCCGGCCGACCAGCGCTCGATGTCGGTCAAATCCACGATGCGCTCCTTGCCATAGCAAGGTTTGCGGGTGTCGCTCTCGACGGAGCAATGGTTATGCTTTTCTAATTTGGCGAGCACTTTAGCGCAGAACCGTCCCGCTCTTTCATCGGAAATTTGCCACCGAGCCAACACCTTGGCTTGCGGGAGGAAGCACCGATACGTGGCCGCTGGATCAGTGCAGATCACGCAGTATTCAGCCGCGCTCGGATTGCTTGTCAGTATCGTGCTCACTACGACTACAGCGCGAATAGCCGTCAGTCGTTCGGCCGCATGTTTGGAATGGCAAAACATGCCCTTATTCGGCCAATGATTGCGCAGAATTTAAAGCGACGGATTTACACTTCTGTATGCCATGTGGACGTTTGAAAACGCGCTAGGACTGTAAGGCCGCAACTAGCCGAGGATCTCGGGCGCCGCAATCGACTTGCGCCGCAGAAGGGTGACCGCGATTGCGACCCATGATCCGATCGCCAGAATCCAGGCGACCGGATCGATAACGTAGTCCCAAAGATTGAGGCTGCGTCCGGCGCCAAGCAGAAATCCAAGTATCCCAAGGTTCAGGGCAACTGCGGCGAGAACATATCGCCCGTAGATCGCGTAGCCGAGTATGAGGGCGAGCAGTAGCGGCAGCAGATAGCCGCTATATCCGAGAACGTAGGTGTCGTAATTCAAGAAGCCGATCGCGCCCGGATAGAGCAGCAGTCCTGCAAGCACGAGCACTGCGGTTCCGAAGCGGAATTCGGGCACCAGCAGATAACTGCGCCCGGTTGCCGCCGACATTGCAAATACGATCATCAGCAGCAGGCCGGGCGCCGAGGGGCGTTCTATGGCCGAGACAGCCCAATCGAAAAGCGACCGGCCTGAGATCGTCAAGCACGCTGTCAGGATCAATCCTATCAGGCCGACGCACGACCGCACCGTTGGTTTCATTGTCACGATGCCGGCGATTGCCGCGAAGGCCGCAAAGATAATCAGCGTCGCGCTTGTGCGGTCGAGCAGAAAGTTGACGTTTGCCATCACTTCTCTGCCGAATGAGTTTGCAAGTTGTTTTGCACCCAGGCGCTCGAAACGCGAATGTGGTTTATCGATTTCGTTATTCGCGAATAAACGAGATCAAACTGCCCGGATTGAGATTCGATCAGGTAGGGATACATGACGAGCTCCTTGTCGGTAGGGCTAGTCACGCGGACCAGGGCTCCAAGTCTTTGCCATTCTTTTCCCTGCAAATCAGATATCGCGAGCGAAACGTCGTGTTCAATTTCGGGGTCGTCATTGAATGCCAGCAGAATGTGGCCGTCGTCGTAGCGGATGGCCGAGAGTGCGCCGCAAGGGTTCGGCAGGTTCGTCGGAACCGGAATCGACCATGTTTGGCCGCCGTCGCTCGTTCGCGATACTAGGACCTTTTTTAAAGAGCTGTTCCTCAGTCGCCGTATTAACGCAATGGCTGTCGTTCGTCCCGTGACGACGATCGAAGGCTGATAGCCCACCTCGCCGCCGTTGCCGATCCGCCGCCTGTCAACGATCCGGCCACTCTCGTTGAGCACCAGCATGACCGGAAATTTTCGGTTTATCTGCTCGTAGGCCGGCAGTCCGATGCGCCCGCCGGAAAGCAGCACCGGCGACGATTTCGTCAGATGCGAGATGTTCAAGAAGGGCGACGCGTAGAGCCGCTCTGCCGGCCCCCAAGTCAATCCGTTGTCGCGGCTGCGCATCAGCAAGATTTCAGACGTCGCCCAGCCGGATAGGCGCGATACGGAAAAGAACAACCAGATCTCGTCGGGAGAGCGGCGGAACGGGACGGGGTTGGCGACCGATTTGATCGTCAACCCGATGTCGCGGCTGACGGTGCCGCTGTTTGTGACGACGGTCGTCGGCGACCAGTGCGTTCCATCATAGGCGGACGAAATGACTTCGCCGCCGGCTGCGCCTTCGTATTTCGCGCGGTACCAGAATGCCAGCAGTCCTGTCGGCGTCGCGACGACCGACGCGCCGTGAACGAAGTGGTCCTCGTGCGGAGGAGTTAGAACCTCCGTCTGGGTTTCTAGAGGTCCACGAACCGGCGTTTGCGGGACGTCAAGGACGAACGTCCAAGGCGTATTCGCGGGCGACATCTTGTGAGCAAGCAGGGCAAGCAGCAGGCTCGAACAAAGCAACATCGCCCAAGTCGCGATGGCGTTGCCGTAGAGCTTCGTCACCTTACTTGCCCAGATGAACGGGCGTTCGCCCGATAGTTATAACCGACACGATAATAAAATGATCCGGCGTCGACGCCGCGGCGGGTTACTTTCTCCATCTTGATCGGCCCGAGCTCGTGAAAGTGGCTCGCCAGATCTGCGGAGTTAAGTTGGTATTCCTCAAAGCCAAACAGTATCATGTTGCGCCCATTCTGTTTATCAGCAGGAAACCAGTAATTATACATCAGGCTCTCGGCCCCAAAAAGGCTACGTCCCGCAGTGTCTTCAGAACCGTCGTGGTCTCCATCGTAATAGGCTAGCTCACTGGCCATGAAATAACGGTCCATGCCGACCATGAGAGGATTTTCATCGGCCTGGTTGCGGACACCCTTTTCGATTTCGAATGCTTTTGCTCCCAATTCTTTCCACGCGACCGGCAAGTCGCGCAGGCGCAAACTGGTCTTGGAGGGAAGGCCGGGAAGACCGATAGCAATGAAATGAAATGCGCCACCACAAATCACCAATGTGGATACGATTGTAATGGACCAAGCCCGTGGCAGCTCGAATCTCCGCAGCACGCCGCGGGGTCTGTCGTTCGTAACTAGCGCCGCCATTGCCGGTAGAACGGCCAGCCACACCGGGGCCGTCCAGTTCAATTTGACGTCGTGAAACAAGCTAAATGTCATGAAGACCGACAGCGGGACAACGGTGAAGATGGCGGCGAACAGCCATCGATCGCCATCCGCAAGAAATCGGCGAATTGACGATGTCCCCTCGGGCAAAAGTACCCGCCACAATGAGATCAGTCCCGCGGGCGTCAGGATGGCCACAATCGAAAGAAGCAGGAGGTGTAGCGAGAATTGAAAAGGCTCCTGGACGCGTCGCGCGCTCTGGAAGATGAACGAAACCCAGCCATGGGTCGCATTCCAGGCAATCACAGGCGAAAAGATTGCGAGTGCCAGTGCTGCGCCGGCATAAGGCCAGGGTCGGCGAAACCAATCTCGAGACTTTGGGTCTATCAGCATGAATAGCACGATCGCTGGACCAAGAAGGGCGATCGAGTACTTCGATACCAAGCCCAATCCCAGACAGATACCGACGCCTAACCACGCTGTTCGGCTTCCACCGAAAAACACCCGCTCGAGGAAGAAAAGGACACCGGCCCAGGCTGCCAGGAGCGGAGCGTCCGGCATCATCAAAAAGCCGGTCGCGAAGTAAAACGGGATTGACGACAGCAACAGTATCGAGACGAAAGCCGCAGTTTTCCCGTAAAGATTACGCGTAAGCTGAAAGCAAAACGCGACAGTGACGAACCACATCAACAGTGCGCTCGCCCTAACAGCGAATTCACTTCCGCCAAAAGTATGCGTGGAAAGCCAGATGAGCCACGCAATCATTGGCGGATGATCGAGATAACCGAAATCAAGATGTTGAGAGTAATTCCAATAGTAAGCCTCCTCCGGAATGAGGTTCAGCGTACGCATGTAGACGAGACGCAGAAGAACTGTGTAGAGGGCCACACCGACGGCGGCGATGCGCCATCGAATGCTTGGTGAAATCCGCTGGCTGACGGCAGGAAAAACATAGAAGGCGCTGCCGAGATAGTTGACGAGCGCACCCGTTGCGATACCGAAAAATGCGGCTGCTCCTTGCGGCCAGTTCCAAACCTCTAATGCAAGCTGGAGTATGCCGGCGCGGAGAAAAAGTACCATGAGACTTATGGTGACGAAGCGGCCGCAAATGCGCCATTCCGCTTCGGCGGACCTCGCCGGATAATGCGAAAACGTCCACCTGGAGTTAAGCGCGTAATTCACAGTCATCGCACCGAGGAAGCTTGAAACCTGCGCCGCCAGCAGGCTCAGACCCAGTGCGATTAAAGCTTCGAACACTGCGTAGTCGACGCAGAATCCAAGGGTCCCTACAGCCGCAAAGCGAGCCGCAGTTCGCGTTGACACGGCGCCCCCGCCCATGACCATCAGGCGTTCTAAATATTGCCTTACGCCGATCTTGAACGCGCCTTGTGCGCGATCGAAGCTCGGGTGAGCAGCGGCGTCCAGCTTGGCTACTTCCGCCATGTCAGCATCGCACTGGCTGAGTAGTTGAACACCGCTGCCATCACTGCGCCTGCGACGCCTGCAAGCCACCAACTGGGCTCACGAAGATAAATGAGCTCCGCGATACCGACGTTGGCGAGCGTGCCGACGCTGCAAACCAGATAGAACACGCCGAGGCCCTTCAACGCATCGAGTCCGGTCAAGCGTCTGTCCCGAAATGTCAGCGCGTTATTGAGGAAAAAGTTCGTTGTCATTGCTACCAGCGCTGCCAGAAGCTGCGCGAGATAGAAGGGAACACCGGGCAGCACGAAGATGCTCCGCAGTACGGCAAGGTGCACAAAGAGGCCGGACGCGCCGACGAGAGCGAACAGAAAGAAACGCGGCGAAACGCGATTGCCGGTGAGCTTGGCGAGCAAGAGTCCGGCAAAATCCGCGACGACGAGCCCGTCAAGTTTCGAAGCCCCGAGCCGCCGCGGCCTGAACATATAAGGCAGCTCGGAAATTTTGAGCGCCGGCGGCGACGATGCAAGGATATCGAGCAGCAGTTTGAAGCCGCCGGTCGAGAGCTTCGGGGCGATGTCTTCGATTGCGTCGCGGCGGATCATGAAGAAGCCGCTCATCGGGTCGCTGACTTTGGTTTTGAGCAGCCTGTTCGTCAGACGCGTGGCGAGCCAACTCCATCGCTGGCGGATTTTTGAGAAGCCGCCAGTAGCGTTGCCGGCGCCGGTGTAGCGCGAGGCAATGACAAGATCGGCGCCGCCTTCGATTTCCGCGAGCATGCGCGGCAACAGCCGTTCATCGTGCTGCAGATCGCCGTCGATGACAGCGACCACCTTGCCTGCTGACGCCAGCATGCCTTCGATCACGGCGCCGGCGAGACCGCGTCGGCCGATTCGGCGAACGGCGCGCACACGGATGTCATGCTCACCGCGCTCGCGTACCAGGCGCGCGGTACCATCGGGACTATCATCGTCCACGAAGATGACCTCCCATCGGATACCTGCAAGCGCGGCATCGAGGGCTGCTATCATCGGGTCGACGTTCTCGGCCTCGCAGTATGTTGGGACGATGACCGTCAGGCGGGGAGCGGCGACAAGGTTTTCGCTCTGACTTTTTGCAAGCTGCTCTATCTCGCGCGTCGTCGTGAACGTGCGCGGCCACTGCAGCAGCATTGTCATGACAGGCTCACTTCACCGCAAGCGCCGGGCCTATCAACTGACTTGACGGATGAAAGATTTGCGCCGTCGCTTACTCGAATACAAACAGGTTTCCACGCAGCCGTATTGGGCGCACTACGGCATTCAGCCGAGGCATACCCGACAAATCGCGTCAACATTGAAAGTGGTCCCCGCTAATCCCCGGCGGCAACGTCGTCACGTATGATGTCACCAACGTGTCGGTTTCTCTACACTTTCGTAACAGCCGGACAGGCAGCGCTGTGCGTAGAAGGGGTTTTGAGCGGCGGCTGCGCCGTTCGCTCGGAGACCAGAGTTGGCGAGCTTAGATGCGAGAAGAACTGCTTGCGTCCGGCTTTTGCAGTGCGGATTCAATGTCTTGACGGAAAAGACGGCCGTCTTCGGCTAGTGCCCCGAAGGCGATATGGTGCTTGAGAGCAACGGAACTGCATTTCTAAGCGCCAGGTCTCGCGGATCCCCTGTCAATGTCGTGCCCATTCGGTTGGTGACATAGGCGTATCCGACTCCGGTTTGCAAATCGGCGAACCCCATGGAGCCGCCCGCCCCCGGCGCTCCGAACGACCCAGGGTGACCGAATGGCAGAGTGGGGCTCGGCTTGAAGAAACCAAGCGAATACCGCACCTCGCCTTTCATGCACTCATCGTAGAATCCAGATGCAGCGGGGACGGGAGGCGCAGTCAGCACTTGCAGTGTCTCCCGGCGCAGCTGCAGTTCGCGACCGCCAGTGGCGAAAACACTATAGGCGCGGGCGATCGAACGGGCGGTGCCGACACCCCCGCCGGCAGGCACTTCGAAGTTGCGCGCGTAAATGCGCTTCTTGTCCAGCGTCAACGCCGAACCCGGGTTCCTGATGAGTGCCTTGTAGATGTTCGAGCGGGGATACAGCGTTGCCAATGTCAAGCGGATGGGTAAACCCAGGAGCAACTCGAAGAAGGTGGGACTCACAAGCGTAGCCAACCTTGAATTCGGAATCCTCTCAGGCAGGCGGATATAGAAGTCCATCTCCAGTGGCGAGGCTATTTCGTCCTGAAAGAATTCCCCAAGGCTGCGATGCATGGGATCGACCCGGCGCAGCAGTTCGCCTTCATAAAAGCCAAGGCTGATGGCGTGATAAGCCTGTCGCGTGCCCGGCGGCCATGCTGGTTTCTGACGGGCCAGAACAATCGCCAACCGGTCGAGATCGGCGATGACGTCCCTGTCAACCGGCTCGTCAAAGGCAAACAGTCCGGCTTGGTGGGCTAAGAGCTGCCGCACGCTAATCGTTTCCTTGCCCTGCTGGGCAAACTCCGGCCAGTACGTGCAAACGCGTTCCCCGTAGTCGAGCCAGCCCCGCGAATGCGCGAGCGCAAGTGTCATCGCTGCGAGGCCTTTGGTGGCGGACCACACCACGACCATGGTGTCCTCCTCCCACGGTTCGCCGGTTGTCTTGTTCCGTATTCCGCCCCACAGGTCGACGACTTTCTCGCCGTGATGATAGACGCAGCATGCCGCTCCCAACTCTTTTCTGTGGGAGAAGTTTTCACGGAAAGCCTCGCGCACGGCCTCAAAGCCCTTGCCGACATAGCCGTGAATTTCATCGTGTCTTGCCGCCGCCACGAAAGCGCGCCCCATGAGGTCAGGATGCCTTACAATGTTCCACTCACCGGGTCGTGCTTCAACCTGTCTCAACCCCACGGAAGTGCCTTGCATCGATCATCGTCGCAATTGGAAAAGACCGGCGGGATATCGCCGAACCAAAGGCCAAGGCGATCGGAATGTTCAAGCACCGAGAATAACTTGGCGCGTCGACTGGCCTCATTCTGACCGTGAACTATCTGTCGAATGACGCGTTCTTGCGAGCAACAGAAAGGGGAACGAGTATCTCATCTCGCACTTGCATTCGCAGCAATCATGCTGAGCACGGCGCCGACGTTTGCTCAAAATAGTGGAAAGAATTCTGGAGCTTCTGATTACAGCCTGGGACACCAGATGCAGAACGACACGGGTTCGTCAGCGCGCGGCGCATCGGAATATTCTCCGGGCCATCAAATGCAAAACGATCAGAACCCGTCAGAGGGCCCTGGGGCATCCGAATATAGCCCGGGCCATCAGGCCAAGGATATAACCGACAACTCTGGCTCGACGGGATCGAGCACAGGGGCAAGAGGAAATCGCTAGCCGGCTTAGCTGACTGGACAAGCTGAACAAACAAGGCCTCGGCGCTGTCTAACGCCGAGGCCTTGTTTATGAGCATATTTGCTGGAGCACGGCGGCAATACTTGCAATCCACCGCCTACGGAGCATCTCTACGCTTGTTTGTTAAGACTAGAGAATATCTCATTTTACCAAAGGGCTACTTTGCCCACCGCAACGAAGAAACGCGGTAGGACCCTCTAAGGCGGGCAAATACGTGCGGCTTGGCTTGCCCAGGGCCGGCGCGCTGCCCACCAGAAGCATCGAAGGTAGGAATTTTTAACAGGATATCACTTACGAAAAAGAGCTTTGGGAACGTCTCAGGCAGCTCGCCGAGTGTGATCCCCTGACGGGATTGGCCAATCGAGGTGTATTCGAGGAACGCTACCACAAACTCAGCAAGAACGACTTTAGCGAGGTCTCGATTGCGGCTCTCGCGCTCATCGATCTCGACCACTTCAAAGCGATCAATGACCGGCTTGGCCATGTTGCGGGGGATGAATGTTTGCGGCAGGTCGCAACCAATTTCATCGAATGCCCTGCTCATACCGCAGCCTTCTATGTCTTGGCCGCCTGCTCGACAAGCATAGTTCGCTCGATAGCGATTGCCGCCTGATCGATGAACGACTGCAGCGCGCTTTCGTTCGCCGATGGCAGCGGATCGTCACCGCCCGGATCGATACCGATGACACCAAGCACGCCTTTCGTCGACGGAAGCGGCCTGAATTGATACCGGGCAGAAGGTAACGTATCGGTGAGGCGGCCAGCCGGCTCGGCCCGCTCATTGGCCCATCGCGCGGCAGCCCAATCGGTAGTCGAAAGCTCGTCTTCAGGTGGCCAGCCGCCCTGAATGGTCAATTCGGAATTCATGCTGAGCAGGATCATCGAACGGCCGCCTACGATAGCGGCGGACTGCGCCGCAAGAAGCCAAAGCACGTCATCGAGATGCGCGGCACCCGAGAGTTTCCGAGAAAAGTCGTACAGCGCCTGAGTCG
Source organism: uncultured Alphaproteobacteria bacterium (assembly GCA_963833715.1). Lineage (GTDB taxonomy): Bacteria > Pseudomonadota > Alphaproteobacteria > Rhizobiales > Hyphomicrobiaceae > Hyphomicrobium_B. The sequence continues at coordinate 214,856 of CAWHZB010000024.1, forward strand.
CCTCGGCACGTTCGCCAGTGGCGTTCGCTTGCTCGCGCAGACGGCCGGCAAGCCATCCCGTTACTATGGCAACAACGAGGAACACGAAGAGTGAAAACACCTCGCCGGGTTCCGCGACCGTGAAGGTGAAGATCGGTGCGATGAAGAAGAAATTATAGGCGAGGAACGACAGGAATGCGGCGACGATCGCCGCCCACATGCCGTAGGTGAGAGCCGAGACGAGCACCGCAAACAGGTAAATCATCGAGAGATTGGGAAGAGACGTGACCCGATTGAGGATCATCCCAATGCCCGTCCCGGCCGCAACCGTGACTATGGCGGCAATGATGCCGGCCGCTTTTATATTCGGCTTCGGAATCTTGAACTTCGATGATGACGGAGCACCGGGACCGGCGACCACGGTGACCGCCAAACCGGCCGCTTTGGCAACGAGTTGGTCCGATAGAGAACGGTCGAGCCACTTCGCGATCGCACCCCCGCGCGAACGGCCGATCACGATCTGGGTGATGTTGTTGCGCCTGGCGTAGGAGAGAATCTCGGTAGGCAGATCCTTGGCATTGAGCCGTGCCGTCGTAGCGCCTAGTCGCGTGGCGAGGCGCATCGCCTTTTCGATACGGCGCTGCGCCGCCCGGTCTGTGTTTTCCCGTTCGCTGGGGTTCAAGTGGAGCGCAACCCAGTCGGACTTGAGTGCTGCCGACATCCGTGCCGCGGTGCGAACGACGGCTTCGGAGAGTTCATCGCCGCCGACACAGACTAGAAGGCGCTCCGCAGTAGGCCACGGCCCTTCGATGCCCTGCTGGCGCAAGTGAGAGAGCATCTGCTCGTCGACGCGATCGGCGGTGCGGCGCAATGCGAGTTCACGGAGGGCCGTCAGATTGCCTAGCTTGAAGAACTGATCGATGGCACGGCGCGCGTTGTCCGGCAGGTAGACCTTTCCCTCCTTCAACCGCTTGATCAGCTCCTCCGGCGGCAAATCGACGACCACGATTTCGTCGGCCCGCTCCAGAACCTTATCGGGAACCGTCTCGCGCACAGCGACGCCGGTAATCCGCTCGACGACATCAGTCAGACTTTCTAGATGCTGAATGTTGAGCGTCGTCCAGACGTCAATGCCGGCATTCAGGATTTCCTCGACGTCTTGATACCGCTTGGCGTGCAGCAACCCTGGCGCGTTGGTGTGGGCGAGTTCATCGACGAGCAGCAGCTTCGGCCGGCGCGCGATAGCCGCCTCGACGTCGAAATCCATCAGAGTGCGCTTGCGGTAGCTGACCGTGCGCCGCGGCAGCACGTCGAGTCCGTCGAGCAGCGCCGCCGTTTCGGAGCGGCCGTGGGTTTCCACAACGCCGACAACGACGTCGACACCTTCGGGCCTGAGCTCCCGCGCCGCCGACAGCATGGCGTATGTCTTACCGACCCCGGGAGCCATGCCGAGAAACACCTTTAGCTTCCCGCGGGTTTCCTCCCGGGTAAGCTCAAGAAGTGCTTTTGGCGAAGGTCGTCGGTCGCCGGATGTGCTTTTACTATCCGCCATGGGCGGCTATCCCGTCCCTGGCGCCAGGCTGCGTGAAGCGCGAGATTGGGGTTTCTGGACACAAACGCGCCTCGCCGAGCGAGCCGCGGTTACCGTTCCCAGTTTAGGGCTCGATTCCCTTGTCTAGGAATGCACACGTTTGCACCACCGTCGCGTAGCCAACGAAGACGGTCACAATTGGATCAGCACAATCGGTGCAATTAATTTAATCATCGGAATTTATTTTTCACCGCACGCACCGGTTCGGATCGAGGGCGTGATAGAAATATAAGACGGTGGGGGCCACTACCCATTCCGGCGGGAGGCTGGAGATGGCCAGAAAGCGCTGCGACGCGTGTTCCGCAATCCAACGCGGCCCGACTTTTCACGAGAATATTCAATAGCGCTCTTTGAAATTTTCTTCCTTCGCACTCTACGCGCATGATGGGCATCATCTCGGAGATCTTGATTCAGATCAGCCCATGCGGGCGAACTTAGAAGCATCCATATGGCGCCGGCGTTCCTTTTGTGTTTTGAGGCGGAAAGGATAATGAAATGAGAAGCCTAATCATAGCAGGCACGGTCGCCGTTGTGTTCGCGGCCTCACCTCTATCGGCACAACCCGGGTACCGCTCTCAGTCAGGCCCGCGAGGCCCAAGCGGAGGCGTTGAGTTCGCACCAGTGGATAGGCTGGGACCGACGCTTGCCCCAGACAACATGCTCACCCCTAACTCGGGTTGGAACGGCCAGGCTGGCGGCGACGCCGGTGTTGCGGGTCCGATCTTCAGTTCGTCTGACGTGCCGCCGTTGTTTGCTGCACCGGCCCCGCCGCCTCCGCCAAAACGAGCAGGCAAGAAACCTTATATCATTCTCAATCAATAGCGTCAGGTCGCGGTGGCGTTTCGCGTATGAGATAGGGGATGGCCCGCCTGTCGTGGGGCATCCTTTGTCATGTTCACCTTCTCAGATGCCTTGGTTCGCCAAGCATTCCGCTCAGTTTGCAGGATCTTCGGCAATCCTGTCGATTTCAGCAGGCTTGCAGATCGTGAGCCGCTGATTTTGGCTGACCAAGCCCGGCCTTCTCCCACGCGGTAAGAATGCGGCTAGCCGTATGTAGCGTGGTGCCGGAAATGTCGGCGACGTCCTTACGCCGCAAAGGAAACTCGATCGCTGTGCCATCGACAGTGCTGTGTCCGGCCTGACGTGCCAGCCGCAATACGGCACGGGCGACCCGTTGCTCGACCCGCTGCGTTGACAGCTCGCGAACTCGCTCCTGCACGTCCTTGAGGCGCGTGCCTATGATGCGGATCACGTTCATCGCGATCTGAGGATGCCGGTTCATCAGGCCGAGCAAATCGTCCTTGCTCCAGCTTGCCACGACCGAGTCGGCAAGCGCATCGGCGTCTGCCGGGTATTGCCTGTCGGTGAATAGCGCGGTCGTTCCGAACGTCTCTCCGGGTCCAATGAGCCGGATGATCACCTGGCCGCCACCGCTTCCAGTTTGGGAGATGCGAACGCCACCTTCGATGACCGTATATGCCCGGTCAGCAAGATCACCTTGATTGAATATCCGCGTCTCTTTGCCCAAACGACGTATGCGCGCCGTCGCCTGAACTTGCTCCAGGCCTGCCGGGGAAAGACCTGCAAACAATTCCATCGACAGCAGCGCTTGGGAAGAAAGCGTGACGGGTGCAACCATGCGGGAATAGTAGCGCCGCCGTCCGAATTGGGGGAGGATTTGTTCCAGCACAAACGCGTCTACAACTAAACGCGGTAAGAACTCGAATGTCCGAGTTTGGTCGGACGGTTTTTCCGGTGCAATTATGGATGACGTCGTTCTGGCTCGCGCACTGCATGTGCTGGCGGTGGTGATCTGGATCGGCGGCGTGTCGATGGCGACGACGGTAGCGCTGCCTGCGATTCGCCGCCGCGATCTCGGTGAAGATCGATTGCAAGCGTTCCGCGCAATCGAACGCCGCTTCGTGTGGCAGGCGCGGACGGCCGTTCTGATCGTCGGTGCCACGGACCTTTACATGACGTGGCAGCTCGATCTCTGATCGATTTCGCTCGGTTGCGTTTTGGTGGATGCACGCAATGGTTTGCGTGTGGCTACTGTTCGCCTTTCTTCTCTTCGTCGGCGAACCGTTCATTCTGCGCCGCCACTTGCCGCGCTGGGCGATCTTGCGGCCGGAAGCCACCCTCGCATGGCTGCATCGGGTGCATTGGGTCCTGCTGGCGCTTAGCGTCGTGACGGTGCTAGGCGCGGTCGCGGGAAGCCACGGATCATCGATCTTCTGATGCATCTTCGCGGCCGGCTGAGCCTGAGGCCTTGTTGTTTTAAAAGGCCTCAATGCTCATGCGGCTCACGCAAGCATCTGGTCCGCCGCGGATGAGAGCGGCGCGCGTGGTGCGATCGTCAGGCCTAATCAGACCCGGTGCTTCTTGCACCAGATCCAGCCGAAGGTCATATCGCCGGCGCGGACGATACCGTCGCCAAGACGCCGGAAGGTGCGCCCCGTATCGTCTGCGACGGCGGCGGTGCCCGTCCGGAGGTGTTTAAGGCCTAGACAATCGGTGGCTTGAGACGCAGCCGGGAGCGCCATAAGGGTAACGATGGCCACGGCAGCCGAAAGGGACAAACGCTTGGACATTGAAGAAATCTCCTCGACGTAATGGAAAAATCGTACTGTGAGATTTCTTGAGACTAATGCCGATTATTCCATGAAGTCAGCGTAATATCGGCGAATTGGTTATTATCCGCTATTGACGCATCGCAATATATCGCGATTACCAATCGCCCATTGCAGCCTGCATTATACCCCGCAGTCTAAATCGCTGCTCTACTTGTTACCGGCCGGTCGGGCAGCGCAGGCCCGCCTCAGCCGCTCTGCGGCGACACCGCAGCCCGGTTCAATGGTCTTCTCCGCCGCTGGTCAAGGGAGGATGGCGGGCGTCGCCCCGTCGATTTTGTGGTCGTACATACATGATCGTCGCTTTCGGGCGTGCAGCTTTCAGCGTCAAGGCTGCGTTGAGAGCATCCTCGCCCTCGACGGTGACATGGCACGCTTTCCCCTCGAGTTTGAATCCGATTGTGAACTGCATCGCGTCCTCTCCGTTTTTGACGCACGCTCATCAATGAGGCGTCTAGATACTCTCGCCGACCACGGTACGACGAGCAAGGCTGACATCAAATTATATGGGAGTAGCGGCGCGGTCACGAGTCTCTATTTAAGCCGCGAGTCCTTTTGCAAGGTCGCCAAGGCCTCTTGGACGGTCGTCATGAACTGGGCGGGAAAGATGATGGTTGAATTCTTCTCGGTCGCTATCTCGACCATCGTCTGGAGCGTTCGCAACTGAAGCGCCACCGGGTGCGCCGTGATGATGTCGGCGGCCTCTCCCAGCTTCACGGCAGCTTGAAACTCGCCCTCGGCGGCGACGATCTTGGCACGTCGTTCGCGTTCGGCCTCGGCCTCTTTCGCCATGGCGCGCTGCATGTTGTCGGGCAGTATAATGTCTTTTATCTCGACGGCGGTCACTTGCGTGCCCCACGGCTCTGTGTGCGCATCGATCACGTCTTTTATCTGCTCGTTGATGTCGGCGGTCTGGGCCAAGCAGCTGGTCGAGCGAGAAACGGCCGACGACATTCCGCACGGTCGTCTGACTGATTTGATTTATGGCCTCGTAGACGTTCTCGATCGCAATCACCGCCCTTTCCGGGTCGCTTATGTGGTAGTATGCGACGGCGGCAATATCGATAGACACGTTATCTTTGGTGATGATCTTTTGCGATGGGATCTGCATCGTGACGGTGCGCAGTGATACGCGCGTCATCGCCTGGACGGGATTGAATATGAGCGTAAGGCCCGGTCCACGTACCCCGGCGAATTTTCCGAGTTGGAATACGACGCCGCGCTCATATTGGCGCAGAATACGAATTGAACTCACGAGATAGAGGACGACGATCGCAACAAGGATGGTTCCGGTCATACGTCAAATCTCCCATGGGCGTGTGGCGAGAGCGAGTACGTCCGTTTCTGAAGCGGCAACATCCGCACCGGTGACAGCCAATTTGCTGTTGTATAAATCACAATTTATTATTCAAATGCGTCGCTATTCCGCTCTCACGACCCTCTCAATTTGAAAACGCGGCCTTAGTTTTCGTGTGACCAGCGTTACGCGCGCTCCTTCGCGCACCGGTGCATGGCCCTGCGTGAGCAACGGAACTGTAACGCCGCTGTCCGTGACCAACTCACCGTAGCCGCTGCGCCAGATTTTGACCGTTCCGGTGAACACGTGAGTGCCGGGTTCAAATGGATCTGGCTCATCCATTTCCGCCTCCATTCTTAGCTACCGCCCGCTATGGGTCGAACATCCATGTCTGCCGCTGAAGCTCTGGCTCATGCAATAGCCCGCCATAGGGGCGGATTGTGGATCAAGCTCTCCGGCGTGCCCACAACCCGCCGATGTTCCAACTAATGTGATGGTTATTTTATGTTTTATCACACCGTTCGCAGCTTCGTTCACAAGACTATTCAGGTGCATCACGCTGGCGATGTTTCAATTACATGTGAGAGCGCAGAAATTCGTCCAGCTCGGCGGCGGTGGGTAGCCCGGCTCTGGCGCCAAGCCCGCGACAGCTGAGGGCTGCGACTGCGGATGCGATCCGGGCACAAACGGCGTCCGGCGCGCCCGCAGCAAGTGCCCAAGCGAAGGCTCCGTGGAAAGCATCGCCGGCGCCGGTGGTGTCGACCGTTTCGACGGGGAACGCAGCCTGAAAGCCGTGCGCTTTTTGTCGGTTGGCCCAGAGATAGCCGTTCGCACCGAGCGTCACGCCGGCATGGCGAACGCCTAAACTGATAAGCCGTTCCAGCCGTTCCTGGTCGTCGGCGCCCTCGACGAACTGTCTGAATGCGGGCGCGGAAAAAATCGCATAGTCGGTGAGGCCGATAACTTTGGGCAGGAGCTGCCCGCTGCCGAGATCGATGTCGAGGACGGTCGGTATGCCCTCGGCGCGCGCAGCACGAAAAGCAGTCTCTGTCCCCTCGAGCCAGTTAAGATCGCTCAGTACTACGGCCGCGCCTGCAACGTCCGAAGCCGGAAGCCAATTGGCCGAAAGGGGCAGCGCGTGATCGTACTCACTTATGACCAGCCGTTGGCCGCCCTGGTCGACAATTACTGCTGCGGTCGGCGACCGTGTGGAGGCGAACGCTCGTAGATGCGTCGTGTCGACACCCGCTCCTTTCAGCTGCTGATGGATGATGGCGCCTGCATCGTCATCGCCGACGCGGCTCCAGAGCGCGATTGTGCCGCCCAACTTCGCGATGGCGGCCGCGGCATTGGCCGCCATGCCACCGCCACTCGTAATGTGCTTGAGTGCTTGAAGCTTTGTTGGTGCTGGCGGAAATTCGCAAATCTTGTAGACATAGTCGAGCGCCGCGTCGCCGACTGAGATGATGGGCTTGTTTGACATCAAGATCTCGTTGCAGCTCGGCGACCTATGTGCGGCCTCGGTCCTGCTTCAGCATGCGCCACGTACGCTTTGGAACTCAAGAAGGAGATAGGGGATAGACCTCGTGCGCTCAGTGGCGCCCCTTGCCGAACGACCCAGAACGAAATTGATGGATCTAAGCAGTGTCAGTCCGCCGAAGCCAACGGACGAGCAACTTTTTCCAAGGGCTTGCGTTCCGCCGCTGTTGCCCAGATTGCCGCGACGAGGGCTGCGGCGAGCATCAACGCTGTGCCGATGAGATAGCCCGCAAACACGCTTGCCCGCGAGCCGCTATCGATGAGGTGGCCTAGCAGCCAGGGCCCCGCAACGCCGCCGATCCCCGTTCCCACCGCGTAGAAAAGCGCGATGGCGAGCGCGCGAACCTCTAGCGGAAACGTTTCACTGACGGTGAGGTAGGCCGCGCTGGCAGCCGCAGAGGCAAAAAAGAAAGTGATGACCCATGCCAGCGTCAGTTCGCCAGCCGAGACGATATTTGCCGTGAAGGCATATCCCGTGCCGGCCAAAAGCAATCCGGAGACAGCGTAGGTGAGCGTCAGCATCTGGCGCCGTCCCCACGTGTCGAACAAACGGCCCAAGAGCAACGGCCCGAGAAAATTCCCGGCTGCAAATGGCAGGATGTACCAACCTAGCTGACTTGCGGGGATAGCGTAGAACGTCGTCAGAATTAGAGGGTAAGTGAAGAAGATGGCGTTATAGAAATAGGCTTGAGCGACCATCAGGGCGAGCCCGACCAACGCACGTTGACGATGCGTCCTGAATATTGCGGATGCGACCTCTCTCAGTGGCGTATGCGTGCGCGTTTTAATTCGCGCCGGCCTGATGGGCCGCATGTCGATCGTATGGCCCGTGCGCCGAAGCCCGTCCTCAATTTCGGATATGAGTTGCCTCTGCCTCTGCGGCGCGGCCGTGCGTGGCGAGCCATCGCGGGCTCTCCGGAATCCAACGGCGCATGAAAAGGATTACCGCACTCAGGGCGGCGCCGATTAGGAATGCTGCGCGCCAGCCCATGTCTTCCGGCAGCAAGTCCGCGTCGAGCAAAATGATCGATGCGACGGCACCCATTGCAGCACCGAGCCAGAAGCTGCCGTTTATGATCAGATCGGTCCAGCCGCGGACCCGGGCCGGGATCAATTCCTGGATCGCCGAGTTGATGGCTGCGTACTCGCCGCCTATGCCCGCTCCGGTGAAAAAGCGGAAGACGACGAAGCTCCAAAAATTCCATGAGAACGCCGTCGCGGCTGTCGCAATCATGTAAATAGCGAGCGTGATGAAAAACAACTTTTTCCGGCCGAGGCGATCCGTCAGCCAGCCAAAAAATATTGCACCCAAAACGGCACCGGCAAGGTAGATGCTGCTTGCGAGCCCGACATCCGTATTGGTGAAATGAAGTACTGGGCTTTGCTTCAGAGCGCCGGCGACCGCGCCGACGAGCGTCACCTCGAGACCATCCAGGATCCATGTGATGCCAAGCGCGGCGACCACAAGCACGTGAAAACGTCCCCACGGAAGCCGGTCGAGACGCGCAGAGACCGTCGTCTCGATCACTGATCCGGTTTTGACATTTCGTGCGGTACCGGAGCCCGACATGCCAGCTGCTTTGCGCTTTGCGTTGGAAGACCGATGGTTCTCATAGCCGCCGCACGCCGCTGCGTCACGACTCAAGCGATCATCCGGAATGCGGCAGACCGCGTCGGCTACTCAGAGTTCCCGATATCTACGCTCTGAGACCAATGGGACGCTGGCAAAATTGAGCAGGGCGCAAGTAGTTTGCTCGATTGCTGTTTGTGCTAGCGACATGCAAGAACGAGTTGCCAGAAGTCGGCTCGCAGCCGCGCCATTCCGATGGCACAGCGGCCAGCGCCCACACCTTAGCCAGCGTTACGCAACGATGAGTGAAGCCGCCGTGAAGGCCCTGCGGATCGTCCTTGGAAGCATCGAGGCCGCCAAGGTCAGGGGCATCGTACTTTTCATCCTGGCCGCATTGGCGGGATACGGCTTCTATTCGGCGATGGTTCCCGGCGACGACTTAAATCGGGCGAGCGCCGACGCGGTTACAATTCCTCCCCTGGTGAGAGCCGAACCAATGAGTTCACCACCGGCCGCACTGCGGGTGATCCGAGAGTCGGCCGGCAGGCCCGTCGCGATGCCCGCTCGTCCGGTTGATCGCGCCTCGTTGGTGCGCGAGTTGCAAATCGCGATGACGCAAACCGAGTGTTATCACGGTCCGATAAATGGAGTTTGGACGGCAGCGTCAAAGGAGGCCATGAGCGCATTTCTTTTCGCCGTCAACGCGCAGTTGCCGGTCGATAATCCCGATCAGACGCTGCTGGCTTTGGCCCAGTCCAATAGCGCAGCGAAGTGTGCACCGGGCCATGCCGACTCTAATGGCGCGGCAAGTCCACGTGCGCCTCCAACGAACGATGGGATGCGGACCTCGCAGATCAGGGCCGATGCCACGCAGTCTGAATCGCCTCCGAATTTCGATGGAGCACGCGCGCCCTTGAATGATCGCCCGATGAGGGAGCGCGCCTGGGCGCCTGCCGAAATGCTGGTACCGCCTAAGCCTATGGCCCAACCATCTGCTGCCGCGGTTACGTTGGCCGTCGGTAGCGCAGCGCCGGTTCTTCAGCCTGAGACTCCGCCTTCGATGGAATCTCCGGTCACTCGTGATGAGAGCGGCCAAACGAAAGCGCAGTTAGAGCCTGCGACGGTCTCTCAAGTCTCGTCGACTCCGAAAGTTTCGCGGCCTCGGGCCAAATCGCGGAAGCACAAAACCTCGGACTATGATGACGTCTCGAAGTCCATCAGCAAAGGTTTGAATTCGATCCAGAGGTCTCTCTCGTCCGTGTTCGACTGAGAGTAATCCGCGCTACCGATCATCGGGCTGTCGCGCGTGCGTTGTCCGATACAGAGCCGCCGGCGATCAGCCAGTTGGGATTGAACCACCGATCGGCTGGGCCGTCGTAGGGAAGGCGCGTGATGTCCCAGTGGCTGACGAAGCGCGCGTAGACGTCCCAAATGGGTGGCCCGCCGCCGATGTAGACGACCCGGCCCGCGTACTGCCGCAAGGTTTGTTCCGGATCCATGTTCGACCGCAAGACGGCCAGCGTGCGGTCGCGGCGCGCAAATTCGGGAACGCTGGCGATTGTTCGTGGGCCTGCGAGGAGTACGTGTCCTCTCGTGACGTCGAAGAAGCGCGCGACGTCCGCGATGAACTCCGGTTCACGATTGCCCTCCCACGGCAGTACACCTTTAAGGCCGAGTTGCCCCGACTGGCCGATCGCGCATATGACCCTTACGACAGTTTTCTGCATCGTGATTTCCTATTCCCAATATCTGGTCGTTTCGAGCCATTCTCGAACGGGTCGGACGGCCAAGTCTGATGCACGCGGCCGCATGTTCTTTACTAGTAATTAAGCCTGCAGCATCGGAAGCAATTGCGATGAGATTAGTCAACAACACGCATGTGATTTCTGTCCGCCGGTTCGTTTCCTTTATATAAATGTCGCCCTGGAATGCCCGCGCGCTGCTTGGGCCTGCAATGATCCGCGGGCAAGGAGGTTCACCAAAGTGAAACAGTACGCTTTTGCATTGGGCAGTCCGATCAGACGGGCTCTCTTATTGCACGCGCTCTTGCTTGGCGTTCCGCCGCTTTTGGCAGCCGCTTCTGCAGAGGCCGCGGCACCGAACGTCCCCGCCTCATCAAAAGCGGTCAGGGACGAGGACGGCAAATACCTCGATGCCAAGGGGGTTCCGACATACAAGATCGGCCCGGACGGCAAAGTCGACTGGTACACATTCTCCGGTTTCCGTCGGACGGCGTACTGCCGCGCGGCAGGCCTGCATCTCACGAAGACAAGCCGTCACGGGCGAAGAGGTTTGAAAAGAGCTGCATGGGCTTTTGAAGCACGTTCTCACGTCGCGGCTGAGGCCGAGATCAAAACGCGACTTCGAGCGTCCCGAGTACCCACTTCTCATACTCGTCGCTCAGATCCTGAAGCCATTGTATCGGAGCCGAGATCGCCTTATTGTCTGCGCCGCGGCCAGGCAACGTCACATGAATTTGCTTGTAGCCATTTTCCATCTGCGGCGAGCTGATCGTACCGCCCATATGACCGATGGCCAAGGAAGCCTTGAGGAATTCGCTGGCCCGCTTCGGAACGATCTGCAGCGCCGGTGCAAACAGAACGCAATCCTGCACGGCTTTTGCCGCCTCGCAGTTGCGCGTTTCGAAATGGATTGCAACGCTGTCTTCGTCATCGCTGCGGTCTTTTCTGATGTTGACCTGCAAGGTGCTGCCGGGTGCCGCCCATCGGCTCATCGGCTCCAGAAGCCGCTGCATGATGCCGTGGACGACCGCGCATCTGCCGGAATGAGGATCGGCTCGGAACCGCCGGAGATCTTTACCTGCTGCGGAACCGTGTTCGTGGTTCACGGCCTGCGCGCAATCGTTGACGAGCGCGACGAGGTCGGTCTGCGTCTGCCGCGCCATGAGGAGCGGTGAGCTCCTTGTTCATGAAATCTTCGGAAAGGCTGATCATGCGCTGCGTTTCATTGACGGGAATGCGCCAATGATCCTGCACGCGCAGCTGCGACCACTGCTGCTGAACAGCCGAACGCCACGCCGGCTCGGCGAGAGCGTCCTTCAGATAATTGTACATCGTGAGCGGGGCGTTGTTGTAAGGCAGCATACCCGACATGAAGGCCATGCCGTTCATGCGGTCGCGAAGAAGCGTACGGTGCAAAGCGCTGAGCTTGTCGCGCAATAGCAAGTCATACTCGTTCTTCAAGAGATAGAACGTGATGGCTTGTTCGATTTCAGCCTCAAGGACGCGCAGGTCCCACGGCTTCGAGATATAGCGAAGAATTTCGCCTTGTTGACGGCGTCGATGGCGCTGTCGAGGTCGGCGTAGGCCGTCGTCAGCATGCGAACGATGTCGGGACGCTCGTTGCGAATGCGGTTCAACAGGCTGACGCCGCTGCGCCCCGGCATGCGCTGGTCGGTGATGACGAGCGCGATGTTGTGGTCGCCGGAGAGCACGAGAGATTCGGCTTCGTCGGCGCTCGTGGCCGTCAGGACTTCGTATTTCGCGCCAAATGCTTTTTTGAAATATTTGACCGCCTGAGGCTCGTCGTCGACAATCAAAATCTCGACGGGCTGATTAGTATGAAACGACTCCATGAGAGACCTTGTTCTCTTTCTCAGACGCAAACGGCAAATTGAAACGGAACTCAGTCCACTCTCCTAGACTACTGTTAACACTCAATGAACCACCGTGATTCTCGATAATTCTATGGCTGACAGCCAATCCCAATCCCATTCCTTCGCCAACATCCTTGGTCGAGAAAAACGGATCGAATATCTGAGTTTGAATTGCTCGGGTCTATTCCCGTCCCATTGTCGCGAACTGAAACAAAGAGTTGGTCTCCATCAACCCAAGTCGATATGCGAAATCTCGGGTTGGCGTTGTTCTTCGACCGTGCGCACGGCCGAAACGGCGTTGACCAAAAGGTTGACGAGAACTTGCGCGATCGTGGACTGCGAGCCGAACACCATCCCGGTTCGGCAAGATCTTTCGTTATGTTTATTCCCTTCTGAACGTGCGCCGTAAATCGAAGCGCGTGATCGATCGCCGAGTCGATCGAGAAGGGGCGCGGATGTTCGGGCCGCTGCGGCGCGGTGAAGCCTCTCAGGTCGGTGACGACGCGATGAATTCGCTCGTAGCCCTCTTGAATGTCTTTTATCGTATCGGCCGTATCAGGGTCCGACCGGACCGTCGGGTCGCGGGCTGCAAGCTGCAGGGCGTGCCCATGAAGTTCAGCGGATTGCCGATTTCGTGCAGCAGTCCGGCGGCCATCGTTCCGAGCGCGCTTAGCCTTGCGTTCTGTACCAGCGCCGCTTCCGTCTCGCGGAGCTGCTGCAGGCTTTGCTTCAATTCGCCATTGGTTCGCTGCAGATCGCGCTCGAGTTGCGCCGCGCGAATGAGGTTCGTTATGCGCGAGCGCACCTCCAAGCCGCTGAACGGCTTGATCAGAAAATCGTCGGCGCCGTGCTTCAGCGCGATGATTTTCGCCTCTTCGTCGGCCCGGGCCGTCAACACGATGATCTTGATGGCGCGGGTTTCGGCTTTCTCTTTGAGCGAGCGGCACACTTCGAGACCGCTGACGCCGGGAAGCATGACGTCGAGCAAGATGAGATCGGGCGTGGCCGTCATCGCCTTCTCGAGCGCCGATATGCCGTCCTCGGCTTCGATGATCCGATAGCTTTCGCGCAGCATCGTCACGAGATAGCGGCGCATATCCGGTTCGTCATCGACGACGAGCAAGAGCGGCAGGTCGGCTCGCTCGGTCGTTCTCCGGCATCGCTTCGATCGGCTCTTCCGGCTTCCGCAGGTTCATCCGTCGCGAGGGCGCGCGCCGAAGCCTTGCGGTCGAACGTGCGAAGCGGATCATTGGCCAACTGATCGGGCTTTTCTTCGACATTTTCCATGCCGGACTGCGTACCCTGAAGTGCGTGAGGAAACCGTAAAACAAACGTCGTGCCGTGGCCGGAATCGCTCGTTGCGGTGACGTCGCCGCCGTGCCTCGCGGTCAGTTCTCGCACCAGGGCAAGGCCCAGTCCCAGGCCTTGATGGCGGCGCGTCGCGGAGCCGTCGACCTGGTAGAAGCGATCGAAGATATGCGGCAGCTGTTCGGCGGGAATGCCGATGCCCGTGTCGCTGATCGTAACGATGACCATGTCGTCGTCACGCGCGGCGGAAACGTCAATCCGGCCGTCGGGCGGGGTGAATTTGATGGCGTTGGCGATCACGTTGCCGATGATCTTCTCGAGCGCGTCGGGATCGGCGTGGACGATAAGATCGCTATCCAATTCTTTCAGATCGAGACTGATGCCTTTAAGCGCCGCCAAGTGCTTCATCGAAGCGGTCGTGTGGCGCAGAAAGTGGATCATGTCGATCTGCTTCTTGGCGAGGGATGCGTCTGCACGGCGTCCGAGCCGCAGAGGCCCGCCGCCAGTTCGGCGATCGATCCGGCCAGAGAACGGCAATGCTGAACATCGCGCTGCACCTGCGCCGCGGAGGCCATGATTTGTCCGAGGCGCAACTGCGACGACCAGGAACCGATCTGCGAGGGCATGTTCGGCCTAAGGGCAACGGCTCTCGTGCCCGTCAGGAGCGAGAGCTGAAGTGCTTCCTTGTCGAGTGAGTCCAACGGCGTCGCAAGCTCGCGGGCCAGAACGGCAAGCAATTCGATATTGGCGCTTTCCGCATTGCCGGCGCCAAGGCGCCCTTCCAGGGGTGCCCCGACTGTCTCTTCAACCCGCTCGGCGACCAATGCTTCCTGCATGGCCGAACATAACTCGTCGAAATCCCAGGGCTTCGGTACGAAACGGTAGATCGCTGCACCGTTGATGGCCTGCTGCAGATTTTCGATATCGGCGTAGGCGCTCGTCAAAATCCGCACTGTCGACGGAAACGATTTCCGGACGTTCGTCAGGAATGACACGCCACTCTCGTGCGGCATGCGTTCGTCGCTCACGACAACCGATATCGGGTCGCCGCCGGAGGTCAGAATTTTGAGAGCCGCATCGGGAGTACTGGCGGTCAGAACATTGGCATACTGGCCGACCGACGCCTTGAAGTATTTCTGCGACAGCGGCTCGTCATCGACGAATAGTATAGTTCTACGGGCGAGCGCTGCCTGTTGCGAAGTCGATGCCATTAGTGTTCCCGCCTAAATCGGTCGCTTGGCGCAGAGACTACGTTTCTGTCTTGTCGCCAGGCAAATGCCGGAATGTCTCGCGGCATCGTCCCAATTAATTCTGACGAGCCGCAGTATGTCGTGGCTGTACTGGCAAATGCGGGTCAAAATAATTTGAATCAACGATGCATTGATCGCAATTTGGAAGATAATCAGGAACAAGATTAAGCGTTTCTATCCGGTCATCGCGAATTGAAACACATCGGGCGAGACTAATCGCAGGGCGCCGCAAAACTCGGACCACCTTAGCCGGTGCAACGACCCGCGCCGGTTAAACGCTCAGCAGCAGGTGCTCGCGTTCCCAAGGACTGATGACCCGCATGAATTCCTCGAACTCGCTGCGTTTCAACGCCAGATAAACATGGCAGAACCGCCTGCCGAGAACGTCGTGTAGCGGTGTGCTTTCTTCGAATTCGGTCAAGGCTTCAAGCAGCCCGCGCGGCAACTGATGGGCATTGCGATAGGCGTTGCCGACCACGGCGGGGCGGTGAGCGAGACTATTCTTCATCCCAAGGTAGCCGCACGCCAGGCTCGCGGCGATTGCCAGATAGGGGTTGGCATCGGCGCCGGCCAGACGATTTTCCACGCGCCGCGCCGGGTCGGGTGAAACCGGCACGCGCAGCCCCGCCGAGCGGTTGTCGTAACCCCACTCGACATTGATCGGCGCAGCGCCGTTCGGCACGAGCCGCCGGTAGGAGTTGACGTAAGGCGCGAGGAGACACATCGCGGCGGAAAGATACGTCTGTTGCCCGGCGAGGAAGCTGAAGAAAAGCTTGCTCGGCTCGCCGTTGCCCAGCGTGAATATGTTCTTGCCCGTCTTGATATCGACGACGCTCTGATGAATGTGCATGGCGCTGCCCGGTTCATTCGCGAGCGGCTTTGCCATGAACGTCGCGTAGCAATTGTGCGTGAAGGCAGCTTCCCGGATCGTCCGCTTGAACAGAAAGATTTGATCTGCAAGGTCGACAGCATGGCCGTGCAGCAGATTGATTTCGAGCTGCGCTGCGCCGCCCTCCTGAATGATCGTGTCGATCTTCAGATACTGGCGCTCTGCGAATTCGTAGATGTCGTCGACGATCTTGTCATATTCATCGACGGCGCCGAGGCTGTAGGCCTGCCGGCCTGCGCCGGGACGGCCAGAGCGTCCTGTCGGGGGCTCGAGTGGATAGTCGGGATCGGGATTGGTTTTGGTCAGATAGAACTCGAGTTCCGGGGCGACGACGGGAAGCCACCCTTCTTTGGCGTAGAGACCCAAAACGCGCTTCAATACGTTGCGCGGTGCGATCTCAATCGCCTCACCCTTTTGTCCTTGCGCATCGTGGATCACCTGGGCCGTCGGGCTTGACGCCCAGGGGGCCGGACGGATGGTCGCGAGATCCGGCACCATCATCACGTCGCTCTCAGCGTAGAGCTGCTGATCATCTTCCTCGAAGCCGACGTAGTCGCCGGTAATCGTCTGATGGAAGATCGAGATCGGCAGATGAATGGCCTCGAGCTTGGCGAACTTCTCGGCCGGCATCGTCTTGCCCCGCGCGACGCCGGCGATATCCGGCACGGCGCAGTCGACTTCCTCGATCCTGTGCTGACGCAGCCAGTCGCGAAGCGCTTCGGGCGTTGACCCCACGCCGAACTCGCCGTCATCGTTGGGCGTTGCTCCAACTCGCGCGATCATATTGGCACCTTGACGTTCATTTGCTGGCGGCTGGTCCGACCATCGGCATGCCGCGATCTCTGTCTTTAGCACGCCGGCTGTAACAAGATCGCTGATCGCAGAGCCACGTCTCTAACGATCCTCGAACCCGGAGGTCTTGAGATTAAGACAGTCGGCCGAGCTAGCCAAAGCCCGTAAGGGCAGGGGGCATTGTCATCATAAATGCTGAACGACCTCAAGATGCGTAAATCGCGGAGGGGCGGGCCGGCGCGCCGCCGGGGCATCATTTCTCGGGAGGCCAGTTGTGCTTCGCTGGCGATATGCGCAGAATGGTCAACGTTCGTGATCGCCGTTGGACGCGCGAAAACCGCGCGCCGGCGCGATTAACCGTCGGCTGGACCTGGTCCGTGGGAGGAAGTTCGGATGCTGAGGCTCGGAAAGACGGTGCTTTGCGCCGCGTTCTATTTTGCGGTTGCGGCCGTGCTCATCGGCCAGCCCGCGTTTGCTGCAAGGCAAGGAAGTGAGGGTCTATAACTGGTCCGACTATATCGATCCGAAAATTCTTAGAAGATTTCACGAAAGAAACCGGCATCAAGGTTGTCTACGACGTCTTCGACAGCAACGAGGTTCTCGAAACAAAGCTGCTTGCGGGCGGCAGCGGCTACGACATCGTCGTGCCGACGGCTTCGTTCCTGTCGCGTCAGATCAAGGCCGGCGTTTTTCAGAAGCTCGATAAATCCAAGATCCCCAACATCTCGAACATTTGGCCCGAGGTCTATAACCGCGTCGCCATCTATGATCCGGGCAACCAGTACGCGATGAACTGGATGTGGGGCACTACCGGCGTCGGCTACAACGAAGCCAAGATCAAGGAGCGCATGCCGGACGCGCCGGTCAATTCGCTCGACATGATCTTCAAGCCCGAGATCGCCGCGAAGTTCAAGGATTGCGGTATCTACGTGCTCGACTCACCAGAAGACATTGTTCCGGTGGTGCTCAACTATCTCCATATCGATCCCAACACCACCAACCCGGACGACTTCAAGAAAGCCGAAGATGTCCTGACGAAGATCCGGCCGTACGTGAAGAAGTTCCACTCTTCCGAATACATCAACGCGCTCGCCAACGGCGACATCTGCATGGCTCTCGGCTGGTCGGGCGACATCCTGCAGGCCGCCAACCGCGCGACCGAAGCCAAGAACGGGCAGGTGATCAAATACCACATCCCGAAGGAAGGCACGCAGATGTGGTTCGACATGATGGCCATCCCCGCGGATGCCAAGAACGTCGAGGAAGCCCGCATTTTCCTCAACTACCTCAACAAGCCGGAAGTAATGGCGAAGGCGTCGAACTTCGTCCAATACGCGAACGGAAACCTCGCTTCGCAGAAGTTCATCGACGAGGATATCTTGAAGAACCCAGCCGTTTATCCTGACCCGGAGACGCTCAAGAAGCTCTACGTCAAGACAACGTGGGACAACAAAACCCAGCGACTCGTAACCCGAATGTGGACACGGATCACGACCGGTCAATAGTCAAAGCGCGCCAGAGGGTTCTCTGGCGCGGTTTTTCTGATCTGGCGCCCAGGCGCCTCACCGCTCACGAACAGGATTCAAGGAACTTCGATCATGCCTGTTGTGACCGCCCGCGATCCCCAAGCGAAAGCAGCCAGCGCCCAACGCGCCGGGCCGCGCACGGCGGCACCGCAATCGGGTTTCGCACCTTGGAAGGATCCGGCGAAAGTAGCCATTCGTGCGCTTTGAGAACATCACGAAAAAATTTGACGACTTCGTCGCCGTCAAAAACGTGACCCTCGATATCTACGAGCGGGAGTTCTTCGCCCTTCTCGGGCCGTCGGGCTGCGGAAAGAGTACGCTCCTGAGGATGCTCGCCGGCTTCGAGCGCCCGACCGAGGGGCGCACCATCGTCGCCGGACAGGACATCACCGAGCTGCCGCCTTACGAGCGCCCCGTCAACATGATGTTCCAGTCCTACGCGCTCTTCCCGCACATGACGGTCGAAGGCAATATCGGCTTCGGTCTCCGGCAGGAGGGTATGACCAAAGGACAAGATCGCCGAGCGCGTCGATGAAGCGATGGCCATGCTTGAGCTTCAGAAGTTCGCCAAGCGCAAGCCCAATCAGCTTTCGGGCGGCCAGCAGCAGCGCGTGGCGCTCGCCCGCGCCATTGCGAAGAAGCCCCGCCTTGTGCTGCTCGACGAGCCGCTCGGCGCTCTCGACAAAAAGCTCCGCCAGCAGGCGCAGTTCGAGCTGATGCACATTCAGGAAACGACGGGCACGACCTTCATCATCGTCACGCACGACCAGGAGGAGGCGATGACGGTCGCAAGCCGCATCGCCGTCATGGACAAGGGCGATCTGGTGCAGGTCGCGACGCCGGGCGAAATCTACGAGAACCCGAAGACACGCTACATCGCGGGCTTCATCGGCGACGTGAACGTCTTCCCAGGCAAGGTCTCCGGCGTTTCCGAAGGGTGCATCGAGATCAATGCTAACGACGGCTACAAGTTCAAGACACGGAGCACGGAGCCGGTGACGGTCGGCCAAGAGGTGTGGCTTGCGCTCAGGCCGGAGAAGATCCGGATCGCGCACGAGCAGCCGCAGAGCGCCATCAACGCCATTCCGGGCAAGGTCGAGGACATCGGCTATCTCGGATCGATCTCGCATTATCATGTACGCACTGCATCCGGAGAGCGGGTGACTGCGCTCAGAGCCAATGCCGCCCACACCGTGGAGCGGCCGATCAGCTGGGAAGATAACGTGTGGCTCGATTGGCCGGTCGACGCTGGCGTTGTTCTGACGCGCTGAGGGGCAGCCAGATGAGTACTCGAAGCGCCACCGATCTCAGACGCTGGTACGTGATCGCGGCACCCTACCTGTGGCTGCTTGTGTTCTTCCTCGTGCCATTCTTTGTCGTCTTCAAGCTTTCGCTTTCGGACGTTGCGACAGCCATTCCGCCCTACACGCCGAACTTCAGCTGGTCGACGGGCATCACGGATTTCATCTCCAAGCTGGACTTCGAAAACTATACCTTCATTTTCGGTGATCCGCTTTATATCAACTCCTACCTGTCGAGCCTGAAGATCGCGGCAATCGCCACGTTCCTCACGCTCCTCGTCGCCTACCCGATGGCCTACGGCATGGCGCGGGCGCCGAAGGGCTGGCAGCCGACGCTGATGATGCTCGTCATCCTGCCGTTCTGGACCTCGTTCCTGATCCGCATCTACGCCTGGATAGCAATCCTGAAGCCCGAAGGATTTCTGACAATGTTCCTGATGAAGCTCGGTCTCATTTCGGAGCCCCTGCAGATCATGAACACGACGACAGCGGTCTACATCGGCATCGTGTATTCGTACCTGCCGTTCATGATTTTGCCGCTCTATGCAAGCCTCGAGAAGATCAACCCCGCATTGCTCGAGGCGGCCGAAGACCTGGGTTCGCGCCCCTGGCGGGCGTTCTGGCAAGTTACATTCCCACTGTCGCTGCCCGGCGTTTTTGCCGGTTGCCTGCTGGTCTTCATTCCGGCTGTCGGCGAATTCGTCATTCCCGATCTCCTGGGCGGCTCGGACACGCTGATGATAGGCAAGACGCTGTGGACCGAGTTCTTCAACAACCGCGACTGGCCTCTGGCTTCGGCGGTCGCCGTGCTGCTGTTGGTTGTGCTCATCGTTCCGATCGTCCTCTTCCAGCGTCAGCAGCAACTTGAGCGGGAGGCCGGGCGATGAAGGGACGCTTTTCCTGGTTCAACGCCACGTCGATCGCGCTCGGCTTCGCGTTCCTCTACATCCCGATCCTGCTCTTGGTGATCTACAGCTTCAACGAGTCGAAGCTCGTGACCGTGTGGGCGGGATTGTCGACGAAGTGGTACGCCTCTCTACTTGAAAACCAAGCCCTGAAAGATGCCGCATGGGTGACGATCCGCGTGGCGCTCATGTCAGCCACAATGGCGACGATCCTCGGTACGCTGGCGGCAATCACGCTCGTTCGCCTCGGTCGCTTCCGTGGACGAACGCTGTTCTCGGGCATGATCTTCGCGCCGCTTGTCATGCCCGACGTTATCATCGGGCTATCGTTGTTGTTGCTGTTCGTCGCCATCGGACTCGACCGCGGCTTATGGACGATCACTCTTGCTCACATCACGTTCACTATGTGTTACGCGGCCGTCGTCGTGCAGGCCCGGTTGCAGGACTTCGACAATTCCGTCGAGGAAGCGGCAATGGATCTCGGTGCGACGCCGCTCAACACCTTCTTCCAGGTGACGCTGCCGATCATTGCGCCGTCCGTCGTGTCCGCCTGGCTGTTGGCTTTCACGCTGTCGCTCGATGATCTTGTGATCGCGAGCTTCGCGACCGGTCCCGGCGCGACGACGCTGCCGATGAAGATCTACAGTCAGGTTCGCCTCGGCGTGACGCCCGAAATCAATGCTATCTCGACGATCCTGATCGCTATCGTGACCGTCGGCGTGCTCGCCGCTGCCTATTTCACGAAGCGTCAGACGGACCGCCTCGAGCTCGAACGCCGCAGGGCTTTCGGCGCCGCCGGGTGACCAGACATTCGGGATTTGTGCTCCATTCAAAGGTGCGCTAAGCGTCGGGCCATCGTGACAGCCCAAGATCATACAGCCTCTTACTACGCCGCGACCGCCAATGACGCGACGCGCTATCCGTTGCTCGAGGGCTCCGTCCAAGGCCGACGTTTGCGTCGTCGGCGGCGGCTTTTCCGGTATCGCGACAGCACTGTCACTCGCCGAGCGCGGGCGCTCCGTCGTGCTCCTCGAAGCGAACCGCATCGGCTGGGGCGCATCGGGGCGCAACGGCGGCCAGATGATCGCCGGCATCAGCGGCGAAGCACGCGATCAAGCGCCAGCTCGGCGAGGACGGCGCCAAGCTCGTGCGCGACATTCGCTACCGCGGTCACGAGATCATCGAAGGCCGTATCGCCAAATACGGCATCTCCTGCAATCTGAAGCACGGCTGGATGGAGGTTGCAGCCCGCCCGAGCCATATGAGGGCCATCCGCGCCAACGTCGAAGAGCGCATCAAGGATGGCGACGGCGATCACCTCGAAATCGTCGAGCCGCAGGCAATGCCGCGCGTGCTCGGCACGACCGCCTATCATGGCGGATTCATCGATCGCCGCAGTGGCCACCTGCACGGGCTCAATCTGTGCCTCGGCGAAGCGCGCGCAGCGGCTAACCTGGGAGTCAGGATTTTCGAACAGACACGCGCCGTCGCTCTCGAAGGCGGCGCCAAGCCCTGGGTCAAAACCGAGCGCGGCCGCGTCGGGGCCGACACCGTCATCATCGCCGGGGAAATCTTCGACAGCTTCGATCAGCCGAGGCTCAAGGGCCTGATGCTGCCGACCGGCAGCTACATCATCGCCACGGAGCCGCTCAGTGAAGTCGTCGCGGCGGCGATCAATCCGCAGGACCTCGCCGTCGCCGACAGCAACGTCGTGCTCGATTACTTCCGGCTTTCAGCCGATCGCCGCATGCTCTTTGGCGGCCGCTGCAACTATTCGAACCGCGATCCGACAGGACATCGGTGCCTCGCTTCGGCCGCGCATGATCGAGATCTTTCCGCAGCTCGCCGACGCGAAGATCGACTATGCCTGGGGAGGTCGGATCGCCATCATCGTCGACCGCGTGCCCGCCATCGGACGACTGGCGCCGAACCTCTACTATCTGCAGGGCTACTGCGGCCACGGCGTCAACGCCTCGCACATCGCCGCTGAAATCGTCTCGGACGCAATTTGCGGAACTACGGAGCGGTTCGATCTATTCGACCGCATCCGTCACGTGCGGCTGCCGCTCAGCGACTGGTTCGGCAACGAGATGCTGGCGCTGGGCATGCTCTATTACCGCCTGCGCGACCTGCTTTAGTGCGGCGCTACCACCGCAAAATCCGCGAGCCGATCAGGGCTCCGAGAAGAGTCATCAAAACGAAGCCGATCGGATACCAGGCGGCGACGAACAACGGGCTGTCGTCGGTGCAATGGCTGGCATAGAGCGTCGCAGCGATGCCGGCGGAGAGCAAGCCGCCGACGGCTCCGGCGACTGTCGGGTTTGCCGGTGCGCCGGAGCGCAGCGCGTAGAGCACAGCCGCGAACGGAGCCAGCGACAGCAACGGGATCACCGCAACGCAGTAAAGTGAATTGTGGCCGATCATCCGCGCATGCCAGTCATCGGAAGGGACCGAGGCAAGCTCGAAGAGAATGGCCGCTCCCAGGAGTGCCGGCGCCAGCGCCAGCCACAACAGTCTGTTGCCGGGCGCAAAGTCCGGCCGCGCCAGATCGCGGACGAGCAGGAACGCCGGGATAGCGACACTGAGTGTCACGACGAACTTGAAAACAAACCGGCCGGAATTCATCGCGACCTCGGAAAAATCCGGCACGCACGCCCAAGGCGGACAGGAAAACGGCGAGCGACAGCACGGCCCCTGCTGCGACCGCGACGGCAAGCGTGCGCGCAATCGGCGGCTCGACGCTTGAGGCGTCGGCTGCGAGGGCTTTGATGAGATCGTCGGTCTTCATGACTTCTTCTCTTGATAGGTATCGGAGAGCGACTTCAGGCTTCGATGCAATGCGACGCGCACCGCTATTTCGGTCATTCCGAGCCGCGCCGCGACATCGCGGGCGGAATGCCCGTCAATGCTGATCGCCTTGACGATCTCGCGGTTGCGCTCCGGCAGTTTGTTCAGCACGCGCGTCACGTCATTGGCGTCGATCGAGGCCTGCTGGTCCTCTCCTTCGAATTCAAATTGCGTCAGATCGACTGGAACTTCGGGACGCCGGCCTCGCCGGCGCAAATCGTCGATCATCTTGTTTCGCGCAATCGCCAACATCCACGGCACGAGTGGCATTGACGGGTCCCAGGTATGGCGTTTCAAGTGAATCGCTAGCAACACTTCCTGCACCACATCCTCAACATCATCACGCGCAATGCCGACGCCGGCAAAGCCACGGCGGACCACGCCACGCAAGACATGCGACAAGTCTCCCAGAAGTGTGCGGTAATCCCCTTCATCGCCCGCGATTGCGGCGCGCATCAGCCGGGACCATTCCGCATCTCGAGCCTTCCGGTCCAAAATCACGCCTTCCAATATTGCTTCGCTTGCCGGGAACAAAACGTTACGGGCGGTGCGCGTCGGCTTTGCCGCATATGGCAGATGCGCCGTAGGGTTCGCAAGATGCGGAGCAGGGGATGTCGCAGGAAGAGGTGCTGAGCTACCTTATCCCGGAGGCAACCAGACCCAAAGAATGGCAACGTAGGTCAGCCCGTGCAGAAGCTGGTCGAAGCCGAGCGCGCCCCAGTACTGCCTGTCGGCGAACCGCCATCCGTAGTGGCGTACGATCTGCTCTTTCGCCCAGTCGATATGGTAATGCACCAGGAATTCGGCGCCGAGCAGGCCGAAAGCAAGCGCCGCGCTGCCGCCTGGAAACAGGAAAAAAACGGGCGCTGTCAAAAGGATATGGGTGAACGCGTGGAGCAGGCCGCCGGGTGCACCGTAGATTCCCTTTTGGCGGTAGATCGTCTCACTCTGCAGGAAGAAATCGGCAACGGCGTGCTTGGTCAGAAGGTAGGCCATCGCCGCCAGCGTCGCGTGTACGGGTGACATGATGATCCAATATCGTGTAGCTGACCGCCCCGATCATACTGTTGCTTCCAGAGGCTCGAATAAAGCAAAAGCAGTCTAATACCTTCGCCTCATGTTGCTAGCGCCACGGGAGTGGGTCGGCTGTCACCCAGGGAACAGTCCAGGCCGCGACACGGTGCCTGGACTGTGCTTTTGAACGGGCCGCCCTCAATTAACCCGCTGCACCTCGACCAGGTTGTCGGAGAACGTCGGTGCGCGGCCGAGGCCGGACCAGGCGTCCGACGAGATCGAGTTCACCGACCCGTCCGAACGGTTGAGCGAGCGCCAGTAGCCGAGGGTCGCGACTACGATGCCGGGATTGACGTCGTCCGTCACGCGCGCGACACCTTCGAAGTCACCGCGCGCATTCTGCACGCGGACCGGATCGCCCTCGCGAATGTTGCGCATGGCGGCGTCCACGGGCGAGATCATCACGAACTGCTCGCCCTGGACTTTGATCTTGTGCGGCTCGTTGGCGTAGCACGAGTTCAGGAACGCGTGGCTCTTCGGCGAGATGATATTGAGCGGATAGAGCTTGGCGAGGTCCGGGTTCGTCTCCGGCGACTCGCGAACGGGCACATAGCCGGGCAAGCGATCGACGGGCTCACCCGATTGCTCGCCATCGTACATGGCGCGGAAGGGCCCGGCGACGAAGTTCTTGGCATCATGCAACAAGAGCTCGACCTTGCCTGACGGGGTCGGGAACTTGCCTTCCGCGTGCGGAGTGCGCGTGTCGGCGGAACCGACATCGATCTTGTAATACCCGTGCTGCTTGAAATACTCCATGTCGATGCCGCCCATCTTGGGGTCGGCCCAGTTGATGTATGCGGCGCAAAGCTCGCTGTCGGTCATTTTGAAGACCGGATCGTCGAAGCCCATCTCCTTCGCGAGCAGGCGCCACATCTCGCTCGTCGGCTTGCACTCGCCGGGCGGGTCGATCGCCTTCTCGTTGTAGGTGAAGTAGAAGTGGCCCCAGGACCACATCATGTCCTCGGCTTCGCCGGCCATGGCGGACGGCAGGATGATGTCCGCGTACTTCGCCGTGTCGGTGATGAAGTGCTCGGCGACGACCGTGAACAGGTCCTCGCGCTTCAGCCCCTCGACGATCTTGTTGGTTTCGGGCGATTGGCTGACGGGATTGGTGCAGAAGACGAACATGCTCTTGATCGGCGGGTCGAGCTTCATCTCCCCGTTGAGCGCCTGGCCGAGCCGCAGATTGTTGACGACGCGCGTGCCGGGCTTGATCCAGTCTGGCCGCGCGGCCTTGACCCAATCGACCGGGAAGTCCCACAGCGGCAATTGCAGCATGCCGCCGCCGACGTGACGCCACGATCCGGCGACGGCCGGAATTGCATAAACGGCACGAGCGGCTTGTGCGCCGCCGGCCGAGCGCTCGATGGCGACGCCGATGCGGATCGCGGACGGCTGCGAGGTCGCGAACTCGCGAGCAAACTTGGCGACGTCGGCGGCCTTAACGCCGGTGACCTTCTCGACGTAGTCGAGCGTAAATTCGGCAGCCCGCGCCTTGAGCTCGGGCCAACCCTGGGTGTGCTTGTCGACGTAATCCTGGTCGACCACTCCTTGCTCGACCATCGAATTGATGATGCCCAACGCGAGTGCGCCGTCGGTGCCGGGCTTGGGGCAGATGTGCCAGTCGCCGGCCTTTGCCGTACGGGATTTGTACGAATCGACGACGACCACCTTGGCGCCTCGCTTCTGCGCCTCGAGCACAAATGGCCAGTGATGCAGGTTGGTCGAGATCGAATTGCAGGCCCAGATGACGATGTACTTGCAGTGCACGAAGCTTTCCGGGTCGACGCCGCCCGTGGGCCCATGCGTCAGAAGCCATGCCGTCGACGAGCCCGACGTGCAGTAGGTCTTCTCGTTCACCGTCGAGCCGAGGCGGTTGAAGAACGGGTCGCCAGAGTTGATGCCCTGCACGAGGCCCATGTTTCCGAGGTAGCTTTGCGGCATGATCGCCTGCGCGCCGTAAGTCGCGATGATCTCGCGCCAGCGGCGGCCGATCTCGGAGATCGCTTCGTCCCAGGTGATGCCCTCGAACTGCCGCGAGCCCTTCGGGCCCGAGCGTCTCAGCGGATACATGAGCCGGTCCGGATTTGCGTGATGATCGTGGAAGTCCTTCAGCTTCACGCACAGGCCGCCACGGGTCATCGGGTGGTCTTTCTTCCCCTTGACCGAAATGAGCTTTCCGCCCCGCACCTCGTAATCCATCGCGCACGTGTCCGGACAGTCGTGCGGGCAAGCGCCATGGAAGACTTCGGATTTGACTTCCTCGTTCATTAGTTTCCCTCCCTAGGATTGGCGTCCTGTCGGGCGCTTATTGTTGATGCTTTTTTGGGCACTCTCGCACCGTTCGCCCGAGGCGTCGAATCGAAAAGCCTCGACTGTGCAAGCCTCGATCTCGCAGTGCAAAAAAGGTCCGTTTGCGTCTCTTCTGGTCGCGGCAAGTAGTTCGGCCTCACGGAACGTCGGAAGCCGCGCAACAGTCTTCGTAGACGTGCTGCCGCTCCCGCGCATCCCGCACGCTGTATTTTCCCGAGTCGATTTCGAATGCGCGACTTTCCAGCGGAACCTTGCCGTGCGCGCCGGGAAGGTCGAGCACGTACGTCGGCAGCGCCAGCCCTGAAAGGCGCCGCCGGAGTTCCGCCATCAGCGCACGCCCCTCGGCGATCGTCGTGCGGAAGTGCGCAGTCCCCGGCGCCAGGTCACCGTGATGCAGGTAATAGGGTTTGACGCGAACTTCGACGAGCGTCCGCATCAATGCTTCGAGCGTGTCGGCATCGTCGTTGACGCCGCGCAGCAACACTGTCTGGCTGACGACCGGGATACCCGCATCGACGATGCGGGAGATGGCGGCGCAGGCGTCGGGCGTCAATTCGCGCGGGTGGTTCGTGTGCAGCCCGACGAAAACGGTTTTGGTCGTGGCGCGAAGCGCGGCGACCAGCGCCTTCGTGATGCGTGCCGGATCGACCACCGGCACGCGCGTGTGCCAGCGCAACACTTTGACATGCGGGATGGCCGACAGCGCCTCGGTGATGTCCCTGATGCGCCGCGGCGACAGCACGAACGGATCGCCGCCGGTTAGAATGACTTCCCAGATGGCAGGAGTGGCGCGGATGTAATTAAGCGCAGCTGCGAGATCATCCGCCGATAGGGCCTCGCCGTTCTCCGGCCCGACCATCTCGCGGCGGAAGCAGAAGCGGCAGTAGACCGGGCAGACGCTGGCAATCTTCAACAGCACACGGTCGAGGTAGCGGTGCACGATGCCGGGCGCCGGGCTTTTCAAGCGATCGCCGATCGGGTCCGCGCGCTCTGCGGAGTGCGTTACGAGTTCGCGCGCATCGGGCACGAACTGCCGCGCGATCGGATCGTTGACATCGCTTCGGTCGATGAGGTTCGCAATGTCCGGCGTGACGGCGATCGCGTAGCGGGCTCCGACCTCGGTCACAGCGGCGCGGGCGGCTTCGGGAACCAGGTCGGCAGCGATGAGATCATCGACCGACGTCAGCTTGCGAGGAAGTTCGGTCATGCCAGCGGCCATTTGTCGGTGTCGTGATCCGGGTGTTGATATGAAACGAGGTTGGCGAGAAAATGGGTGGCGGTGGCGTCATCCAATGTGCGCTTCGCCGGCAGTTCGTGAATATGATCGACATAGGTCAATTTGGCCTCGACGCCCCACTGTAAACGCGGAAGGATCGTTGCGGGCGCATCGAAGGCGCCGATCGCGACGGCAACGCCGTCCGGCGCCTCGTATGTTAGCGGCGTGCCGCAAGTTGCGCAAAAGCCACGCGATACGAAGTTCGACGACTGAAACATCTTCGGAGAGCCGCGCGTCCACGTCAGCTTTGCATGACGCAGCGAGACAAGCGGGGCATAGAAGCCGCCGAACGCCTTTTGGCACATGCGGCAATGGCAAACCGAAGCATCGTCCAATGTACCCTCGACGCGAAAACGTACCGCGCCGCACTGGCAGCCACCGGAGTGAGATTCATTGGGCATCGCTGTGATCTCCTTCTCCCCATTCGCCTGCACTTCGAATGGGGAGAGGGTCGGGGTGAGGGGCGGCCGCTTGCACCGTCGGCGTTGCCGCCCCTCACCCTGACCCTCTCCCCGTGAAAGGACGGGGATAATGCGGATCGGAACGCCGAACGCGCGGCCCGCCGCCTTCTGTTGCTTTGAGTTTCCCCCGTAAGAACGGGAACAGGGAGTGCTAACTCGTTACGTCTTAATTGTCGCCATCCGCGAGCGGCGTCCAGATGACCTGGTCGACGCGCTCAGCTCCGACGGCGAGCATCACGAGCCGATCGAAGCCGAGCGCACATCCCGATGCGGGCGGCATCTCAGCCAGGGCGGCAAGAAAATCCTCGTCGATCGGATAACGTTCGCCGTAGATGCGGCTCTTCTCGGCCATCCATGTTTCAAAACGGCGGCGCTGCTCGCAGGCGTCGGTCAATTCCCCGAAGCCGTTGGCGAGTTCGACGCCGCACGCATAGAGTTCGAAGCGTTCTGACCATCTCGGGTCGAGGGGGTCCGGCCGGGCGAGCGCCGCCTCGTTCGCCGGATAGCGATACAGAATATCTGGCCCAGATAACCCCAGCTTGGGTTCCACTTTTTCAACGATGACGCGGCTGAATATATCGGACCACGTGTCCTGCTTGCCGGCCCGAACCCCGGCGTCGCGAACCCGGGCCGCAAGAGCGTCGCGATCGACGCTCGTTTCAGCCAGCGTTGCGCCGAGGTCGATACCGGCGGCGGCGAAGGCTTCTTCGACCGTTCGGCGCCCGAGCGGCTTCAGCGGATCGCAAGCCTTGCCGCGGAATGCCCAGGGCACGTGTCCGCTCGTCTCGGCTGCAATTCTCACGATGGCCGCGCAGTCGTCCCACAGCGTTTCATATGGAGTGTCCGCCCGGTACCATTCGAGCATCGTGAATTCGGGCGCGTGCAGTGCCCCCCGCTCGCGGTTGCGGAACACAGGAGCGAATGTGAAAATCTTCGTTTCCCCTGCCGCCAGCAGTTTCTTCATCGCGAATTCGGGCGACGTGTGGAGGTAGAGATCCCGGCGCGACAGATCGGTCCGAACAAGCTCCGTCGCGAAAGCATGCAAATGCGTCTCGTTGCCGGGGGATACCTGCAGGCATGCCGTTTCGACCTCGGTGAAGCCTTGGGAGACAAACCAGGCTCGGAGCGCTGCCTTGATCCGGCCACGCATGATAAGGAATGGCCGCCGGTCGGCATGATTGTCGGCATTCCACCAGGGCGAAGGTTGCGACATCGGTTCGATTTAAGCTTTTGAGGGTGAGGTTGCCGCACTCTGCGACACATAACTTGGCGGCAGAAGGGTAAGCAGGTAAGAGACGCGGCAGATTCCCTGCAGGTTACCTGCCGCTAGACCGCCCGACAGGTGGCCGCGGCGTTTGGATTTTGAGAACGGAGACCACTGGTGGTGAAGGTTATTGCAAGCTCGGTCCGCAAAGGCAATGTGCTCGATCTTGAGGGCAAGCTTGCCGTCGTTATGCACGCGGAAAACATTCACCCCGGCAAGGGAACTCCTGTCACGCATCTCGAAATGCGCCGCATCGCCGATGGCGTGAAGGTCGTCGAGCGCTACCGCACGACCGATCAGGTCGAGCGCGCCTATCTCGACGAAAAGGACTACAATTATCTCTACGAAGACGACATGGGCTACAACTTCATGCATCCCGAGACGTTCGACCAGATCACCATTCCGAAGGATGTCGTCGGCGATCAGGGGCAGTGGCTGCAGGAAGGCATGACGTGCCTCGTGACGCTGCACGAAGGTAATCCGATTTCGATCGAGCTGCCGCAGCGCGTCACGCTGGAAATCGTCGAGGCCGACCCCGTCGTTAAAGGCCAGACCGCATCATCGTCCTACAAGCCTGCGAAGCTCTCGAACGGTGCCCGCGTGATGGTGCCGCCCCACATCGGAGCCGGTACCCGCGTCGTCGTGATGACGGCCGACGGCTCTTACGTCGAGCGCGCCAAGGACTAAGGACAGCTTTCGCAAACACAAAGCGCCGCCCGGCTGTTGCCGGCGGCGCTTGGCTGTAAGTTTTATACTAGATCACCCGCGGCATTCATCGTCGAACGCGAAGCAGGCCCGGTCGTCGCCGCGATTGCAACGAAAAGCCCACCGATCGCATCGCTCACGCCAGCGCTGATGTTCATAGGCACTGGCACGGCTGGAGTTGGCAATAATCGCCGCCGCACTAAGGCCGATAATGGTGCCCGCCACGATGCCGGCGCCATTGCGAGCTTCTGCGCGCGTCGTCATCGCCGGAACGGCTGCGCTGATCATCATCAGCGAAGCGATACCGGTGGTAATGAATTTTTTCATATGATTCTCCTCTAGGCCCGCGCGCGCGGCATCAGCCTATCCATCCGAAAACGCTCGAGAATCTACACCCCCGGACAGGTGCAACCCAAGGCACGCGTCACCATTCGCAATTCGCATTGAACCATGGTGAAATTTTGATGCATAGGCGACTTCGCGAAGGAAGCGCGGCGCGCCGAAATCAAATGTCCAGTTTCAAAACTTGCACTGCGGTGCCTGCCGGCTGGCGAGGCGCATCGGGCGCAACAACGAGCAAACAGTCGGCGCGTTGCAACGCTGTAATCAGGCCACTGTCCTGACTCCTGAATGGTGTTACGCGCGGCGGCGAATGGCTCAAGTCGAGTTCTGCCCGCATGTAGTGCTGCCGTGGCCCATTGGCATCGATCGGCGTGGTGAGAACGGCGTCGGTCGTCTCGAGAGGCGCCTCGCGGCCTAGCATCCGGCCGATCAACGGCACGAGAAACACGCGCGCAGAAATCAAAGCCGAAACGGGATTTCCCGGCAGACCGAGACAGTGCTGGCGCGTGCCTGCAACGTCGCGAGATCCGAAGAACAGCGGCTTTCCGGGACGCATGGCAATTTTGTAGAAGTCGAGCCGGGCGCCGGATTTCTCGAGCGCTGGGCGAACGAGATCGTGGTCCCCGACGGAGGCTCCGCCGATCGTCACGAGGACGTCGGCACCCTCGGCACCTTCTAGTGCCGTGGCAAGCGAGCCGAATGAATCGCGCGCAATCCCGAGGTCGCGCGCCTCTCCGCCCGCGGCTTCGATCATGGCGGCAAGCCCAAAGGAATTGGAGGCCCAGATCTGACCGTGCTGCAAAGGTGTCCCGGGTTCGACGAGTTCGTCGCCGGTCGACAGGATCGCGACGATGGGCTTGCGGATGACCGGAAGCGTTGCGTGCCCCGCTGCTGCAGCGAGGAGAACATCTCGGGCCGTCAGGCGGCGGCCGCGCTCCAAGAGGGTCTCGCCCTTCGTGAAGTCCTGTCCCCTGGCGCGAACGTTCGCCGCGCGCGCGACCACATCGCGGATCGTAACGGTCGTGCCGCTCGCCAGCACATTTTCCTGGATGACGACGGTATCGGCGCCGTCAGGAAGCGAGCCACCCGTGAAGATGCGTACGGCCTGACCCTTGCCGAGCCTGCCTTCGAAGGGCCGGCCGGCGCCCGATTCTCCGATGACGACGAACGACGCCGTTGTCGTCACAGCATCCAATGAGCTGATCGCATAGCCGTCCATTGCGGACGCGTCGAAGGGCGGGTTGTCGACCCGGGCGGCGACGGAGTCCGCCAGCGTGCGGCCAAAGGCATGGCGAAGTTCGACGTCTTCGGATTCGAGAAGCGACGAAGAGTCGAATATGCACTGCAGCGCCTCGGCTACCGGCAGCAATGCCATGGTGTCAACGGCCTCCAGAGCGTGGGCGAGCTTTGAACGTTCCGGATTTCCCGCCTTCCTTCTCGACGAGGCGCACACCTTCGATGACCATAGATTTATCGACCGCCTTCAGCATGTCGTAGAGCGTCAGGCATGCGACCGAAACGGCGGTCAATGCTTCCATTTCGACGCCGGTCTGGCCGGAGACTTTGACTTCGGCTTTGACGTGGACGCCGGCGGGTACCTGCGACAGCGCGAAGTCGACTGTCGCTTTTGTAATCGCTAGCGGATGGCAAAGCGGGATCAGCTCATGCGTGCGTTTCGCTGCCATGATCCCGGCGATCCGGGCAGCGCCGATCACGTCTCCTTTTTTGGATTGGCCGCTTTCGACCAAAACCAGTGTTTCTGGCTTCATGGCGATGAAGCCCTCGGCGACGGCGCGGCGCGCCGTGATCGCCTTATCCGACACGTCGACCATGCGGGCCTGACCCTTGTCGTCGATGTGCGAAAGCTTGCTCATGTCGAGGCACCCAAAGCCAAAAGCGCCCTGGTCGCCGCCGTGACGTCGGCCTGACGCATGAGGCTCTCGCCGACGAGATAGGTATGAACGCCGGCCTTGGCGAGCCGCGCGAGATCAGCGGGCGTGAAAATTCCGCTTTCGCCGACGGCGATCCGGTCCGGCGGAATTTTCGGCGCCAGCTTTTCCGTCAGCTCGAGGTTTACTTCGAACGTTTTGAGATTGCGATTATTGATGCCGATCAGACGGCAGTCGAGCTCGAGGGCGCGCTCGAGCTCAGCCGCATCGTGAACTTCAGCGATGGCATCCATGTGCCAATCCTTCGCCGCCGAAGCGAGGTCGCGGGCTGTCAGATCATCGACTTCGGCCAGGATGATCAAGATGCAATCGGCGCCCCAGGCGCGCGCTTCTGCCACCTGATAGGTATCGATCATGAAGTCCTTACGCAGCACCGGCAGAGCCGTTGCTTGACGCGCAATGGTGAGGAAATCGGGTGCGCCCTGGAACGACGGCCGGTCCGTCAAGACCGACAGACACGCGGCACCGCCAGCCTCATAGGCCTTGGCGAGAGACGGCGGATCGAAGTCGGCGCGGATCAGGCCCTTCGAAGGAGAAGCCTTCTTGATTTCGGCGATCAGCGCCGGCTCGTTGCGCTTCAGCTTGGCTTCGATGGCGCCTGCGAAAGAGCGCACCTTGGGTGCCGAGCGGGCAAATTCGGAGATGACGCGCAGCGGCCGAAGCTCTTTGGCCCGCGCCACTTCCTCGCGTTTGTAAGCCGTGATTTTCTCGAGGATGTCGGCCATATTCAGATTGCTTCGTTCGTCACGGCTACGAGACGGTCCAGGGCGCGCGAGGCGCGTCCGCTGTCGATCGAAGCGTTAGCCTTTTCGATGCCCTCGGCAAGTCCGTCCACTTTGCCGGCGATGATCAGCGCGGCGGCTGCGTTCAAGATCACGATGTCGCGGTAGGGTCCCGGTTCGCCTTGCAGCAGGGCATGGATCGCCGCGGCATTCGTCGCTGCATCGCCGCCTTTGAGCGCGGCGATGTCGCTCCGCGCCAGCCCGGCGTCTTCCGGCACTAGATCAAAAGCGAAAATGTCGCCGTCCTTGAGTTCGGCAACGTGCGTCACGCCCGTCGTCGTCAGCTCGTCCATACCGTCGTCGCCATGCACGACCCACGCGTGCACGGAACCCAGTTTGCGCAACACTTCTGCGACCGTTCCGACCAGCTTGCGATCATAAACGCCGAGGACCTGCCTCGTGACCTTGGCCGGATTACAGAGCGGTCCGAGCAGATTGAAGATCGTGCGTAGCCCAAGATCGTTGCGGATCGGCGCCCAGGTCATGAAGGTGGGGTGATAAAGCGGCGCCCAGAGAAAGCCGACGCCCGCATCGGCGATGGCCCGCGATACGACGACGGGCGGCACATTCAGCTTGACGCCGAGTGCCGCGAGGACATCGGAGGCGCCGGATAGCGAGGTAACGGCGCGATTGCCGTGCTTGGCGACAATGGCGCCGGCACCCGCCGCAACGAACGTCGCGGCCGTCGAGACATTGTACGTGCCGTGGCTGTCGCCGCCTGTGCCGACGATGTCGATGGAGCCGGGCGGCGCGTCGACCGTCGTCATGCGGCCGCGCAAAAATTTGGCAGCGCCCGCGATTTCGTCCGTCGTCTCGCCGCGAATGCGCAGACCCATCAGGAAGGCGCCCATCGCAACAGGCGGCGCGATGCCGGACATCAACAGGTCCAGCGCCGCTTGCATGCCGTCATCGCCGAGCGTTTCGCCGTCGGCGATGCGGTTCATCAGCAGCTTCAATTCGCGTGCAGGGTTTGCAACGGTCATGCGCCGCTCAAGCCGCCTTGCGGCTTTTCGGCGTGAAGCCGGCGAGCGCCAGGAAATTCGCCAACAGCGCGTGACCCTGCTGCGAGGCGATGCTTTCCGGATGGAACTGCACGCCGTGCACGGGATGTGTCTTGTGCTGCAGGCCCATGATCAGGCCATCGTCGGTTTCTGCCGTAATCTCCAGGCAGTCGGGAAGCGTCGCGCGCTCGACGATAAGCGAATGGTAGCGCGTGACTTCGAAGTGTTTCGGCAAGCCCTTGAAGACGCTTTTGCCGGTGTTGGTGATCGTCGACAGCTTCCCATGCATCGGCGCCGGTGCGCGAATGACCTTGCCGCCGTAAGCCTGCCCGATCGCCTGATGCCCGAGGCAGACACCGAGCAGCGGGATAGACGGCCCCGCTTTCTTGATCAGATCGAGGCAGACACCAGCCTCGTTGGGCGTGCAGGGTCCCGGTGAAAGCACGATGGCTTTCGGCTTCCTCTCGAGAACTTCTTCGGCCGAGATTTTATCGTTGCGGATCACGACGCTCTCGGCACCAAGCTCACCCAGGTAGTGGACGAGATTGTAGGTAAAGCTGTCGTAGTTATCTATCAGGATGAGCATATAGCCAACAATCCGGGCTTCCAGGGTTTTCCGCGACGGATGCCGGCAGGATACCCGCTTTTGGGCTTGCTTTAGGGGGACGCAAGCCGACGCGAACCAGCTATAGGCAGTAGCCAATATATAGGCCTCGCGCAACGGCTCAGATACCCGATTGAGACCCACCGGTTACGGGGCAACCGTGGGGAGTAAACGCACTGAATTCCGACAAGGGATTTAGGCTTCGGGAACCTGGTCCAGTACGCTCAACTGGTAAGAATCTTGAGCGATCTGCTTCTGTAATGCTTTGATGATTTTTTCGATCTTCGGGTCGTCGCGGAACGCACTGATTTCCTCGATCTTGTGTCGGTATTCCTCGATACGCTGCTCAAGGTCAGCTTTCTTGTCTTCTGGCATTAGTCACCATTACCAACAAGGCGCCCGATATCCTGGCTAAATAGTCAGGAAAGCCCGCGCAAAAGAACGTGGCTTCCGGCGTACGATTTCTGTCGCCGGAAGCCATTTCGCACTTGGGAGGATCAACCGCAAATCCAAACGTAGTAGCCGGCTGGCGTTATCCGCCAGCACGACCCGACACCGTACGCCCACCACCGGCCGCGCCAGTAGCGCCGTCTGTTACCATAATAAACGCCGCCATAGTAGCGGCGGCCGACGACCGCCCCTCCGACAACGGCTCCGCCGACGACAGCTCGGCGCGCTACTCTTCTACCCCTGTTTCCGACGACGGCTCCGCCGACGACAGCTCGGCGCGCTACACTTCTACCGGCGTACCTGTTAACTCCGACGCGGCCGACGTTGCGAGAGATACCAACGTGTCCGCGACCGCCACCACGGAAGCCACCACCCCCGCGCCTTGCGTCAGCGTCTGGAAGCGCCGCAGTGAGACCGAGTAGAGCAACTGCGCCGAATATGACACCCCATTTGATCTGCTTTTTCACGACACCACCATTTGTTATTATGGATATAACTTTGAGCGTGGGCTAATAATTTGGATACGGCACTAAGCATGGGCTAATAAAATGCCGATGCGTTGCGCTAAGTCAAAGATGGCTCTGCGTGGAGCAGATTTGAGCCCAGACCAGCCCCAATCAGACCGACTTTGCCTCGATCAATAAATCAGAGCCCGGGATGCAAGACAAGTTAATGACTGGGTTGCTGACCTGTAGCACTCAGGTAGCTCCCCGCTGCCCGCTTTAAGAGCAGCACAAACGGAATGAGCACAAGGAAGCTCAAAGTCACGAAACCGAAGGCTTCGAGGAAGCCTAGCATCGTCGACTGGCGCATAACTTCAAACCCCAGGATCTGCGGCGTGCGCGGATCAGACATGCTGAGGCCGGTAGCGTCCAACCAGGCACCGAGCGCTGGATTGTAGGGGTTGATCGCTGCGCCCAAGGTTTGCCAGTTTGCATGAGTTTCGCGCGTCAGCACGGTCGCGGCGATTGCTATGCCGATCGAGCCACCTATCGTGCGCGCCAGATTGAAGATGCTTGCCGCCTGGTCTGATGCGCCCTTGGGCAGAGTTTGAAACGCCAGCGTTGAGAGGGGCACGAATATCATACCCATACCGACACCTTGTACGATGCCGGGTGCTATGATCCAGAACGTGTCGATCTCGAGGTTATACCGCGTCATCACGTAACTGCCTGCAGCCGCTAGCACTAATCCGGCCAAGACAAGCCACCGTGGCTCGATCCAGGTAATCGCGGTTGCAACGAAGACCATGCCGAGGGCAACGGCAATGCCGCGGGGAGCCATCAGCAGCCCGGCCGCACCGGCAGAGTAGCCAAGCAGGTGTTCGAGAAAAAGCGGCTGCAAGGCAATGGTGCTGAGCATTCCCACTCCGAACGCCATAATGATGAATGTCGCCGTCGCGAGATTGCGATCCTTCAGCAAACTGAGATTGAGGATTGCGTCCGACCGCTTGACGTTTCTGGTGATAAACGCCGCGATGCAGATGACGGATATGATCGCCAACGCGACGATGAAGTTTGATTGCAGCCAGTCTTCACCATTGCCGCGATCCAGCATCATTTGAAGACTGCCGATCCCAATCGCCAGCAGCAGCGCACCCAGCCAATCCGCGGTCGTTTTGGATCGGGGTGTTTGTTTCAGAAAGGCGGCGATCAGCGCCAGATTGATAATTCCGATTGGCACGTTGATGTAGAACACCCAACGCCACCCCAAATGGTCGGTGATGAAACCGCCGACAGTGGGACCCATGATCGGTCCGAGTAGGATGCCGATGCCCCAGATTGCCATCGCCCTTCCTCGGTTCTGGGGAGAGAAAGTATCCACCATGATCGCTTGCGACAGCGGAACGACACTGGCACCGAACGCACCCTGAAAAAGACGGGCGATGACCATCTCCGTCAGCGTGCGCGACTGGCCACAAAGCATCGATGCGACCACGAAGCCGACGACGCTAACAAAAATGACGCGCTTTCGCCCGAAGCGCTCGGCAAGAAAGCCGCTCGTCGGAATTACGATTGCCTCAGCTACGATGTAGGAGGTGAGGACCCAGGTGATCTGATCGGGCGTCGCGCCAAGTGACCCCATCATATGGGGCAGGGCCACGTTGACGACGGTCATGTCGAGAATGACCATCAGTACGGCGAGAAGCACGGCCGCCGAGGTCAGAGCTTTCTCGACCAAGCTCAAACGCGCGGGATCACCGGGCGGCAATGTTCGAACCTTTACTCGTGGTGTCGACAGTGACGGACGCGGACGCGCCTAATCGCATCGGTGGATCGTCCGGCTGCAAGCTAAGCGAAACACGCACCGGGAATCGTTGCGTGACTTTTACCCAGTTTCCGCTGGCATCCTGTGGCGGCAGAAGGGAAAAGGCGGAGCTGCTCGCCGGGCTGATTGCTTCTACTGTGCCAGCGAACTGGTGTGAGGGGAAAAGGTCGATGAATACGGTCGCCTTTTGACCCGCTTCAATGCGAGTGAGGTCAGTTTCCTTGAAATTTGCGTCGACCCACCATTTTGACTGATCGACGATCGGGAAAATGCTTACGCCGGCCCGTTCGATCGAGCCGGGACGTATGAGCACTTTTCCGACGACTCCATCGACGGGCGATTTGATTGTCGCGTGCTCGAGCTCGAGGCGAGCCTGATCAACAGCGGCCTGAGCTTGAGCGATATTTGTCTTTGCCGCCGCCGATTGTCCGGCAGCCGCCCCGGCCTGTTGCTGCACAAGAGCGAGGCGCGCCTCCGCCGCCTTTAGTGCAGCCTCGAATCCGGCGGGATCGATCCGCAATAAGACATCACCGGATTTGACGGGTTTGAATTCTTGAACATTAACTTCGGTGACCACTCCGGTAACGAGCGGAGCTACCTGCGTGATATTCGCTTGAACGTAGGCGTTGTCAGTCGACGGGTAGAGCGTGGCATGCTCCCAGTAGGCATAGACCGCCGCTCCGATTGCGATCACGATAATGAGGCCAATAATTGCCGGCCGAAGTCGGGAAGAGAAAATGGCCTCGTCCGCTTTCGTTTTCGCTTGTGACAGCTCGGGGGATGCGTCCTGCATACGAGACCTTCCAGTGTGGCTTGCAATGCGCCGGCGCGGCGAGGGCTGCTTTAAATGGAAATGCCAGGCGCTGCAATTGGGCGATATCGCCTATACGCGCGCGGGTACTTCTCGATGCGCGCGACCACCGGGGACATCGATGGGCGGCGGTTAACGTCGGAATTGCATACTCTTTTTATGCCGCGAGCTGTTTGTAGATCTGCGCCATAACCTCTTTCCGATCTTTGTCACCGCGCGCCATTGCGAGCAGCATATTCTTAGTCTGCTCAAGTGTCGCATGCGGTGGCAAAGCGACAGCGTTGGATCCTGTACTCCGGGGGAAAAAGCAAAATTCGGCCGGCGCAGGATTGAAGAAGGCCAGCGGCATCATTCGCGCCATTCCTATCCGGGCGTGGGGGTTGCATGAGAATACAATGTGTTGGCGGCTTTCCAGCGCGCAGAAATATCCGTTCGGTTGCCCTTGATGCTCCGCCGCGCGCGCGATGCTGGCATCCTCCAGTGCTCATCTGGTATTCTGCAGCGTTGCCACGGGGAGCAGACGATTGGGAGACGTTGCAGGACGGCTTATTGTCATTGTCGCTGCCCTCGTTGCTGTGCTCGCCGGCGCAACACGAGTTCGCGCAGGAGAATCGCTTGACGGTTTTTGGATGGACTCGGACGGTGAGGTCATTCTCGAATTGCGGCCGTGCGGCGACAG
This sequence comes from uncultured Alphaproteobacteria bacterium, assembly GCA_963833715.1. Taxonomy (GTDB): domain Bacteria; phylum Pseudomonadota; class Alphaproteobacteria; order Rhizobiales; family Hyphomicrobiaceae; genus Hyphomicrobium_B. The sequence goes on from CAWHZB010000024.1 coordinate 253,875, forward strand.
TCGATGCGGGAAAGTCGTCTGGCTGAAACAACCGCTAGGACCCGAGGGCCTTCCTCTAAGAGATTACAGAAACTCCGACCCGAATTTGAGATCGAGACCAGTATGCGGTCTTGAGGTTGTCTCGGGCTTCAAAAAGCAGTCAGACAGCTCATGGGGCGGCGGAACCGTGTATGTTTCCGACCAGGGGACGAGCTACAGTGGCGTCGCAAAGGTCTTGAGCCCGACCAAAGTCGAGGTAACGGGCTACATCGGTCTTCCAATCTTCGGCGCATCAGAGGTCTGGACAAAGGTTTCGAGGCCTCCCGAGATCTGCTCGACAAAGGCACTTAGTGCACCTAGTGCGCCTAGTGCCACGAACTCCCAATGGACCACGAAGGTCGTTCGCGCTCCTGCCTCGCGCACAGTGCCGAAGAGCAAAAAGATGAAAGCGCCCTCCGAGCACTAGCGATAGGCGAGCTTCTCGATCGGGGGGATGCCGCCGTACACCCGGCGTTGGTTCGCTGGCCATACGAGCGTGGCCAACTCGATCTGCGAGCGACCGGATTTTTGAGGACCTGTACTTTAGTACATTTGAGCTAGAGCAAAGCCCCCCTCATTTCGCCGCGCTAGCTTGTCCGCAATCGATGGCGCGGGGTGTTCAAACCCTGGTTCGATCGCAACCAGGATTGTTGCCTCTGTCGGGGAGTTTCCATGCTATTCAGGTGCTTCACGGCTGTGGAGCTCGCGGCGGTGGGAAACAACCGGCGGTCCGTGCTAGCGCATGAAATCAAAGGCGGGTCTCGATGATTAGCCAACTCACGAAGAACGAACGCCAGCTCGCCCTGGTTATTCTGCTCGCGCTGACGCTTTGCGGGCTGACGCTGGCTATTGCCGGTCGCAATGATCCGATCGGCGCCCACGGCCTTCTCGTGACGACTGCGGGCGTGCTCGGGATTTTCGGGATATTTCCGGGTATTTTTCGCCGGAGCCTAGCGACGATCGCCTCGACCGCTATTACGACGACCCAAGCAAGGTCGGCATCATCCTCGCGATGGTATGGGTCGTGTTCGGCCTCTTCGTCGGCGACTGGGTGGCGTGGCTTCTCGTCGATCCGGATCTGACCTTCGACGCCGCCTGGTCCAGCTTCGGACGCATTCGGCCAGTGCACACAACTTCGGTGATCTTCGGCTTCGGCGGTAACGCGCTAATCGCGACCTCTCTTTACGTTCTGCAGCGGACTTCACGCGCGCGACTTCCCGATCAGCTGAGCCCGTGGTTTGTGCTGCTGGGATACAATCTGTTCTGCGTGCTCGCCGTCACGGGCTACATGATGGGTATCACGCAGTCGAAGGAGTACGCCGAGCCGGAATGGTATGCCGACATCTGGCTCGTGGTCGTGTGGGTAGTGTATTTCATTATCTACCTGCGCACGCTGGCACGGCGGAAGGAACCGCACATATATGTCGCCAACTGGTACTACATGGCCTTCATCCTGGTCGTGGCGGTTTTGCATATCGTCAACAATCTTGCGGTGCCAGTTTGGCTCGGCGACGCCAAAAGCTATTCGCTGTTTTCGGGCGTCCAAGATGCAATGACGGAGTGGTGGTACGGCCACAACGCGGTCGCCTTTTTCCTCACCGCCGGCTTTCTCGGCATGCTGTATTATTACCTGCCGATGCGTGCTGGCCGCCCGATCTACTCGTATCGGCTGTCGATGATTAGCTTTTGGGGCATTACCTTCTTTTACATGTGGGCGGGCTCGCACCACCTTCACTACACCGCGTTGCCGCAATGGGTGCAGACGCTCGGCATGACCTTCTCGGTGATGCTGCTCGTGCCGTCGTGGTCCTCTGCCGGCAATGCGTTGCTCACCCTGAACGGCGCCTGGGACAAGGTTCGCGACGACGCGACGCTTCGTTTCATGATGGTGGCAGTCGTCTTCTACGGGCTGTCGACGTTCGAGGGATCGTTCATGGCGATCCGCCCCGTCAATTCGTTATCGCACTACACGGACTGGACCATCGGTCACGTCCACGCCGGCGCGCTTGGCTGGGTCGCCATGATCACGTTCGGGGCGATCTATGCGTCGGTGCCGTGGCTGTGGAAACGCGCCGGCCATGTACTCGGCAAGCTCGTCGAAGCCCACTTCTGGCTCGCCGTCGCGGGTACCGTTGTCTACGTCTTTGCGATGTGGAATTCCGGCATTATCCAAGGGCTGATGTGGCGGACCTACAATGAAAGCGGCACGCTCGCCTATTCCTTCGTCGACTCGCTTGTGGCGATGCATCCTTACTACATCGCCCGCGCCATCGGCGGCCTGCTGTTCTTGATCGGTGCGATCGTCGGCTGCTACAATATCTGGATGACAATCCGGACTGCGCCGTACGCCGCCGATGAAAAGACGCCGGATCGTCCTGAGCCACTTCTGGCCGCCCGCCCTTCAGCCAGGGGAGTAGTCTCATGTTCGGATTGCACTACCGGCTGGAACGCAAGGCCATCGGGTTCGTCCTCGCGATCATTGGCGTGGCCAGCATCGGCGGGATCGTCGAGATCGCGCCGTTGTTTACGATCCATCAGACGGTCGAAGATGCGCCTGGTATGCGCCTCTATACGCCTCTCGAGCTTGCCGGACGCAATATCTATATTCGCGAAGGCTGCTACGCCTGTCACTCGCAGATGATCCGCACGCTGCGCGACGAGGTTGAGCGCTACGGTCCTTATTCGCTCGCGGTTGAATCCAAATACGATCATCCGATGCTATGGGGATCAAAGCGGACCGGCCCGGATCTGGCGCGCATCGGCGGCAAGTATTCCGATGAATGGCACGTCGCGCATCTCAACAACCCGCGTGACGTGGTACCGGAATCGATCATGCCGGCCTACGGCTGGCTCAAGCGTAATAAACTCAGAACCGACGATCTGGGCCCGCATTTGAAGGCGCAGCGCGCGGTTGGTGTTCCCTATACCGATGAGATGATCGGCAAACGCGACCGCGGACGCTTCCGGTCAGGCAACGCCCGGATACCCCGGCTGCTGAAGGTGTGGTGAAGCGTTACGGCAAGGATACCCATGTCGGAACGTTCGGCGGAACGCCAGGTAAATTGACCGAGATGGACGCTCTCGTTGCTTATCTGCAGATCCTTGGCCGCCTGACGGACGCGGCGCACAAGCCCGTGGCGGCGGCAGGAGACTAGGACAATGGATTTCGCGCA
>CAWHZB010000025.1:0-349115 GCA_963833715.1 uncultured Alphaproteobacteria bacterium
GGCTGATGCGAACAAGGTCTCCGGCCTCGAGTGGGGCCGTCGGATCGACGCGCGTGACGGTGTTACCGGTCGGCGTGCGGCGAATGATTTCGATTTTCGTATCCTGTCTCCCGGCGGTCAGCTCATTGGCGGCCGCTATCTTGTGCATTGTTTTCGACAATCCGACGCCGGTCGCGAGCGTCTTCGTCAGCACCGAAATCTCGTCGCCGATCGTTGTCAGCTCACCATCGAGTTTCTGGCGAGCATCCTTTCCGAATTCCGCCTGCTGCTGTTTCGCTTGGTCGAGCGACGCTTCCGCATCGCTGATTGAAACGAGCATATCCTGGCGGCGGTCCTGGGTGTCGGCCAAGTCGCTTTGCGCCTGCACAACAACGTAATTGGTGACGGAGCCGCGGTCCTGCAGTCCGCGGAGGCCACTCAGGCGGTTGGTTCGGGCATTGACGCTGTTTTCGATGTAACCGACGCGACCACGTCGGATATCGATGGATTTCTTCAGGTTTTCGATATTCTTTGCGAGAGTTTTCTCGCGAGTTTGCTGAAGCTGAATTTCGGATTCGCGGCGCGACTTCTCTGTATCAACCAGCGTTTTGGCGACGGCCTCGCTTGTGAGATCGACGAGCCGCTGCGGCACGACAATCGATCCACCGTCGCGCTCTCCGCGAAGAACGGCTTCGCGCGCCAATAGGCGCTTCAATCGATCGAGCGAAGTTTGATTGCTCTGTGATTCGCGCACGGCCTCGACGAGATGCCATATATCGGAAACGCCGCTGTCGAACCCGCCCGCCAGCGCCACTGCGTGCAAAACCGTCAGTCCGGGGGAATATTTATAAACTCCAGGATTTTTTACGGGGCCGATAATGTAGATCGGCTGCTGTTCCTTGACGACGATGTTGATGAACCCAACGCGGCCGATCAGCTTTTCGAAAGGATGCGCCAGCGCCCCGCTGACTGCTTTTTCGTCTTTACCCGCGACGTCAATGGTTCCCAGAAGGGGAATAGAAATCGTGCCCTTCTCGTCGACCATGTAGTCGCCGGAAATGTCCATGCGCTGATGGAAACTTCTGTCGGGGCGATTGCGATCTGCGTCTGTATCGGCGTCGATATCGACCTTTTCGAAGAAGGTGATTTTGAGCTGATCGCCGATTTTATACTTCGACCCGATCGATGGGTTCGTCGCGTTCGCGGTCTCGCTCGGAACAGGTGCAGAATCGGCTCGAGCAGAGCCATTCCAGTCGACACAGAGTTGCCCCGCCGCAGCGACGACGAAAGCGGCAGTGAGACTTCGCGCTAGAAGTGATTTCTTCAGTTCAGCTCGGTGGAAACAAGGGAACACGACGGGACCTTTCTCTGAAATTCCGCCATTTGGTACGCACTCGCTCGGCGCTAATTCGCCTTCGCCGGCAGTCGCATCATGGCTCACGCAATGAGCAAAGATTCGCCTTTTATCGAAACACTGCTCAAAAACGTTCCATTTACCTTAATGGCAAACGTTAACCGTAGACGTATTCCCGTTAATCAGACCGTGAGCATTAATATTAATTTCGGCCTACATTGGACCACGAATTAAATTTTTGTTTTCACTCAAACTGGAAAAGCTTTTGCTTCCGATGTTCATAGGACGGCGTTTGTGTCCCAGTTTCAGTCGATTATTGACGATGGGTTAGCTGCAAGGCTGCTGACCAAGTTGCCGGTGCCGTTGATCCGCCCGCACCTCGAAATTCCAAAAGTCAGCGTCGTTATCCCGACGATCAACGAGGCTCGAAACCTCCCCCACGTCCTTCCGCACATCCCGGACTGGGTGCACGAAGTCATCATCGTTGACGGTCGTTCAGTTGACGATACCGTCGAAGTGGCGCGCAGATTGCGCGGCGATGTTCGAATTGTTTTTGAACCGCGCAAAGGCAAAGGCGCAGCCCTCAGGGCGGGGTTTGCTGCGGCACGAGGCGACATCATCGCGATGTTGGACGCCGACGGCTCAATGAACCCAAATGAAATCATTCTTCTCGTCGCAGCCCTCATTTCGGGAGCTGATTTCGCCAAGGGCTCCCGCTTCATCCAGGGCGGGGGAACGTCCGATATGACGCTTTTCAGAATGAGCGGCAATTGGTGTCTGACAAAAGCCGTTCGGGCTCTGCACGGTCAGACTTTCACCGACCTTTGCTATGGCTACGTTGCCTTCTGGTCGAAACACAGGGCGGCCTTGCAACTCAGCTGCGACGGGTTTGAAATCGAGACGATGCTCAGCATTCGGGCGATCAAGAATAATCTTAAGATATTCGAAGTTCCGAGTTTCGAGTCCAACCGCATTCATGGCCCAAGCAATTTGCGCGCAATCCCGGACGGATGGCGCGTGCTCAAAACAATTTTGAGAGAGCGTCTCAATAAATTCGATGCGCCCCCAGCCAGTGCTTAGCAACATCACCTCCGAGTTGGCAACGGAGGCGTCGGTCGCTCGCGTTGCGAGTTACGGCGCAAAGACCGTATCGGCGCGGCGTGATAGATCGCAGCTGCGGATACTGATGGTCGCGGCCCGTTATTTTCCCTTTACGGGTGGAACGGAAACCCACATCCACGAAGTCAGCAAGCGGATGGTGGCCGCCGACCACTCCGTTGACATTCTAACGGCGGACCCGAGCGGAGACTTGCCGCGCGAGGAAGAGGTCTCCGGCGTGCGGATCTTGCGCGTTCCGGCCTGGCCAAAACGCTCCGACTACTACTTTGCTCCCGGCGTTATCTCGGCGATCAATCGCGGCGACTGGGACCTTGTTCACATACAGGGCTATCACACGCTTGTTGCCCCCGCCGCTATGCTTGCCGCGATCAGAAAGCAAATTCCCTTTGCAATTACCTTCCATAGTGGCGGCCACTCGTCACCATTGCGGAATGCCGTCCGAGGTATTCAACGCGCGGTTCTGCGCCCGCTAGTTAAACGCGCGACGCTGTTTATCGGCGTATCGCAGTTCGAGGCCGACTTTTTCAGCACGACGATGCACGTTTCTCGGAACCGGTTCTGCGTCATTCCGAACGGAGCGCAATTGCCTGCGGCTTCCGAAGACACCGTTAGTCTTGCCGATAAACGGCTCGTGCTATCAATCGGCCGGCTTGAGCGTTACAAAGGCCACCAGCGCGCGATCGAAGCCTTTCCGAAGGTCTTGCAACGGTATCCCGATGCGCACTTGATGATCATCGGGCAGGGGCCGTATGAGGCCCAGCTGCGCCAGCTGATCGCGAAACATAATCTTCAAGATCATGTAACGATCGAGAGTATACCGCCTGACAATCGCGGCCGGCTGACGTCGCTACTTAAGTCGGCCGCGCTCGTCGTCCTTCTGAGTGATTACGAGGCGCACCCCGTGGCCGTGGTTGAGGCGCTGTCGGTGGGGCGGCGTGTGCTCGTCAACAATGCCAGCGGCCTCCAGGAAATCGCCGATCAAGGACTGGCAAGGGCGACGGATCAATCCGCGGCGGCCTCCGAGATCGCGGACGCAATGATCGAGGAGCTTTCGGCGGGAGCAAGCATACATACCGCCGAACTTCCGACTTGGGACGATTGTGCGACGCGCCTCATCCAAAGCTATCGTGAAGCGCTGCGTTGAAGAACTTCTTTTCTGCGCTCCAGAATATCGACCCTCCAAAAAATTAATTCAAAAGCGGCGCCGAACATCGCCGAAATCATTTCCATATGGTCCGCCGTTACCGGCGCTGATCGCATTCCGAACTCCATTAAGTATAACGTCACGGATTTTATAAAAAAGGCGCGCTTTGTTAGATACTCGATACCTGCGGTAGCCCCAAGATCTATTTACACCTCGCAAATTTGACGTTCCGTTGGCGCGACCCTCAAGACAACCGAAGCAGAGACTGCCGGCAATGGCACGAGCCACAGCAATGACCCAGAACCGCTCAGGCGACCCGATCGGTCACCGTGGCCCGCCGCGCGTGCAAGGACTTCATTGCATTATGTCCAACTCTCGCTGAGCAAGCTCATGACAGCCTCAGAATCTGTGCGATTGAAAGGCGCGAAAGCCGTCAATCTGCTGCGGAGAGCGCGCTTCACCGTAGAGGGAGTCAGCGAGCATGTCGCGGATCTCCTGGGCTTCAAAAAACCTCTGATCCTCAGGGACGCCGACACGTCTCCAAGTCAGTGGGGATGGCTGCCGTATCTCACGCTGAATGCTGCCTTGTCCCTACTCCTCATTGCCATTGCGTTTGCGCAAGGCCGGGCCGGCGGGACTTGGGCCAACGAAACCTTTTGGCTTGGGTTGGTCGTCCTATATCTGCCGATCGCCCTGCGCCTTCTAAGGGAAAACGTCGCGCGCGAAGAGCGTATTGGGCTTGTCGTCGTTCTCGGCGTGGCGCTCTATCTCGTGAAGATATTGCAGAGCCCAACCGCGTTCATTCAATTCGATGAATTCCTGCACGTCCGCACGGCCATAGACATTCTTGAAAAGCACCATCTCTTCGCCAGAAATTCTTTGCTCCCGGTCAGCCCGCTTTATCCCGGACTCGAAATCGCGACAACGGCGATCGCGAATTTGACGGGTTTGTCGATCTTCTGGTCAGGGGCTTTGTTGCTTCTCGTTGCACGCGTCATTTTCGTTATATCGCTGTTTCTTCTCACCGAGATTGTCTGCGGATCGGCGCTCGTCGCCTGCATCGCTTCGCTGATTTACATGACGCACAGCGGATTCCTGTTTTTTCACGCGATGTTTGCCTATAAATCTTTGGCGATCATGTTTCTCGCTCTTGTGCTTCTGTCGGAGACATTCACGTCGCGGTCGCCGAAATTCATACCGTCATTGCTTTGTGTGACACTGCCATTCCTGTTTGCCTTGATCCTCACACATCATCTGACATCAGCATTCGCAGCCATGGTCTTGCTTCTGCTCGCATTGGCGCACGCGATCATCGGTAATCCGACACAGCAAATTCTGCGTGCAGCCGTTATTGCGAGCATAGCGATTCTCCTGTTCGCAGCCTGGACACTTGGCGTCGGCAATTCCGTTGAAAGTTATGTAGCTCCCGTATTCGACTCCGGCTGGCTTGAATTCTCCAAGCTCGTGATGGGAGGAAGCACCGGACGAAAACTCTTCGTTGCCGGGGACGGATCGGGGCTGCCCGTGTGGCAGCGATTTGCAGCGTTGGCAGCAGTGGCTCTCACTTGCCTCGGGCTCGCTATTGGCTTTTTTAGAACCCTGGCGCTCAAAAGCGTGTCTTCCGCCGAGCCTGTTCAGCAATCACGACTGTGGGCGATCGGTGTAGGAAATAATGCACGCGTGGTATTGTTGACTGCGTTGACGCTCGGCTTTCCAGTCAGCGTTCTGTTGCGATTGACGCGCACAGGCTGGGAAATTGGAAATCGCGCCGGCGCATTCGTCTATCTTGGCGTCGGTCTCGTCTGTGCAGTTGGCATGGTTGCCTTCTGGTTGCGTGGCTCGAACAGCAAGCTCCGAACGTCGGCTGTCGGCGTGACGCTAACGATCCTTTTCATTGGTGGCGCGATTTCCGGTTCGGCTAAGTCGGCCGTGCCGACAGGCTACAAAGTTTCTGCTGATGCCCTTTCGATTGAGCCGGTAGGCATCGCGGCAGCGGCATGGACCAAAGAGCAACTTGGCCGTGGCTGGCGATTTGCAGCCGATCGCATCAACAGACTTCTCTTGTCCACGTACGGCGAGCAGCGGGTTATCACCGGCCTTCAGGACAAACTTGACGTCTCGAGCCTGGTGCTTGGCGACAAGTTGACGGACGAGGATCTCAATTCGATCACGACGGGCAAGGTTGATTTCTTGATGGTCGATGCGCGCCTGGCAAAGGCCTTGCCTCTCGTCGGGGTGTACTTTGAGACAGGCGAGGATGCGCTCATTCACGAAGCGCCACCGTCGAGTGAAGCGCTACGCAAATTCAACAGACTGCACGGCATCGGCCGTACCTTCGACAACGGGCCGATAGCGATTTACGACGTGAGATCTCTGCATGCGCAACAGTAAAGTTCCCGCCGCGATGGCGGCAGCTGCGGTTGCCGCTCTTGCCGTCGCATTAATCGGCGGCGTAACGGCGCTCCGGACTCTCTTAGCGGTACCGCTGATTTTTTTTCTGCCCGGCCACGCCGTTCTATCAGCAGTCTTTCCCGGCGAGCCGAAAGGACTTCTTCGCTTCGTCTTTGCCGCCGGCTTGAGCCTCGCAATCGTGGTGCTGGGTGGATTAGTTTTGAACGTCATTGCTGCCCTGACGCCATTGAGTTGGCTTACCTTGCTTGGCGTCATCGTCGTGGCTGGCTATCTGATTGCATACACCCGTGGAATGCCGTCGGCGCGCGCCTTGCTTTGGCCTCTTCCGGTGACGTGGAAGGTGCCGCTGAAAGGCGTCGCGCTCTATTCCGGCGCGGCCGCCGCTATCGTTTTAGCGTTCGTAATCACCACAGCCGAAAGCCGAAAACTTCATCAGCAAACCGACTTTACCGAGTTTTGGATAACGCCGGACCGAACCGCCGAAATTGGAACGGTAAAAGTTGGCATGAAAAATGTGGAGCATCGACCGATGTCCTACGACATCGAGCTGATGCTGAATGATCAGATGATCGGAGCCTGGCGAAACATCGCTCTTCAAAAGAACGAGAGTTGGCGCAAAACGATCGATCTTCCCGGCCCGAGTAGACGCCAACGTCTCGAGGCTTGGTTGTTCAAATCCGGAGACCATCAGAACGTCTACAGACGGGTCTGGCTTGCTTCGAGAGACCCTGCCTGAAGGAAACAGCGCGTATGCGAATTCTCATGTTGGCTCAGTTCTACCCTCCGACGATTGGCGGAGAGGAACGGCACGTCCGAAATCTGAGCATGGCGCTGGCGCGCCGTGGCCACGACGTAACGGTGGCCACGCTGCAGCAAAGCGGTCTGCCGAAATTCGAGATGGATGGAGACGTCAAGATTCGCCGCCTGCAGGGAAGTGTACAGCGGCTGACATCGGTATTCGCGGAGCCGGAACGAACCTTCGCGCCCCCGTTTCCTGACCCTGAACTGGTCTACGGCCTCGCTAACGCCATTGCTGAGGAGCGGCCGCATGTCGTCCACGCCCACAATTGGCTGTTGCATTCATTCTTGCCGCTGAAGCGCCGGAATGGACCGCGCTTCGTCGTGACGCTGCACGATTTCAGCCTCGTCTGCGCCAGAAAGATCGCCATGTACCAGGGCGAACTTTGCAGCGGTCCGGGGCCGAAGAAGTGTCTGTCCTGCGCTGGAGCGCATTACGGGCCCGTCAAGGGCAGTGTCACAACGGTCTCGACTTGGTTATCGAGTGCTGTCGAGCGTCGTCTCGTCGACAAATTTCTCGCCGTTAGCAGCGCCGTTGCTGCTGGCAACGGACTCGCTCGCGGCCCTGCCCCTTACGAAGTCATTCAGAATTTCGTGCCTGATGATGTTGCGCAGCTGAGTGCAGAAACGCCTCGCAATCTCGACCTGCTGCCCGACCCTGGATATCTGCTCTACGTTGGCGACTTGACCGCGCTCAAAGGCGTCAAAACTCTGATCGATGCCTATGCGACGCTCGAAAGCGCGCCGCCCCTGGTGCTGATCGGGCGGCAAGGTCCGGATACTCCGACCGAGCTGCCGCCGAACGTCCACATCTTTAACAATTGGCCGCACGACGCGGTCATGCATGCCTGGAATCGGAGCCTGTTCGGACTGGCGCCGTCGATCTTGCCTGAGGCGTGCGCAACCGTGGTCATGGAGGCCATGTCTCTAGGCAAACCCGTCATCGCAACACGTGTCGGCGGAATGGTCGATCTCGTGGATGACGAAAGGACGGGTCTTCTCGTTCCTCCGAATGATACCAAAGCTCTCGCCGCCGCCATGAGAAGACTGTTGGAAGACTCTGAGCTGAGGGCGCGGATGTCTAGTGAAGCCTTGACCGAGGTCGAGCAATTCAAGTCTAGGTCAGTCGTTCCTCGTATTGAGGATGTTTATTCAAAGCTGTTGGCAGTTGAAGGCGATACCTGCATGACCGGTGTCCCGCCGATCAGTAGTCAGCTCTCCGACACGTTGGGCTGATTGCGATAGGAGCCAACGTAATGTCTGCCGAGCAAATTCCTATTCTGATGTATCACAGCATCGATGACTCCTGCTCGTCACGGTTTCGTCGATTTGCTGTCAGCCCGCGTTCGTTCAAAGCCCACGTTCGATATTTGTCGGACAGTGGCTATCAAACGCTCACCGTGTCCGAGCTGATCGAAGCCATGGACGGTCGGGCCGTCATGCCGCCCAAGCCGGTGGTGCTGACCTTCGATGACGGTTTCGCCGACTTTTACGAGGCAGCGCTTCCGATACTGACCGAGTTCGGTCAAACGGTGACCCTTTACGTCGTCTCCGGAGCCGTTGGCGGCTCTAGCGCATGGCTTTCCGGAATCGGGGAAGGTACCCGGCGAATGGTGAGTTGGGCGCAGCTCGACGAAATCCGCAGATCCGGAATCGAAATCGGCGCCCACACTGCGACGCATGCTGCGTTGGATCTTTTGTCCCTCGAAGAGGCGAGACAGGAAATCGCCGTCTCGAAGCGTGATTTGCAAGATCGATTGGGCGTTGACGTTTCGAGCTTCGGCGTATCCCTTCGGCTATCAGAACGGCGCCGTTCGACATATCGTGCAGAGGGAAGGCTATTCTTCCGCCTGCGCCGTACGTTACGCGATGAGTTCGATCGCGGACGACCGATTTGCCCTCTCGCGACACATTGCACTCGACAGCTGGGATCGCGACGCGTTCGCCGCCGTATTGCAAGGCCGGCCGCCTCTAATTCCAAACCTTTACGAGCAGACGAGATCCCGCGCGTGGAGCGCCGTGCGCCAATCAGTTCGGAGCTTTTATCAATGAGCAGCCGGTCGGTTTCGATTGTAATCTGCGTCTACACGCTGGATCGCTGGGACGATATCGCAGATGCGATTGCATCGGCGCGGGCTCAAACATTGCCGCCTCTGGAAATCATCGTTGTGGTCGACCACAATCCCGAGCTGCGGGATCGTCTGACAAAGACGTTCACGGGCATCCAGTTTGTGGACAATCAACTCACACGTGGTCTGTCCGGCGCGCGAAACACCGGCATTTCGCTGGCGCGTGGAGAAGTCGTAGCGTTTCTCGACGACGATGCGATTGCGGACCGGGATTGGCTTTTAAAGATGATTCCGCATTTCGATCGCCCAGAGGTGATCGGCGTCGGAAGCCGTAGCTTGCCGCTGTGGCTCGGAGAGCGGCCTTCCTGGTTCCCGGATGAATTCCTATGGGTGGTCGGGTGCAGCTACCGTGGATTGCCGGAAGGGGCCTCTCCCGTGCGCAACTGTCTCGGCGGCGCCATGTGTTTCCGGCGCTCCTTGTTCGAAAATATAAGCGGCTTCAATCCATCGCTGGGCCGAGGCAAAGGTGCGCTGCTGCTGAGCGGCGAAGAAACGGAGCTTTGCCTTAGGGCAACGAAGTTGATCGAGGGAGCGGTCTTCATTTTCGACCCGTCCTCATTCATCTCCCACAAGGTGTCTGCCAAACGCCTCAGCTGGCGATATTTCATCAGACGATGCTACGCCGAAGGCGTCTCGAAGGCGTATCTCTCAAAGCTCCGTCCATCCAGGGAATCCCTGGCACCTGAACGTAACCACGTATTGAAAGTCTTACCGCAAGGCGTTTTGAGGGGCCTCCGCGATACGATAATCAACCGCGATTTGGGCGGCGTCGCGCGTGCCGCTGCTATCGTCACGGGGCTTGCCGGCGCTGCAGCGGGGTACATCATCGGCAATATGCACATGCTGGTAGGAAGCGGGCGAACGCACGTTGCAAAGCACGACCATGATGCGCTGGTCCGAAATGACGACAAGTTTGCATCAGCCTTCGCGTCACCCGCATCGCCTACCGCTATGAGGGCCAAGCTCGACACGATCCATAGCCGGTTCGGCATGCACGCAGAGCTGTTGAGCAACGCCGGCGCTATTGCAATCGGAACACTAACCGCCTCCGCACTGGGCTTTGTTTATTGGTGGGTCGCCGCCCGCAATTTCACGCCTGAGGCGGTGGGTCTTGCTGCAGCTGCGATCTCAACCATGACGCTGATTGGTATGATCGGAGAGCTCGGGTTTGGGACGTTGCTCATGGGCGAAAGTCTGCTCAACCGCCGCGATGCACCAGGCCTCATCGCAGCCGCCTTGAGCACGGCGCTTCTGCTGTCGCTCGCACTCGGGGCGGCGTTTGTTCTAATCGCTCCGAAGATCATTACCGGTTTCGAAGTCGAATTTTCCACCTTCGACGAAGGAGCGCTGTTTATTATCGGATGCGCCATCATGAGCTTCGCGATGGTTCTTGATCAGGCCCTCATCGGCTGGCTCAGATCCATCCAGCAGATGTGCCGGAACATGCTCTTCGCCGTGTTGAAGCTCGTCATGCTCGCTGCAGTGGTGCTGGCGGGGATAGCCGGGGCGATGAGCCACGAGGTCGTCATGCTCGCCACTTGGGTTTTCGGTCAGCTCGCCGCGACGGTGCTGTTGGTCGTTTGGTTGTTGGGTCGGGGGCAGCCCGTTTGGCATAAGCCGGAATTCGGCCAACTACGCGGTCGGGTCGGCAGAGTTCTCAGCCATCATTTCCTCAACACGGTGACGCAAGGTCCGGGTCTGATACTGCCCGGCCTCATAACCTTCGTTCTGTCGGCGCAGACGAACGCGGCATTCTATGCCGCCTTCACGCTGATCAACGTGGCCTGTTACGCTCCCGCAGCGTTGGCGACGGTATTGTTCACGATCGGCTCTACGGATCCTGCATCGTTTTCCGAGCGTCTGAAATTTTCACTAAGTTTGTCTGCTGTGATCGGGGTGACCGCGGCGGTCGGATTCTACGTCCTCTCAGATTTTATTCTGAACCTTTTTAATTCGGCCTATCCGGCGATTGCAGGCACGAGCTTGCAGCTGATGGGCGCTATCGCACTTCCAGTTGCCGTCAAGTATCACTTCATCACCATCCAACGGCTGGCGAACACGATGGGACGGGGCGCTGTGGTGCTCGGTATCGCCGGCGCGTTCGAAATCGGCATGGCCTACGCCGGCGCCGAGTGGCACGGTCTTTGGGGATTCACAATTGCCTGGATCGTGGCAAACTACATCGAAGCAGCACTGATGCTGCCAACCATTCTGAAGCATTTGGGGCCGGCACAGAGGCTTGCGGCCCGTCCGGTTCCGGCTGAATGATGAAGCTTTCCAGCTCAGCGCGACGTCTGCGACTTCGATTGAATGTCTTCGGCAGCCTTTTGTAAGACATCCCACGTCGCGCCGCCTTGCCGATGGACGTCGAAGCCATCGTAAGTATCGGCGGGGTAGCGACCGCTAGCCTGACGTGAAACAAGCCTCCATACGAGCCATCCGGCGCAGTCCGGATCCTGCCGGATCGCATCGAGCCATTTCTGGTAGATGTCGGCTTGATCCGATTTGAAGCGAGGGTAGCCGAACTCCTCGAGCAGAACGGGCTTGTTGTTGTCGCGGCCAATTTCGCAGAACTCGCGTATCGTTCGATCATAGGTATGGGCAGGGAGATTTTCGTACTGCGGATATCCGTGCCACGTTCCGAAATCTATCGACGAAATCGGCAGGTCCGAAAGCTTGTTGGCGAAGTTCGCATGACCTGAACTCACCAAGTGGTTGCGGTCGATCGACTTCACGTAAGCCGACATTTCGCTGACCCACTCGATATAGAGAGATGCCGGTTCGATATTCGGCTCGTTCATCAACTCCCACGCAAAAATATTGGGATCGTCTTTATAGGCGATTTTGGTAAGAGGATTGACCCTGGTTAAGACGTGGCGGACCCAATCCTTGTAATCCTGCTTGGTGCGTGGATCGCTGAAGAAGAACGTGCCCTTGTCCTCGCTGCCGTACCAGGCTCGCATTTGCTGGGCGCCTCCTGTGTAGGACCAGAAATCGAGGAAAGCGACGATAAGCTTTAGGTTTCGCTTTGCAGCCTCCGAGACGAGGAAATCCAGCTTTTGCAGACCGTTCGGTCCATCATTGAATCCGGCGCGATTATGTGTCGTGTCCCAGTAGAGCATGTAGACGCCGTTGACACCGAGATTGCTCGAATCTTCCTTGCTCTTCCAATCCCAAATAGTTGGAACCGTCACGCCATCCAGTGAGCCGATAACGGGCTGCAGGAATGTCCGTATGACTTTGGCTTTCATCGCAACGGCGTCGTCCAGAACGCCGATAACTTCCGACGGTTTGCCATACGTCAAATAGTGGTTGTTCACGCCCGCAACGAAATACTGTTTGCCCTGAAGTGTGAAATGCGTGCCGGAAGCGCCGACGAACTCGGCCTTGTCCTGAAAGTTTTGGAGATCCTCGGAACAGCCAGCAGGGATCTGGAAGAGGTTAATGAGAGCTGCCGCGGCCGCAACCTTTGTCATTCGAATCGCGATTGTCATAGGAGTGCGGTGTAAGACCATTATTTGCCAGCCCAATATCGTCGCTAAAATTATGCTCTTCTGGCAGGCTACATTGGTGCGCAGAATGGCGGGCCGCAAAGCTCATCGTTAGTTAAATTCCGTCATTTTTGTATGCAATTTACTCAAATGTGCGGCAGTTCTCGACGGCCGCCTTTGTTCGCATCATCTTATCCCGATAGACCGACTGTCATTCATTTGAATAGTTGATTTTCAGCCGCTAACATGAACAACAAAGCAGGCGACGCCAATTGGGGTTCGGAGCACCTCTCCGTCGACGTCGCAATCGTCGGCGCGGGAATGGGAGGTGCCACAGCCGCCGCAGCCCTCGGCCGCGCAGGCCATCGCGTCGCTTTGATCGACAGGCACCCAATTTATCCGCCGGAATTCCGCGCCGAAAAAATTACGGGCGCGCAGATTGATCTCCTGAAGCGGCTCGGCCTTTTTGAGCCCGTGACGAGCATCGCGACGGCTTATAACGACATTATCAGCGCGCGCGGCGAGCGTATCGTCGATCACAAGCGCATTCAGGAATATGGTGTTCCTTATCAAGCAATGGTCGCCGCCGTACGGCGCGAGATTCCGAACGATGTCCGCTTTGTCGCCGGTGTCGTTACGGAGCTCAAAACAAGCGAGGACCTGCAAGAGGTTCGGTTGTCGGACGGGCGAGTGGTGGAGGCGCGCCTGATCATTCTGGCAACGGGATTGAACGGCAACCTCGTCGAGAATTTAGGCATTGGCCACAGCTACGTCCACAAAGGTCATACTCTTTGCGTCGGGTTCACCGTTGCGCCTATCGCGAGGGCTACTTTCGATTTTACGGCGCTGACATATTACGGTGCGGGGGTGACGGACAAGATCGATTACGTCAGCTTCTTCCCTATGTCCGGAGCGATGCGCGCCAATCTTTTCTCGTTCCACAATCTTCACGACGCATGGTCGCTCAGACTGCGTGATGCGCCGCGCGAGACCCTGCTTGCGACATTGCCTAAACTTCAGAGGTTCATCGGCGAGTTCGAGATCATCGACAAGGTAAAGCTCAGAACCGTAGATCTGCGGCTTGCAAATAACTACAGGAAGTCAGGCATCGCGCTCATCGGTGACGCGTTTCAGACATCGTGTCCGGCCGCCGGCACCGGCATCACGCGAGCCCTGAACGACGTCGACCGGCTGTGCAACGTTTATGTGCCGCACTGGCTTCAGTCGCCGGGCATGAGCGCCGAAAAGATCTGCCAGTACTATAGCGATCCGGTGAAGCAAAAAACCGATGCCCGCGCTTATCACGTGTCGCATTATCGCCGCGCCATCACGGTCGATACCAGTTTTCCGTGGAGGCTGCGCCGCAGTCTATCGGATCCGATTCGTCGCGCGCGAGACCTTCTGCGCAGGACAGCCGAACATACCTCCAGGATTACGGCGACTGTCAGGGCCGGACTCGCACCTAAAGCTCAACCGTGAGCCGCGCTACGAACGTTCTGCCGAGGCCGCGTTCGTCAACACAAGCTTAGCGGGCTCAGAGGATTTCGCGCCGAATATGTCGACTGTTTCAAATCCTTGCGCGCAATTGAGCGTGTGAACGCCCGATATCGACGATCCCCGCGCAGGGAGAAGCTGCGAGATCGTCGACTGGCGAAATCGATCCGCCGAAATCTCATCAACCCGGCATAACGACAGGCCTCCACCGTAGATGATGGAACTGTCTTGAGCCGGCCGCCAGAGTGTGCCGGAGTGATGAAACATGCACCCGCCAGGCCGCGTGCCGGCCGGATCGACGACCATTGGATTGTCGCCCATCGGGGTCCAAGGCCCCTCGAGCTTCGACGCATGAGAAATCTCCAGCGTGTCCCAGGTCGAGCTTTGCCATTGGCCCGTCGCCATGAAGAGCCAAAGACGCTCGTCATGCTTGCAAAGCGTGGCGTCAAAGGCGGCGATATTGTCGATCAAAACCGAATGAAGCGACCATCGATCGGGAAAGCGATCTGCCCGATAAAGTTCGACGCGACGAGCGGCGCCAGTCTCCGGGATCATGTAGATTTCGCCGTCGTGCTCGAACACGAACGGATAGGATAAATGGTAGGGCCGCTCCAGAACCACCCGCGACGGGCTCAGCTTGCCGTCGCCTTCTATCGTGATGAGCGAGATGACGCCCTTGCTGCTGGCATATGGATACTCCTCGACGAACAGATAGTGGCGGCCGTCGCGGGCAAAGACGAAGGGGTCGGCAAAGTAGCTGCCCGGATTGTTGGGGTGCCTCTGAAACGTCAGGCCGGCGCCCGCCGGCTGGTCTGCTATCGCGTCACCATGCGTCGTGCGCCAGGCGATGCTCCACTCGTGTCCGCGGCGGCAAAGCTTGTTGAGCAAGGCGTACGCCTTCGCCGACACGCTGGTCACGAGAAAGGATTGTTCGCTGCCGTTTTTCGCGAACCGCTTGCCTACGTCTTGATAGGGCTTTGATTGTGAGAAGGTCTCTGGCGGCTGCTCGATGGCTCGCGCGAGCAGCGATCCAGCACGACAAAAGACGTTATCCAGGGACTTGGAGAAGACGTTGCGGTCCTCAGCCGCCGACCGGCCATGCCATACGCAGCCGCCGCGCGAACTGTCATAAATGGCGAGATCGACCAAAGTCCGATTGAGCAGGGCGTCGGCTGCCGCGACCTCGTCAGCGACCCCGTTATAGAGCGGAGTGATGACACGCCTTCCGTGCAGCGCCGCCTTCATTCCGGAGGAGAGATCGATGGCTAGATCGAACCGGCCGGTTGCGATCTTTCCGTCAATCGCTGCATCGGAGCCGCTGTCACTCTCGCAAATGTCGCTCGCGCACTCTTCGCTCCGCCGATAGAGCATCCGCTCAAGCGACTGCAGCAGGATCAAGCCGGCAGGATATGGTGCGGCGCGAGCGACTCCCGTCAGGACGACGTCGTGCTTTTCGCGCAGCGCATCGGCAAGCCAGATGTGCCACCGGCGCAAACACCCGTTATCGTAGGCTATAGCAATCCGCACGTTTTGATGACTTCTCTATGCTCGTCGCGGTCAACAAGACCCGCGGATCACGTCTCACTCTTGGCGTTGGCGTGTTCTTTGGAACGATTCGGCGAGTGCGCCTCAGCTGTCTTCGCAAATTTTCGCTTGATGGCGACCAACGAAGGCCAAAGCCACAGACCCAGCGCATAGGGTCCGCCGACGGGCGAACGGGCACGAAAGTACTCCGACAGCGTGCATTCCGTGGCCCCCAGCTGACGTTTGTACGGTTCGTCGCCGATCGTAAAGTCGAACGTCCGGCAACCTTTCGCGTGCATATGCGCGATGAGTTTCCATATCATCACCATGCCCGGCGACAGTTCGAGCCAATTGCCGGAAGCCATCGTCGACATCAGCAGGTAAAATCGCTTTTGCCAGTATAGCCCGAAGGCCGTCGCAATCGTTTCATCACCAACTTTGAGGCCATGAATGGTCAGGACTTCCGGATCAAATCCGGATTGCAGGATCAGATCGTAGAAACCGCTGTGTGCGGGTGACGCAAGAATGTTGTTTCGTCCAAGGGCGACGAAGCGTGATTGGCGCTGCTGCCTCAGCACGTCGAACAAAACCTTTTTTTCTGCTTCAGAGTTCGGAACAACGTAGCTGAGAGTGCCCGTCTCCTCGAGCTGGCGCGTCCGCCTGCGGATTTGGCGGCGCGTGGCAGACGAAAGTGTCTTCTGTTCCAATTCGGGGAGATTTTCAGGCAATGCCAGTTGCCAGGAAGAATAGCATTCTGGTCTGAAGCCCTTCAAACCAACCAAGGGATTGGGAACATCACTCAACATCTGCGGAATTTTCTGCAGGTAGAGAACGTCGCTGGCCGGCAGAGCACGCATGGCGGTATCCCACACCTGTGCAACTCGAGCCTTATCGGCGACGATACTACGGCTGATGATCGGCGAATTGTAATCGCTGACGCTGAAGTCGGGAATTTCCAGGAACCGCAACAACTGCGCACGCCGCCGAACAAGCGGTAGCAGCATCAGGTCTTCACCTGTTTTACGATCCTTCACGATTACGATGTGGAGTTCGGCATCGAACGACCGGCCAACAGAATCGAGTAAGGCGGAAACCCACGCATAACTTTGAAACGGCGTGCTGACGCCGCTGTTTTCGATCGCCTTCCAGCGCGATCGAATCGGTTCGATATCGGACCATGTCTCGATTTCGTAGTCTTCGTGGAAGGATCGCACTGGATGATCTCGGTCTAGAACGGTTTCACGCCCAAATGGGGGTATGCGCCAAATCGCACGAGCAAGACTGCGTACAAACTGGGCTAGACCCCGACGCAAAGACTATCTCAATGAGAAGCGATTTCCTCAGGATACTGAGGCGACGGTTAAGCGCCGCTCTCAAGGACGCATCAAGCGGGATAGTCCTATGATCGATAGCAGTGGCGGAGCGGTGAGGACGTTAACGACGATCAGCTCCGAGCGCCGCAATCGCTAGCTTTTGCAGTCTGCGAACCAGAACTTCGCCCAGCGCGATCACCTGAAAGATCTGGCGTCATCGCGACGCGCGCCTTCACGACGCTAAAAAACAAAGAGGCTGTATTCCCTGGGAAGGTCACATCGCCGTGCACGCATTTGAAGCTCTCAGGGATTAGGCAGTTAGATGAGGGAGTTCAAAATCCATCATCATGGGCTGGGCCATGGTGTTGATATCACCTGATCCTCCCACGCCGAGCTGAGGAGCTTAATGGGTCACAGCCCGTAAAAGCGGCGTACATTCGCCACGAGAACGTCTTTCTTGCGCCAATAGCTAATGTCAGTAATTTCATTAGGCTGGTCGTTGCGTTTGATGCAAAGAGCATCTCAAGGTAGCCGGTCCCCCGCAGAGGAGCGTGCTATCGGACGCCGGTGACATGCGTTCTTGCCGCACGCGGGAACACTCAACTTCTAACTGCGTTTTTTGTCAGGGTAGAAAAATATCGGGCGTTACGATGGGTCGCACAAATTTGAAATTTGCTCACACTCGTGACCATCGCGGTCACGCGGTGCCCATGCGCAGGCTCCCTTGGAAGCCGCGTTCCGCTTCTGCACCCCGCGCTCCGAGCCAGCAGTTCAATTCCGCTTTTGCGTCTGGCGAGTTTGCACCTTCCCCGCGGGATGGCTCCGCCTGGATCCTGTGGCGAAGCGTTGGCTTGGCGTCCGATCTTGTCGTGCTGACCGTTGCGTCGCCGTTCTTGGCTGTTTGGGGGGTTTGGCGCATGGTACGGCGGCTGTTCAGCGGCGCACGTTAGGCGAGACTGCTTCTTTCCGAAGAAAAAGCTGAAAACGCTGGCATATTTCTTCTCTTATGCAATGGGCTCATACTGCCTATATGCAGGGAACTGAAGAAATGCGGCGGGGTTTCCCTTTAGGAAAGGAGAGGCGGAATGAAGAAGATCCTCATGATGTCCGCATTGGCTGCCTTGGCAGCAGCGCCGGCGGCTCTCGGCCAAACAACCGCCGCAACGGTCAATCCGGTGACGCCGCCCATTGACTCGCCCAGTGCCAATATAAGTCGCGCAGGCCAAAGCTCTGGACCTGTCATAATTTTGCGCTCAAACAGAGGGGGAGGGTTATCGAGCTCTTCCATGCGTGCGCGGCGCATGCCATCTCACAACATCAACCCGAAGAGCGGAATGTTGCGCGGCCGCTGACGGACCTAGTCTTCCAGCACGACTTTTTCTTGCAATCGCGTGCGCCTTTTTCGCCCGTGCGTCGCGCACCTGGGAACATGAAGGGTTGCGTCAGCGTTGCCATCCGCGAAGCAAATACAAAGGATGGAAACCCATGAAGAAGCTCCTTGCAGCCACCGCGTTCGCGGCTCTTTTTGCAGCCGTCCCTGCAATCGCCGCAGAGAATTCCACGGACAACATGCCACCTTCGCCACAGAGTTCGGGTCCCGGCGTCAAGGGTGATACCGGCAATAAGAACGGCCCGGCCGCAAAGCCGTCTGACTCCTCAACCACAGGAACGTCAAGCAGCGGCGGCACCAGCACAGGCGAACAGGGAATGTCTCCGTCGCAAGACGCGACTGGCGTGAAGGGCGCACGCGACAGCACCAATGGCCCGTCCGACAAGAAGCCCGGCGACACAGACACCTCGAAGTGAATTAGAAATAAAAGGGCCCTGGCAATCCGTCGGGGCCTTTCGTTTGCTGCGCATTCTAATTGCAACAAATTACTTCCCAAGGGGCTCGGCGTTGGTCGCTCGCCCGTGAAGCCTCAATCTGCAACGCTTACTGAGACCCAGTTTTAGGGATGCTTCAACGTTCGCCGATGTGTTTCGGCAGCTTCTCTCGTCGGGAAGGTGACTGCTGAAGCGGGGGTCGGCGTCCCAACATCGTTTGCGCCGAGGTAGGTCTGTCGCGTGCTGGAATAAATGACGTCAGGCCTTCGCTCCACCAGCATCCATTTCTCTTCCTTCTCCAACAACGCCCTCGGCTGCTTGGATCGAGAGGGCACGCGAATGGATCAAATTGGCGACCCCGCGCGGCACCAATCACTATCGATCGATCAGTTGTTCGATAAAAGCGAACGCCGCGCCCGTTTAAGCCGCAGCCCCGCGTGGCCAACCACACAATTTATAGATTAGGCCGCCGCCTAACGATAGACAGTGCAGACGGCGGCGATCAGTCCAAAATGCAGAACTAAAAACAAGGCAATACGTGTAACCATTTTCCGACTATCCGCCTAGCAATCTCCATTCTGCAGCATCGTGACGGGGCGACGCCATACTTGGCGCCGCCGCTCTACGGCTAGTCATAACGCTCTTTGCAAATGATCTTTATCTGCCGATCGGCTTCATCTCGTGTTTTGAAGGCTACTGGTCCCACCCGGACCAAAACGTCGTCGTGCGGCTCTTTCTCAACGATTTTGCACTTCTTTGTCGTCTTCTCCCGCACGACATAATAATCGGCGTTCGCGGGCAAGGACGCCGCGAAAATCGAGCCTATTACCGGCAGCATGACGGCTGCCATTGAGTATCTCAGCATCTTAAATATCCTGTGCCGAACCACTCTACCCGGGGCCTTGAAATGAACGAACGGCACTCGGGTTGGTTCCGAGCAAATTCTCTTCGTTGAGCAGTACACAGTTTCTTGCCAACATCATCCGTCGCCACATCGCCCCCGCAAATCAGTTCTGGTGTGCCATGCACGCGATGTAGGGCAATGCGAGGCAAGTGATTCTTGGCCAGCTTGACCACTTCGAGCACCGCATTTGAAAATATTTGACCCTGTTTGGTGATGCGGTGCCCGCCCTGTGCTTCGACTAGCTCGAACGCATTGGTTACGTCATCCATATTGGCCAGGGGATGACTATCAAGAACCTCAGGACCCGCATATCAGGATCAGGGGCTTATCTTCCCAGATGCGACCGGCAATCCGCAACGTCCGCGAAACGTCACCAAGGCTTTTGCCGTGCTTGTGACGCGGGCGAAGTTGGGCCGGATTTCAATCCACGGCCTGCGCCACACGCACGTTACCGAACTGCTGCGCGTGGGCGTCCATCCCAAAGTGATCTCGGAACGCGCTGGGCACGCTTCGGTGGCATTCACACTTCAGCGGTACGCTCATGCCCTTCCTGATATGCTGCAAGACGCCGCTGACCAGATGCAGAGGCTTGTGGGAAACCTCGTCAGCAATTAACAGGGTGCGCGGCTCGGTGCCAATCCGGTGCCAATTCTTGCTTTTCGAAAATAGTCTGAGACTGTAAGTCTCTGACGTCTATGGTCCGGAGGGGTGGCCGAGTGGTTTAAGGCACCGGTCTTGAAAACCGGCGTGGGCGCAAGTCCACCGTGGGTTCGAATCCCACCCCCTCCGCCAAATGCACGGTCTAATCATCTGTATATAATCAATAAATTAAGACAATCTCGCTTTACGTCCCACATTCCGTCCCACGCTCTCACGCGGTTGCCTACATGCCCTCGAGAACGATTGCGGGAGCACCAACTCCCTAACTGCGCCGAGAGGAACCAATAAGCTGCGGGCTTGAGCGGCTTCGTTTTCCTGAAGAACATTTGAATCGCCTTCGGCGTTTAGCTCCTGACCCTAATCGGACATGTCGAACTTCCAACGAGGTTGCCAATGGATGCTGCTCCTCGACGACGAGGGTGCCAATTCATCTCGCGTGGCGTTGACGCGCTTCAATGTAGCTTCTTTCATCTGTTGCACACGCTCGCCAGCTGCCGCCCAACGGTCGGGGTGAAGTTCCCGCACCATGCTTGGCGCAACTCGGCACTGGTGAACCGCACTGGCAACCCGAGCAACTCGTGCGCCGTCGCGTGCCGATCATTCCGGAAACAGGAATGTCCACTCGGCACGCAGTTGCCAGTTAGCGCCCGTGTCGTCGGGCGTTACGACATTGTAGTAGGCGGCTAGATTGGCATTGATCGCTTGGTCCCCGATCTTGAAGATGCGCCCGAAGCCGCCGCCGATTGGCACAGTCCAGCGATTATCGTGATCAGCCTCCCAATCGGCCGTGATGAGGGGGCTCGAGGTCAAGTACCAGCCCTTGGGAAGGTTGTAGTTGATGAAGGGCTGCAGCGTCATGGCATTCACGTCCGCCCGGTCCTCATCGCCCGCATAAGACCAGAGGTTAAAGATCAAGAAGCCAGTTGTTACTTTTAGCGGCTTGTCAGACAGGAAGACGACAAACCCCGGTCCGGCGGACCATTTTCCTGTCCCAAGTTTATCGTCAGTGGCGGTTGGAAACTGAAGGGCTGGCCCAAGACCCCAGACCAAACTCGTTCCTGGAGCCAATTGGATTGGCTTCTTCGGTGAGAAGAAGAGCTCTGGGGTGAGGTCGCCCAGGCCGAACTCGGTGTCGCCGATGTCAGGACCGAATTTTTGCTCAAGATCGTGTAGCTCTCTGCCGGAGAAAAACGGCGGTTGATAGATCACTGGCAAGATCGGGCGGGTGATGAGGTTCCAGTCCTGATTGAGGTGGACCGGGTAGACCGGCTGAATGTTGAGGACGTTCTGCGTGTGGTCGGAGTGGCCAATGCCAAAGTTTGTGTTGTTTTGAAAGGGAACGCTGATCAAATCGCCGATGGGGTTTTGCGCGGCCTCGCGCAAGTTGTCTCCCTCTTCGGCATAACCGGCCGATGTCCCGATTAAAAGGGTCGTGGCCATCGCGACGGCGAGTCGAATGACGGGACCGAATCCTTTTCGAAGCATGCGTCGCTTCCCCCTGTCCAAGTCGCGCCATGCCGGACGCCTTAACGTAACGAGAGCGCTTCGAATGCTTGAGGGCTTGTACCTGAATCGTACCCCCATCACGTTGCAAATGGGGCACAACTCAAGTTCGAAAAGCGTTGTTCCTGGCTTCGTGTAGGTGAGCCCGTAGGTCTGACGGCTTCCGAAATACTTCCCGCCCGGCGGCGGACAGAGCTTCGCCACGCAAAGCGTCCTCGGCGAGCGGCTACTCGCGGGGACGCCTGGCGCGCGACGAAGCCAGCATGGCGAGCCGCATGATCAGCGTCATCGAGCCTTATACCATGCTCTGCGGGCCCCCGTTTTCTCGTAGGATCAAGTCGACCGCCCGGGTCCGACGCGCCGGTCCGTCCGGTAGACGAGGAAAAGCGGACTCAGGGTACATGGCGCTGACCGCCGCTTCTGACCCGACTCGGACATCGGAGCGTTCGATTACCTAAGACCCGAACTGACGCAGTCCGGTAAGCGCGAACTGAACCCCCATGGCCAGAACGATTAACCCCATGAAACTCGTCATGGTGGCTCGCGCGAACCCAGCTCCGCCTTCTCTGTCGGCAACCTGACCCATGAGCAGAAGGACGAGCCAAGTCACGGCACTCGCGACGACAACGGCCACCAGGGCTGTTACCGGCAGATCCAACCGGGAATGGGCAGCAGAGAGGGTAATTACCCCGGTGATGGTCCCGGGGCTTGCCGCAAAGAGGATCAACGGCGTCAGAGAGGTCCCAGAACTCGAAGGCGCATTCGGCGATGCCGGTGAGGATCCATGTCCGCTGAGCATGCGGAAGCCCATCCATGACAGGACGCCGCCGCCCGCCACCATAAAAGCGTCGAGGGATACACCGAACACATGCAACAATTGGGTCCCGATGAGCGCAGCGACCATGAGAATAATCACAATGCTCAAAGCTGCCTTCGTGGCATCCGCCAGCTGCTCGGCGCGAGAGCGATTGGCCTCGATCCGCGCGAACATCGCGCCACACACCACGGGATTCACCAGCGATAGCACCGTGACGATGGCCTGAAGGTGCTCTTTCATGGTGAGCTATAACCCAGCGTCAGGAGTTGAGCAGCATCTCGTTGCACAAGTCCCAGCCTCTAGGACCTTCAGCCGCCCGTCGGAAACAGAAGCCTGGTTGTCCTACCGAGCACCGGGACCCATGCGTTACCGGTCTCCTGGCACGCCTGCTTACTGCCCGGTATTGATGTCGATTTTGTAGTTTTGGAGCTGCTTCTTGATGCTCTCGAATTTCTCGTAGCCGGAGATGGTGATCGGCCCGGTGTAGCCGTCACTCTGCAACTTGCGCGGAGGATACTGGACGAAGCTCTTCATCACCTTCTCCAGCTCTTGCCCCATGACCGGGCCCATCCAGGTGGACTCGGTGAAGTTGTTCATGAAAATGTCGTAGCGTTCCTGCGGATCCGCCCAGAGATCGAAGACTTGGGGAACGGTGGCGATATACTTCTCGGCACCCTTCCATCCGAGGTTGCTGTCCACCGCCAAGCCTCCGGTGTGCGCGCCGTCATCGCCGCGCAGATTGAACTGAAACTTGAAGTTGTGGTAGCGAACCGCTCCGGGTAGCAGCTCGTTCTCAGTAAAGTAGTCCCAGGTTTCTCGGGCGCTCTTGCCGGTGCCGAAGAGGAGGGGCGACATGTCGTAGCTGTCGAAGATCATCGGCTGACCTTCGAGATCCTTCTCTGGCAGCTTGATGCCTGCCAGGGCGGCGAAGGTGGCCATGAAATCCAGTCCCCCGACGATGTCATGGGTTTTGTCCCCGGCTTTGATCTTGCCGGGCATCCAGGCGATGGCCGGGACGCGATTGCCGCCTTCGCGGTCGGTGCCCTTGGTGCCCCGGAACGGCGTATAGCCAGCATCGGGATAGACATCTTGCCAGGCCCCATTGTCCGTGGTCCAGAAGACCAGGGTGTTGCCCTTGTCCAGGCCGAGTGCGCGGAGCTTGTCCACGACGTGCCCGATGCGCGTGTCCGCCTCGACGAGCGAATCGGCATACTTGCTCTTCAAGAGCGATTTGCCGATGAAGTCGGGATGCGGCAGGTTTGGCTGGTGCACCTTCATGAAGTTGATGTTGATGAAGAAGGGCTTGTCCGGGGTCTTCGCCGCGTCATCGAGAAACTCCATTGCCGCCTTCTCGACGTACGCGTCGAGGTAAGGAATGCCGACGACGCCTTTGTCCGGCGTGTCCACATACTCACCGTTGACCGCCCAATCCTGGTGCGCTGTCTCGCCCGCGTTACCGGACAGCGCGCCCTTGGTCACCTTGGCAAACATCTCGCGCAGTGAGTCCGGCATGGCCGGAAACCATTTCGGATCGGCATAGGTGTAGGCGTTGAGGTGATAGAGGAAGCAATACTTCATCACGTCGTAGCCGTGGGCGTTGGGGAGCGCGTAATCCGACTCCCCGAGATGCCATTTGCCGGTGAAGTAGGTCTTGTAGCCGGCGGTCTTCAACACCGACGCGAGGGTCCACTCCGCCGCCGGCAGTCCGCCGCCCTGCCCCTGGAACGCCACCGTGGTCATGCCGCTGCGATTCGGGAAGCGTCCGGTCTGCATGGCCGCCCGGCCCGGCGTGCAGCTCGGCTGGCCGTAGAAGCTGAAGAACGTCATCCCCTCAGCCGATAAGCGATCGAGGTTCGGTGTGGGCATGCCACGGCCCGGTCCGCCGCCGTAGACACCGGCGTCGCCGTAGCCAAAGTCGTCGGAGGCGATCAGCACGATGTTCGGCTTCTGAGCCTGCGCGAGCGCCGCTCCGGACGACGCGCCCAGCACGAAGCCCAAACTGATAGCGCCTGCTACCATTGACGTGAGAAGCTTGGATACTCGACATGAACGCAACATTGGACGTCTCCCTGGTTTGGGACCCATCAGCTCTTTTTTTGAATTGAAATTCCCATGATCTAGCTAAGCGGCGAACGGCTCTTGGGTTCCATAAGGCTATGCCAAAGATCAACACTTGTCTCTTGTTCGACGCGATTGACCCAATGCGGACGGAGGGGTCACCGCCATGGCGGCTAGCAATGCGATCACGCCGCGACGGCTGATACTTGGGGCGGGCATAGATTTACTATTGGCGTCCAAAAATCTCATCGTTCTGTGAAGTCTCGCCGGCTGCCCATCGTGGCCCAATGACCGAGCTTAGGCAGCTTGGGGTGTCGGCTATTGGCCCATCGCGTCGGTTCCGGGGAGCGACTGCGACTGGGATCGTCACGTTTATGTCTTTTGCGCCGCCATCGCGACGATGCTCTTAGGATTGAATGGCTGCCCACGCTCGTTGAGATGACCCGCCTCGGCGAGGCCGGCTGCGATCTTCCGTAGGCTCATGCCAATGGCCCACCGCTGAATTCCGATGAAAACGTATTTGCGGTGCATGCAAGCGCCGATCTTTTGATGCCGAAGTTGCATAGCGCCGCTTGAAGGTCCGCGATAAATTGTCAAATCTGACGTTTCGTGCTGGCGCGGTGACGAGCCCGTTCGACACCCAAGGCCAATTCCAAGGCTTTTGACTTGTCTCAAGGGAGTGAGAGCGGCGCGTCGAGATAGGTTATACGCGCCGAGAATGCATGCGAAGGTCATTCCCTCTAAGGGATTAACGATCATGCCATCAACCAAACCATCCAACAGCCCAAGTCGCCGCCTCGTACTCCAATCGCTCGCTGCGCTGCCCGTGATCTCTATGCCGCTAGTCGCCAGTGTGCGGACGGCCGTCGCGCAGACACCAAACGCCACTGGGGCCGGGTTTTCGTTCGCTGCGGTCGGCGATACCCGACCGATGATGTACCTTCCATTGAAAGAGGGGCAGCCGGACCTCAGCAAATTCTTCGTGGAAATGTTCGGGCTGGTCATGCCGGAGAAGGTCGCTGAAGCGGTCGTGGCGAGGGATGTGAAGATGATCTTCGATCCGGCCACTAAAGAACTGATCAAGGTGATCATGCCGTTCGAGTCCAAGACGGAAGTTATGACCCTGACGGTAGACAAAGGCTGGGTCACAGAAGCATCTGTTGAAGACGTGAAACTGCTTCCCGGGGTGCAGCGGACGATGTTTCGGCTGCAGGGCGGCGAATGGGTGACCCGCGAAATCGTGAAGGATGTCCAATCGGGGCGCGCCAAGTTCGTCGTCAATAGCGGCGACGTCGTCTGGTGGGGCAATCAAGGCTTAACAGTCAGCGACAGCCCATACTGGAAGCGGGTGAACGACACGATGCTGAAGAAACTGCCCGCGCCAGATGACGAGATGCGCGCAGCCGGTCTGGATGGCCGATTTTTCATGAGTGTGGGCAATCATGAGGTGTGGGCCGACCCGAAGATCGAGGGTGTTCTTGTCGGCCGTGCCGTATCTGAAGAAGTTCGGCGTCACGCCGGAGAACCTCATTTACAAGTTCGACTTCAAAGGCACGCGCTTCGTCTATCTGTGGAGCGGCAAGTACGATTACCGTTCGCCGTCGCTGTGGGACGCTGATCGGCCAAAATATGCCGAGCAGATGACACAGCTTCAGAAGTGGATGGACGAAGCCAAGGCCAACGGCATTCGTAAGGCTTTTATCGTATTCCACTATCCCGTGTTCGCCCGGTCCGGCTTAGGCCCAATCCCGGCCCCTGACAATCCGCACAAGGTGATTGCGTCGTACGCCAAGGACATGGAGGTGGTCGTGTTAAACGGGCACGTCCACACCACCGAAATCTACGAAGTAGATGGTGTAAAGTATCTGATGCTGGGCGGTGGTGGCGCGGAACAAGACCCGATCCTGCCCGGTCGCACGAGCATCAAGGTGCCCGCTGACTATCCGCCGGACCTGTACTGGAAGGGTCAGCCTCCGAAGGAGGAGTACAACTACGTGCTCGTGGACGTCGAACCTGGCCAGAAGACGAAATTCACCCTGAACCGGTTCCGACCGTGGTCGGCGGAGCCATTCGGGACCGAGGAACTCTTCAAGTGAAGCAGGAAGCGGTCGTTTACGGGAGTGCGGTTCTGGCGACAGCTCTTCTGATCATCCACGGCTTGGTCGCGGTCGCACTACTTGGCGCGATAACTCACCAGACTTTGGCGGCATGGGCATCGGTGGAGGTCCGACCGCGGTTCATTCTTTGGCCGCTTTCGTTCCGTGCCGTCGGCCTCGTTCGCCAACGCCTGTGGTCGTTCTGTATGTGGTCTCAACGCTGCTGGGTGGGATCATCTACCTTTATTTCCGTGTCGATGTCAGGCCCGAGTTAGAGCGTGCGGGTCACTGGCATGTCCTCGGCTTCTTCGACCTCAAGGAACACTTCGCAGCTATCGGATTGGCGTTGTTGCCCGCATACTGGGTTTGCTGGCGACGACCGCATGCCGATGAGCCTGCCCAAACGCGCACCGCGCTCACCTCGATCCTTGCCTTTATTGTCTGGTGGAGCTTCCTGACCGGTCACTTCGCGAACAACATCATGGGTTTTGGTTCATGACGTCATCGGCCTCGTTCCGCCGCTTTGCATTTGCGTTCGGGACGACATTCGCGATCCTTTACGTGGTCGCGCTCGCAAGGGACGTTGCGCTATTCACCGTTTTTCCCTCGTTAGGCATTGTCCTCGCGGGTACGCATCATACACGAGACGTCGCCGACCCCGCGATGGGCTTCCTCGCACCGGCGATCTACTGGTATGGCTGGGCAGCAACGGCCGCACTCGGGGCATTGACGTTCGGCTTTGTTGCCGCGCTGTTACCCGGGCGGTGGACGCGAGCCATCTGGCGGGAAGGGGTATGGTTGGTTCCCGCGCTCTCGATGATCGCGTGCGTCTATCTCACACTTCCTTGGTTTCGGTTCTGACTGGGCGCGATTTCCGAATTGGGTCATTTTTCACCGATCCGGTGATGTCCATGACGTGGAGGTCCACCCCAATGAGCCGACGTGATTGCAGCGCCGCGGCTTCACTTCTGGTCAAGCATGCAGCGCACGCTTTTTGGGTTGAATGGCTCAGCGTTTCCTTGTAGCGCCTGTCACGGGCGAAGTGCGCCGGCTCGCGGCGCTGTACCTTCTCGTCGTTGGAGCGGGCGGCTCGGCATATCGAAAAGCAGGGACGCCGCAAGGAGCACGCTAGTTCACTGGCGTGGCGCCAACAAGCTGCCAATGTCAACCTTCGTGCTTCCCTCTGGCGGGGAAAATACAAACGTGTCTTGTGAAAAGACGGGGTTTAGCTTCCATCTAAACTCGTTGGTCTGAGAAGGACCATCTACGTTATGATAGACAAGTTTGCATAGCAGGGCGACAGCGTTCAGCACCCGGCATAAACGATGGACCCTCCTCCGGCTCGCCGTCTCCAATCCGATCGCGCCGCAAGGGGAAGCCGCGAAGCCACCTTGCAGCACCACGTGCGCGCGATTAGGAGAACTGTGGCGATGTGTCGGCGTGTGCTGGGCCGAGGTATCAGAGCCGTGCCCTTCGCAGCTCAGCGTTTCCAATCGCTCAACCAATTGGAGCGACCAAAGGGGGCACCGCCGTCTGGCTTTGTTCTCCTGCGCCAACTTCACGCGTAGCCGCAGTTGTCGTTCCAGGTGCCGGTGACGAAGCCGCCCACGGGACTGACTACAAATTCGTCACCTCGCTCGCCCGTGACCATGCGCTGACCGTTCTACCAGCGGTGTCCTCGCTCGCCGCGCCGCGCCGCGTGCCGCGCCCAAGCACCGGAATTGTATCGAAGCGCCGGGATTCAGCTTACCGATCAGGACCCACTCGCGACTGGGTGAAGGTCGAGACCGCGGCTTGGCGCGCGGCGAACCAGGATCGGCACGAGCTGTTTGAAAAAAAGCGACGACGCTGAAAGAGCGCCCCGCATGTGGGGAGTTGTTGCGTAAGTCGAGGGGCTCCAGCTGTCGCTTAGACCTCACGACGGCCCCAAAACCTACCATGCGTGTCCAATCGAAGCGATGCGCCTGAAGGCCTAGGCGGCTGACGGGCGTTATAGTCTTCCTTTTTCGGTTCTCGAAAACCACGCAAGCTTCCCGGAAGTACCAGCGCACGCGGAGCTTATCAACGGCTTGTCGTTCGTCACCTATCGGCGCGTTTCAACAACGATCGTCACGGCTGGCAAAGGATACGGCCAGGGTGCCAGACAAGTCGTAACGATTGATCCCCGCGATCTCGAAGCAGCGCAGGATAAGGACGCGGAGATCGAAGTTTCCTCGGGTCCACTGGCCCACGGCACCCAGAGCATGACGATATTCATTGCCCATTGTGGGCTTTTTCTTTTTGGCAATCGCCGATATCAAGGCGTTTTGACCAGTTGCGCCGCGTAGTCGTGCAGCTAGCTTCCATCAGGAACGACGCACACGCGGCCAGTTTGGTTTTGGAAGGCCCTGGACGAGAACTGGCTCACATTCGACAGCTCATTCGCACTGACAAGTCAGCCTGACCATCCACCGCTGTTTGGCTCGACGCGCGATTTGGTGAAGGTCAAGACAGCCGCACGGCGCGAAGCCAATCGCAATCGCCACGAGTTCATTCAAGAAAGTCTAAGCTTTGACGTTCAAAAGAGTGCGCTGCTTTTTGAGCTGTGGGTCTTCGGCCTCTCGCGCCAAACGTTCGGCTCGCAAACGTGCGGTCTTGGCGAGCGTAGCAAGCCTATTCTCCTCATGGTCCTTGAGAGCCTGCGCGGCGTGGCGTTCACGATACAGCTTGGACTGAGCGGCCTTAGAGAATGCCTCTTCACGATCGCGCTCCGGCTTCTTCGCATCAATTGCTGCTTGGTGCAGCGCGCTTTTCGGATAGGTCCACATATTGCTTAACCTCATTAACGCAAGTGCTAGCTTTAACACAGATAGATACGAGTTCTTCGCTAAAAGCGGACCTAAAGATCGCCTTGGCCACGTTGCAGCCATTTGGCCGAGGCGTCGCCCGGTGCGGATCGCTGGGTTTTGATCCGCGGGGCGGGGAATATCTCTGGCAGTTATTATTTTACTGGCAAGCTGTCTCCGGAAGTGCTCAAGCGTTTGACGAATCTCACGCTTCGCACGTGCTGAGCAGGTTTCATACCTCAGATGGCTGTTTCAAATGCTAAAGCAGAACCGACGAGTGTGGTTGCAGCCGTAGGCCCCCAATCTTTTCCGTCGACGTCGACGATTCGTGCGGCATTAAAGCGAAGAGAGCGACGCAATAGACCTAAAGCTGCTGCTGCCAAATCCGGCTCTCGATTTAAACCATCTTGTCGAGGATTTTCGAAATTTCCGCAGCCGAGAAGGCGCGCAGTGTTTGCGTTCTGACATAGCCTCGGGCAGCGATGCTCAACGATAGAGCCGTTGCAGTCTCGTCATCGGGAGACTTGCAGATTGTTACGATATCGAAGATACCGATCGTCCAATACATATCTTTGACCGTAACACCGGCCTGCTTGGCCATTTCCTTGAACTTCTCAGCGCGCTTGATGGTGTCCTTGGCGGCGTGAATGCCTTTGTCCGTGAAGTTTGCAAGCACGATGTAGGTTGCCATGAGGGCCTCCATGATAAGAAGCGCAGACCCGCTGCGCAGGAATTCTTACTCGCCATCGGTTGGTCGTTCGCATGTTCCACGATGAAGTGAAACACAGCCTAAAACTTCGTTAGTCTACACTTCACCGCTCGCCTCTCCTTGAGCGGGATCAAAATGCTCAAACCTCGACGAGCGACGGAAACTGGTCGTAAGCGATTGCATTGAGTGCGCGGACGCGATCTTGGCGACTCCGCGCGCTCGGTCGTATCATTCCCAATGTGCGGACGATTTAATTCGTCCCCGAGATAACAGCCGTACTTTATCAAGCAGACTTCGCCCATCGCTGAGCGCACGTTGGGGATCAGAGAAGATTGAGAAGGTGCGTCCGATTCGCGCCGACGCGAGAAGCTCGCGTTGAACTCATGGGGCCAGCCACCCAGTCGGGTTCCTCTTTGCTCCAGGATGTTTCAGGCGTTTGCGCGGGTTTGCTGTGTGAGTTGGAACCCTTGATCTCAGTTTGGAAATCGGTACGAACAAGTAAGATGCCAGAGCAATTAACTTGAAGTCGGCGCGTCGCATTCGTGTGAATGGCTCATTGACGCAGGACATCGGCAGATGCGCATACGGCGGCAAACAGAGCGACACGGCTATTTTCTATTTGTCGCGCTGGGCGCTCATCGTGCTGGCCTTCATGGGCCTGTCGCTGGCCATCACAGCAATTGGCACGGCTCGGCTTGCCGTTGCGATGGGCTATAGCGCGCAGGTGGGCTATGCGGTCGGCGCTATCTTCGACTTCGCCAAGGCGCTGCTACCTGTCGCCCTACTGCTACTCGTGACGCGACGCGCATTCCTACTTTTCTCGATTATCGCGTGTGCTTGGCTCGGCCTCGTCACCTATAGCGCGCTCGCGACGCACGCGACGGTGAGTACCGCCATCGCGGCTATCGAGCGTTCGGGTTCCTGGAAAATGGTAGTGCGGTCCGAGACAAAGGCTGAGTTGGGCGCTGTTGAGAAGCGTCTCGCAATTCTGGCTCAACCGTTTCCACCTCGATCGGCTTTCAGGGGTCGAAAAGAGTACGGTCGAGGACAGCCTGTGCTTGTCCGTTGCTACGCTTGTGAAGGCAAGGGCACTGTTGGCTCATGGACCCGAGGCTCTTTGCGGTGGTCCTATGAAGATTGCGAGCCGCACGCAAAGATCAGCGACGAAACGGAACTCCGATGGACTACCAGATCCGGCTCGTGACCACGCAGCCAACCTATGGCGGTCGCCGCTGCTGGTTTCTTTGCGCCCTGCCGCGCGAAGAAGGTGGACCCCCTCGTCGCGCAGCGAAAGCTTTACCTACCGCCCGGCGGGAAATATTTCGGAAGCCGTCAGGCTCATGGTCTCACCTACACGTCATGCCAGGAGAGCGGCAAATACGACGGGCTCTTTCGTCGTCTCGCCGCTGCGCTTTGAACAGACGCGGCTCTCGTGGCAGTGGCGCGCAGTTGATGTCTTGGTAATGAGCTTCTGATGTCGTGGGGGCGCTCAGCATGGGAGGAACCATGAAACCTGGCCCTTGGGTAATCGTCGCGGTCGTTCTGCTCGGTCTCTCGGTTATCATGTCGGTCATGGAGAATTTAAATGATTGTCTCGGACCACACAGGCAACGCGACGATTGCTGCAATCAAGCGCGCGCTACCCGCTCTGATTTTGGCAGGATTTGGAGGCCTCGTCGCAGCGTTCTCATGCGACGCCTGGTGGCCAAAGTTCTACGCGCCGCGAAGCGCCTCCTTTAAAACATAGCGATTATAGATAGTGATGCTGCGCCTCCGCCTTCCCACCAGGCCAAAGATGGCACCCTGAGGGTCCATGCATTGGATGACCCAATCGCCGCCCGGCACTTCAACGGGGCCGGTTAGGATCTTGCCGCTACCAGCCTTCACGCGCTTCGCTGCCGCATCGATGTCGCCAATGTTGAAGTAGTAAAGCCAGAAGGGTACGGGCACCGTCGGAGGCTTAGTGAGCATGCCGCCGATCGTCTGCCCTCCGACGGAGAACAGCTGATATGGGCCAATCGCGCCGGTGTCAGCGAGCACCTTTTGCCACCCAAAAAGCTCGCCGTAGAAGGCCCACGCCTTCTCCCCGTCGGCGGCGAGCAGCTCGTGCCATCCAACGCGGCCCGGCGCGCGCAGCTCGGCGGGCTGCTCCTGGCCGGGTTTCAACCATTTGAACAACGCAAGCGTTGCCATTTGCGGATCAGCGACGACCGAAAAGCGGCTGATGTTGGGGACGTCCCTCGGCGGGACATATACGGTGCCGCCAAGCTGCTCAATCCGGTCGGCAGTGGCGTCCACGTCGTTGACGCCAACATATCCGATCCAATTCGGCCTCGCGCCCATTTTCCTGGCGTCCGCCGGCAGGTCCAGCAGCCCGCTTGCCGAGGCGCTTCCAGCGGTGAAGATGGTGTAACCCATGCCCGGCATCGAAACGTCCTTTGTGCTCCAGCCGACGACATCGGCGTAGAATACCTTGGCGGCGTCCACATCTGACGTCATCAATTCGTACCAGACGAAACGACCATGAGAGTTGGCCATTCCTGTATCTCCCGTTCGAGCCTGCAGAGAGCCTGCAACTGAGCTGGCATAGCTTAGTTATCGGGTAGTGCTCGTCACCTTGCCTGTGCCGCCTGTCATACTCTCAGTAATCGACCTTGAAAGGTGCTCATACAAGTCGTACCAAAGCGTGGTGGGAATCATTTGCTGGAAGGCATGGAGGACTTGAATATGCCACGTGCGAAGCATGCTCCGAAGCGAAGGGATCGGAAGGAAGCTATACCGGCATTGGGAGCCGTCGGGATGTCTTTGTCGCTGGCGGGCGGCGCATCCGCAGCAGCCGCTGGGCCGGCGATGGTAATACCTCCGCAGCCCATCGCCCCGAGTCACGAAGTTACTCTCGATGAGGAGGAAGTCGCCGACGTCAGCTTGGCGACATTCTATGTCTTCGACAAGGAAAACGCCGAAACACCGCAGTTTGGTCAAGACGTCATCGCCCGACGCTGCGGAGGATGCAGAGGCTGCAGAGGCTGCAGAGGTTGCAGAGGCTGTAGAGGTTGCGGAGGCTGTAGAGGGTGCGGAGGTTGCGGAGGCTGCGGAGGCTGCTGCCCGTGGTGGATCTGCGGTTGCGCATGCTAGACTGGCTTTGACTAGGCTCTCTCTGACCAGGTCAACCACGTTTGGTTCTGGAACTGCGTATGGTGACCGAGTTGGCGGTCAACCTCGTCGACAAACCCTGGCGCGAGTACGGGCGACGGCGCTTTCGCGGTCTGAGTTTGTGTGCCTTGGAATGGCAATCCGGACTGGTCGTGATGAGCGTAGCGGCGCGCGGGCGGACCTAATGACAGGAGGCATCGGGAACGGCCTTACGCAGCACAAAAACGAAGATGTTCCGCAGTTCGCGCCGAATTTCACAGTCTATGTGCTGCCACCTGATGTCGTGTGTCTCTATTCCGAGCACCGGAAGTTCTTTCTTCACGGCGAACTCTATTGTGCGCTCGCGTCCGCGATAGGAGCTGGAACGAGTTTTCGGAAACTTGTTCGCAAGCTGGAGCAGGATTTTCCGTCCGACAAAATCCATGAGGCTCTGAAACGACTGGCCGACCGCCAATTTGTCGTCCCGACGCCGCGTTCCCCTGCCGGCACTGCAGGCGCCTATTGGGCGAGCCTCGGCCTGTTGCCGGAGGTGGCGGACAAAAATCTCCAGAAATTTCGTGTGCGCATCCAATCGATCGAAGTAGAGGGCGCAACAGAACTCGGCGTCGCCCTGAGTAAGCTCGGCGTTCGCGTCGTGAAGCGCCCCGGGGACCTCACGGTCACGCTGGTAAGTGATTATCTTGAAGAACGACTTGAGGAATTGAATAGGCAGCATTTGTCGGCCCATTCGCCATGGATGCTCGTCCAACCCTCCGGCATTTTTCCGCTAGTCGGGCCAGTGTTTAGCCCAGGGAAGAGTGCCTGCTGGACCTGTCTCGCCGAGCGGATGAAACGAAACCGAGAGATCAAGGCGTTCCTCGATCGCAAACAGGCCCGCTGCGTCGCGGTTTCACCTCTCATCAACGACGTGTTCGGTCAAAGCGCCATTCAACTTGCGGCGGTCGAGATCGCGAAAGCGATAGCCACCGAGTTTCGCACGGACTTGCGCGATCACGTGATCAGCCTCGACCTCTTGGGCTCGACTATCGTGAGGCATTACGTGACGGCCCGCCCGCAATGTCCGACCTGTGGTCGCAAGGAGCTGCGCGACCCGGGCCGTGCGCCGGTGCCGGTCGAGCTGGGCGCCGGCGGCAAGCTGGTCATGACTAGCGGAGGGTACCGGTCTGTTTCGCCGGCGACCACGGTTGCAAATTTCCGAAAGAACGTGAGCCCCCTCACCGGAGTGGTTTCGCGTCTCGAACGGATCGACGCTGACTTACCGATGAACACCAACTACCTTGCCACGCATAATTTTTCGTGGCTCCCCCAGACGGTCGACGAGCTCAGGAGAGGACTGAACAGCGGCAGCTTCGGAAAGGGCAGCACTGCCGAACAGGGAGAAGCCAGCGCGCTCATGGAAGCGATTGAGCGTTACTCCGGAATTTTTCAGGGCGACGAAATCAGAGTGACGCGGCGGTTTACGGATTTCCCGCCAGGCGAGGCCATTCTTCCGAACGACGTTCTGCTGTTCAGTGATGCGCAGCACCGGCGAGATCAGTTGCAGACAGCCGACCAGCACGAGGCGCCAGCAACGCACCCCCCATTCGATCAATCGGCTGAGATCGAATGGTCGCCTGTCTGGTCTCTGCGCGACAAACGCTTCAAATATCTTCCCACCAGCATCTTGTATTTTTCCTACAGGGACCATGCCGGCGACCAAGCGTCCGCGGATTCCAACGGCTGCGCGGCCGGCAACACGATCGAAGAAGCAATCGTTCAGGGATTTCTCGAGCTTGTGGAGCGGGATTCCTACTCAATCTGGTGGTACAATCGATTGCAGCGGCAGCAAGTGGACCTTTCCCAGTTCGACGATTCCTACGTCCGCGAACTGCAAGTCCAGCTTGCCGAAACCGGACGCCGGCTTTGGGTGCTCGACATCACCACCGATCTCGGAATCCCTAGCTTTGTGGCACTAGCGCACTGGACAGAAGACTCGCAAGAACAAGTCGAATTCGGTTCCGGTGCGCACTTCGATGCGCGGATCGCCGCGCTGCGCGCGATGACCGAGCTGAATCAATTTCTGTCAATTGGTCTGATGGGAGGCCGGCACGCCGAGACATCGAGCCATGAGGGATCAAGTCCATTTCGGCTGCAAGACCATCCCTATTTGATGCCGAGCGGCAAGCCGGTCGTCCGACCGGACTTCCGTTCGAAGTTTGGCCATCTCGACAAACGCGACCAGGTGGTCGCCTGCGTGCGCGTCGCCAAGCGAGAGGGCCTCAATTTCCTTGTCCTCGATCAGACGCGCCCCGACATCGAGGTCCCGGTTGCCAGGGTGATCGTTCCGGGACTGCGCCATTTCTATCGCCGCTTCGCGCCCGGTCGGCTCTACGATGTCCCGGTAAAACTCGGGTTGCGAGACCGGCCGCTGTCTGAAAACGAGCTCAATCCTTTTCACCCCCGGACCTGAGGGTCATCCCGGCTTGCGCGCTCCCGGAATAAAAAGAAGGAGAGGACGACGGGCGGCGCCGGCAACTTTATCCGCCCGGATCGGCAGTCACGTCATGCTCGAAGCTCACTCTAACGGAAAAATCGTCGCCTGCTTCGATCACCACTCAGTTGATTTGGGACAGTTCAGCGCGGGCGCGGCGGATCGCGCGCAGGACCTGCGCATGGGTATGCCACTCGGGTCGTTTGAGTTCGGCGGCCGGGACGAAGAGATTCATTTGTTAGTCCGGCGATTGGTCAGTCACGGCCTATTGGAGTACCGGCTCGGGCGCTCGCAAAACGGCGGGGACGAGGTCGTTATCGAGCCGCAGGTTGCAGATTATTGGCCGCAAACGCCACAGCTCAGCAATGCCGACACCCTCGTCCTATCGCGGTTCGCATACATGCGACGGCGCGGCAATGAGATGGTCCTGGAATCGCCGCGCGCCGGCGCGTTGTTCAAAATTTGCAATCCGAAGATTGCGAGCGCCATAGCCACACTATCTACACCGCAACAACTGAAACGGCTCCGTCGCCACGACGCTTTCCCTGGTGTCGATCTACTTGCTCTACTGTTGGATTGCCAAATCCTTTTCAAGGTCGACCCTACGCGCGACAGCAGTCTCCGACCGGACGAGGGCAATGACCACCTTGTTCTTTGGGACTTTCACGATTTTCTATTCCACGCGCGCAGCACGGAAGGTCGGCACGCCAACCCGTTGGGCGGACTTTATACGTACGCGGGCGTCATATCTCCGTTACCGGCGGTGCGCCCCCCCTGGCCCGGAAAGAAAATCGATCTGCGCAAATTTTCGGCCGCGCATTCGAAGGCAATCTCACCAGCCGCAAAGCTCCTGCGTGAACGTCACTCGACGCGCATCTTCGATGAAAAGCAACCCATCACGCTCGCAGAGCTCGCACGGTTTCTCGATACCACGGCGCGAGTCCAGTCGAGATGGAAAAGCGGGCTCGACCTCGGCGATGGCGGTCCGATGGTCACGTACGCCGCTAGGCCGTATCCGTCGGGAGGCGGCGGCTACGAGCTTGAGCTCTATCTGGCCGTCAACAAATGCGAAGGGCTTCGGCGAGGATTTTATCACTACGACGCCGGCGGTCACGCGCTAGTACCGATCGGCGTGCGCCCGCACGAATTTGAAGCGCTGTTGGCGGGCGCCACTTTTGCTATGGGCGCGCCCGCCGCGCCGCAGATCCTGATCACGATCGCTGCGCGCTTTGGCCGGATTTCATGGAAGTACAGCTCACTCGCATATGCGCTCATTCTGAAGGACGTCGGCGTATTGCTTCAAACGCTTTACTTGATGGCGACAGATATGGGGCTCGGTGGATGTGCGATTGGTAGTACCAATATCGACCTGTTCGCGAAGATGACGGGGATCGAATTCCATGCCGAGGGCCCGGTCGGTCAATTTGCGATTGGCCGCGGCACAAAACAGCGGGATTCCGATTGAATTGGCGAACCAGCCCATCTGAGCAACGTGGGGCTGATGCCGCCCGCCAGGGCTATTTTGGTAGGATGCGGCCGTCTGTCCGTCGATCGCGGAGAGATAACTGGCTACCGATCCACGTCCGCTAAGGGTCAAAAGCGGACTTCGGCGCGCGATCTTACATGCGTCTGCTCGTCCCTCAAAAGCGGCCGGCCGGACCGATGAGCATCATCTCCCGCATGTACGGGCCAGAGGCCAGCATTCTGGACCGTTTTCCCGATCCGGTGCATTAAGATACCTAGGTGCAGAGTGCGATTTGCAAGCTCGGCCGATTGCTGAGAAGGCGCATGCAACGGCAGCCCCGGTTTAATCAGCGTCGTTTCCACGTGTCCGCGCCTCGTCCCCTCACCGCCTAATACTCGCCGTCAGCGCGGGCTTGCCTGGTCCGGTCCATAAACAGCCGAAGCACCTGCTGCGTCGCACATGACGCATGAATGACATTGCTATGTGTATGGCTAATCGAATTTCTCACATCAAAAACGCATTAGGGGTGAGTGTGGTGATCCATTTAAATGGTGTTGATCTGCCCTTCGGCTAGCGGTCAGATACCAGGCGCGCTCTTAAAATGAGAAGCCAATCCAAAATTGGAAGTCTTCCCGCCTCCTCAAAACGTCACACGCCATCGCGCAGTCATCTAAGCAGCAATAAGTAACAAGTAAGAGTAACAAGTAAGCGAGTACGACCCATGAAACTTAGATTTGCGACTACGGTCGCCACTGAAATGTTTGCAGCTATTTTCGCAATTGCGATCGCTACTGCGATGTTCGCGGCAGCTCCCGTGACCGCCGACGATCAGCCCTCACAAGCGACTCCGCCGAAGACAATGGGCGATGAAGGCAAGCTTCCGGCAACGAGTACTGTCGGCAAGCAGGTCCCCGCGATGGGCGCAACCGAGCCGATGACGAATACCGGTTCGCACACGATGGGCGATACGGGCAAACTTCCCGCAACGAACGCTGTAGGCGGCGAGGTTAAGACGCAGACGGCTCCAGACCCATCCAAGTAAGTGCCGCTATCCACGAT
Organism: uncultured Alphaproteobacteria bacterium; assembly: GCA_963833715.1. Taxonomy (GTDB): domain Bacteria; phylum Pseudomonadota; class Alphaproteobacteria; order Rhizobiales; family Hyphomicrobiaceae; genus Hyphomicrobium_B. The sequence continues at coordinate 38,301 of CAWHZB010000025.1, forward strand.
CCACGTCGAAGACCACACGCCATTGCATCTAACCGCTTGTCTCCAGCGACGCGGCTAGATCGGTCGGTGATCGTTCAACAACCGAGTAATCCCGGAGGCACTCAAATGTCTGATCTCGTAGTCATTGTTTATCCGACCGAGGCGAAGGCCGAGGAAATGCAGACGAAACTCTTTTCGCTTCAGAAGGAGTACCTGATCGAGCTTGGCGATGCGGTCATTGCCGTCAAGCATGAGGACGGTAAGGTCAAACTCAACCAGCTGCTCAACACCACGGCGGATGGGGCTCTGTTTGGTGGCCTCTGGGGCACTTTGGTCGGTATGATCTTTTTGATGCCCGTGTTGGGAGCCGCAATTGGCGCAGCTTCTGGCGCGCTCGGCGGGGCACTGAGCGACTACGGCATCAACGACGCCTTCATGAAGGAGCTGGCAGCCAATCTGCACCCTGGCGACGCCGCGCTGTTTGCGGAGGTCAAAAAGATGACCGGCGACAAGGTTCTCGATGCCATCAGAGGAACCGGCGGAGTTGTCCTCAAGACATCTCTCGATGACAGCAAAGAGAAGGCATTGCGCGAAGCCATCGCCGCGCCTCCAGCATCGGCGTCAGCTACAGCTACACCGCATGCTGCCTGAGCGCAGCCCCTTTTGGGACTGCGTGAGAAGTCTGCCCGACAAAAAGGGAGGAAACTCCGTGGCTGACACCAGATCACCAATGAATGCACCAATCTCGACGGAGGTTTCCGTCGAGTCCCAGAGCATACGCGCAAAGAAGATTTGCTTCTGCGAACGTTGCCCTACCTGGTTGTGCTGGTCCTGACAATTGCCGGCGTGGCCTTTACCAGCATTACGCACACACCTCTCATTCGCTATTGGGAATTATTGGCGGTAGCGACGGCGGTAATCTGCGTCATTACAGGATGGCCTGATTACGATAAGGTGGGCCGTATTGAACTGATCTCGAAGCAGGCAGCCCATTGGACGGCAATTATCGTAGCGATGAGAATCGTGCTGCTGCCTGACATTTCAGACGATGTATACCGGGCCCGCCACGGGTTACACACTATTGCTGCTGCTGGCGCTTGGTACGTTTCTCATTTCATTTCAACTCTGTGTCCTGGGCTTCGCCATGGTGGATTGCCGTGCCGGCGATGCTCTGGCTCAAACAAACTGCCCTCTTGGCCTTCTTGATTATCGCAGCGATCGTTGGGATTGGAGTGGCGTTTTGGCGGCGCTAGTCGTACCGCGATACCGAACAACGAGGGGATTAGGGAGATATTTGCGATACTCTTAATACTTGGTGGCCTCGCGATCATGGCATTCGGCCTATTATTGTTCTACGCGTGGCTGCCACTGTTCTACGGGCTGGTTGGTTTGGATATCGGTCTCCTTCTTGGCAGGTCGTTGACTGGCGAAGACGGGTCATTTGCGATCATTCTCGGCATCCTCTGCGCGCTTTTTCTTGCCGGCGCGGCGTATTCCATCGAGCCGTATCGGCGCATTCTGCTCGGCATCTCGGGTGGTGCGCTGTTCGGCCTCGCGCTGTCGTCGGTGTTTAACTTGGATAGCACTGGCGGCGTCCTCTTCGGCATAGCTTCGGCCGTCATCGGCGGAGTGATCGGCGCGAAGATAGTGCCGAAATACTTTGACATGTTTATTATTGCCGCAACCGCATTCAGCGGTGCCGCCTTGGTGATGGCTGGCGCACATCTGCTTCTGCCAGGGGTGGGACTTTTCGATCGGCCCGCCGGCGGCATCCTTCCCGCGCTGATGACGATAGGACTAACCGTGGTCGGCATAGGCTGGCAATTTAGAAACATCGCCGAGTGGGTTGGAATACACCCCATGCTTGGTGATATTTCTGGCACGTCGGTAAAAGAAGACCTGAGCCAACGGAGAAATCGCTGATGAAACGCATTGCTGGATTATCATTGTTGGCCGGCGCTCTCTTTGCCTGCCGCATGGCCGCGAGGGGGCGATGAGCCTCGAAGCTAACAGCGACGCGCCGCTATCCGTTGGGGTGTGGTTTAGAGACCTACCTAAGCTCATCTGGGCGTTGGTTCTTCTCATTGGTGGCGTCGCCTATGTTGCGATAAGCGCTCGGCGACACCAGAGGGATGGGCACACCGCCCGCACGACGAGCGTTGTAGCGCGGAAAGAGCCCTAGGCTCGACAGGTCTCAAAGGTGGCGGATGCAGCGCAATGTCGTACGCTTCAAGAGCAGACGTCTTTGAACCTTGAGTGTAAATTCCTGATGCCGACGGGAAATTAGCGGTTGCGGCTCAACGTCCCAATTCGGGCCCAATCCGCCCCCATCCTCATCGCCCGTACTAGGAGGGGCCGGGGGGCTTGTGAGCGAGTGCATGCGTTTCCTGCGTAGCTTTCTGGCGGCCGCGACCACCTGCGCCCTCCTCGGCGTCGGCCTTTATTCCCCGGCCGCTCCGGCCAAGGCCCAAGAATTGATCGGCCGCAGCGCTACCCTCGGCGGCCGCAAGGTTCAATGCAACAATGCGCAGATCATTGTCGACTACACCCTGCCGAGCGAGGGCGCAGCGGACGACGAGTTCGTGATCCTCAACCCCGATATGCTGAATGACCGGCCAGACACGGTGCGTATCTTCGTGTTCAAGCATGAGTGTGGGCATTTGACCGTCGGCGGCAGCGAGTTGGCGGCCGACTGTTTCGCTGTTCACCAGGGCGTGCGCGAGCAGTGGCTCGACCGCAATGGCCTCGACCAAGTGTGCGCGTCCCTTGACGGAGAACCCGAGTCCGATACCCACCCCTCCGCCGAACGCCGATGCCGAAACCTCGATAAGTGTTACGTCGAAGCGCTGGCGGAGCAGCGTGCTGGCAATCCGGTCACGGCGGCCGTGGTGCCGACCCCAGGCAAGGCCTCACTGCCTAAGAAGACGCTCGCCAACAAACCGCCTGCGGCCAAGGCGCTTGCGGCTAAGCCGGCACCGACGCCATCCACTCCTGCCAAACCGCCCGTCGTGGCATCGGCATCAGAGCAAAAACCGGCGCTCGCAACCGTAGAAGCCTGGAGCGTACACGTCAGCGAGGAGACAGCAGCGGCCGCCCATAGGGCCGTGTGGGCGTGGCGTTGTACCGAGCCCTTACGGGTCAGTGACAACAGTGGCGACGCTATTGCTCGTCTTATCGGCGAGGACGCTAAGACGGCCGCTGGTTGCCGTTAGCCGCACGAATTGAAATGGATACGGGCACCGACCGTCACAATCTGCTTATCTGCGCTTTGGGTCAGATGCGGACCACTCTGCGGGGCGGAGGTTGGGTCCGCTTGTCCCTCGAAAGCAGACGTCGAGCAGATGCGCGGAACACGTCAGCTATGGGCCAGGAGCGGACTTCCTCCGTCAACACTCATTCGGCCGCGATGGCCGCATAGCCGGGCGTGCGGTCCAAAGAGTGCCAGACCGCCACTTGCATGCGTCCGCTCGGTTTCATGACTCGCCGCATCTCCCGTAACGCGGCCCCACGATCGTCGAAGAACATGAGGCCGAACTGGCTGAAGACGCGATCAAAGCTCCGATCAGCAAATGGCAGCATCTCAGCGACGCCGCGCTGCCAGTTTATGTCGGGCGCCAGGCGCTCGGCCACCGCGAGCATGCCGTCGTTCCGGTCGAGACCCGTCAAATTGCAGGGATTGCCCGTGACGGGCGCGGCTTCCCGAGCCAGCACGCCTGTGCCGCACGCGGCAGATCACCTCTGAGACTTGCACTCTAGCGGGACTGCTATCCTCGTTCTTTGGGAGTGTGCTTGCCATTGTCTCGAACACGCCCAGAGCGCAGGCGCGGCCATTTCACATCCCTAAACGGGACTTCGGCAGGAGGGCCCACGCACGTTGGATGCGAGTAAAGTAAGCTTGGTACCAGAAAACCCCCGGCGGGTGGCGCCGAGGGTTCCGAAGTCCGAAACAGCTGGGAACTGCTTCGTCGCGTGGTCTCGCGTGGAGTTGCTTACAGATCGAGTGGAACGGAGTCTCAGCCTGTTCGACGCTTATTGTGGATAACCGGCCTGTAAGAGATCTCAGGCGTCCGATAATATGCGGAAATGTCACTTGCGTCTGTTGAGCAATTTGGCGAATCAGCTATCGGCGGGCGCCCATTGTCGTCGGAGGGGCTTCGTATGCGACAGGCATTGGGCACCCGGACACAGGAGTTTCGCGATGCGGGCCGCTCGAAAAGGCAACGCTTGAAAGTGGCCCATCCCAGGACATGCTCAGCCACACTGGCTTGAACACGGCGCGGCATATTTGGAACCTTCGAGCGACGCAGCTAGGCGGGCAAAGCGCGCGCCTCGCCAGCATCCCTGCCGACGTTGGGGTCTGGGCTAGAACAGCGGCTCAATAAGGATCGTCTTGCTCGATGCGATAGCGATAAGGCAGTTCAACGCAGTATTCGGCACCGGCTTTGGCAGCGTCTTCCCAAGTCTCAAATGCTGAGCCGATGACCTCTGCGGAACCGCTAAAGCAGCCGTCTTCATCGTTGCGGCAGGAGTCGCACCAGACCACTACTCGGAATTTTTCCATCACAAGCCCCCGTTAGACCTGTTTCGAGAACGCCTCTCCGTTCACTCCTTGAGATGATCGGGCAGGACGCAGGAAGAACCTGCTGACTTGCAGCGCCCTGCTGTTATCTGCCTCTTCTTATGAATTTCCCAGTGAACACCCGGTCCGGTCGGGCGGAAAATGAGGCTGAGTTGCGAAGCTGCATCACATCGTGAGGAAGGTTTCAAAGCTCGGCAGTGACGTGAACAGTTACCTAAGCGCGCTGACTTTGCGTTTTCTGGCGAACTGTTACGGGTGCCGTGCACGTCTGATTAGACGGAAGCACTCGTCACTCTGACGACGAGCGTGATTATTTACGTTAAATAAAGGCGGCAGCATACCGCCGGAGGCAATCGACGTATCAATCGCGTCGAACCTGCGCACTTGGCTCGCAATTGTGCCGAGGGCGCGGTGGGCATGCGGGCATGTTGTTTGTTCGTCAATTCATGGGTTTCATCTCTTACGTGGCGATGGAAGACCTCAAAGAACGGGAGACAAATCATGCGAAAATTGCAGTCGCTGACCGCACTCTTCGGCGTGATCGCAATCACAGGTGCATTTTCTAGTCCAAGCGCAAAGGCTACCGTGCTGACGAGCGACGTTCATGCGCTCAAAGCCGAACAGACCAGCTTCGTTGATAAGGCATACTATCGTCGTTACTATCATCGTCGCTATTATCGCCGTGGCTTTTATGGCCGTCGTTATTATGGCGGATACTATCGCCGTGGTTATTACGGCTACGGCTATCATCACCGCCGTTGCTGGTGGCGCAATGGCTATCGCCACTGTCGCCGGTGGTACTAAGAGTCAACGTCTGAGAAATCAGAAGCGCCAGGAGTTGATCCCTGGCGCTTTTTTCATGGTCTGATGGGTCAGCTAGATGACGCTGGCTTCTGATCTGATGTGGCTGTCGGGCGGGGCGCGCTTGCGAGCCAAGTTCGAAGCCACTGACGCTTCATCCGTTCAAACCTAAGCGTGGAACGCTGACTGCCCGAGATTCTATCGACAATGGTGCAGACAGGTCGAAGTCCTGTCCGAATGGTTGAAGGCGGTGACGGCCGAGAAGCACATCCGCGCTCGCCTAAATTCCGCGAATCAGGCGCGAGTGATTGGCCTGATTGCTCAAGAATTCTGGACGAAAACCCGAGCCCGAAGCGATCTTCTTTCGTTTCGCCTTGTGCCGGGGGGAACCACCGCGTGTCGGCTCGTATGAACGGGAAGGCGTGCCCTTGAGCCCTCACCAAAAATTGCTACGAACGACATTGCCAGAGCGAATTGGCTCGAGGTCGGCGCGTCACCTCAGAGTTTGAATGAGCGATCGGCGCGAGGACATCAGCACATGCGCATAAGGCGGCAGCCAGAGCGACTTGGTTATCTTCAGTTCATTACGCTGGGCACCATTGTGCTGGCCTTCATGGGTCTTTCGCTGGTCATCACGGCGACCGGCATCGCTCGGTTTGCTGTTGCGATGGGATACAGCTCGGAGGTTGGCTACATTGTCGGCGCCGTCTTCGATTTGGCCAAGGGCCTGCTGCCTATCGCGTTGCTGGCGCACTTGACATGGCGCTCCTTCCTCTTCTTCGTCATCATCGGCCTCGCCTGGCTCGGCCTCGTGACCCATAGCGCGCTCGCGACGCACGCGACCGTAAGCACGGCCATAGCCGCTATCGAGCGAACCGGCTCGTGGAGACGGAAATCCGCTCCGACACGAAGGCCGAATTGGCGACCGCTGAGAAGCGTCTGGAAGTGCTGTCCCAACCGGTGCCACCTCGGCCGTTGAAAACCCTAGCTGAAGCACTCGCAGCTGAAAAGGTGCCGCCCGGCGTCTGGCGTGACAGTCAGGAATGCCAAAGCATTCGCGACAGCAAATATTTTCAAAAGGCGTGCGCCAGGCTCCTTGAGCTGCGCCGTGAGCTGGCGGCGGCCAAGGACTATGACCAGCTTGATGCTCGGACCACGGAGCTGAGGCAGGCACTCGCAACGACACCAATAACTGCTACCTCGGATCCGCTTCAGGAGGCGTTCGCCGCCACGTTCGGCCGTATTCTGCCGCTCGATGGTCGCGTCGGCGCGGCGCTCCTTCTCACGCTCGTCATAGAGATCATGAGCTGTTTGGGGCTCGCTGCGCTGGGGGCTATCAGGGAGGAGAGGCGCACCTGCGGTCGTGAAGGTTTTTGGGTGCTCCCCGCGAATGTCGGCGGCGATGCCATCGAAACCTACAAAGACGGTTCCCTGGCTACCAACAAGCTCGTCCCTGAGGGAGCCGAGAACGTTCCCTCAAACTCTTCCCTAATGCCCGCCAATCTGAACTCCCTGACAAAATGCAGGGAAGAGAGGAATTGACTGGGAAAGCCACTCTCGAATGTGTTCACGCTGCTCGGGAAGACGACGAAGGGAAGGGGGGACAAGGAAGAGTTTTTGAGGCCGGGTCATCGTTCGAGACAATCGTCCCCTTTGTGGTGTCCCACGTAGCGTCTTTTGCCGCCGAGCGTCTTGTGCCCGTGGCCGGTGCGTCGCTGGCGACAGCAGACATCCGGTCGGCTTACGAGGCTTGGTGCGCTGCCAACGGCCACCACCCAATATCCCGGCAGAAACTGAGCACCGAATTGCTCCGCCTCGGGTGCTGCAAGTGGAAGTCGTGCGGTCTTATCCGCTATCGGGATCTACAACTTAGAGCGTCATGATGTTCGAGAGCGCAAGCCAGCGCAGGAGCCAATCCTAGGCGTTCCGCGGAATCTTCTTTCCGAACTAGACCGGCTGTAAATCCTCAATATTTTGGAATTTTGGTCGGTAAAAAATCCCAGGTTTTGACACAAGCTGGGCATCAGAAGCGGGCTCTAAGGGGCTGACCGGCGGCTTTGTCGGCCACAGGCTTACGATCCCCTAACATTACGCCACTTACGCCGCGATCGGCCTACCTCGCGAGCTCGTCATAGCTTTTATCTGCCAATGGAACTGCAAGGCTCGCCGTTGAGAGCGCGAGCGCAAAAAATACAGGTGAACATGGGTCGAACATTCACGTGAGAATTGGCACCGGATTGGCACCGAACGGCTCTGCACGAGTTGAAATGGAATGACAGCTGCCGAAAAGTCATGGAGTGCCAAGACAAAACGGGGAAAGCCGACATGACGAGTTACCGAGAGCAACCAGCCAAAACGCAGCAGAGCCGGTTTTCAAGACCGGTGCCTTAAACCACTCGGCCACCCCTCCGATCGACCGGCGCGCATGACGCGCCGCCTGGCTATCGGATGTTTCATCCGGGCGTCCGTCCTATCCGGTTCGGCGGGCCGCCTCAAGCGGGGGGCGTGCTTAACCTGACGCTAAGCCGCATTTGTCATCATTCAGGCATGCTTCGGCCAACCTGGCATGTTTCATTGCTTGCGGAGGGTGCGCTGGGGCGGGCGTAGCGTATCGAGTAGGTTTCGCGTGATGAGCAGAGGCCCTTACCTCCAGCAGGCCCGCCGCCTGATGCTGGTGACGAGCGCGGCAGCGCTGATGGCAGCCTGTTCAAGCGATCCGCCCGTGCGCACCGTTGGTGGGGTATCGCGGCCCGTTTTCTCGGAAGACGAATACGGCGTTAGCACCAGCCCGCGCGTGGCATCGTACAACACCCCCAAAGGCGGCGGCGGCTACAAGCTTGGTTCGCCATACAAGGTTGCCGGCCGCTGGTACGTTCCCCGCGAAGATCCCAACTATCAGGAATACGGCATCGCCTCGTGGTACGGCGCCGATTTTCACGGCCGACGGACTGCCAACGGCGAAGTTTTCGACGCCAACTCCTTGACCGCGGCACATCCGACGCTGCCGCTGCCGTGCTACGCGTACGTCACCAACCTTGATAACGGCAGGACGGTTCTTGTCCGCGTCAACGACCGTGGCCCTTACGTCAACGACCGCGTCGTCGATTTGTCGTATGCAGCTGCAAAACAGCTCGGATATACATCCCGGGGTCGGGCCCGCGTCAGCCTCCGTTATGCCGGCCTGGCGCCGCTCAATGGCGACGATCGTCGCGAACGTCAGTTTCTGGCGTCCCAGCCGTGGCAGCAAAACACGGCTGTCGCTCTGGCGTCGTCGCGTGAAACGGCTCCTCCTGCCTATGAGACTGCTGTCTATGAGACTGCACGACTGCCCGCCGATGCTTCAGACCAATGGTCGCCAACCGCTTACCGCGCGCAGCTATCGGGCAAACCCATGCCGCCGCGGTCACGCTCAATTGAGCGGGCGCAGCCGGTGGTGCAGACGGCGAGTCTCGATAACGTCAGCGACGGGCGCATGTCGCTCTCGGCGTCGCGTCCAGTTGCCTCGGCGGGTTTCGGCCGTACTTATGTTCAGGTCGGTATCTTCCGCGACCGCTCGAATGCCGAGCGGCTGCGTCGGGAGCTCGGCTCTCTCGGGCCGATCGAAGTGGCGCCGCTACAAGTCGATGATGGCCGCGAGGTCTACCGCGTCCGGGTCGGCCCGTTCTCGTCAGATGCTGCGATGCGTGCGCAAAACCAGATTGCGACGTATGGCGTCGCCGACAGTGCAATCGTCACCGATTAGCTGCTTCTGCCGTCCGGTTGACCCTGAGGCTGCCGCGCTCGATACTTGCAGCATCCGTATTTGAATGACCGTTCACGGAGCGGCCGACCATAATCCCGGCAGGGCGCATGTTGAATGAAAGCCGCTTTTGGCTCGCTATTGCGGCACTGATTGCCGGCTTCTTCGTCTCGACGGCTGATGTTGCGAGAGCCGCGGATAGCGCGTTCACGACCAAGGCGCCGCGCGCCATCCTGATGGATGCGGAAACCGGCGCAACGCTTTTCCAGCAGAATGCTGATCAGCTGGCACCACCTGCCAGCATGAGTAAGCTGATGACGCTTGCCGTGCTCTTTCGCGCCATCAAGGCCGGTCGCATCAAAACGACCGACGAGTTCACGATGAGCGTCAACGCTTGGCGCCACGGCGGCGCGCCGTCCGGCACGTCGGCCATGATGGTGCCGGTCAACATCAAGGCGACCGTCAACGAACTGATCCAAGGCATTGCCGTGCAGTCGGGCAACGACGCGTCGATCTGCGTCGCTGAGGGCATGGCCGGCAGCGAGGCAGCTTTCGCACGCATGATGACCGAAGAAGCCCGTCGGATCGGCCTCACCAAGTCGACGTTCGCGAATTCGACCGGGCTCGGAGATCCGAACCACATGATGACGGCGCGAGAACTGGCGATACTTGCGCGCTACATCATCAGCGAATACCCGGAATTCTATCCGGCGTTTGCCCAAAAGGAATTTCTCTACCGCAAGCACAAGTTCATCAATCGCAATCCGCTGCTGTTTGCCAACATCGGTGCCGATGGGCTGAAAACCGGACACATCGCGGCGTCAGCCTACGGCCTCGTCGGGTCGGCCGTCCAAGGCGGCAAGCGGTTGATTGTCGTTGTGAGTGGTCTGGAAAAGGCCGACCAGCGCAAAGACGAAGCCGTCAAGCTGTTCGACTGGGGGTTCAAGTCGTTCGGTGCGGTGCGTGTGTTCGATGAAGGGGAGATTATCGGCACGGCCCGCGTATGGGGAGGCAAGACCTGGTACGTGCCGCTCGCGGCAAAGGGACCCGTGATGATTACGCTGCCGAAGTATCCTGCCAACCAGAGGCTTTCGGCTGAAATCGTTTACAAGGCCCCGCTGAAGCCGCCGGTTAAAAAAGGCGACCAGGTCGCCATCCTTAAGGTTTCGAGTTCATCGAGCGCATCAACCGAAGTGCCGCTCTATGCTGCCGAGGATGTTCAGAAAGGCGGCATCGTGCGTCAAGGATTGGATTCCCTGGTGCTGATGGCCTTGCGCCGCTTGGCATTCTAGAATAGGCCGCCAATAATTGAGGCGAGCCAATGAAACGCGGTAAGTTCATCACATTCGAAGGCGGGGAAGGGGTCGGCAAGTCGACCCAGGCTAAGCGCTTAGCCGAGCGCCTCGCACGACACGACATCCCCGTCGTCGTCACCCGCGAGCCGGGTGGCACACCGGTTGGCGAGGATGTGCGCAGCCTCATCCTGAAGGATCGGCCAAAAGATCCTGTCACCGAGCTTCTGCTCTTTGGCGCGGCGCGAGCCGAACACATGACCTCTGTGATCCGGCCCGCGCTCGATGAAGGCACGTGGGTCATTTCCGATCGCTTCATTGATTCAACGCGCGTCTATCAGGGCAAGCTCTACGGCCTCGAGCCCGAGTTCATATCGCTTCTCGAGCGCTATACCGTGGCGCCAGACTTTCCGGACCTGACGCTGATCCTCGATCTGCCTGCCAACGCCGGCGTCGAAAGGGCGCAAAACCGTGGCACACTTTCGCGCTACGACGCGGAGCGCATCGAAACGCACGAAATACTGCGCAAGGGATTCCTCGAAATCGCCACTCATGAGCCCCGGCGGTGCGTCCTGATTGACGCCAATCTGCCCGTTTCAAGCGTCGAAACGGCGGTCTGGCAGGCTGTGTCGGCGCATCTTCTGGCAGAGGCGAAATAATGGCGCGAGCTCCGCTTGCCGCCGAAATCGAAATGCTGCCTGAGGCCGATCGGCTTGACGATTTTCCGCACCCGCGTGAGACGCGCGGGCTCTTTGGCCTGGACGCGGCCCAGACCATACTGTGCGAGACGCTCGCGAGCGGCCGCATGCACCAGGCCTGGCTCCTCTCGGGTCCGGCCGGAATAGGTAAAGCGACGCTCGCCTATCAGTTCGCGCGCGCGGTACTGGCGCGGCCCGAGGAGCGCGATCTTTTCGGGCAGGGCATGGCGATCGAGCCGAACTCTCCGACGGATCGTCAAGTTCGCGCACTATCGCACCCGGCGCTTCTCGTCATCCGCCGCACTTATGACCCGAAGACGAAGCGATTTTCGCAAACAATCCCGGTCGATGAAGTTCGTCGTCTCAAAACATTCTTGGCGCTGAGCCCTGAGGACCAGGGCTGGCGCATCGTCATTGTAGACAGCGCCGACGATATGAATGCAAACGCCGCAAACTCACTTCTGAAGTCGCTCGAAGAACCGCCGCCGCGAACGATCTTCCTACTCATCACGTCGGCGCCTGGACGCCTCCTGACGACGATACGTTCCAGATGCTGCTTCGTCGCAGCTGCGCCACTGGCCGATACGGACTTGAAGCGCGCTGCCGCGCAGGCGCTGACGAGTGCCGGGAAGGCCGTACCGGAAGCTCACGACTGGGAAGTGCTATTGCCTCTCTCGCAGGGAAGCGTGCGCCGCGCGCTGACACTGATCGGCGGGAGCGGCCTAGCAATGCAAACGCGGATCGACCGCATCCTGAATGGGTTGCCGAAACTTGATGTGAAGACCGTGCATGCTCTTGCGGACGAATTGCAGGCGTTCGCGCAGGATCCCAAATTCCAGCTTTTTTTGGATCTCTACCAGGCGACGCTGGCGCGGCTCATCGCGGCGCAAGCGACCGGGTCCGGCCGCGACAGCGATATCGCCATGGCGCAACGGCTGATTGGGCCCGATCGCCTTGCCACATTCGCCGTGCTATGGGAAACACTGGCCCGCGACAAGGCCGACGCGACCTCCCTGAACCTTGACCGCAAATCGCTCATCATCACAAGCTTCGCGCGCCTCGAAGCGGCGAGCCGGGGCTGACAGGCGGCTCGCGTGTCCATCTCTTACGACTGACGAGGAACATCCCCAGAGTGGCGGAAAAATTCTACGTTACGACAGCGATTTCCTATCCGAATGGCGTGCCGCACATAGGTCATGCCTACGAAGCTATCGCGACCGACGTGATCGCCCGCTTCGAGCGGCTCGACGGCAAGGACGCGTTCTTTCTGACGGGCACCGACGAGCACGGGCTGAAGATGAAGCAGACGGCGGATCGGGAAGGGATCACGCCGCGGGCACTGGCCGACCGCAACGCGGCACGTTTCATCGACATGGCGCAGACGCTCGGTCTGTCGAATGACGATTTCATCCGCACGACGGAGGCGCGTCACTACGAGGCCTGCTCCGAGTTGTGGCGACGCATGGAAAAGGCCGGCGACATCTTCAAGCGGATGTACGGCGGCTGGTACTCGGTGCGCGATGAGACATATTACAAGGAGAGCGAGACGGAGCTTCGCGACGGTGCCCGCGTTGCGATCGCGACCGGCACGCCCGTCGAATGGAACGAAGAAGAGACCTATTTTTTCCGCCTCTCCGCGTATCAGGACAAGCTGCTCGCACATTACGCGGCAAACCCTGATTTCATTCTGCCGCTCGAACGGCGCAACGAAGTCGTCAGCTTCGTCAAAATGGGGCTCGATGATCTCTCGATCTCGCGAACGACGCTCGACTGGGGTATCCCGGTGCCGGGCGCGCCGGGGCACGTCATGTACGTGTGGATCGATGCGCTGAATAATTATGTGACGGCGACGGGCTTGCTCACCGAGCCGAACGGACCGCGCGCGCACTACTGGCCTGCCGACGTTCACGTCATCGGCAAGGATATCCTTCGCTTTCATGCGGTTTATTGGCCGGCATTTCTGATGAGCGCTGGGCTCGACCTACCGAAGCGGATATTCGGCCACGGCTTCGTGTTGAACAAGGGTGAGAAGATGTCGAAATCGGTCGGCAACGTCGTCGATCCGTTCGATCTCGTCAAAGCCTACGGTCGCGAGCCGGCACGCTACTTTTTCATGCGCGAAGTGATGTTCGGGCAGGACGGCAATTACACCCCGGAAGCGATCGTCAACCGCATCAACGCCGATCTCGCAAACAACCTCGGAAACCTTGCGCAGCGCTCGCTGTCGATGATCTTCAAGAACTGCGGCGGCGCCATTCCGGAGCCTGGCACGTTCACCGCGGAGGATCAGGCAATTCTTGACGCCACGGACGCGCTATATGCGACCGCGCGCAGCGAGATGGATCGCCAGAGCGTCACGAAGTATCTCGATGCCGTCTGGAGCGTCATCGCGGATATTAACCGTTACTTCGCGGTCGAAGAGCCGTGGGCGAAGAAGAAGACCGATCCGGCAAGGATGGCGACGATCCTCTACGTCACGGCAGAGTGCGTGCGACAGTTCGCAATTCTTGCGCAGCCCGTGATGCCCGAATGCTCGGCGAAATTGCTCGATTTGCTGGCGGTTGCGTCGGAGGCACGAAGTTTTGCGAGCCTGGGCGGCAAGGGCCGTCTAACGCCGGGAACAGAGATCCCGGAGCCGCAAGGCGTCTTTCCGCGTTACGTCGATCCGGCCGAAGCGGACAACGCGCCGCAAGGCGGACAGGCCAAGCAGAAGAGTAAAAGAGGCTGATGCTCGTCGATCATCATTGTCATCTCGATTTTCCGGAATTCGCGCCTGAGCTCGATCAGGTCGTGGCGCGAGCACATCAGGCCGGCGTCGGTACACTCGTTACTATTTCGACCCGCATCCGTCAGTTCAACAAGATACGCGCCGTGGCCGAGCGCTTCGACAACGTTTACTGCTCGGTCGGGACACACCCGCACAACGCGCACGAGGAACTCGACATTCCACTCGAGCGGATTGTCGAACTCGCTCGGCACCCGAAAGTCGTCGCAATCGGCGAAGCAGGGCTCGACTACTACTATAAAAATTCGACGCCCGAAGCCCAGGCCGAAGGCTTCCGCCGCCACATCGCCGCGGCGCGCGAGACCGGCCTGCCGCTCGAAATCCACACGCGCGAAGCAGACGACGATACGATCGCCATACTGGAAGACGAGCAAGCAAAGGGTGCCTTTCCTGCGGTGCTGCACTGTTTCACCGGCGGCCGTGAACTCGCAATGCGGGCGCTTGCGCTCGGGCTCTATGTGTCGTTCAGCGGCGTGCTGACGTTCAAGAAATCCGACGCGCTTCGCGACATCGCCCGCGACGTGCCACTCGACCGATTACTCGTTGAAACCGACGCACCGTTCCTGGCGCCCGATCCGTTCCGCGGCAAACGCAACGAGCCGGCCTACGTCGCCCGCACGGCCGCCCTACTGGCGAGCGTAAAAGGCGTCTCCGATGAGGAGATCGCGCGGGTAACGACGGACAACTTTTTTAGGTTCTATACGAAGGCAAAGCGGCCTAGCATCTCAGAGGTGGCAGGCGGAGGCTCTGCCGCCGCATGAGCTATCGGTGCACGATCCTGGGGTGCGGCTCATCGGGCGGCGTGCCGCGCATTGGGATGACATGGGGCGCCTGCGATCCCGATAACCCGAGGAACCGGCGGCTGCGTTGCTCGGCGCTCATCGAGCGCAAGGGACCTGGCGGGCAGACAGCCGTGCTCGTTGATACGTCTCCCGACTTTCGCGAGCAGATGCTCTCGACGCGACTGACGGCGCTCGACGCCGTGCTCTACACACACGATCATGCCGACCACACCCACGGTATCGACGATCTTCGGATGGTAGCCTTTTCGATGAAGCGGCGCGTCGATGTCTACTTCGATGCGGCAACCGGCAAGAGCCTCAGAAACCGCTTCGCCTACTGCTTCGAAACCCCGCCGGGCTCGCCCTATACGCCGATGCTCAATGCCCACGAGATCGATGTCGCGAAGCCGATTACGATCCACGGCGGGGGCGGCACGATCGCGGCGCAGCCCGTTGTGCAATGGCACGGAGCGATCACCTCGCTCGGCTATCGCGTGGCGAACCTCGCGTATTCGCCCGACATCAGCGACATCCCGGCCGAGTCGATCTCGCTGCTCGAAGGCTTGGACGTTTGGATCGTCGATGCTCTACGCTACACCCCGCACGAGAGCCATTTCAGCGTCAAACAAGCGGTGGCGTGGGCTGAACGCTTGAAGCCGAAGCGCACCATCCTGACGCACATGACAAGCGAACTCGATTACGCGAGTTCTAGCCCGCGAGCTGCCCCAGGGCGTCGAGCCGGCGTATGACGGCATGGTGATCGAATTCATCTGACGTTTGGGACAGCCGCCCCGCCGCCCGTCCAGCCACAATCAGATCGCCCCGCCAAATCCATTTTGAGGCCCTGGTTGGCCGCCTCGCAGGCCGGCCATAAGGTTTGATAAATTACTCCATGGCCGGGGCTTGACCCCGCCATCCAGAGATCACACGCTCTGCCTTGCGGCCGATCGACTTGCTTGGGGGGCTATCATGCGCGCACTGAAACATGCCGTTAGCGCTGCCGCAGTCATCGTCGCGGTGCTCGCCACATCCCAGGTTGCGCCCTTTGTGGCCGGTGCTCATGCAGAGGACGTCCGTCCACGAATGGCGACGAACACGCCGCGGCTGCAGCTATTCCAGGGCGACGGCACGAACTTCATGCTTGTCGATCCGCTCTTTTACGAGATCAAGCGAACCGGCAAAACGATCACCGTTCCCGCCGGTTTCGTAACCGATTTCGCAAGCGTACCCTGGTACGCTCGCTCGCTTATCTCGGTGCTGGGCAGGCACTCCATTCCGGCGATCGTGCACGATTATCTCTATTGGGAGCAGCGATGCACACGCGATCAGGCCGACGACATTTTGAGAGAGGCGATGAGCGAATACAGTTCGTGGTGGCGCGATCAGATCGCGGTTGACTACGCCGTGAAGTACGGCGCCCAAAGCGCATGGGATCAGAACAAGGCCGACCGCAAGAAGGGCTACATCCGAGTTCTGACGGGCGGCAACCAGAACATACCGTTGAATGTGGATTGGGATGCGTACCGTCAGCAGCTTTTCAAGCAGCACGCGACCGAGCCACCGCTTGGGTCCGGCACTCCGGACTATTGCGTCCTGCCGGCGAAGTGATCGTCGGACTTACTTCCACAGCCCGTAATTTTCCCATTCTTCCTCTGCCTTTGCGAACAGCATCCAGGCCCCGGATATTGCAGGCTTGGTCGGCGCTCTCTTCAGGATCGAGCTTGCGCAGTACGCGATCCATTGATGCATTGGCGAACGCGTTCGACCCACTCACGGCCCAACTGACAGCCATGAGCAACAGAAAACAACCTCTCGTGTAGAGCATTCGATATCTTCCCCCGCCAGTAAAACAGGGTCCCCCACGGCCCTGGTGCGGCCCCCAAAGCCGCGGCTGCCAAAGCACGCGCCGATGTGTCGGGAATGTGGCCGGAAAGTGTACGAGCCCCGAGCCGCTGCAATGCGAGACGCAGACGAGCGGTCGCGCAATTTGCTCCGCCTTCGCCGAAGCTTCAGCTGCGGATTCGATTACAGGTCCGCATTCAGAATCGGAGATTCTGTCGCGGGGCCGTTGCGATGGGCCGATCTCCACTCGCGAAAATTCACGATCTCGCCGTTGCGCTGACAATGAGGAGAGGCGAGCTCGAGAAATAGCGGCACCAAATCGTCGGGTGCCGGTAGCGTAGCCGCATCTTCGCCGGGAAACGCCTTAGCCCGCATCTGCGTGCGCGTTGCGCCGGGATTGATAAGATTGGCGCGAACCGAAGTATTCGTCAGCTCTTCAGCCCAGGTTTTGACGAGAGCCTCCAACCCCGCTTTGGACGCTCCGTAGGCGCCCCAGTAGGCGTGCTTGCCGCTTGACGCACCCGACGTCACGAAAATTGCGCGGCCGGCATCCGAGCGCTTTAGGAGGGGATCAAGCGTGCGTATGAGACGCCAATTGGCGATGAGGTTGACGTCGATCGTGGCGAGAAAGGCTTCTTCTGTCGTATGACCGATAGGCGAAAGAGGTCCGAGAATGCCGGCATTGGCGACGAGAATATCAAGACGCTGCCAGCGCTGATAGAGCGTCGGGCCAAGCTGGTCCACCCGGTCGCCTTTTCTTAGATCGAGCTGCAGAAGTGTTGCCGAGCCGCCGGCCGCTTGTATTTCGTCATCGAGCGTTTCGAGGGCACTGAGTGACCGTGCCGCAATTACGACGTGGGCGCCGGCCTTCGCGAGCCCCAGCGCCACGGCCCGGCCTATGCCGCGAGACGCGCCCGTGACGAGTGCGATGCGTCCGCTCAAGGGGCCATCCGTCATACGCGATACCTAATTGCGATTTCCCTGATAGGCTGGGTCTGTCTTCTCAGCCGACTTCTGCAAGAAGCGAAAGTTGTCGAGGAATCGACTCGCCATTGTGATCGGTGAGACTGGTCGGGTAGTCGCCCGTGAAGCAGTGGTCGGTAAACTGCGGGGCGCGATCGTCGCGGAGATCGAGGCCGATGGCGCGATAGATTCCGTCGACAGAGAGGAAGGCGAGGCTATCGGCTTCCATGAAGTCGCGCATTTCATCGAGTGACAGGTTCGCCGCCAGCAGATCCTGCTTGCTTGGCGTATCGATGCCGTAGAAATCTGGATGCGTGATCGGCGGCGATGAAATGCGCATGTGAACTTCTCGCGCGCCGGCATCGCGGATGAGCTGCACGATCTTTTTCGATGTCGTGCCGCGGACGACGCTGTCGTCGATCAGTACGACCCGATTGCCGCGAATGACGCCGGAATTTGCCGAGTGCTTCAACTTGACGCCGAGCTGCCGGATGCGCTGCTCCGGCTCGATGAACGTGCGCCCGACATAGTGATTGCGAATGATGCCGAGCTCGAATGGAATGTTGCTTTGCTGGCTGAAGCCGATCGCGGCCGCCACGCCAGAATCGGGAACCGGAACGACGACATCGGCGCCGACAGGAGCTTCGCGGGCCAGCTCGATCCCCATCCGCTTGCGGATGTCGTAGACGGTCTGGCCGCCGACGATCGAGTTGGGCCTTGAAAAGTAGATGTACTCGAAAATGCACGGCCGCGCCGGGCGCAGCGGGAAGGGCCGGTGGCTTTCGAGCCCCTGATCGGTAATGACGACGACCTCGCCATTTTCGACCTCACGTAGAAACTCCGCGCCGACGATATCGAGCGCACAGGTTTCGGACGCGAGCACGTAGGATGTCCCGAGCCGGCCGATGACCAGTGGTCGAATACCAATGGGATCGCGCGCTGCGATCATCATGTCGTTGGTCAGGCAGACGAGGGCATAAGAGCCTTCGATCTGACGGATCGCATCGACGAAGCGCTCGACGACGCGGCGCTTCTTCGAACGCGACAGGAGGTGAAGAATGACTTCGGTATCGGAGGTCGATTGGCAGATGGCGCCTGAAGAAATCAATTCGCGGCGGAGCGTCAGGGCGTTCGTAAAATTGCCGTTGTGAGCGACGGCGAAGCCGCCGGTATCGATGTCGGCAAAGAGCGGTTGAACGTTTCGGATTAGCGGGTCGCCGGTGGTCGAGTAGCGATTGTGGCCGATGGCGATGCGGCCCTTCAGGCGGGCAAGAACGTTGGCTTTGGAGAAATTGTCGCCGACGAGACCCATGCGGCGTTCGGAGTGAAAGTTATGGCCGTCGTAGGAGCAGATGCCTGCCGCTTCCTGGCCGCGGTGCTGGAGGGCATGGAGCCCTAGCGCCGTAATCGCCGCGGCATCCGGATGATCGAAGATGCCGAAGACCCCGCACTCCTCCCGCAGGCGATCGTCGCCATAGCGGGTAAAGGTGAGACCATCTATCGTGGTTACGCCGCCTTGATTTGCCAAAGGCACCTCCGCGTTTGGGCCGCCTCGATTGCCCGAATACGCCGGGTCACTTAATTGTACGCTACTCTGACGCTCGTCCCCGGTCGCGTCACGCGCCCGTCATATAATACCGCTGGCCTTTGATGACTAGCGCGACTGAACGCCCTTTTTGGTCAATAAACCCTTGTTGTCCGGGTTGGTCGGTCGGCGTGGTTCCAGGTACGCTGGGCTGCGGCATTACCTGTAGCAGCACCGATCGGATACTTTCCCCCGTCGCCTTAACGTAGTCACGGAAGAAGGCATCGCGCACGAGCGGGGCCTGCTTGTCCTTGTCGGGCGAAATAAAGGCTTCATAGGCCATGTAGGGAATGACAAAAAGCAAAAAGCCGCGCAATACGCCGAATATAAAGCCCAAAACGCGATCGACCATGCCGACCTGGCTGTCGAGAATGGCGTCTGAAATGCGCGCCGTGACCAAGTGCACGATGATCAGTACGATCAGCGCTACGACAAGCGCCACGGCCACAGTCGCGACCTGCGGCGGCATACTCGTCTGAGCCGCGATATCGGCGGTCATGTCTTTCTTGGTAGCGTAGATCCAATAGCCGACACCGGCGGCGGCAATCCAGGAAAGGATTGACAGCAGCTCGCGTGCAAAGCCGCGATACATCGCAAGCAGGCCGGAAATGAAGGCGACCGCGATCAGCGCAACATCCAAGTAGGTCAGCGGGCCGATCATGGCCTAAATCCCCCTGTGATCCAGCGCCCCATGGAGCCGAGACTCGCTCGAAAACTCAGTCGCATGGAGCCGTCGTCCCTGCAAGTGACTTGAGGTGTGCAACGCGAGATAACGACAATTTCAAGCCGGTAGCGTCGGCGTCGCCATTTTCAGGCAAAAAAGCCTGCGCGAACCCCAGCTTGGAGGCTTCCTTGAGGCGTGCGGTCATCATGGCTGCGGCCCTGACCGCACCGGAAAGCGAAACTTCGCCGAAGTAGACGGCGTCGCGCGGCAACGCAACACCCGAAATTGACGACAGAAGGGCGGCAGCGGCTGCGAGATCGGCGGCCGGTTCGGTAATCTTGAACCCGCCCGCCACATTTAGATACACGTCGTGACCCGCGAACGAGACCCCGCAGCGGGCGTCGAGCACTGCGAGAAGCATGGCAAGGCGGTTGCTGTCCCAGCCGACGACGGCGCGGCGCGGTGTCCCGAGTCCGGACGGCGCAACCAGCGCCTGAATTTCGACGAGGAGCGGCCGCGTCCCCTCGACACCGGCAAAGACGGCGGCACCCGGGCTTAGGCCATCGCGATCGCCAAGAAACAGTTCGGACGGGTTTGCAACCTCCTGCAGCCCGCCCGTCACCATCTCGAAGACGCCAATCTCATCGCTCGGCCCGAAGCGGTTCTTGACGGCGCGTAGAATTCGATATGAGAGGCCACGGTCGCCTTCGAAATAGAGCACCGTATCGACCATGTGCTCGATGACCTTGGGACCGGCGATCTGACCGTCCTTCGTCACGTGCCCGACCAGTAGTAGCACGGAGCCCGCCATCTTCGCATAGCGGATGAGCGCTTGTGCAGCAGCCCGCACCTGACTGACGGTCCCCGGGGCCGCATCGAGCGTATCGGCCCAGAGTGTCTGAATTGAATCGATGATGACGAGATCCGGCGGACGGTCGTCGCTGAGCGTCGCGAGAATATTCGACAAATTCGTTTCCGACGCGAGGCCAACTTGAGCGTCCGAAAGTCCGAGCCGGGAAGCGCGCAACCGCACCTGAGCAATCGCTTCCTCGCCCGAGAAATAGATCGCTCGGCCGCCGCGCCGCGCCAGATGAGCTGCGACCTGAAGCAGCAAAGTCGATTTGCCGATGCCCGGTTCGCCGCCGATGAGAATGGTCGAGCCAGGCACGACGCCGCCGCCCGTGACGCGGTCGAGCTCGGAGATGCCGCTCGAGAAGCGCGGCGCTTCCTGGGTAGAGCCTCTGAGTGTTTCGAGCTTTACGACGCGGCCCTTGCTTTGCCGCGTTACGCCGGAGCCGGGCGGTGGACCGGCGTCTGTCTCCTCGACGAGAGTGTTCCAGCCATCGCACGCGGCACATTTTCCCGCCCAGCGCGTCGCGGTGGCACCGCAGGCTTGGCAGACATAAAGCGATTTCGACGGCTTTGCCATGAACTACACCGGATCATCCAGATAAAGCCGCGGGAACCGGGGCCCAAGCCGCGTCAAAATTTCATAGCCGATGGTGCCGGCCGCAAAGCCCGCATCCTCAATGGGAAGTTCTTCGCAAATAAGCTTCGCAAATTCGCCGGGCATCGCGGCGCCCTCGGGGAGATCGGTAACGTCGACGTTGATCAGATCCATCGAGACCCGGCCGACCATCGGCGCAAGATGACCCGTGATCATCACGCGACCGCCCGGACGACCGTCGGGCGCGCTCGCGGATCGAGGGATCCCATCGGCGTATCCGGCCGCGATCGTCGCGATGCGGCTGGGTCGCTTGGCACGCCAGGTTGCGGAATAGCCGACGGTCTCGCCGGGTGCGACGTCCGCCACCGAAAGAATGCGTGCCGCGACCGATACAGCGGGCTTCACGGGCGCCGGCGCCATCTGCGAGGCCTGTCCGCCATACAACGCGTATCCTGGCCGGACGAGATTGAAATGAAATGCCGCTCCGAGCATCAGTCCGTCGGAGGCGGCGAGGCTTCTCGGCACGCCGGGAAGAAGCGCCGTCAGGGTCTCGAAGGCCAAGAGCTGATCGCGATTTTTGGGATCGCCCGGATTGTCGGCCGAGGCGAGGTGGCTCATCACAAGATCGAGTTTGACTCCGGCCATCATGGTCGGATCGGCGGCGAGGTGGCGCACATCCCGCGCCGGTAGTCCGAGACGATGAAGCCCCGTATCGATGTGCAATGCGGCCGGGAGTTTTTCACCTCGTGCCCGGCAAAGCGCCGACCAGGCTAAGACGTCGTCGAGCGTCGAAAGAACGGGCTTGACGCTAAGGCGCACAAACGCAGCGGCCGAATTTCCGACCAGCCCGTCTAGCGCGTAGATTTCAGCTGCCGGCGCGAACTTCCGCGCTGCTTCTGCCTCATCCGGCGTCGCGATGAAAAATGTCGTGCAGCCGGCGCGCGTCAGCGCTGGCATGACGCGCTCCGCCCCGAGACCATAGGCATTGGCTTTGACCACGGCGCCGCATGCGGCCGGTGCAACCTTCGCCGCCAATGCCTTCCAGTTGGCGCCGATCTGCCCGAGATCGATGGTTATCGTTCCCGTGGCGCTCGCAAGACTTTCCGGCATGCGCGCGCTCACAGTCATCTCGCTCTTTCCGCACGTGGATCGGTTACCGTCCGGGTATCATATAATCGCGCGCCAGATTGCCAAAGCGCGTGAATTGTCCCTCGAACGACAGTTCGACGGTGCCGACCGGACCGTGACGTTGCTTGCCGATGATCACTTCCGCTTTACCTGAAGCCTGGCTCATCTTCGTCATCCAATCGGCAAATTCGGGCGTTCCTTCGGCGGGCTTGGTGCGCTCGATGTAATATTCCTCGCGGAACACGAACATCACGACGTCGGCGTCCTGCTCGATGGAGCCCGATTCGCGGAGATCGGAGAGCTGCGGGCGCTTATCCTCGCGGTTTTCAACCTGGCGCGACAGCTGCGAGAGCGCAATGACCGGCACGTTCAGTTCCTTGGCGAGCGCTTTGAGACCCGTGGTGATCTCGGTGATCTCCTGGACGCGATTGTCGCTGCGCGACTTCGAGCCCGACAGCAGCTGCAAGTAATCCACGACGAGCATGTCGAGACCGTGCTGGCGTTTGAGCTTGCGGGCGCGAGCGGCGAGTTGGGCAACCGTCAGGCCACCGGTCTGGTCGATGAAGAGCGGAATACGCGACATTTCGGCGGCGACTTCCGAAAGCTTGCGGAACTCGGCTTCTTCAATCATGCCGCGACGAATTTTTTCCGAGCCGATTTCCGCCTGCTCGGAAAGAATACGCGTTGCGAGCTGTTCCGACGACATTTCGAGCGAGAAGAATCCAACGATGCCGCCATCTGTCGTCTCCATCGAGCCGTCCGCGCGGCGCGCGCCGCGATAAGCTTTCGCGACGTTGTAGGCGATGTTCGTCGCGAGCGCGGTTTTGCCCATTGACGGCCGGCCGGCAAGGATAATCAGGTCGGAACGTTGCAAACCGCCGAGCTTGTTGTCGAGATCGGTAAGACCGGTCGCCGCGCCCGAAAGATGACCTGAGCGCTGAAAGGCGCTGTTCGCCATCTCGATGGCGTTCGTCAGCGCCGAGCGGAACGTCTCGAAGCCTTGGCCATATTTGTTCTGCTCGGCGAGCGAATAGAGGCGGCTCTCGGCTTCTTCGATCTGAGCCTTCGGCGCATGATCGACAGCGCTCTCATACGCCGTGTTGACCATGTCCTCGCCGATGATGATCAACGCGCGACGCGTCGCCAGGTCGTAGACCGTTCGGCCATACTCGGCGGCATTGATGATGGTCGTGGCGTTGGCGGCGAGCCGGCCGAGGTACTGCGGCACGGTCATGTTCGCGTCGATCGGTTCGGCGTTCTCGAAGAACGTCTTGACCGTGATCGGGGTTGCGGTCTTGCCGGCGTGGATCAGCGTCGCGAGCGTCTCGTAAATGCGCCCATGCAGCGGATCGAAAAAATGATCGGGCGAAAGAAAACCCGATACGCGGTCGAGCGCCTCGTTGTTGATGAGAATCGCGCCCAGCAACGCTTGCTCGGCTTCGAGGTTGTGCGGTGCTTGCCGGTAGGTTAGCGGCTCAACTGCCGTTGCGGCTTGCTTGAGCTTTTCGGTCGTGAGGACTGCGGGATTTGCCATGCGGCGGACGCTAACTGATTCCAAGTCACGTCTCGCCTCCGGTGCCCCTGCAACCTCTTAGCCATCCCCGCTATCAACATGTACCGCCGGAAAGGCTTGGCCGTGTGAAATGCGCCACGGCCAAGCTTTGTGAGGTCTGGTCGGCGCCCCGCCGGGGCGAGGGAAGCACGATCGTAAGCGCCTAGCTTATTTTGAGTCTTCCGCCGCCGGCGCGGCATGGCCTTCTTCGAAGGCCGCATCGGCATCGAACGTCTCGAGTTCGAGTGCCTCTCCCTTGACGACCGCGACATTCTCTCCGCGGGCCTGCTTGTCGGCCTCGTCCTGAGAGCGCGCGATGTTGAGCGAGACCGTGCTCACAACCTCGGGGTGAAGCTGCACCTTGGCGGGCGTCAGTCCGAGCGACTTGATCGGCTTGTCAAGCACGATCTGGTTGCGATCGACGGTGAAACCGCCTTCGCTGATCACCGCGGCAATGTCGCGTGTCGAAACCGAGCCGTAAAGCTGGCCCGTGTCGCCGGCCGCCCGAATAATGACGAACGACATGCCGTCGAGCTTGGCGGCAACGGCTTCAGCCTCCTGCTTGTGGGATAGGTTTTCGGCTTCGAGCTGCGCCCGGCGGCCTTCGAATACCTTTTTGTTTTCTTCCGTGGCCCGGAGCGCCTTTTTCTGCGGCAGCAGGAAGTTACGGGCATAGCCGTTCTTGACGTTGACGATGTCGCCCATCTGGCCGAGGCGGCCGATGCGCTGAAGTAGAATGACTTGCATGGTAGGCTCCTTTGCGTTCGCAGATCAGGTTTCAATTTCAGGGTTTAGGTGAACCGCCGGCAGGGGTGCGGTAATGAAAAATCGTTTCGGCAAGCCCGGCGAGCGCCAGCAGCAAGCCGATGAGCGGAATGAAGATGATACCGGTGTAGAGAACGGCGAGAATGAACCCCTGCCAAGGCGAACCGCGCGTCAGCGTGTGCGCCAAGGCTAGCCCGACGAGTCCGAAGGCGAGGGCGAACGGTGCTGCAACACCAGCGGCCATGAGCCCCGTCATGCCGTCGACGAACGATAGCCCCAGCGCCACCAGCAAGGCGAATGTGGCGCTCGCCGGCATCGTGAAGTTTGCGAGATCGGGCCAAGGACGCTTCAACCGGCCGGATGCCAGCGTGATGCGACCTGCAAGCCAAAGATTTAAAAGGATTGTCCCCATCGCCAATAGGCCGAGCGCCCAAGGCAGCGACGACAGCGTCGAGCGCGTGATCGTATCGATGTCGGCGGCGGTGATTGGAGGCGCACCGGGAAGACGCGACATCTCTGTCTTTACGAAGCTCTCGACCACACTGCGGAGCATTTTGCTCAGCGCTTCGACTTCGCCGCCCAGCAGAATGAGCGCGAGGATCGCAAACACGCCCGCGAAAACCGCAGCGACGGCGACGATGCGCCCGACGGGGTACCACTCGCGCTCACCTGCAGTGTCCCGGCTGAGCACGGCGAGGCGGGTGCACACGAGGGCAGGAAGCGCCGTGCTGATCGCGTAAACCTCGGCCGCCAACGGGTTTGCCATCAGCAATACGAGGGTTGTGGCGGTAATGCCCGCGATCGCCGCGACAACGGTTCCGAGACCGAGGCCCGCGAGATAGAGCGACAGAGGCGTCAGGAAGAAAAGCACGACGCGGAACAGCATCGCGCCGGTCGTTGCCGAAGCAAAGACGACGGCCGAGATGATCCCGGCGGCGAGTGAAAGCAGGAAAACGTTCGTCGGCATTTGAGCTGTCCCGCTTGAGAGCGGTTAGAGCCGGATCCGGTTGCCCGTCCCGACCCAACGGATTGGAAAATGGCCGAGGCGGACTTGGCCGCCTCGGTGTCTTGAATGACTACTTGATCACGTAAGGCAGCAAGCTAAGGAAGCGCGCGCGCTTGATTGCACGGGCAAGCTCACGCTGCTTCTTCGCCGACACCGCCGTGATGCGGCTTGGAACGATCTTGCCACGCTCGGAAATGTAACGGCCGAGCAGGCGCACGTCCTTGTAATCGATCTTCGGTGCACCCGCGCCCGAGAACGGGCAGGTCTTGCGGCGGCGCTGGAAGGTGCGGCGGGCGGGGCCGCCAGTCGAGGCGATTTCGGCCATGGGTTAGCCCTCCGAACCAGGTGTTGTATCGCGGGGCGGACGAGGCGCGCGCGGTGCCTCTCCCTCGCGCGGGGGACGCGGACCACGGTCGCCCTCTCTCGGCGCGCGATCGCCGCCTTCGCGCGGAGGACGCGAGCGGAATGTCGAGCCGCCTTCGCGGCCGCCGAAACCGCCGCGCGGCGGGCCGCCACGGCCGCCGCCGAATCCGCGATCACCACGGTCGCCGCGTTCGTCGCGATCCTGCTTGCGCATCTGGGCGCTCGGCTCGGTCTCAAGTTCCTCGACACGAACAGTAAGGAAACGGATGACGTCGGCGTTGATGCCCATGCGCCGTTCCATCTCGGTCAAGGCATCCGGAGGCGAGTCGATATTGAAGAAGGCGTAGTGAGCCTTGCGGTTCTTCTTGATTTTGAAGGCGAGGTTCTTCAGTCCCCAATATTCTTGCTTGGTGACCTTGCCCTTGCCTTCCTCGATGACGCCCTGGAATTCTTTCATCAGGGCTTCGACTTGAGCGTGGGTGATGTCCTGGCGCGCCAGGAATGTATGCTCGTAGAGCGGCATACGATTTGGCCTTTCGGTTCGAGTTATGCCGCATTTTCTCAACGCAGCCCATTATCCCTCCGGCGCAT
Source organism: uncultured Alphaproteobacteria bacterium (assembly GCA_963833715.1). Taxonomy (GTDB): domain Bacteria; phylum Pseudomonadota; class Alphaproteobacteria; order Rhizobiales; family Hyphomicrobiaceae; genus Hyphomicrobium_B. The sequence continues at coordinate 64,862 of CAWHZB010000025.1, forward strand.
AGCCCCAATCAGGCCCGAGAAAGGCCGATCTGGTACCCAATAGGAGAAGACACTGGGGGGCGGTGCTCGAAAGCGCCTCTCAAACCGATCAGCCGGATAGCCGATGCAACCTGAGCCCCCGTTCAGCCTCCAACCGGAGCGGGATTGGGCGCTTATACAGGATTTCCGGCCAGCGGCAAGCGCCAGCCCTGCGCCACCTTGCTGCGCTCAAATTCCTGGTCGGCAGCTATGCCAATGCCACGCTCAGGCGAGGGGAATCATGTCCTAAGTGGCTGGCCGGCGCCAATGCGGCGCGTTGAGGGAGATCTGACAACAATGAAGTTTGCAGCATATACCGAGGAAACCATCTGGGCGGTCGAGGAGACGGAAGCCGCGGCGCGCTCTGAGGGCGAAGCGTCGATGCGCGATAATGACGCCTCCGCCAAGCTTGCCGAGATGAAAGTCGCCCCGATCGATGACGATCTTGTCGAGGCCCTGGCCAAAGCCGAGGCCGGCGGTGGGGAGGTGCTATTCGACCTGATCGACGGCGAGTTGTGCGAGGTCGAGACGGTCGAAAGCTGACCGTACGGCTGGCGCAACCCACCCATACGCTGCCGGCAGGCAGCCTTTTATTGCAGGCGTCGCGCCAGTTCCTAAACTATGTCGCGCACACGCTCGGCTGGCGGGTCGCATTCTTGATCGTCGCGGCACTGTCGGCACTGGCATTGCTTGGCGTTTGGCTGACGGTACCTCAGGGCGTCAAGACTGCGCCGTTGAATGGCGCGTCGTGGCGACGAGTTTTGACCAGGCAGGCGCTGATGACAGTGCTGCTCGTCACCGTGCTGAACGGTACAGGCCAATTCACATTTCTTCACATACCTGGCGCCGTCGTTGAAAGCATCGCTTCCCGACAACGCCGAACTGCTTACCCTTGTGCTTGCCTGGTACGGCACCGTCGCGACGCTGGGCAACGTGCTGGTGACGCGTGCCGTGGGACGGCTAGGTGCACCGCGATCGGCGCTATTTGCGCTTCTCGTCATGTCTGGAGGTTTGGCGGTCTGGGGCGCAGCCGCGGGATCATTGTCGGTGGTGCTGGCGGGCGCGACGCTGTGGGGCCTTGGTACATTTGCCGCAAATTCCGTTCAGCAGGCCCGGTTTGCAGGCATTGCTCCCGACCTGCACCTCGGCGTCCATATGCGCTCAACACGTCGGCAATCTATTTTGGGCAAGCGGCCGGTGCCGGTATCGGGGGAAAACTCATCCAGGCAGGAATGATGCCGGAACTACCATTGGCCGCCGCTGCGATCCTGCTCGCCGCAGCGGCCGTGTCCATAGTGGCTCAACAGTGGGAGAGGTGAGAGCCAGACGACAGGTTAATGCCGACCGCGAGGCCCGCCCGCCTTGACACGAGTGGAGCGGGAGTGGACTAAGGCCGCCGAAATCGTCACAAAAGCCTATTTGGCAGCGCTCCCGCGCGATAGGAATTCTCAGATACTCATGGCACGCGCATTCATCTTTCCGGGTCAGGGCAGTCAGGATGTCGGAATGGGCAAGGCGCTGGCCGAGGCCTTCCCGTCGGCTCGCGCCGTATTCGACGAAGTCGATGATGCACTGGGGCAGAAGCTGTCCGTGCTCATGTGGGAAGGCCCGAAGGAAACGCTGACGCTGACCGAAAACGCCCAGCCCGCACTTATGGCCGTATCGATGGCCGTCATGCGGGTGCTCGAGATAGAAAAAGGTTTCGCGCTACCCGGTAACGTGACGTTCGTCGCCGGTCACTCGCTCGGTGAATATTCGGCTCTTGCGGCAGCGGGTGCTTTCTCGCTCGCCGATGCAGCCCGGCTTTTGAAGCTGCGCGGCCAGGCCATGCAAAAGGCCGTGCCGGTCGGCGCCGGAGCAATGGCAGCGCTGCTCGGAGTTGGGATCGAGGTTGCGGAAAAGGTAGCGGCCGAAGCCGCGCAAGGCGATGTTTGTCAGGTCGCCAATGACAACGAGCCAACCCAGGTCGTGCTGTCGGGCCACAAAAGCGCGATCGATCGCGTTGCCGAAATCGGCAAGAAATACGGCGTTCGCCGCGCCGTGCCACTGCCGGTCTCCGCGCCATTCCATTGCGCACTGATGCAGCCCGCAGCCGACGCGATGGCTGAAGCCTTGGCGAACGTATCCGTACGGGCGCCTTCCGTGCCGGTTGTAGCCAACGTCTTGGCGCAGCCGATTTCAGATCCGGATGAGATCCGGAAGCGTTTGGTCGAGCAGGTGATAGGTACCGTCCGTTGGCGCGAATGCATCGCGACGATGGCGGCAAACGGCATCACCGATTTCTACGAAATCGGCGGAGGAAAAGTTCTCGCGGGCCTCGTCAAGCGCACGGCAGCCACTGCGAATGCATCGAGCCTCGGAACACCGGCCGACATCGACGCCGCTTGGAATTCCATTTCTTCGTCGTGACTCGCGATGAGCGTTTTTCGCGTTAGGTCCATCATAAAGGAAACGTCATGTTCGATTTGACAGGCAAGACCGCGCTCGTAACCGGCGCAAGCGGCGGCCTTGGCGCCGAGATCGCGCGCGTCCTTCACAATTCCGGCGCGACGGTCGCCGTTTCCGGCCGCAGGGTCGAAGCTCTCGATGCCTTAGCCAAGGAACTCGTCGACCGTGTTCATGTTGTTCCATGTGATCTTGCCGATCGCGAGAGCGTTGCAAAGCTAATCGACGAGGCGGTCAAGGCGCTCGGCGGCCGCCTCGATATTCTCGTCAACAACGCGGGCCTGACCAAAGACAATCTCTTCATGGTGATGAAGGATGATCAGTGGGACGACGTCATCGCCGTCAACCTGACGTCGACGTTCATGCTCTGCCGTGCTGCGTCGCGCCACATGATGCGATCGAAGACCGGATATGGCCGCATCATCAACATCGCATCTGTCTCAGGCGTTTTCGGCAATCCTGGACAGGGGAACTACGCGGCTTCGAAGGCCGGCGTGATCGGCATGACGAAATCGCTGGCGCGAGAGGTGGCATCACGCGGCATCACCGCAAACTGCATTGCACCAGGTTTTATCAAAACGGCGATGACCGACGTTCTGACGGACAAGCAGAAGGGCGAGATTGCGCAGATCATTCCGTCGCAGCGCTTCGGCGACCCGTTAGACGTCGCAGCCGGCTGTCTCTATCTCGCTTCCAACGAGGGCGGCTATATCACAGGGCAGACGCTGCATATCAACGGCGGTATGGCGATGGTGTGAGGCCGTTCGCAGCGTTGCGATGGTAAATTATGCAGAGCCTCATTCGGCGTTATTTCTGCTTAGTATTCGGTTGCTTTTCGGCTGCGTCACCCTGCGCTTTGCAAGGCCGATGAAGTGTGTTAACGACACCACGGTTTTGAGGCGTGAATGCCACGCCGTCGGGACGATGCGGAGCTGGGGAAAACCCGGTCCCGTATGGTGTTGGTCGGTGCCTGGGCATAAGACTCGCGCTAGGTCAAATTGAAAAATGAGTCTAAACGGGGTGCGGGCCCCTATCCGAGCAGGCTACACTTCTCGTAAGTTGGAATGCGGGTTCTGCAGGGCGAACAGGCAAGTTGCAACAGCTGGCCCAAAATTAGAAAGACACGAGGATTGACGATGAGCGATGTCGCAGAGCGCGTGAAGAAAATTGTCGTGGAGCATCTTGGCGTCGAGGCCGACAAGGTCACCGACAATGCCAGCTTCATCGATGACCTGGGCGCCGATAGCTTGGATACTGTCGAACTCGTGATGGCATTCGAGGAAGAATTTGGCTGTGAAATACCTGATGACGCCGCCGAACACATTCTTACCGTCGGCGACGCAGTGAAATTTCTAGAAAAGAACGCCAGCGCGGCCTGAGGGCTCCTCGTTCATCGACATTTATCCGAAGTGCCAGAACCGCCCATCGGATAGGACTACAAGGGGGCTGGGCAACCGGCCCCCTTCATGTGCCCAATGCCTACTGCAAATGTGCCAACCACACATAAGAAATACCAATGCGCCGTGTCGTCATTACAGGAATGGGTCTCGTCACTCCCGTCGGCTGCGGTGTCGAAGCCGCGTGGTCGAATCTGCTCGCCGGTCAGAGCGGTGCTCGGCGCGTTGAAGAATTCGAAGTCGCCGACATCACATGCCAGATCGCAAACTTCGTTCCGCGTGGCGCCACCTCCGACGGCAGGTTCAATGCCGATGATTGGATGGAGCCGAAGGAGCAGCGCAAAGTTGATGACTTCATCATTTATGCCGTTGCGGCTGCCGACCAGGCGATTGCGGACTCGGGTCTGAAATTCGAAACGGCGGAAACGCAGGAGCGCGCGGGGGTTCTGATCGGTTCCGGCATCGGTGGTCTTTCCGGTATTGCCGACACGTCGATCCTTTTGAAGGAGAAGGGTCCGCGCCGTGTGTCTCCGTTCTTCATTCCGGGACGGCTTATAAATCTTGCTGGCGGCCACGTCTCAATTAAACATAGTCTCAAGGGGCCGAACAACGCCGTCGTTACGGCGTGCGCCACGGGCACGCATGCAATCGGCGATGCCGCGCGGATCATCGCGCTGGAGGATGCCGACGTAATGGTCGCCGGCGGTACTGAAAGCCCAATTTGCAGAATTGCAATGGCTGGGTTCGCGGCATGCCGCGCCCTTTCTACCGGATTCAACGACACCCCGACCAAGGCGTCGCGGCCCTACGACAGAGATCGCGACGGGTTCGTGATGGGCGAGGGCGCCGGCGTCGTCGTGCTTGAAAGCTACGAGCACGCGAAAGCTCGCGGCGCCAAAATGTACGCCGAGGTGATCGGGTATGGGATGTCGGCGGATGCCTATCACATCACGGCTCCGGCCGAGGATGGGGACGGTGCCTACCGGTGCATGAAGGCAGCTCTGGCGCGCGCCTCCGTCGCGCCGAGCGAAATCGATTACATCAACGCACACGGCACCTCGACGCCGATGGGCGACGAAATCGAACTTCAGGCTGTCGAACGGCTGTTCGGCAACAGCGCGGGCAAGCTCGCGATGTCGTCTACGAAGTCCGCAATCGGGCATCTGCTCGGCGCCGCCGGTGCCGTCGAAGCGGTTTTCTCGGTGCTGGCCATTCGTGATAACGTTGCGCCGCCGACGCTCAATCTCGACAATCCGTCCGTCGCAACGGCAATTGACCTTATTCCCTACGCGCCAAAGAAACGCGAGATCAACATCGCGCTCTCGAATTCGTTCGGGTTTGGTGGCACCAACGCGTGTCTCGTCCTCCGCCGCGTTGCGTAATACCTATCCGGGCTCGCGTTTTCGCCACATTTTACGGTGAGCGTCCGCTGCTGGTGGGGATGATGGATCCAGGGGGCCTCGGGGCTGTGCTCCGGGCTTGCTGACGACTTCATCAAGGGACGATACTCGCCGAGTCATGAGCCAGTACAGGAAACGCTTGGACGCGACGAGAACCTCGCGGACAGCCGGAGCGCGCAGCCCTAACGAGCGCCTGGAGCCCGGGCGCGCGCCAGGTCGTCCGCGAGGCCTTCAGGCCCACGAACCGTCACAGTTTCTGAAGCGGCTAGTTCGCGTAATCAGCGGCGTACTGACGATCTCTCTAGTCGGCATGCTGCTACTCGGCGGCACGGCCTTCACGATTTTCCATCAATACGAAAGCCCCGGGCCGCTGGAAGCGGTGCGCGTCATCATCATACCGAAAGGCGAGGGCCGCATCGCGATCGCTGAGCGGCTTGAAAAGGAAGGGGTCATCACCAACAGATGGACCTTCGTCGGCGGACATCTGCTGCAAACCTTTTTCGGCCCCAAGAAGGCCAGCGACCTGAAGGCCGGAGAGTATGAGATCAAGGAACACGCCTCGATGCGTGAGGTGATCGAGACGCTCGAAGATGGCAAATCCATTCTCTACAAAGCGACGCTGCCTGAAGGATTGACGAGCGAGCAGATCGTCGAGCGTCTGAAGGCCGAGCATACCTTGAGCGGCGAAATCTCGAGCGTTCCTCCGGAAGGCACGCTTCTTCCCGACACCTATTACTTCTCAAAAGGCACGTCGCGCAAAGAGATCATCGATCGTATGCAGTTGGCGATGCAGAAAACGATTGCGGCGCTTTGGGAAGAGCGCGACGGTGATCTGCCGCTTAGATCTACAGAGGAACTGGTGACCTTCGCGTCGATCGTCGAAAAGGAAACCGGCCGCCCCGATGAGCGCGACCACGTCGCTGCCGTGTTCTATAATCGGTTGAAGAAGGGCATGCGGCTGCAGTCGGACCCAACGATTATCTACGGCATCGTCGGCGGCCAAGGCATGCTCGGCCGCGGTATCACGAAGGCCGACATCGACGCGAAGTCGCCCTACAACACGTACCAAATCAACGGCCTGCCACCGGGCCCAATCTGCAATCCCGGGAGATCCACGCTCGAGGCCGTGTTGCACCCCGCCAAGACCGCGGATCTTTTTTTCGTTGCGGACGGCAACGGAGGGCACACGTTTTCCGAGACTTTGAAAGAGCACAATTCAGCCGTCCAGAAATGGCGCGGTGTCGAGAAGCAGGCGAAGGCAAAGCAGGGAGCGGCAGAGACCTCTAGCGACGCGAACCGCGCTCCGATTCCGAACAATTCTGGCGATGCTACGGCAAAAAAGACGGGTACTGCCGGTTCGAAGTCAGCGAAGACCTCAAAAGCAGCAAAGGCTGCGCCGACAGCCAGCCCTGATGGCAATGGCGATGACAGCGACGGCGATGCCGCCGCCGACACCTCGAATTCAGCCGACACAGACGTCCCCGCCAACACGACTGACGTGCCGCTGCCGGTCCGCAAACCGAAGAAGCAATAGGGTTGCAAGTTTCGCTGCCCTCTCAGTGGTTGGCGGATACCCGTTGACCCGTTAAGTTGCGCGCCGCACAAAGCCACAAGCCCGCAATGAGAAGCCTTTCGATGAACATTTCCAGCATGACTGGGTTTGCACGTACCGACGGCACGGCCGCCGGCCTGACGTGGACTTGGGAGGCGCGCAGCGTAAACGGGCGCGGTCTGGACATTCGCTTGCGGCTGCCGCCGGGCAACGAAGCCCTCGAAATACCAGCGCGGGACGCTGTCGCAAAACGCTTCTCGCGCGGCAACATCGCGCTGGCATTAACGATCGAAAAGCAGCAGACCAACGGTGCGATACGCCTCAACGAGACGGTGCTGGCCGACGTCGTCAAGGTCGTCGACCGCATTGCTACTTTGTTTGGTGCGGCACGCCCCGATGCGGCGCAGCTTCTGATGATTAAAGGCGTGCTGGAAGCGGCAGATCAAAGCCCGGAGGATGCAGAGGCTCGTGCCAAGCGCGAGCGCGCCCTCATCGAAAGCCTCGAGGCAACACTCGAAAAACTTAGCGAGGCGCGGCGCGCCGAGGGTGCCCGCCTTGCCGATGTCATAGAGGACCAACTCGCGCAAATCGAACGCTATGCTGCCGACGTGCGAGCCTCGCCGTCGCGTTCGCCGGAGGCGATCCTAGCCCGCCTCAAGGACAACATAACGCGGCTGTTCGATACGACGACAACCTTGGACGGCGACCGGCTGCATCAGGAGGCGGTGCTGCTCGCAACCCGCGCTGATGTCGAAGAAGAGCTGCAAAGGCTCGCGTCTCACGTTGGCGCAGCGCGTGACATCCTGAATGAACCGGGCGCGGTCGGACGCAAGCTTGACTTCCTGGCCCAGGAGTTCAACCGCGAAGCCAACACCCTCTGTTCGAAGGCGAATGCCGTCGACGTCACACGGCTTGGCCTGCAACTCAAAACGGTCATCGACCAATTCCGCGAACAAGTGCAAAACGTTGAGTAGCATGACCAGGGAATCGCCAGACGACACGACGAGCGCGGACGCAGAGCACCATATGGCGCGGCGCGGCCTGCTCTACATCGTTTCCTCGCCATCCGGCGCCGGCAAGACGACGCTGGCACGCCGGCTGCTCGCCGCCGATCCCAACATCGCAATGTCGGTTTCGGTGACGACGCGTCCGTCGCGCCCCGGTGAGCGCGACGGCGTAGATTATCACTTCGTTGATCGCGACAGGTTTGAGATCATGAAGGACCGCGGAGACCTGCTCGAATGGGCACGCGTCTTCGATAATCAGTACGGCACACCGCGCGCACCCGTCGAGGCGGCAATCCTTGCCGGAGAGGACGTTCTCTTCGACATCGACTGGCAAGGTGCGCAGCAGCTGTCCGAAAAAATGCCGGGTGATGTCGTTCGCGTGTTCGTGTTGCCGCCCTCGGGGCCTGTCCTCGAGGAACGGCTCAAAGCACGCGCACAAGATTCGCCGGAAACCGTCGCGCGGCGCATGGCGGCGGCATCCGCCGAAATCAGCCACTGGCCAGATTACGACTACGTGATCGTCAACAGCGATCTCGAAACAAGCGTAAACTCGGCGCTGGCGATCCTTACCGCCGAGCGCCTCAAACGTGCCCGCCTTCTTGGCCTTTCGGCGTTCGTGCGCGATATGCAGGCGGTGCTTTAAGCAGCCGTTTGATCGCCGCGATCGACGATGCCCGCCAGCCTCGCAAATTCTGCAACCGTCAGCTCTTCAGCCCGTCGCTCTGGCGCTATTCCCGCTTCTAGCAGCAGAAGCTCCGGCATAGCAGTCAATTGCTTGAGGCTCGAACGCAGCATCTTTCTGCGTTGGCCGAAGGCTGCCGCCGTAACGCGGGCGAGCGTCGCGACCCGGCATTGCGGTTCCGGCATCGGAATGGGGGCAAATTCGACGACGGCGGACGCAACTTTCGGCGCCGGCGTGAACGCCTCGGGCGGCAGCGTCATGACGACCTTGGCGCGCGTTCGCCACTGCGCCAGGACGGAGAGGCGGCCGTAAGCCTTCGTCCGCGGCGTGGCAACGATGCGATCTGCAACTTCGCGTTGAAACATCAGCACCATCCGGTCGAACCATGGTGGCCACGGCTCCGTCTCGAGCCAGCCAACAAGCAGCTGCGAGGCAATGCCGTAGGGCAGGCTGGCCGCAATCGTCACCGGCTGCGAGCCAACGATAACCGCTGGCCAATCGGCCTCAAGTGCATCGCCAGAATGCACCGTCAAACGACCCGGATATCGCGCCGCGATCTCCACGAGTGCCGGCAGGCACCTGGCATCACGTTCGATCGCGATGACGTGCTTGGCGCCTTCCATCAGCAGCGCCCGCGTCAGGCCGCCGGGACCCGGCCCAATCTCGACGATCGTGCGATCACAGAGGTTGCCGGAAAGCCGGGCGATCTTTCGCGTCAAGTTGAGATCGAGCAGGAAATTCTGGCCCAAAGATTTTTTTGCGTTGAGGCCGTGCCGCTCGATGACCTCGCGCAGCGGCGGCAAGCCGTCAGGTCCGGCTGTCGGGCTCATGCCGTCGCCGCGCGATACCTGCGTGCACTCACGTCTCCGGCGAGCTTCAAGGCTGCGATGAGACTTGCCGCCGAGGCGATGCCTTTTCCCGCAATGCCGAATGCGGTTCCATGGTCGGGCGATGTTCGCACGAACGGCAGGCCCAGTGTGACGTTGACGCCCTCGTCGAAGGCCAATGTCTTGATCGGGATGAGGGCCTGGTCGTGATACATCGCGATGGCTGCATCGTACCTTTGCCGGGCCGCGGCATGAAACAGTGTGTCTGCGGCGTGAGGACCGGTGACGTTCAGGCCCTCGCGTCGAAGAGTTTCAATGGCAGGCTCGATGATATCGCGATCTTCGGTTCCGAGTGTCCCGTCCTCGCCGGCGTGCGGATTGAGCCCGGTGATCGCGAGACGCGGATGCGGAATTGCGAAGTCGCGTTGCAAAGTCGCGGCCACCACGCGCGTGGTCTCGACGATCTTGGCCGCCGTCAGCAGAGCAGGGACATCCTTCAGCGGAACGTGGATCGTAACCGGCACGACACGCAGCTCGGATGAGCAAAGCATCATCACGGGCTGAGCGGGCTCGGCCGGCCAGAATTCTCGGGCGAGCCCACCCAGATACTCGGTGTGACCGGGATGCTCGAAGCCTGCCTGATAAAGCACGGTCTTAGCGATCGGGTTCGTGACGACCGCCGAGGCTCGCTTCGCCGCGATGTCGGCGACAGCGCGCCGGATCGAAAGGATAGTCGCGGCGCCGTTTGCGGGCGTCGGCTCACCGGCTCGCGCCGGCTGGTTCAGCGGGACGCGGATGACAGGTAACGCCTGGTCGAACACACCGACGCTCTGTCTGGCGTCGGAGATTTCCGCGACCGGTAAGCCGGTTCCGACGGTCGAGGCAACGCCGCGCATCAGGTCGAGATCGGCATAGATTGCGAACGGTGAAAGCCCATGCCGCTTGCGATCACGCCAGGCAAGTATTGCGAGTTCGGGGCCAATGCCGGCGGCATCACCCATCGTCAACGCGAGGGGCAAAAGCGGATCGGACTGAGGAGCGTCCATATTCTAGCGGTACTCGATGTGGGCGTCCTCGCGGAGGTCTTTAAGGTAGCGCTTGGCCATGACTTCGAACTCTTTCTGCTTGAGCTCGCCTTCTGCCTTGTCGCGCTTTTCGTCCTCGGCCTTGAGGGCGGTGCGACTGCAAACGACCCAAAGCTCGACGGCGCCGTCGTCGACACTCGGAGGCAGCATCTCTCCGTCACTGGCATTGAGAAGCAGCGACCGCGTCGGTTCCGGAAACGATGACGGCCGGCGCTTTCCGATTTCTTCGAACTTTGCGCCCGCTACGCCGATCGAAATCTCCCGAGTCGATTTACAGCCCGCGAATTTCGTTCGGATGTTGTCGGCTTCCTGGATGCGTTTGGCTATGCCGTGTTCTTCGAGTTTCGCGGGCATGGTAATGCGGATGCGCTGGAGCTGCAACTCGACATCATCCTGCGGAGCACCAATGGCCGATGTCGCAACCAGTTTGTCGACGTCCCTGCTAGTGACGTTGATTAAAGGCCCGAAACGTCTCTTGACGACTTCGGTCCACGACAGCGTTGCGCGGATGCGGGTCTTCATGACATCGAGGTTGCCGCCGATCCGTTGAGTGAACTCGCTGAGGCTCATCTTGTTGCGCTCCGCGATGCTACCGATAATTTTATTCACATCGGCGTCGTCGATCGTGACCTTCTGCTTTTTCGCCTCCTGCAGCTTCAGCCGTTCGTCGATCAATTCTTCGAGCGCCTGTTTCTGCACGCCCGGTAGAGCGCTCGCCCGGGCACTTTCGAATGCCTGCTTCTGCAGGCTCATGCCGAATTCTTTTTTGCGCTTTTCGAAGATCGCAATGATCGCGTCGCGGGACTTACCCTCGTTGGCCTTGATTGTCTCGTTGAGGATGGCCTTCAGGCGCTCTGACGTGCGCGGATTCTTGACGATCGCTTGAAAGTTGGCTTTCGCCTTTTCAGCGACGGTGCTGCCGCTGAGCATCATCGCGCGCTGCTCGATTTCAAAACCGGTGACCGGTTCGTCGTTGACGAGTGCGACGATCGAGTGGCCGCCGCCCGAAGCCGCGGGAGGAGGTTCGCGACTTGCGGTTTCCGTATCCTCTTCTTTCGGCGCAGGCGCGGATTTTTTCTTGGTCTGTTTGGATTTGGGTTTGTCGTCGTCGATCACCGACGGTCTCAGTATCGTGGCCGTTCCATCGCCCGTCACCGCGACGGTGCCTTGCTGGGCCGTAACAGGAAGCGACCAGAGCGTCATCATGAGAGTGCCGGTCGCGCAGCATCGCGTGATTGATAAATGTCGTGCGATGCTGGCCCGCGAGAGCGCCATGTTTCACTGCGTCCATATGTTCGAATTGTCGCGAACCGAGGTTAGCGCAGCCTAACGCGACAATCGGGCGTTATCCACATGAAGAGTGGCCAAAATCCGGCTCAAGCCGCAATCGGCAAGCCCGCGTCCGCGTCACCGGCCTCAGTTCGTGCGCTGATCGCCGCCGAAGTCGAAGTTGGTTACGTCGGTCTTGGCCGCAAAGTCACCAAGATGCTTGAACTCGAAGCGCAGCATAAAGGTGCGATCAGGCACAATGGTCGCGTCCTGGAAGTTGGATTCGATGTAAGACGCGGTTAACACGAAGCATTCGTCGGCATACTTCAACAGCACGCTGTCGTAGAGAAGACCGCCGTTGTCGATTTCGTAACGCGCCAGCCCACCGACGCTCCAGCGGTCCGTCAACCGCAACGTGGCCTGTCCGAGAAGTTCCTGCTGAGGAACCGCGATCAGCACGGTGCTACCGGGCAAGGCAGCATCGGGAATGAACGCGTTGGCATTGTTGGTATATCCGACCGTGGTCGAGATCGGACCGTAGTTGCTAACCACGGCGACATTCGTCTGCCTGATATCGAGCGAGGACTGATCGAAGCGGGCTTGTGAAATGATCCGGAACTCATCAATCGGGGCAAGATAAACACCGAGGACATAGTCCGAGCGATCGGTTTCGAGGCCGCTAAAAGGCGTATAGACGAAATTGCCGTCTGCGTCGCGGCCGGGGTTCAGATAAATATTGTCACCCGAGAGATGAAAGCTCTCACCCGCGAGGAAGCGGGCATAGCCGCCGTCATGCCGTTGGAATGTGTACTGCACGCCAACATTGGCGGTCGTTCCCGTTTCGATGCGGTCATAGCCCGAAAACCTCGACGTATTGAACAAGTTCGTGTCGTCGAATACGAGGCTCTGCGCGTCTATGTCCGGAAACTGCCGTTGCGGTATACTCTCTTGGTGAGCCACGATCTGACCGATAGGTTCGACGATATGGCTGGCGCTCGCGGTGTTGGCCACCCAGGGATACGAAACTGTGGCACCGCCGTCGACGATGCCTCGGGCCAGCGTATCCGATCCGACGAAGGACGACGAAGCGACGGTTCCAGTCATGGGATCCACCACGACGGATTCCGGATTAGTGAAGTTGTCGAACTGGTAAAGATCGCCGCGCACATCGGCGAACGGCGTGTAGCTGATGCCGATGGCGTCGGTAAATCTCCGCCGCCAGTTCAACTCGGTCACAATACGATTGATGTTCGAGTTGGCTGTTTGTCCACTGATTGGATTTATCGTCGCGACATCATTTTGCGTAAAGCTCAGGACATTCGTATTCCACTTGAGTTCGCCGCCGAGGACGGGATCGGCAAACACGTAATTGTAGTCGATGATCGGATGCGTAGAGCTTTCGGTCTGGGGCGTGTCGTTGGTCAATAAGCCGCCGAACTGGTAAAGTTTGGCGCTGAAGTAATTGCGGTCGGACTGGCCCGTCAAAAACACTTGGTTGACGCGATCGACGACAAGGGCGCTGTCGAGCTTATAGAAACGGCGGAATTGATCGTCGCTTTCAATGATGCCGTCCCAGCCGAACTTCCACCAGCTCGAGAGCGAAAACAGTCCCTTCGACTCGACGCTTCCGCGCAAGCCGCCGAATTTGTCTCGGTCATTGACCGTATCCGGCAAGTCATTGGCATCCTGATCGATACCAGCGACCTTGATTGTGTACTGACCGTTACTTAGACGGTGCCGCCACTCGCCCTCAAAGAACAAACCTTGTTGGCTCATATATTCGGGAGTGACGGTGATGTCGGCATTCGGCGCGAGCGCGTAATAATAGGGTATGCCGGTGATGTAGCCGAGCGTCGACGAGTTGCCGTAGATGGGCGACAGGAAGCCCGATTTCCGCTTCACAGACGGATCCGGAGTCTGAAAGTAGGGCAGGTAGAAAACCGGCTGCCCGAAAATCTCGAAAAACGCGTCCTGATACGTGATGGTTGCGGCGTCCGCATCATGAATGATGCGCGTCGCACTGATGCACCATAGCGGCGGCGTGCCGCCATCGCTCTTACAAGGCGTGAACTTGCCGTTTTCGAATTCGTTGACATTGCCGTTGCGGCGGAGGGCGCGATCGGCGGTGATGCGCGACTGATCCTGCGTGACGATCGAAAGCGACTGCACGAAGCCGTCGCGGAAATCGTCCGTCAGCGTGTAGCGATCGGCATGGACAATGTTGCCCTGCGGCTCCTTCACCGTGACATTGCCGACCGCAGTCAGTGTTCCGGCGCCCTGGTCGTATACAACTTCATCGGCCGTCAGAATGTAGTTGTTGTAGTAAATCTCGACGTTGCCGCGTGCGATGACGCGATTACCGGCCTTGTCATAGATCAGCTGATCACCCTGTAGCCGCATCGGTTGCGACCGGTCGACCTTGGTGTCGACCTTGCCGAAAACGCTGCCCTTCGGGAAGGACGATTGCTTCTTTTTGCTGGAGGGGGCAAATGGATCACCCGTGGCACCCGCGGTTTGGGCAAGTGCGGCGTCAGCGGTCAGGACCGTCATCGTCACGATGAGGAGGGCGCACGAAAGCGCGCAGGCGAACCCGGCCGCCACTCGGCGCCAGGACCCCCCGCCAGACAACCCGCAACCCTCGTGCGGCGTCTGCGCTTTACGCATCACTCAACCGTCCTCCTGGTGCAACAGCACCGTCGTTGAGATGACCAGAACTAAGAGCACCGGCAGCCAAGCGGCCACCCACGCAGGCGCGAGCCCGGCGATGCCAATTTGCCTCGCAATTTCCGAGAACAAGAAGAAAACCACCCCACCGATCATGCCCGTCGTGACCATAGTCTGGATGCCCCCTGAGCGGAATGACCGCAATGACACAGTGGCCGCCAAAAGGACCATCGCCAAACAGAGCAGCGGGCGGGCCAGGAGCGTCTCGTACTGGATGCGCAGTTTCTCGGTTGAAAGCTTAGCTTTGTCAGCCGCTTGGATTAGGCTCGGCAGATCCCAAAATGAGATCGTGAAAACGTTGCCCAGAGCATCGTGCACCCGCTCGGGTGTCAGATAGGTCGAGACGAGGTAGGAGCCATACTTTTCGGGCTCCTGCCCAAGGCGCGAAACCCAGGCATCCTTCAGCTGCCAGTAACCATTTTTCAGCACGGCTTGGCCGGCATCGACGCGCTCCGCGAAATGCCCCTCGCGATCATAAGCGATGATCATGACGCCAGTCAGCGTCAGCCCGCGGTTCGAAGCCGCGGCAGCGCCCAAGACCGACTCCCCGTCCACCCCGTCCTGCCGAATCCACGACCCGCCACCCTGCGCGCGCAGCAGATTGGTTTCGGTGCCGAACGCTTTGGCAAAAAGTTTATCGGAACGGGCCCGGCCGCTCGTGGCGAGCGGATTGTAGACCATCATGGTGAAAAGCCCGATCCCGACACCGACAAGCAGGCCCGGTGTCAGAAACTGCCAGACCGACATGCCGCCGGCGCGCATGACCGCAAGCTCGCTTTTCCGGTTGAGGTAGACGAGGGTGGAAATGCTTCCGACGAGCACGGCGAAGCCGATCAGAAACTCGATGTAGGCAGGAAGCCGCAGCAGCGCGATGTGGACCAACGAAGTCCCGGAAACGGAGCCGAATTTCCCCGACATCCGCAACAGCTCGACGAAATCGATCATGAATATCAGCAAGCCGCAGACAGCAAGGGTCGCCGTGATCGACACGATGAAAAGCTTGGCGATGTAACGCGATAGGGTGAAGGAGCCGCTCATGGAATTGCCCTACGCCTCCCAAACCGGCCGAGAAACCCTTGCACCCCGATCAAGGCCGTAGCGAAGGCATCGACGGCTTTGTCGATCACCGCAAGGCCCGATTTCTGATGTTCCGCGCCCTTGATCGAGAGCAACGACAAAACGATGACGCCCAGTGGCATGGCGTAAAGCGGGGCGACAAGCACTGGATTGCGAGCCACGGCATTCGTCAACGCGAGCCCCAAAAGCCTGCACAGCGCTCCAATCAGGAATGCAGCGAGAAGTCCGTTCAGCCGGTTCGACCGTGTCGATCGCGCCTGCCCGACGAACGCTACGATAAGAAACGCGAACGCAATCGGATATAGCGGATTGACAAGCCGCTCATGCAACTCGGAGCGGAATTGACCGGGCTGGGTCTTGTAAAGCCTGCTGTCGGGTTCGGGATCTGTCAGCTCGCTCCAGTAGCGCTCGCGCGGCTTCAATTCGCTCGAGCCCGTGTCTTGCGGCTCGAACCGATCAAGATCGACGACGTATTTATCGAAGGCGACGATCTGAGGCGGCTCGTTGGCGTCTGTGCGGCGGATGATGTGCCCTGCCGACATGACGAGATATGCCGTCTTGTCCTGCTTCACGATCTCTCCGTGCTCGGCGAGGTAACTCTGCGACTGCGTCTTGTCACGGGTATCGTGCATCACCAGACCAATGAGCCGTCCGTCGGCTGCGCGATCGCGGATGTGGAACATGAGGTTGGTTTCGGGACTGGAGAAACGGCCCGGCTGGATGACCTGAGTAAGAAGATCGGTCCGGACCTGAACCATGTAGCCGCGTAGGAGCCGCATGCTCCAGGGTTGCGCGAGATGGCTGACGAAGGCCAGGAATAGGCTCACGAGAAAAGCCAAGAGCAGGAGCGGCCGCGCAACGGTCCAGACTTTCGAGCCCGAGGCAGAGAGCACGATGAGCTCGCTGTCGGTGTTGAGCCGGTTGAGCGTGTGAAGCGCCGCGATCAGGAACGAAAACGGGGCGATGATCGCCATCAGGTTGGGAAGCGCCAGTGACGTCATCTTGATGAGCATCCAGGTGTCTTGACCCTCGCTCGTCACGACGTTGAACTGGCGCAGCGCCAGCGCGATCCACACCACTCCGGTCAGCGACACGAGAATGAGCAGGAACGAGCCGGCGGCTTGCCGGAACACATATCTCGAAAAAATTTGCATGCGTCCGCCGTTCCCCCGCCGGCCACGCCTACCGAAGCGCCGCAGCCTCGGCCGTGCGTCAAAACCGTCTGTTGACCGGGCTCCCATATTACCGTGGCGGAATTCCGACTGTTCAGGGTCCCGGCATGCTATTGAAGAACTCGAATCAACGTTTGTGGACAGTTGGTTAGGACTCCCCAAGTGTACGCAGACAGCGCCGCCAAAAGCCCGGCTTGCCTCGTTCCCGCGAACCACTAAGTTGGATAACTCTCAGCCACCAATTCTCACCTCGCCGTGGCCTCTCCCGAGGCAAGGGGCACGGACCGCGATCGGCGTCCGCTTCTTCCATCCAAATTCATCCGCTCACCGATCTCAGCATCAACCGGAGTTATTGCGAAATGTCCGATCGCCTGGAAATAACCTTTGCGCCGCTCAATGCCGATCCTGAGACGGTGACCGTCGCGCTCGCAGGCGACGGCTTAGCGCTTGGCACGAAAGCGCGCGAGTTCGAATCCAAATCTGCCGGCACCATCAGCAAAGCCGCGACCGCGGCCGACTACAAAGGCAAATACAAATCGACGATTGAGATTTTGGCGCCGGCAAAACTTGGCATAGATCGCCTCCTCGTCGTTGGCCTCGGCAAGGCCAGCACTTTAACGCCTCAGCAATGCGTAGAGTTGGGCGGAGCCCTTCTCGGCGCTGTTCAGAACCGCAAGACATCCTCAGCGAGCGTTATCGTCGACGTCGACGGCGTCGGCGATCTCAGCCCCGAGCAGGTCGCAGCCCAGATCGCTCAGGGCGCGCTGCTGCGTCACTACAACTTCAAAAAATATTTTACGAAGAAGCCGACCGATGAGGCTGCGCCGGAAAAGGACGGGTTGAAAAAACTCGTCATCCACGTCGCCCATCCCGATAAGGCCAAGGCAGCGTTCCAGCCACTCAAGGCCGTTGCAAACGGCGTGAACCTCGCCCGTGATCTCGTCAACGAGCCGGCCAACGTCCTTGGTCCCGTCGAGCTCGCCGAAAAAACGAAATCGCTGCAAAAGCTCGGTGTCGACGTCGAAATCCTCGACGTCAAAGACATGGAAAAGCTCGGCATGGGTTCGCTTCTCTGCGTCGGGCAGGGGAGCGCGCGCCCATCGCGGCTCGCCGTCATGGTCTGGAACGGCGCCAAGGGCGCGAAGAAACAAAAGCCCATTTGCTTTGTCGGCAAAGGCGTTGTCTTCGACACCGGCGGCATTTCGATCAAAGGCGCGGCCGGGATGGAGGACATGAAGGGCGACATGGGCGGCGCCGCGGCCGTCATCGGCGTGATGCATGCACTCGCCGAGCGCAAAGCCAACGTCAATGCCGTCGGCCTCGTCGGTTGCGTAGAGAACATGCCGTCGGGCAACGCGGTGCGCCCCGGCGACATCGTGAAATCGATGTCGGGCCAGACGATCGAAGTGATCAACACCGATGCAGAGGGCCGGCTCGTGCTCGCCGATGTCCTTTGGTATGCGCAGGAAACCTATAAGCCGAAGGTCGTCATCGATCTCGCAACGCTGACCGGCGCCATAATGATTGCGCTCGGCAAAGAGTACGCCGGCATGTTCACCAACGACGACAAACTTTCCGACGAGCTCCTTTCTGCGTCGAAAGCGACCGGCGAAAAGCTCTGGCGCATGCCGCTCGACAAAGCCTTCGACAAGATGATGGATTCGAAGAACGCCGACATGAAGAACACCGGCGGACGCTGGGCGGGTGCGGCAACTGCCGCCGCGTTCTTACAGCGCTTCGTTCAGAAGGATACGGCATGGTGCCATATCGATCTGGCGGGCACCGCCATGGACGGTAGCCGCAACGACATCAACCAGAGCTGGGGCGCGGGATGGGGCATCCGATTGCTCGACAGGTTCGTCGCCGAGCATCACGAGAAAAGCGACAAGTGAAGGCGGAGCACACCAGGCGGCGGTCCGCTTAAACCGAAAACCTCCTGAAGTATGAACGCCGTATCACATTGATACAGCGCCAACGCCCATGACTTTTTTTCCATAATATCTATTATGCGAAAATCGTGTTGACACAGCGATAGCTCGCAAAGCGGCACGGCATTGGCTCGGCTGGAGTCACACCCGGCTTTCGAGCTTCCTGATGCCTTCCGCGATCAACACCGCATAGAGCGCTAGGACGAAGCCCGACAGCATGTTGACTGAAACGACTGCGCCGATCGCCTGGGCCAAAGCCGGATCGAAGACCCAGCTCAGCATTCGCACCACGATCTCGTCGAAGCTCTGCTTCAGCAGGAACAGGAATTCGCTCGCCTGCTCCATCGTCGGCTTCAACGGCAGATCGAACGCGGCGCGCTTGGCAAGCTCGGTAATGCCGGGCGCCGGCAGAAACGTCAGGCCGGCCGAAAACAGAAGGCCGAGCGGCGCTGCAAGCCGGAAATAGCCCCAGCGCAACGGCCGCGCCTTGAGGCGATACATCAAAAAGCGAATCGCTTGCACACCGAGGAACAGGCTCGCGGCGAAGATCACGGCGACCCACCTCAGCCGCTCCTGGTCCGTGCCGAGAAAGATCAGAAGGCCGACGACGCCGGCGAGGACGGCCTTGACGATCGCTTCGACCGATCCGGCGATTGCAATGATGATAGCCGAGAGTCCCGGGGGACGGTCGAAGTAAAACGGAAACTCGTTCTTCAGTCTTGCAATCTCGAGTGCGACGCCCAAGCCCAACGCCAGCAACGCCGTGCCAGCTGCAAAGAGAAGCGGCGCCGTGAAGCCGACCCACGCGACGGCGCAAATCGCAGCCAGCTCCACCGCCATCACCAGGCCGTTGAAGAGAATGTGCATCGCCGCTCCCGCTCCCGGCGCACACTAGCAGACGCGCCGTACGCGGCAATGACGGGAACCCTTCTTCGTCACCCTCGGTCAAGAGTCAGCGAAGACCGGGATGATGGAAACCGTATTGAAAGGCGCGTGACTCAGCTCGTCGCCTTTTCGAGCGTGCAGATGGCTTCCCCGCTGCGCGCCAGGTTGGCCTCGAATGGGAATGAGCGACGCATTAAGCGAAGCTCGGGGCCGGTGTCGCCGAGAAAGTGCAGACTGGCGCTGCTGTCTTCTGAGCGGTACCAGGCTTTCACCGAGTAGGGCGCCGAGCCCTTGGCGAGCTCCAGCTTGCCGTTGAACTCAATTCCTCCCTCGGATTTCGCATCGGCAGCGAGGCGGACACCAATCGCTCCGCAACTCTTGTCAGCATTCACCGCGATCCCGCACCAGCCGTCTTTGCAGGCCACGATGTCGTAGGTCAGCACGCAGCCATTGCTTCCGCAATGCGCCCTGTCCTCCCCCTGCCGGCCGTAACCGTAGTACTGACCGCTCCACCGGCCGGCGAGCACAATCGGCTTGGCTTCGGCGGCATTCACGTGCGCAACATCGTCCGCCGCCGCAGAGCCGCCAAAACTTGAAGCGATGATGCCGGCAGCGATGACCGACACCGTGATGACTGCTCCCGCCGCCACGACCGCAAGAACTCTGCGCCGCATCGGCGCCGATGCATCGGCTTCACGCGTTTTCCGCATCGCAATGCTTTTCATGGTCGTCGTCCTCATTATGCCTATCGGCCTCGTCGCGATCGGGTCTGGAACGGGCATCATCGCGCTCCCCTATGAAATGTTCGAACTCGCCGGCCGAGCACCAATCGTCTTTCCGGCCCACATGGTGTCGTCCGCTCTGGCGCTGCTCCTGGCACCCGTCGTGATTATCGTCCGACAACGGCCTAAGCTTCACAGGCCGCTGGGCCGGCTGTTGGGCGGCTTTGTGGTGATTGGTGGGCTTACGGCCCTTCCCGTCGCCGTTATGAGCCACTCGACGCCTTGGGCGCGCGCCGGCTTCTTCGTGCAGGGGCTCGTTTGGCTTTACCTGCTGGGGGCCGCGTATGCCGCGATCCGAGCACGGGACATTCAGCGCCATGCCCGATTGATGATCGCCATGGTCGCAGTGACGACCGGCGCCGTTTGGTTTCGCGTCATGACGGGCACCGCGATTGCGCTGAATCTGTCGTTCGAGCCCATCTACGCGCTTTCCGCCTGGATCGGCTGGATGGCGCCGCTGGTGTTGGTGCTAGCGAATGCGCGGCTTGTCTCCGGCGCATTGGCGCGATAGCCGCACCGCCTCCCCTCGTCGATCCCATATGCATCGTCTAGTGTCCGCGCCAATTGCAGAGGACGGATATGACAGACGCTCTGACACCTTCGCGCGACGTCGCGCGGCTTATCGAGATCATGGCGGCGCTCAGGACGCCGGTGACGGGCTGCCCGTGGGATCTCGAGCAGACCTTCGAGACGATTGCACCGTATACGATCGAAGAAGCCTACGAGGTTGCCGATGCGATTGGACGCGGCGATCTGATCGATCTGAAGGACGAGCTTGGAGACCTGCTGCTTCAGGTTGTCTATCACGCCCGGCTCGCCGAGGAACAAGGCGCGTTTGCATTCGGCGATGTCGTCGAAGCGATCACCAAGAAGATGATCCGCCGGCACCCCCACGTATTTGCAGATGGCGCGGCGCGCGACCCTGCAGCGGTCAAAGCCAACTGGGAGCGCATCAAGGCTGAAGAGCGGGCCGAGAATGCCGCGGAGCGGGCACAAGCCGCCGAAGAGTTGGCGCACTCCTCGTCCCCCTCTCCCTCTTCACGGGAGGAGGGCATTCCAACCTCGATACTCGCCGACATTCCTGTCGCCCTGCCCGCGCTGACGCGCGCTATCAAGTTGCAGGACAAAGCCGCGGAGGTCGGCTTCGACTGGCCGAACCTGGCCCCCGTCTTCGACAAGCTCAAGGAGGAGATCGCCGAATTCGAAGCGGTGGCGCTGCCGGTTGATCCGCGGGGAGAAAAAGAAGGACGACACAAGGCCCCCGCTTCCGGCCGGCTTGCCGGAGGCGAGTCGGAAGCGGCAATAAAAGAAGAATTCGGTGACATGCTTTTCGTGATGGCCAACATCGCGCGGCATCTGAAGCTCGATCCCGAAGCTGCTCTGCGTGAGGCCAACCAGAAGTTCGTCCGCCGTTTCGCACATATCGAAGCGCGCCTCGACGAGCAGGGCAAAAGGCCGGAGGAGTCTTCGCTCGCCGAAATGGACGCGCTCTGGGACGAAGCGAAAGCACTTGAAAAAGACTAGGCGCCCCGGCCTGTCCTGATCGCTTCGGCAACATGCTCAGGGCGGAAGCCGAGGCTGAGAAGACGCGCCGGAATACGAGACACGTAGGGGACGCCCGTCAGCAGCCTTAGCAAGAGCGGCGGTTTGACATTCTGCGTCGCAGCCAGCGTCGGCGCGATGAGCGTATTTTGCATGAGGAGCTGCAGGCGCTGGGTGGCACGTGTCGGAAAATCGCGACGCGCTTGAACCGCCTTGAGATCCTCGAAGCGCAACCGCTTCTCCTTCAGGGGCTTCCACAGCAGGTTGGCCGATGCGACCGCATCCTGGATTGCGAGATTGATACCGACGCCCCCGACGGGACTCATCGCGTGCGCCGCGTCGCCGATGCAAAGCAGTCCCGGCCGTGCCCACTCCTTCAACCGGTCGACCACGACCGTCAGTAGCTTGACATCGTTCCAATCGGCGATGGCATTGGCGCGCTCGGCTGCAAACGGCAGAAGCCGGCCAACCGACTTGCGGAAGGCCTCGAGCCCGCTCGCACGCACGCGCGCATCACCGCCTTTCGGAATGACATACGCACACTGCCAATAGTCGCCGCGTTGAAGCATTACGAACAGATGCCCGGCATCGAAGCGTGCTTGCGTCTGGTCGGTGTCGCTTTCGAGGCGCGGCAATCGAAACCACATGGCGTCCATCGGCGCGCCGAAATCCTCGCTGACCAAACCCGCGGCCTTGCGCAGCGTCGAACTGCGCCCGTCAGCGGCGACGACGAGATCGGCACTGACGGTCATCTGGCCTTCATCAGTCCTGACCTTCACGCCGGTGATCTGGCCGCCTTCGGAAACGAGACCAAGCGCCTCGGCTTTCATCTTGAGGTCGAAGCCCGGATAGGCGCCGCCTTTATCGGCTAGGAAGTCGAGGAAATCCCATTGCGGCATCAGCGCGATGAAATTCGACTTCACCGGCAGATGGGAAAAGTCGGCGATCGTCAGCGGCGTATCGCCGAACTGTCCGCTGAGCTTTTCAACCTTCTGATGCGGAAGCTGCAAAAGCTCGTCGAGCCAGCCGATCTCGTTCATCACCTGCAGCGTCGAGGGATGAATTGTATCGCCACGGAAATCGCGCAGAAAATCCTGGTGCTTTTCGAGCACGAGCACGTTGACGCCGACACGGGCCAAGAGCACGCCGAGCATCATCCCGGCCGGCCCTCCACCGGCAATGCAGCAAGTGACGCGCTGGTCCATGCAGCCAGTCTAGACGTTCGAGCTAGACCTTCAAGCCCGCCTTGCGAAGCTGTCCGATGATGGTGGCTTTCTTTTCGCTTGGAACCCTGACACGCAATTCGATGCACCCATCTTTGCGCGCTTCTCGCGCCAGCACGTCGCAGCTCTCGTGCAGCCAGTTGAGCAGCGCTCCCTTGCTGCCAGGAATAATCAGGTCAATCACCTTGTCGGCGGTACCGAGATGTGCATCGAGGGAATCCAGGAGCGGTGCCATCCCCTCCCCCGTCGCCGCCGAAACGAGCACCGGCGGCCGCGCATTGCGTCGGCTTTCATGTTGCAGCTCCCCGCGTCGTTCGTGAGAGACGAGATCGATCTTGTTCCAGACTTCAAGAATGTGATTATCGACCGGTAACGTGTCGATGCCGAGATCGCCGAGCACCTTTTCGACGTCGCTCGCCTGCGCTTCCGTCTCCTCATGGGCGACATCGCGGACGTGCAATATGAGATCCGCCTCGACGACTTCTTCGAGCGTGGCACGAAAAGCGGCAACGAGCATCGTCGGCAGATCCGAGATGAAGCCGACCGTGTCGGAGAGAATGATGCGCCGCGAACTCGGCAGCTTCACTTCGCGCATCGTCGGATCGAGCGTCGCGAAAACCTGGTCCATCGCGACGACACCAGCACCGGTGATCTTGTTGAAAAGCGTCGATTTTCCGGCGTTCGTGTAGCCGACGATCGCGACGATCGGATACGGCACCTTGCGCCGCCCCTTGCGATGCAAACTGCGGGTTTTGGCGACATTCGCCAGGTCTCGCTTGATCGCATCGATGCGGTCTTGAAGCATACGGCGATCGAGTTCGATCTGGGCTTCGCCCGGACCGCCGAGAAATCCGCCGCCGCCGCGCTGGCGTTCCAAATGCGTCCAAGCGCGGACAAGCCGGCCTTTTTGATACGTGAGATGCGCCAGTTCGACCTGCAGCACGCCTTCTCGCGTTTCGGCGCGTGCGCCAAAAATTTCGAGAATGAGCCCCGTTCGATCGACGACCTTGGTATTCCACGCCTTTTCGAGATTGCGCTGCTGCACCGGCGTGACGATGTGGTCGACGACGACCAGACCTATTTCGAGATCCCGTACCCTCTGGCCAATTTCATCGACCTTCCCCGATCCGAGCAAAGTCGAAGGCCGCGGCTCGGACAGCGGCACGATCGTCGCGTCGATGACATCGAGGTCGATGGCCTTCGCAAGTCCGACCGCCTCGGCGAGACGATTTTCCGGTGTATGGATTTGCGGAAACGGCTTCGTCTTCGCGCCGACACGCACCTGCCGCTTCCAAACCGGAACAAGCACGAGCGTGCGCATTCGGCGCGCGCGCGTCTCTTCCCCGCCACGCCGGCGCTTGCGTGGCGCCTCGCGCCCCGCGTCTTCGCCGTCACTACGATGCGCGCTCAACTCGGGGTGCTCTCGCCATCCTGCTCATTGAGATTGACGGGACCTCCTGGCATGATCGTTGAAATGGCGTGCTTGTAGACGAGCTGCGAATGACCGTCGCGTCTCAAGAGTACACAAAAATTATCAAACCAGCTCACGATACCCTGCAGCTTGACGCCATTGATGAGGAAGATCGTTAGGGGCGTCTTATTCTTGCGCACGTAATTTAGAAATGTGTCTTGCAAGTTTTGGGTTTTTTCTGCCGCCATGTTTCTTTTCCGTTTTTTTATCTCAGCGTCTTCTCGGAAGCGCGCCTGACGCCGTCGCGTTTTGAATTGCAACGAAGCGCCGATGCGGAGAGTTCGAAGGCCATCGGGGGGACGCCTCCAACTAAATCAATCTACAGACCTTGCCGCCGGGCACAATGCGTCAACATTCGCATTAGGCCGCTGAAATTTCAGCCAACTGATGAAATCTTATTCGAAGCCGCCGGGTCAAGGGTCCTGGCTGGCCATTACCAATCGTCTTGCCATCGAGTGTGACAACCGGCATTGCGATGTTGGTTGCCGACGTGATGAACGCTTCTCGTGCCCGCAGGGCTTCCTCGCGCGTAAAGGCACGTTCTTCGACATTGATGCCCTCAGCTTTTGCGACGTCCATCACGGTGGCGCGCGTAACGCCGGGAAGAATTTCCCAGCCGAGCGGACGCGTCACGAGCACGCCCTTGTCTGTCACAATCCAGGCATTGCTGGAGGCACCCTCTGTAATAGCGCCGGAAGCATCCACAAACCAAGCTTCGCGCGCATCTGCCTGGCGGGCCGCGTCCTTTGCCAGGACCGACGGCAACAGCATGACGGTTTTGATGTCCCGCCTGCCCCAGCGATTGTCCGGCACCGTTTTGACGGCAATTCCCATTTCGGCCAATTGGTTGGCGCTTTCACGCGATCGTGCGCGGGCGAAAACAACCAGCGTCGGCAAAACGTCTGGACCTGGCAAAGCAAACTCTCGAGGGCCCGCTCCGCGCGTCACCTGCATATAAACGATGCCGTCACGCACGCGATTTCGCCGAACGACTTCTCCGATGATGTGAAGCAACGCACTTTCCCGCATCGGCGGTGATATCGCCAATTCTCGCAATGATCGATTGAGCCGAGCAAGATGCCGAGTTGCATCGACGAGCCGGCCGCCGAGCACTTCGATGACCTCGTAGATGGAATCGGCAAACTGAAAGCCGCGATCCTCGACATGGATCGCAGCTTCCGCATAACGCTTGTACGCGCCGTTCACATAGACGATGCGCGTCACTGCAGCATCCTAGGAAGCAGATCGCAAATCGCCTGCGCGCTGTTCGGATGAAACGCCGAGCGCCCTGAGCTTCCTGTGCAATGCCGACCTCTCCATGCCGACGAACTCGGCGGTGCGGGAAATATTGCCGCCGAAGCGGTTGATCTGAGCCAGCAGATATTCGCGCTCGAAGATTTCTCTCGCTTCGCGTAGCGGCAATGACATCAGATGCTCGGCACCGCCGTTCACCGGCAGAGGAACATTCGAGCCGATCTCCTCCGGCAGCATGTCAGCGGTGATCGCAGCATTTGGCTCACCGCCCGCAAGGATCAGAAGGCGCTCGACGTTGTTGCGAAGCTCGCGCACGTTGCCCGGCCAATCGTGGGCCTGCAGCACGGCGATGGCATCCTCTCCGATCCGTCGCGGAGCGAGGCCGGATGTTTGGGCCACCTGTCCGATGAAAAACTGAATGAGTTCCGGAATGTCTTCGCGGCGCTCAGCGAGGCTCGGAACGCGCAGGGTGACGACGTTCAGCCGGTGATAGAGATCCTCACGGAACCGGCCCTCGCGTATGTCCTGATCGAGATCGCGAGAGGTCGAAGAAATGATGCGGACGTCAACAGATACCTTCTGCGACCCGCCGAGACGCAGGAACTTCTGCTCGACGAGCACGCGCAAGATCTTTCCTTGCGTCTCCATCGGCATGTCGGCGACTTCGTCGATGTAGAGAGTTCCCGAGTGTGCCTCTTCGAGCGCGCCGACCTTGCGCGGTCCTCCGGTGCGATCCTCCGTACCGAAGAGTTCGTCTTCTACGCGATCGGGCACCATCGCCGCCGCGTTGAGGACGACGAAGGGGCCATCGGCGCGCAATGACTTCTGGTGCAGGACACGCGCGGCAAGTTCTTTGCCAGAGCCCGACGCGCCACGCAGCATGATGCGGCTGTTGGTCGGCGCCGCCTTTTCGATGTTGTTCTTGAGCTGATTGATCGCCGGCGATTTGCCGATCATTTCGGCTGATACGACGGAGCGCTCTTTAAGCGATTTCACCTCGCGTTTTAGTTGCGAGGCTTCGAGCGCGCGCAGAGCGACGAGCACGAGACGGTCGGCCTTGAATGGCTTCTCGATATAGTCGTAGGCGCCGCGCTTGATCGCGGTGACTGCCGTTTCGATGTTGCCGTGGCCAGAAATGATGACGATGGGAAGATCAGGATACGTGCGCTTCATGATCGTCAGAACCTCGAGGCCGTCGAGGCGGCTGCCCTGCAGCCAGATATCGAGGATGACGAGATGAGGCTTTCTATCCTCGATGGCACGAAGCGCTTCATCGCTGTCGCGTGCGAGACGCGTGCGGTGGCCCTCGTCCTGCAAAATGCCGGCGACCAGATCCCGAATATCAGCTTCATCATCAACGATCAGAATGTCAGCGGACATCTCAGGACTCCTGGGCTTCGAATATATCTATCATGCTCAGCCCGCTGCATGCGCAGCGGAGGCAACTTGGTCGGTAGAAACTTCGTGAGCGAGTTCGGTCTTGGCAGGCAATGTCATGCGTACGAGCGCGCCGCGCGTCCGTGTCTGGCTCAGCGTCGCATCTTCGAGGGTTAGCGTGCCGGCGTGTTGTTCGACCACTTTCTGCACGATCGCAAGTCCAAGACCAGTCCCCTTGGCGCGCGTTGTGACGTACGGCTCAAGTAGCTTGGCGCGGTTCTGCTTGGGCAGACCGACGCCATTGTCAATGACCTCGATCGCAACCCGGTCGCTCGACGGCACCAGACGCACTTCGATCTCGCCCTTGTAGTCGGGCGGACGTCCTTGCGCTTCACCGTATGCTTCAATGGCTTCCGCGGCGTTCTTGATAAGGTTCGTCACGGCCTGCGATACGAGCCGAAGATCGAAACGGGCCCGAACCGGCCTGTCGGGAATTGAAAGCTTGAAGTCCACGTCCTTGTGGCCTTCGCGGAAAAGAACCGCCGGCTCCTGCACGGCAAGCCGCAGGTCTTGGTCTGCCATCACCGGCTGCGGCATGCGCGCGAAGGATGCAAATTCGTCGACCATGCTCTTGATCTGGCCGGTTTGCCGCTCGATCGTCTGCGTGAGCGTCTCGAACAGTTCGCGGTTATCGGATATCTGCTTGCCGAATTTTCGGCGCAACCGTTCTGCCGAAAGTTGTATCGGCGTCAGGGGATTTTTGATCTCGTGCGCGATGCGCCGCGCCACATCCGCCCAAGCGCTGGTCCGCTGAGCCTGGACAAGCTCCGAAACGTCATCGAACGTGACGACGTAACCGACATCGCCCTTGCTCGCCCTCTCGCGCGTAACCCTAACGGCAAACGTCCGCTCCTCGTCGCCGAGCGCTTTTTTTATCTCGTGCTGGTTCTTGCTCTTGAGTCCGGGTTCCTCGCGAGTTGATAACGCCTCGACGAATTCGGGCACGACATCAGCCATCGGCTTGCCGATGACTTCAGCACCGGAAAACCCGAGCAAACGTTCGGCCGACCGGCTGAGCAACGTAATGCGGTCGGAGCTATCGAGCCCGATGACGCCGGCCGAGACGCCCGACAGAACCGCCTCGATGAAATTGTGCCGCGCGGAAAGCTCGGCATTCGTCAGGACGAGTGCATCCTGCTGCCGTTTCAATTCACGCGTCATCAGATTGAACGTATGTGACAGGCGGCGCAGGTCGCCCTCTCCCCGCTTCTCGGGGAGCGCAATGCCGAGATTGCCCTTCGAGACCTCCTGCGCCCCTGCAATCAACCTTCGGATCGGCGCTACGAAGCGCCCGGCGAACCACATGCCGGCCCAGATCGCAGCAAGCAGAGCCGTCATCGAGATCATGAAATAAATGAGGCCGTGCGCAACCTTGAGCCCGTTCTTGGCCTCCCTAAGCCGGCTATATTCATCGACATTCTGCTCGGTACGGTGAAGATGATCGATGACCTTCGGGCTGACTCCGCGGGCTACGTAAAGGTAGCGGCCCGGCATGTTGTCAATCTTGGCGACGGCCGAAATCCGGTAATCGTCCGACGGCGTCGACAGCGCCACCTGCCCGGCCTCGGCTTGCTTGATCGCAGCGGGCGGCGGAACGACATACGGCAATTTCGGATCATCGAGCGCGAGCACGATCGGCACGCCATCAGCATCGATGATATAGGCCGACGTCAGATCGCGGAGCCCTGCCTGACCGATGAGAAATTTCTGAAATGCATCTGGGTCGTCTTTCAGCGTGTCGGCACTGCCGTTGATGTCGCGCACCATGTTGACGATGTCGGTGCGAATGATCTGGCTGTGCTCATCGACATAGGCTTTGGCGACGTCGTATGAATTTTCGACGATGGCGCGCGTGCGACCCGAGAACCAGCCGTCGAGGGAGCGCGAAAAGGTCGTTGTCGCTGCGACGGCGAGCAAAATGGCAGGCAGCGCCGCAATCAGGCTGAACAATACGACGATGCGGGTATGCAAGCGCGCGCCTGGCACCTTGTTTTTCCACGCCCGGCGAAGTCCGAGCATTTGCCAGAGGATGGTGCCGAGCATCGCGAGGATGAGGACGACGTTGACCGCGAGGGCGGTCCACACGTACTCGTTGCGCGGCGCAATTGTGGTGAGCCCGGTCAGGATCAGGTAGCTGACCAGCGCCGCCGTCATCGAAAGAAGCACGACGCCGAACCCAAACCAGAACGCACGGTCGGATGGATTGAGCGGACTATCGCCCTCTTCAATCACCGTGGCTGGCGGCAACGGCACGCTCGGCAAAGACGAGCTATCCGCCTCCGCGCGTGGCATGTCTGCATTGCTGTTGCTGGCGTTCATCAGTTTTCGCCGGACTCGATCATTACTCTGAAATCGCCTTCCAATTGACCGCCGGGAATGCTCCCGAACGAGACCGACAAATTGGTCTCACGCCCTGCAGGTGATCGCCGGCAACGGTAGCATCAATGCTCCGCGCGCACCCAACAGCCTAACTGTGACATTTTCGCGACAAGTGTGGCGCAGTTCAAGCGCCATATGAAGCCTGCATCTCAAGTGCTGGGGGAAAATATCGGCTCTGCCGAAGGCGTCAGCCTTCGACCGTCCGAAATACGCGGATGTTGAGATCACGAATGCGCGCGCGCAGGGTATTGCGGTTGAGGCCGAGAAGCTCGGCGGCCCGGATCTGATTGCCCCGCGTTGCAGCAAGCGCCGCACTCAACAACGGTTTTTCAACGTCGCGGATCACGCGATCATAAAGTCCCGAAGGCGGTAGATCGTTACCGAACGACGAAAAATATCGCATCAGATAGCGTTCGACGGCCTCGCCCAAGTCGGCATTCTCGTTGGATCCGCCAGCCGGCGCGGAGACGGCAGAGCCGGCGAGTTCCTGCTCCACGATCTGAGCTGTCAGGGTGTCTTGCGGATAAAGCGCAACGAGTCTGCGGACGACGTTTTCGAGTTCACGCACGTTGCCGGGCCATGGGTGCGCCTTCAGGCGTTCGATTGCAGCGCTCTCGATCGACTTCTGACCCAGCCCTTCGCGCGCCGCCTGGCGTAGAAAATGGCGCACCAGATCGCCGACATCCTCGAGGCGCTCGCGCAGCGGTGGAATGCGGATCGGCACGACGTTTAAGCGATAGAAGAGGTCCTCGCGGAACAGCCCCTGCTGGATCTGCGATTTGAGATCGCGATGCGTAGCGGCGATGATGCGCACGTTCGTTTTGATCGGCGTGCGCCCCCCGACAGTCGTGTACTCGCCCTGCTGCAAAACCCGTAAGAGCCGCGTCTGTGCTTCGAGCGGCATGTCGCCAATCTCGTCGAGAAACAACGTTCCGCCTTCCGCCTGTTCGAAGCGTCCGGCCGTGCGCGTCTGGGCACCGGTGAAGGCGCCCTTCTCGTGGCCGAAGAGCTCGCTCTCGATCAACTCGCGCGGTATAGCCGCCATATTGATAGCGACGAACGTGCCGTGCCGGCGCTTGCCGTAGTCATGCAGCACGCGCGCTACGAGTTCCTTTCCGGTGCCGCTCTCGCCGTTGATCATGACGGTCAGATCGCTTTGCGTCAGGCGCGCGAGGACACGATAAATGTCCTGCATCGGCAGCGACCGGCCGATCAGCGGCAGCTCGTCGATTTCCCGGTCGCTCGCCGCCGGCTGGCGCTTGCGAGCGGGTTCGGAAAGAGCCCGCGAGACGAGCGCGACGACTTCGGTCAGATCGAAGGGCTTCGGAAGATATTCGAATGCGCCCTTTTCAGCGGCCGTAAGTGCCGTCATCAGCGTGTTCTGCGCGCTCATCACGATGATCGGCAGATCGGGCCTGAGCTTCTTGATGCGCGGGATGAGATCGAAGGCGTTTTCGTCGGGCATAACGACATCGGTGATGACGACGTCGCCTTCGCCCTGGCTGACCCAGCGCCAGAGCGTCGCCGCGTTGCCTGTGGCACGTGGCGCGAAGCCCGCCCGGGCCAAAGCCTGGTTCAGAACTGTCCGGATGGCAGTGTCATCATCGGCTATGAGAACGGTGCCTCTGGCCATATCGTCCCTCTAGGTGCTCGCTGTCGCGCTGTGCCGCGTGCGCTGCATCGGAAGCAGCACGCGAAACACGGTGCGTTTGGGTTCGCTTTCACATTCGATGATGCCGCCGTGATCGGCGATGATCTTCGCGACGAGGGCGAGCCCAAGGCCGCTACCCGACGGCTTCGTCGTCACAAACGGATCGAAGAGATGCGGCTTTAAGTGCTCGGCTATGCCTGTACCGTTGTCTTCGATCTGAATCATCAATGGCAGGCTGACGCGCGTATCTGAGCCCGGCAACGACAAGCGCACACCCGGACGGAACGCCGTCTGCATCACGATGCGGCCGTTGTCGTTCTTATCGCCGATCGCCTCGGCAGCATTCTTCAGCAGATTGAGGAAGACCTGAACGAGCTTGTCTCGGTTGCCGAGGACGAACGGAAGCGACGGGTCGTAGTCCTCGACGTAACGAATATCCCGGCCGAACCCGTGCTCGGCGATCCGGCGGACGTGGTTCAGGACGTCGTGAATATTGACGGCGTCCTTGGCAATCGGCCGCTCGTCGCCGAATACTTCCATCCGATCGACGAGATCGCAGATGCGCTCGGTTTCCGAACAGATGAGCTGCGTCAGCGCCCGATCCTCATCTGATAGGCCCGGCTCAAGGAGTTGTGCCGCGCCGCGAATTCCGGAAAGCGGGTTCTTGATCTCGTGTGCCAGCACGCCGGCCATGCCCGATACGGAGCGCGCCGCGGCCCGATGCGTCAGCTGCCGCTCGATCATCTGCGCCATGCTGCGCTGCTGGAGCATCAGGAACATGTGGCGCGGCTCTTCCGGCATTGGTCCGCCGTAAACATCGACGAGCTTGGAGCCGGAAAAGCGCGGTGTCGCGACCTCGATGCCATACTCGTTGATCGTCGAACCCGTGGCTTGCACTTGCTCGACAAAAGCCAGCAACGGGCAGCCGAAGGCGACGATGTCCGCCATGTGGCTGCGCCTGAGCGCCGGCGCGCTCATCGAGTAGAATGACTCGGCAGCGGCGTTTGCGAATACAATCGTCTGATCGCCGGCAACGACGAGGATGGGATGTGGCAGCGCGTTCAGCAGATTTTCGCCGTCAACGATGCCGCCGACAGATGCTGCCACTGCAGGCGCAAACTCCGTCCTTCGCGACGATGTTGCTTTGCTGCTCATGCTGCCAAGGGCTCCGCACCCGAATAAAACGCTGCGAGGCCGGCGAGAACGCGCTGCGGTTCGAGCGCCGTGCAGAGTTTCGCCCGCCAGGCCTTGACCGTTGCTTCTGCGGCACCGTTCGAGGCGAGATACCAGCCGACGTGTTTGCGCGCGTTCTTGAGACCGAGTTCGCGGCCGTAGTGGACAAGCATCGCGTCGACGTGCTCGATGGCGGTATCACGCTGGACGTCGCGGCCCGGATCGCCAGGATCGCGACCGGATGAAAGAAACGCCGCGATCCGGCCCGGCATCCAAGGCGCGCCGTAAGCACCGCGACCGACCATGACGCCGCGAGCCCCGGAGGCCGCGATTGCGTTCTGGGCGTCGGCGATCGAAAGGATGTCACCATTGACGATAACGGGAAGCGACGTCGCTTCGACGACCGGGCGAACACCTCTCCAGTCGGCCGTGCCTGTGAAGAATTGGCAGCGCGTGCGGCCGTGGACTGTAATGAGCTGGACGCCCTCAGCCTCGGCGCGGCGTGCGAGTTCGGGGGCGTTTCGCGTTTGGTCGTCCCAGCCTAGCCGCATCTTCAGCGTCACGGGTACGCTGACGGCGCTGACCACCGAACGGATCAAGGCCTGCGCATGGTCGAGATTGCGCATCAACGCCGACCCTGAAAGCTTGCCGGTCACTTCTCTCGCCGGGCAGCCCATGTTGATGTCGATGACCTGCGCGCCTTTGGCTTCGGCGATGCGTGCGCCTTCCGCCATCCACTTCTCTTCCCGGCCGGCGAGTTGGATGACGAACGGGGTGAGTTCGCGACCCTCGGCCCGACGCAGCACGTCAGCGCGCGATCTGACGAGCTCTTCGCCCGCTATCATCTCGGAAACGACGAGACTCGCACCAAGCCGGTGCGCCAGCCGGCGAAATGGCAAGTCGCTCACACCGGACATTGGTGCCAGCACAACCGGCGGCGGCCCGTTAACGATACTTTTCAACATCCCGGCCCCATGCACCCCAAACCCTGCCTACTGTTTAAGCAGAATAAACAACTGCCGTGTCTTTGGGCAGACTAGCCGCCACTTTCGGATTTCGCAAGGGGCACCAGGACGTTTGCGAATTGCCCATTGGCCGCAGCCCGCGTATCGCTCAGCCCGGGTCAAATTTCGAAGGAGATCCAGGCTTTGCGTATTGCCGCTTTGATCGTCGCTGCCGGACGAGGGACGCGGGCGGCCGCTTCGGGTGCTGGGCCGAAACAATACGCGCTGATCGGTGGCGCGCCCGTGCTTTGGCACACCCTCCGCGCCTTTGCAGCCAATTCCGCTTTCACTGACATCCAGGTGGTCATCCATCGCGATGACGCCGAATTCTATCGGGAAAGCGTCCCGCTCGGAGCGGCGACAGTCTGGCCGCCCGTCATCGGAGGCGATACGCGGCAGGCTTCTGTTTACATCGGCCTTCAGGCGTTGAGGGCCCTCAAGCCGGATGCCGTTCTGATCCATGACGCGGCACGCCCGTTCGTCGGACCTGAAACGATTAAACGCGCCATCGCAGCTCTGGCCACATCGCCGGCCGTCATCGCGGCAATGCCGGTCGCCGACACCTTGAAGCGTGCCAACCCCGATGGCACCATTGGCGGAACGCTTGACCGCCGTTCACTCTGGTACGCTCAGACACCGCAGGGATTCCACTTCGACGTCATCTTTGATGCGCACAGCCGTGCCGCGCAGGCGGGACGAGATGACTTTACTGACGATGCGGCAATCGCAGAGTGGGCGGGAATTCCAGTGAAGCTGATCGAGGGCAACGCTGCAAACGTCAAACTCACGACGGCCGCCGACATTGCAGAGGCTGATCGAAAACTTTCGAGAAGCTCCGAGCGCGATTTCGAACCGCGCATCGGAACGGGCTTCGACGTACACCGCTTCACCGCCGGCGATCACGTCTGGCTCGGCGGCATCAAAATCGCGCACAGCCACGGCCTTGAAGGGCACTCCGATGCAGATGTCGTGCTGCATGCCCTGACGGATGCACTCCTGGGCACCATCGGCGACGGCGACATCGGCCAGCACTTCCCGCCTTCGGACCCCAAGTGGAAGGGTGCAGCATCGCGGCTCTTCCTCGAGGATACAGCACGGCGCGTCAGGACCCTCGGCGGTCACGTCGGCAACGTCGATGTTACAGTGCTTGCCGAGGCGCCACGCGTCGGCCCGCATCGCGCCGCCATGCAGGCTCTGATCGGGGACGTGCTGGGGCTGGCGCCGGACCGGGTCGGCATCAAAGCAACGACGACGGAAGGCATGGGCTTCACGGGACGTCGCGAAGGCATAGCCGCGATGGCGACAGCGACCGTATTTCTCCCGAGAGGCGCCACTTGAGCGACAATGCTTCTGAATTGGAATTGCCCGACCCCAGGGACAATCGCAGCCTGAGGCTGACGGTGCGCAACGTTGCGGCACTCAACCTTTCCTATTTTGGCATCGAGTTCGCCGTCGCCCTCGCGATCGGGTCGGTGGCGCTCTTTGCCGACAGCGTCGACTTTCTCGAAGATGGCGCCGTCAACCTTTTGATCCTTGCCGGACTTGGCTTCTCGGCGACCCGGCGCGCCAAGCTCGGCATGCTGCTGGCGGCGATCATCCTCGTTCCGGCGCTCGCAACGCTATGGACCGCTTGGCACAACGTCACCACCGGGCTCGTGCCAGAACCGGTCCCGCTGTCCGTAACCGGCTTTGGAGCACTTGTTGTCAATTTCGTTAGCGCACGGATGTTGGCGCCCTTTCGGACGACCGGCGGCAGTCTCACGCGCGCTGCGTTTCTTTCCGCCCGCAATGACGTCGTCGCCAACATAGCGATCGTCGTCGCCGGACCGCTGACGGCCGCCACGGCGTCGCGGTGGCCCGACCTGATCGTCGGCCTTGGAATCGCGGCCCTAAATGCCAACGCAGCACATGAAGTCTTTGAAGCCGCGCGCGCTGAACACGCGGCGGCAAAGCCATAGTTGCATCAGCCGCCATCGGGTCGACGCACGGCTACCGATGCATCTTTGCAACCGCTTTCTCGTTGACCCTGCTGACAGAATCGCGGCATCAAATGAGTGCGTGGTTGTATTGCCACGAACCACCCAAGAGCGCTCATACGGGAGCCGATATGAACATCATGCCACACACTCTCGATCGCAAACCCGTCGATGCAGCAATCAGCACGATTGCCGAGACGACGTCCGAGATGTGCCTCGCGACCCGTGTGCGACAGCTCTCGCGTATCGTCACGCGCGTCTACGATGATGCCTTGCGCCCACTCGGCATCACCGCGAGCCAGTATACCCTGCTCGCTCAGCTTGCCTCGCGTGACGGGATCACTGCCGTCGAGATCGGTCACGGCCTCGACATCGAGAAGTCGACGCTTTCGCGCAATCTCAAGCGCCTGCTAGCGCTTGGCCATATCATCATGGATCCGCCCGCCGGTCGGCGGGGTCGCGGCCTTCACCTGACGCTCAAGGGTCAGGCCGTACTGAAGGATGCCTACCCGATATGGCAGGATGCGCAAAAGCGGACGGTCGGAGCCATGGGTTCCGACAGTCGATCTGTCCTCGACAGCCTGCTTTCGCATGCCG
Source organism: uncultured Alphaproteobacteria bacterium (assembly GCA_963833715.1). Lineage (GTDB taxonomy): Bacteria > Pseudomonadota > Alphaproteobacteria > Rhizobiales > Hyphomicrobiaceae > Hyphomicrobium_B. Next base: position 100,819 of record CAWHZB010000025.1, read on the forward strand.
AGGTCCTAGCCGCGGCCTAACTACCGAGGCCGTTTGCACATTCTCCTCTCTCTAGATAGCCTTGTCGGAGAGTGCTTCATAAGAAGCACTCTCCGAATTCGTTTCGGGAAGGGTTACGAGGTATCGAGTGTTCCCGCCTGACATTCTTCAGAGCGCCAGCCAGGTGATCGAAGCCCTCCGTACGAAGTTTCGCAAAGTCACGACCGCGGAAAGCTGCACCGGCGGCCTCGTCGCCGCTGCAATCACATCGATTGCCGGGTCCTCCGACGTATTCGAGTTCGGATTCATTACGTACGCCGATATGGCCAAAGCCGACATGATCGGCGTCGATGCTGCGCTGATCAAGCGCCACGGCGCCGTCAGCGTCGAGGTCGCCCAAGCAATGGCTGAGGGCGCGCTTGCAACGGCATCAGCCGATCTCGCCCTGTCCATCACCGGAATAGCTGGACCGGGAGGCGGAAGCCCCGCAAAGCCGGTCGGGCTGGTTTTCGTCGGCTGCGCCATCCGCGGCGCGGCAACTCTGGTGCAGCGACACGAGTTCGGCGATATAGGTCGGGACGAGGTTCGCCTCGCAAGCGTTCGTGCCGGTTTGAAACTGCTTGAGGAGGCTGCCGGATGACAGCTCATTCGCGACCCGTCTCGGGGCTGACGGCAGGCCTTTGCATTTGCGCTGCGCTCGTGAGCATTGCTGTTTCTGCATCGGCCCAAACGGCCGAAATATCCGCCCGTGACATCGCCAAGCTGCTCTTCCAGACCGCGCCGGGATTGCACCCGGCTCTCCACGGCAAGGACTTGAAGCGGCTCGACCTATCCAATTTGGATTTCAAGAAGGCCAACCTCAGCAAATCCGACTTCTTCGGAGCCGATCTCTCTGGAGCTGATCTTTCCAATACTGACCTTTCGGGAGCCACGCTCGATCGCGTCACGCTCGTCGGCGCACGGCTCGATGGCGCCAATCTCAGCAACGCCAGCATGATGCGCCCTTCTTCGTTCTCGACGTTGAACCCGATCCTGCGTGAGGCACCGAGCTTCAAGGCCGCCTCACTCAAAGGTGCAAGATTTTTCGGCACCTTCGCGGGCTCTGACTTTTCCGGAGCCGATCTGACGGATTCGACTTGCGCACCAACCAACAAATCCGGCTTTATCGAGCACATCTGGCGCACCGATTTCACCAGCGCGAACCTTGCACGCGCAACGCTGACGCGCGCCGACATGACTCGCTCCCAAATGAGCTTCGCTCAACTCAAGGGCGCCGTGATGCGGAACGTTATACTGCGCAGTGCGGATCTCTCCGGTGCCGATTTGACCGACGCTGACTTGACTGGAGCCGATCTCACGGACGCCGATCTGACCGACGCAGATGTGACTGGGGCCGACCTCGCTGGTGCGAAGTTTGGCGGCGTCATAGGCCTCGACACGGTCAAGGGCCTGGCGCTCGCACACAACTCCGAGAAAATGATCCGCTGATCTCACGGCTTGTCATCGACCGCAATTGAGCGCAGCGAGATCAGGCCGGCGCTTTTGGCAACCCGTAAACCTGCGCCGCGCGTTCTTCGAAGGCTGTTGCGAAGTGCCGGAAGGCTTGGTCGAAGGCTGCGCCGACAAGGGCGGCAAGCAGCTTGGATCGAAACTCATAGTCGATGAAGAAATCGACGGTCGAACCCATCGCGTCGTCGTGGAAGCTCCACCGGTTGTGCAGGCGCTTGAATGGACCGTCGAGATAGCTGACCTCGATGTTCTTTGTGGCCGGGTTCGTCGCGATGCGCGTTGTGAAGCTCTCCGCGATCGCCTTGTAGCCGACGCTCATGCGCGCGGTGAGTTCTTCGCCACCGTCGTGCGGCCGCCGGGACATCACCACTAGGCCAGTGCAAAGCGGGAGGAATTCGGGGTAGCGCTCGATATCTGCGACGAGAGCGAACATCTGCGCGGCCGTAAACGGGACGTGTCGCTGTGTTGAAAATGATGGCATGCCCGACTCTAAACCCGCTCCAGCGTCACGATACTCTCGATTGCCCGCAAGCGAGGGCAAAGCAATGCCTTCAGCGCTGAGTTGAATTCCGGCCCGATAACGGCGGCGGCTGATCGCCCCGCCGGTCATGGGCAAAAACTACGGAAGAGAGACGCTCACCACGCGGCGAAATCAGGCGATGAGCCTCGCTAGCACGACGACGACGATGGCGCCGATCGCTGCTGTTACGATCTGAGAGATAAGCGGATTGCCAATACCGAGATCGACGCCAAGCGCTTTGAATATGTAGCCGCCGACGAAAGCACCGATGACACCTGTCACGAGATAACGGATCAGTCCGTCGCCGCCGACGATGAGTGATGCGAGAAAGCCGGCAATAATACCGATGATCGCAAAGACGATGAGGTCGCGGGTTTGATCGCTCATGGATGCGCTCCGAAAGTGTTCTAATCACACGCACTGCGTAGGTAGACACGATCGACACCGGCACCCGCCGGTATAAACGCCCTATACGTGGCAACGGGCGCCGAGATACTGATTGAGCAGCTCATTGTACTTGTCAACGTCGGCCCGCTGGGATGCCGAAAGCTTGCCGCCGCTGCTGGCGCGTTCGACCTGCGCCGGTACACCCCTGGAGTCGAGACGATTGAGTTCGCCGCGGATCGACTGGCACGATTCGCCCGCCGGAAGCGCCCTGGCGCCGGGATCACCGTTGCCGGTCGCGCCGCCGCACCCTTGCATCAAAACTGAGAGAACGACCGCCGAAACGACGGCAAAACAGCCCCGCATTCCATAGTCCTACTAGCTTGAAATGTCAGCGAACGACGAAGGAAATCGCTCCGTTCCTCAGATCATAGCGATATTGCCTTCGCAACCCCAAATGGCGTTCCTGTGGCAACGATGCAGCATACAAGCCAGATCAGCACGTTCGCCGGCACGTCCATTCGGGCAGATCGCAAACCCTGCAACGGCAGGTTAGTCTGCCGATTGCCCGAAAACAGTGACGTATCAGTAGTCGGCGCTAGGCTTGCTGGCAGCCGGAGCATTCGCGGCTTGCACAGATGCTGCCGGGGTTGCTTGCGTGGCAACCTGTTTCGGGATTGTCGGCCCGCAGCGAACTTGGAAGTCGGTATTGGCTTTGTTGAGCTCGGCCTGCTTTTGCAATGCCTCGCGCTTGACCTGCACCTTCGCCGACTTGCCGGCGGCGGCCTTCTCAAGCCGATCGATCGTTCCGTCGCCTTTCAGCGTGCTGATCTGATTTGCGAGCGAAACGCACATCGGATCCGTCTTCAGAGCGGTCGCGCTCGCGACGGAAGCCGTTGAAAGATCCAAGCCGGAATTCGCGCACCCACACGCGACTCCCGCCGCAAAGATGATCGATCCCAATTTGCTAGCTGTGCCTAAAGTCATGGAATTACCCCCGAGAGCTGCTCATCACACAACTCCACGCGCACACACACTGACCTGCTTAACGACGCAGCACCTGATGTAGCAAGCCGCGGATACGCGCTCATCCCCCGCGAACGGGGATAGACGTTGCGTAAATTGTGGACAGCGGTTGGGATGATGCCGGCTCGCAACAGTCCTGGCACCTGGGCTGCGTACCGTCGCCGGAGGCCCCGATAATACTGCGATTGAGCCCGTCAGACCTGCCTTGCTGGTCGCCTCAGACGTCTAGTCTAGTGAATGACGCGGCCGCGGACTTTTCCGGAAACCATCACCTCGTTAGCGGAAACCGTGGCATCGAAACTTTTGCGAATGTCCGCGAGCGAGTCGCTCTCCGTCATTCCTCCGTTGAGCGACGACGCGCGCGCGATATGACGGCCAATTTCCGCCAGCAGCCGGCCCCAGTCCTGCAGCCCGTCGCCGAAGGCTTCTCCGTTCAACGTAACGACAAGCGCGCCATCCGCGACCCACGCCCGGATGAGTTCGACTGCCTCTTCCGCCTCTGGCACCCCGTCCGGGATATCGAGTTCGAGGAGCAATTCCTCCCTATGTGCATCAGACATGTCGGCAGGCTCCTCATGTACGCAGACCAAATTCGTTCGCGGGCATGTAATCAGCGACAGCGCGCACCGCAACAAGATTGCGCAAAAAGCGCGCAGTGATGGTGTTGCTGTGGCTATCGTGTGGCCGGACGCGGCCTTCACTGCACCGTGATGATCTTGTCGTCGCTTCGTACGTAGCCCAGTACGTCGCGCGCGATCTCTTCGACCATATCGGAATTGGGCACTTCGGGGGACAGCAAGGCGACGTCGCGCTTGAGCTTTGTTCGCACCGTTTCGAGGCCCCGGATCTCGAAATCAAGGAGCGCGGCACGCTCGATCAGCTTGCTGCGCACTTCGAGGCCATGCCGGCCGTACCGCGCGTGGTAGACGAAATAGGCCGTCGACGTCAGGCAAGCAAGCAACACCAGCGCCTGCTTGAAGCGCGACCCATTTCGCCTATCCAGGATGGTGGAACGCAGCACTAGCGACGCCCTCCGAGAAGAGAATTTTGCGGGAGGAGCCGAGATTATAGCCGCACCGGTTTAAGAGCGAGTAAACCGCTGAGCCATTATTTGGCAGCGCTGTTCGTCCTGGGCTTATGCCAAGGTCGCATTATTCAACAAAAACTAAAGCGTAGCGATCAAGGGAGCGTTTGGACAACCCAAGCACGGGCGTGCGGGACGATCAGATTGGATGCACCAGTCTCTGAGCAGGAGGCGACGCGGCAAATGACGGCGCTCCGCGATGACGCCATCGGTCAAAACCGATGCTTCACAGACCCGTGGATCATCATATCCTGCTGGCGATCATCCTGCGGCTCAGTGCTTTCGGACGGCTTTGGGTCGTCCGCGCCGTAGAGCAGCTCGAGGCCAAAGTCCATTTTAGGCAAGGTGCCGAGCTTGCCGAGACCCGGGATGCGAATTTCTGTGCCAGCGTCGCTTTTAGCGGAGCCGGACTGTTCCTGAACCTGCGCCTTTGCGTCGGGAGCCGCTCCAGGGGGCATGGCACCGCGCTGCTCTTCGAGCGCAGTCGCAGTGCTCGCAACAGCGACTATCGCCGCGAACACGCCCATCACCAAAGCTAATCGTCTCACGTCTACCCCGCGATGCCTCGAAAGCACGCACATGACTTACTGATGCGCGGTCGAAACCAGAACTTCAATGGCATTTTCCTAAGGTTAATCTGATCGTCTGCTTTTCCAGAGAGTCTGTTGTATCAGGGCCATGTGGCGAACGCGACACAGAAACTTAAGTAATTGTTTTCTGATCATAAAGCCGCGCTCCGTACTCATTCCCGCCAAAAACAAAAGGGCCGCCCGGAAGGCGGCCCTCGTAGTCATCGCAGACGGGTTTGCGATCAGAATTTTATTAGGGCGCCTGTAATGACCATATCGAAGGGATCGAGCTCGATCTCCGTACCGCTGGCGGCATTCACGTCGCCGTCGGCATGGCGGTAGATGACATAGAGATCCATCGCCGCGGCTTCGATGTTCTGGACGACGCCGGCAGCAACAAAATTCAGATCGCTGTCCTCGACAAAGTCGCCAGCAAGGCCTGTGGGATTTTTGGCCAGATTTGATCCTGCATCATCGTGACGAAATTCGCCGAAGATGGTCGTGGTTCCAAGTGGACAAAACTTTTGCTCGATACCAGCCTGGATGAACCACATTTTGTCGGTTGGGTCGGCCAGCGGGTTGAATTCTGCTTCGGTGTCGTCGTGTTGGCGACCGAAGCCGCCATAAACGTAGAGCCCTGTCGGCACGTGCATGATGGTGGCGGCCGCGCCCCCCATGAGCAATCTTGGCCGGCAAGCTGGGAACAAACCGATGTATTCTCGTCCGAGTTGTGTTCGAAGCCGGCTTTGGCAAGCACCTTGAAATCCCCCCAGACGTTTTTATACGTCAAGGACACACCGCCCATATCGTCCTCGCCCCACGAAGCGGTCACGACAAATCCATGAAGTTCGGGAGAATCGTAGCGGACGATATTTCGACGGCCATTCTGGCCGGGTGTCCCATTATTCACACTCACGAGGATGTCACTCCAGCGCAGGCCTGTGCCAAACGCACCACCGCCCACGCCATTGCCGTTGCTGCGAAGGAAGAACCTTCCCTGAGCAACCGCTGCAGCCTCGGCATCCGAGAAATTGCGGGTGTTTGTAGCGTCGGCATCGTCGAGCAAGTGGTATGTAGCGGTGCCTTCGAGACCGACAGTGACCTTACCGTACGTGTTGCTCTTCAAATACCAGTTGCTCTTGCGAACCGTCAACGCGCTCTTGGTATTACCGTCGTCGATTATCTGATCCCACGTGTTCGATGCGGCCCCCACAACACCGATTTCAAGCGTGTAACCCGCCGACCAATCATTCATAATTTTGGCCTCGCCGGTGAACCGGAAGCGGCTCTGCTCGAGCCCGTTTGTTCCGACGTAGACATTGCGCTCGGTGCCGTCATCCCAGAGGAACACGGCCTCGTTCACCCAGCCCGAAACAGTCAGCGAAACCTTGCGGTTGCCCTTGCGAGCCGTCGTCGCTTCAAGCTCGGCAATACGCTCCTCAAGATCCGCGCAGCAATTGCCGCCCAGATCCGCCGCTTCGGCAGGTGTAAAGCCACAAGCGACCAGCCCGAAAGCCGCCGCTAACGCCACGCGGTTACTCGACAATTTGAATACCGATTTCATCGGTGCCCCTATGTTTTATAGACCCCAATCCAGCGCACATCGTCCCAAGAGGCGCCGGAGGCCGGGCGAGGTTTTTGAGAACCTCTGAATCGGCAACTCACTTGTTTGCTATCCACGTTTTTTTACACATGCGTGACAGTGGGCCGAAACAGCGTTGCGGCGACGCAACAGGTAGTCCTTTCGATCATTTCCGTGCTTCTATCGCCACATCTGCGAGGGCCGGTTTTTGAACGAGCAAAGTGAATTCGAAATTGTCGTTGTTGGTGCAGGTCCTGCAGGACTTCTCGCGGGACTTTGCTGTGCTGCCTCGAATCTTCAAACGGCGGTTATTGGTCCGCTGGCCGACAGTATGGACGGCCGAACCGCGGCACTGCTCAACGGATCTGTCAATCTGCTCAAGCGACTTAGTATCTGGAATGAAATTAAAGGCGTATCCGAACCACTTTTCGCGATTCGCCTCGTCGATGCCACAGGATCGCTGCTCAGAGCCCCGGAAGTGTTGTTCGAAGCATCGGAAATCGGCCTCGAAGCCTTCGGCTACAATGTTCCGAATGCTGCATTGACTTCGGCGCTTGATGCCGCAGCCGGCGCGCGTCTGACGCGCATCGTCAGCCATGGCGTGACGGAGTTCGATCTCAGCGACGAGCGCGCCCGCGTTGCGACCAGTGAGGGCGGCTCGATCACGGCCCGGTTCGTCGTGGCAGCGGACGGACGCGCTTCGGCGGCCCGGACCGCCGCCGGCATCGCCGTTTCAAGCTGGTCCTACCAGCAGGTTGCCATCGTGACGACTTTCGCGCATTCGCGGCCGCACCGCGGGATATCGACGGAGTTGCATCGTCACACGGGACCGCTGACAGTCGTGCCTGGACCCGGCAACACGTCGAGCCTCGTTTGGGTCGAGGCGCCCGCCGGAGCCGTCCGGCTTTTGGCATTGGACGACAGTAATTTTGCCAAGGCCCTGGAAAGGCATCTGAACGGCCTGCTCGGAACGCTCTCGGCAATTGCGCCGCGCCGTTCATTTCCCCTCGCCGGCCACACTGCGGCTGTGATGGCCAACAATCGCGTCGCGCTTGTTGGCGAGGCTGCCCACATGATGCCGCCGATCGGCGCTCAAGGACTGAACCTGAGCTTCCGCGATGCCGCGACCCTTGCAGAAGTCGCGAGCGACGCAAAACGCGGCTCAGAAGATATCGGCGCCGCACCGGCGCTGGCCCGCTATGGGCGGCTGCGCAAGGGAGATGTGGCGTCGCGCGTTTTCGCCGTCGATCTCTTGAATAGGGCGCTGCTGTCATCGATCCCCGGCATGCACCTCGCACGCGGGATGGGGTTGTTCGCGCTGGCAGCCAATCGCAATCTGAGGGCACGCGTCATGCGCGAGGGCGTCATGCCGGCGATGGCGAACCCGGCATTGATGCTCCCTTTGCCACAGGCCGGGGAAAATACCCTGCCGCGCGCTTGACGCCGTGCTGCCCCGGCCCGCATGACCTCCTCTTCCGTCAAGAGTTCAAGGAACCAGACACTGACTACCACCATCGTCTCACCGCTGCGCGATCTGCAGTTCAGGGGTGAATACTTATTGCTTCGCGCTATCGCTGGCGTCGTCCGCCTGGTGCCGCTCGATGCTGCAACGCATTTGTCGGCGTGGTGCTGGCGCCGGTTGGCGCCGATCATCAATCCGAAACGGCACAACCGAGCGCTCGATAATCTGAGGATAGCGTTTCCGGAGAAGTCTGAGGAAGAGCGCAAAACAATTGCTCTCAAGCATTGGGAAAATCTCGGCCGGGTGATGGCCGAGACGATGCGGATCGACCAACTCATTGCCGACCCGTCACGCCTCACCATCAGAAACCCGGAAGTCTTCAACCGCTATGCGAGCAAGCTCGGCCCGATCGTCGGCGCGTCACTTCACATGGGGAATTGGGAACTCGCGATCTGGCCGCTGACGGTTGCCGGAGCAAATCCTGCGTGCGTCTATCGCTCGGTCAATAACCCTTATGTCGATCGCTACGTGCGGTATCAGCGCCGCGATCTTTATCCGGGCGGCTTGTTCGGGCGCGGCAGAGTCGAAGGCGATCATGGCGAGAGCCAGAAGACAGCGCGCCTCATCATGGACTTCGTTCGACGCGGCGGCAGGCTCGGCGTCGTCTGCGATCTTTACGACAAGACCGGATTGCCGGTCCCATTCTTTGGCAAGGACGCTCGCACGGTCACGATTTCCTGCAATGATCGCGCGGCGCACAGGAGCTCGCATCTGGATGTCCCGCTGCGTTCGCGTCGGCAACGACAGCCGCTTCGAAATCGAGGTCAAAGAGCTGCGCGTGCCCCGCACGGCCAATCACAGCGACGACGTCAAATGGGCAACCGCCGAGATGACGCGGCAATTCGAAGTCTGGGTGCGCGAAATGCCCGAGCAGTGGATGTGGTCGAACCGGCGGTGGAAGTGATCCAACCGCAAGTACTTTAGATTCAACGTCCCGGCGCGACGTTTTCGGAGGGTCGGAGCCTTTCTACGACGGGCTTGCAAGAATTGCGCGAGATAAGGGCTTCCGGCCTCGAATTCGGAACCGGAGTTTGCGGCGCCGCGTTTTTGAAAGGCTGAGATCAACGAGGCCGGCTGCATGCGCGACACCCTTTCACCCCTGCGAATGTTCATTGTCTTCCTCGGTCTGCTTCTGCCGACCCTTGCGTTGATCCCGCTTGGCAGCTTGTGGCTCTGGCAGCATGGCTACTTGCTCTATTGGGCAGCTGCGACACTCGCCTGCACGCTGATCGCCTACATCTTCGAGCGGATGACCCTTGGCAGGCCGGCACCCGAAACTCCAAGTTCGCCGGCAACAACAACAACGACTGCGATGACGAAGGGTGCCGCTGTTTCGGAGGCGGATAAGTTGCGTGCTCAGGCAGAGGCGGCGGTCGATGCGCTGGCCAAAAGCTCCTCGGTGCAAACCATCGCCTCGTGGAACGATTTGCTGAACTCGGGGCTTGAAACCGTCGAAACGGTTGCAAAGGTTTTTCACCCAGACCGCAGAGATCCGATGCTGCGTTTCACGGTGCCCGAGGTCCTCACGCTCGTCGAGAAAGTGAGCGGAAGGCTCCGGCCGATTTTCCAGGGCATCATACCTTTAGGCAGCCGTCTCACCGTGGCGCAATTCGCTCAAATCTATCGTTGGCGAGGTATCTACGATTTCGCCGGACGCGCCTGGTCCATCTGGCGCATAGCGCGAACAATAAATCCGGCAACGGCGGCGACCTATGAAATGCGCGAGCGCCTATCGAAATCGATTCTGCATTGGGTGCAGGAAACGATCACAGGACGGCTGTCGCGCGCATTCATTCACGAAGTGGGCGCCGCTGCCGTCGACCTTTATAGTGGCGAACTCCGCCGCGCCCCCGCCAATCAGCCGCCGGCAACCGGGGCCGCCCGCGACAAGTGAAGTCGGCCACTCATTGAGCGGCAACCGGCTCCTGTTGCTCGCCGGTTTTCTCGCTCGAGAGAGAATATGCTGCTACCAGCGCTGCCACAATCGCGTACGGCCAGAGAGACCGCAGTGATTTGAGCAGTGGCAAGACGATCGGTAGAACCTTCGCAATCGTCGACAGGTCGAATGGAAGCGAGAAAGCGGCCGCCAAGCCGCTATCCTCTATCGTCTTCTCCACGTCTTCGATGTCGCGTTCCGCCGCTCTCTCGCTGGCCACGATCGTAAAATTGATGATGAAACTCAGCACGATCAAAATGCCTGCGAGCGCGAAGCAAGTCACTGTGGTGCCGTATAAGTCGACAAGCACCAGCCACGTTCCAGCCAGCGCAAAACCGATGGCAGCTAAGACGCTGAGCGCGAACACGGCGCGGCCTAGATAGGCGTCGACCGTGTTATCGACTGATCGCTTCGCTTTTCCGATAAACCACTTCACGCCGCGCGTTCCTTTCTTGCCTTGCTGCTGAAGCTTGAACGCGGGCGTCTTACGACTTCCACAAAGCGCCGACTACGAAGCCGAGAGCGACCGCCATTATGAGCGTCGTCAGCGGCTGCTCTTTGATCGACTTGTTGATAGCGCCTTTGACGTTGCCGGCCACGTCCTGAACCTGCTTACTCGCGTCGCTTGCGGCTTCCCTGACGCGGTCCGAAGCATCGTCCAACGTCTGCTTGGCTTTGCCCTTTAAGTCTTCGACGGTGCTCTGATTGCCGAAGTTCGATGTCGATGTCGATGCCATTTTGGAAACTCCAGTGTGGTGGTTTGACTTCGACGATGCAACGCGGAACTCGGCACGTTGGTTGCACGCGTCGATCCGGGAAACGAAATGTGGGCCATCGGCGCGAGGCCGTGACCCACGTTCACTGGAGATGCGAGCGACCCTTATACTTTATTTCGAAGCTGTTCGGGTGCTTGAGTGGCGCTTGACCTCGGCAGAGGAAACTTCGCCGGCCGCGACGAGTGCACTGACGCAACCTTTCGAAAGGCGCGTACCGACGGCTCGCATACAGGAGCGAACCTGGGGACTGTCGGGACTGTAGGCGCTGCAGTGAGCGTAGTAGTCGCCGGCACAAGCAATCTGAACTCGCAGGCTCACGGCGAAGGCGTTGCTCGCCAACAGTGAGGTCGCGGCAAGCGCCAGGCCCGAGGAAAGAACGGTGCGGGCAGTCGTACGAAATGATTTTCCAGGAAATGACATCGCGGGTCTCCGGTCTCTAGCAAAGAACGATTGGGCTTCAGTTGCCGCCAGAGATACGTGAGCCTGGCAGGGTCCGCTGTTCCCGGCGTGACCGGTGTCACCCTCCCCCTATTAACCGAACCATTCGCCAAACGCGCGACTGCCGCAGACAAAAAAACCCGGAGATGGGCTCCGGGTTTGTAGTTGTAGGTTTGCAAGACGCTAGTGCAAGAAACCAAAAAGATGCAAGCCGAGGATGACGACTAGCGGCACACCTGCAAGCCATAGAATGACGTCGCGAAGCATAGTTCACACTCCTAATGTTGATTGCCAGATGGCTTCGAAGGAGGAGCCTCGGTCGAGACTCGAGATCCCTCCGGACCAGTCGTCTCTGACGATCGAGCCAATCCGAGCAGTTCATCGAGATGGCGTCGGGCTTCAGACAAGTGTTTGCGCGCTTCATCCCGGCGCAAAACGACGCTGTTCTGCGCTGCTCCGCGAAGCTCGTTCTCCAAATTCCAAAGCGTCTTTAGAACGTTCGGAATAGCGTCTTTGATGCTGTCGGCCATCGGATAACTCATTGCTGAGACTGACATCGAAACGCCGACTATTGCTTCCCGGTTCCACCAGGTGCTCACGCGTTTCCGCGAAACTTGCGAGAAATCAATTTTAACGACGAGCCGGGCCGATAACTCTCCGCCAGAAATCCACCGTCCGCGCCGCCTCGAAATCAGAGCTTCGCGAATGTCCCAGCCAGCCGGCAAGTGAAACGCCTAACGCGCCAATTCGGATGGCCTTCGGTCCATTTCGCGAGCTCAGGTTGCCCGTACATTATGCAGTTGACCGGCGTCACGTTATCGGCCTCGAATGAAAGAACAATTTCCCGGCAATTCTGCGCAGAACCAACCATGCAAACGGCGGCGGCGATCTCGAACATAGCGTCACTCTCTTCCGGCTCGACGATCAAGGCCCAATTGCTCACGAAGGCCGATCCAGCCGGGTAACGCTATTTAGGTTTCCAAGTTTCCATTGCACTGCATGTAACTTTTTTTGGGACTACAACTTCGAATCGGATCTAGGACTCCTCGCCCGGCACGCAACACGCGTCGGGCCGCGAGGAACCAGCAACCCGCCTCGCGAGTTTTCGCAGCCCGCAATTGCAATACGCTTCCGAAGTCGGTTCTCAGATGATCCCGCAATCCATTCTGCCCATCGCCCTATTGGCTATCTCGAATATCTTCATGACGTTTGCCTGGTACGGCCATCTGAAGTTTACCGACAGGCCGCTTTGGCTCGTCATCATCGCAAGCTGGAGCATTGCGCTTGTCGAATATTCCTTTGCCGTTCCAGCGAACCGGTTCGGCCATGCCGTCTATTCGACGGCGCAATTGAAAACGATGCAGGAAGTGATAACGCTTATGGTGTTCGCGCTATTCTCGGTCGCGTATCTTAAAGAGCCGATTACCATCAATCATGGCGTCGGATTTGCGCTAATCGCGCTCGGCGCTTTTTTCGTCTTTAAAGGACCATTGTGAAGTCCAGCGCCGTCGCGCCGATAAGGACCGCGTCGGCGCCACGATCAGCACCTCGCGTCATCTCGCGCCGAGGTTCTTAGTATTTACGCCTGAGCCTTACTGGATCGGAATTTTCAGCTGAAATTTGCTGTTCAGACTCTCAGCCGCTGTCTGGTGGTTCAGCCCTTCGACATCCGTCGTCACGCTGAGCGAATAAGCGTTGGGATTCGTAAACGTAAGGCCTGCACCCGCTGAGTCCGTGGTCGCCAGTCCAGCCACGCCCGTTTCGCGCCCCTGCTCGCTCAAATCAAATTGGCGCTTGTAGGTCACGAACGGTTCGATCGTTTTGCCGCTGTCCAGCGCAAAGGAGTGATTGATGCGCGGCGCTAATGTGAACGTACTCATTTCAGCCGCACCGATAGTCGCCGCAAAGTCGGCATTTCCGGCCTGCCATTCGGTTCGTGCGTCGAGCGTTACCATCGGCACCGCTTGCAGCGTTACATACGCCGCCATCTTCGAGTCCTGCTCCAAACCCGCCCGGCTCGCTCGCTTTCGCATCGCCGCGTTCGGCCAACACCCCGACCGTCGTGGCGCGATTGATCTTGTAATCGGCCCCGACGCCGGCGCGCATCGATTCATCTCCCGAACCTTGGTAGCCCTGAAGATCGACACTGCTCCAGACGTCCAGCGGCGACTTCGGCGGCGCCGGTGCTTTTGGCAAAGCGAGATCCGAAGGCGATGCCGGCGTCGACGTGTCAATGGTTCTCATGGCCTCGCGAACATTGTAGTCGCGCCAAGTGGCCAAGCTCGTGCGCATCGAGACGCCCTTGTCGGATGAGTTCACCGTCAAAGGCGCGACCTTGTTTCCCTCCGCGATCCAAGGGGTGCCGTCGGTTATTTTGGCAGTCGTGGCGCCTTCAGCGTGCTGGGTGAGGATGGCATCTAAATCAACCTGCGGCTCTGTAACGTCGCAAGGCGTGAAATCCGGCACCGCCTCCGTCGACGTCGCGTTGACGCAATCGTCGGCGCGGGCAACCGCGGTGACGGAGACGAGTGCTGCGAGCCCAGTGAAGCATAGGCGCGCAACACACGCTTTGGCGGCAATATTTACCAATCGGCGGTTCATTAGGCGCCTACTATCCTCGAACTTTGATCATCATGTGGCGAGGCGGGATTCGGCTGCGCATGGCTGCTCGTCAAACGCCTTCAATAACGTTTTGTAAGGCATGATGATGAAGATTGTGTCGCCGCGAATTCGATGAAATCGTAAGGGTGCTTGGTCGCCGGGTATAGCTCAGCACTGCCTCTCTTACGCAAGCGAAGGGCGACCACCAACACTCAGGAAGGCACAACAAATGAGCTGGAGTGATGCGTTTAAGGGCGCCGTTGGAAGTGTTGTCGGTCAGGCAGAGCAAGCCGCACTTCCCGGTCTTCTAAAAAGTGTTCTGGGAACCGAAGGATTGCAGACGATCCTTGCCAAGCTGCAGGACGCAGGACTTGGCGCCGAGGTGGCTTCGTGGGTCGACAAGAACAAGGGCAATCTACCGATCAGCACCGATCAGATTCGCGCCGCACTCGGCGATGAACACGTGCAGCAAATCGCAAAATCTCTCGGCATCCCGATCGATGCGGTCCTTGCAGCCCTGGCCGAAAAACTTCCCGAGGTAGCCAGTGCTGCCGGTCCGGCTGCGGCTCCGGGCGCGAAGGCGCCCTAATATTCGCTATGCCGATCCTGCGATTAGTCCGCGTCGCGGATCGCAGACTTCACTTTTGCCATGAGCTCCGGCGTCATCTCTCGGAGTCCGTGAGATTTCGCGTGCTCCATGGCGTTCTTCAGAACCTCTTCTTCATCCTTGCCTCGGACGACATACGTGCATCCGGATGAAGGATCGACCTTGGCGCATTCAATGATTTTATCCATCACACCACCTCCTAGGCTGAAGTGAATTTATCACTTAATGCGTCGGGAAGAAATCGTTATGGCTGCGCCCGGCCAAGCGCGCCCCGCCCTGCTATCTCGTTCCTCGACATTAGTTTTCTTGCGAAGCTTCGAGTAAAAGCTTTCGCCGTTAGTTCAACGCCGGCGCAGCGCGGGTGACGATTGCGTTCGCATCGATGCTAGGCGGAAGCATGCCGAAGGCCTCCAGGCTGCTAGCGAGCCTCGACGCGCAAAAGCCCTCGACGATCGACGAGGGCGAATATTGGATGAGCAAAGAAGCCTGCAGCGCGATGACGAGATCGCGGACAAATGCGCGGGCCTGGGACTCTTGGATCGACTTAGAGCGGTCTCGCAGCTTGCCGAGCAACTTTTCCAATCGCTTGTCCGACTTGGCAGGCTCCCGCATTTCATCGAACAGAATATCCAGCGCCGCCGGCGTGCGCTGAAGCACCCGCAGCACATCGAGGCACATGATGTTCCCAGATCCTTCCCAAATTGAGTTGACCGGCGCCTCACGGTAGATCCGCGCCAGATTAAATTCCTCGACGTAACCGTTGCCGCCCAAAACCTCCATCGCCTCTGCGGCCAACGTCGACGCGCGCTTGCAGATCCAGAACTTCGCGGCTGGGGTGATGAGGCGGCAGAACATCGTTGCCGCCTCCCCTTCGTCGTCGTAAGCGCGAGCTAGTCGCATGGTGAGCACGGTCGCGGCTTCTGACTCGATTGCAAGATCGCTGAGCACGTTCGTCATCAGTGGGTGCTCAATCAGCCGCTTCTGAAAAGCCCTGCGGTGTTCAGCATGATGAATGGCCTGAGCCACCGCTTGCCGCATCAGGGCTGACGATCCGATTGCGCAATCGAGCCGCGTGAAGTTTCCCATCTCGATGATGGTCGGAATTCCACGGCCTTCGTCGCCGAGAAGTTCGGCGTGCGTATCGGCGAACTCCACCTCGCTCGAGGCATTCGAACGATTGCCGAGTTTGTCCTTTAGACGGCGGATATGAATCGTGTTGCGGTCGCCCTCGGGCGTCCAGCGCGGAACGAGGAAGCACGTCGGCCCGGGCTCTGTCTGGGCGAGCACCAGAAACGCATCGCACATCGGCGCAGACATGAACCACTTATGTCCGTTAAGCCGGTAGAACCGCCGCTGCCCGTCTACCGCGTAAAAGTCGGCGCGCGAGACATTGGCTCGCAAATCCGAGCCGCCTTGGTTCTCGGTCATGGCCATGCCGATCAGCGCCGAAGTCTTTTGCGCTGCGGGCTGAAAGCGCCGGTCGTAAACTCGGGAAAAAATGCGCGGCAGCCACTCGGCAGCGATCTCGGGGGCATGCTTCAGCGTCGTCACCGAACCGTACGTCATCGAGATCGGGCAATAAACGCCGCTTTCCGTTTGCGCGAACATGTACGAACCGATGGCGCGCGCAACATGCGCACCGCGTTTCGGCTCCGCCCACGGGCTGCAGTGGAGACCCGCGCCGACTGCAATTGTCAGAAGTTCGTGCCAGGCCGAATGAAATTCGACTTCGTCGAGCCGGCGGCCGTAACGATCGAAGGCGCGTAGTGTGGGCGTATTGCGGTTGGCGTCGACGCCCCATGATATCGCCTCGGATGTCCCAAGGCGCTCGCCAAGGCGTGTGAGTTCGCTCTCGGCCCACTCCGCATGTTCACGAGCGAGGGCCTCGCGAAGAACAGTGTCGCTCGAGAAAAGATTGTAGTTTTCCAGCGGCGGCGGTTGGTTGTTGACCTCGATCATCCGGCCTCTACGCGTTTTGTACTACGAGCCCGCCCCATCGTTTGGCACCGCTTCACCAGAGACCCAGTTGTCTGATCATTCGGTACGAAATTCAAGCTGCACCGTGCCCGAAGGCGGTCAACCTCTTAACCGAACGTGTCCAATTGACAGTCGCTGGCCGCTACCTATTGTGCACGATCTTTCCCGAACTTTGCATAGGATCGCCGCCGATGGCCTCGACACGCACGCCCGCTAAGCATTTCTCTCCCCTCGCAACGGGCGCGCCCGAGCCTTATCGCACTCTTCCCGTCAAGCTCGAGCGCATGATCCATTTCGTGCCGTCGCATAACGACAAGATCCGCGCCAAAATAAAAAGTATCGCCGCCCAGGTCGACGTCGTGCTCGGCAATCTCGAGGACGCGGTGCCGCTCGACCAGAAGGAAAACGCGCGCAAGGGCTTCATCGAGATGGTGCGCGACAACGACTTCGGCGCGACGGGCGTGTGGACTCGCGTCAACTGTCTCAATTCGCCGTGGGTGCTCGATGATGTGACCGAGATCGTCGCGAGCGTCGGCAACAAGCTCGACGTCATCATGCTGCCGAAGGTCGAGGGACCGTGGGATATTCACTATCTCGATCAGCTCCTGGCGCAGCTCGAGGCCAGGCACGCCGTCAAGAAGCCGATCCTGATCCATGCCATTCTCGAGACGGCGGAAGGCGTCAACAACGTCGAAGCGATTGCCGCCGCCTCGCCGCGCATGCACGGCATGAGCCTTGGACCGGCAGATCTTGCGGCGTCGCGCGGCATGAAGACGACGCGTGTCGGCGGAGGCCATCCCGACTACGGTGTGCTGGCGGACGCAGGGAAAGATGCCAGCGCTGCGCGCACCTTCTATCAGCAGGACCTCTGGCACTACACGATCGGCAAAATGGTCGATGCCTGCCTCGCCTACGGCTTGAAACCGTTTTACGGTCCGTTCGGCGATTTTTCGGACCTTGCCGCGTGCGAGGCGCAATTCCGCAACGCCTTCCTACAGGGCTGCCTTGGCGCGTGGTCGCTGCATCCGACGCAGATCGAGATCGCAAAGCGCGTGTTCTCACCGGATCCGGAAGAGGTCAAATTCGCCAAGAGAATCCTTGAGGCGATGCCTGACGGAACGGGCGCCGTCATGCTCGACGGCAAAATGCAGGATGACGCGACCTGGAAGCAGGCGAAGGTCATGGTCGATCTCGCAAAAATCGTTGCAGCGAGGGATCCTGAACGCGGGGCGCTTTACGGCCCCCTTTAGCTGTCACGGATGGGTCTTGCCACTTTATGCCTGGCAGCACACATTCACCGCATGAGCGCGATTAGACATGCCAAGTTTTCGATCGGACAGGTTGTCCGCCATCGCCTCTATCCTTTTCGCGGGCTGATCTTCGATATCGACCCCGAGTTCGCGAATACGGAAGAATGGTGGCTGTCGATTCCTGAGGAAGTGCGACCGCGGAAAGATCAGCCCTACTATCACCTCTTCGCTGAAAACGCGGAGACAACGTACGTCGCCTACGTTTCCGAGCAGAACCTGCTTGAAGACGAAACGCCGGAGCCGCTCCGCCATCCCGACATCGCGGAGCGGTTCGTCAATGAAGGAGGCGGCATTTATCGGCCGCGCCGTTGGTCGTCTAATTGACGGTTCACGTGCGAGTATCGGGAAGGCCTTTCAAAGTTCGCCTACGGCTCAAAATAATACCGCCCCGGCGTGAACTGGGGCGATAGGTCTAATGCGAAGGAGAGGTCTGATTACTTTTTTGCGGCGGGAGCGGGCTTCTTGTCCGTAGAACCCGTGTACCCTGGCGCGCCAGGTACATCGAGGGGAAGCTTCTTCATTTCATTCGCCTTAAATTGCTCCGCCATCTGCTGCTGGCGCGCACGGATCTGCTTCATCAAAGTGCTGCGGGCTTCAGCATACGTTTTGTTATCGACCGGCGGGCCGGCGGCCGCTTCATTGTAGCCATCGAGGGGTACCGGAAAGCCGACAGGCTGTGCCGCGCTATTCATGGCCAGCACCATCATGCCGCCACCCTTCGACATTCCGTCGAGAATTTCGGGCGTCGCCTCGGTTTCGGCCGTGCAGCCGGCCGGATGGCAAAGCGAATACTTGAGCTCGATCGGCTTCAACGTCTTTTCGTCGATTTTCTCGTTCTTGGAAGCGGCGGCCCATTGCTCTTTCGAATAGATGGCTGCCCTGATGCCGGGCGGAATCGCCATGCCGAGGGGAACCATGACCATCAGCGATTTCTTGGGCTGACCTTCAACCTCGCGGATCGCGGCCGAGACGAGCACCATGCCCGTGTTGCCGTCGAGACGCTCGTGATGGGTAAGGCAGAGCTGCTTTTCTTCCTTCAACTCCTTGCCGTCTTTGTCTTTCTTGACGAGCGGCGCCTTCTCGCAAAGCTTCACCCAAGCGCTTTTTCCAGCGCCCGTTGCCGCGTTTGCGGCCGGCGCGGCGGCAGGCGCCGCGGCCTTGGCAGGAGCTTTTGCTTTAGCTGCGGCAGGTGCCGGAACTGACTCGACCTTTTTGGGCGTAATTTTGATTTCTTTTTCAGGCGCGTCTTGCGCTGAAGCCGCCGAGACGGACATGGCGGCTGCAAGCGCCACGGCCGATGCGAGCGCCCTTCCGCTCGCGCGCAATGCTGCATATCCCATCAAGTTAAAATTCCTCGCTGTTCTGCAAACCGGCAGCGCCGGCCCTATCCCTCGTTCGCCGCGCATCTTTGATAGAGTGCTGCGCGGACCCGGCATTTGCTCGCCGTTCCGGTCCCGAGTAAGGCTCGGATTACGGCAATCCCGTGACCGGACGACGCCCCTCCTGGGAGTCTCCTTCTGCCATCGGCCTTCGTGTCGGTCAGGACACTGTGACAAGCTGGACAACAGGGGAAGAGCCGCCGATAGAAAACTCCCACACCGCCGTCAAGGCGCGCCACACTGGCGGTATTGTTCCGTGTTATCAAGCCGGTCGATGGATTTTCAGGTGCCAAAATGGCGTTCGTGAAGTTTGCAGTTATCGCGGCCATTGGATTTGTGTTCATCGGCTGCGGTACGGCTGGCGCTGCGCCCAGCCACGCTATTGCGCTTCATGGCAGCCCGCTCTTTGCCGATAATTTCCGAGCCTTTCCCTACGTCAATCCATCTGCCCCGAAAGGCGGCCGGTTAACGCTCGGCGTCCTTGGATCGTTCGAGAACCTGAACCCTCTCATCGTCCAAGGCGTGCCTGCGGCGGGTATACGGGAATTTGTCGTCGAAAGCCTGATGGCCCGCAGCCTCGACGAGCCGTTTACGCTCTGTGGGCTGCTCGCCGAAACGATCGACGTGGCGGACGACCGGCAGTCCGTCACGTTCACGCTCAATCCGGCCGCAAAATTCTCCGACCGCCAGCCGGTCACGCCCGAAGACGTCATAACGTCATTCGAGCTTCTGAAGACGAAAGGCCGGCCGAACCATCGCACCTATTTCGCGAAGGTCACGAAAGCCGAGAAGATCGGCGAACGCGGCGTGCGGTTCACGTTTGCGGATGCGAGCGATCGCGAGCTCCCACTGATCCTTGGCCTGATGCCGGTTTTCGCAGCGCACGCGACCACCCCGGAAAAATTTGAAGCCTCATCGATGATGCCGCTTGTTGGGTCCGGGCCTTACACGGTTTCGCGCGTCGATGCCGGCCGCTCGATTTCCTTCGCTCGCGATAAGGACTATTGGGGACGCGACCTCGCCGTCAATCGCGGCCGCTTCAACTTCGACGAAGTTCGCTTCGACTATTTTCGCGATGCGTCGGTGATGCTCGAAGCTTTCAAGTCCGGCGCCATCGATCTGAGACTCGAAGAAGATCCCGGCCGCTGGGCCGACGCCTACGATATCGATGCAGTCCACGACGGCCGGATCGTGAAGGCCGAATTCGACATCGGTCTCCCCGCCGGCATGACTGCGCTCGTCTTCAACACCCGCCGCGCCGTCTTTTCGGACCCGCGCGTGCGCCGGGCGCTGATGATTCTCTTCGATTTCGAATGGATTAACCGCACGCTTTACAATGGCTTTTTCAAGCGCACGACGAGCTACTTCGAGCGCTCGTATCTGGCCTCGACCGGACGCCCGGCGGATGCCCGCGAGCGCGCGCTCCTTGCGCCCTTTCCGAATGCCGTCCGGCCGGAGTTTCTTGAGGGCACGTACCAATTCCCGACCACCGACGGCAGCGGCCAGAACCGCGCCAACCAGAAGGCCGCCTACGCGCTGCTCACCGAAGCCGGCATGGTTTTGAAGGGTGGACGCCTGGTCAACGCCAAAAGTGGACAGCCGCTCGCCTTTGAAATTCTCGCCAACAGCAACGCTCAGGAGGCGCTTCTGTTGGGCTATGCGCGAAGTCTCGAGCCGCTCGGGATCGCGGTTCGCGTCCGCGTCGTCGACAGCGCTCAATATCAGGAGCGGCTCGCGAGCTTCGACTATGACATGATCCAAAATACGTGGCCGTCGTCGCTATCGCCGGGCAACGAACAGCTCTTTCGCTGGTCCGCCAAGACCGCCGACTCGAAAGGCTCGTACAATTTCGCCGGCGTCAAGAACGCGGCCGCCGATGCGATGATAGACGCAATGCTCGCTGCCAACACCGAAACTGATTTCGTCTCCGCCGTGCGCGCCCTCGATCGCGTGCTGCTCTCCGGCGATTACGTCGTTCCGCTCTTCTACACGCCGCGCCAGTGGGTCCCGTATTGGGCGCGCCTCAAACATCCCGAAAAGACACCGCTATTCGGGTATTCAGTCGACACCTGGTGGGTCGAAAGCAAATGACCTTGCTAAGTGAGAAGCCCTTCAACATGGCCGACTACTGCATCGGCCAAGCGGCGCGCACGGTGCCGTCGAAAATAGCGCTGCTCGTCTACGATGTGCACCGTCCAGACAAGCCTGCCGAAACGTGGACCTTCGCCGAACTCGAGGACGCGGTGCAGCGGCTTGCCGCCGCTCTGGCCGCGAGAGGATTGAAGCGCGGCGACCGGGTAGCGATCCGCCTTGGTAATTCGAGCCATTCCGCATTGATGTTCTTTGCCGCGATCGCCGGTGATTTCGTGGCGCTCCCGCTATCGGATCAGCTCACGACGACTGAATTAAGCGCGTTGCTCGAGGACAGCGGAGCGGCGGCAGTCGCGACGGCGCAGGCGTTGCCCGAAGAGATCATTCCCGAAGGTGCGATCACATTCTCTGCCGCAGACGTTGCGGCGATGCTGAAGCACCCGACGCGCCTCGACTATGCGCTGACGCTGCCCGACGACCCGGCTCTCATGGTCTACACATCGGGCACGACCGCGCGCTCAAAAGGTGTTTTGCACGCACATCGCTCCGCATGGGGGCGGCGGCCGATGTATCAGGGCTGGTACGGCATTGGTCCCGATGACCGGATGCTGCACGCCGGCGCTTTCAACTGGACGTTCACGCTCGGCGTGGGGCTGACAGATCCCTGGGCGAACGGCGCAACAGCCATCGTTTGCACAGGCGACAAGCGGCCGGAGCTCTGGCCCGGGCTTATCGTGGCGTCAGGCGCGACGCTCTTTGCGGCGGTCCCTGGCGTCTATCGTCAGATCCTCAAATATGCCCGGCCCGAGCCGCAGGCGTTGGGTCGGCTGCGGCACGGATTGATGGCCGGCGAAACACCGCCCGCAGGACTGATCGAAGATTGGACGTCCGCAACCGGGCGGCCTCTTTATGAAGCGCTCGGCATGAGCGAAATCTCGACTTACATCTCGACCGGGCCTTCGGTTCCGTATCGGCCGGGAACCGTGGGCAAGGCGCAAACCGGGCGCCGCGTCGCGATACTTCCCGTAGGCGGCGGCGACGAGCCGCTTCCACCGCGAAGCGAAGGTCTCATCGCCGTGCATCGCTCCGATCCCGGCCTGATGCTGCGTTATTGGCGGCGATCCGACGGGGAAGCGCAAGTCTTCCGTGGCGAATGGTTTGTCGGTGGAGACCTCGGCGTCATCGATGATGACGGCTACATCACGCACATCGGCCGATCCGATGAGTTGATGAATGCCGGCGGTTACCGCGTTTCGCCCCATGAGGTCGAGGCCGCCCTCGCACAGTGTCCAGGCGTAGCGGAAGTCGCGTGCACGGAAGTTCGCGTGCGCAGCGACGTCTCGGTAATCGCTGCGTTCGTTGTGCAAACCGGCGGCTTGGCGCTCGATGCTGTGACAATCAAGGCCTTCGCGGCCGGGCACCTTGCTGCCTACAAAGTGCCGCGCGAGATCTTCTTCGTTGATCACCTTCCGCGCACGGCCAACGGAAAAGTGCAGCGCAAGGCGCTGGCGGAAGGCGCTCGCGCTGGCGTTGAAACTCCGACCCCCTAACGCGACGGACGAATCTTTCGGCGGTTCGCATCTTCTCACCCCTCACGTCATGGCCGCCCTCCGAGGCGCCCCGGGCCAAACACCGAGTATCAGCTGGATCCCTGTATTGCCGGGTCAAGCCCGGCCATGGAGTGGGAAAGGAAAGAAACGTTCTCCAACAAATCGGTCGCTCTATGCCGCCTGCTTCGCCTTGCCGGCAAGATCGGCGAACTTCTGGATGAGCGCGCGCACACCCTTCAGCCGCGCTTCCGGCAGATCCCAATCGGCGCGGTAGACGAGCCGCTGGTCCGGCTGGATTTTCAGACCACCGCGCGAATTCTGGACCAATGCGACCAACCCTTCGGGGTTTGCGAACCTCGACTTGTAGAGGGTGACCACGCCACCCTTCGGACCGGCATCGACCTTCGCAATGCCCGCGGCGCGGCAGAGACCCTTGATCTCCATCACATCCAAGAGGTGTTCGACCTCGGGCGGCAAAGGCCCGAAGCGGTCGACAAGCTCTGCGGCGAAGGCATCGATCTCTTCCCGCTTTTCGAGACCCGATAAGCGCCGGTAGAGGCCGAGCCGAAGCTGCAGATCGGAGATGTAGGTTTCCGGAATCATGATTGAGGTGCCGAGCTGGAATTCCGGACTCCACTTGTCGGCGGCTTCCAAGTCGCCACCCTTCATCGCTGCGACCGCCTCCTCCAGCATCGACTGATAGAGTTCGAAGCCGACTTCGCGAATGTGGCCGGACTGCTCATCGCCCAGGAGATTCCCGGCACCGCGGATGTCGAGATCGTGCGAAGCGAGTGAGAACCCGGCGCCGAGCGTGTCGAGCGACTGCAAAACCTTGAGTCGCTTCTCGGCGCCTTCGGTGAGCTTCTGACCGGGCGGCGTCGTTATGTAGGCGTAGGCGCGCGTTTTTGAGCGACCGACGCGGCCGCGCAACTGATAGAGCTGGGCAAGGCCGAACATATCGGAGCGATGCACGATCAGCGTGTTGGCGTTCGGCACGTCGAGACCCAACTCGACGATCGCGGTCGAGAGCAGGATGTCATGCTTGCCCTCGTAGAACGCGGTCATCACGTCCTCAAGCTCTGTCGGCGTCATTTGTCCGGTCGCACGAGCAAAGACCAGGTCGGGCACGGTTTCGCGCAGGAACTCGGCGATTTCATCGAGGTCAGAAATGCGCGGCGCGACGTAGTAAGTCTGGCCGCCGCGGAAACGTTCGCGCCTGAGCGACTCCTTCAGTATCACCGGATCGAACGGCGAGATGTAAGTCCGGACCGCTAAACGGTCGACCGGTGGCGTCGTAATCAGGGACAGTTCCCGAACGCCCGTCAAAGCCAGCTGCAGCGTGCGCGGAATCGGCGTCGCCGAGAGTGTCAGCACGTGCACGTCGTCGCGCATCTTCTTAAGGCGTTCCTTGTGCGTGACGCCGAAGTGCTGCTCCTCGTCGATGACGAGCAGTCCGAGACGCTGAAATTCAATCGATTTCCCAAGCAGCGCGTGCGTGCCAACGACGATATCGATTGCTCCGGACTTGAGACCCGCCTTGACCTCAGCGAGTCCTTTGGCACCGACCATGCGCGAAGCCTGCGCTATCCTGAGCGGCAGACCCTGGAAGCGCTCGCTGAACGTCTTGAAATGCTGTCGCGCCAGCAGCGTGGTTGGCACCACGACGGCAACTTGCAGACCGTTCATCGCAGCAACGAAGGCGGCCCTTAGCGCCACTTCCGTTTTGCCGAAGCCGACATCGCCGCAAACCAGCCGGTCCATCGGTTTGCCCGAGGCGAGATCGGCAAGCACCGCATCGATACTCGCGGCCTGATCCTCCGTCTCCTCATAGGGGAAGCGCGCGACGAACTCGTCGTAGGATCCCGTCGGCGGCACGAGCACCGGCGCTTCGCGCATCGCTCTCAGCGCAGCAATCTTGATCAGCTCGTTGGCGATCTCGCGCAGCCGCTTCTTCAGCCGCGCCTTTCGTGACTGCCACGCAACGCCGCCCAGCCGGTCGAGTTGAGCGTCTCCGTCTTCGCCGCCGTAGCGGGACAGAAGCTCGATGTTCTCGACCGGAAGAAACAGCTTGTCACCGGCGGCGTAGTGAATTTCGAGACAGTCATGCGGTGCGCCGAGCGCCGTGATGGTCTGCAATCCCGAGAACCGGCCGATACCGTGATCGCTATGTACGACAAGGTCGCCGACCGAAAGGCTCGTCGCTTCCGTCAGAACGTAGGCCGCGCGACGCGTTTTGCGCCGATGACGCACGAGCCTGTCGCCGAGAATGTCCTGCTCGGCGATGACGGCAAAATCCGGCGTTTCAAATCCTTCCTCGACGCCGAAGCAAGCGAATGCAGTTGCACCCTTCGGGAGCGCCAGCACCTCGACGAAGTTATCGACCTTTCGCGCGTCCTTGAGACCATGATCGGCAAGAAGGCTGATCAGGCGCTCCCGCGCACCGGGCGTCCACGACGCGATGATGACGCGTCGCGGTTCCTCGTGCAGGCGGCGAATGTGGCCGACCACAGCGTCGAAAACATTGGCATCAGGATCGGCGCGTTCGGCCGCGAAGGTCCGGCCGTGGCGGCCTCTCATCGCGTAGCCGCTCGCACCCGGATCGTCGAAGGGCGTCAGCCGCGATACGGTCCGCGCCCCGAGAGCATCGGCCCACGTCTTGCCATCGAGAAACATCTGATCGG
Source organism: uncultured Alphaproteobacteria bacterium (assembly GCA_963833715.1). GTDB lineage: Bacteria > Pseudomonadota > Alphaproteobacteria > Rhizobiales > Hyphomicrobiaceae > Hyphomicrobium_B. The sequence goes on from CAWHZB010000025.1 coordinate 126,340, forward strand.
GCGGCACCGGCTTATAGGGCGGCGCACCGAAACGCTGGCCTTCGAGGGAATCGACGCGCGCCTCGTAATGTTCGCGGATTTGTTCGAAACGCCGCTCGACCGCTTCATCCGCCATGTGATCGAAGCTGATGCCGGCGCCCGGCACGTAATCGAAGAGCGTTTCGAGCGTCGGGTGGAAGAACGGCAGCCAGTGCTCTTGGCCCTGGTAGCGCCGGTCGCTGCTGACGGCCTCATAAAGCGGATCATCCCCCGTATTTCCGCCGAAAAGCGCAACGTAGCGCGTTCTGAAAAGCGCCGTCGCCGCGTCGCCGAAGGCAATCTCGCTGACGGGCATCAGCGCGAATTTCGAAACGGCCTTCAACGAGCGCTGCGTTTCGGCGTCGAACGACTTGATGCTTTCGAGAGTATCGCCAAAAAAATCGAGACGAATCGGATTGCTGCGCCCGGGCGGAAAGAGATCGAGGATGCCGCCGCGTTGCGCGTATTCTCCCGGCTCCATAACGGTGCTCGATCGGTCATACCCATAAGCGGCGAGGCGCTTTACCAGATCGGCCGGGTCGAGGCGCTGGCCCGGCGCGATGGACTTGACGGCGCCGCGGACAAAGCTGCGCGGCGGCACGCGCTGAAGAATGGCGTTGACCGTCGTGATGACGAGCGTCGGCCTCTTCCGTCCGCCGATGGCGAGCCTGCCGAGCGCCGTAATGCGCCGCGACACGATTTCGGCATTGGGGCTCGTTCGATCGTAGGGAACGGTATCCCACGACGGAAACGGAATGACCGAGACATCGGGCGCGAAAAACGCGACCGCCGCCTGGAGTTCGTCGAGCCTTCGGTCATCGCGTGCGACGTGGAGGTGCAGACCCGGCTGATCGCCTGTGCGCGCCGCCTTCGTGATGTCCGCGAGAACGCGGCCGTCGAACCCTTCCGGAACGCCAGATAAGACGAGACGCTTATTTTGTGGCTGATCCTGCATCAGAGCTGTTTAGCCGCCTTCTCCATTAGACCGTGAAAAACCCGCATATCGACTATGAGATCCTCGAACTCGGAGGCGTCAAATCCGGCGCCAGCCAATATCCACTGCTGTAACGTCGGATCGGGGATGGTCAGGAACCGCTCGAAGCGGGCGAGATCGTCGAGCGAAAATGTGGTGAGCCGGGCGTCGGCGTAGCGGCCGACCAGCACGTCCATCTCCTTCGTCCCTCGATGATGGGCACGATAAGCGGCGCGGCGCCGCCGTATATCGAGATCGTCCGTCATCTTGAGATCAGGTTGCATATCAACGGGATAAAGAGCCTTCGCGGCTTGACGGAGGATTGGCGAGCCGTCACGGTGCGCCGCCGCGCAAATCGCGCTCCTATAGCGCTCGCGGCCTGCAACGCCTAGCGTGCGACGGCGATGCTTATTGCCGCGACCCTGGTCGAAGCACGTGGATCTCCCGATGGCGAGCCGAATTCGACGATGCGACCCGCTTCCCTCCATCCGCTCTTCGCATCTGCACAGGCCCTGACGGGTATCGGCCCGCGCTTGGTCCTGCTGCTGAAGAAATGTCTGGCTTTGCCGCCAGGCATAACGGAGTCGCGCGTCGTCGACCTGCTCTGGCACATGCCGACGGGCGTCATCGACCGCCGCGCCGAACCGCAGCTTGCCGCCGCCGTACCAGGCACGATCGTCACGCTCTGCCTCAGGGTTTTGAAACACAAACCGCCGCCGCGCGGCAACAACAAAGCGCCTTACAAGGTCACGTGCGAAGACGATACCGGACGCATCGATCTCGTTTTCTTCCATGCCGAGCGCAAGTTCATCGATAAGCAGCTACCCGTCGGCGAGTTGCGCTTCGTCTCGGGCCGCATCGAACGGTACGGCGAAACGTTGCAGATGGCGCACCCCGACTACATCGTTTCGCCGGAAGCCCGCGACGGGTTGCCGATGCTGGAGCCGGTCTATCCACTGACGGCAGGCCTCTTGGGCAAGGTCTTGATCAAGGCGGCGCGTCAGGCGGTCGAACGCGTCCCGGATCTTCCCGAGTGGCAGGAGAGCCATTGGCTTGCGGCACGGGGTTGGCCCGATTTCAAGGCTGCTCTGACGCGCATTCATCAGCCGCGCGAAGCTCAGGATGTCTCGAACGGCGCCGCACCGTGGCAGCGGCTCGCTTACGACGAACTGCTCGCCGGACAGCTGGCGTTTGCGCTCGTGCGCCAAAATCACAAGGTGGAGCGGGGGCGCCGGCTTTCAGGAGATGACCAGGTTCGCGAAAAAATTATCGCTGCGCTGCCGTTCTCGCTCACGCGCTCGCAAACGGCGGCGCTCGAGGAAATCATCGCGGATCTTGCCGCCCCGCACCGGATGCAGCGTTTGCTGCAAGGCGACGTCGGATCGGGCAAGACCGTCGTCGCGCTGCTTGCGATGGCCGTCGCCGTCGAAGCGGGCGCGCAGGCCGCCTTGATGGCGCCGACGGAAGTTCTCGCCCGTCAGCATCTCGAGACGATCACGCCGTTAGCCGACGCGGCCGGCTTGCGGATCGCGCTCTTGACGGGCCGCGAAAAGGGCAAGGCGCGCGACAGCGTGCTGGCTCGCCTTCAGGAGGGTGAGATCGACATCCTGATCGGTACGCACGCACTCTTTCAGGCCGACGTTCGGTTCAAGGACATCGCAATCGCCGTCATTGACGAGCAGCATCGCTTCGGCGTGCACCAGCGTTTGGCACTTCAGGCCAAAGGCGCCAACGGCGATACGAACGTGCTGGTGATGACGGCGACGCCCATTCCGCGCACACTTTTGATGACGCACTACGGCGAACTCGATGTTTCAAAGCTCAAGGAAAAACCGGCCGGGCGAAAGCCTATCGTTACCAAAATGGTGCCACTTGAACTGCTCGAGCGGTTGATCGATCGCATCCGCGTGCAATTGAGCGGAGGCGCGCAGGTCTATTGGGTCTGTCCGCTGATCGAAACCTCGGAAGTGACCGACCTCGCCGCGGCCGAGGAGCGCTACGCGTATCTGCGCCAGACCTTCGGAGATCAAGTCGGCTTGCTGCACGGCGGGCTGGCAGCGAAAGAAAAAGATGAAACGATGGCGGCGTTCGCGGCCGGAAAGCTCAAAATTCTCGTTGCGACCACGGTCATTGAGGTCGGCGTCAACGTGCCGAATGCCAACATCATGGTCATCGAGCACGCCGAACGTTTCGGACTGGCGCAGCTGCATCAGCTACGGGGCCGCGTCGGCCGCGGAACGCGCGAGTCCTTCTGCATGCTGCTTTACAAGTCGCCGCTCGGCGAAACGGCGGGTCAGCGCCTGGCGATGTTGGAACGGACGGAAGACGGCTTCCTGATCGCGGAAAAGGACCTCGAACTCAGAGGCGGCGGCGAAATCCTCGGCGCGCGGCAGAGCGGTGCACCAGGCTTTCGCGTTGCCGAGGTCCCAGGCTTTGAAATGCTTCTGACGGCGGCACGCGATGATGCGGTGCTCGTACTTGCGAACGACCCTGGCCTCGTATCGCCGAGAGGTCAGGCGCTCAGAACGCTACTCTATCTATTCGAATGCGATGAGGCGGTGCGCCTCTTTCGGGCAGCCTAGGCCTGCTTGCCGCGGCTTGCGCCGAACACCGTGGCCGCTGGCGCGCCGCCGCCCAGCCGCTTCAGCTTCTCGATGTCGGGCATCACGATGCCGCCGGAAAGAACGATCTTGGCGGCCTCCTCAACTGACATCGACAGAAAAACGACGCTCGACCGCGGCACGAAGCAGATGAATCCGGCCGGCGGAACGATCCCGGTCGGCATGAACACCGTCAGCAGGTCGCTTTCGCCGCCGGGTTTGGCATCTTTGATTTCACCCGTCGTCTCTCCCGTCACAAATACGAGACTCCAAATGCCTTTCGACGGGAACTCGATCATTCCGACCTTCTGGAAGCTCTGGTTCGGACCGGCCGTCGAGATCACGCTTTCGAAGATTTGCTTGATGGCGCCGTAGACGTTGCGCACTACCGGCGTACGCGACATCATCAGTTCGCCCGACGAGACAAGCGTCCGGCCCAAAAGGTTTGCGGCGAGCGCGCCAATCAGTGTCAGGCCGACGACCGCTACGACCAGCCCGAGGCCAGGCACTGGAAACGGCAGATACGTGTCGGGATTGAACGAGTTCGGCAGAAGCGGCTTGATCCAGGCGTCGATCCAATGGATCACGCCCCACATGATCCATAGCGTGATCGTCACCGGCCCGACGATGACAAGGCCGGTGAAGAAGGCGTTGCGAAAACGCCAGCCGAGGTGCCAACCGGTCTTTCCGCCGTCGCTGGCTAGCCGTTTGAGCCCTGCCGTGAGCTGCGCCTCCGTTGCCTCATGGCCAGGTGGACGATGGAAATCGGGGTCGGAACTGGATTGGGGCGCGTTCATTCTCTCCTACTCGGGCCAGAAGCCCGACGGAGATCGGGCGGCCTTAGTTTGTCACGACGAGACAATCTAGGCCACTGGTCCTGAGCTTATTGCAAAGGCCGCGGGGCTCATCCTGTGAAGCATAGCCGCCGATACGCACCCGATAGAAGGTCCCCATGCTACCGATGACGGCTTCATCGACCGCCGGCGCATGGGCCCCCAGATCGGCTCCGTGCTGGGCGACGAGTTTTTGCGCCAAGGCCTCTGCCTCCGCGCGGGATCGCAACGCAGCGATGTGGACCTTGTATTTTCCGACAGCCTTAGCCGTGCGAATGGGGGCTGCGGCCGGGGCGATCGCCGCAATCTGAGTATGCTGTTTGACGGCTTTCTTGGGCGTATCCGGCCTCGACCTCGCCTTACCCTCGGTAACCACCGTCAAACTGCTCCAGCTCGATATCTCAGGCTCGCCGTGGGACGTGGAAGCCGTGGTGACGGCAGCCCATTCCGGAGCCGCGGGAGCCGGCGGAGGCGATCCGCCGCCGAAAAGGTTCGAAAAGAAGCCTGATACTGAAGACGTTGAACTTGCTGCTGGAGGCGGAGCGGCTGGAGCCACGGGCGAAGCCTCGGCAGGCGGAGCCATTGCAACCGTGTTCGAGCCTGCGGACTCGGCCGGCGCCGCCGATTCTGCGGGAGAGCGAACAACGGTCGCTGTGGCAGCCGCTTGCAACCCGCCCCCATCGACCGTTCCGTAGGCGGCTCGAGCCCGGGCGGCATCCTTGGCCGCGTCGCTCTCAGCGTCCTGACGCGTGACCGGTCCGGATGCGGCGGGCGCAGCTCCGGAAGCGCCCGAAGCGTTGGCGCTGGCCGGTTGAGATTGGGACGCGGCGGCCTGCGCTACTGCTGCAGCCGAAAGGCCCGCCGAACTCGACCTGGCGCTGGAATTCGGGTTATCGACGACTGCCCGCTCGGAAGCGTCTCCGCTCTCTTGAAGACCAGCCATGTTGTAGGCTTCGGCCCTCTCGGCCGTCGCCTTCTGCCGGTCAGTGCCGGTCAAGCCATTCTTCAGCCAGAGGGCGCTCGTCAGATCCGAAATAGCAAGCCCAGGTTTGTTTTGCTTTTTGTAGGCGGCACCGCGCGTGTAGAGGGCTTTGGCTATCTCGGCGCTTGAAAGGCCACCGCCCTTCACCGCTGCCGAGAGCTGATCTACAGCCGGCTCATATTTTCCGTTGGCGAAAGCCTTGAGGCCGGCATCGTAGGCTTGCCGTGCTGCTACAGCCGCCTGCTTTTTCTGATCGGCCTCTTGGACAGCCTCCGATGCTGGTGCTGGTGCGGACTGCGGAGCTTGCGGGGGATTGGATTTTGTTTTTCCAGCTTCGCCGGGGGACGGACAACCGGTCAAAACACATGCAAATGCGAATGCTGCGGCCAGCGCCGGGTCGCGCGCGAGCCTATGAGACTGCGTCATCTGATGCGTACCTTCCCCCATGGCCCGTTCTTGCGCGCCGTGCCCCCCCTGAACCTAGTGCAATCAGCTGAACGAGGCAATTTAAGGGCCCTGTTCCCGGCCCGTTTCCCCCATTATTCCACGGTTACAGATTTCGCCAGATTGCGCGGCTGATCGACATCGGTCCCCATCAGCACCGCCGTGTGATAGGCGATGAGCTGCGTCGGCACGGCGTAAAGCAGCGGCGCCACGAATGCGGCTACCTTCGGCATTTGGATGTGAGCCGCGACTTTGCACCCGACCTTTTCGTGTGCGGCATCCGAAATCAGGATGATCTGACCGCCACGCGCCGCAACCTCTTGCAGATTTGACACCGTTTTCTCGAACAGATCGTCCTCGGGCGCGACGACGATGACCGGCACGTGCTCGTCGATTAGCGCGATCGGACCGTGCTTCAGCTCGCCCGCAGCATAACCCTCGGCATGAATGTAAGAGATTTCCTTGAGCTTCAACGCGCCTTCGAGAGCGATCGGGAAGCTCGATCCGCGTCCGAGGTAGAGAACGTCGGCCGCCTTGGCCAGATCTTGAGCGACGGCGGTGAAGGGTTCGTCGCGACGCAGGATCGAAGCAACGTGGCGCGGTATTTCGGTGAGCGCTTTGACGAGAGACGCCTCCTGCTCAACGGTCATCTGGCCCCGGGCCCGGGCGATGGCGATCGCAAGACAGGCCAGAACCGAGAGCTGACAGGTAAAAGCCTTGGTCGACGCGACACCGATTTCGGGCCCGGCGAGCGTCGGAAGGGCCGCGTGCGATTCGCGCGCGATCGTCGAGGTTCGGACGTTGACGATTGACGCGATGCGTTGGCCGTTAGCCTTGCAATAGCGAAGGGTCGCGAGCGTATCGGCGGTCTCGCCCGACTGTGAAACGAATACAGCTAATCCGCCGTCGGCGAGCGGGCTCTCGCGGTAGCGCATCTCCGAGGCGACATCGATGTCGACCGCCACGCGCGCAAGCCGCTCGATCCAGTATTTCGCAACGAGGCCCGCGTAATAGGCCGTACCGCAGGCCGAGATCGTGACGCGGCTGATTTTCGCGAGATCGATGCCTAGATCCGGGAAATTGACGCGCGCTGAAACCATGTCGAGATAATTGGTCAGCGTGTGCGAGATGACCTCAGGCTGCTCGTGAATCTCCTTGGCCATGAAGTGGCGGTAGTTGCCCTTATCGACGAGCAAAGAACTGGCGACGGCTTTGATGACCGGGCGATCGACCAGAGTCCCGTCGCAATCGAAGATCTCAGCACCTGATCGCCTGAGTACGGCCCAGTCGCCCTCCTCGAGATAGGTGATCGCGTCCGTGAAAGGCGCGAGCGCGATGGCATCCGAGCCAAGATACATTTCGCCCGTGCCGTGACCGATGGCGAGCGGCGAACCCTTGCGGGCCGCGATCATCAGATCGTCGTGGCCGGCGAAGATGATGCCGAGAGCGAAGGCGCCTTGCAGCTGCTTCAGGGCTTCGCGCACGGCGGCGACCGGTTCCGCACCACGATCCATTTCGTCGGAGATCAGGTGAACGACGGCTTCCGTATCGGTGTCGGTCTGGAAGCTATGACCTTTGGCCTCTAGCTTGGTGCGCAATTCGCGAAAGTTCTCGATGATGCCGTTGTGGACGACAGAAACCTTCGTCGTCATGTGCGGATGCGCGTTGCGCTCGTTTGGACGCCCGTGCGTCGCCCAGCGCGTGTGTCCGATGCCGGTTCGTCCGGCGAGCGGCTCGATGAGCAGGCGTTTTTCTAGATTGCGCAACTTGCCTTCCGCGCGGCGGCGCTCGAGCGCGCCGGCTTCGACAGTCGCGATCCCCGCCGAATCATAGCCCCGGTATTCAAGCCTGCGAAGCGCGTCGACCAGATTAGTAGAAACAGACGATTTTCCGAGTATTCCGACGATTCCACACATAGACGATGTTCCCCAGATCCGGCCCTACCCCGTCGAACGATGGCGGCGGTTTAGGAGCTTCTCAAGTCACAGAGTGTTTCAGCCTATCGCGGCCTTACGAGAGAATACCGCCATGCAAGATTTATGCTGAATTAACGGTTACGACTTACGGGCTGCTTTGCGGCGCGTCATCAGAGTACGGAATTTCTCGGCCCAGCCGGGGCGCTCTTCCTGCGAACCACGCTCGAGTGCCAGCGCTCCCGGACTGACGTCCTTCGTAATGACGCTGCCGGAGCCAATATACGCCCCTGCGCCGATCCTGACAGGTGCTACAAGAGAGGTATTCGAACCGATGAAGGCGCCTTCGCCAATCTCCGTTCGTTCCTTATTGAAGCCGTCGTAATTGCAGAAAATCGTGCCGGCGCCGACGTTGGCCTTGGCGCCGACGCTGCCGTCGCCGAGGTAGGCGAGGTGGTTGGCTTTGGCCCCAGCGTCCAGAGTTACGTTCTTAACCTCGACGAAATTGCCGATGTGCACGTCGGGTCCGAGCTTGGCGCCCGGCCGGAACCGCGAGAAAGGTCCGACCCGCGCTCCTTTGCCGATAACGGCGCCTGTGAGATGGCAGAAGCCTAGGATGCTGGCGCCCTCCTCCACCGAAACGCCCAGGCCGAAGACGACATTCGGCTCGATCACCACGTCGGGCGCGATCTTCGTATCGAAGCTCAGCCACACCGTTTCCGGCGCAATCATCGTGACGCCGTCGCGCATCAGCGCCAGCCGGGCGCGCGCCTGCCAGATTGCTTCGGCGGCGGCCAACTCATCGCGGGCATTGACGCCCAACACTTCGTCGGCATCGCATTCGACTACGGTGGCCACGAGGCCGACGGCCCGCGCAAGCTCGACCGCATCGGTCAAATAGAATTCCCCTTTAGCGTTGGAATTCCCGATGTGTGACAGCAGGTCGGTAATATTCGGAACTCGGAACGCCAGGACGCCCGAGTTGCAGATGGGAATTTGGCGCTCTGCTTGGCTGGCATCCTTTTCCTCGCGGATCGCGAGAAGCGTGCCTTTGCTATCAGTCACAAGGCGTCCGTAGCCGGTCGGGTTCTTCGGCCGAAAACCGAGCACTGCAATGTTGGCACCGTCATCCAACGCCTGTTGCAGGCGCACCAGCGTCTCGGGTCGGATCAGCGGCGTGTCGGCATAAAGCACGATGACGTCGGCCCGGTGCCTGTCGAGTGAAGGACGTGCCGCGAGCACGGCGTCGGCCGTTCCCCGCTGCCCATTCTGAACGAAGACCTCGGCGGCGGGTGCGACCGTACGGGCCTCGCGCACGACGGCTTCCATCTCCGGTCCGACGACGACCGACAGCGCTGCGCCATCAATAGTTTTTGCCGTCTCGAGGACATGAGCCAGCATCGAGCGGCCGGCAATTTTGTGCAGGACTTTCGGCCCGGCGGATTTCATGCGCGTGCCCTTGCCGGCGGCGAGGACAACGAAAAGCAGAGGCGCGGCACTCATGGTAGACCTTAATCTGCCAAACCTTGGACGTGACGGGCACGTGTGCGCCGGCGAATGCGAACGCTCCTCGGCACCTCGTTACTGCCATACAGTCCGCCATCGGCCTGCTGCAAGGGCAGCAGGGCATTTGCAGGGCCGTCGAGCGCCGTAACGACCGATCGCCGACCCCACTGTCATTTTTTGTTCATGAATTTCCGCGGCCTAGTCGACGACGTGCCGCATCGCGGCCGTCCACAACTTCCGTGTCGCTTCGCCGCCCGCACCATTGCGAAGGCGCCAAGGCCGACACAAGCTCATCAACAGAACAGAAACGATTCGGGTCGGCCGTCTGCGGGAGTCCGCGATCGAGCGCCCGGCAAGCGGCCTTTAGGACGACACAACTCATGACGAAACCTGCCAGTGAAAAGCCGGTCCGCGGCAAACCGCTCTTCACATCATACACCGTCATTTGGTCGATGCTGGGAGTGCTCGGCCTCAGTTACCTGGGCGTTGCGATATTTGAGCCTGCCTGGCTTGACGACTTGACACCGGCGAGCGCCCGTAACGGCGCGTTAACTGAAGAGGCCATGTTGAACCACGCCACCGATGTTGCCGGGCTTCGCTCTTCAATGGCGAAGCTGCAGCTCGATGTGGCGAGCGTGAAAGCCGACGTTACTTCGCAAGCCAGCCAGACCCAGCTGCTCGGAACGCAACTCTCGGCTCTCGAGGATAAGGTCCGCCTTGGGCAGACGACGATTTCGTCGGCCGCCGTTCCTGCGTGAGCGCAGGACGGCGGAGACGACATCGACGATGTCGATGGGCGCAATGGACGCCGATTCCGAGCCGGTTGCGAAACCTGGGTCGAAAGGGACAAAGATCATCAATGCCGGGCCTGCGCAGCAGGCCCCGATCGTAACCGGCAGCGTAGAACCGCGTGCGGGCACGTCAAAAGCCAAGAACTCAAAAGACGATGTCATCAGTTTCGGGCCGGCTGTCGTCAAGCCTACGGCGACGCCGATTGGCATAGAGATCGGGTCCGGCCCGTCTGTCGATGGACTGCGGCTGAGTTGGAGCCAGCTCACCGAGCAGAACGAGAAGTTAAAGCAACTGACAGCCCGCTATGCCGATAGCGGCGATGCGGCAAATCCCGGCTTTAGCCTTATTGCCGGACCGGTGAAATCGAAGGCCGAGGCAATTCGGATCTGCAAAGATCTGATTTCGCATTACCAGACGTGCAAGGTCGGCGAGTTCAAAGGCGACGAGCTTTAGGACAGACTTGACCGCCGTTGAATCCATCGGCTCGCGAGAGCGTAGCTGTTGTCGCTGCTGAAATCCGTTGTCACCGCGGCGCGTGCCGATGACGGATCCTCGGGGCAAGGCCGAGGATTACGCATCGCAAGCCGTTCTCAGAAATTCGACGTGTTGAACGTATCGCAGGCGTCCATGCGCCCCGAACTCGAGGCCAGCCTTGAACCAATGCACGCGCTGCTGGGCGCTTCCGTGCGTGAAGGCATCGGGAATGATGCGGCCCGTCATCCTTCTCTGAATCATGTCGTCGCCGATCTGCGTCGCGGCATTCAGCGCTTCCTCGACGTCACCAGGCTGTAAGCGATTCTTCATCTGATTGTTGAGGTTCGCCCAAACGCCCGCCAGGCAATCAGCTTGAAGTTCCGCGCGAACTTGAATCTGGTTGGCAGTGGCTTCGTCCTCTGCGTTGTTCTTCAGCTCTTGCACCTTGTCGAGTATGCCGAGTTGATCCTGCACGTGGTGCCCGACTTCGTGGGCGATGACGTAGGCCTGGGCAAAGTCGCCACTCACGTTGAATTTGCGTTTAAGCTCGTCATAGAAAGCGAGATCGACGTAGACTTTCTTGTCGAGCGGACAATAGAACGGCCCCATCGCGGCCTGGCCGGCGCCGCAGGCTGTCCGCGTGATGCCCGTATAAAGCACCAGCGGCGGATCGGTGTAGGTTCTGCCGAAACTTTTGAAAACCGAAGTCCAGACGTCCTCGGTATCAGCCAGCACTCTGCTGATGAATGCCTTCTCTTGATCTTCGCTTGCCGTCTGGTTCTGCGGCGACCCCGGAAGACCTGGGATGTTGTTCGGTGATCGATCCCGCGTTACCGGACGTTCCGTACGGGGCAAGTCCGGCATGTTGATATGGCCCCCGGTGCCGAACAACACGTCAAGCGGGTTGATACCCAGCAAAAGCATCACCGCTCCAATGATCAGGAGCGTCGTGAGGCTCATTCCGCCACCACCGATTGGGATCTGAATGCCGCCGCCCGGAAAGCGAAAGCCACCGCCACCCTGGCCGCGGCGATCTTCGACGTTGCTGCTCTCACGATCGTTCTGGTCGTAGCGCATGGCGGCCCTTCAGTTGACGAACGCGTTACGGTTCAAATGGCGCGCCCAACGACAGCGCACCCGCAACGCCAGCGAGCCTTCATACTGCACGGGCAAATGGCCAAGACAAGCCTTGTCTAAGGCACGTCTCCGAGACACGTTCGGGCCTTCATTCGGAAGCCGACCGGCGCGCCTTCTTTGCCTTTGAAACGCCCGGGAGCGGAAGGAGGTCGGGAACGCCCGCGAATGTGCCTTCAGCAGCGACCTCACTGCCCGCGCCGCCACTACGGTTCCGCCTGCACGTAAGCTTCGTGATTGCGCTCGATATCGTCGAGATCATAGCAGTAGTTGACTGTTAATCCGTGGCCTTCGCGCAAACCTCTTTCCGACGTATCGCCGAGCCAGTTCAGCTGCTCGAGCCTGGCGCCGTTGCCGAGGTGAAACCGTGCGACAGGGTCGACGGGCCGGTCGTCCGCCGACTTCGCCATGAGGAAGTAGTGCGCTGCCCGTGAAAGCAAAGTCGATTTCAGATCATCGGCTCCGGGACCATCTTTCGCCGCGATCTCGACCCAGCGCGGATCGCGCAGTTGGGATAACACCTCACGCTGTTCAGGGCTGACAAGACCGTCGCCCTCTGCTGCGAGCGCCCGATCGCGCCAGCGAAAAAAAGTTAGCGCCGGCGACAACGTTACGTAGGTCTTTAGGCTCGGCGTATCGCGGACGAGAACTTCCGCAACCTGCTTCAAAAAAGTAAGTTGCCGAACGAAATGCCCTTGAGGCCTTCCTGGCAATTCGAGATCGAATAAAAGACGGCCGTCGCCGGGAGGGCGCCATCATCGTCGCGCCGTCCGTCCAAGACCGTCGAGATCGCGTCCGGAATATCGCGCATCAGCGCCACCTCGACGAAGATCAGCGGCTCATCGACGAGGGCCGGATGAAAGAACGCAAAGCACCGCCTGTCTCTCGGGTCGAGGCGACGACGCAGGTCGTCTCAGCCCCGGATTTCGTGGACTGCTTCGTAAGCTATGATCTTCTCGAGAATGGCCGCCGGCGTCTGCCAGTCGATTCGCCGCAAAACGAGGAAGCGCCGTTGATCCACGATGCCAGCAACCGTTCTAGATCGCGGTTGACGGCGGCCAGCACCTCGTCGGACTTGATGTGGCGCATCAGGTCGCCGCACAGCGCGACGATGTCGGCAGTGGCACCTGGCGCAAGGTTCAAGCGCCTGAAGAATTCGAGGCGCGGGCTGTACGCCGCCTACTGTATGCGCCAAACTGCTCCTTTAATACTTTGTTTTTAAATAATTTTCTTATCGTGGCCATTTCTGGGCCCCAGTCTCGGCCCCAACTCGAATGCGCGACCGGCTCAAGTGTGATCCTGATTTGTAATCAGGGGGTCGTAGGTTCAAATCCTACAGCCGGCACCATAGATTCCAATAAGTTATCCAACCGTTATCGAGTAGTAGTCGTCTCGCGGGGCAAACCGGGGGCAATTAGACCCTGGCCATGCACGGTTCCGACGCGAACTTTTTGCGTAGGTGCTTTCTGGCATAGGGCATCGCAAGCCAGTCTAACGAGCGACACACCTCGGGGGCATGGTCGTCATCGAAGACTAGCTGCGAAAATGGTTCCTGCTCTGGGTTCGCACTGGCCCTGGGGCCGTGCAAATTGCTGACGAAGAAGCCGTCGCCGTGGGAAAGAAGGACAAGGCAGGGGTCAAGAGACGCTGGCTACAGTTGCGCCTGAGCGAAACCGAAGAAAGCGCCCTCAATGCTCTCAGGGTTGCGGAAACCGAAGTTCGCTTGGTCGCCCGACTATCTTAGCTCTCTAGGCATGCTTCGACGCGCTCGATGCGTATAGCGAGATTCGCGTTCCCGCGTGTTGAACAAAATTACCAAGTCGCTCTGTAGCGATGGACGCCTGCACTAGTTGTCATTGGAGCCGTTCAACCGAAAGGGGTATCACTGTCCCTGCGATTGCAGAGTGCGATTTTTCTTCGCGCGCAATCATGTGCCTACACTCCTGGATTAGCAAGCTCATCGCGCGATCGGACATACACGTGACATCCTTCTGCCGCGGATCATTCCAGGCTAAACCCGATGATAGGAATGGAATGAGTCTTCGCCACAGAGCCTGGCGGTCCATTTCACTTGGCAACTTGCCAAGATCGAGACGGATGACGCTGTCTGGTTCCCCTACTTTAAGGCAGGTCAGTATCCCTCTGATGACCTTGAAACGTGCGGGGTCGGATGTATCCAGGGCGTCGTTTACAGCCTGGAGATCGACAAAGAGCCTCTGGCGTTCCTCGTTGGACAGGGGCGCTGAGGCTGGAGCCGTCGTCGTACTTAGCCGCGGAAGCTCGCCGAGGAACGTGAAGACCAGAACGAGAGCGTCAACCGCGAACGCAAAAAACAGCGCTAGAAAGGCCACACGCTTGCCGTCGCGAAGCTCGCCCGTGGTGAACGTCAAGTAGTCAACCCCGGTGCTACGGTTGCTTATCGACTTGGCAAGCTTTTGCGACAAGTCAGTGATGGGCGTCCTGTAGATCTCCATCGTTCCGAGGCCAGACAACTCAATGCAGGTGCTCACCCTGTCGAATATTCGACCAGCGTAAGCGTCTGCAGCGCCGCCGCCGACATATGGAGGTAGCGACTGGCATTCGTCTTCAAATCGCTTCTGACGCGCCTCGAACTCTTCGATGGCAGACACTGATGCTGCCAGAGCGCTAGGTTCGCAATCGGTTCCCTTGAGCGTTTTCGTGAAGTCGCCGACCATCGTGATGGGTATAAGGTTGCGGCAGCGCTCAGCGACGCGCGCATACTTGTCGGGAGTGAAACCACCGCTTAACGCATCGAGCGCCTGTCGAAGTTCGATCCCGTATTTCCCGATGTTCAGCTGCAGGTCCGCAATCTTTTTCGGGAGGTCGGCTGCGACATCAAGAGCGCCTGCCCTTGGATCAATTGTAATCTCGTGTCCGGCCAGCCTGGCCTTGTCAACGATGTTCGCGAGTTCGACCTCTTTGTCGATTTTCTCCTTCTTTAAAGCTGTAAGCCGGTCGGCTGCCGTTCGGGCTGCCGCGTTCGCGCTTTCGACAAAGAGAGATTTCTCACGTGCCGCGTTATCTCTATTCGCCTTGTAACGCTTAAAGCACCCACCTTCGCCAGCCGGGCCGCAACTGCCGGTGCCATCCTGCTCTTTCTTCATCTCGGCTTCGTAACGGGCAATTCGATCGTCGAACTCTATCGTGGCAGGCTTCGACTGTGTCAGTGGCTCTAGCTTCCTGATGTTCTCCTGAATGGCCTCGAGGCTACTTTTGACCCCATCTGCTTGGCGGTCGAAGTCGAGTGTCTGCTGACTGGCTTGCGCTTGGCGGCTCCGCTCAATTGCGCGCTCTTCCGCTTCGACACTCTCAATACTCTTAAGATAAGTGCGGATCGCATCGGGGGCGTGTGCCACGGCCTTTGTGAGCTGCTCCATACTGGCCATCCAGCTCTTGAACGCGGGAAGTTCCGTAACGCTCGTTGAAAGTCGCTGGCTTTCCTCGGCCATCATGCCCTTCAGCGTGTTCGTCATGCTTGTTGCGTCGCTGTATGCACCGCTAGCCTGGATGGTTGTTTTCTGCTCCGGACCGATCTGCCATTCGAGACGCGCACCGTACGAGAAGACGATCGATATCGGTAGCAAGAGCAGAAGGATCACGGAGACGAAGCGCGGCAACCAACGCGACTGTATGCTCGGTGCCAACTGAGCTTGCCGGGAGTTGGAGTTGAGTAAGAGGCGGAACAGATAGGCAGAAGCAAGCAGGATTCCACCCTGCACCACGGCTGCAAAACAGATTGCGAAGAGGTTCAAGACGTCGATGCTCAAATAGCGCGAAACGGAATTTGCGATTGGATCGAAAATACGGGCTTCTAGACGATTTCCCGCCGCCCCGAGTCCGTAGAACGATCGCATCCCGTAATACGTCGTGTGGAAGGAAACCAATGACAGGATGGTGGCGGCCAGATAGGGCAAGATGACCATAGGCGACAGCAGGGAAGCCTTGCGCCCGTCCGACACGCTGAAGAGTTCCGGATCGCTCTTGACGCTGGCTAAGGTCACGTTCTTAGGCGAAAATATCATTTGGCTAACTCATGTCCTGTCGCAGATCAGCGCGCGAATCCGACAAGACCCAGCGGCGTTTGCTGGCCTATAATAGCTGCGGGGCCTGCTTTTCGGGTACTGAGATGCGGCCTATAGTTAAGGGTAACCTGCGAAGGCAAGGCGACGGCGCCTTCGCCGAGTATGAGAAGGCCCGCCTCGTTCACAAGCTGCGGCACGCGCGAGAGTGTGGAGCGCGGCAAGTGCGAGGGGCGCAAGGCACACTCAGAGCTCCATCCATCACCGACATCGGGCCGGTTCGTCACTAACGTCGATCGACTATCAGGGATGCGCCAGGCTTCATCGCTCGTCAGCCGGTTCATGAGGCTACGACGCACGGGCTCATCTTCGAAATACACGTAAGCCAGCGGCCGCCCGTTTGCATCTTCGACAACGAAGCTTTCGCTGTGCTCAACAACACGCCAGGGCGCGGGAAGCCGACGGGGTTCGGCAGGCTCAGTCACCAGTTTGCTCTCGTGGCTGATCCGTGAATTTGCGAAGGTAATTCAAATCTCCCGCAAGGAGACAACCCGCATTAGTCGGGCGATATCAGACACACCGCATAGCCGACGATCAGAATAAGGCCGGCCCATGCGCTGACTATTCCGAGCCAAAACGCCGCGCCGTCAAGAGTTGCTCCATCTGAGATTACGATAAGAAAGATGGTGAGGCCGACGCCCATGGCAGACAGTGCACCCGCCGCGACGAGCATCGCGAGAGCGATCCGGTTGATCCCGTTATCGGCTCCCCACGGAGTTGGCTTCACCACGCTGGTTTTCATTTCCATGTCAGCAATCCCCCTCAAATCAGCCAACTCATCCCTGACTTTCTTGTCGCAGCGATTGTGGAACACTCAAATCAAAAAAGGGCTCTTTTCCCCTGCGGGATGCAATTGGCGATTTGGGCCATAGTTGGCTTGCGGCTGTCTCTTTGTTGAGACCTGGTCGCTACTTTAGCCCCGCGCGATGCTTGGCACCGTGAGATTGCTGTTATTAAACGGTCCCGGCTGGAAGCTTTTTTTAGGTGCAGAAGCACCTTGGGGCGGCGTTGATTAACCCGGTGTTCTGTTTCATCCCCCTCCTCGCGTCTGGTCATTGGCAGCTTCGGCTTTAGTGGTTGCAAAGTTGCCCTTCGCCTCGCTTCCTGGTTCCATACGTCTATGACCGTTTCGCTCGCCATACCTAGCTCCGCACTGCCTCCTGGTCCTCAGGGCAGGTTTTTCGGCGGCAACATCGGCCAGGTCGGACCACGGCGAGTCGACTTTTTCCTGGAGCTTGCGCGCACCTACGGCCCGCTCGCCAGCTTTCGCATCGGCCGGAGGCGGCTGTTCCTCGCATGCGATCCCAACCTCATTCAACAGGTGCTCGTCACGGACGCCAAGCACTACACCAAGCATTTCGGTGCGCGAACGTTCAAGCCGATACTCGGCAATGGTCTCGTCACGAGCGAAGGCGATTTCTGGCTCCGGCAGCGGCGGCTTCTTCAGCCGGCATTCCTCAAAGCCAAGGTGCAGTCCTATGCGCCGGTGATGACAGAACTCACCGAAGCCATGGTTGCAAAGTGGAGCAATGGCAAATCTGTCAATCTCGAGCGCGAATTCAGCGGCCTCACGAGCGCGATCGCACTGAAGACGCTGTTCGGCCTCGAGGATCATGGCGATCGCGAAAATATCGATGAAAGTCTCCAGCTCGCATTCGATCTCATGACCGCCCGGCTCGACGTGCCATTTCAAATTCCGACTTGGCTGCCAACACTATCAAACGTGCGGCTCAACCGGGCGATTGCCGATGTCGATCACGTCGTTGAAGGTTTTATTGCTGCTGGCAGGGCACGCGCTGAGCCCGGCAACGATCTTCTATCAACAATGATCGCGGCGCAGGACGGCGACGGGGCGCAGATGACGAACCGGCAGCTCCGCGACGAGGCCATGACACTCTACCTCGCGGGCCACGAGACGACGGCCCTCACTCTCACGTGGAGCTGGTATCTGCTCTCGCAGCACCCTGAAGCCGAAATCAGACTTGCCGATGAATGGCAGCGCGTTCTCGGCGGCCGAAGCCCGAAAGCGACGGATCTTTCCGCACTCCCCTACACCGGTGCCGTCATCAACGAATTAATGCGGCTCTATCCGCCCGTCTACGTCATCGGCCGAGAGGCGACGACCGATCTCGAGCTAGGTGGGTACCGCGTGAAGCGCGGGTACACGGTCTTGATGAGTCAATGGGTGAACCACCGGGATCCCACATATTTTCCGGATCCGGAAAAGTTTGCCCCGGAACGCTGGCTCGATGGACTGGCGGCGCGTCTGCCCAAGTTCGCCTACTATCCCTTCGGGGGCGGGCAAAGGATGTGCATCGGCAGTCATTTCGCGACGATGGAGGCGGCGATCATTCTCGCCACGGTCGGACAAAAGTACAGATTCACGCTCGATCCCGATGCCGTCATCGATATCAAGCCCCAGATTACGCTGGCTCCCAAATACGGCATGCCGGCAACGTTGACATCCAGATGACGAACATCATTTGCGACCCAAGGATGGTGCACGTTGCCCTAGAGGCGATTTCCGCACCTGGCACCGGTAAGCATCTTTGGCCGAGGAGCAGCACGATGACGGAGAGATTTCGTACGCGAATTGCGGGCGCTGCTGCTCTCGCGGTCCTGACGCTCTCGCTCGCCGGCAGGACCATCGCCGATGCCGAGCCAGACGCCGAACTAAGCATCGAGGGCATCCTGAAGTCCGGCTGGGACGTCGCGGGCTACGCGAGCAACGCCGACAGCCGCTCGACATTCATCCTGTTCAAGAAGCCGGGCGAAACGTATCTCATCCAGTGCCTGACGGGCTACGACGTGACGCGCGAGCCGCAGATTTTCGAGCATTGCTACCGGCTGCAGTGAACGCGTGGCGGAGAACGGTCAACGCCCAGATCAGGACGTCGCCGCACCGGTTGAAAGGTGTCGGCCCCTCAAGCGCCAATGGGCGGGGCTCGGGCCGGCTGGCGAGAACGACATCGTGGAAGACGGTCACGAACCGCCTCCTATCCTCGCTGGCGCAGGATCCCTCTATCGAGCGTCAGCAATTGCCCTTGAACTAGGAATTAAACTATAGGCCGCAACAAGCTCTCCACCTTCCTGGTGGCAGCTCAACCCCAAAGGGCAGACCTGTTTTGCCGCTCGCGGAACCGACGCGATGGGCCAATACCAGAAATGAGTTTAAAGTAGACGGTCGCCCTTCAACCGTTGCCAGCTCTGTGATTCGAACGGGTTTTGTGTTGCCCGTTTCTGTTGGTGCCGACAATGGGCAGGCAATGTTCAACGGGAAGCTCTGACTTTGTCGCCGGCTCATCGGCTAGTGCCCCATTTTCGGCTGCATCGCTCTGAGCCCAAAGCCAATGGGGCTCTATAGCTTGGCGCTATCGACTTCAAAGCTATGCGGCATTTTCCATCAGAAGCGGCATCGGCCATCGTAAGCTTGCGATCTTCTCCCCAACCGCATGCGGAGTGGCCCCCATGAGAATCTCTCGTCTTTGTTTGATTGCGAGCCTTATTGCCATCGGCTTTGCCCCCCAGACTGTCGCAGCTCAGGACAAGAACGCTGGGCACTCTGCTCCGTCGGCGAAGCCTCTGGATCCAGACGAGGCACCGATTGCGGCGGTGGACCGCTTCAGCGCGAAAGCCGCGCACCTGCAGCTACGCACGGCCGACAACGATCTTCCCGGCCCCAACGAGCCCGTGGATTTCGATAGGGAACCGTTCATCACGCAGGGACTGTCGCCCAGCACGGGCAAGCCCGTACGGTATTATAATTTCGACGTGCAAAGCACCACACCGGCGCCGGTCTACGTGCTCTACCGGGAGGGCGAAGAGAAGCCGGTGGTGGGTCAGCTCGACATCATCGACAGCCTCCCGGGCGAGGTGGGGTACAACGATTTCCGACAGGTTTGGAAGGTTCTCGTGCCCAAGGCATACGTCGCAAATTCCATCGCAGACGCGGCGACGTTGCGTGAGGCCGGGTTCAAGACCGAGGCGACCGATGTCTTGCGCAACATGCCGGTGGTACCCGACAGGTCACGCGCGCGAGCGCGGTTGAAGAGCGAGAGCGCGAAACTGGAGAGCGCCTGGTACCGAGGCGAGGTGGCGAAATACTTCAGCTTCGAGGAGGCGACTTTGTCGGCTGCGGGAAATAGCGTTCCCCTGTCGCCGATCTACGTGACATTCAATGTCAATCCGGACCAAGCCAATGGTGGACCGGGGTCGGGATTCCGCTCCGAGACCGGGTCTCACCAAACGCACAACGTTCCGGCGACGCTGCCGGGGGATGCCGGGTATTCGCCGCTGTGGCTGGTGTCGGTCTACGACAATGCCGATTTTCCCTCGGTCCGGGACCTCGAAACCGTCGGCAAGGCTAAGGTTCTTGCGTCCGGCGTGGCGACCGTCAATTGCCCGATCGTTTTCGTTGGGCCCTAGGTCATGATCTTGGAGTTGGATCTGATGACCACTCCGTACCAAGCCTCGTATCATGAGCATTCGCAATTATCGTGTCTTGCTAAAAAACCGAAAAACGAGACAAGGGAGTCACCTCAATGTACGCCAAGATTTTAATCGCAATCAGTGCATTCACTTTTGCAACTGCTGCTCCGGTTTTCGCCGGGTGTGAAGAAGAGATTGACGCGCTCTCGAAGGCAATAAGTGGGCCGGTCACGATGGCTGCCGGTCATCGCGCAGCGATGATGCGCATGGCAGTTCACGGTTACGATCAATGCATGGCAGGAGACACAAAGTCGTCCGAAGGTATCCGCGATCAAATTATGGCTCAGATTCGCGCTAGCCTCGGCGAGCACTAGGACACGTCGCTCCTTGTTTGAAAGAGCCCACCTGCCGCGCGACAGCACGCGGCAGGTAGTTCCGGTCATTGGTGCGCTGCGAAGTCAGCTCCGGGTCAGAAGCGGCGGTCAGCGCCATGTTCACCTCGACCTCGCTCAGGATGCGTTGGGCGAGTTGCCGGGGGGCTTTCTTGAGCTTGATGAGCGGCGCCGCGTTGAACCGGGTGAACCCGACTTTGTGCGCGAAACCCAAGAGCGCCTTCACGGCGGCAACCTGGGTGTTGATCGTTGCAGCACTTGCCGGAGAACCGGTCTCCTTGACTCGCATGGCTGCACACGACAGCAAAGTCGGACGCGGACCTCGTCGGCTCCCAAGATCTCCGACCTGGCCGGGGGGATGATTTCGAGATCGGTGCCTGTCATCGTTTTAGCCTCCTCGACAACAAATGACCATCGGCATCCCACGCTTTCGTCCCATTGCTGCGCTTTTGAGATAGTCCCCAAGACCACCGGGTCTCCCACCAGTTTCCCCGGTGTCAACTCGGCGGCCGCCCGCGCCGGACGGCCGTCTTTTTTTGCATCGAAGTGCATCCAGTCTGGGGCGCTGTGGTCTCCCCCCCAAATCGGGCATGGGTCCGTGTCTGCGGCTCAATTTCAACGTCGCCGGCCGGGGGCTGCTAGCTGGCCGCCCAGGGAGGCGCCACGCTCTAAAACACGGCTTCGACTACCGGCATCGCCTACCGCTCATACGCTGCGCCCTAACGGACCTGCGCGTCTGGCGCGAATCACTTGCCAAGCGCGAAGCGCAGTGCCAGAGCCAGCACGACACCAACGCCGCCAGCCGCGATGCAGATGTGCCAGAATTGTTCCATGATCCCCTCCAAAATTTCAACGTTCCGGCGTCCTCTTGCCATGCATATGGCGGGAAAAGATCTTAGCGGGGACACTCGGACATGAAGGGCCCACGGCCGTTGGCGCACAAGACCGCCCGGGGTGCTTTTCGACAGTTGATCCGTGCGGTATCCGCAGATTAAAGAATTCGTCCACACGATTTTGCGCTCTGAACGATGCACTTATTCTCGGGAAAACGCCGACTGATAAAGGGTCTCGCAGCGCGGTCGCTGGCAGGCTTTATCCGAGCCGTAAAAAAGACGTCGCACACCATCCATGAACCACCTGACCTTGTCGCCACTCTTTCCGCCCACGTACCGTTCATCATGGCCATGTGGCACGGTCAATTTGTGATGCTGGCCGATCTCAACACTCAGGAGTTCGGTGTCCAGGCCGTAATCTCGCGGCACGGAGATGCTGAACTTGTTGCCGCCGTGTTGGAGCAATTCGGAATTTCCGCCATTCGCGGGGCGGGTGCAGGCAAGCGAAAGAAGAACAGAGGCGGAGCCTACGCGCTCCGAGCGGCTTTACGGGCCCTGACTGGTGGTTCCATCGTTGCTATGACTGCGGATGTGCCGGTCTCGCAGGCCCGGACTGCAGGACATGGTATCGTGACGTTGGCGCGTCTCTCCGGCAGGCCAATAATTCCGGTGGCAGCTGCGACATCTAGATTTCTCGTCCTCAATACGTGGAGCAAATTCACGATCAACTTGCCATTCTCTACGCTCGCCGTGGTAGCCAGTGACCCGCTTTTTGTGGCTCCCGACGCAGACGACAAGGAACTCGAACGCATGCGGCTCGCAGTCGAAAAATCGCTGAATATTGCTACCGCGCGGGCCTACGCGCTCGCCCAATCCGGGTCATCGCATGCAGTTCGTGTCAGGCCCGACACAGCGCCGAGCGGGATGTCTAGATGGTGACTTCGGTCGGAACATTGCACCTAATGCTGGCCGCCACTGCTACGACGGCATACGCCTCTTAAGTCTCTGGCGATTGGCCAGAATTTTGTCAATGCGCCGCCCGTCAAGGTCAACTACCTCAAACCGCCAGCCGTTGGTCTCAATATACTCCCCGGTTTTTGGGATGTGCTGGAGCTTGGCAAGCACGAAACCGGCCAACGTTTCATACGACCGATTTTGCGGCAGGACGATGCCAATCTTGTCGGCCATCTCGTCCACCGGCATGGCCCCCGATAACAGCCAGGAGCCGTCATCGCGCTCAACCGCATGCGGCTCAGAGCCTTCGGCATCAGATTTGAATACACCCGCAATCGCCTCAAGGATGTCAGCGGGCGTTACCAATCCTTCGAATTCCCCGTAATCATCATGGATTAGGGCCATCGGTACTTCGGCTTCGCGCAGCACTGATAAAACATGCAGGGCTTCGGCCGTCTCGGGGATTACAGGCGCCTTCCGGATGTAGGCGCTCACTTCGAATGGTCTGCCTGCGAGAATGCCTGCCAACAGTTCTCGCGTTTGCACGACCCCAATCATTTTATCGGTCGAGCCTTCGCCAACGGGCAACCGAGAATGCGGCGTGGAGATCAATCGCTCCTTGATCAAGGCTTGCGGCGCGGTGATGTCGATCCAATCAACGTCGGTGCGCGGCGTCATAAGGCCGACCACGGCTCGGTCCGCCAAGCGCATGACCCCGGAAATGAGTTCTCCTTCACCGCTTTCAAGCACACCTGCTGTTTCTGCTTCGGCGACCAGGGTTTTGATTTCTTCGTCAGTAACGCGGTTTTCTGCCTCGGGCGAGAGGACCCAAGCCTCGTCGGGGATTTCGATAGGCACGCCCGGCTCTTCAGGATGCCAAAGGACGGTTGAGGTATTAGCCGACTTCGTTCGCGGGTCCGCATCTGACCCTAATGGCAGTAAGTCGATGAACTCGGCTGACACGTCACTTCCAAGCCGCGAACCCGCTCGGCTTGCCGAGAAGGCCGCCGAGAGGGCGAAGGTCGACCAATCCAGAAACTCGAGGCACCGATGAGCATCAGGCTACCGAACGGCAGCCGGATCTATCCGAAGACGATTGAAGGCTTCGAGGCAATCGAGAAGTGTTTGCGGGAGAAGACGCCGATCGTCGTCACGCCGGTAGATTTCGACGGCACCGAAACAACAACCGTCCTTTGGCATCCTGACGATCCGGGCGTGCCTATCGAAATCCCCGAGGCTTGGGTGCCACCACGTGGACCTATTCGTATCCCCTACGCCGTTATCGATGCCAAACGGCATCAAGCGGAGGCCCGCTTGAACGCCTCCCGCGCCGACTGATTTGCGCCATCGAAGGCAGCGCGCGTTTCCGTCAGTGCAGCTGTCAGTGCCGACCATGACTGGGCACCCGCCTGGCTAAGCTTCTGGAGCTTTTCCTCCGCAGCGGCGGCGTCGGCGTTC
The DNA here is from genome assembly GCA_963833715.1 of uncultured Alphaproteobacteria bacterium. Lineage (GTDB taxonomy): Bacteria > Pseudomonadota > Alphaproteobacteria > Rhizobiales > Hyphomicrobiaceae > Hyphomicrobium_B. The sequence goes on from CAWHZB010000025.1 coordinate 150,174, forward strand.
ATGCGCTTCACGGCTGCGTCGATTTCTCCCCGACGCTCAGCTGCGAATTCTTTGGCAGAGTCTCCAAGCTTGTCGACCGCTTCGTGCCAGGCTTTCAGTTGGGCGGCGGCGGCTTGAAGCTTAAAGATCGCCTGCTGTTGCCCAACTTGTTTGCCGAAGCTTTCGACATATTTGTTTACTTCGGCCTCGAAGGCGCTCCACTCAGATTCTAGTTGTGCCTTCGCGCTATCCCAAGCGGCCTCGTTGGTTTCCGACTGCTTCTTGATGGTGTCCCTGAAGTCATCACGTTTTTTGCGCAGGTCAGTAAGGGTTTGGTCTGATTTGACTCGGGCATCCGCTTGCACCTCGCCGACTTTGGACTCAAGCGACGCCAAAGTGGCGTCCATTTCATCGATCCGGTCTTTGGCCCAATTTAGAAGACCACCAATGTGGAGTGGCCCGGTTAAGAACTTAGTTTAAGGTTGGAACATCCGGTTTACCCTTGATCGACATTAAATGACGATCCGGCAAGATGATCGAGTAAGTTCCACTTCGAATGGGGAGGTGAAACAGCCAACACCAAACGGCGTCACCAACAGCGAAAGGCAGCCGATCAACCGAGCCCAAGGCGCATGGCTTTTTTGGTTGCAGGTCTTACTCGCGCCGACGCAATTCCGGGCGCGGGCCATCAAAGTAGTCTCGAAAGCATTTGCTACAAGCCGATTGGCGCAATCAGACATCGTAGGAGGCTGCCGTGAACGAGCGAACAACGCGCAAGTCGGTTACGTTCCTGCACCCGTTCTCGCTCGCAGGCATTGACGAAATACTGGAAGCGGGAACCTACATCGTCGAAACGCTTGAAGAGGCTATCGAAGGATTGTCGTTCGTCGCCTATCGGCGCGTATCAACAACGATCGTCACGGCTGCCAAAGGATACGGCCAGGGTGCGAGACAGGTCATAACGATTGATCCCCGCGATCTCGAAGCTGCGCAGGAACACGACGCGCAGATCGAAATTTCCACGGGACCACTGGCCCACTTAGTCGCGCGATAGTGACCGATAAACCGTGAAGGTCGCGATTGCCCACTGGGCCAGGAGGATGGGGTGGCCAGCCTCCGGCTCCTCATCTGATCGTCAGCGCGAAGTCTTGGGAGTTATCCCCGAAGAAGGCCGATAAGTCCCTCCTCTCCGTTAGTCCAAGCACGCGGTCCTCCCTCAATCGAAGCTGTAATCGTGCTGGTCTTGCGTGCCGTGAGCCACGGTGACAATGCGCCGCGTTCCGTTCGTCCAACACGGAGCCGCGTGACATACGGCCGAGATCGCACAGCATGTTATTGCTTACTTCGCTGGGGAAAAAGCCGTGACTGCTTCTCAAGCCCTTCCCGGTTTTAGTGCCGTGTTTCGCGATGTGTAGGAAACGTGTGTATCTTTGCCGGGTGATCGCACGCATGGTCCGGCATCATCGGCCTGCATCCTGGGCGTCGTTGACTGAGAGTTACACTTTGCTCCCGCCCGTAAAACGCGTTGGGGCTAGCAATGAAATTTCCCACCGGTCACTATGACAACGACCAGATCAACGTGCTGCAGGCCGCGCATAACCGAGCCTGCAAAGGGCTTTGCATAAGCGAAACAGACCAAGTGAGCCGCGAGCGCGTCGCCTCGATGATGATGGCGTTTGCGAAATACGGCCTCTTTGACGTAGAATACGGCCTCTTTGACGTAGAGAATGAGGCAAAGCGCATAGCGATCATCGCGCCGCATCACTAGAATATTCGCTGCTTGATGGAAGGGTATGCAACTAGCAGCGAAGCCCTATTATTTTTTTAGTTTAACAATGCTTTTTCTTCGACTTCTCGCAGCCGTCTCAACCCATCGGCAATTTCCAGCGGCATAGCATCAAGGTCTTTTTCAAACAGCGCGCGAAGGCGGACCCCAGCCGTCATTTCAAAATTTAAAAGCCACTCGTTGTCGAAATACATGAGGGTTCTCCTGCCGGTCGTTCTCCTCTCGTCATGTCGAGACCTAGGCCAAACGTGTCGTAAACTCATCTGTTCCGCTTTGGGGCGCGTTATACATTTGCTTTTTTGTAGGAATTTTTAACTCGACGGTAATCAACAGTTTGCGCTCGGCGGTGTGTCTAGAACGGACGCTGCGGCGTAATTCTTACTGGCAATGCTGGAAATACATCTCTCGGCGCAACGAGTAGTGATCCCCGCGCGAAAAGTGTAAAGTAGGCCAGCATTTCCAACATTTTGTAGAAAGTAACGGTGGTGACAAGCGGCAGGCTGTTCGCTGATATCGATGATGCGCGCTCACTCGCTCAGGCCATCGTCGATACCGTCCGCGAGCCACTACTGGTGCTCGACAAGGAGCTTCGCGTCGTCGCGGCGAGCCGGTCGTTCTACCTTACCTTCCGCGTGAACCCTCAAGAAACCCAAGGCCAGTTGCTCTATTCACTTGGCGATGGTCAGTGGGACATCCGGGCCCTGCGAACCCTCTTGGGAAAGATCGTCCCTGAGCACGCGGTGCTGGAGGACTATCAGGTCGAGCAGAAATTTCCAAACATCGGCCACCGCACCATGCTGCTCAATGCCCGCAAGGTGTTTTATGAAGACAACTCCCACACGACCGTTCTGCTGGCTATCGAGGACATAACCGAACGCAAGGCGGCTGAGCGAGAACTACAGGAATTATTGCGGCAAAAAGAACTTCTTTTGGATGAGATGCAGCATCGGATTGCCAACAGCCTGCAGATCATCGCGAGTATCATCATGCTGAAGGCGCGAACGGTGCAGTCGCCGGAAACGCGTCTGCACCTCGAAGACGCCCACAAGCGCGTCATGTCGGTCGCTGCGGTCCAACAACATCTTCAAGTTTCTGGGCGAGGCGAACTCATCGAGGTCGCCAGCTACCTATCGAAATTGTGCGCTACTTTAGCCCAGTCGATGATCGGTGATGGCGGACACGTCACCATAGAAGTCAAGGCTCCTGAGGGAAGCGACTCATCCAGCGATGCCGTCAGCATCGGCCTCATCGTGACAGAAGCCGTGATAAATGCCCTCAAGCACGCCTTTGCAAAAGACGAAAAAGACGGACGCATCATCGTCACTTACGAGGTAACGGGCACGGACTGGAAGCTGTCGATTGCGGATAACGGCATGGGCAAGCCGAAGTCTGATAGTCCAAAAGTTGGCTTAGGGACCAGTATCGTCAACGCTTTGGCAAACCAACTCGATGCGCGTGTGGACGTGGTGACCGGGCAAGGCGGCACTATCGTGTCCATCATTCACGCCGCAGCAACGTTGCCCATGCCGCGAGCGGCATGAGTTCGTAAGGCTTTACTTCAGCAAGCCGGTCCCCGCGAACGAGATCGATCAAGTGTTTCGCTCCGATTTCGTGAACTTTTTTGCGCTAAGCGCACGCTTGTGAAATGCGACTACTGGGCTTTGAATCTGCTGACTCTACGCGCGTGAACAAGCCTGAGAACGATGATGCTTCGATCATGGATCGCTTGCTGGCACCGGATTGACGAGCACTGTTCGCAGCTTTTGCGCCCGCATCGGTGCGCAACGTGCAATTCTGACCTGAACAAAAGGACTTTGTTTCAAACGCTTTAGAACCCAGGTCTTCATAGCGCCGCAGCGCTCGCTCAGAGACTTCGAAACATACGCCGAGAATGGTGTTCGAGTATGAAAAAACATTCCAAAGTTCGGCCTACGAATCCCAGTTTGGGCGAGTCCGATGGCTATTATTTTTTGGTCGCAGTTATAGCTGCATCCGTCTTGTCGGCCTTGGCGACGATGGTCGGGCTCGGTTTGGCAATGGTTACTTAGCGGCAGCCCACATTCGCGGGCGGGTGCCCACACGTCAAAGTCCAGTTAGGTGAGAGAGTGTAGAGAGGATGAAGTTTGAACTTCGACAAGATTCAGCGTGATGAAATGCCATCCGGCGACGCAGATGGATATTACGCTTGGTGGCCCTCATAACTGCAACCGTCGTCTTGACATTGGCGACCGGTGTCGGCGTCAGCTTATCGTCGATGGTTCAATGGCGCTGGTCATTCTCCAGTGCCATCGTGGCGCTCGTTCGTCTTATGAATTAGGAAAAATGTTTGATGGCTGATGACCGGTTCAATGACGCATTTGCGTTTGGGGGTCTCTGCATTGGCTTATCGCAATGGCCGGGTGCCAGTAACGACCTTTGGGCTCCCTACCCGGCCTAAGCCTCTCTCATGCTCGCAGGCTTCATTCTTTTCGCCCGCGCGATTCGAAACAGGGACGACCTCGACACTCCGGTAACACGCACGACCTCCGACACCTTGTGGCCCGCCGTCAGCAGCCCCGCGACCTAATCGGCCTTGCGCATGGCGGTCGGAACGTCGGCGTTTGTAGCGGCCATCAGCACGAGCCTTTGCGATCCCTTCGCGCTGGCGCTCAAGCATGACCTCACGTCGACCTCAGTTCGGCCTGGACGGGCTCCGTCAGAGGCTCGTGTCGTTCGGAAATCTTCCGGACACAGCCCGACATAATTTGTGATCTGGAATGCGCGGGAGCGGACGAACTCGGCCGCTCGTTAACCGTTTAAGCGGATACGGCCAAGTCACGAGCATTCAGGGGAGGCATCAATGACAAAATTTTCTATGCAGGCCGAACCCAAGCAATTGAATCGGCTTCAACGTGAGGTGCTGGATACTCTCTGCATCGAGAATCGCGAGATCAAACGCAGCCCTGCATTGACCAGATGCGTATCTGAGACCCTTAGTGGTCTCGTCAGGGCTGGCGTTGAAGACTCGCGCGAGCTAACCCGTATGGCTTTGCACGTCGGACGAAAGTTCTCAAAGGAATTTGGTCCGACAGATGAGGGTGATAATCTCTCCTATTATTGCTGAGTGCGAATTTTGGGCCGTCTCTGAGACACGTCGCGGCGGCCTACCCTGGTTTCCGTGCGAAGACGGTCCACTGTTACGCTCAGGGCTTCGGTCGGGGAAACTTCTTCCCCGTTTTCCCTCGGTATTGATCCCATCACAGCCCGCACGTCTCTCAAACCGAAGGCGGTTTCTAATCGACAAGATGCCGCGCTCGTTCCGCGAGCAACGCTACAAACTGGCGGAGGTGGTCGCACTCGTCCTTGATGGTCTTGAGCGCCATGTGGGTTTCCCAGGAGGTTGCGTGAAGACCTCCTCTCTCCAGCTTGGCGGCCTCGTTGCTAATGAGCGTCAGCCCTCTGGCGATGCGTCTGTCTGAGTCCATCTGCCCAATCCCCCGTTTTGAAGTTGAGGGGTCTGGGATGCGAATTTGGCGATAGCTGGGCCACCAACCTCACGTCGCGTTTCAGTCTAGGAGGAGCCGTGCTTCTAGGCGTCATGTTTTGAGAAAGCCGTGGCATCATCTCTCACTTAATTGCCGACTAAATTCAAAATGAAGCGGTGATCGAACTCGATCTTGGACAGCGCAATTTTTTCGCTTACCACTAGGCTGTGGGAACGACGTCCGTAATGGAAACGCCCTGTCATCGCCTGGGCAGCCGATACCGCCTTCGACCTCCGAAATCGCGTCTGGGTGGCGCGCAGCATGTGTTGCTTATCGACGCGTTCGCCGAAACGGACAGCTACATGGCCCTGCCTTCGTGTCTTCGAGCAGACGGTGAACTTGGCGCCCGGTGATGCCGAGAGTAACCCCGATGCTCTCTGCTGAGAGATCCGCGGAGGCGAAATCACGCTCGATGGTCTTCAATACCGCTTCAGTTCGCGCAGCCTTGAGGCCGCGGCCCTTGATGAGTTCGAGCGAATCACGATCAGCGCCGACGATCAGCATCAGAAGATCGACTAGGTGAGTGCCGAACGCCTCGTGCACGTTCCGATCTAGACTGCCCGCCACGGTGGAGTATGAATTGAGGTATTGCGTGATGAGCTTCATCGCTGGCAGCTCGGCGGGAATCCCCATCGGTTTTAGACCGCGCCCCCGAACCAAGACGCTGCTGATACGGGCAGCCGGTACTTTGATGCCCCATAACTCGACCGGTGAGACAGCCCTGGCGAAGATCCCGCCGGCCGGGCGGTGAACTCCGTGCTATGCTTAGCGCAAAGCAAACAAGGGAGAGAAACCGATGTACCTCATCGAATATCTTTCGACGTCGGCCAATCAGCCGCCAGCAACTTATACGGAGCTAGCGCTCGGATCGACGGCCGAGGAGGCCATGGACCAAGCCAATACTCATCTGCCTAAGATGACGGCTAAATTTGGCGCGCAGGGCTACCGCATCATTGACAGCAACAAGCATTGCGTGGGCATCGGCCCCGTGGGGTTTCTTAGTACCCAAAGGACCTAAGAGCGAGCAGCGTCCTCGCTCGGCATAAGCCAAGTCAAATATTAAGCTCCATGGAGTCGGATTCGAGCCGAGCAGAGCTTTCAATGAGCGCAATGAACTTCGGACCGAAGCCGCCGATCATGCTCTCAGAGCTACCCAAGGAATACCAAGCTCTACTGGGGGCCAAACCGGACCCGGTCCCGATACCGAGAGATGCGTTGATCACGGCAGCAGCGATTCGGCAGGTCTTGGCCAAGGCTGCGGCGGCGAAGCTCGCGTTGGCAAAGGCGGCAGCAATCCCCGGCGCTTCGTCGGAACATATGAAAACGCATAGATGAGGACGAAAGCGATGCTTCCGAGTAGGCTTCGATTTCAGCCAGGTCTGCTGGATCGGTGGAAAGCCGTTCAGCCGGCAAGATGAACCAAGCGAGGAACAAGAGCACGATAACGCTTGCGATGCTCACGCCAAAAAGGTTCAAGAAGGCCGTTTCTCTCGGGGCAAACCGGGGGCAATCAGGTCCGATGAGTGTTCGCTTGTGGTCAGTTGCTCGCTTAGTGGCTCTCACCTTGTATGCGCGCGACTAGCCATAGTCGCGGCGCGATCAGTTTCCGCTGACTGAGCTTAACCGGACATTCCCGGTGAACCTGACGGACTTCAGCTAGTGACCCAAAGCAGAAGGTTGCCATTTTACACGGCTCCAACTCACCATTCGTGCTTTTGCGGCAAATGATCCGTTATCTCATAAAAATCGGATTTCGAGCCGACGTAGATATGTTCGCAAAGCTTGAGGCCCGTTGGTAGGTCGAGGGTTCCCATTGTCACGTAAGTCTCTGCGCCCGGCATAGCGCGCCAAAAGAGGTTTCCTCCGCATCTAACGCAAAAAAGCTCGCCGAACCCTCTCGGATGACTGATGCCAAGCCAAAGTTTCTTCGGCCACCAGTCTGATGTCTTGAGATTTGCAGCTCAACATCGCGGCAAAGTTCCCGCTAGTACGGCCGCATTGCGAACAGTGGCAGGCAATAGGTTGGGTCACCTCCCCTGCTATTTCGTATTGAACTCCGCCGCAGAGGCAGCCACCCTTCATCGTCATCGCGTGAGTTACCTTCCTCAGTGGACTAGCGAGGTCGAATTGCAGACGTGGGCAAACGCGGCAATTGCGATATCCGCTCTTGGCCCTAAGCCGAACTCCGCCGTTGGCGTGGACGTCGACCGTTGACGAGCCAGATGCGGCGACTTGAACCGGGGCACCTACACCGGTCAGGCGGGACCGGTCTACATCGAACCGAAAAACAATCCGGGCGCCTATGATCGAGAAGTCTTCCTGGTGATGAAGGAGTTCGAGTCGTCGTTTAGCCGTGGCGGTGACATGACAATGGATTTCCTCGCCGGCCATCCAATCAAGGAATTGCAGAAGATCGGAGACGCAGCCGACGAAGAAGCGCAGGAGAAGACTAAAGGCTTCGAGGTGGGCTATGAGCTCTTCGGTACCAATGGCCGCATGCTCGGTCACGGTGACCCCATTCGCGTAAAGCGGGGCGAACGTGTGCTGTTCCACGTCCTCAATGCAAGCGCGACCGAAATCCGCAGCCTCGCTCTCCCCGGCCACGTGTTCCGCATCATCGCCCTCGACGGCAATCCGGTGCCAACGCAAGCCGAGGTGCCCGTGCTCTGGCTCGGCACGGCTGAGCGCATCTCCGCGATCGTCGAAATGAACTATCCTGGCGTTTGGGTGCTGGGCGATAGAAGGGCGAACCACAATGGACTAAGCCAGAGCCATTCCGATGGGATTACACGCTGTTCGGCAAGGCGAATGCCGCGCCGGCTTCACCCGATGAGACGATCGAGATGACGATCGTCAAGCGTAACGCCGCGCTCAACGGCTTCAATCAATGGACCCTCATGGCGAAGCGTTTTCGATGGATACGATGAAGCCGATGTACACGGTGCACGAGGGACGCCGCTGCCGGCTCAAATTCCGCAACGCCAGCGACGATATTCACCCGCTACACCTGCACCGGCACAGCTTTGAGCTGACGCGTATTGGCGTCAAGCCGACCGCGGGCGTGATCAAGGACGTGGTAATGCTCGGCGGCTTTCAGGAGGTCGAATTTGACTTCGTCGTCAGATCATGACCCTAAGCGGCCATCGCATATCCTGCTCATCACCTGTCCTCCGATGTCGGGCCGACGGATGACGGCTGGCCTGCGAACGCGAAAAATTCGAGTACGTCAACTCGCTGAGCCTGCCCGACCTCGACGGCACATTGGGATTCGAGTACCCAGGACGTCGACGATCGTGTCGACGAGCTAACAGCCGCGTTTCGTCAGGCTCCGGCCGAGCCGTACACGACCCTGCTGTCGTAGTGGACACCCTCCAGTGCGGCGGCAACCCATCCACTGCTTAAATCGCGTTTATTATACACTTTTTGTCAGAGCAAGCTTGGTCAAGCTATGACGCGCGCCAGTCCCAGGTTGAATTTGGCCTAAAATGATAAAATCATATATTTTCAATGCATTCCGAATGCAGCTCGGAATTGTAATCGCTATTGTCAAGCTGTCTGTGTCATCGCAGGTCCATGCCGCTGCTATTGATGACGTCATTCTGGACGCCTCCAACTATCCCATTCGTGTCGGCATCTATTCGAAGTTCACCGAATTTCGGAATAAGTTAAGTTTGCGCCTCGCGGGTTGCAAAGTACACCCGGTGATAGCGGAAGACACACCAGGAAGTTTTGGCCCAGCCACGGCGAGCGAAATTTCTGCGCTTTCTGTTTGCGATGAGACGCTTGCACATTCGGGGGCGCTTTCGGCCAACGGTTCGCTTACTCTCGGCGTGTGGCAGGCAATTATGGGAAATTCACCGCCACCCGACGTCGAAGAGCGCGCCGATGCGCTAACGCTCACTTTCGAGGCCACGGATTTCGCGGACCCTCCAGAGTGGAACTTCTGCCAGGATAACCCCGGGCCGTCTGAAGGACGCGCCGAGCGAGCAATCGCGACCTCCGAGTGTTTCAACGCAACCGACCCCTGTTCGCTCCTGACGTGGGGACCTCGCGGCGCGACTGCGGGCCAAGGCCGAGAGATTCAGTGGATCCTCCGACGGACGGCGGAGACAGATCCGGCCGCGATAGACCGAGCGTTTGGCGCCGAGGCCGCGAATGTACGCCGCTTCGGGCAGCTCTCGGGTCCTCAAGCCGAGACCTGCGACGGGACGTCGGCCCTCGAGCAATTCATGTGCGCGGCGTGGATCGACACACCGCGGCGGCAGGCCTGGATGCGTGGCCTCCAGCTCCTCGGCGCGGACCCTGCGGTTCGCGCCAACTATCGCGCGCTCTACCGAAGCTATCCGTTCGACGGCGAGAAGCTCGAGCGCTACGGGCGGCTGTGGGCATCGCTTGCCCTCGTGCCAAGTGAGATCGATTTCGCCTTCTTCTACGACCGAGCAACGCACATCGGGGGACCGCCGGATGACGAAGCGCTCGTTTCCGAGCTCGGAGACTGCATTCGCGCGGAGACCTTAGCCGGCAATACCCACGCCGCGGCGCGCCGCTGCCTTTCGTTGCGTCATCCTCATCCGACCCTGCCGACCGACCGCCTGGGCCGCGACGTGGCCTACTACGTCGACGCCTATCCGGACTCGGCGCTCAGCCCTCGAGAGCTCTCCACGTGGCGCGAGCACATTCCTCTCTCCGCGCGTAAGAGCGTCGGACTTTCAGATGCCCGCAACTACCCACTCGAGCGTGCCTTTAACGCGGCCGACCCTTCCAGCGAGACGCCGGAGGATAACGACGAGCTGACACCGGCCGAAGCCGCGTGCCCGCTTTTCGTCCGCGCCCCACAGCGTCACCTGCCCGGCACTCCATAGGTCAAGATAAATCAAGGTCTGCTTTAGTTGAGCGGCCCCTAATCCGAGCCCAAGGTTGTCGGGCTCGTGACCTTCAGAAGGTCGCCCGCCTCGAGCACGGTCATTTCTTCGGCTGTAATCTGCAAAGGCCCTTTAGCCGTCCGGCGCACAATCTCATAAGAAAGATTTCCAAAACTCTTGCGGTCAATAGGCTGGCCGGCCATGGCAAGAAGCCTCCTCGACGCTGAAATCGTCAGCTGCTCTTCGGAGACCTGGGCCTCGAGGTCTCGCAGGTCTCGCTCAAGCTCGATCTTGCCGTCGATGTCGAGCTTCATCTTATCCTGCTCTGCCTGCGAGAGCTTGAGCTCGGTCTGCGCCAACAGGCCTTTCACCTCGTCCTCTCGCTCCTCGACGGCGGCCATGTCACTGCGCGCTTGATAAAGACTGAACGGGCTGATCGATCCCTTGCTCTGAACACCGTTGAGGACATCGAGGCGCTCCGCCCGGTCTTTCAAGCTGAGACCCACGTGATCCAGACGCTCACGCAGGCCTTGTCGTTCCTTTTCAGCCGAGGCAACGGTCGCCACGAGGGCGCTTCTCTGCAATTTGCGGCTCGCAAGCAGCAGATCGCGCTCTGCAACGACACTGGCGATTAGCGCCGCCGCGGCTTCTTTCCCGGCCATCCCCTCGAGCGCTCGCGAGTTGATGGGCTGGCTTGGCTCCCGCTCCGAATTTAGAACCGCGCGGCGAGCGAAGAGGCGCTTCACGTGGTCGATGGCCTTCTCGAGGCGCTCGCGCTCGCGGATGATCTCGAACGAGCGCGATAATTCGGACCCTTTGCCTTCGAGCCCGCCGGAGAGCGCCACGGCATGCAGCACGGTCATGCCTTCATTGTAAGTATAGGTACCGGGATTGGACACCGCACCGGTGACATATACCGGCTCGCGTGAGGCAACTGACAGCGAGATCTTTGCGTCGCGGCCGGTTGCGCTTCTGAAGACCGTGGCCAAAGCATGCTGCGCTTCCGGTAAGGACTGGGATCCGATATCGATTGCTCCGAGCAGGGGTACGAACACCGTGCCGTCGAGCTGCACGACGTATTCGCCCGTAAGCTCCGTACGCTCGACGAGTTGTGAGGAGGACACCTGCTCAGCGCGTCCGTCTGCTAGACCCGCGACCCGCTCATAGAACGCCACCTTGACGTGGTCACCCGGTGAGACGTGCATAGAAAACGGCGCCTGCGGTCTGAGCGCCTCTGGGACGGGTGCAGCGTGGAAGAGCGCCACCGGTGTGATTGCCACGTCGCCGGCAATGGACGGCGAAGCAGCAGCGGTGAGCGCCGCCGCAAGGACGAGAGATCGCCGCGTCCACCCGCCGCGAGAACCGTAAATTGTACGTCTGACCATCGAAAGCTTCATCGGTATTCTCCATAGCGTGCGGGCGCATTGACAGATGACATCGCGTGTTCGTGATGTAGGTGGAAGGGACGGGCTTCAGCCGACGCTGCAACGCGACCGGTGCGGGCGAGCTTTCCCCATCCAACAAGCCGCCCCTTGACGGCTGCAGCGATGCTCCGGATCGCAATCACATAGAAAAGCTGGCGGTAGCAAAGCCGCTGCAGAAGTGTGAGCGGCAGCAAGTTCCAGCTATTCCCCGATCCGTTAATCTTGATCGCCGCGGCGGCAGCGGCGAGATCAAGCGCCTGGAAGAGGAGCCAATATTCCGCAACCGGCCCGAAGTCGCTTGCGTCGACGCCTGATCCAGTGATGCTCCCGCTAACTACGTGGAACATATCGAGGAGAAGTGCCGCGTCCATGAGCGGCGCGAGGAGGGAATATCCAATCTGAAACACGTAGACATTTGGTATGGTGATCAGCGCCACCCCCAACGGCTTTCTCCTGAGCATCGCTCCGGCGTGTTTGTGGGCCACCTGCAACGTTCCGAATACCCAGCGGAAACGTTGCTTCACGAAGGCTTGGACAGTCTCGGGGGCTTCCGTAAAGGCCCGCGCCGCAGGTTCAAAGAGGATTTTCCAACCGCGCCGCTGGAGAGCAAGCGTCGCATCCGCATCCTCTGCCAGGGTGTCGCCTGTGAACGCGCCTACGTCTAGCAATGCTAGGCGGCGCCACGCTCCGATAGCGCCTGGCACGACCCCAATGGCGTTAAACAGCTCGAAGGCACGCCGGTCCAGGTTCTGTCCCGTGATGTACTCCAGCGCCTGGAACCTGGTTATCAGATTTACGGGATTACCAACGATCGCGTTCCCGGCGACGGCGCCGATCCGTGGATCGGCGAAATGGCGAGCGAGCAATTCCGGCGCCCCTGTCGCGAGCACGGTATCGGCATCGATGATCAGCACTACATCAGCGTCGATCTGCGCGAAGCCAAAGTTCAGCGCTGTGGCCTTGCCGCCGTTGGGTTTCGTGAATACCTTGACGCGTCTGTCACCCGAAAATGTCTCGCGCACGACTTCCGCAGTCCTGTCGCTGGAGCCGTCGTCAACAACGATGACGTCGAAATCGATAGTGGTCGACGATGCGAGGACCGAGGCAACCGTCTTGCAGATGACTTTCTCCTCGTTGTAGGCCGGGATCAGCACGGCAAGAGACACTGACCTATCGCTCGGAAAGATCCGGCTGCGCGCCCGGCTCCGCTGGAAAAACGCCGCCATCAAAACGAAGAGCAGACGCAGCGCTCCCAGTACGGCGGCCCCCACCAGCACGTAAGGCAATCCGTCCTCGAACGCTGCAAGGCTGATCATGCTGGCAAGTCTTATGTTGAGGCCGGCCTTCGTTGCCAGCTGTCCGCCGTTGATTGATGGCATGACGTCGCCGCGCGCCTTACCGATCAACTCGTGCAGCGTTACGAACTTGAAGCCCTGTTGCGATAATCGATCAATGATGCCCGGCAACGCCGCGACGGTGGGTTTGCGGTTTCCGCCGCTGTCGTGCATCAAAATGATCTGGCCTCGTCCGCCCTCGATGCCACCGGTGACACGGTGTTCGAGTTGAGCTGGCGTCGCAGCTGCCCAGTCGAATGCATCGACGGAGGCGGTCACCGTCAGATACCCGAGGCGATTGGCCGTCTCCAACACGCGCGGCGCCTCGAGCTCTTTTTTGAAGTTGGGTGAAGCGTAAGGAGCTCGGAAGAGAATCGTATGAATACCAAGGCGGGATTCGAGCACGCGCTGAGTCGCGTTAAGCTCCATCTCGATTTCGCGCGTCGGCGTCGTCAGCAGGTCGGGATGAGAATAGGTGTGATTGCCGAGGTCGTGCCCCTCCTCGTAAATCCGCTTGAGAACTTCCGGCTTGCGCAAGGCGTTCCTGCCGATGACGAAGAACGTCGCCTTGACCTTCTTCTCGGCTAGAATTCTCAAGATCTCGGGCGTGTATTTCTCGTCCGGGCCATCGTCGAAGGTTAGCGCGACGAGCTTAGGACCGGCGAATTTGGGACTCACAAGCTGGTCCTGCTTTGGCACGCGATCCAGCGTCTGACCAACGATAAGACCGAGATCCCCGTTGAAGGTGATGCGGCGGCTACCGGCCTCATGGGCGGGCAGGAGATCAACGATATCGCTGCGAAAGCGCTCGTAAATGTCGTTGCCGCTAGGTGGACGCTTGAGCTCGTTGAGGGCTTTGTCGTCGGGCAGATGACCGCGACCCATAGAGGCCCAGGCGCCAGGGTCCTCGAAGCCGAGGCGCCATAACGCAACGCCCGCCGGTTTGATTGCGAGAGCTGCCCGCGCCTGGTTGAAGACCGTCACGGCGTCTAGAAACCACACGTCGTGGGCAGACCCATCGTGCCCTGTGTAGCGGAAGTACGGATTGAGCGTGCTTACGTCGAATGACAACGGCGCCTTTGCCTCATCCAGGAGCTCCCAGGCTCTCTGCACGGCAATTTCGCGCCTGCGCTCCAGTGCGTCCCAGTCAGCGGCATAGGACCCGATGCCGACAATCAGCTTCTGAGTTTCGACGCTCTGTTGCAGCATGCGCAGCTCGGTCTCGAACCAGCCTTGGCTTGCGAGCGGCGCTGCGCTCGCATCGACCGGACCCTCATAGGTCTTAACGAGTACGAGATCTGCCCGGCGCATGAGCTCCTGATCACGGCTGTCAGGCCGGCGCGCCGCCATGACGTATATGATCTTGCGCCCCGCGGGGTGGATCACGCGACCAAGCTCGTCAAGAAACAGAACCAGATTGGTGTGGTTTTCCGGCCCCAATTCAGGAAGTGCCACCGTGACGCCCTGATAGTTCTCGGCTGCGAGATAGCGGCCGATTTCTTCGACGATCAGAGTGCGATTCTCGGACCGCGCGAGGACGGCGGCAGTTGCCTTCGTTGAAAACTCCGTCGAGAGTGCGGGATATATCTCGAGATCCAAGTCCTGTTGCCTGCGCAAGGCCGCAACTGCTGTTTCGCCGGTCAGGTATTCGCGCTTGATCCCTTTCCCGTTGGGAGCAAGAGAGATCCAATCCGGAAGGATGGCGTCGATCTCTTTAGTGTGCGTTTTGAGAGAGATGAAACTGCTCGGATCGCTGCTGGTGAAGAATGCGAACCGCTTTGTGTGAGTAGCATTGTCAGGAAGGGCCCTGTTACCCAGCGGATTGAACCGATCGTCCTGCATCGTCGGCGATGGATCTCCCGCGCGCGTCACTACGCTTTTCTCTGTGCTTATTGTTAGGGGCGGCAGAAGGGGCGCCGTCAGTATCCCTGCCGCAACAACAGCGAACGCCGCTGAGATAGCAGAGGCGCAGACAAAAATGGTTCGGTTGACCACGCGCGCTCTGCGCCCTACGGGATCGTGAAAAACGGATTTTCCCGCACTAGTGCCCATTAACGCCAACCATTGCTACTGCTGCTCGAAAGACTGCACGACGGAGCTTTCAGAACCGCGAGGGTCTGAAGAGTTGAAGTCAGGAGACTCCGAGCTGCAATTACGGGCTGCAATTCCAGTGCCATGCGGCGAACAGCGCATCGCGTCGCCAATTAAGGGCCGTACCGGTGGTCCGACCCCGTCCTGATCCTTGTGTTAGAAAAATACAAAGATGTCTCAGATCGGGGATGGCTCTCTCGCATTCCACGCGAAGTGGTTTGGCCCTGAGCGATCTTCAATCGCCGTGCAAGGCTACGTCCGCTCGGGGGGAACAGCAGACGTCCGGAAGAGGGGGCCCGTCAATGTCCGATTCTGGCCCGAAGCCGAACTCCGCCGCTGGCGTGGACTTAGACTGTTGATGGGGTGAGAGCGGAAGAACGCTTTTGGGCACCGCATTAGTTAATCAGGGCAAAGCAGACGCGACCCGTCGGCCGCGCGGCATCCGAGTTTGATCTGGCCCCTTACCTGACTCGCCGGGCGGTCCTCTATCGTCAACGACCGGGCGCTGCTGGCGCGCTATCGCAAGGGAGTGCTGGTTGCTTTCCGGCGCGACGTCGCCACCGCTCGCAAAAAGGCGTGCCGAGTATGATGATTGTACACGCGAGGCCAAACATCGCGCCGATCAATCCGTAAAATAGGGTTAGCGCTACTATGACGAGTTCGAAGAGGCGCACGGGTATCTTCCGTGAACTGAAACTCTGGGCGCAAGAGCGGTCCCGCCATACAAAAAGACGAAACGATCAAAGCGTGCTGGGATTAAACTCCAGTGAATTTGAACGATTGCTGAATGTGGCGAGACTTGTGAACAAGATCGCGGACACGCGGCTGCCGGCCACGGCTCTACCTTCGCTAGTTTAGCGGGCATCGCGAACAAACGACCGGGGATAGTTTCGTTCACTCGTCAGGTCGGTAGTCGCGCCTCTGGGGGTACCTGTGCTCCGACCGGTGCCGGGCTCGGTGATTGAGCTGCTCACAGAAGGCGCTTCGCGTGCCGCTATAGCACCCGTACCGCTCCAGCAACCACGCATCGTGCTCGTTAGTCGGGCCACCGGCGAGCGCATTCATGCGCGCATGCTCCACGTCGCCTGCTTCTCCCGCCCCCATGGCGGCTGCAGGGCCTGAAGCTGCCAGCATGACTAATCCGACTGCCATCAATCGATACATCGCTCGTAACTCCAAGACTTCGTCTCAACGTCGTTCCCGAAATAAGTTGGGATCCCGGCGCCGCATTGCAACGCCGCGGTTTCTTAGCGCGGCTGACGCCGCACAAGGCAGACCCAGCAATCATGCGATCTGGTCAAGGTGCCACCTCTACGTCACATGGGCACAGGTTCCAGTCCGCTTCTTCTAGGCGCTGGTCGCAGCCGTCGCCGATCAGGTAACGCTGCTCAAAAGGAAGGACCAGGATACTGTGGCCATGCTCGCGCGTGGACTCGACGGCTCAGACAGATCGACGCGAACCACACCAGCAGGCGCTTGCAAACGATGCGCCAAGCGATGGCAGACCATGTCTTTGCCGAACACTTTCGAGCTTGGAAGAGTTAGCGGCTCGCTGAGTTTCAGCCAACGGCAATCCAACAATCGCGGCGGTAGTGACGCACTTCTCCTTCTAGCCCTTATCGGAAGCTTTGGGATGGTCGAGCTTTAGTTTGCTGATGAGGTATTAGCCGACTTCGTTCGCGGGATGGATGAGGTCCGCATCTGACCCTAATGTATGGATGCCCGCGGTGACGACCTAGTCGGTGACATCCTTTGGCTCTGGGACCCCTTCCCCCACCGTAAGGTACCTCCACAGTCGCAGAAAGGTATCGCCATTGCTGTCGGTCTTGACGGCGACGGCTTGCGGCGGCTTGCCGTGGCCGCGATCCAGGAGGGAGTTAGCGGCCGATATTCGAGCGCTCGGGTTCACCTTCGGATCGTTCGCGATGCTCACCAGCACAGCAATCGCATCTTCGGTATGCATCCGAGCGAGCGCAGCAAGATTTTCGTCACGTTTCGGCCGGCCAGACGGGTTGCCGGACTGC
Source organism: uncultured Alphaproteobacteria bacterium (assembly GCA_963833715.1). Classification (GTDB taxonomy): domain Bacteria; phylum Pseudomonadota; class Alphaproteobacteria; order Rhizobiales; family Hyphomicrobiaceae; genus Hyphomicrobium_B. Next base: position 167,198 of record CAWHZB010000025.1, read on the forward strand.
CCGGGCACAAATCGGCCTGTTTCGGCCCTGTTAGCAGGTAAGCTGTTACTGCTCGTCGTCGTCATCTCGCCCATCGAAGGGCCATGTTCAACAGTCTTGCTATTTGGCATTGGCTTGCTCAACTTTCATTGGATTGGACAAACTCCGGGCACTCCCACCACAAGACGCACGCATTGATCTCTGAGCGGAAGCGGGGCCAAAGGAGCTCGGTGCCTGCCCGTGTCCACAAAATGGCGCGCTCTTCGCTAATAGCTTCGATCCGGCTGCCGCGTAACAGAAGCACCTGCGTGACGATCAGCCCCCACGTTCCAAGATGGGTTTTGGGGGCGTGCGGCGCGATGCCAAACAATTCGATCCGGCTCCAGCCCAGCTCGATCACCTCGTCGAAGAACGGGGAAGCCACAAACTTCCGGGTCTCATCGAGCAGGCGGGTTCCCTCAGAGGTGCATCTTTTCGGCAGCCGTTCGAGAGCCGAAGTGATCTCGACCCGGTGTCGCTCCGCGAGGTCCTGCCACGATGGCTGGCCGTGCTCGCTAAGCGCCCGGCGATCCGCTTCCAAACGACTACAGCCGTCGCCCTCAGCGATGATTGCGGCCCGCTCAGTAACGTCGGCGGGACAGAATGCCGATGCAGTATCTGAGCCCATCAGCTCGCAAATGATTGCTGGCTTATGAGCCTTCAATGCAGCCTTAAGCTTCGGGCAAAGCGCACCACGTGGGCCATGGTATAGAAGGTCGGTTCCCTCAACACGAAGAGTGACACCTCGGCTAGCGGCCTCGTGAATGATCGCGGCGGGCGTCATAGCCTGCCCTCCTCGATGTCAATGGGCGTTGCTCCTGATGAGTTCAAAAGATGCTGCTGTTACGGTGCTTCCGTTCTTGTGGTCTTGGTCGGCATAGGGGGCATCGGGGGCATCGGCAGGCCCATGCGGCCTATGCCCCCGATGCCCCCTATGCCCATCATGATCGCCGGTATCGTCGGTTCTGGAGAGTTGATAGGTCGCAACCGCCCATTTTGCTGCGGACGCCTGACGCGTCAGCACGAAGCCGGCCATCCGCGTTCCGGCGAGCTTTTCGAGATAGGACGCTAGGTATTGGCGCCCGCGGTCCTGCGGATCCGCGACTTTCTTTACGTCGTCATGGAGCTCCGAGGCTTTTACCGGCAGGGCCTTGTGTATCTCCCACCAGATCGCGAACAGCTCGGCGACCTGCTGCCGGCGCCCGTCGCGCTCCTTCGCCTCACCTACTCGCTCGACTGGATCTCGACAGCCAAGGTCAAGCAGCGGATTGCGCACCCACCGGCACCATGGTGAGAAGCTCCCAAGAGGGCGGCCCTCTTGGATGTCTTCGTCGGCCTGCCTCCCCCACCGCCAGATTGTGAGGAGCGCGGCTAGAAGCTCCGCGCGCCGTGCCCCCACATCCCTGAGAATATCGTTCTTGAATTCCCGTGACTCCGGGTCCTCGGTGCGTGGATCGAGGTCCACCGTAATGAAGCGGCGAGCCAGATCCTCCGAGACGGTTAGGCCGTTGCCCGTGAGAACCACGAAGGCGGACGCATTCAACTGAAGCATTTGAGACTTGCCGAGCACTCGCACACGCGCTGGCCGTTCGGTGATAGCACTCGCGAGGAGATCGGATTTGACAGCGGTATTGTTCAGGTTGTCGATGAACAGGGCTGGGCTACCTTGGATGAGTTCGGCGGCGATCCGCTTTTCGAGTTCTTCCGCTGTGGCGCCGCCTGTCCGCGTGCGGCGGACGCCCGAACGCGATCTCGCAGATGCAGCGTGCGAGCAGACCCTTGCCGGCGCCCGCTCCCGACATGGGAGAAGCCCGCACCACAACGCCAGGTGAAAGGTGCAGGCTCGGCCGGCACACCGCGGTCATGAGCGCAACAAGAAATGAAGAACTCGTCTTGCGCCGGGGGCTTGCTGGTGTCTACCTCCGTCGAGCCTTGCCCAGTAGCCACGGTTTCGGCGTCGGCAAAGCAGAAGGTCTTAAAAGCCTCTCGGATCAACCGGAGCGCCGCCCCAGCCTCTTCTCTTGTCGGTTGCTCTGAAACCAGACCACTGAGCTCGGGCACGTTCTCGCACCACATCCCGGATTCTTGAGTCGTAGCCCTCCGCGCAGACTATCGTGCCATCGTCTTTCAAGAGCGGCGCCGATGCGACCCCGTTGAACAGCGATAGGTTCCATTCGCCGCGCCTGTCGAGATACATCGCCGCTGTCGAGCGCGGCAGAGCCGCATCAAACTCGTTAAGCGTGCCATCACGCTCCTTTCTGAGCCGGCGGGGGCGGCAGACCGAATGCGCCTGGAAGATTATGCCGTCGGGCGTCATCTCCTGCGCGACAACACCGTGCTGCGATTTGTCGTAGAAAAGGCGGACCGGGACACCCCTATCGTAGAGCCCACCAGCGTTAGCGAGTATGTCTCGCAGCGCCAGGACGGTTGTGTGAGGGTTGCAACGGTCGACCAGCAGCCGAGGCTTGGAAGCCTTCGATGCGGTGTCCCCTGTCGCAACAAATTCCTGGGCCGCGTCGATGGCAGTGGCGACTGAGTTCTCGGTTTCGGTCCGATCTTCGGTGCTCGTGGTGCGCTCCAGCAGATCGTTGATAGCGCGGGCGTGGTTGGCACGATGGTCAGCCATCGACGTGCCCTCCCCCGTGCAGAAGCCAAATAGGCTTCGAGATCGGTCCGCAAGATGAGCCGACGACCCGCCGCCTTTATCGCCTTGAGCTGGCCATTAGCGATCAGTTCGTACAAGCTCGTGCGGCCGATGCCGGTGGCGGCACACGCCTCGTTAATCGAGTAGGCGAGCTTGTCGGAAATGTTGGGATATGCGCCGTCAGCCTGCCTGCTTAGGTGCGACGTCGATTTTTGAGTTACCATCGTCCAACCCCGTGCGGTTAACAATGGTCATTCAATGTATACATACGAGTGCATTTGTAACCGTCAAAAAGGTAGCTCTACTTTTCGCTCTTTCTTTCGATCCGGCGCAGTTTGCGACGCTTATCAGCGACAGCATTCAGAGAAGGATCATTGATCTGATCGGCAGCCTGTTGCTTTGTCAGTCCTTGCCTTTGCAGCCGCCCGTGCTTGGCGCGCATTATCTCACTGTCCCGTCGCTTCTGCTCAGAAGCAAGAAGGTTCTGTCCCTTGGTGGTCTTGAAGCCCAGCACCTCCAAGACAAAGTCCGGACGTCGACTCTGGTCTGCAAAATAGGCATCCCCCACCTTATCGTCTCGATTCTTTGGCTCTAGCGGCCACGAAGCCGCCATCCCTGCTATGCCCGCAGCCGCCTTCAACAGGTAGGCCAGTATCCAATGGGGAAGGCTGATTTCTTCGCCGCTTAACCGTGCGATAATTTCGATCTGCTGGATGGCTTCCCAGACATCAACAGGATTCCGCTTTTCAAGGTACCTGGCTCTCAGATCGTCGAGCGAGTGCCGAAGTTGATCAAGAAGTTTTTCCGCTTCGGGACTAACTGCAGGGGTGAAGCCCGCTTCCAACTCCTGACGACGATGATCCTCCCAGATACGCCAAGTGATAGAGACGTTTCTTTGCATATTCGACTTTGTCATATGCGGTCCCCTATCCTGCAAGGTGGCAGTTTACGACAATGATGAAGCGGCAATCTTCACTCGGATCACGTTGTCAACGTCTTTGGTCTCACAGAAGCGCGCCCAGGCTTCCATCAGCTCCCGCCGTCGCTCCAGGGCATCGCCGCGACGGTAAGCGCGTTCCGTCTGATCGCCAGCGACGTGCGCGAGCGCCGCTTCGGCCAGCTCGCGCGGAAAGGGAGTTGCATCGCCCGCCCAGTCTCGAAACGACGACCGAAAGCCGTGCACGGTTGCGCCTTCGATCTTCATCCGGCCCAGAACCATTCGGAGCGCCATGTTTGACAATGGGCGACCTGCCTTGAAGCCGGGGAACACAAATTCGCTGGTACGCGCCGCGTGCATCGCTGCCAATATTTCGTGCGCCCGCTCCGACAGCGGCACTCTGTGATCACGCGCGCCCTTCATGCGCCGGGCGAGAACTGTCCAGATGCGCTGGCCCAGATCGACTTCGGCCCAGCGCGCACCCAGAACTTCGCTTGTGCGGCATGCAGTGAGAATGAGAAATTCTAAAGCCGAGGCGGCGACCGCCTCTCGCTTTCGCAACGTTCCGATAAAGGCCGGTACATCTTGATACGGCATCGCAGGATGATGGCCGCACGAAAGCTTTTTCCGCTTCGGCAGCAGATGGGACAGGTGGCCACGCCAGCGGGCGGGGTTGGCTTCATTGGCCGGAATGAACCCGCGAGCTCGCGCGGCGTCCAAAACGGCCTCTGTGCGACCTCGGACTCGCGAGGCTGTTACTGGCTTCATCGTCCAGATCGGTTGCAGAACGGCGAGCACGTCCTCGGTGGTGATCGCGTTGACAGGCATCGATAACAAACGTCCGGCATATGTTCTAAGCGGCGTCAGCCACTGCTTCCGGACCTTCTCGTTGCGCCACTCTTGAGACTTTGCCTCGCAGAATGTTTGGGCCAATTCTCCGAAGGTGCGCATGCCTGCTTGAGCACGGCGCTCGATGTCGCGAGATGCGATAGGGTCGCGTCCAGCCCCCAATTCGGTGCGCCACCTGTTTGCCAGTTCGCGGGCTTGAGCAAGCGTGACCGTCGTCGCGCCGCCAAGGCCCATTTCTTTCAGCCTGCCGTGGCGACGATAGAGGAAGACCCAACGGCGTCGAATAGCGGCACCATCTTTGGAGATCGATAGGTAAAGCCCGCCTCCGTCGGCATGCCGGCCTGGTGCGCTCAGTGTTGCAACCCCCCGTGCGCTGAGCCTGTGGATCCGTTGCGGCATGTCCTCTCTCCTCCCGATCGGCCCCAACATCGGCCCCAATAAAATGCACGGTTTCGGGCGAACTGGGAAGCACGCGCATGAACATTTACCGCAGAAAATAACGTGAAATCAGTTGGTTCTTAGGACATGGACGAACCCCTGCGGACCCTAGTATGGCGCATACTGTAGACCCGCCAACGATTTGGCCGACGGCTCGTCGAGGTAGGCACGGGCCGACTCGGTAACGGCGACCGCGTCGGGTTGCATCTCGTCGGCAAGAAAGCGGTAAAATCGGAGGCGCTCATCGCTCGCCGCCTTTTTCAGCTGGACCAGCAGCTGACGCGCTATCGCAACACCGGATGCTTCGCCGCGACCCGACATCAGCGCCCGCGACAGCACCTCGATCGACTGGCCGCCTCCCGAACCAAAAAGCGTTTTTGGAAGCAGCGCCCGGCCTTGCTCTGCAACGGAATTCATAAGTTTTTGTAGAAACGAGACGTTCACGAGCTGATCCTTTGCGGTCGCCGATCCGGCGGCGTTAACCTTTCATTAACCGTATCGGCTGAGCATCGCGCCACCAACTTGAATAGGGGCATATCCGATATGACGGAGCGGCTTACAACTGGTCGTCCGGCGTCGAGCCTCGACGCCGCGAACAACGATACCGGGCGTGTCGCGTTCTGCGGGCCCTACGTGCTCTCTGCTATCACCGGCTACGGCATTTCGAAAATCGAGGACGTGATCAGAGAGGGTCGCGATCTGCCGCCCAATCGCAAACCCGTCGTTCGGGGTACCTATGCAGACGAAGTCGAAGCGGCACTCGCTCATTTCGGATACCGAATGGAGCTCAAGGAAAGCCACCTCAGCCGGGCGCGCAAGGAACGGCCGACGCTCTGGACGTGGATGCAGAAGCCGCGAAACGCCTGGGCTTATTACATCCTCGCGATTCATAAGGGCAAGGAAGGCCACTGGATCCTCGTGAAGGGCGTCAAGATGTGCGACACGTTCACGGAAGGAAAGTGGACGTTTGTTGTCGACGGCCCGCATCGCGGCTGCCGCATCATGGAAGTTTTCGAGGTCAGGAAGTCCCACGACGCCTAGTATTTCTCGGCGACTCGCGTACTCGTCTCCGACATGAACGCTTTATGAACCCACGCTTCAGGGTTCATTCAAGCCTAGCAGCGTAGTCACGGACATGATCCTCGTTCCGGATAGGCAAAGGAGTGGGTGCCATGTCCGAGTTTTACCGTTCAGGCACTATTATGATGATGGCGGCGATTGTTTTCGCCGCAGGCATCGTCGTCGTTCTGTACGGCTGACGTCCGCCCCGCGGGCCTCAGCCTTGTCGCGACCGACGACTTGCGCCACTTAGAGGGGACCCTCTGGCCTCCTCTTTTGATTTGGCGCGGCATATCTTGACTGAACCCACCTACCCCGACCTTTTCAAAAACGCACAGGCGAGATTGGGCGACTTTCTGACGCCTGCGGTTCGGCTCGGCGTGACTGGTCTTTCCCGCGCGGGCAAGACCGTCTTCATTACCGCCCTCGTCCGCAATCTGGTTTCCGGCGGCCGCCTGCCGTTTTTCGCGCCCGAAGCGGAACAGCGGATCGTCAGGGCCTATCTCGAGCCGCAGCCCGACGACAGCGTGCCACGCTTCGACTATGAGGCGCATCTAAACGATTTGCTCGCCTCTCCACCGTCGTGGCCGGAGAGCACGCGCCGCATCTCGGAATTGCGGATAACAATCGAATACCGATCCGCCTCTCTGCTGAAGCGGGCCATCGGTCTTTCCAAGTTGCATCTCGACATCGTCGACTATCCCGGAGAATGGCTGATCGACCTGCCGTTGCTCGAGCACGACTACAGAGCATTTTCCAGTGAAGCGCTGGCATTGGCCGCGATGCCGCCTCGCGCCGAGTTTGCAAAGCCGCTGTTGGCGTTCCTGGCCGGCACCGATCCAGCGGCTCAGGAGGACGAGCAAATTGCGCTGACAGGCGCCGCCCTCTTCACCGACTATTTGCTGGCTGTTCGCGAGAGCGGTGCGCAATCGACTCTGCCGCCGGGCCGGTTCCTGCTCCCCGGCGACCTTGCAGGCTCTCCTCTTCTCACTTTCTTCCCGATACCGCTGGCATCCGAAGATCGCCCACCACGCGGCTCGCTGGCTGCCATGATGATGCGCCGTTTCGAGAGCTATAAGTCGCTCGTCGTCAGGCCCTTCTTCAACGAACACTTTGCCCGCCTCGACCGCCAGATAGTGCTTGTCGATGTCTTGGGCGCGATCAACCGCGGCGGCGCTGCCGTTGCTGATCTCGAACGGTCGATGACGGCGATCCTCAAGGCCTTCCGCCCGGGGGCAAATTCCTGGCTCTCGCTGGTGCTTGGCAGGAAGATCGATCGCGTGCTTTTTGCAGCGACCAAGGCCGATCATTTGCCGGCGTCCAGTCACGAACGCCTAGATGCGATCTTGAGGCAAATCGTCGACGACGCGATCGTGCGGGCTGAAACCGAAGGCGCCGGAGTTTCAGCGCTGGCGCTCTCGGCCTTACGGGCAACGCGCGAGACGACGGCGAAGCAGGATGGAGAGACGCTACCCTGTCTCAGAGGCACGCCCATCAAAGGCGAGCACATCGGCAAGGTTATGTTCGACGGCGCACGAGAAGCGGCAATCTTCCCCGGCGACCTTCCTGCCGATCCGGCCGCGGCCCTAAGCGCGGCTCGCAGCGCCGAGACGGCATCGCTTGAACTCGTTCGCTTTGCTCCTCCCCGGCTTTCCGACACGATTTCCAATGGCAGGTCCACCGCCTTTCCGCATATCAGATTGGACCGCGCCCTCGATTTTCTGGTTTCGGATTATCTCGCATGACTTTCGAGAAGGATGCGCCACCGCCGAGGAAGGCCCGCGTCTTCAAGGTGGACGACATAGCCGTCGAGCCGGATACCGACGAAGCCATTGCGCCCGCCGGCGCCGTCGCGCCGCGCCGCATGCCCGCTCCCGTAACCTTGCGACGATTGACGACGAGCGATATCAACCGTGGCTTCCGCTTCGGCAGCATCCTGTTCTCGGCAATGGCTGCGCTGGCCTCAATTGCTCTGGGTCTGTGGTTTGCCAGGTTTGTCTCGCTTGCGCTCGACCGCCAGGATTGGGTCGGTTGGATCGCCTTCGGCCTGATGGCAATCATTGTATTGGCGCTTGCCGGCATTGTGCTGCGCGAACTCATCGGATTTCGTCGCCTCGCCCGCCTCGCCAAACTTCGCGCTCTCGTCAATGCCACGATTGCAAAGCCCGACGCGGCAGATGAGAAGAAGGCCGTGGCCGCGCTCGTCGCGCATTATCGCGGCAGGAGCGACCTGGCGTGGGGGTTGGCGCGTGTCAGGGACCACGCCGGCGATGTGCTGCAGCAGGGCGATCTATTACGCCTCGCCGACCGCGAGCTGTTGCGACCGCTCGATGGAGAGGCGCGGCGCGTCATCCTCAAATCTGCCAAGCGCGTCTCGACGGTCACGGCGCTGTCGCCAATCATGTGGATCGCGGTCGGTTACGTCCTCGTGGAGAATGTACGAATGTTCCGCTCAATCGCCGGACTCTACGGTGGCCGCCCGGGCGTTCTCGGCGCGCTGCGGCTCGCAGAGACTCGTCGTCGGGCACGTCATTGCAACCGGCGGCATTGCGATGACGGACGATCTGCTCGGCCAGTTCGTCGGCCAGGATGTCTTGCGCCGGCTATCGCGTCGGCTTGGCGAAGGCGCCTTCAATGGCGCGCTGACCGCCCGCCTCGGAGTTGTAGCGGTCGAGGTAACCCGCCCCCTACCCTACCTCGACACCGAGCCGCTGCGCATGCGCGAGATTTTCGGCGAGCTGGTGCGTTCACTCCGCACTTCGAAACCTGCGAAGGCCACCGAAGGCTGACCGCTTCACTGTCATTATTATGCGGCAGCCGTGTCCGGGCGCGGGCTCAACGCACCGGGCGTGGCGATGCGGCGCGTCCAATCTCGCGCCCGATGTCCGGCATCAATGAAGACGGGAGGCGGTGTCCGATCTTCCTTTGTTGCAAGCGCCCAGCGCTCGATCGAGCCGGCTTTAAGTGACGTCAGCCAGCTGACTGGTCCGGCTAGCAGAAGTCCCAGCACGACCGGAGCCATCCACGCTAATAGGCCCGGCGACACGAACCAGACGATCACCGCGACTACCACGCCCACTGCCGTGTGCCAGCGTGCAAACCACATGGCATCGGTGAATGCCAGGGCGCCATCGTTGCGCTGTTGCGGCTGCCAGCCTGAATCACGCCCCGCCAGGATTTCGGTCGCCCCGATTGTTTGCGTCACCATCAAGATCGGCGCGATCAGCATCGAAAAGACCGTTTCGATGACGACTCCCGTCGTGACGCGAAGGGCGCCGAGCAGATCACGCTCATACCTCGCCTGCTTCCAGGCCAGGATGAGGCCAAGGCCCTTCGGAAGCAGCACGACGACCAGCGTCGCAAGAAACAACCTGAGCGCCGCACCGGGATCGATGATCGGCCAAATTGGAAAAAGCGTTTTCGCATCTCGGAAGTAGCTCGGGATCATCTGCTGACCTTGCAGGGCCAGGATAACGCCGACGATCAGTGACAACGCCCAAACCGCCGAGATCAGATACGAAGTCGCCCCCATGCCAAGGTGCAGCCTTCCCATCGGCGTCAAGCCCGGCTGTGTGACGATCGCCAGGTGCTGCAGGTTGCCCTGCGCCCAGCGCCGGTCGCGCGCGACGACATCGACGATGTTCGGTGGCATGCCCTCGTACGAACCCTCGAGCGACGGCATCATGTGCACGCCGTAGCCGGCTCGCTGCAGCAGCACTGCCTCGACGAAGTCGTGGCTCATGATATGGCCGCCGAAGGGCTTGCGGCCCGGAAGATCGGGGAGGCCCGCCGCAGCTGCGAAGGCCGCGGCGCGAATGATGGCGTTATGGCCCCAATAGTTGCCCTGGTCGCGATGCCAGAAGGCCAAACCTGCAGCGACCGCAGGTCCGTACGTATTGCAGGCGAACTGCTGCAGCCGCTGCAGCAGCGTTTCACCACCGACGAGCCGTGGCACGGTCTGGATCAAGCCTGCCTTGGGATCAGCATCGATAGCAAGCGCCAGCGACACCAGCGTTGCGCCGGACATTACACTATCCCCGTCTAGAATGACGAAGGACTCGTAATCTCCACCGAAGCGTGAAACCCAATCGGCGATGTTGCCGGATTTACGCGCCGTATTTTCGCGGCGTCGGCGATAATAGACCGGCAGGACGCCGGCGAGGGTCTCGCCCAAAGCGTGGTAGACATCGGCCTCGCGAGCCCCTTGCGCATCCCCACGCGTGTCGGAAAGGACGAAGACATCGAAATTCTCGTTCTTGCCCAATGTTTGTAGCTCGCGCGCCATCGCCTCGATGGCTCCGGCGATCCGCGCCGGCTCTTCGTGATAAACGGGAAACAACAGCGCCGTTCGCGGCTCGAGCGGCAGTTTCGGCGACGGCGGCTCAATAGTGTCGGGATGCTCATCGGCAAAAAGCGGCAAAAACCCGAGCGCCGCGCTGAGGCTGCCAACAGCAATCCAGCCAAAGGCGATTGTCGAGAGAATGAGAAAAAGGAACTGCACCGGCGTGATGACGACGAATGCCAGGATGCTGAAAAGCTCGTGCGCGAATGCCGCAGTCAGCACAGCGGCTCCGGTGAATATTGCTGCGCGCGGCACCCAGTAGTCGCGCCGCCTCGGCTCGCGGGCGCGATCAATGCGCGACGCGAAATTCTGCTTCGGCATCTCGAGCCGCGCGGGGGCCGGCAGAAACGACCATGGACCGGCGTCAAGCGGAGGCAGCGGATGCGAAGACGCCTGAAGCGTCCCACTCTTGAAGTTTTCGTTTACGGCTTTGTCCATCTGTAGAGCCAAGTCTCCGAAATCGCTTGGGCGCCTGCCTTCAAAACCAAACGCAGCTCGACGAGTTCAGCGTCGCCGGGCGCCAACTCGAACGACACGCGCACGCCCGAAATCTCGGCATTGCGCTGTACGACGACGTTCCTGATCTTCCCCGCGCTGCCGGAGACATCCGCCACCGGCAGATCACGAGCATCTTTGACAGATGAACCCGTTAGATCGATGACAAACAGCAGGGTCTGCGGTTTTTTGGCAGCGCCGATCCTGGTTTTCAGAATTTGGGCTCCGGACCAAACCGGCGGAACGTCCTCGCCCCAGGAGAGCTTGTAGGCAAAAACGTGAGGACCACCGGCGGCAAGTTCTCCTGCCGGTTTCCAATAGGCAACGACGTTGTCGTGAATTTCGTCGTCGGCCGGTATTTCGATGAGTTCGACGAACCCGTCGCCCCAGGCTCCTTTAGGTTCGACCCAGACGCTCGGACGCCGCTCGTAGTGCCCTTCGAGATCTTCGAAGTTGCTAAAAGAGCGGTCGCGCTGCCAGAAGCCGAAGCCCTTTGGGCTTTTGTCCATGAAGGCACTAACTTGCAGCCTCTTGGGGTTATTGAGTGGGCGCCAGACCCGCTCCCCGCTGCCGTTTACCATTGCCAGACCCTCGCTGTCGTGGACGGCGGGGCGGAAGTCGTTGGATGATCGCTGACTCGATTGACCATGCAGAAACATGCTTGTCAGGGGTGCGATGCCGACATGTTGAAGCGCGATACGGGGGTACAAAGTTGCCTCAACATCCATCGTGGTAACTTCGCCGGGCGCGATCACAAAGCGATAAGCCCCGGTGGTCGACTGGCTGTCGAGCAACGCGTGGACAACAATTTCGGTTGCACCGGGCGGCGGCTTTTCGAGCCAGAACGACCTGAAGAACGGAAATTCTTCGCCGCCAGGACGGGCAGTATTGAGGGCGAGGCCCCGCGCTGATGCACCGTAGCCCTCGTCGCGGCCCACCGCGCGCAAATAGCTCGCGCCCTGAAATACGGCGTACTCGTCGAAATAGTCGGCGCGATTGATCGGGCCATGAATGCGGAAGCCCGAAAACCCGTAGGGCGCTGCCTCCGGGCCGGGACCAATCAACGGGCCGAAGGAGAAGAGTTTGCTATCCGCGACGAGACGTGTCGCTGCGCCGTCGTCGACGATCCAGAGATCGACGGGCATGTCGTAAAGCCAGCCCATCGCAAACGGCTGCACTTGGAAATCTAGGTGATCGTCCTTCCAGATCGCCTTCTCCGGCCGAAACCGGATATCGCGGTACTGGTCGTAGGAAAGCTTGTCGAACGGCTTCGGCAGTTCCATCGTCGGCTTGACGAACGCCTGGTCCGATAGCCGCTTGGCTTCGGTTTTGACGGTGTTGGGGCTGAATGGAATGCCCGGCGGGCTCGGCGCCTGCCCTTCAGCGCGGGCCGCCGATACCGTCAGTGCTAGTTTCGCGGCCGCAAGTGCGTAACTCGCCGCCGCGGCCTGACCCAGCACCGATCGGCGATCCACCAATTTACCTGTCATTTCCGGTATGCCGCCAACCCCTGGATTGAGCGCTGAAGCCCGTGCACGCCCTCAGCGGACGCATCCCCGAACACGGACCCGACGGTGCTAAAGAATGATTGTGGCAGATTTTCCTCTCTCGGGGCTCGAACGTGTGACTTTCTGGTCTCCGCATCGTGCCGGGCCCAACCTCGAAACGCGCCCGACCGGCAGGAGATCCAAACAAATTTTACTCGGACATGACGTTCGTCTATAGAACCCGCGCTCCGCGGGCAGGCAGATCGTTTCTTGAGGGTTGAATGGCGCCATTGCAGGAGAGCACGCTTATCGAGGCGATCATGGCCGTGCGCGGACAGATCGATTTCCTCTGGCAGTTCTTCGTCACGGTCCACATCGCTCTCTTCGCGCTCCTCTTCATTTACGATCACGCGGTCGAAAACCTCAATGCGGTGGCGAAATTTTTCGCTGTACTCGGCGTCGCAGGCTTCGAGTGGATCAACGGCAATGCGCTGGCTCACACGTATTTGCTTCTCGACGCGATGCAAGAGCAGTTCCGCTGGAACTACGGACAGGCCGACCGGTTTCACCCGGCGTTTTATGAGCAGTTTGTACTCGCCAGCTACACAACGCGACCGGCGATGGTACTGATTACGCACTGCTCGGCTCTTCTGGTGGTCCTGCTGGCGTTCGCCTCGCGCCGCTTCATTCAGGCACGAACATTGCCGCCGAGATTCTGAAGCGCGCTGTGTTCCGTAATCACTAACCGGCGATAATGAGGAGGGCTTAGTGAGAGGTTATCGCCCGTCACGCATAAATTCGGCAGCGTCATGACGGTGTTGTGGCAGCTTCGGTGCTCGTGACTTTTGTGTCACAAATCTAAGCAATTCCACAGGCGTTTTCGTCAAAGCTATTTCACCCGAGAATCTTATCTGCTTTAAACATTGCCCTGAGCGGTGATTCGGGGGGTGCCCGTAAACCGCGGAAGACGGGTTTGAGGACGGGTTAACAACCTCGCATGAAGAAGAGTGTTGGGCTGAACAGTCCCGTTCCGTCCGTCATTCCTAAAGTTCAGACGGGAGTAGGTCTATGAGAAAGTATAGTCGAGTGCCCTGGTGGCGGCAGGCCTGCTGGCAGGCGGCATGTCAGCTAGCGGCAGCACCAGCGCATTTGCAGCTGACCTCGGGGGCAACTGCTGCGCCGATCTCGAGGAACGCATCGCGGAACTCGAAGCAACGACGGCCCGCAAGGGCAACCGCAAGGTGTCTCTGACGATCTCCGGCTGGGTCTCCCAGCAGGTGATGTGGTGGGACGATGGTCATGAGAGGAATGTTTACGTCACCGACACGGGTTCGGTTTCGATCGGCACGCACGTCAAGTTTTCCGGCCAGGCTACGATCGTTCCAGGCTGGTCGGCTGGTTACGTGTTGAACCTCGAACCGATCCAGAACGACTCACTGCTGGTCGACCAGGGTCATGACAACGGTGTCAGCGGCAACGCGATGGCCCTCATCGCCAACGGCGGCAGCCTTGGGGCCGGACTTGGCTTCAACAACTCGGGCGTTGCGGTCGAAAGCTCCTACTGGTTCGTTAGGAGCGACCATTGGGGCAAGGTATCGGTCGGCAAGCAGTCGAGCGCCGCGGACAACCAGGCCATTCTTCCGGATGGCTCGGGCACGCTCGTCGTCGCCAACTACGTTATGTATGACGTCAACAACTTCGGCATCCGCAACAAAACCGGCCTAAACGGCGGGTTCTCCGGGCTGACCTGGGGCTCGATCGCTTCGTGCGCACCGCTGGACGGCGGTGGCGGCGTATCAGGCGACTGTGACGGCTATCCGAGCAACAACGTGCGTTATGACAGCCCGGTATTCGTTGGCTTCTCGGTGTCGGCTTCGTGGGGCGAGGATGACAACTGGGCGGTGTCCGGCCGTTATGTCGGCGAATGGCACGACTTCAAGGTCGCCGCGGCTGTCGCCTACAACGCGTCGACGGACGAAAACGGTCCCGGCGGTCTTTTGATCCAGCATCAATCAACTCGCCGCTCAGGCCGTCCAGGCGGGCGCTTACATCGAGCACATCCCGACGGGTCTGTGGGTTTACGGCGCCTATAGCAAGGAGTTCATCGACACTTTGGTTGATGGTACTGGGTTCGTTAACTCTCCGTTTGGCTCACAATTCTCTGGAGATGCTTCCGATAAGCCGGAAGGCAATCAGTGGTATGTCAAGGCTGGTATCCGCCAGCGCTGGCTCCCGCTCGGCCACACGATCTTCTACGGCGAGTACGGCCAGAACAACGACAGGATGGAGCAGCCAAGCGTTCCTTGCTGGCGTGACGAGCACTGAACTCCGGCAGTACGGCGTCGGCGTTGTTCAGGAAATCGACGCGGCCGCAATGTCGGTCTGGCTGGGCTGGCGCCATTATAATGCCGATGCGACTTGCACCGCAGGCGATAGCGTGCGCATGCAACGGCAGCTGCGGATTCGAGTCTGAATGCCGGACACAACAACCTTGACTCGATGGACATCATCAAGGGCGGCGCTCTGATCAACTTCTAAATTGACGCTGACAAAATCTCGAAAAGTTAAGGCCGCCCTACTCGGGCGGCCTTTTCTTTTGCGTCTTGCACAGGTTGTTAGCATGTGATGCGTGGAAATCGCATTCCGTATGATTGACGTTCACTTGGTGCAATAATTCTCATAAAAACAAGCGTCTAACCTGCCTTGGTAGGCTTAGGGCTCACCCACCTTTAGTTGCCCATGAGCCACAACGCCGGATTCGTCGCGGTGATTTTGCAAACCGTAATTGTTGCCAAAGGGCGAATCACAGAGCTTCCCCGTCAAGCGGCGTGGTCACTTGGCAGGTGTACCGCCGTTGGGCTGCCAATTCGTACAGCCGGCATTACGGCGAAACGCCAGGTACCGCGTACACCACTAGAAGTGATGAAGACGGGAGAAGGTAGAATGATGAAATATAGGCTAGGCGCTTTGGTGGCGGCAGGCCTGCTGGCAGGCGGCATGTCAGCTAGCGGCAGCACCAGCGCATTTGCAGCTGACCTCGGGGGCAACTGCTGCGCAGATCTCGAGGAACGCATCGCGGAACTCGAAGCAACGACGGCCCGCAAGGGCAATCGCAAGGTGTCTCTGACGATCACCGGCTGGGTCTCCCAGCAGGTGATGTGGTGGGACGATGGTCACGAGAGGAATATTTACGTCACCGACACGGGTTCGGTTTCGATCGGCACGCACGTCAAGTTTACCGGCCAGGCTACGATCGTTCCAGGCTACTCGGCTGGTTACGTGTTGAACCTCGAACCGATCCAGAACGACTCACTACTGGTCACCCAGCACGCTGACAACGGTGTCAGCGGCAACGCAATGGCCCTCGTCGCCAACGGCGGCAGCTTTCCGTCCGGACTTGGCTTCAACAACTCGGGCGTTGCGATCGAAAGCTCCTACTGGTTCGTTAAGAGCGACCATTGGGGCAAGTTTTCGGTCGGCAAGCAGTCGAGCGCCGCGGACAACCAGGCCATTCTTCCGGATGGCTCGGGCACGCTCGTCGTTGCCAACTACGTTATGTATGACGTCAACAACTTCAACATTCGCACCAAAAACGGTGGGTTCTCCGGGCTGAACTGGGGCTCGGTCGCTTCGTGCGCACCGCTGGACGGCGGTGGCGGCGTATCAGGCGACTGCGACGGCTATCCGAGCAACAACATGCGTTATGACAGCAATGTATACGAGGGCTTCTCGGTGTCGGCCTCGTGGGGCGAGGATGACCAATGGGCGGTGTCCGCTCGCTATGCCGGCGAGTGGCGCGACTTCAAGGTCGCCGTGGCTGCCGCCTACAACAAGTCGACGGACGAAAACGGTCCCGGCAGTCTTTTGATCATCCATGATAACCTCGACGCTTCGGCCTTCCAGGTCGGCGCTTACGCTGAGCACATCCCGACGGGTCTGTGGGTTTACGGCGCCTGGACCAAAGAGCACATCAACGAGTTGGTTGATGCTATCCTGCGAACTCAATTCTTTGGAGATGCTTCCGATAAGCCGGAAGGCAATGAGTGGTACATCAAGGCTGGTCTCCGCCAGCACTGCTTCCCGCTCGGCCACACGGTTTGGTACGGCGAGTACGGCCAGAACAACGACAGGATGAACAGCCAAGTGTTCCTTTCTGGCGTGACGAACACCCAAGAACGGCAGTGGGGCCTCGGCGTTGTTCAGGAAATCGACGCGGCTGCAATGTCGGTCTGGCTGGGCTGGCGCCACTACACTGCCGACGCGACTTGCAACTCAGATGCACAGGGTTCATGCTTCGATACCCTGAATTTCGGGCACAATGATCTCGAGAACATGGACATCATCAAGTCCGGCGCTCTGATCAACTTCTGATCTGACGCTGACAATTCAGAACTAACGAGAAGCCGCCTTCCCGGGCGGCTTCTTCGTTTTTGAAAGCCACTTTCACTCCATGGCTGCACTTGACGCAGTCATCTCAGGCCCCCGACGCGAGAGACTTGTTCAGGCTGGCTCGTACGTCCTAAGTTCACCGCCATGTTCGAGATGTTCTTCACGGAGCTGCGCTCCGCCAAAATTCCGGTCACGCTGAAAGAGTACCTGACGCTGCTCGAAGCCGTCGGTGCCGGCATCGCCGGAAATCGCGTCGAGGATTTCTATTATCTCGCCCGCGCTGCGCTGGTGAAGGACGAGCGCAACCTCGACCGTTTCGA
Organism: uncultured Alphaproteobacteria bacterium; assembly: GCA_963833715.1. Taxonomy (GTDB): domain Bacteria; phylum Pseudomonadota; class Alphaproteobacteria; order Rhizobiales; family Hyphomicrobiaceae; genus Hyphomicrobium_B. Next base: position 184,176 of record CAWHZB010000025.1, read on the forward strand.
TCAGGTCTTCGGGCATGTCTTCAAGGGGCTCGAGCTTACCGCCGAAACACTCGAAGCCGACATCCCGGAAGAGTGGCTGCGCCGCGTTGCGACACTCTATCTGAGCGAAGAAGACAAGAAGAAGATCGCGGAGCTTGGCGGCTGGGACGCGATCATGGAGGAGCTGAAGAAGCGCCTCGCCGAACAGAAAGAGCGCCACCAGGGCGGCAATAAGTGGATCGGCACCGGCGGCACATCGCCCTACGGCGCCTACGGCTACAATCCGGCCGGCATCCGCATCGGTCAGCACGAAAGCCGGCATCGCCGCGCCATCAAGGTCTGGGACAAGCGCGAGTTCAAGGATCTCGCCGGCAACGCTGAAATCGGCACACGGACGATCAAGGTGGCGTTACGGCGGCTGAGACAGTTCGCGCGCTCGGGTGCCGTGTCCGAACTCGATCTCGACGGCACGATCCGCGGCACGGCAGAGAAGGGCTATCTCGACATTCGAATGCGCGCCGAGCGGCACAACGCCGTGAAGCTTCTAATGTTCTTCGACATCGGCGGTTCGATGGACGACCACATTGCCGAGGTTGAAGAACTGTTCTCCGCCGCACGCTCCGAATTCAAGCACCTCGAATACTACTACTTCCACAATTGCCTGTATGAGAGCGTCTGGAAGGACAACGCCAGGCGCTACACGGATAAGTTTGACACCTGGCAGGTGCTGAACACCTATCCCGCCGACTACAAAGTCATCTTCGTCGGCGACGCGTCGATGAGCCCGTACGAGATCACCATCGCCGGCGGCTCGGTCGAGCACATGAACGAAGAGCCGGGCGCCCTGTGGCTGAAGCGCGTTGCAGAAATCTACAGGCACACCGTTTGGCTAAATCCGCTCGACCAACGCCACTGGGACTGGACACCGTCGATCGGCATGGTTCGGAGCCTCGTCGGCGGACGCATGTTCCCGCTGACGCTCGATGGTCTCGACGCCGCGACGCGCGCGCTGATGCGCTGAGAGATGGACTGTAGCACCGTTGCAACTGTCCCGGAGTTTTGCATTTCTGCTCGCATAGCCGCGCTCCAGCGGTCCACTCGTTCCCTGTGCTCGCGCTTACTCTATTTTTCCCCTGTCGGCGCGTAGCGTCGAAAAGGGGGAAAGGCAGGCTCTACCGTTGACGGGCGGCCCAGCCTGAGCCATTGGATGGAGGGTTGGGTGGGACAATCCGGATGAAAACCGCAAGACTATGCCTGATGGTTTTGGCGACGGTGAGCCTCGGTGGTTGCGGCGCCAGTCTGCCGAGCTTGACGACGATCGGGGGCGGAGCCGCTGCGAAACCGGCGATCCAGAACGATCCCACGTCGCGGGCGATGGAGGTCGGCGCGACTTCGGCCCGCGCCATCAAGTGCGGCTATAATTTCGACCCGGCAAGGCTCAAAAATCAGTTCCTCACGGCCGAGACAGCGGCCAATCCAGCCGACGCCGCCAAGCTCGCTCAGGTCTACGATTTGACGTTCAACGGCATCTCGAAGGCTCTCGCTGCGAAAGGCACCGATTACTGTTCGAAGGCGAAGACGGACAGGATCAAAGAAGCGCTGAACCGCCATCTCGCCGGCGATTACACGCCATCGCCGCCGGAGCCGGTCGAACAAGATGAAGGCCTGTTCGGCAGCGCTCCGAGCAGCTCGTCAAGTGATACGCCCTTCAATACGAAGGAGCCCTTTGAACATTGATGAAACCTGATCTGACGCTTCGTGCTCCTGGACGTTTGCAGGCCTCGGTCGCGCGGCAGGGCCTTTGAGCTGAAATCAACCTCAAGCTGTCGGTAGCGCGGCGCTCACTATTGCGCCGTTAACTCTCATTTCCCTCTATTGCTTGCGGACGACCGGAATCACCTCCCTGCCCAGCGCCCTCGCCGCGTCAGTCGCGCAGTTCGAGTTCCGGATCTGCGCCTCGTAACCGTCGCCTAACGATTGCGGGCTACAACCGAGGGGACACCCGTCACCCCACGCGGAAAATCTTGCGAAAAGGCTGTCATGGACGCCGCGGCCCGTTCACTGAGTTCACTCGACCTCCAGAGACTCTCAAAAGAAGGCGCGCCCGCCGAGACAACCGAATCCGCCGCCTGCCTGATTGACCTGCGGCTGGTCGCAGAGCGGCAAGACTTCGACGCCCTTGAAGCCGAGTGGAACGAACTCTTCATTCGCTCCGCCGGACCAACGCACGTCTTCCAATCATTCAATTTCTGCTGGCACTGGGCAAACCACTATCTCGGCTCTTCGCCCCGCGGCATATCAGGGCTCAACCTTTCGGTCGTGACCGGCCGCCGCAATGGCCGGCTGGTCATGGTTTGGCCACTCGCCTGCGAACGCGTCCGCGGCATTACCCAGACGTTCTGGATGGGCGATCCGGTCAGCCAATACGGTGACGTGCTGATTGATGCGGATGTCGACGCTCTGCCGGCGATGCGCGCGGCCCTCGATTTTCTGCGCGCCAGAACGAACTCCGATCTCCTGCGGTTGCGGCGCGTCCGGTCCGATTCCAACGTGGCACCATTGATGGGCGCCAATGACGCGCAAGTCGCCGATCGCCAGCTCGCGCCCTTTATGGATTTGACGACTGCCAAGGACTTCGCCGCCTTCGAACAGCGCTATTCCGCAAAGACACGAAAGAACCGACGGCGCCTGGCTCGGCGCCTCGAAGAAAAAGGCACGGTCGAATTCCTGCGCTTGCGCGGCGGCGATGAAGCGCGTGCGCTGGCAGTCGAGGCGATCAACCTAAAAGCTGCGTGGCTTAAGGACCGCGGCCTCGTCTCCAGCGCCATCGCCAACGAAAGAATGTCGTGTCTATTCGCCGATCTCGCAGAAGGCCACCAGACGCCGGTCGAGTGCATCGTGTCGGCACTGAAATCGAACGGTGAGGCAGCGGCGCTCGAAGTCTCGTTCACTTGCAAGGGGCGTCTGGCGATGCACCTCATCGCGTTCAACCTCGAATATGAGAAAACGGGCGCCGGTGTCCTGCTGCTCGAACAGAGCCTAAAAAACGGTTACGCCGAAGGGCTCACCATCTACGACATGCTGGCGCCGGGCGACCCCTACAAATTCGATTGGTGCGATCAGTCGGACGCCGTTTTGGACTGGGTGAAGCCGCTGAGCCTCAAAGGCTATCTCTACGCGCGGCTGTATTTCGCGTTTCTACGTGGCCGGGCTAAAACAATGCTGAAAACCGTACCGCAGCCGCTGCGCCGGTTATTGCGTAAGAGCTACCTGCGAATGACGTCGGAAATCTAGCGCCCCGGCTTCGTCATTTAACGCCGAGCTTCTTCTGCAAGCTCGACGAAGACGTCGTGTATTGAAACAGCAGCTTCTTGCCGGGAAAAACAATCTTATAGGCGGCTTGCGCCATCAGCGCCGCTTCGTGGAAGCCCGACAGTATGAGCTTCAGTTTCCCCGGATACCAATTAATGTCGCCGATTGCGAAGATGCCCTTCTCGCTCGAACTCGAAGCGCTCGGTGTCGACGTGAATGAGATTCTCGTGAAGATTTAGGCCCCACTCGGCTACGGGGCCGAGCTTCATTGTCAGCCCGAAGAAGGGCAGCATGGCATTGCACGGAACGCGCTCCGTCCCGCTGGCAGTCTGAATGGCGAGCGCCGAGAGTTGGCCAGCCTCGCCTTCGAGCTTCGTGACCTGGCCGATGACCAACCGGACGCTGGCTTCAGCAACGAGCTTCCGCATCTTTTCGACTGAATGCGGCGCGGCGCGAAATTCGTCACGGCGATGAACGAGCGTCAGGCTTTTGGCGACAGGCGCCAAATTCAGTGTCCAATCAAGCGCACTGTCGCCGCCGCCGACGATGACGACATCGCGGCCGCGCATCGTTTCCATTTTGCGCACTGAATAAAAAACCGATTTGCCTTCATACGCCTCGATGCCCTCGAGCGGAGGCCGCTTCGGCGTAAACGATCCACCACCCGCCGCGACTACGATGACCTTGGCCAGAAACACGGTTCCGGCATCGCTCGTCAGACGAAAGCGGCCGTCGCTGGTGCGGCTCAGCGCATCGATGCGCTCGTTGAAATGAAACACCGGAGCGAACGGTTTGATCTGCTCCATCAAGCGGTCCGTCAGCTCCTGGCCCGAAACCACCGGCAGAGCCGGCACATCATAGATGGGCTTTTCGGGATAGAGCTCGGCACACTGCCCGCCGGGCCGGTCGAGAATGTCGATGACGTGCGCCTTGATGTCGAGGAGACCCAATTCGAAGACCGCGAAGAGACCGCAAGGGCCCGCACCGATGACGACGGCGTCCGACTCGATCAGCTCTGATGTCTCTAGCGCGTCTGGCGCCGGCAGGTTCGTGATGTTCATTCGGTCGCTCGAAGTATGTAGTCTTCAGAACTGCTTGGCTGGAACGCGGACGACTAGGCCGTCGATCGCGTCCGAAACTTTTATTTGGCAGGAAAGCCGGCTCCCTTCCCTGACATCGAAGGCGAAGTCGAGCATGTCTTCTTCCATTTCGGAAGGCTTGCCCGTTTTGTCCCGCCAAAACTCGTCGACATAGACATGGCACGTGGCGCATGCACAGGCACCCCCGCACTCCGCCTCTATACCGGCAATGTCGTTAAGCTTGGCGGCCTCCATGACCGTTAGTCCGTTTTCAGCCTCCACAGTCTGGCTTTCGCCTTCGGGCTGAATGAACGTGATTTTCGTCATAGCTGAATGTGCGTCCTATGGGGATTTCGAGGAGCTCGGCCGGATCGTGCGCCCGGCGGCAGAGAAGATAGCGCGCACACTTAGAGGGACACCGCGCGCATTTCAAGCCGAACGCCGGCAGGGTTAGCGGCCCGGAGGCCCAAATAAGAGGTGCTGAGAGGAGTCCGTCTGCCGCTACGCTTCGATTAGCCCGAGCCCCGTACCAATTCAATGTACAGGCCGACGTCCGAGGCTGCTTCGTCGAACTCGGCCACGAGGGTCTTGCGGGCCTGACAATCGCCACCGAAGGTCAGCCCTTCGGCGCCTTCGGCGAGGCGCGCGATCCGCCAGGCACCGATTGCGCGGCCGGCCCCCTTAAGGCTGTGAGCGGCCATTCGCCAATCGCGCTCCGTCTGTGCCGTACTCAATGCCGCAACCAGCTGAGGGAGCTGGATCATGAATAGTTGGAGAATTTCCCCTTCAAGCTTTTGATCGCCGAGGGTGTAGCGCCGCAAATGCTGCACATCGACCGGGTCGGACGCAAAGTCGCGATCGCCGGCCATCGGTTTCGGGTCGTCACGTTGGGCCGGTCTCGTTTGCATGCCCCACCAAAAGGTTCGATTGCCGACCGATGCAGCAGTGCCCGTTTCCGTGATTATTGCTACAACGCGATAACTTAAGGTGAAGTCGCGCAGGGTATTTTCAGCCGAGGACGTCAACAGGTGCTTAACCTCGGCTTGCCGTCCACCGATCACGTCGCCCAGCCTCGACCATCGCTTTGCCGCAATGCCGCCTCAATAGCCCCTGCGACATGCTAACTCCATCACATCCATACACATTTCTTATCGTGAGGACCGTCTTTCCATTTTGCTGTGACTTGAAAGTTCCTATAGTCTCGCGGTCGAGAACCTGGGGGCCTGAAGCGCACGGGCTTGTCTCGCATACAGGGTTCGAGTGGGGGACATTGCGCCGATGTCGCAAGATCAGATTGCGAAACTTATGGCGATTTCAGGCAGGCTGCCGGCGAAACTGCCGGTCGAGCCGACGCTCGGTGGCATGAACGACGACGTGCGTCCTCCTTCGGCCCCTCCGCCGCTGCTCGGCTCCGAACCGGCGCAGCTGAGCGTCAGCGCACCTGAAAAGCCGCAACTGAGCGTCAGCGCACCTGAAAAGCCGCCTGAAGAACCGCCGGCGCGCCGGGTAGCCCGACGTAGACCCGCTGGCCCGGTGCGCGGCAAGATCGCAGCCAACGATGACGTTCCAAGTATCGGCGGCCTTATCTATGCGCTCGAGCAGAAACCCTCGACCAAGGTATTCCGGCTGGCCACGATCGGCAGCATCATTTGGGCCGCCGTCGGCCTGGCCTTCGGCGCATTAACGCTGGCGCCGGATTGGCAAGCTGGCGCGTCCCTTGGAGCGCTGCTGCTGCACCCGGCTGCCTTCTACACGGCCACCGCGATCGTGGCGCCGATCGGCATCATTTGGCTGCTCGCCTTGCTCAGCTGGCATGTCGCGTCGCTGGCGCTTAAATCGGCGACGATGAGCGAAGTTGCCATTCGGCTCGCCGAGCCGGATCGCACCGCTGAACAGTCGATCGCCAGCCTCGGACAGGCTGTACGCCGGCAAGTGTCGTTCATGAATGACGCCGTGTCGCGCGCCCTCGGCCGCGCCGGCGAACTCGAAGCCCTCGTCCACAACCACGTCGCCGAACTCGAGAGTTCCTACGAGCAGAACGAGCGGCGCATCCGCAATTTGATCAAAGAGCTGAGCGGCGAGCGCGATGCCCTGGTCAACACCTCGACAAGCGTCACCGATACGCTGAAAACGCTCGGCACCGAAATTCCGGCGCTGATCGAGAAGCTCTCGACGCAGCAGGTTACACTCTCCGGCGTCATCTCCGGCGCCGGCGAGAATCTAGCAAGCCTCGAAGGGTCTCTGGCTACCGCCACCGGGCGCTTCGAAGGCGCTGTCTGCTCGCGCACGCAGCAGCTGCAGAGCGTACTTGAGGATTACACGACGGCATTTTCAACGGCGCTCGGGGCGCGGACGGAGCAGATGCGGTCGACGTTCGACGGCTACATGCAGACGCTCGACACGACGCTGGGCAATCGGACCGAGAACCTGCAGACCGTATTCGAAGAATACGCGCGCGCCCTCGACACGACGCTTGGCAACCGCGCGCAGGCTCTCGATATTCAGCTCATCGAGCGCACGAAATCGCTCGATGACGCCTTCCAGCGGCGGCTCGAACACTTCGACAACCAAATTCTTCGCTCGACCACTGCGATCGACCTTGCGGTGAGTGAAAAGGCGTCGCTGTTGACCAACGCGCTGGAAATGCACGCCAACACGTTCCGCGAGACGATCTCACAGCAAGCGGCGGAACTCGACGGCTCCGTAATGAACGGCATCAACGCCGTGCGCCACACCAGCGAGAACATCACGCGCCATACGATGAAAGCCATCGATGGATTGGCGAAGCAGTCGGGAGTGCTGCAAAACGTTGCGGAAACGCTCTTCTCGCAGATCCACGGCGTCACCGACCGCTTCGAAAATCAGGGCCAGCAGATCCTGAAAGCGGCGAATGTCCTCGATACTGCGAACATCAGGATCGATTCAGCGTTGCAGTCGCGTCATGCTGAGTTGGCGAATACCCTCGACCGCTTCTCAGGAAAAGCCGACGAGTTCGGCCGTACGCTCGCCGGTTATTCCAGCACTCTCGAAGGCTCATTGACCAACATCGAGCACAGGGCACGTGCCATCGCCGACGAACTTCGCGACGGCGCAGAAAGCCGCTCTCGCGAGCTCATGGCAGAACTTGACCGGGTCAAGAGCGAAACCGAAGCGCAGAGCAATCGAGCCATCGCCGATTTGCGCAACCGCTTCCATAGCGTCTCAGGCGAGCTGTCGCGCGAATTCGAAACCATGTCGAACCGGCTTTCGACCGCCTCCGAAGAGACGCGTATGCGCGCCGCCGAAGCGGCCAACACCCTCGCTCGCGAGCAAGCGCGCATTCGCGAGGAAGCGTCCCACCTTCCGGCTTCGGCACGCGAGACCGCGGAAACGATGCGCCGTGCGCTGCAGGACCAGCTGCGCGCTATCGAGCAACTGACGCAGATCTCAAAACGCGCCAACGCCACGCGCGACATCGTCAAGCCCGAAGTCGGTGGGCCCCGCCCGATGGCTTCACTCACCTCTGCCATGGCGCAGCAGGAGAGCTCACCGAGCCGGGGCAAACGTGCCTCGCATACGGAGAGCCGTGAAGGCTGGTCATTGGGTGATCTGTTGGCTCGGGCTTCTCACGAAGATGAAGCGCAAGCCGCGGCGCGCGAAGGCCCGCCGGCCGGCGGGCCAGTCCGGCTCGACATCGCAACGATCGCGCGCGCCCTCGATCCTGCGACGGCTTCGGCGATCTGGAGCCGAATTCGGGCCGGTCAGCGCAACGTGCTGGTCCGCAGCGTCTACGCGCCCGAGGCCCGCACGCTGTTTGACCAGATCGCAGCCCGCATCCGGACGGACGCCGACCTCGAACAGTCGGTTTTCCGCTACCTCAACGACTTCGAGCGTATCATCAAGGATGCCGAAGGGCGCGACACGAGCGGCCGCGCTGCCCAAGGCCACCTCGTCTCGGATACCGGGCGCGTCTACCTCTTCCTCGCCCACGCCGCCGGGCGAATTCGCTAGCTTTGCAATCGATGTAACTCACCAATCTCGATCGCAGATCATGCCCGCTCTCGACGTCGAGGTTCGAAGCGAAGTCTGGCCGCTCAAAGAGGCGTTCACCATTTCGCGCGGATCGAAAACGTCGGCGCACGTCGTCGTCGCCGTCGTGCGCGACGGCGCGTTCGAAGGCCGCGGCGAGGCCGTTCCCTATGATCGCTACGGCGAAACGGTTGCCGGCGTCCTCGAGCAAATTCGAACCGTGGCACCGCGAGTGTCTACGCGCTCGGAACTCGCCAAAGCCTTGAAGCCCGGTGCGGCGCTGAACGCGCTCGACTGCGCCCTTTGGGATATTGAGAGCAAGCGCAGCGGCGTGCGCGTTGCAGCGCTGGCGGGACTGCCCGATCCCGTTGCTGCGATAACGGCTTTCACGTTGAGCCTCGATACGCCTCACGCGATGGCAAGTAAGGCTGCCGAGGCGAAGGGTTTGCCGCTGTTGAAACTGAAGCTCGGCGGCGCGGGCGACGATGCGCGTATGCGCGCGGTCCGGCAGGCGCGTCCCGATGCACGGCTCATCGTCGATGCCAACGAGTCGTGGAGGCCGGATAACCTGCAGGACCTCCTGACGGTCGCGACCGAATGCGGTGTCGAGATGATCGAGCAGCCGCTGCCGGCCGGTGACGATGAAGCCTTGCGAGGCTGCCATCGAGGGGTGCCGGTCTGCGCCGACGAAAGCGTCCATACTGTCGCCGACCTGCCGGGACTTACTGGTCTTTACGACGCCGTAAACGTCAAGCTCGACAAAGCCGGCGGCCTGACGGGTGCCATCGCTCTCGTGCGCGAGGCGCGTCAGCGTCACCTCAAGGTGATGATCGGCTCGATGGTCGCGACGTCGCTCGCCATTGCACCCGCCATGCTGCTTGCATCGCAAGCCGATTGGATCGACCTCGACGGTCCCCTGCTGCTGGCGCGCGATCGCGACCCGGCGCTGCGCATCATGGCAGGTTGCATCTCCCCTCCAGATCCCGAGCTTTGGGGATGACGACTGCGCTCAGCTGACCGGCACAGCAATGAGCGGGCCGCCGTTCCAGGTCTTGACGAGGCGCAGAGCCGCCATCAGTGAAACCGCCGCGATCGCCGCCATCGCAAGATAGCAGAGCGAACCGGCATCGGCGTAGACCCAGCCAGCAATCAGCGTCGCGCATCCCATTGCAATGCCGGACGCTACGGTCGCGTAGAGTGCCTGAGCACTCCCGGACTTATCGCGAGGGATGGCATCGTGAATGAAATGAATGGCGCCGATGTGCGACGCGCCATACGTGACGCCGTGCAGCACCTGCAGCGGCACCAGCACGGCAACTGATGGTTCCATCGCCAGTGCGACCCAGCGCACGATCGATACGGCCGCGCCAATCGCAATCAGCCGGACAGCACCGAACTTTTCGACGACGCGGCCGGAAATGGAAAATAGCAGCACCTCGGCTGCCACGCCTATGGCCCAAAGCCCGCCGCTCCACGTCGCCGAAATCCCCTGCTTCTGCCAAAGCAATGTTGCGAACGTTAGAAACGTGGCGTGGGCCGCCTGCACGAGCCCGGCTGCAATCAAGAAGAGTTGGAACTCTCTTTGCGCGAGGAGTTCCCGAGGCTCCGCTGCCTTCCAGATCGGTACCGCGACGTCCGTCCGAGGTACGCTCTTTTCCTGCTTCGGCAGTGCCTGAGCGGCGATCACCGTGGCGCCGCAGCCGACCGCCACCAGCCACACGCCCGCGCCGCCGCCAAATTGCGTGATGACGATCCCACCGACAAAGCTCGCGGCAACGAAGGAAAGCGAGCCCCATAGCCGCATGCGGCCGTAGTCGAGCCCACGCAACCGCATCCCTTGGACGGCTAACGTCTCGATTAGCGGAACGAGCGTCGAAAAGCAGACCATCAACGGGACGGCGAACAAGAGTATCGGCCAGAACGACCGCGTCTGCGCGAGCGCCAGGACGAACGCAAGGCCGAGCCACGCGAGCCCGACCAGATAGATGCGATGCGCGCCTTCGCGATCGGCGGCCACAGCTACCACCGGCGTTACGAAGACACGAAGAAAGAGGGGCGCTGCCATGACCGCGCTGATTTCGGCGGCGGTGAGACCACACCAATCGAGCCAGACCGGCATGAACGGAACGTTCGTGCCAAAGATGATAAATAGGGCGCCGTAGAACAGCGCAATCGGCACGGCAAAGGCGCGGTCGTCGCTTTTCATGCCGGCCATGCTGCCGGATTCTCCTAAATACGAAATAATCCGAGCACCGTTTTATAGCTCCGGTGCGAAATTGATACGACGACCGGCGACGCGTACGGCTCGTCCGGAGGTTGTGTCTGCGATCTTGCCGAATCGCTTATCCATTGAGTTCCATTTTGCGGAGCACAATCCGACTATGCAGCCCTACTCACCTGCAATCGCGGTGGACACCGAGACCGAGTATCGCGCCATCGCGGCCACGCTGCTCGAGACGGTCCGCGGACGATGGTTTCTTGCCGAGCATGGCCGCCGCGCCCGTCGCCTCGACAGCGCACTTCTCGAAGATGCGATCAGGCGGCTGCAGGCGTCGCTGCGCGAGCCGCCGGCTCTCCTTGGCCAGCTCAAGGGCGAGATCGAGGCCGTCAAGGCACAGCTTGCCGAAACGCGCGCCGGATTGATCGCGCGGCCGACGGTCGACGAAAGTATTCTGCCGACGCACGCAATCTTGAAAGCGGCAGAGGACATCCACGATATCGCGTGGTCGCTACAGGCGAACCCGTTTGATCCGAAAGGCTGCGAGCAGATCGCCCGCAACGCCGGCAGGCTCTATGCGATGAGCCAATCGCAAGCGGCGCAGTCGCACCGCGCCGTTGCGGCAGCAAACGCGCTCGAGACGGCGGCGGCCAAGCTCGAGGCTATACTCGAGAGCGTATTGCATGAGCTACAGGTCGACTGTTAGGGCTGTTGCGAGTCCTCGCCATTGCAGTCGACAAAAAAGCCGGGCTCGAATGCCCGGCTTTTTTGTTGAGCTTGCCCGGATAGTTACCAGCGTGTGCGCATACCGACCGAAATTAGATCGGCGGAGGCGTCAATTTTACCCGACACTGTGACGGCCGGGTTGACAACCGCCGGACGGTCAAATGCCCCGTCTTGAACAAATACGTGGGCGTAGGCGATGTCGATCGTCGTCGACTGACTCCAAGGAAACAAATTATCGGGCAACTTGTAGCTAGCTCCGAAATTGAGCCAAACGCGGTTGTTATCCGGTATTATAGTGAAGCGCTTCGTTGGATCATCTTCCGGCGAAAGCTCGTAAGCAACGCCACTGCGCAGCGTCAGGACAGGCGAATAATCATACTCTCCGCCGACAGAAAAGAACCAGCCATCGCTCCAGTTTGCCGGCACGCTGATGCTGCCAGCGCCGTTGGTTACCAAATCCAGGCTCTCGAACCGGCTCCAGTTCGTCCATTCGACGGTGCCAAGCAACCGCATCTCAGGAGAAATCTCCTGCCTTAGGCTGAGCGTTACGAGATCCGGAAGATTAATTGAGCCGGTCCCGTTGTGCGAGCCGGGTGTAGGAAACGGAGGGGATGGTGCCAAGAAAGGCTGCCTGAAGTTCCCATTCAGATCAAGATTTAAACGCGAACGGTAACCAAGTCCGATGGTGGTACCTGTCGCAGGCTCAATCATGATACCAACTGTGGCACCGAAAGCCCAGTCAGTACCCAGGAATTGACCAACGGCCCCGGCTCCGGTTTCGTCAAATTGTAATTTGCCCTGAGCCCACATGATCTGAACACCGGCGCCGATCGTCACGCCCGGCGCAACTTTGTAGGCGAACGTAGGATTTGCGTCGATCGTGACAATTTTTGATGTCAGGCCAAGAATGGACCCGAAGTAGGATGTATTCTCTGGCTTGGTCGCAAGTCCGAACGGCGAGTTGATCGCCATGCCAAGCCAAAGGTCCTTTGAAACCTGATAGGCCCCGTAGCTGGCGCCGAATACCGCATCGATCCCGACATTGCCGCTGCTGCTACCGGGAGTACCCGGCGGAATTGGTGTGAAGACCCCTGGAGTTGTTATGCCGGTGACTGTTGCCGTGGCTTGAGGGAGCACCAGAGTATAGGAAGATTCCGTATTCAAACCGGGCAACTGCGCCGTCGCCGCCGGGTTCCAATACATAGAGCCGAGGCTGCCGCCTGCGGCGGCACCAGCCGATGCCGAGCCCATAAATACGGTGGATTGCTCGTTGATGAGAAAACCACCGGCATACGCAACGCCCGTTGCAGCAATAAGCGAAACGCCTGTCGCACAAGCGAGGTTTAGTGAGTTCTTAATCCTCGTAGCACCCTGCATTGAACCCTCGCCCCCCGAACGCCATTTCATGGACGCCCCAAATCAATATCCTGCCACATTAGGTGCAGGGATGCGCACCGCTCAACCGAACTTGGGACAACTTTCCCGCGAAGTGGTTGGAAACGCGCCGTGTGTGCCACTTCGGCAACAAAAAACCGGTCCGCCGAAGCGGACCGGTTCTTGCCAAGCTCAAGTTCGAGTCCTCGAAGCAAGCTTGGCGCTCCCCCCGGAGTGCTTCATCGGCATTGGAGCCGAAGCCGGGCGCAAGCTGCCAAAGTGCGCTTCTCGATGCAAGTCTTGATGCCGCGAATGCGCATGCGAGTCGGCTGTGAGTGCACCCACGCAACACGCGTTGCCATGGAACGTAGAACGGCGCGTCAGAGATCGTGCCGTGGCCCTCGCAGTTCGAAGAGATGATCGACGGGACCATTGCCGCTGCCGATAGTGTGCGCTGCGCCGGATGTCAGGGCGTTCCAGACGAACAGCTTGGCGGCATCGACGGACTCCTTCATTGATCGCCCCTTCGCCAGGTAAGCCGCGATCGCAGCCGACAGCGTGCAGCCGGTGCCGTGCGTGTTGAGCGTTTCAATGCGCGGCCGGCGTAAGACGTGGTGCGTCGTGCCATCGAAGAAGATATCGACGGCCGCCGAACCGCTTGCGTGGCCGCCTTTCAGAAGGACGGCGCCACAGCCGAATTTCATCATGGCTTCGGTTTGCGCCTGCATGTCGGCTTCCGACTCTGCCTGCGGCCTATCGAGCAGCTTGGCCGCTTCCGGGACGTTCGGAGTGATAAGTGCCGCGCATGGAATGAGCATGCGGCGCACGACATCGATGGCCTCCGGAGCGAGCAGGACGTCGCCGCTCGTTGCGACCATCACCGGATCGACGACCAGGGCTAGGCCCGGAACTTCTGAAAGAAGGCGCGCTACGATCTCGACGGTCTCGGCATCGCCGAGCATCCCGGTTTTTATGGCGGCGACGGTAAGGTCCGAAACAACCGAGCGAAACTGAGCGGCAATGAAATCAGCCGGTATCGCGAGGACGCCGGAGACACCTGTGGTGTTCTGTGCCGTTAAAGCAGTGATGACCGCCGCACCGTAAACGCCAAGCGCCGAAAATGTCTTGAGATCGGCCTGAATTCCGGCGCCGCCAGATGGGTCGGAACCGGCGATGGTCAGCGCTATGGGTGGCGTTTCGTTTGCCATACTTTGCCATACAATGTATCCGGCGACTGTCTCGGCTAGGGAGTTCCTCGCTTCAATATCTCGGTCCCGAGGTTAGCGGGCGTGATTGAGGACTCGATCTGTCCCAGGCTCGGAAAATTCTCGATCATCCACTGGCTGAACCAGTTTTGCGCGCCGAACACGAACAACAACCCGGTGACAATGAGAAGAAGTCCCATGACCTTCTCGAGCGTCACAAAATGCCGCTTGAAACGCTTCATGAAACCCAGGAACGGCCGGATCGCGATTGCGGCGAGAATAAATGGGATGCCGAGGCCGAGCGAGTAGACAAAGAGCAGTCTCACACCGGTCCAAAGGCTCGTCTCGCTTGCCGCGAGCGTTAAAACCGTCGCCAGCACCGGACCGATGCACGGCGTCCAGCCGAAAGCGAATGCGAGGCCCATGACGTAGGCGCCGGCGAAGCTCGCTTCGGTTGCCGCCGTCGAATAGCGCTTCTCATTATAGAGGACCGGAATGCGCAAAATGCCGAGAAAGTGCAAACCGAAGAGGGTGATGACGATACCGGCTATGGTGCCTAGAAGGGCACGATAGGTGAGCATCAGTTGCCCAATCGTGCTGGCGCCGGCGCCTAGGCTGACGAAGACAGTGGTGAAGCCCAGCACGAAGAAGACCGCAGACACCACGACGCGAACCCAGACGCGCCGGTCGAGGGCATCCTCTCCCGTCAGCTGGTCGAGGGTCGTACCGCCTATATAGCCGAGGTAGGGTGGCACCAACGGCAGCACGCAAGGCGACAGGAAGCTAGCGAGCCCGGCGAGTGCGACGCCGACGTAGATATGAGCATCTGCCAGCATGAATTGCGATAACTCCCGCGAGCCCCTCGATGCCCGCTATTTCAGCGCGCCAAAGCGGCGATGCCCGGCAACTCGCGCCCCTCGAGCCATTCAAGGAACGCGCCGCCGGCTGTCGAGACATAAGTAAAGTCGTCCGTTACGCCTGCCGCGTTCAAGGCCGCGACAGTGTCGCCGCCACCAGCCACGGACGTGAGCTTGCCCGCCTTCGTCAAAGCCGCCGCGGCGCGCGCCAACGCGAAGGTACCTTCGCCGAAAGCTGCAATCTCAAAGGCGCCCATCGGGCCGTTCCACAGAAGCGTTTTCGAATCTTCAAGCACTTGAGCGACACGGGCGACCGATCGCGGTCCGACATCGAGGATCATCGCATCGGACGGAACGTTGGCGATGTCGACCACTTGGCTCGCTGCACCTTCTTTGAACTCGCGTGCGGTGACGGCATCGACGGGAAGAATAATCTCACAACCCTTCTGCTTGGCCTCCGTCACGATGTCGCGCGCGACGCCGTGAAAATTGGTCTCGGCAAGCGACTTTCCGATCATCGTGCCCATTGCCTGCAGGAACGTGTTGGCCATGCCGCCACCGATGATCAACGTGTCGACCTTGGCGACGAGGTTTGTCAGCACCGGGATTTTTGTCGAGACCTTGGCGCCGCCGACGACGGCCGCGGTCGGACGCTGCGGTTTTTCGAGCGCCGTCCTCAGTGCGTTGATTTCTTCCATCAGCAGAGGGCCGGCATAAGACGGCAGATGATGCGTCAGCCCCTCAGTCGAGGCGTGAGCGCGATGCGCGCAAGAAAACGTGTCGCCGACAAAAATGTCGCCGAGCCCGGCAAGCTCGGCTGCGAACGTCGGATCGTTCTTCTCTTCGCCGTTGTGGAAGCGGAGATTTTCGAGCACGGCAATATCGCCATTGTTGAGCGATCCGACGGTCGTCGCGGCTTTCTCGCCGACGCAATCGGCGCCGAACGCGACGGGACGGCCAAGAAGCCCCTGCAGCGCCTCGGCAACGGGTTTCAAAGAGAGATCGGCTTGTGGGGCGCCTTTCGGCCTGCCGAAGTGCGAGACGACGATGACCTTGGCGCCGCGGTCGGCGAGCGCCTTGAGGCCGGGCAGGACGCGCTCGATCCGTGTCGCGTCCGTGACCTTACCGTCCTTGACCGGCACGTTGAGATCAGCACGGACAATCACGCGCTTTCCTCTGACGTCAACACCGTCCGTCGTCTTCAGCTTGTCGAGATTCATTTCGATGACCAGTACGTTGCGATTGTCGCCGCCGTTACGTGCAGCCTTACAATGCGGATTTGATAGCCTGTCGCGCGGACTCCGCTACATGCGTCGCCGTGATCCCGAACGCTTCGAAAAGCTTTGGCGCCGGCGCGGAGGCGCCAAAACCCGACATTCCGACGAACCGATCAGACTTCCTCAACCACTCATGCCACGACTGCGCGACGGCGGCTTCAACGGCAACGCGCGGCGCGTGACCGAGCACTTCGTGCTGATAGTCCTGGGTCTGTGCCCGGAAGAGCTCGAATGACGGTATCGACACGACGGCGGCCGCGATCCCCTCTTTCGCCAAAAGATTTGCGGCGTCGACCGCGACGCCGACTTCGGTGCCGGTTGCAAGCAGGGTCACGTCGCGCTTGCCTTCGGGCAATCTCAGGACGTATCCGCCTTTGGCTGAAAGGTTCTCGACACTGTTGCTGCGCAAGTTCGGAACAGCCTGCCGCGACAGGGCCATGATCGAGGGCGTCTGCTTCGCGGCAAGCGCGAGTTCCCAGCACTCCGCCGTTTCGACGCCGTCTGCGGGCCGGAAGACATTAAGTTTCGGTATCGCACGAAGCGCGCTCAGATGCTCGACGGGCTGATGCGTCGGTCCATCTTCGCCGAGGCCAATCGAGTCATGCGTCATCACGTAGATGACACGCTGCCGCATCAGCGCCGACAGCCGGATCGCGGGCCGGCAGTAGTCGGTGAAAACGAGAAAAGTGCCGCCATACGGAATGAACGAACCGGAGAGAGCAAGGCCGTTCATCGCCGCCGCCATGCCGTGCTCGCGCACACCATAGTGCACATAATTGCCAGCGAAATTCCCAGGCGCGATCGACGTATGATGCTTCGTCTTGGTACCGTTCGATCCTGTCAGATCGGCAGATCCGCCGATCAGTTCGGGAAGCGCCGGAACCAGCCGTTCGAGTGTCATTTGCGACCAGACGCGCGTCGCCCGCTTGGCCGTGTCGGAAACAAAGGCGCTTTTCGCATCAGCGATTGCAGCGGCGACGGCACTAGAGGTGTCGCGGCCGTTTATCAGAGCTTTTGCTTCAGGACTTGCGGCAGCCGCCCGCTTCATCCACTCGGCATTGGCTTTGGCTCCGCGGGCCCCGACTTGGCGCCAGGCCGAAAGAATGTGATCCGGAATTTCGAAGGGCGGGTAAGGCCAGCCGAGCTTTTCGCGCGCACCTTTGATTTCCTCCGTACCGAGCGGTTCGCCATGCGCGGAGGCTTTGCCAGCCTTCGTCGGAGCACCGAAGCCGATCGTTGTCTTGCAGGCGATCAGCCAAGGCCGCGAGGAATCGTTCTTTGCCTTGTCGATCGCCGCGGCGACGGCGACAGTATTGTGGCCATCGACGCGGGCCGTGTTCCAACCTGAAGCTTCGAAGCGTTTCAGCTCATTGTCCGAGACCGAGAGGCTCGTTGCTCCGTCGATCGAAATCGAATTGTCGTCCCACAGCACGATCAGCTTGCCGAGTTTCAGATGACCGGCGAGCGAGATGGCCTCCTGGCTGATGCCCTCCATCAGGCAGCCATCACCGGCGATGACGTAGGTGTGGTAATCGATGAGATCGGCACCGATGCGGGCCGCCAGCAGTTGTTCCGAAAGCGCCATGCCAACGGCGTTCGCTAGGCCCTGCCCGAGTGGCCCGGTCGTCGTCTCGATGCCCGGTGCGTGACCGTATTCGGGATGACCTGCGGTCTTGGAGCCGAGCTGACGAAAATTCTTCAAATCCTCGATCGTCATGCCGGGATAGCCGGTGAGATAGAGCAACGCGTAGAGCAGCATCGATCCATGACCGGCCGACAGGACGAAGCGGTCGCGGTTTGGCCACTCGGGAGCCTTGGAATCGAATTTCAGCGCATCGTTGAACAGCACGGTTGCGACGTCCGCCATGCCCATCGGCATACCCGGATGACCGGAATTTGCCGCCTGAACGGCGTCCATCGCGAGCGCCCGGATGGCATTGGCCATCTCGGTCGTGCTCGCCTGCGGCGACGTTACGGCCTGGGTCTGGACTTTACTCATTGTCGCGTCGGTCCGGGTTGATGGGCGCCTCGAGGCCCCCGCTCGTTAAGGTCGAGCGGACATTTACCGGGGGATTGAAACGTCGTCTACCGCGCCCAGGGCATTCTTGCACGCCAAAAGGCTCGCATTTCCGCTTCTGGTGGTTTGGGGACCATGTGTCACGCTAAACCGCTTCAGACTTTGACCCTGGGTTCACGCTGCGGCTTCGCCTCCCGCTGGCCGCTTTCGCTCTGAGCCAGCTTCGCTTCTTCGATTTCGTCCTCGCGGAAGAGTTTTTCGAGCATCGCGTTCGCACTGCGGGCCCGTTCCTGGAGCTTCTCGACGTCCGAGGCGAGTTTGTAGTCCTCTATCAATCGGCGTTCGTCGTGCGCCCTGAAGGTATTCACGGTGCGGTTGGCGATGCGGTCGGAGTAGCCGAGGCCCTTCAGCAGCTCGCGCGTCAAATCGAGGGACGCCAGAAATGTCTCGCGCCGCAAGGCCGCAACACTAAGATCGAGCAGCCGATGCGCGTGGGCGCGATCGCGGGCGCGCGCGTAAATCGGCACATGCGGATAGCGTGTCTTGACGATCTCCGCCGCGCGCATTGCTGCTTCGACATCGTCGATCGCCAGAACGAAGGCACGAGCCTTGTCGGTTTGCGCGGCTTCGAGCACTTCCGGGCGGCTCGCATCTCCGAAGAACGCCTTGCTGCCGAACCGTTTGACGAATTCCACCTGCTCGGCGCTGATGTCGAGCGCCGTGAACGGTACGCCCTTGGCACGAAGCACGCGAGCAGTGATCTGGCCGAAACGGCCGAAACCGGCGATCACGACATGCCCGTCGGCGTCGGGCAGGTCATCAAAGGCGCGTATCGGCGCCGTCGCCCTTCTCGAAAGAAAACGGTCCAGCGACAGAAGCAGCGGCGTCATTGCCATTGATAGCGTTACGACGACCGCGAGTATTTCAGAAGGCTGGCTGCCCAGCACGCCCGCAGCACGCCCGACCGACAGCAACACGAATGCGAATTCTCCGCCTTGCGACAGCGCGAACGCCAGACGTCGAGATGGCCCCGGTTCGAGCCCCTGCCAGCGGCCGAGCAGGAACAGAACCAGCGACTTGATGGCTATAAGCAAGATCGTCAGCGTAACGATGAGCTGTGGTTCAGAGATCAGCAGCCCGAGATTCAGCGACATGCCGATTGCGGTGAAGAAGATACCGAGCAGCAAACCTTCGAACGGCGCGATATCGGCCTGGAGTTCGTGGCGATAGCTGCTTTCGGCAAGCAGCGCGCCGGCAATGAAAGCGCCGAGGCCGGCCGATAAGCCAACGGTTTCCATGATGAGTGTGACGCCGACGACCGTCAGAAGCGCCGCCGCCGTCATGGCCTCCTTGACTCGCGACAATGCCACGAGCCGAAGCAGACCATCGAGCACATAACGTCCGACAACTACGACAACCACGATGGTTCCGAGGCCCCTTGCGAGCGCAAAATAATCGATCTTCGGAGCGGCGGCAGCAGCCGAAACGGCGAAGTACGGCGCAAGAGCAATGAGAGGTATGGCGGCCAGATCCTGGAACAGCAGCACGGCGAAACCGAGCCGGCCGTGGCGTGTCGAGAGTTCGCCGTTTTCCTCCATCACCTGCAAAGCGAACGCCGTCGACGACAACGCGAGAGCCGCCCCCGCGAACAGGGACGGCTGCCAGCGGGTCCCGAAGAATACAAGCGCGATGAAGCTCAGCGCCACGGACGTCAAAACAAACTGCGCGGTGCCGAGCCCGAAGATAGCCTGGCGCATTGCCCACAGCCGTTTCGGCCGGAGCTCGAAGTCCGATCAAAAAAAGCAACAGGACGACACCGAACTCGGCGAAATGCAGAACCTGCTCGGCATCGTGCTCGGAGAACAGGGCTCCGACGCCAAAGGGTCCAAGCAACACGCCGGCTACCAGGTAGCCGAGAACGGGGGCTATCCCGAGCCAGCGCGCCAGCGGCCCTGCCAGCGCCAGGGCCGCCAGAAGTATGGCCAATTCGTTGAGAGTCACTCAGTCCCCCTTTTTGTCATGGGCCGCAATTACTCTACATTAAGCCACCAATGGAACGATCCGCCACCCCGATACACGCGTAGGTGTGGCGGTTCAGAGGAGGTTCGGCTATCAAGGTCTCCTGACAATCGCCGGCCTAAAAGCCGGGCATGGAACCGCCGTTACCCGATGTCGATGACCGATATTCTGCAGCGCATCGCTGAAGGCGCGGATGTCGAGGCCTTTCGCAAACTCTTTGAAGCCTACGCACCCCGCATAAAGTCCTACATGATGCGCCAGGGCGCCGATGCCCATACGGCGGAGGAACTCGCCCAGGAAACGCTGCTGACCGTTTGGCGCAAGGCGGCTCTTTATTCTGGCGAAAAAGGCAGCGCGACGACGTGGATTTTTACGATCGCTCGCAATCTGAGGATCGACAAGCTCCGTAAAGAGATGACATGGGTCGCACTGCCTGAGGGCTACGATCAGGAAGTTAGTCACGACGCAAATCCCGACGAGGCACTGGCAGAAGAGGAACGCCGGGTGCGGGTACAGCAGGCGCTTGCCGGATTGCCGCCCGATCAGCACGAGGTTGTCGTTCTGTCTTACGTGGATGGCCTCTCGCACAGCGAAATTGCCGATCGTCTTCGATTGCCGCTCGGCACCGTCAAATCGCGCATGCGGCTCGCGTATTTAAGGATCCGCGATGCCGTCGAGGACTTGAAGTAGATGAGCATCACGCACCATCCCGCCCCTGAGAACCTGATGAGTTGCTCCGCCGGCAGCATGCCCGAAGCTTTTGCCGCCGTGATGGCAAGTCACATCGCGATGTGCCCGAGCTGCCGCAAAGAGCTTGCCGTAATGGAGCGGATCGGAACAGTGCTGTTCGAGGCGATCGCGCCGACTGCCGTCGCATGCGAGGTACAGGTCACGTCGATGCGTGACCTTGGGCTGCGAGACGAACGGCAACCGCGATCCGACGGCGACGTGCCGGCGCCTCTCGTAAGAGCTTTGGGAACCTCGTTGGATCGAGTGCCGTGGAAGCGCGCCGGCCGCGGAGTTTGGCTGTACCAGATCGCACTTTCGCATGAGTGTTCGAGCTCGCTGCGACTGATCAAAGTTGCTGCTGGGCTGTCGTTGCCAAAGCACAGTCATAGCGGCTCGGAATTGACGCTGGTGCTCCGAGGTTCGTTTCGCGATGAGAGCGGACAGTACGCGGCTGGAGACGTGGCGGATGTCAGTGAAGAGATCGAACACGCACCGATCGCCGATGCTGAGCAAGGTTGCATCTGCCTTGTTGCGACGGAGGGGAAGCTGCGCTTCAAAAGCCGAATTGCCCGCTTCATCCAGCCGCTGACAGGCTTCTAAGCTTTACCGGTCCTGCAAAATTCCTCCGAGCGCGGCAATCGGTCAGGGCAGCGGACGCACCTCCTCGACGAGACCACCGGCCTCCTGCCAGCCATCGGTGCCGTCGCGATACCAATCGACGTTTTGGTAACCGTAGCTCAATGCCCGCTTGGCCGCGTTCCAGCTCATCCAGCAGTTCCTGAGACAAAAGAAGACGAGTGGCTTTGCCTTATCGTGGTTTGTCAGAGTTTCGAGGTAGCGTCTGAAATAAGCGTCCGTTGCAGCCGATAGCACGCCGTAGCCGACGTTCGGCAGCCATACGGCATTTTCGATCGACTGATGCGTCGTCTCTCGCCACAGCGTATCAGCAGGCAAATTGTCTGGCTTCGGCGCATGCGGATAGACGTCGACGAACACGCCTGTCTTGGCCGACCAGATCTTCATCGCCTCGCCGCTCGAGACAACCTTCGCGCCATGAAGCGTCTGCGGTACGGGCTTACGATAATCGTCGGTCCTGTAGTCCTTGGGTTCGGGAACTGGATCGGCTTCGGGCTGCCCAGAAACATCGGCGGCGCGTGCTTGCGCTATCAAGCTGCGCGCGAACAGCGCTGCTGTCGCCGGACACGCGAGCACCAAGGCTATCGCCGTGGCCCTCGCGAATTGATGCAGCCTCTTCCGAAAGGCAAGACCCATCCCGACAGCCTCCCCGCCATGCCAACGGAACAACGCAACACGTGCCAGGGTATTGCGCGCCTGGCACGGGTTGTTGCGTCTATCAGGGTGCGGGAGCTGTTGATGGCGCTCCGGCGCCGGGCGTCGCCGCAGTCGTCGTCGCTGCAGGTTTAGCGCCGGAGGCATCTGCCGTTCGCGGCTTGGTGATCATCTCCATCGACGTATCATCGTCGACGAGGATCGGCACGCCGTAGTCCAGCAGAACTTTGTCGATGTCGCCTTGACGCTTGCGGATAACCTCGTTGAGCTGCCGCTTCCAGGCATCGTCGCCTTGGCGTACGCCCATCGTTATGCGAAACGCCAGTTTGCCCGCACCTTGTTCCTTCAGCAGCGGGACCACAACAAGCTTTTCACCATCGCGTGCCGCCCAATAGGCAGCCATCGGTCCCCATTGCACGCCGGCAGCAATCTCGCCGGAGCGGATGTCGTTCATCATCTCTTCGGTAGGGTTGAAGTAGCGACGATCGACCATCATCGGATAGCCTTTGATGTTCCCCATCAGGCCATACTTGGCGACGTAGTTGCCGCCAGCTGAGCCCTGCACCACACCGATCCTTTTACCCTGAAGGCGCGGGTCAGCGAGCGTGTCGACACCGTCGAGGCCGGTGCCTTTTTTATAGATGAGTGCCGACGTGGAGCGGTAGATGGCGTTGGTGTTGAGCACGAGATCATCGCCCTGTCCCCAACCGACCACGAGATCGCATTTCTTGGCCGCCAACGTCATGCGGACAAAGCCCATCGTCTTTGGAAACCAAGTGTACACGACCGGCAGCTTCAACTCGTCGCCAATGATCGCGGCTATCTTGTTCTCAAAGCCCTCGCCCTTTTGATTTGAAAACGGCAAGTCTGCGGGATCGGCGCAGACGCGAAGCTCCTTGCGATTGACGAGGTCAGCTCTCGGCACGACTTGCGCGCTGAGTTGGCTCGTTAGCGCCATTCCTGAAAAAATTCCGGCGATGGCCAACGCCGTAACCGGCGCAGTCGAGAATCGGCTTGTGAACGCTTGTTTCCTCACGGCGATAACCTTTTTTGTTCGTCTTAAGATTTCCAAACGGCAACGGGGCACGTCGTGACTACGACCGTCCCCCGCTGTTGGTTCTACCATTTAGATGGTGAGCGTACTGCGCCGCGCCGAGAGCCGCAGACAAATCACTATATGGTGAATTTGGGTGTCCCCAGTATTTACCCGGTGCAGTCGTTGGCTGCTTTTTGCGTTTCAGGCGCAACATCTTCGCGTCCAGCCGGACGTCCCGCAGGCATGGCATCCGTCGAGCGAGCCTTGATGTAAGTGTAGATGTCGTCGATGTAGCACATGATGTTGCGGTCCGAGCCGAAGGACGGCATCACGTACGTCGTACCCGCGCGATTGACGGTGCGCCCGCCCGATACGGTCGCGACAAACGTACCGTAGTCCATCGTCTTCAACGAGTCGGCGAGTGACGGAGCAAACGTGCTGCCGAGCGCGTTCGGGCCGTGGCAGACGTGGCAGGCGTCGTGATAGCGCCGGAAACCGTTCCAAGTTCCCCAATCGACCATGTAGTCTTTCGTCACGACGGGTTGGGGGTCGCCATCCTTGTTCCGATAACGACCGTCGGTAAATTTGAAGCCCTGACTTTTCGCAAACTCTGAAACCGGATCGGGAGGCGACGTACGATCTTTGATGTCGCCTGCCGCGGCGGCATCATCCGCAGGTTTCGCATCGGCCGGTGGCGCTTCTGTCGGTTTCGCGTCGGCTGGTTTCGTCTCTGTAGCAGCCGGCGCGGCTGCCGGAGCGGTAGCCTCTGCCGTCTGGGCGGGCTTGTCGGCCTCAGCGGCCGGGGTTGCTGGCGCCATCGGTGAAGATTCTTCTGTTTTTGCGGTCTCGGCCGATGACGGCGCAGGCGCCGGAGCAGCATCCGACTTCTTCTCTTCAGGAGTTGGCGTCGCCGGTGCAGCAGGCGTTTCCGCCGGAGCGGGCGTGGCAGCTGGTGTTTCGGCGGCAGGCGCCGGAGGCGTGGCCGGCGTCTCAGCTGTCGGCGCCGGAGTGGTTTCCGCTGCAGGCGGTGTAGCCGACTTTTCTTCTGTCTTCTTCTCGCAGGCCGTCAAGCCTACAGCGGTGCAGGTTAGCACTGCCACCGCTAGTACCTTGCACTTGTTCACGAGTTTCCTCTTCCTCTTACCGAGTTTTCTAAAAGCTGTTGGGATTGCATCCGCGGATATCGCGCTTTAGGCCCTAGAGGTACACTTTCGCTCGGTCAAGACACAAGCTGGGACACGCAGAACTCGACTAAAGTCTAGCTTGCCTAGACGGCCCTCGAGCGCATGAAATTCTAGATAACATCGCGCTTTCCGATTGATCGAGCTTGCCTGGCAAAGCCGCAGGGTCTCTCTCTTAAGCCGCGATCATGATCTCGCAAAAGAGCCGGCGCAGGTTGCCCTGCGCCGGCCCGGATTTGTAGCTTTCACCTATGGCAGCGCGAACACTGTCAGCGAGCCACCAAGGTTGGTGTACTCTTTGAGGCCAGCGTAGCCACCGACAGCACCCAGACCATCGGTCGGGTTCGTCAGGCCAGCAGCAAGACCGATACCGGCCCAGCCACCAACGCCCGACAAGATCGCAACGTACTGCTTACCACCATGCGAGTAAGTCATTGCGTTGCCGATGATGCCCGACGGCGTCTTGAACTTGAACAGCTCCTTGCCATCCTTCTGATCGACGGCTTTGAAGTAGCCTTCGAGCGTGCCGTAGAAGGCAACGCCGCCAGCTGTCGCCAGAGCACCAGACCAGACCGAGAACTGCTCAGGCTTCGACCAAACGATCTTGCCTGCAACGCCGTCCCAGGCGATGAAGTTGCCCATACCGCCGTGGCTGTCCGGAGCCGGGAACATGGAAAGCGTGGCGCCAACGTAAGGCTGACCAGCCGTATACGAAACCTTAAATGGCTCGTAGTCCATGCACACGTGGTTCGTCGGAACGTAGAACAAACTGTTCAGCTTCGAAAATGCAGCGGGCTGTTCGTCCTTCGTGCCGAGAGCTGCCGGGCAGATGCCCTTCGTGTTGTGGTCCGCACCGCCTGCGAAGGTCGAGTACTTCTTCACAACCGCAGGGCGGCCGTACGTCGGGCTGCTCTTGTCCATGTCAACGCCCGTCGACCAGTTGACCGCAGGGTCATACTTCTGGGCAACAAGGAGTTCGCCAGTCGCACGATCCCAGGTGTAGCCGAAGCCGTTACGGTCGAAATGAGTGGCCGTCTTGCGCTTCGTGCCGCCGAAGTCGAGTTCGGCTAGGATCGGCTCGTTGATGCCGTCATAGTCCCACTCGTCGAACGGGGTCATCTGGTAGGCCCACTTCGCGATACCGTTGTCGGGATCACGAGCAAACATCGTCATCGACCACTTCTGGTCGATCGGCTTGCCATCCGGTCCCGCACGCTGAGCGGGGTTCCAGGTCGAGGGGTTGCCCGTTCCGTAGTAGAATAGGTTGAGGTCCGGATCGTAGGCCATATAGCCCCAAGTCGAACCGCCGCCGATCTTCCACTGATCGCCGTTCCAGGTCTTCAGCGAAGAGTTCTTGCCGACAGGCTTGCCGAGCGAGATCGTCTTCTCAGGATCGACCAGGATGTCTGAATCCGGGCCCATCGAGTAGGCGCGCCAGACCTTCTTGCCGCTGTTGATATCGTAAGCCGTCACGTGGCAGCGAACGCCGAACTCGGCGCCCGAAATACCGATGATGACCTTATCCTTCACGACAAGCGGAGCGCCTGTGCCGGTTTCGCCCTTCTTCGGATCGCCGTCGACGACCTTCCAAAGTTCCTTACCCGTCTTTGCGTCGAGGGCGACGAGAGCCGTATCGGCCTGATGCAGGAAGATCTTGCCTTCGGCGAACTGAACGCCGCGGTTAACCGTGTCGCAGCACATGACAGGAATAACCGACGGATCCTGCTTCGGCGTGTACTTCCAGATGATCTTCTGCTCGTCGGCGAGGTTCAAAGCGAACACGATGTTCGGGAACGCCGAGTGGAGATACATCGTATCCCCGATCACCAGCGGACCGCCTTCGTGACCACGAAGAACGCCCGTCGAGAACGTCCAAGCCACTTTCAGCTGGCCGACGTTATCTTTGGTGATCTGGTCAAGTGCCGAATACCGGGTGCCGGCATAGTCACCGGACTGTTGCGCCCAGTTATTCGGATCGCTAGACAGCTTAATCACGTCATCGTTCGCCCAGACGGGCGCCGAGAACGCGACGGTTGCTAGCAAACCGCATGCGAATGCACTTTTGCGCATTGCGCTTCCTCCATTTTGAGAAAAGTCTTGCCACGCTTGCAAGTCGATCCCGAGGACTGGCCGATTACCCTGTCGCCGACCCTTGGAATCGCGGGATTTTTTCCCGTCTTTACCTGGCCGATGGAGGGTATCTTCACGAAACCGTGTAGAACTCGGTAGTCCTCGTGAACGGGGGGCATGTAGACACTTTTTTTTTTAATCCGCAACACGAAGTGCGACGATCATTCCTCTGCGGCAAATTAGGACAACAATTCTGACGCAAAAATACCCATGTTATATAGGCGTATTTTGCATTGCAGCAAAAATGGTGCGGCGCACGTATAGTTGTTGCCGCGAAGCCAAAAATCGCCGCTGTGATCACGCCTTATCGCGAGTTCGTGATGACTCACGCTTAAAAAAGCGTTCTCTGCCGTATGTTTCCGTTCACGCGCAGTAAGTACGCATGACACATGACCAAAACCCCCCGAAAAGCCAGTAACCCCTCGCGCAAGGATTTTCTGCGCGGGACCGCCGCTACGGCCCTTTTACCGCTTCTTCCCCATATTTCGCGCGGAACAGCCGAACGCATCGGCTTCGTCGAGATCACGACCGGAATTTTTGTCCATACGGGCAAGTACGCGCTAGTTAATTCGGATAATCTCGGTGACATTTCAAATGCTTGCTGTATTGTCGGAAGTTCTGCGGTCGCCCTCATCGATACCAGCGGCACGTACGCGCTCGGCAAGGCCCTGCACGCTGCAATCACCCAGATCACCGACAAGCCGATCCGCTATGTCATCAACACTCACATGCACCCTGACCATGTGCTTGGAAACGCTGCTTTCCAGGGCTCGGGAACCGAATTTGTCGGCCATCATAAACTACCTGCGGCTCTCTCCGCCCGCGCCCAAAGCTACTTGCGAAACACCCGTGATCGTGTCGGAGAGAAGGCATTCGCCGGCACGAAGATCGTTCTGCCGACGCGAACCGTCACGGATGTTCTCGAGCTCGATCTCGGAGGGCGCGTACTAACACTCCGCGCGCGGCCCACGGCGCATACCGACAATGATTTAACGATCTCCGATAGCGCGACGGGAACGCTGTTTCTCGGCGATCTTTTGTTTTCGGTTCACGTCCCGACGTTGGACGGGTCGATCGTCGGCTGGCTCAAACTCATTCCCGTTCTGAAGCAGGAAGCGGCGGCCCGGGCCGTACCGGGACATGGCCCCAAAACGATGACGTGGCCGGATGCGATCGATCCGGAGCAGCGTTACCTCGATACGCTTGCGCGCGATGTTAGAGCCATGATCAAGGACGGCAAGACGATCGAGCAGGCCGTTGCGACGGCAGGTCAATCAGAAAGGGGAAAGTGGGAACTCTTCGAAGAGCATCACGCCATGAACGTTACGGCCGCATTCACCGAACTCGAATGGGAATGAAAAAGGGCGCTCGCTACGCCCTCGTTCAAGTCTGATTGATCGCTTGGCCCATGCCAAATATCAAAAGCAGCGCAACTCACCCTCGACTTGCGCCCGCTTCAAATTTTTGACCTTCTCCTGCATCGCTGGCGTCTTCGTCCACGCGACGTTCTCGCCGCCACGCAGTCCGACGGACATAAGCGTCTCGGCCTGTTCGTATTCGTCCCACGGCAGGATTGCCGCGATCTGATCGATCGAGCACGAGCACTTTTCGAGAATTTCGCGCGTTCGGCCGTTGACTTCCATACAGGCAAAAACGTAGTCGGCACGCGCCACCGTCGGATAGTCGTTCGGCGGCAATTCCTCTGCAAAAACGCGCGCTGCTGAAGCAGCCGATAGGGTAAGAGCGAATGCCGCGGACAATGCCCAAACGGCTTGGCGCGTCATAACGAATTTCATTTCACATCTCCCACGCCATCAAGCGTCGTCGTCTCTTCAACTGTCGGACTCTTCTTGTCGGTATTCGTGTACTGGGAAACCATCTGCGCAAAGTAGCCTGGTATTTTGGCGGAAAGCGAAATCGTGAAAGTCGCGTCCTCGAAGCCATTCATCTTCGCGCGGGCGGGATCGTTCGCGTAGGGTGTCGCAGTCACCCGGTAGCCGTCGACCTGCTGACCCTTGTAGGTGATCGTAACTGGTTCGATCTTGGCGCCGTTACCAAGGTACTTACTGAAGACACCTTTCAGATACGCAGAGTTGCCACCTGCAAGCTGCTGGAAATGTGAAACCGCTCCGTCAAGGTAAACGACCAGCATCGGATTTCCGTCCATGTCCGTGATCCGCTGCGGCTCGCGTGCTCGATCGCCCGAATACATCTGTATGAGCACATTTTTTTTGCCGGGTGCGCCGTCGCTCTCGATCTTCACCACGATATTGTCGGTGAAGCCGGCGCCGAGGATCTTTTCGTCGGATGGCTTACGAACGAACTTGTAGACGAGTTCGGTGCCGGCCGCGATCGAGGCGATATGCGGTTGCTCGAAGAGAATGTCTGTAGGCTTGGGGGTTTCTGCGGCAGCACTGGCGGCGTTCGCGCAAATCGTTGCGGCGGCCAGAAGGCCCGCGATCCGAATAGTGTACTTGGACATCAGGCGCGATCCTCCAGATCGTTGAAGTGATTACTTTTCCCGGCTATTTAGCGAGGCCGAAGCACCTTGACCAGATGGTATGCTGGTTGTTCAGAGCGCCACGGCTCACCATCATCGGATTTTTTCTAAGAATGCCGAAGGATTAGCGGCAGCGGAACTTAAAAGCCGGTAACCTGAGCAGCTAGCGCAAGAATTTACCGAAGGAGCGCGGCCCGTTACCAACCACGGCCTTGCTGGTGACCGCGAGTGTATCGGCGTTAACGCGGAGCAGGAAATCGTCGCCCCAGCAGGCAACGTAGACGTTCTCCGCCGCGCCATCAGCTTGAATGCCTTCTGGGTGATCGCACGCGTTTATGGCCTTGATCGGCCGGAGCGTGGCGAGGTCGAACACACTGACGGAGCCGCCGTATTGATCCGTCACGAAGCCGCGGCCCCGCGCCAGTGCGACGGCATACGGCCGACGGCCGGTCGCAACTTTGCCGATTGCTTTTCTGGCGGCGATGTCGATCACCGTCACGTCATCGCTTTTGACGTTGGCGGTAAAGGCTCGAAGACCATCGGAATCGATCGTGATGCCGAACGGGTGTAGACCGACGGGGACCGATGCCAGCCGCGATCTCGATGCGATGTCGATGATCGAGACAGCGTCGCTCTCGCGGTCCGCCGAAAGCAGTAACCGGCCGTCTGGCGTCACGGCGACGCCGGAAGGTGACTTGCCGACCGGGATTTCGGCAATCGCCGCGAACTTCGCCGTGTCGACGACGATGATCTTATGAGCGTACCAATCGGCGACATAGACTTCGGGACGTGTGGGATGCGCTGCAATTCCAAGCGGAGCGCCGCCCAACGACAGCCGCCTCGTCACCGTCCGCAATGCCGCGTCGACCTCGACCAGTTCCTTGCTGTCAGGTGCCGTGATGTAGGCCTTGCCTCCATAGGGCGACAGAGCAATGCCAGCCGGCTTGCCGCCGATTTTTATTTCGGCGACGGCCTTCATCGTCGCAAGATCGACGAACGAAAGGCTGTCGGCCGGCTGGTTGGTGGTCAAAGCCTCTCCACAGCGCGCTGCGGATCCGGCGCCGCTGAGCGCCAGAACACATAAGGTGGCGCAGCACCTCGCAAAGTTGCGCACTCAGCTCCCGCCTTCCACTTTCTTCTTCAGTGCGGCGAGGCCATCCTTATAAAGGCCTGTTACAGCCTTGAGCGACGCCTCGTCATTGAGTTCCGGCGGTGGGTCATTCAGCATGTAGCCGCGATAGAACCCGCCGTTCCATTCGACCGTTGATTTGTCGCCGTTGGCGGTCACGGTGATGTGCGAGGAATAGTCGTTGACCGGCAGTACCTTTACGTCGACCTTCGTGATCTCATAGCCGTAGGTGTGCTCGGCGGCGTCGTATTTATCGAGTTGCTCTTCAACGATGCCGCCGCTCTTCAGTGTCAGTTTGCGCGTTGCGTTGACATTATTGCCGCCCGTCCCCTCAGTCTTGGCGACGATCGGAAGCCAGCTCATGTCCTGGAAATTTCCGACGGCGGCCCAGACCTTATCGGCCGGCGCATTGATTTCGATGCTTTCGGTAACCTTTTGGCGCGACGGACCGTGAGCGAGGGCTACGGCCGGCAGTGAGCCCAAGATCGCAACGGCGATCGCCAAGCGTTTCAACATACATTTCCTCCGGAGTGTTAACATCAGACACTGGAACGAAGTCCTGGGCCGTCTGGCCCAGCGGGCGGACATTAGGCGTGTTCAGCAGTTCCGGAAAAGACGGCAAATTGTGTCGCATCGAACCCGCGCCTCTCGCCGCGCTTGACCGCCCGCGTCAGAATTGTTTTACCTCGCGCCTCGTACTTTGGTCGAATCTCGCCTGATGGCGTATCAAGGTGAAGTGGTGCAGGATTTGAAATCCGAACAGTCGACAAACGGCGCAAATCACTTTGAGAACGTCGTCTGCCCGTTTTGCGGCATCCTGTGCGATGACCTTGAAATTGGGGCTTCGGCAAACGGGCTGAAAGTTCTCAAGAACGGTTGCGTCAAGTCGGTTGCCGGTTTCGAGCGCCCGCTCGTCGAACCAAATCCTCAGATCGACGGAAAGGACGTTCCGCTCAATGAGGCGGTCGCCCTCGCCGCCAAACTGATCAGGGAAAGCCGTCTACCGATCTTCGGTGGTTTGGGTACCGATGTCGACGGCATGCGCGCCATCATGTCGATCGCCGATCGCGGCGGCGGCGTTGTCGACCATGCATTGAGCGAAGCGCAATACCGCAATATTCGCGTGCTGCAATCGAGCGGCTGGGTCTTGACGACACTAGCGGAAGCGCGCAACCGGGCCGACCTCTTCATCATCGCCGGCAGCGACATCCAAAAAATTCATCCGCGATTTTTCGAACGCATCGTCTGCAACGAAAAGTCGATGTTTTCCGAGACGCCACCGAAACGAACTGTCGTGTTTTTCGGCGAAGGCCTCGACCAATCTGCCGTCACGGGAAAGCGCATCGGCGAAATCGTCACCCTCCCGTGCAAGGCAGACCGCATCGGCGAGATCGTCGACGCGATGCGCGCCATGCACAAAGGCGCCGCAGTCGCGGGCGATACCATCGGCGGATTGCCGCGATCGGCCGTCGAGGTTCTCTTGGCACGCTGCCATGCTGCAACCTATGGCGTCATGGTTTGGGCACCGCCGTGCCTCGATTTTCCGAACGCCGACCTCACCGTTCAGGCGATGTCCGAGTTCATAAAAGAGATCAACGCGACCTCGCGTTTCGCCGGCCTTTCTCTCGGCGGCAGCGAAGGCTTGGTATCGGCTGTCTCGGTTTGCGCCTGGCAATCTGGCTTTCCTCTGCGGGTGTCGTTCGCGAGCGGCAAACCGGATTACGATTCCGAGCGCTACGATATGCGGAAGTTGCTCGCGACGAAGGAGAGCGATCTCCTGGTATGGCTCGCATCAATCTCGCCCGATCTTGTGCCGCCCGACACCGATGTGCCGATGGTCGTCCTTGGCACGCCCGGCATTAAATTGAAGGGAACGCCGAGGGTCTATATTCCCATCGGCACGCCCGGAATTGACCACGCCGGCGTCATCATCCGCGTCGACACCGTCGTGTCGCTGCCGCTCCGCAAGCTCCGGCAATCGAAGCTGCCGCGCGCGGCCGACGTCCTCGCATCCATCGAAGCCGCCCTCTAGGCCAACTCTCCGAGATCAAGAATGCTCACCAAGCTCACCGGCGGCAAAGTTTACGATCCCGAGAACGGTATCGATGGCGAAGTCCGCGATATCTTCATCGAGAACGGCCGCATCATTTCACCGTCACCGAATGCCAAGGTCGATCACGAGTACCCGCTGCACGGTCGCGTCGTGATGGCGGGCGGCATTGATCCGCACACGCACATCGGTGGCGGCAAGGTCACGATCGCCCGCATGCTGATGCCGGAGGATCATATCGGCCATGAAGTTGCACACACCGAGTTGACGCGCGCCGGCTGCGGACACGCAATCCCCTCGACGCTAACCGCCGGATACCGCTACGCCGAGATGGGTTATACGGCGGCATTCGAGCCGGCGATGCTACCGTGCAATGCGCGGCAAGCACATATGGAGCTGGGCGACACGCCGATCGTCGACAAAGGCGCGTTCGTCATGCTCGGCTCGGACGATTTCTTCCTGCGCCAGCTCGCAGGAAAAGCCGATTTTTCGGCGATCAAGGATTACATCGCCTGGACGATGCACGCGGCACAGGCGATCGCCGTCAAGGTCGTCAATCCAGGCGGCATCAGTGCTTTCAAATTCAATCAGCGCAAACTCGATCTCGACGAGAAGCACGCCTATTACGGCGTCACACCGCGCGACATCATTCTCACTCTGGCACGCGGCGTTAAAGAACTCGGCGTCGTTCACCCGATCCACATTCACGGCTGCAACTTGGGCGTCCCCGGCGGCGTCGAAACGACCCTCGATACGATCAAAGGCTCGGAAGGACTGCCGATCCACCTGACGCACATCCAGTTCCACAGTTACGGCACCGAAGGCGACATGATGTTTTCTTCGGGCGCCTCGCGTGTTGCAGAGGCCGTCAACACCCACAAGAACGTTTCAATCGACGTCGGCCAGGTGATGTTCGGGCAGACGTGCACGGCATCCGGCGACACGATGCGCCAGTTCGTCAACACGCGTTCTGCGGACCCGAAAAAGTGGGTCGTGATGGACATCGAATGTGATGCGGGTTGCGGAGTCCTGCCGTTCAAGTATCGCGACAAGAGCTTCGTCAATGCGCTGCAGTGGGCAATTGGACTCGAGTTGTTTCTACTGGTCAACGACCCCTGGCGTCTCTTCCTGACGACGGACCACCCGAACGGTGGACCGTTCACCTGCTATCCGCATTTGATCCGGCTGCTCATGGACAAGACGTTCCGCCAAGAAAAGATGCGGACCATCAATCAGGAGGCGCTGAAATATTCGACACTGGGTTCGCTCGACCGCGAATACACGCTTTATGAAATCGCGATCATGACGCGGGCCGGACCGGCGCGAAGCCTCGGCCTGAAGGACCGCGGCCACCTCGGCGTCGGCGCGTCAGCCGATATCACCGTATATGACGACAACCCCGACCGCGAAGCCATGTTCGCAACGCCTGAGCTGCTGTTCAAGAATGGCGAGCTGATCGTCCGCAATGGCAAAATCGTGAAGGTCGTCAACGGCGCGACGCACGTCGCGCGGCCGTTCTACGATTCCTCAATCGAAAAGCCGTTGAAGGCCTACTTCGACAACTATCTCACGACGCGGATGGAAAATTTCCGCTTGTCGGATGAGGAAATCATCGATAGCGGCCATGGCTCGATCGTTGTCCAACCGACGGGAGCGCGGGCGGCATGAGCATGACGATCAATGGCGTCGCCGTCGACGATACGTTTGCCGAAGCCTTCGGCATGAGCGGCACCGGCATCATCATCACCGCTGACACGCTCAAATGGGCGCGCATCGCCGCGACCGTCGCGACCGGCTTTGGGACATCCGTTATCGGCTGCGGCGCCGAATGCGGCATTGATCGTGATCTGACGCCTGATGAAACCCCGGATGGCCGCCCCGGCGTACGAATCCTGATGTTCGGCTTCTCACCCGATGCTCTCATTCCGCAAGTCAAGAACCGCATCGGACAGTGCGTGCTGACGAGCCCGGGTTCGGCTTGCTATTCCGGACTTAAGGCACCCTTGTCTATCGGGCTCGGAAAGGCGCCACGCTTTTTCGGTGACGGCTTTCAGACGGCGAAAAAGCTTGGCGACAGTCGCTACTGGCGCGTCCCCGTCATGGATGGCGAGTTCGTCGTCGAAGAGGAGACCGGCGTCACGACGGAAGCGGTCGGCGGCGGCAACATGCTAATCGTCGGCAATGATCGCAGCGGCCTTCTCGAAACGGCCGAGGCGGCCGTTGACGCCATTGCAAAAGTCGACGACGTCATCACGCCCTTTCCCGGCGGCATCGTGCGCTCCGGCTCGAAGGTCGGCGCAAAGTATAAGGGCATGTTCGCCTCGACCAACGACGCCTTCTGCCCGACGCTGCGCGGCATCGTCAAAAGCGAGCTTGGTCCCGACACCCTCGCGGTTCTCGAAATCGTCATCGACGGCCTGACGTCGAAAGCCGTTGCGGACGCAATGCGTGCCGGCCTGAAGTCCGTTATCG
This sequence comes from uncultured Alphaproteobacteria bacterium, assembly GCA_963833715.1. Classification (GTDB taxonomy): domain Bacteria; phylum Pseudomonadota; class Alphaproteobacteria; order Rhizobiales; family Hyphomicrobiaceae; genus Hyphomicrobium_B. The sequence goes on from CAWHZB010000025.1 coordinate 218,764, forward strand.
ACAATGGCGCAAAACGCGGCGTCACGCGTATCACGGCCGGCAACTACGGCGGCAAGCTCGGACAGCACCATTACCATCTGAAGGATTTGATCTGATGAGCGGCTTCACGCTGCGCCTCAAGGCGCCCGCGACCGAGCGGATCAACCTCAGCGGCATCACGCCGGCAAGGCTCGCAAACCTCTCGCTGCACGAGATCGCGCGCTTGAATGTCGGCATCGACAAAGACGGCCTGGCGCTCGGCGATACCTTCGACATCAGCGGCGATGCCGGCGACACGCTGACGATCGAGGGCGCGGGAGCAACGCTTGATTTCGCCGGCGGTGGTCTCGACAGCGGCACGATCCGCATCGTCGGCAATGTCGGCATGTATGCAGGTCGCAAGATGTCCGGCGGCAAGCTCGAGATCCGCGGGAACGCCGGCAATTACCTCGCTTCAGGCACGACGGGCGGCATAATCCACGTTTCCGGCAACGCCGGCGACGACCTGGGCGGCTTCATCGCCGGCGACCGCTTCGGCATGCAAGGCGGCATTGCCGTCATCGAAGGCAACATCGGCTCGCGTGCCGGCGAAAAGATGCGCCGCGGCACTGTCATCGTGCGAGGCAAGACCGGCGAAGGCGCCGGTACGCGCATGATCGGCGGCACGATCTGGGCTGAGGGCGGCATCGGCCCGCTTCCCGGGCTGATGATGCGTCGCGGCACCCTGATGGGTCCAAGTGTCGATAGCCTGCTGCCGACTTTCGTCGAATGCGGCAAGCACGATCTCGTGATCGTGCGCATCATGGCACGCTATTTCAAATCGGTCTTGGGCGACCTCGCGCCGAAGCCTATGCCGTTGTTTGTCCAAAAGATTGCCGGCGATACGGCCACCATCGGGCGCGGCGAAATTCTGGTGCCGGCGGGTTGACCGCGACCAATCGCGTCGTCCGCGAAAAATCCATCCGAAACTAATCCCCGTAATCTCTCATCGGGTTATCGTTCTGAACCCGACGTGACGGCCCGGTTACGCGAGGTTTGCGCCTCGCGGGCAGGATGGTCGCGGACAACTTTACCAATCGCCCGGCGCTCAATGAGGGAATGTCCCCGCAATGCTCGCAATCATTCTCTCCGCTTGCCTGGCAAACGACCCACACGTTTGCAAGGATTACAAGATCTCCCTGGATTCCGGTGTCGACCCGACTGCTTGCGCAGCGGACGCTCCGCCCTACTTTGCCAAATGGGCAGAGGAGCACCCCGGATGGCAGATCAGGCGCTGGCGCTGCACTTCGGCGAGCGAAGAAAACATTTGATGATCGGCCGGCCCCATATGTCGGCTGGCGCGCCTTGCTAGCGTACTGAGCTCAGCTCAACGCCCAGAGTGAATGGCGCTGCAATCCCGCTAACCTCGATTACGAATTTCTGCCGGATGGCACGCTCGAAATCCGAATAGCCTAGCGCCGGCAGTACGAAGCTGCCGTTTCCTCCCCTCACGTGGTCGCGATACCATTGCTCGAGAGGATGCGGACCGCCCGGAACCGGTTTTGGCAGCAGCACGCCGGCTTCGGGCGTATCGAGCAAAATCGGAAGACCGTTGATCGTCACGCCATTGCTCACAAGCTCATCGCGAACCTTTTCAATCGGCTCTTCGGCGTTGCAATTGTCCGGTCCGTCGCCGGAAACGTCGACCAGAATGCGCGATGCCTTCGCGGGAATTTGCGGAACGATCTTGTCGTTCACGGATCTCAGCATGCGCGTCATGCACGTGAACTCGCCGCCCTGATGCGGCAGCGAGCGCACGCGCCGGGCGACCGCAAGCGCATCGGCTTTGCTCGCGATCCGCATCCAAGGCACCACAGCGGCCGGGGTGTCGGACCACGTGACCATCGAGAACAGGATGCCGCCGTTCGAACCTCCCGTAATCGCATCGATGACGCCCGGATCTTCGAGCGCCTTAGCGATGCCCTCCATTTGCAGCTTGTAGCGCGCGTCATCGACCGAATTAGAAACATCGACGGAGACGATCAGCGCGGTGTCGACCGGTGGCGCATCCTGGGCTACGAGCGGGGGCGCCGCAAGTATGGCCGAACCAATTACCAAAAGCGCACCAAGCGCCGTCCGTAAATTTTTCATGACGCTTGGAATGGATGCTTCTTTCGAGGTGAACGCACGGCAACCAGTGGAAACTAACGGGCGCAAGCTAGCAAAAACAATTTTTCCCGCCTAGCGCAGCTCAATCACATGGGTGAAATCGATTCAACTGGCTTCGCGCGGGCCATAGTTCGCTTCTGGCTTATACGAGCCGCAGATGCAGGCGGATTTACGGGCTCGCAGCCGGAGACATCAAAAAAGTCCTCCTGCGGAGCCTCTCAATCCACGCTGCTCGTCGCTTCGAGCACTGGATCGTCGCGGCGGCGGGTCTGGTCGACGGGCACAGGCAATGCGTCGGCAATACCCCATATGAGACCGGCCATGATGTAAAAGTGCCGCCAATGATCGCTGTCGATCACCAACCCTTCAAACGCAAGTCCCGCGAATGACGCAACAGCGATGACGACCGGGCCTTGCAGTCGGCCACTCTGCATGGCCATTCGAAAGCCAAGGAACAGCGTTGTCACAACCGAAATTATATAAAGCAGTCCGCCCAGCCAGCCGGCATTCAGAAACATCGTGAGATAGACGTTGTGCGCCTCTACATGGTGATAAGTGTCGCGGAACGTGAAGTGCCGATACCGAAAGGATGCTCGACAATGAGTCCCCGCGCCTTCTGCTGACCGCCGAACCGTCCCTCGGGGCCCTCATCATAGCTCTGATCGAGATTGGCTCGCTGCTCCAACAAATCCTGTAAATGGTTGTCGACGTGCGTCGCGACGCCCACCGCCGTGATAAGAGCCACAACTCCCACCACTCCAACGGTCGCGAAACGCAAATAATCCGTGCGCCGTCTCGATCCTATGATCACGATTGCGATAACGATCGCGATCGAAAGTGCTGTCGACAGCCAGGCCCCGCGCGAAAAGCTGATCAGTAGCCCGACCATAAGCGGCAGTGCGACAGCGGCGGCGATCAGAGCCCGCTTGGGGCTGTCGCGCAACATGATCCAGACGAGCGTGACGATTGACGATGGCCGGCGCGAGCCCGGCGCTATAGAGACGTTCGGGTCTTTGAAGGTCCCGCGCGCACGGTCATAATTTGTGAAGAGGTCGTACGTCGACGGAATGATGTGGAAGTAGCCGACGAACGCCGCCGCTGTCGCGACAAGACACGCGACAGTATAGCAATAGAGAATGAGTTTCAGACGTGGCTCGGGATCAGCCGCGACAAACCCTGCAACAATGAACCCACAGGACACAAGGAACAGAGTGACAATCTGATCGACGATAGCCGTATCGAACGTTGTCGACAGCGTCGTCCCGGCAACGCCGAGCGCCACGAGCGCGAGCCAGATCGCGTAGTTCGGAAGCGCCGCTTTGCCGAACCGCACCGCACCCAACACCGGCAGCGCCACGATAGCGACAAGCATCAGGCCATCGGCGACCGCGGGCTCGGAAAAGACGATTGAGCTCGACAGCATCGCAACCGCAATGATCAAGCTCGCGAGCGAACTCGCCCGGAAAGAGAGCGTGACGGGACTCACTGCTGGCTCAGCGCTAGTACGCATTTTTGCCAGCCACATGCATGTGGTTCGCAGGGTCTGCGCGAAGCTCGCGTATCAGGTCGTTGGCGTCCTTGCCGCAGCCAACGATTACGGTCCGTCGCACAAGCCGGCCGGCCAATGTCAGCCGATCGATAACGCGCATCGCTGCATAGCGAACGCTGCACAGCAGAATGGCGCTCAATGCCATCCATCCCGAGATTCGCGCGGGCGTCACGATGCGCTGATCGAACATGTAAGCGAGGCCAGCTACGATCAATGCAACGGCGACGACGGACTTCAGGGACTTGAGAATGGGGCCAGACTGCGCAGCGAAGGGATCGAGTACGACCACTGGCCGTACAGTAACGCGGTCGTCAGAGCCGCGAGAAAGAGCGCCCCGGCGGCGCCCGACAATGACGGCGTCGATGGCGAACCAATCAAGAGGCTGGCGAGGGGCCATGCGCCGACAACCGACAAGACGTCGGCGAACGCGACGGCAAAAAGCAGTTTCGGCCGCGACGCATGTCCGAGCCTGTCGAAGAGCAGAGAATTCAACCAACCAGTGACGTGATTAGCGGTCAGGCGTGCTGACGCGTTATTGCTGACGGGTGCGAAAGCGGAGCTCGAATGCGGACCCATCACCTTCACCTTGCATGCGGAACGTCCATTGATTATGCCCGACCCTGTGAGCCGTTGGTAAAAAATGCCGCAGGCGGAGCCCAACAAACGGGCGCGGCGGCGCTAACGTGGAGATTACGGTTAGAGAGGGGTCACTCAGCGATTGCGATTGGCCCAGCTCAAGCGATCGGCTCGATGTACCGCCGGCCCTTGGTCGCGGCCTGGAATCTCAAGGCTGAGCCCGATGGCCGGTTTTCGAAAAAGCTATTGCAGACTAACGTCGTATGAGAATTCGGAACCGACCCAATCGAGCATGCTGCTCAATCTCGGTCTGATACTCCGCAGGTAATCAATCTTCCGCGGATCCTTTTTGTATTTCCCGATCGAGTTAGTGTCGATTTTCCTCAAACCATGCATCGCCACATCGGCAGCTGCAGATGCGTTGAACACGGCTGGTAAATCGTCAATGTGCGAACCTATTTCGAAACCAAAAAAATCTGCGACCTGCGCCTGCACCGCGCATGGGTCCGTCACTAAATCTTCGTAACGAACGATTTTCACGTTTTGGCGCCGTGCTTCGATAAGGGCCTTAAGCGCAGTCATTTCGCCGAGCCAACGATCAGGTTTTATGTGATACAAACTGTCAGTCATTCGATTGTTGCTGGTTAGCACATCGAACGGATGCCTTACGATGTAGGTAATTCCTATTCGCCGCGGAATTTGTTCGATGTGCTGATAGGCGTCGCTGTTTCTCTTTAAAACCAGTGCGGCGCCGGTCGTGGTCAATCGACCAAAGAAATCGACTGGAACTTCCTTCGACAGCACACAGACCCCTTTGAAAGTCGATATCACTGCGGTCAGCAGCCATGTCCCGGAACGGCCGCATCCCATGATGTAAATTCTCTTAATCGGCCGATCCGAGTCGATCTGCGTTAGGCGTGCATCCAAAGCACCATTTTTATAAAATCTGAGAAGCTTCTTTTTTCTCAGCCGCACAGCAAGCGGCAATAATCGCGCTTCACCCGACGTCTCATACCGCGCGGCGCCATACTTCTGCAGAGCCCAATATATAACAGGACGAGTTATTCGATGCAGTGGAGTTTTTAACATGCCGCGTCTAGCTCTGGTCTCACTTGCTCTGACTAGGCGGCCAGGCTCTTCGACCGCTTCTCACTCAATATTGCCGCAGCAGATAAACTTGTCCGCGCAGCACTTTCCAGTTGTGCGTTCAAATTTCTAGCGCCGGCACTTGAAGAAGCGGTGTTCGGTGCGGACCGGGTAAGCCCAACATTATTCCCAAAACATCCGCGTCGCCGCCGCACGCAACAAAGTGCGGATTTTCGAACATATCAACACCGTCGCCATCTCGTGCGCCGTAACCCAGTGGGGATCCGTCAAGGCGGAACGTGCAGCCACCGGCGTTTCGCAGGACGGCGTCGCCCGCAGCGGTATCCCATTGCATCGTCCGACCGAGACGCGGATAGACATCCGCCATACCAGCCGCGACCAGACAGAACTTCAACGATGAACCGATCGAGAGCTTCTCGTTGACGACAATCCTATCGAGCAAAACGTTCGTTTCCGCGGTCGCATGCGAGGCGCTGACAACTGCTGTTAATCCCGCAAAAGGTACGCTGCGCGTCGCGATTGTTTTGCGCTCATCGACCGTACCGTCGGCCGAGATGCGACAGCGATAAGCGGTTCCGTAGCCGCCGCTGAAGAGTTCGTTTCGGGCTGGTGCCACAACGACGCCGACACACGGCACACCGTCCTGGATAACAGCAACGTTCACAGTGAAGTCCGACCTGCCCTTGATGAACTCCTTCGTACCGTCGAGGGGGTCGACAAGAAAGAAGCGATCTGTCGAAATGCTTTGAACACCACCGCAGCAGGCGCATTCTTCTGCGATGATCGGCGCACCAGGAGCAATTCTCTGGAGGCCGGCAGTAATGTGCTCTTCCGCAGCCTGGTCGGCGTCCGTGACGGGACTGCCATCAGGCTTCAGGCGCGTCCCTGAACCGTTCGCGCGGATGCGAAGAATGATCTGACCGGCCCCGATTGCCAGAGTTTCGAGCATCGCCAACATGGCATTCACTTTGACCATTGCTCTACTCTTATGCAGTTTCTGCTGCTTCCCCGTCTCCGGCTTTAAAGACGTTCTAATTTACAGCGGGCGAGTCACAATAGCTCGCTGACCGCAGCAATCCCCCGCCCCAAGAGTTTGGGAACGACAGCTAGCCGAAACGCCGAACGGCGCGGCGTTGAATCTGATAGCTCGGACGAACGAGCTCGCTGAATAGAAAGCCCGTTGGCTTCGAGTGATCAAACGCAATATTTTCCTTTAGCGCCCATCGGCGCCACAGATAGCGGTCCAGCGAAGTCCGAGACCTAAGTAGCAGCCTGTCTTGCCTGCTTAAATCCTCGAGACCAATAACCTTCCATCCCGATTTCTTTTGATTTTGCTCCGCCGTGTTACGTCGAGGTGCGTATTCCGCGATGCCGAGCTGTGGCGTAAGCGATGCAATGAGAGAGTCCGTCTCGGATATGTCGACAACGTAGTCGAGCTGTTCCAACGTCTTGTCGAGTAGCGCCGCTTTCACATCATCGGACATTCGAGACATTTGAATCCAGGGCAACTCAACCCAGCGTTCCAGTATAAAGTGCGCGACGGGATTCATTCGCATGGAGCGTAGGAACAATGAGAACGAGTAGGGTTTTTGACCCTTCAGCATGTAACGCATGATGCGGAAGTTATACCACGAAAGCATCAGGCTTTGCGGCTCGCGAAGTATCAACGAACGAACGATGCGCCGTTCTGGGAACAGCTTTGCGAGAGAATGACCGGCGAAATGACCTGAGATTGCGCGGACCTTCTCTGCGGGTCCAGGTAGAGTGGGGTCATACTTGTAACTGAACAATTCCAGCGGGAATTTTCGCGTGCGCTTCCGCGTTTTCCAAAATCCAGTAACACCAAGTTCGCTCGCGAAATGTTGCTCGAGCGTAGTGCCCGCACACTTCGGCACGTGAATATGTATTAGGAGCGTATCCATCATGATAAATCCAAAAACATGGACGCACAGGGCCAAGGCGAAGTGCGAATCATGGAAGTCAACTATGCCAAGTGGACGAGTTAACTCGTAGCAGCTAGCCCGCGCTACAGAAAGGTTCGGAGGAGTTTTTCGCGCGCCGGTGGCACATAAGCCACGCTTGACGAAATGCCGTGGCTCAATGAATCGTGCGGTACGGCATTCAAGGCTCTGATAGTGCTGCCATTAGGCCAGGAAGCAAACGTACTGCGCGCACCGCGCTCGGACAGAGGCTGTCGAATTCCTAAACTTAGCTGGTGGCGATAAGCTTCTATAATCTGCCGAGTTCATAAATCGGACAGACCGCCCTCTGTTCTGGTTCCGACCACCCGTATTTCTCGAGCTGCAACTCGGAGGCGTCGAAGCGCTTTATTATACGTAGCCCGCCAAGTCGAAGGTGAGCTCTCGCTAGCCATCCAGCGTGGGTTATAAAAAGCCTCGCGTCCTGTGCCAGAAGATTGGGGATGTTCTGGAAGAAAAGCCTCCGCTGTTGTCTGTCACAGTGGTTCAACACGGAGAACACGTTGACGAAATCGAACTGTTGATTGAGAGCTGAAAAATCGAAGTCGGAGACAACGCTCAATGTCGGGTGTTTGCCGGAAAGGCCCTTCTCCGCAACGAGCAAAGACGCCGCCTTGATGAACGAATTATTGTAGTCAACCCCGTAATAATTTCCCGCATTCAGAAACGAGATAAAATGGACACCGGCGCGAATGGGTCCGCATCCGACGTCCAGCAATCGCGAAGAGGGAAGCATTCCAGCAGTGCGCAGCAATGAAAGCTGAAAGAGCCCCCGTGACTCCCATTTTTCGGCGCCGCCCCCTAGACACTTCTTGTACGCGCCGCGCTCTATCGTTTCATCATCGAGTTGTATTTTGCTGTATTTTCCGCCGTTAACCTTCCGCGCATCGCGGGGCGGCACCCAGCGACGAAAGTCAATTCCGAAGTGTCGTCTAACATGACTCAGGGCGCGATTGAGCGGGCCGGATTTTGTTTGCAGCACGGCTTACTCCTCCGGCAACACAGTTATCAGCACCTGATAATTTTGAGCTGCCGCATGGCTGCCATTACGCGCTCGACCGACTCCCGCGGGGATTCGGCACCGCAGTGAAGCGTAATTTCCGGCGCGGCCGGAGGTTCATACGGTGAGCTGATGCCGGTGAAGTTCGATAGTTTATTTTGCCGCGCCTTGAGATAAAGACCTTTGGTGTCACGCTTTTCGCAAACGGCAAGCGGAGTATCGATAAAAATTTCGAGAAATTCGCCCGCCTCGAAATTGCTGCGGGCCTTGTCTCGCTCCTTCTGAAATGGAGAGATCACGGCCACAATCACGATCAAGCCCGCATCGACCAACATGCGCGCCGTCTCGCTAACCCGGCGAATTTGCTCGACCCGATCTGCATCGGTGAAGCCCAGGTCGGAGCACAAGCCGCCGCGCAACTTATCGCCATCAAGCACATACGTGTGGCGGCCCAGATCATGCAGCCGCTTTTCCAGCAATCCGGCAACCGTCGACTTGCCGGCTCCGGAAAGGCCCGTCAACCACAGACACGCCGGCCGCTGGGCCTTGAGCGAAGCACGGGCGACCTTGTCAATGGCAAGTGTCGTCGGCCAGAAGTTTTGCTCAGAAAGAGGCTTGGACATTTGCCGCAAGTCCCAAAAAATCGCGGAAGACCGCCCTCGTTAAACACGGATAGAGCGTTCCACAATGTGGGCGTCGTGGTGCAGCGTCAAGGCAAGACCGCCCGCGGCAGCGTATCAGCTGTCGAAATCCCCACCGGCGTCTTCATTCTGCACCGGCTCAATAACTGACGTCGGCGTCCCATCTCGCGAAATCTCCGCTTAGGACCAACGGCTTCAACAGTCCTTTTTGCCTCACAAAACCATCTCTGGCACAGATCCGCTTTACGCCTCGGGAAATGCCGCAAATTGAATTGTTTAGACATGCGACTTCGCGATAAAAATAAGATCACAGCGCAATCGGACACGCGCAAAGTCAAGCGAGAGCCCGATCTTTTTGAATTTTTTCCGCGAAGGCATTGGGGCAAGCAGGGGACGGCTTGTCTTTCTTTCTGACTGGGCACTTAATATTGCGGTCGTTGCTAGGTTTCACGTCCTTGCAGACCGGCGTCCGCCATCGCGCAAGCCAGGTCGAGGGCAATCCCGAGGACTGTGAAATCTGTCAGCCGCTGCATTGGGGATTCCGTTCGAATGCAGCACTTATGGATCATCGCGGAGCTAACCTAGCGTCAAATCAGACTGCACCTCTCGGACATCGGTGAAGGCTTAGCTATGGACCGCGATTTCAAGTTGCGATCATCGGCACGCGAATACGGGGCGCAGTCCAGCAGGCGGTGGTTCTCCCGTTCCCGCGACGCTGCGCTCATTGCGATGTGCGTCCTCGCACCAAGTTTGTTGGTTTCGGCCTGCGGTCAGAAGAACGCGTTTATCCCGCCGCCGCCCCCAAAGGTCGATCTCGCCGTGCCCCTGAAGCAGACTGTAACGCGCTACCTGACGGCGACGGGCAGTACCGCGGCGGTGAACAGCACGACGCTGGTGGCGCGCGTGCAAGGCTTTATCCAAGCCATCAAATATAACGACGGGGACTCCGTTAAGGCCGGCACGGTGCTATTCGTCATCGAGCAGAAGCCATACCAACTCGCCCTCGAACAGGCCGAGGCAGGGCAATCAAACGCTGCGGCTTCCACGAAGCAGACCGAGGCTGATTACAAGCGTCAATCCGATCTCGCCGCGAAGAACATTTCCAGCCAGGCCACGCTCGACCAGGCGACGGCGGCAAAGGACGCTGCGGTCGCAAAGCAGAAGCAGTCAGAGGTCGACATCGAGCAGGCCAAGCTCAACCTCAGCTACACTGAGGTCAAAGCGCCATTCGATGGCATCGTGACCGCGCGTGAAGTTTCCATGGGCCAACTCGTTGGCGTCGGCAGCGCGACGCCATTGGCCACCATCGTTCAATGGGCTCCGATTTACGTGAACTTCGCCGTGAGCGAAAAAGACGTGCAGAGCATCCGCACGGGCATTCGTGCGCGGGGCATCACCCCGGAAGAGCTCAAGAAAATTCCGGTGGAGGTCGGTCTTCAGAGCGAAACGGGATATCCGCACCGCGGAACGCTCGATTATGCTGCGCCCAACATCACCGCCGCCACCGGCACGCTAGCGGTTCGCGCGGTCCTGCCCAATGCCGACCATCAGCTCCTTCCCGGATATTTCGTGCGGGTGCGCGTTCCGCGAAATCCACAGCCGGACATGCTGCTCGTGCCGGACCGAGCTATTGGTAGCGATCAGAGCGGCCGCTACGTCCTGGTCGCTAACAAGGACGACGTGGTCGAACAGCGTACGGTCGAAATCGGCCAGCAGGTCGGCGAGCTGCGCGTCATTGAGAAGGGACTTGCGCCGGACGACCGCGTCGTCATTTCTGGACTGTTGGCGACCGTGCCGGGACAGAAAATCGAGCCGGTTCTTCGAACGATAGCTCAGACTGCGCCGGAAACGGCCCCATGATCTCGAAATTCTTCATCGAGCGGCCTGTCCTCGCCAACGTCATCGCCATCCTGATGGTGGTCATCGGTGCCGTGGCCGTATTCAAACTGCCGGTCGCGCAATACCCGGACGTCGTGCCACCAACAGTCCAGGTGACCACGCGTTATCCCGGCGCCAGCGCCCGCACCGTCATCGATACCGTTGCGCTGCCGATCGAGCAGCAAGTCAACGGCGTCGAGCACATGCTGTACATGCAGTCGTATGCCGCCGCCGACGGCAGCTACACGCTGACGGTGACCTTCGATATCGGCACCGATCTCAACGCCGCACAAGTGCTGGTGCAGAACCGCGTCTCGGCTGCGATGGCTTCGCTGCCGCAATCCGTTCAGGTGCAGGGCGTTGTGGTCCAGAAAAAATCCACGGCGATACTACAGATCGTGACTCTGACATCGCCGGACAACCGCTTCGACAGTCTTTATCTCAGCAATTACGCCACCATTCGGCTGAAGGACGAGATCGCGCGCCTGCCGGGCGTCGGCAATGTCAACGTTTTCGGCGCCGGTCAATATTCGATGCGGGTCTGGCTTGATCCCGAAAAGATGCAGGCGCGCGGCCTGAACGCCCAGGACGTGATCCAGGCGCTGCAGCAGCAGAGCGAGCAAGTAACCGCTGGGCAGATCGGTATGCCGCCTGTGCCGAATGCTCAATCGTTCCAGTACACGGTCGACGTTTCAAGCCGCTTTAACGATCCGGCGCAATTTGCCAACGTCATTGTCAAGACTGGCACAGGGGGCGACCTGACACGCATAGGCGACGTCGGGCGCGTCGAACTCGGCGCCCAGACCTACGCGCAGGTCTTCAATCTCAACGGCAAGCAGGCGGCGGGCCTTGCGATCTTCCTGTCGCCAGGTGCCAATGCTCTCAACGTTGCGCACGAAGTTTCTGCGAAGATGAAAACCCTTGCGCGCGAATTCCCGCAAGGCATGGAATACGCCATTCCATTCGATACGACGCTATTCGTCCAACAGGCGATATCGGAGGTCTACAATACTCTATTTGAAGCCGCTATCCTGGTGCTGATCGTCATCCTGGTTTTCTTGCAGGACTGGCGCGCCATGCTTGTGCCGGCGACGACGGTACCGGTTACGATCATTGGTGCCTTTGCTGCGATGGCGGCGCTCGGCTTCTCTATCAACCTTTCGACGTTGTTCGCCATCGTGCTCGCGATCGGCATCGTCGTTGATGACGCCATCGTCGTCGTTGAAGGCGCTGCCCACAACATCGAAAAGGGCATGTCCGGCCATGACGCCGCGATCGCCGCAATGAACGCACTGATGGGCCCGATCATCGGCATTACTCTGGTCCTGATGGCGGTATTTCTGCCAGCCGCGTTCCTGCCCGGCCTGACAGGACAAATGTATGCGCAGTTCGCTCTAGTGATCGCGGCGACGGCCTTGCTTAGCGCCATCAACGCCGCGACTCTGAAGCCGACGCAGTGCGCGCTTTGGCTTCGGCGCCCTGTACCGCCGGAGCAGCGCAACTTCTTTTATCGCGGCTTCAATTCGATCTATCAGCGGATCGAGAATCGCTACGCCAGACTAATTGGCGCGATGGTCCGCCACAGCACAGCCATGGTCTTGATTGCTCTTGCGATCATTGCCCTCGCCGTTTACGGCATCTCGCGCGTCTCGACTGGTTTTCTGCCAATCGAGGATCAGGGATATATGCTCGCTGCTGTGCAGCTTCCCGACGGCGCCGCGCTTGGCCGGACGCAGGCAGCGTTGGAGCAGGTCGAGCAGATCGCCAACAAGACGCCAGGCGTCGAGCGTGTCATCACCATTGCCGGCACCTCGGCTCTCGACAACAATGCTTCGCTCGCCAATGCCGGTGTTGCGTACATCATGCTCAAGGACTGGAGCCTGAGAGGCAAGGGTGAAGATCTCCCATCGCTCTTCAAGACGCTCAACGATCGCCTCGCCACGGTCGAAGACGGACGCGTACTCGTGCTGCCGCCTCCGCCTATTCAGGGAATTGGCAATGCCGGCGGATTCACAATGCAGATCGAGCTGCGCGACGGCAGCTTTGATCTCGCCAAGTTGGAGAGTTCGGCTAACGCAGTGGTTGCGGCAGCCCAGACGCAATCCAGCATTCAGCGTGTCTCGACGCCATTTCGTGCCAGCGCTCCGCAATACAAGATCGAGATCGACCGGGAAAAGGTGCAGACACTGCTACTCACCACCGATCAGGTATTTTCCACTCTCGCCAGCTATCTCGGTTCGAGTTATGTCGATCAATTCACCAAATTTGGCCGCACGTTCCAAATCTACGTGCAGGGCGACGCGCACTTTCGCATGAGCCCCGACGACATTCGCAATCTGAAGGTGCGCAATCAGAACGGCGATATGATTCCGCTCGGCACGGTGTTGACCATTACGCCGAGCATCGGTCCGTCTCTCATCAGTCTTTACAATCTTTACCTATCGGCCACGATCGTGGGCGTGCCGGCCAAAGGCTTTTCATCCGGCGATGCGATCAAGCTGATGGAGGAGATCACAGCGCGCACGCTGCCGCCTGGGGTCGGGTTCTCTTGGACCGCGCTGTCGTACCAGGAAAAGCTGGTCGGAAATCAAATCTACTTCGTCTTCGCTCTGGCACTTCTTTTGGTCTATTTGGTGCTGGCAGGCCAATATGAGGGTTGGTACGCGCCGATCACTGTATTGCTGGCGGTGCCGATGGCACTGATCGGGCCGGTCATCGTGATGCTGGCGCTGCACATCGAAAATAATCTCTATGTCCAGATTGGGTTGGTGCTTCTGATTGCCCTTTCGGCCAAGAATGCCATTCTGATCGTCGAAGTGGCGCGCGAGTTGCGGGCTGCAGGCACGCCGATCGCCGAGTCCGCCTACGAGGCCGCACGGGCACGGTTCCGCCCGATCCTTATGACTTCATTCGCCTTCATCCTCGGCGTCCTACCGCTAGTGCTCGCTACCGGGGCCGGTGCCTCAGCACGGAAATCCATCGGTATCACCGTCTTCAGCGGCATGATCGCCTCGACGTGTCTCGCGGTGCTTTTTGTGCCGTCGCTGTTCGTGATCGTTCAGCGATTTGAAGAATGGCGTGCGTCAAGGAAGGTACCAGCAAAGGCACCGGCGAAGGCACCGTCTCAGGAAGCAACCGTGGCGGAGGCAAGTCGCTAGCAAAATTCCGTTATCGCCGGCGACAACGATGAGTAGCGGGGCATGGCCAAAGGTATTGTGATGTTGCACGGCGCCAACGCCGGCGGCTGGTGCTTCGAGCGTTTTCGCACCGTGTTCGAGAGCTTAGGCTGGACGTGTCATACGCCCGACTTGATCGGGCACGGCAACGCCACCACTGCAAACCCCGCAAAAATCGCCGGCGTTGGTATGGCGGATTACCGCGTTCAGCTACGGTCATTTCTGACGTCGTTCGCTGTGCCGCCCGTCATCCTCGGGCACTCTATGGGAGCGGTACTCACACAACAGCTCGGCGCCGAGGGATTGGCGCAGGCTCTGATCCTGGTCAACCCGGCACCTCGTGCCGGCGTCCTGCCTGCGACGGACGGCGAGAAGCAGCTGGCGCGCGATCTGATGACGCTCGGGCCATTCTGGACGACCACGATACCGCCGAACTTCGAGCTCGCCGTCGCCTACTCGCTCAATCGTGTGCGGCGCGAGGAGCAAGCCGCCGTTTTCGATAAATTCGTCCCCGAATCCGGCCGAGCCTTGTTCGAGCTGTTTTTCTGGATGTTATCGCTGCGTCGGCGACAGCCGTCGACATCGAAGCGATAAGATGCCCCGTATTGTGCGTATCAGGCAGCGACGACCGGCTGGTATCACTTGCGACGGCGCGAGCCACGGCAGCACCATTTCTACGAGGCGCCTGGCCACGGCCATATGCTGCTACTCGAACCTGGCGCCGATGATCTTGCGCGCCGCATTCAGAGTGGACCAGCGCGTGAACCGCGATGACGCGATCAGCTACCCGCGAGTTTGCTGGCCATAGCCGCGATGGTGCGCTGGTAGACATCCGCCTTATTCCATTCGGCGATAACGCCGTAGTTCGCGGATCCCGGTTGCCAGGGTTTTCCGCGCTGCCAGCCGTGCTTTGACAGGAAATTGGCAGTCGAGGCGAGAATGTCGGGAACACTGTGCACGAGATCTCTGCGTCCATTGCCGTCGAAATCGACCGCGTATCGGACGTAGGGCGTCGGTAGGAATTGCGTCTGCCCAATTTCGCCAGCCCAGCCGCCACGCAACTGGCTCGGAGACAAATCACCCCGATCGACAATACGTAGGGCATCGAGTAGCTGGCCGTTGAAAAACTCGGAACGCCGGCAGTCGTAGGCCAACGTGGCGAGCGACCGCAGGATTGAATAGCGGGCGGTCGCATCCGCCCCATAGTGGGTTTCAAGGCCCCAGATTGCGATGACCACAGCCCCCGGCACGCCGAAACGCCGTTCAATGCGATCAAGGGTAGCGCGATGCGTTCGCATCAGCGACCTGCCCCGGCCGATCAGCGCCCCGTCAACGCGGCGCGCATAGAACTGCTGGAAGCTCAATTTGAATGAATGCTGGGAATGGTCGAGGCGGATCACGGTCGGATCATAGGAAATGCCCGACAGAGCCGATGATATCGTGGACGCCCTTATGCCCTGCGCTGCCGCTTGCGTCCTGAAGTGCTGTAGCCAGTTATGGAAACCACCCGCGCCGCTACCGCACTGCGCCGCGATACCGGCTGTCGGATCGAGAAGGAGCAAGCACACGATGCTCGCGAATTTCAACTGAGCTGGGCGGAAGGCATAAAAATTGTGCAGCATAGCTCTTGCTTTCAGCTTGGGGGAGTCATTGGCGGGGAGCCGCAAACACAAGCGGACCGCCGTGGCTTTTCGTGGCAGATCCGGCTGTCGCTACGGTCGCTCCAACCCGCAAAGTTGGAGACAGTACATCGGCATAGTCGTCATCGAGCCTGACCGAAATGCCGAGGTAATGCCCGCAGCCTGACACAACGTTTTTTTGAGCGCTAGATGTGGATTTTTGTCGTATTGGCTTTCTCGAAACACGGGCAGGAACTTCGGCACACGGCGGGGGTTTGGTCTCTAAGGCACTAGCTGAGGAGGTTCAGACATGTGCGATTATTCTCTGGAAGCGTTTCGAAGCAGGCCGGCCCGGATGGGCGAGGAATATATCAGCAACCGGTTTCCGAGTGGGAGCATAGGCTTTGTCTCTCCGGGCGACCAATCGGTTGCTATTTGCATGGCGTGCGACATGGTCTTGGAACTGTCACACATTCCAAGCGCGACGCAGGCGCAAGCCGGAGTAAGCGAGAGCGAAAGAGTGACGTTCACGCAGGTGGACGGGCCTTTCAATCGCGATGCGGTGCGGTTCGCCAATGGTAAGGTGATGACCTTGCAGGCACTTGGTGCGGGAGTGATCGCGTGGATCGCGGCCGAACCTGGAGCCAAGCTGGGATCGGTAATTCCCGAACTCGCGGAAGCAGCGGATAGCCGCTGACTCGCGATGTGCCTTGGCGCTGGCTCGAGGCCAAGACATTACAAAAGCTTCGTCATTCGCCAGCGCCAAAGGACGTAAATTCGCGATAGTCGGGCTTTGTTGCCTGACGGCGCGGAGGTCGTATGTTGCAACGCGATGACCAAGAGGTACTCTGGGGTCGGCATTCCCGCCGGCCCCTTCTCCGTTCGAAGGTCTCGAAGTAAGCCCCGTTCACATACTCATAACCTGCTCTTGCCGAGCGTCACGCGCCAGCCGCCACAATCGCTTGACCTATCGCCGCCGATAGAGCGGCCCCTCCCCCTAGTGATCGTCATCCCTTGCACCATTCACGAAAAACTTCGGCGTGCCGTTGGTCACCACCGCCTCCATGACTCTCCTCGAGCCGACATTTCTGCTTCAACATTCTCTTCCCGACGTTTGCGCAGCATGAATGCTAGTAAGATCATGACGCCGCCGAAGACCAGTGCATAGATGCCCATCCATCATGTGAGCGCCAAGGCGCCCACGATCGGACTTGCGAACAGAAGTAAGCCATAAAACAGGACCGCAATCCCACCGAAGACGAGAAGCCAGAGGCTAAAGGCAACGCCGAGCAGCAGGCCACTCAACAGCGCCCACGCAGCGACCATGAAGAAGAAGGGAAGTATGGTAATGCCCGGCCACAACGCCAAGGTGATCCCGATATACAACGAAGTTCGTCCCGAATTCCATCGACTGGGCGCCGAGCTGCTCGGTATTTCCGTCGATGGCGTGTGGTGCCACAAGGCATTTGCAGAGCGTCGCAATTTGCATTTCCCGCTCCTGTCGGACTTCGAGCCGAAGGGCGCGGTTGCCAAGAGCTACGGCGCTTACAGGTACGGCGAAGGCCTCTGCGAGCGCGCACTTTTCGTAATCGACAATACAGGCATCATAGCCTGGAGCTATTGCTCGCCGATCGCGGTCAACCCCGGCGTCGACGGCATTCTCGAGGCTCTCGAAAATCTTCAGCAATAAGGAGCCGCAACAGCCGGACCGCCTGCGTGTCCGTCGAGACGGATACCATGACCTTAAGAATTGAGTGCAGAGAGAGGCGCCCGCAGAGGATGCGATCCGGCGGACGGTGCTTCGATCTCGGCTACGGCAACTTCACCGTCAGTGATGTAATGATTGACGTGCTCGGTTTTCACCCGGTCGCCGGCTTTAAATGAAGCTACTCTTCCGATTACGCCAGACTTGCTCAACTCATCGACAATGTAATCTCGTTCGGCGTTGGTGTCGGAATCCGTAGCGTGGGTCATCTGGAAAGTCAGTCGGGTGAGGGAGAATCCGGTATCTTTGGTACCAGCTCCGACCCAAAGCACGCGTTCCTCGTCAGGAGGCCGCTCGTTGTTGAGCCAGAAACGAGCTGTCCCTGCGCTAGCCTCGGCATAAGCGAGGCTCTGTCCCCAGAAGCGAACGTGATGTCGTTTGCGGGGACTATTATCAATTGCCTTTTGGAATCCGATGTCTTGGCCGCGTCCAAATAGATAGAGAGTGCTGAAAGGAGCTGTCGGGTAAGAAGTGTTCAGCACAAAAGACTTGGCCATCCGCCACGAACTTGCCAGGTCCAGCCGGTCTGCTTCCATCCAACCCGCAGTGGCAAAGGCGGCGCGGAGCTGACCGAAGGTGCCAGTCAACGCCAAATTCACTGGGTCGCCCGGCAGCCCGTCTCCAGTGACCGTGAAACTGGGCACGCGTTGGTGTTGAAGAATTTTCAAACCCATGCGTACGACGCGCGGGAGGATGAGATACGCTCCAAGTCCGTAAGTCACGCTCAGCGCCAGAACCCATGGCAGTTTGCGGTCCACCAGCTCGAAGACGTCCACAATCAACCAGACGCTAAGAACCCCAAGGCCGAAAATAGCCACGCGCTGCAATGTGCGAATTGCTAATCTCATGGTCTGCCCGACGCTCCTCCGCCGATCCGGTCAATCTGCTACCTGCGAACGCATACGCGTCGCTGATCGCGCCGCTGACCCCGCGCCCAGCTACTTATACGGACTCTTCCGTTTGATGTCCGAGTGACGTTGATGTTTTTGTCAAGTCTGCCGGATCCCGCGGACCCCGTGCATGACCTCAGTCAGTCGCCCGCGCCCTCGCCTGCTGCCGGTTTGCGAGCGTGGCGGCGATCAGCTTGTCCGCAGCGGTCCATTCCGCCAGCAGGCGCATCACCACCCCTTCGACGGCGTAAACCTCGGGCGCGTGTATGCTCGCCGCGATCGTCGCCAGCGTTGGCTTGAGCGAGCCATCGAGACAAGAGGAGAGCACGCGCGGATGGATGTAGCTCTTGCGGCAGACCGCGGGCGTGTTGCCGAGCTGCTCGGCCACGCGCTTGACTACGCCCGCCACCGCCCTCTTGCTTGGCTTGGCCTCGCGCAGTGGCACCATCTCTAGCACCGCGAGGTTGGTGGCGGCCCAGGTGCGGAAATCCTTGGCGGTGATGTGATGGCCGGAGCAGTCGCGCAGATAGGCGTTGACATCCTCCGAATAGATGCGGTGCAGAGTGCCATTCTCGTCGATGCACCTGAATAGCTCTGAGCCCGGCAGCGAACCTTGTTAAGCTCAGCGGGAATTTTCTCATAACTTCCGTAATCGAGGCTCTGGGTGAGGCGATGGCTCTCGTCAGAAAACTCGGCATCGACAGTCATCAATACGTCGACATCCTGACTTCGACATTGTTCGGCGCGCCGGTTTACAAGACGTACGGCAAACTCATTGCGGACGGAAAATTCGAGCCGGCCGGATTTGCGGCAACCCTCGGAGAAAAGGATATTCGGCTCACGCTTGCTGCAGGCGAGAGCCTACGCGTGCCTCTGCCAATTGCGAGTTTAGTGCGCGACAGGTTTCTGACCTTGCTCGCAAATGGTGGCGACACACTCGACTGGTCAGCAATCGGTGGGTTACCGGCGCGCGACACCGGCCTACCGCCGAAATAGCTTACTAAGGCTCCCGAGAAGCGACCGAATGCCGGTGCGTTTGCCGCGCGATGGGCTCTGAACCGCACCAGGTCGGAGAGGTATGGCCACCCAGCAGGTGTGCTGCTCCCCTGCATTTCCTGCAATCTAAGGCGCCGCATGGAAGGAGGAAATACCATGGTCACCGTCGGATTGTTCGTTCGCATCGAGGCAAAGCCCGGCAAGGAGGTCGCCATCGAAAAATTCCTCACGGGTGCATTGCCGCTCGTCGAAGCCGAGCCTGCGACGACAGTCTGGTTTGCGCTACGACTGGGGCCTCCGACCTTCGGCATTTTCGATGCCTTCCCGGACGAGTCCGGACGCAACGCCCATCTTTCTGGGCGTGTCGCAGCGGCTCTGATGTCGGACGAGACCGAAGCGCTGCTCGCTAAACCTCCCGCGATCGAAAAGCTCGACGTGCTCGCTTCCAAGCTTCCGGCAGCGAACAAGGTAACGTAATCGACTTAAAGCATCGGCGGCGTGGGTGAAATAGTCAGGCGATGCAGTGCCACTGCGGCGCCGGATCAAAGAATCTTGGCAACAAGCTGAATATTGGCGCCCGGGGGGCAAAAATGCCGGCATGACGTCGCCGTAGTAAGCTATGAGTGATGGCTGCATTCGCTCCGCACGGTGCGTTAAGGTGGCTAAATTGGCGGCAGAGCCGGGGCATAGAATTTTCGTCACCGGTGCAACTGGCTTCATCGGCACGTATTTTCTCCGCGCGGCGATGGCGGCCGGCCACGAGGTCGACGCGCTGACCCGATCTGAAAATGACGCCGCTTCGCTTACCGCCCAGGGAGCGACGGCAATCGTCGGAGACCTGTCGGATGCCAGCGGGGCGTGGCGAGAAGCGGTACGCAAAGCCGACGCTGTCGTCCATCTAGCGCAACCACAGACATTCGGAGGTCGCCTCACAAAGGCGCGCGCCAAGCGGTACTGCGTCCGCCGCCTCGAAATGGATCGCGCTCTGTTCGACGCAATAGATCCAGTTAAGACGCGACGGGTCATCTATGTCGCCGGCACAAGTTATTATGGGGAGTGCGGCTCGACGACATGCGATGAGGATACAGCACCTCAGCCGAGGGGATGGGGGCCATACCTTGCCCCCGCAATCGAATCCTTGCCCGGTTACGTCATGCGCGGGCTGCCCATCGTGGCCGCATTTCCCGGCTGGGTTTACGGCCCCGGCTCGTGGTTCGCGCAGTATGTCCTGGAGCCCCTTCGTGACGGCAAGCCGGTCTATGGGCTGCGAGGTCGCGTTCGCTATACGTCTCCGGTGCATGTGGAAGATTGTGGCCGCGCCCTCCTCCATCTGATCGACCACGGAGATATCGGAAGCCGCTATTTCATTGTCGACGATGCCCCCGTGCCGGGTGAGCGATTGGCCGAGCTCGCGGCCGACGCCCTAGGCGTCACCGGTAGAGGCCGCAAAGTGCCGTTCCTTCTGCTTAAGCTTTTATCTGGGCAGGTCATCGCGGAAAGTCTGTCTTACGAAAACCGTCTTTCTAACGGTCGGCTAAGAGCCACCGGCTTTCTCTTCAGGTACCCGTCATGCGAAGAAGGCGTTCCGCAGGCCGTTACGACGTGGTTGAAAGAGTTGGCTCCAGCGCGACGGGACAATGATTAATCAGCCAAATCTTTGCCAGCCCGGTCATCGATCAACCAACCCAACTGTTTCAGGTAGGAATAGCGGCTATCCGTTTGTAAGCTGTCAGCTGGTCTATGACGTCAGGCTTTTCTCCGTTCGCCAGTGGCCGGTCCATGATCTCAGATACCGTCGGTCTGCCGCAGATAGTCGCTCTTATCATCCTCATTCAACGGGGAGCCGAGGAGCTTTACTCAGCGCGTAATACGCAAGCCCTGATTGATGCGGGCGCAAGAGAAGCCGGCCGATCGTACTATCCCGTCGTCGCCACGACGCACCTTGCGTGGATCGCAAGTCTCTTTTTCCTGATACCGGCAACCGCGGCCGCATCGTATCCGTTGGCCGTGGTCTACATTGCGCTTCAGGTTGTGCGCTATTGGGTAATCGCAACGCTCGGCCGGTTCTGGACGCACCGCATTTTTACGCTAGACAATGCGCCGGTCGTCCGGCGCGGACCCTATCGATACGTCCGCCATCCCAATTACGCGGTTACGATTGCCGAGACGTTTCTCTTGCCGATGGTCTTCGGCGCCCTGGCGCTTGGCATGATCATGGGCGCAGTCTGGACCGCCGTTCTGGCTTACAAGGTCAAGCTCGAGGACGAAGCACTTTCGGCCAGACGGCGCGCGCTTTCCGAGCAAAGTCTTGAAACACAGACAACCTAGGCTTGACGAAGCGCCCATCGACGGCGCGACGGTGGATGCGATAGCCGCCGGCGGCGGTCTTGCAGGTTCCGCATTTGCCCTCGAACTTGCGCGTCACGGCGCGAGCGCAACGGTTTTCGAGCGCATGCCCGGTCCGCATCACAAGGTTTGCGGAGAATTCTTGAGCGACCGTGCACAAACTCTCCTTGGCTATCTCGGTATCAACGTTGAGACCCTTGGCGGAAGTCAGATAGAGACGCTGTGTCTCTCCAACGGCTCAAAACAGGCGCGCGCGCCGTTGCCCTTCAAAGCAGTCGGCATTTCGCGATTTCTTCTCGATGAAACCCTCCTCAAGGCAGCCGAACACGCGGGCGCAAAAGTCTTTCGCGGCACCTCCGTTGAAGTACTTGAAGATCGCGGAAGCTGCGTCCGCGTTCAAACGACGTGCGGAGCCTTCGAATGCCGCGCGGCTGTCCTTGCAAGCGGCAAACACAACATTCGTGGTCTGCCGCGACCCGGCGGCCCGATGGTCGGCTTCAAAATTCACCTGCGTCCTACGGAAGAGGCGTGTGCTGCGCTAACCGGCATCGTTCATTTGATCGCGTTTACTGGCGGCTATCTCGGGTTATGCATGGTGGAGAATAGGACGCTCTCAATTGCCTGGATCATCAATGCCGATGTTCTGCAGTCCATCGGAGCAAGTTGGGGTGCCCAGTCGGCCTATTTCGCGAAGCAGTCGCGCTTCTTCGCCGAGCTGACTAGTGGCGCGACACCCGATTGGAAAAGGCCACTTGCCATATCGGGACTGCCATACGGTTTCATGCGGTCGGAAACGATTGCCCAATCAATCTACCCCATCGGCGACCAATTGGCGGTAATCCCATCGTTCTCCGGCGACGGCACGGCGCTCGCTTTGGCATCGGGGGTCGCCGCTGCGCAGGCCGTTCTCAGGGGCGAAAGCGCGCCCGCTTATCAGTCCCGAATGCTCGCGAACTACAGGCCGCAGTTCCGCCGCGCGGCGGCTCTCGATAAGGTCATCGCCAATGGGCTGCTCCGCCGCATAGGGATTGCCGGAGCGCGCCTGCTACCGGTCACGGTCACAATGCTCGTCTCCGCAACGCGGCTACGGGGCCTCGATCAACTTATGACCTTCGCTGAATTGCGGAACTAGAGATCGAGGGCCACGAAATAGGCGGAGAACCCCGGCCCGAACGCCGCCAAGAGGTGCCGTCCTTTGTCACCGGCGTTGATCGCTCTTTGCAAGACAAACAGTGCCGTGGCCGACGACATGTTTCCGAAGTCGCGCAGCACATCCCACGAGTGTGCAATTTTCGACCTGCCGATGCCGAGAACGGCTTCCGCTGTCTCAAGCACTTTTCGGCCGCCTGGATGGAAGAGGAATCCTTTGAACTCCTCGATCGACATACCGCTCTTGGTGAGGAATTCAGTTACGACCTGACCGAGATTGTCGCGCATCAACGTCGGAAGTTCCGGGCTCAGCACAACGCCAAAGCCATCGCTTTTGACGTCCCATCCCATGATGTGCCTTGTGTTGCGCCAGGTGTGCTCGCCGAATGTGAGGACCAAAGGCTTATCGCCTTTGCCATCTTCACTCCCAGAGTTTGCGGACGTCCGCAGAACGACACCCGCAGCCCCATCTCCAAACAGGGCCGCCGCAACGAACATCGCCATACTCGGATCGTTAGGACGCGCGCAAAGACTGCAAAGATCGACCGTGATGAACAGGACATTCCGCCCTGGTCGCCCTTGAGCAAACCGCGCTGCGCGTGCGAGCCCTGCAACACCGCCGCCGCAGCCGATACCGAAAATCGGAACTCGCTCGACATTCGGCGAGAAATCCAGGCGGTTCATGAGTAAGGCATCGAGGCTCGGAATCGCGAGGCCGGTGATTGTATTGGTGACGAAAGCATCGATGTCGCTGAGTGACAATCCGGCTCGCGCGGCTGCCTCGACCGCGACGCGCTCGAGAAGATCCAGCGCGTGGGTCTGGAAAACTTCGGTTCGCTCTTCCCACGTATGGGGCTGCTGATACCATTCGTTCGGCTTGCACGTGTAGCGATAGTCGATGCCGGTATTGGAAAACAAACCGTGCAGCCGCTCAAACTGCGGATAGATGGCGGCCGCGCCTTTGAGTGCATCGCTCTGGCTAACCTTGTGTCGAGGATTGGCCGTTGCGATCGACAGAATTTCGACCGGGAGACCAAGATCCGGCTTGTGCGCGTATTGCGCAAGGTCAACTGGGAGCACCGTCATGGATCGTTTCCCATCGCTCGAAAGGGCGATGTACCCCACGCCGCTTTCGGCCGGTCCATAGTAAATTGTATTGGGAAACACCGGCAAACACGCTCTATCAGCATGATTACTTCAGCCGGCTCTATCTCCAAAAAAGCCAAATTCAATTTGGCTTGGTAACCATGCCACGCCAGGTTGGCACCTGAAGCCCGTTGCCATCGCTGAACAAGTTGACGTCTGCACGATCTGGGCAGAGCGGACCCGCTCTGCCCCTCACCGATCCTACGCACCATCCGTCGCCCTCGTACGCTGCAGCCCTGGTGAAGCTGCGCTCCTCCTGCCACATGATTAGCAATCGCAATTCGACTGAGGTGTCAACAATCGGAGGATACAAACAATGGAGATCAAACGAAGCGGCTCACAGCCATCGCGCAAGGGTCCGAATGAGTATTTCACCGGCGCCGTCCGCATCGATCCGCTGTTCGAGGCGGCAGATCCGGCACGCGTTCTTGGCGCCAGCGTCACTTTCGAGCCGGGCGCCCGTACGGCATGGCATACACATCCACTCGGTCAGACGTTAATCGTTACTTTCGGCTGCGGTTGGGCGCAGCGGTGGGGCGGGCCGATCGAGGAAATCCGGCCAGGTGATGTGATCTGGTTTGCGCCCGGCGAGAAGCACTGGCATGGGGCGACGCCAACAACAGCGATGACACATACCGCAATCCAGGCACAACTCGACGGCAAGGCCGTCGACTGGATGGAGCAGGTGAGTGACGAACAATACGGGCGTGATGTCACTTCAACGCGACGCTAGTCGGCACCAACAGGCGTTACATCGATGAGCAACCCAAAGCCGACGCCCCGTCCGGTGGTCTGCTCGGGGTTCGGTCCCCGCAACGATCGGTTCTTCGACTGGGGGGCCGGCGCCCCTACACCCTTTTTTTCCGATGCGCTGTTCCCTAGGGAACACCTCACTTGGCAGGGCTGTACTCAAGGACGGCACATGATCCAGATCTCATCGCGGTCTTTTCAAACGGTACGAAGCGAAGGGCAGAATTCAGACGTACGTAGGATTGGTCGAGGGTGAGGCTCGTTGAGAGAACAAGATGCTCTTGATGCGAGTAAATACGAAAAAGAGTTCGTGCGAAAGGAGTTCTCTCAATGGAAAACCGTATTGCATACCTTGCAATCGCTTTCCCCCTGATCGGTCTTCTCATCCGGCGTTGTTTTCGCTGCCAGCACCGGGACGCAAGGGCAGCCTAGCCAGTCCTGCGAAGACCTCGGAATCGCCGCCATGCTTCCCTCCGGTGCCTTTACACCTGGCAATTCGTTTTTCTCACAAGGGACCTTCAACGGGGGTGGCACTTCAGCGCAGCACTATGCGGGCAATGGTGCAGACATACCCAATGGTAATGCCTCTGCTAACGCTAATCCCGAATCCCAGTACGACGTCGCCTGTTTCCAGCAGTCGCAACCACTGCCGTAGTTGCGGAGAATAAGTCGGACGTAGCGGCGCCTGGGAACGAGATTCTGCAGAAGCGCTCTCTGATCGGGATGTCCGGTTCTGGCGTCCTCGCACAATGAGCGCAGGCCTTCGCGCCGTGGGAGGAGAACGATGTTACGGTTGTCTGCTATGGCGGCCGGATTTTCCGTGCTCATGGCCGGCTTGACCGTCGCCCGGAACGAGGTCAATCCGGCTTCAAGGTTTATTACAGCACCGGTCGAACGCGGCACGATTTCAAAAGTAGTAAAAGCCACTGGAACCGTCGAGGCTGTTCTGAAGGTTGACGTCAGTTCACAACTTTCCGGGCGTATCGCCGACGTCTTTGTCGGCTTCAATGATGCCGTCTCCGCAGGACAGCCAATAGCGCGGCTTGATCAAGATATCTTCAACGCGCGTGTCACCGAGGCCGCCGCCGCACTCAATGTCGCTAGGGCCTCCGCCGAGCTTGCGCGAGCGGAAATCGACCGAGCGACATTCGCTGAAAGCAGTGCGCGAACGGCGAAGAA
This sequence comes from uncultured Alphaproteobacteria bacterium, assembly GCA_963833715.1. Taxonomy (GTDB): domain Bacteria; phylum Pseudomonadota; class Alphaproteobacteria; order Rhizobiales; family Hyphomicrobiaceae; genus Hyphomicrobium_B. The sequence continues at coordinate 244,637 of CAWHZB010000025.1, forward strand.
AGTTGCCGAAGCCCTGAATGAAGCGGCAAAGGCCCGGCAAGCCGAAGCTGAAAGAGAGCTACAGCGCAAAATCACCCTGTCTCATACCGGAATTGCTTCAGGCCGAGAACTGAGCCATGCGCAGGCTGTGCGCGATGAAGCGGCAGCGGAAGTCAATGCCGCTGTCGAGCAGATTCTCATGAAAGAGGAGGCAATTGCCGCCTCCGGAGCGGAGTTGCAGATGGCTACGGCCGGCCTTCACAATGCCGAGGCGGCAGTTAAACAGCGGCAAGCGGCAGTGGATCAGGCAAAATTGGACCTTGAGCACACAGTGCTGCGAGCGCCGATCGACGGCATGATCTTGAAGCGAGATGTCAACCCAGGACAAACCCTGGCCGTTGCACTCGAGGCCAAGACGCTATTCGAGATCGCGAATGACCTCAGACAAATGGAAGTTCACGCGAGGATCGATGAGGCCGATGTCGGTGAGCTAAGGCAAGGTCAGGAGGCGATCTTTACGGTCGATGCCTATCCTAATCGAAGCTTCAGTGGACAGATTCGGCAGCTCAGGAAATCTCCCGAGACTGCGCAGAACGTGGTGACGTATACGGCCATTATTTCCGCGCCCAATCCAGATCTTCTACTCTTTCCGGGGATGACGGCGGTACTCCAAGTTGTTGTCAGGCACGGAGGAGAAGTTTTAAGAATTCCCAACGCGGCGCTACGCTTTCGCCCCGACGCCCTCGGGCATAATAAGCTGGACGTACGAAGTTTGCCGAGCGCCTCCGTAGGAACATCGGCAGCTGTTTGGACCCTCGACGAGGATAGAGGTCCGGTACCGGTTCCAGTCCGCATTGGTCTAAGCGACGATAGAGGCGCACAGCTACTCGAAGGTTCGCTGACGGATGGACAGCGCTTGATCGTTGGCGTTGTGAACTCCGATGGCGAGCGCACGGGATTTTGACGTGACGGAGCCTTTGGTCAGCGCCGACGGTATTTCCAAACATTACGTCCTCGGAAGCACGACAGTGCGTGCTGTTTCGAATATCTCCCTATCCATTCCAGAGGGGGAGTTTGCCGCCATCGTGGGTCGCTCAGGTTCGGGCAAATCAACCCTCATGCACCTGCTCGGTTTGTTGGAACGGCCAGACTCCGGGCGATACGTGCTTAAGGGCGAGGACGTTGCAAATCTCTCCGATGACGCCCTCGCAACGATGAGGTGCAGAAGGATTGGCTTCGTATTCCAGCTGCCGGCGCTTCTGCCGCGCGCCAGCGCACGAGAGAATGTCGCGTTGCCGCTCGTGTACGCTGGTGTTGCCGGCCCGGAACGGCAACGTCGCTCCAAATGTGCGCTGGAGGCAGTTGGCTTAGCGCACCGTATGAACCATTGGCCAATCGGCTTCCGGTGGGGAGCAGCAACGGGTGACGATCGCACGCGCAATCGTCAATAGGCCCGATCTCATTCTCGCGAGCCGACCGGTGCGCTCGATACTGCGACAAGCGACGAAATCCTTTCGATTTGGAGAGACTGCACAGGGATGGCCATACGATTGTCGTTGTCACGCACGCCAACGACGTAGCCGAGCGCGCCGGACGTCGGATCCGAATTCATGATGGCCGCATTGTCGGCGAAGACGTGACGGCGGAGCCTCCGCCCTCCAAAGTAGCGTCGAATGAGATCATCGTGCGGGCATGAGTCTTGTGGAGAGCTTCAAGGCCGGGCTTCGCGCACTCAGCGTCAATAAGCTGCGAAGTTCGCTCACGGTGCTCGGTATCGTCATCGGCATTGCGGCAGTCATCTGCATGGTCTCGGTGGCCGCCCGGAGCGCAGGCCGAGGTGTCAGAAAAAATCCGAACGCTTGGGGCCAGATTTTTCGCTGGTCTGCCGGGAACACAGATATCGAGTGGGGCGCGCCTCGAAGCCGGATCAGGGCACACGTTGACCGAAGACGATGCCATGGCCATTCAACGCCAGGTACAAGGCGCGCAAGTGGTCGCTCCATTGCTCTCGCGCCCCATGCAGATTGTTGCCGGAAACAAGAATTGGCGACACTCGTTGCCGGGATCAACGGCGACTATTTGGTCGCCCGCGAATGGGCGATCGCAAGCGGCCGCCCATTTACGGCAGCGGAGCTCGATGGGGGAGCCAAGGTTGCGATCGTCGGCGCGTCGATCGTCGAGCAACTGTTTGAGAGCGGCGCCGGAACGGGGGAGACGATTCGGATAGGCAATGTGCCCTTTACTATTATCGCCGTGTTGGACAAGAAGGGACAGGGGGCGGCTGGCCGCAGTCAAGACGATGTTGTCTTTATTCCGTTGGCTGCCGCCAGAAGCCGCGTCCTAGGCAACGTGCGAGGCGGCGCGCGCTCGGCATTGGATTTCATCATGATCAAGGCCGTGCAAACGCACATAATTCCCGAGCTGAAGAGTGACGTCGCGTTACTAATGCGCCAACGTCACCAGCTGAGGACAGACGCACCCGACGACTTCGCCATTGAAAACCCCGCCGACGTGCTTAATGCGCGCAGGGGGGCCCAGCATACTCTCGGCGTCCTGTTGATCGCTATCGCCTCAGTCTCGCTGCTGGTTGGCGGCATCAGCATCATGAATGTGATGCTGGTGTCGGTTACCGAACGGACACGCGAAATCGGGTTACGTATGGCGCTAGGCGCCCGCCGTCGCGATATCAAGCGGCAGTTTTTGATCGAGGCCACGGCACTTGCCTTGGCCGGCGGTTTGATCGGCATCGCGGCCGGTGCTGCCTCGACCGCCATCATCGCGTGGGCGGCAGGTTGGCCGGTGTTATTTGATCCGTCTACCGCGGTATTGGCATGGGCATTTGCCGGTCTCGTCGGCATTGCCTTTGGTCTTTATCCGGCGTTTCGGGCCTCGCGCCTCGACCCGATCGTCGCTTTGCGGTTCGAGTGAAAAGCGCTGCTGCCCGCGCACTCAAGCGTACGCGGCAATGCGGCGTGGCAATCCGCCCGCGACTGTCGATAGTTCCCATGAGCGACAGGCTCATTCCGTCCGCCCAGCTCTATGTTAATTAGCTTCACGTCCGCATCGGGTCACGGCCTGTCGCGCGGGTGATGTTAGTAGCGCGTCGGCGGCTCGGGCATTTCCGATGAGAGCGCGCGGATTAGGCAGAGAGTGCGAGCGTGCAAAACGACAGTGGCAGTTCAGCGCCGGTGCGAGGCGTACTCCTAGACCTCGGAGGTGTAGTCTATGTGGGCCACACCCCTATAGGGGGAGCTCTTTCAGCGGTTGCGCGCCTTCGGGGAGCCGGACTTCCGCTGCGGTTCGTCACAAATACAACGCGGCGCTCCCGGCGCCAGGTGATCGCGGATTTGCAGCGCATGGGCCTCCACATCTCGGACGAGGAGCTACTAACGCCTGCGCTGATGGCGCGGGCGTTTCTGCAGAAGCATCAGCTTTCGCCCTTTCTGGTTGTACATCCGAAGTTGGAGGAGGACTTTGCCGGTCTCGCGCCTGGCCACCCGGAAGCCGTCATCATTGGCGACGCAGGTGATTACTTCACTTACGAGCGGCTCAATCGTGCCTACAGAAAGATTGCGGAGGGAGCTGTTCTGCTGGCTCTAGCCATAAATCGGAATTTCAAAGATGCCGACGGCGGGTTGAGCTTGGATGCGGGTCCGACTCGTCGCCGCACTCGAATACGCAAGCAAAGGCAAAGCCATTCTTCTCGGGAAGCCATCGAGCGGAGATTCTATCAGTTGGCAATCGCCTCCCTCGGCAGCAATGGCGACTTGGTGATGGTCGGCGACGACGCTGAAGCCGATGTCAGCGGAGCGATCAGCGCAGGTCTTAGGGGGGTCCTGGTCAGAACCGGTAAATATCGCGCAGGCGACGAAAGCGCACTGCCGTTCGCGCCGGACTGCATTGCCGACAGCCTTAATGAAGCCGTTGATTGGATTTTGCAGCGGCACCAGTCGTGAGCACAAAACTGCCCTCGATCAAGCAATGCTTGCTTCGCTCATTGCGCCGGCCCCTCCGGCGGCGGAGCCTTTCCGGCGGGCTTGTGCTTTGCCATGTAGGCGAGATAGGCGACTAGCGCATCAAGTTCAGTATCCGAGACTAACGTTTTATCGAAACCGATCATCTGCTGCTGCGGCCAGGAACGCACGGCCTTTGGGTCTCGGATCAGCGCACGAAGCCCGGCTTCACTCATGTATTCGGTGACGTTCATCGGTCGGCCTAGATCGGGTCCCACGTCACCAAGCCCCGCTCCGTTGAGGCGGTGACATGGCATGCAGTTCTTTAAGGGGTTGGCCCCGCCGTTCGGCGGACTGATCCGGCAATGTGGGGTCAACGGCCAATTGGGGCCAACGCGTTATTGGATCTTCAACGCCGGACAGGCCGGCCAGCGAAAACGGCCATTGCTCCCTGCCGATGGCGGAGCGCTCCGGATTTTCCCAAACCAGATAGAATGGTCCTGCGCTGAACTCTTGACCCGGAAGATTTGGCCAAGGTGCGTCTGGATCCTCCACGGCGATCCAGGCCACGGCCCCTCCGGCGGATCCCTTCCGCACCAATGCGCTCGGAATTTGCGACACAAACCCATCGTTTGCCCGCGCTTCGATCGTATCGATTTCGGGCGTCAGCGCATCCCCAATCAAGCCGAGAAGTGTCACCGCGCGGTACTTCATCTCGCGGCCGTAAGACACGTCCTTCGGGATGATCAGGACGGCTGCATCCGGCCTCGCCAGGAGTTCGGCTGCCGTGACGCGCTGAGGCTGGGCGCCGAATGACAGGGTGAGGATTTGTTCAGCGGCGGCGCAGGTTTCAGCGCTGAGGCTCCACAAGACCAAAAGCACCAAAATCCGAACACTCATTTAGATTCCCTGGGCAGGCTGCCGCATATCAGGCTGAAAAACCTTCTTAGTTGCGCCTACCAGTGTCAACCTTTCCGCGCGATTATTATCCCACCGCGCTCAGTCTTGTATGGGCACGCGCGCGATCTCGTTTCCGTGCTCGTCAACGACGACTACCGAATAACCATCCCAGTCATCGTCCGTCCCGAGCAATTTCCCTTGCAATACGGGTAGCGTGAGCCTTCGCACGTTCGGGATCAGAGAACTGCTGGCCGATGGGATCCTTGCCCGCTTCCCTCCATGCATCGCCTCGACGGCGTGAAGCCGAGGCAATTGTATTCTTCGCCCGCCGCGTTGGGCGATCGACTGACAATGAGCTGAATCGAAAATGCAAGCAGGAGCGACTTTGCTCACCGCTAAATACACTCAGCCGAAGAGCATAAATTACCGTCCGCCGCCAATGAAAAGCTAACCAATGTTAGTGCGCGTTGCAGCGTGCATGGCTAACTCTTCTGCAGCTTGATTGAGGAGGCGGTCGTGTCGAAATTGCTTGCGTTAGCCCTGACTTTGTGTTGCGCGGTTTTCGTACGCCACGGCTTCGCCGTTCAGCCCCTCCGGCACCGAAGCAAGATCCGACGTATCTCTGGTGCAACGCGCGGCATGCGCCTCCCGCCGCGTGTGCGGGCCTCGACGGGTCTGCGGAGCTAACGGGTGTGTTACGCGCAGGGTTTGCACTACGAGGCGCATGTGTGGTTAGCAGTGCGCAAGCTTGATTTAAATCGTCGGCTGCAGCGGTTCTTCAGCTTCAGTCAGGTGGCCTGACGAGCGAGACTCATCCGCTCGATGACCGCTCCACCGGGAGCCGTTTTCCGCGATGGTGCCTTCTTCTTTTTTCAGTCTGGTCCAGACTCTGCGTTCTTCTTTTTTAGTGAGGCAATGGTTATCTCGGCGAAAGCCTCCAGTTCCGGCAAGAGGACGACGCTCTCCTGCTCACTTGGATCTGTTCGCGCTATCACGGCCCTCGTCGGTTTGTCGCTCATATTGATCGGCAGATGAGGCACTCCGGCAGGAATATAGACAAGGTCGCCGGCCCGGGAATGCATGCAGTTCGCAAGGCGCTCGCCATATAGAGTGACGGCCTCGCCGTCGAGAACATAAAGCGCCGTCTCATGGTTTTCATGCAGATGTGCTTTAGCACGTCCGCCAGGTGGAATTGTAAGTAGGTGCATACATATGCCTTTTGAGCCGACGGTTTCCGCGGCAATGCCGCAGAAATAGGTCAAGCCTTGCTTCCCATCATAGGAATCCGCTGCGCGAACTACCCGGCATGTCAAATCTGGAGAGATGCTCATCGAATCGACCCTTTCGTAGTCACATGTCGCGACAACGGCAAAGATAGCCGCCATGCCGGCCAGCATCGGGCTCGCTCTTTAAGTCCTGTCGCTGCCGAGATCCAGGACGCGGCCGCGAAGCTTACCGCTCGGCTTGCCCGCTCAAAAGGGCAACTACGGCAGGGGCGGCCTTTTGACCGGCGTTTCAGTCGATGTGTGCGGATCGCCTCGTCGAGCGATAACCACTTGCAATCAATTTGGCGGCCTGAATAAAGGCCTCAACCAGTCGACAGCGCGAAATTGATTGGACAGAGATCTTTCCTGAGGCGAAAGGGATCTCGCCAACCACCGACTGATTGACGATCTCGATGCGAGCGAGCAGTAGCCAGCGACCGGAGTGGGATCTATGGCAAACCCCAAAGATAATTGCGAGGCAGAACTCGCGTCCGAACTTCTGCATTTTACCAGCAAGCTCGATCAGCTCGACACGCCGACGGATGTTTTGGACGGCCTTCACAAAATCACAACTCGGACTTGCCAGCTCGGCGTCCTTGGGGCGCTATTGTTTCCCGCTCGATGGGGCGATTGGGGCGGAATTGAAAAAGAGAAGACCGTCTTTCTACACAAGAGTTTGCCCGAGAAGTGGTGGGATGAGTATGTCGAAATGAGCCGAAAAGATCCGGCTCCGGGAGCCATGATGGCGAGGCTCGCGCTCGCTCCTTTCACGATGACCGAGACTATGAGGATGCTTGAGCCTGTGGGCCTCGACCGCTGGCCTCAAGAACTGGCACTGAAGTATGGGATACGCGACCATCTCACCTGTCCGGTGGGAGGTCGGTGGGTTGTTGTCTATTGGTCGAAAAATGTGCTGTCCGAGCGGCTCTCGCTAAAGGCTCGCGCTCTCTTACTTATGGGCGCAACTTTCTGTGCTATTCGTCTGCAGAAGATCATCGGTCCCTTCGCTGAGCGTCTTGGTAAGGGAGAATTGCTGACGCCACGCGAGCTGGCTGTGTTGCGTTCAATGTCCATTGGCCGGCAGATCAAAGATACCGCGGAATATCTCAACCTTGGCGAGGAGACCGTGCGAAGCCATCTTAAGAAGGCAGAAGTAAAGTTGGGCGTCAGCAACCGAACGCATGCTGTCGCACAGGCGATACGCCAGCGTCTGATCCCCTGAAGTCTCCCCTAAACTGGGGGTTACTTTTTCACGAGCCCGGTCAATGTCATCAGCTGGGTGACGCCGACAATGGTCGGGGGACCGCGCGAGATAGCTGCAATGCTTCTGACGCTTGAAGTGACTGACGAGACGACGGCACTCGTGTTCGCATGAGCGATGTGGCGTCACCCAATCCTATTTGAAAGCGGGCGCTCCCGGGAAGTTCCAGGGCTGGGAATGCCGTCAGATCGCAACGATAACTCGCTGCTTTTGCCGCCGTTGCCAGCCCTGGAAGCAGGCCGATCTCGTAGACCCTGCATGCGCTCTCAGCGATGTCAGCGGCTTCATGATGCCCGTCTGCTAAGACCTCAGCGCACGCGTGATCACCCGGCCGGCATTGATGGCCTGCGACCACAACCGCCGCCAACTTCCTTCGTTGGCAGTCGCCAAGAGCACGCGCATGAGACGCGCACTCTGAGCTTCAGGCATCACGTCGAGAATCTTCACCCACAGTACATCGACGTTGTAGAGCCCGCGCGTCCTGTCGAGACAAACCGGCACCATCAGTTGGATTGAAGTTTCAAGCTCGGCGGCAGTCACCTCCAGCGCCTGGCGAATAGAAGCGGCTTTCGCCCCCTCGCCTCTTTCCAGGTCGTAAGGCGGGCTCCATTCCTGGAAGGGCCGGAGCTGGTCGATGTGGGTCAAGACGACGAGGATAGGAGGCGGCCGGCGCTCAAACCGCGCGGCTAGGTGGTCACGAACGGCGGCAAGCGCTTTGCGATCCGTGTCGCGATCAGGTCGCGTCGCCGAGGTCACCCAGATGATAAGATCGCTATTGTCGGCTTCCATGATTAGGAGACGTGTTGCAGCGGCGTCTGCTTTAAGACCGGGACTGTCGATGAGCAGAGCTTCTGGTTTTCCTTCGCGCTTCAACTCATGGGCGGTGTACCCTCTAGTCGCCGGCAATACATCGACTGCAGCCCGGATCTCTTCCGACAGAGCGTTGACGAGGCTCGACTTGCCAGTGCTCACTTGGCCGACGAGCAGGATACGTAGGGGCTCCGCCAGCTTCTCTGCTTCCGCTCGGTCCTGCTGGGTTTCCTCCGTCACAGTCGTTGCAAGTGCCTCGGCGGAAACGCGCAGGCGGCCGCTGTAAAGATCGATTGCGGCGCGACCGACTTCGCGTACATAGGCGGCCGCGAGTCGCCGCCCAAGCTCGTCGCGGCCCCAGTCGTAGAGCTGCCGCGTGACGTTCTCGCGCATCTCCTGCGTGATCGCCGAGGCCGGGTTCATGAGTTGGATGACGCGCCAGAGATCAAATGCTGTTTGCGCCACACCCAGAATCGAGCGCCAGCGGTAAATCGTCGTGACCTGACCCACAGTCAACCGATCGCCAAGCGGAATGTTCTCGCGCACGAATGGCCCGAGTTCACCGCTCACGCGTTCGACAAGGGCCAGCGCCTCGGGAACGGTGAACTTCCAGAGCGGATCCTCTTCGCCGGGGTGCATGCGCCGAGCGACGGCGTCCACTGTGCGCGCGCCCAGCGCAAGTATGGCGTCGCGGCTATTGAGCGTCGCGGGCTTTATGTCGTCGACGATACGCGAGACGGCCTCCCAAGCAGCCGTCTCTCGTGCCGTCCAAGCAGGATCGGCCGCGCCGGTAACGTTGCTTGCTACATCAGCACTTGCGACCGTGTCTCGCAGGAGCCACCGCTCCACGGCGTAGGCGGCGAACGTGACGAGGCACGCGGCGATCGCCCACTCGACTACAAAACCCTTCTGCCAGAGCCAAATCGTTCCGAGTAAGACGAGCGACAATAATGGCAGCGCCAGCGCGATGATCAGCATCGCGGCGCGCAAGTAGGCCAGGGCGCGTGTCGCTCTCCTCATTCGGCCTTTCGGGGTTGCGGATCGGTGAAGCCCCGCTCGCGCGCGAGACGCAGCGCGGATTTTAGGGCGTCCTTATACGCCTGGGCAACGCCATCCGGGTCGCTAGCACCAATCTTGCGTCGACCGAGAAAATAGCAGGCGGCCTTTCCCAGCGCATACGTCGTCGCAAAGCTCATGATGGCGGCCGCGGCGGCCCCAGCGGTTTGGCCGTAGACTGGCACGAGCTTGGCGAGCTCGCGCGCGCCAAAGCCAGATGCAATGCGCACGAGCGTGGTCGCGCCCAAGGCACCGGCAAACTCGCCAAGCGCGCGCCGATCCCACGCTACCCCATAGATTTCTCCCACGGCGTGGATGAGCTTGGCCTGAATGCCTGGAACCAACGCGACTCCCGCCACCGGCCAAATGTCGGCGGCGCCTGCGGCCGTCGCGTAGCCAAGGATGTGGGGATGTGCGCGCGCGTCGAGCCGATCACTCGCATCGCCGTGCAGGTCCTGCAGCGCTGTGACGACCGCGGCCGGAGCAACGTTCTGCAAGGTCTCGATAAATGCATCATAGCCGTAGTCAGCCGGCTCCCATCCATCGCCGGCCAGCGTGAAGTCAACTGGCACGAAGGCAATCGCACCATTGCCGGGGACGCCTTCAAAGAGCGATCGCTGCCGCATCATAGAGCGAATGAGATCCAGGCTCACGCCGGCTGCTGCAAGAGCTGCAGGGTCGCGCTCCTTGAACGGGTAAGGGAGAACATGGCCGGCGCCCATGAGATAGCCCTCATGCAGGGCTGTCTGCACGACGATAATTGGCCACTCGGGATGCCGGCGGCGTATCGCGCGCACGACATCGAGTATGGCCTCCTGCTGCTGATCGAGAACGCGCATCGAGACAACAACGACATGCGCCTGCTCCTCGCAGATGGCGAGGTCCTCGGCCGAATCATAGCCGACCTCTCCGAGGCCGCGCGTATCGAGAAAGCGGATCAGCGGCGCCTCCTCGGGAAAATCGAACATGCGAGCCGTTTTCGTGCAGGCCCTGAAACCATCCCCAATCTCGGCGCTGCTGCAGCCCGTCGTCACTCGAATGAGGGAGGTCTTACCCGACTGAACCTTGCCGAGCAGCCACACCACAGGTGCCAACTTACGCGCCCCAGCGGCAATATCCGCGTCGACCACGCCACTGCGAGCTGGCAGCAGCGCGGCTTTCAGGGCTTCAGCGACCTTCGCTAATCCCTGCGACACCGAGGGCATTGAGATCCTCACCCATGGGACACTGTTGACGACGACAACGAGTAACGCGAATGGCGCGCGTTGGTTACATATGGAAGAACCGGCAACGGACAAGGCAGCGGCTGTGTCGCTCGCCACTCGCCTTTGTAGCGTTTGCGATTGAAGGATTGGTCGTTGCTTGCGACGATAGTCATGGCATTGGCTAAACGTTCAATGCCGGTAGCGCGATTATGTTTCGGTAGAGCAAGTCATTCCACTTCGTTCAAGGATTTGAGGGCGAGAACCGCTTTTTCCTTCAATCGGGCTATCTCGTCAGGCGACCAATCCCCGCCATCCAATTCACCATCGAGACGCATAACATCGTCGATGAAAGATAGGATCATGCGTCGGGCAAATCCCTTTCTCCCGTCCAAGCCCGCTTGCTTCGGTGGAGGCGCCTCGGCGGCCTTGTCCAGCATTCCCATGAAGATATTCAGGAGGGCCGCTGACCTGCTGTCCGACATTGTTCACCCTCGTGCTGCTGAATTGCACCCAAAGCGCCAAGCTTGAGTTCCCATACTATGCCCGAGACGGCTTTATGTCGTCCCAGGCTTTATAGAATGTCTCGCTAATCATTCGCTACTCTCTAGGTCAGGTTCAGTCTTGCTGATTGCCCTGTCCTGCTCTGGCAGCCCCCCCTGCAGCGCCCCGGCGATGGCATCATCAACCCGCTCGAGCCAAATGAACTCGAGGCGATTGCGGGCATCCTCGGGAATGTCGTCATAGTCGCGCCGGTTACGTGCCGGCAGCATCACGCGCGTCAGTCCCGCGGCAGCTGCGGCGACGACCTTATCCTTGATACCGCCGACCGGCAGCACAAGACCCCTGAGAGATATCTCGCCGGTCATGGCTGTGTCGCTTCTGACGGTACGGCCGGTAAGTAGCGAGACGAGTGCCGTGAACATTGCAACGCCTGCGCTTGGACCGTCCTTCGGCGTGGCGCCGGCGGGCACGTGCACGTGGATATCGTTCTTCTCGAATATCGCTGCATCAACGCCAAGTGAGCCCGCGCGACTCTTGACGAGTGTCATCGCAGCCTGCGCACTCTCTCGCATTACATCCCCGAGCTGTCCGGTAAGGATGAGGGCGCCCTTCCCCGGAGCGCGGGATGCTTCGATGAACAGGATGTCGCCACCAACCGGCGTCCAGGCGAGGCCTGTTGCGACGCCGGGCACGCTCGTTCTCATGGCGACCTCGTTCTCGAAGCGCGGCGGCCCAAGCACCGACGCTAGATCGGAGGCCGATACGCGCACGCGAACGGAGCTGTCCTCCGCAATCCGTACGGCCGCATGACGTAGTACCTGCCCGATCTCGCGCTCGAGATTGCGGACTCCAGCCTCTCGCGTATATCCGCGAATAATGCTGCGTAGCGCTTCGTCGTCAATCTCGGCCTGCTCGGGCCTGAGCCCGTTTGCCTCGAGCTGACGGCGCACGAGGTAGCGGCGTGCGATCTGAAGCTTCTCGCTTTCCATATAGCCAGAGAGGCTGATAACCTCCATACGATCGCGCAACGGACCGGGAATGGTGTCCAACATATTGGCGGTCGCGATGAACACGACGCGGCTCAGGTCAAACGGAACGCCGAGATAATTGTCGCGGAAGGTGTTGTTCTGCTCGGGATCAAGAACCTCGAGCATCGCCGCCGACGGATCGCCCTGGAAGCCGCGGCCCATTTTGTCGATCTCGTCGAGCATCATCACGCTGTTGCGGGCGCCCGCCTTCTTGATTGCCTGTACGATGTTGCCGGGCAACGCGCCAATGTATGTGCGCCGATGGCCCCGGATCTCTGCCTCGTCATGCAGGCCTCCAAGACTGACGCGCACGAACTGACGATCCATGGCCCGCGCGATCGATTGGCCGAGCGACGTTTTCCCTACGCCCGGCGGTCCGACGAAGCACAGGATCGGCGCCTTGCCGTGGGGCGCGAGCTTTTTGACAGCCAGATACTCGATAATGCGGCTCTTGATTTTCTCGAGTTCGAAGTGGTCCTCGTCCAAGACACGGCGCGCCGCTCCGATATCGATCGGCTTCTCTTCCGGCAAGCTCCACGGCAATTCGATCAGCCAGTCGAGATAGGTGCGTATCATGCCGGCTTCAGCCGCTGCCTCCGGCAATCGCTGGTACCGGCCGAGCTCCTTGCGCGCCTGGGCCTCGACCTCCGGCGGCATCTTGGCCTTGGCGATCGCCTCGGTGAGCTCCGCGACTTCTTGCTGCTTGCCGTCACCTTCACCCAGCTGACGCTGGATCGCGGCCATTTGCTCGCGCAGCACGGCCTCGCGCTGTCGCTCGTCGAAGGCCGCCTTGGTTTGACGGCCGATTTCCTGAGTGAGGCGCAGCACTTCGATGCGTTCGCCGAGAAGCCGCGAGACGCGATCGATCCGCGCCGTTAAGTCGATTGTCTCGAGAATCGCTTGTTTATCTTCGACAGGGATGTCCATCATGCCGGCAGCGAGATCGGCCAGCGCCCCAGCCGAGGTGGCTCCCTCTATCGCGGCAATTAGTTCCGGCGGCACCTGCGGCAGAAGCTGCACCGCCTCGAGTGCCTGGTTCTGGAGGTTGCGGAAGCGCGCTTCGATTTCGGGCGAGCGGACATGCGGCTCCGATATGTGGATTACGCGGGCGACAGGGAATGGCGTTCCGGGAATAAAATCTTGGATGCGAATGCGCTGCACACCCTGGGCGATGATGTGGTGGCTGCCGTCCGGCGCCGTCACGTAGCGCAGGATGTTCGCGAGCGTGCCGACGCGATGAAATTCCTCGGGGCCTGGGTCGTTGGTTTCAGCGTTCCGCTGCAGCACCACGCCGATCTGCCGCTCTTCGCGCACGGCCTGTTGGATAGCGGCAATTGATTTGGGCCGCCCTATCGTGATGGGCAGTATAAGTCCGGGAAAGAGCACGGTGCTGCGAACCGGCAGCAGAATGGTGGCATCGGACGGAAGCTGCACGTTCTGCCCAACGCTCTGGGCAGTCGTGGCATTTCCCTCGGAATTGGACACGTTTTGGTCGCTGGAGGGTGTCATGGCTTCGCCTCACCGCAGCTTGGCGAGATGGAGAACGAGACAGCCGTTCGCCGCGAAACTACGAACGCTGTAACGGCCGGCTGGTAGCGAAATGCGCCGCTCGAAACGTCCTTGCGGTAGTTCTAGGCGGTGAATGATGGCATTGCGCAACTCAGGAGGGAGCACACGCTGGCCTGCGACGCGGAGCATTCCCTCTTCGATGACTGCTTCCACGTGATCCGGGTCGACGCCGGGCAAAGCGACGAAGACCAGCAGCTCTCTCTCGGTCTCCAGCACGTCGACAGGAGGCTCCCACGAAGGTCTCCCCGCAGCTCCGGAGGCGCGCAACTGAAAGAACTGCCTGTGCATTCGCTCTGCGCGAGCCAGACTTTCGACGGCTTCCGAAAGCATCCAGCTCATCGGATCACGATTTGACATCGGGTACTCCCTGGCGTTGTGCGATCATCGAAATAAGCGCAGCCGGTTTCAAAGCGTGACCTTCAGGTTCGGACTTGGCCGTGGCGCAGGAAAAAGCTCCCTTAACTCGGCGGGCAACAACTGACGACCAAGGCGGACTTATTTAACGCCTCTATTACGTAGGGACCAATTCCTTCTGGGTTATGAAAAGAAAGAAAAAGAAAAAGAAGAATAAATAAAAAGAAAAGGTGAAAATGAGATGGTGGAAAGTGAAGTGAATGCAAAAGTGCAAAAGAGATTGATGTAAGGAATGAGAGACTGAGTGGAAGAAGTGAAGATGTTGCTGGTGAAGAGGAGGCATGAGAAGTAGGTATTGAAGTTGCTCAGGCAAACAACACAGCTCTTCCACCAGCAACGCAATGCGGATGCGCCGGTCGGGTCGCGATCAAACCATTGAGCAACCTGTTCCGTAGTGCGATACCGACTGAGAAAGCTCGTCGTTCTGCGAGCTTCGCGAGCAGAACGGAATAGTGGAAGTAATGCCGTGTGCGTCTCAACCGCACGACGCCGCGCTCGATGCGCTGGATCTTGTAGCCTGTTGCCAAGCTGGAATACGTCGCCGGCAAGGCTTTCGACGGCAAAATTGTTTACTGTTGATGAAGTGGTTTTCTGGTTAGCAAATTGATAATGGGTTGTGATGGGTGGTAAGGCGGCAGTGCGCGCGCGGGGCGCAGAGATTGACGAGTATGGTGGATAACGCGCGCGCGGACGGGTGCTGAAGATGAACATGTACGAGAGAGAAATTTACGAGAGTCGAGGACGCTAGCTGGATAACGAAACAGTTGTATTGCTACTGCGCGCAGAATGAGATCTGTTGCGAGCACGTGAGCGGGGTTGGGTATTGAGAGATAAGCTGCGCGGGGACACTGTGAGCAGTGGTGCACTAAGCTGTGCGCGACAGCGGAAACAAGCGACCTTGGGCGTGCCTCCGACCGCGTGCCGGAACGCTCTACCGCTGCAGGAAGCTGGCGATCGAACGCGGCGAGCGAGCTGGCACACCAGATCCACATCGCCGATGTCGATGCCAATTTCGAGCGATGCGGTGGAACAAGCGCCTTCAGGTTGCCGTTATTCAGCCTCTTCTCAGCATCGAGCCGCTGATCCTTGGCAAGGCTTCCGTGGTGTGCGGTTACATTCGTCTCGCGAGCAATTCGGAAAGCTTCCGCGTCACCGCTCTGCCATCCGACGCGTGTTTACGAATATGAGCGTTGTCCGGTGCTGTTCGATCAGTCCCGCCAGGCGGCGGTAGACCTGCTCCACACCTCTGCCGACATGACGGCTTCGAGCGGGGAAGCCGGAATCTCCAGAGCGAGTTCGCGCTCGCGACGATGGCCAGTCTACGATGGCGCAGTCGGGACGCTCCTTGCCACTGGCAGCGGCGCGACCAGAAATCGCGCGACGTCTTGTATGGGTTTCTGCGTCGCGACAGCCAATCCGCAGCAGTAGATTGCCGCAAATCGACGCCAGGCGTTCGAGCGAGAGCGCAGATGGCTGCCCGCTTGTTCGGGGCCATTGCGTGAATTTCGTCTACGATCACCGTCTGCGTGGTTGCCAGCATGCGACGGCCGGTCTCGGATCCGAGAAGGACGTAGAGTATTCCAGCGTCGTCACGACGATGGGGGCGGCGCGAACCATGCGCTGACGCTCGCGGGCGAAGTATCGCGGTGCGCACCATGTCGATTGACGGCACCGCTTTTCTTAGGCCCTCTGCCGCTCTGCTCTTTCTTATCGATCTCACACTGGATGGCCCGCTCCTCGCGGGCCGCTTCTTCGGCGCGTCTCCGGAATTCGGAGAGGTCGAAGGATTCAGGACTGACGTTTGATTTGCTCATGGCTGTCTCCAAAAGATCCGTCAGCCATCCAACCCAACGCGCAAAAGGTTGTTCCGGAATACGCGTTCAATGGCCTCGTCAATTCACAATAATTCTCTCGGTGTCCGCGATGCAAAGACCCGCATTCTCACTGATGAGGAGGTTGTGAACGTGAAATACGCCGTCTGCGTAGGTCCCGTCGAAATTGCCAAGCACGGCGGAAGGCGCAGAGCACAATCCAACTTCACCGCAATGCCCTATCCAGTCCCTGTGGCGATGACCATGCACAATCACAGTTCGCCGCGCGTGCGTTCCTATACTCGCGAACAGATCCGGCGCATTGATAAGGGTGAGGCCGACGCGTTCCTTCAACGAAGCGCCGGTAACGGGGTACTCAACCACTTGATGATGAAGTGCTATCAGCCAGGCCGCGTCACTGAATTCCGTAACCAATCGGGTTACCGCCCAAAGTTGCTGTGGATCGATTACGCCGATCGCATTGGTCAGGGCCATATGGCTATCGCTACAGGAATTAAGCAGCATGACGCCGGGCTGTCCGTTGGCGGGCGGAACGACGAGGGGAAACAAGTCGCGCCAGATCCTCGACACGTCCCTTCCCGCACGTATGGAGCCCGAAGAAGCCAAACTCCGCATTTGGCCCTGTCTTCCGTCTGACCGGAGAAAGCTATCGAGCGTCGGACCGAGTTTGCCCGAAACGTGATCGACGAGATGAACACGAGTGCCCTGCAAGCTATCTGCAGCGATGAGGAACCTAAGTTTTCTCAGCGCCATGCTGACACTCCAGGGCAGCTCCAGTTTGGCAGCGTCCGTGCGATCAGCAATATTCACGTCGTGATTGCCCGGGAGCATCAGTAACCGGCCCGAGAATTGCGGATGAAGCGCGGTCCTTTCCAGAAATTCCACCCATTCCGTCCGCGTGCCGGCATCGGTGACATCGCCGGTGAGCAAGATCCAGTCGAAGGGCTTCTCGGCATCGAGAGCAGTCAAGCGATCGAGGACCGCCGACCAACGGTCATTTCCGCGGGGACCCCGCGTCCCTGCTTCCATCCGAAACTCGTTCGGACCTCCGACGATGTGTGGATCTGAGATGTGGGCAATACGAATATTTTGCCCCGGCGGCGGCACAGCATCTGGAGTCCAATTGATCACGGGCGATATTGCCGAAAGCTCTCGCCATGCCCAAAAAAGACTCGATGCAACCGTCGAAAATGCCAGAACGATCACACCATCTATGAGCGCGGCGCGCATGATGTCCCTCACCGGCGCCGCGGTGAGAGACACGGACACGATCCCGTATGTCTTGAGCAGCGCCACCGCCAGGAGCAAAGAGCCTCCTGCAAACAGAGCACCTGCGATGAGGGTTCCGATGCGTCTTAGGCGATGAAGAGCAGAGACGGAGGACTGATTAGGCAGCCTTCCTTCGCCGATCAGTTTTACGGTTTCTCTGACGAGGACGAAAACTGGAAAAACGAGCGTGTAGTGAAGCTGCCATATGTTCCGCAAAGTATGTCTGGCTAACGACGCACCCCACCAGTAGGCAGCGACCGCACATATCGCGAGCACAGCCAATGCTCGATAAGGCTCATCAAGTAGACGAGTCACTGCACCTTTGACAACGGCCCCGTACGTGAGTGCCAGTGATGGGACGAGTCCGATCAAAAGCGCCGGCAGAAGGATGAGCAGCAAAAATGCGAGCGCACCCTGCAGAAGATTGAACTCAAACAGTGTCGATAAGATAATCGAACGAAGCCCTCGGCCACCAGGACTGAGGCGATCATCGTCAGCATCGCCTCGCCGCAAGTCCCAGATCGTCATTTTGCGCTACGTCAGCCCTTTGGAGAAAGCCCAGAACCGCGGGTATAGACAGATTGGGAATTTATCCATTTTGTGATGTTGCTGAACTGCCAGATTACGCCGACCGCCGCTAAGACGATGGCGAGAACAGACGGAAGTATGCCGCCATTCACAACATCGAAGATCCTGGCGTCGGGCATTAGAATATGCGCTCCGGTCATCACCATGCCTGCTCCACTCACCGCGGTGGCGAAGATGACAAAGAGGTCGAAATAGCGCGGCACGACGCTGCCGCCAATCAATCCGAGAGCGACTGCTAGAACGCCACCGATGATGGTGCCGAGCGTGCCATCGAGCCCAAATCCCGCCGCCAGCGCGAGCCCAATCAAGACACCACCTGAAACGCCGAGCAGGATGCGCCGATAGGGTTCAAGAGAATAGGACAGCACCGCGAGCACTAGGGCGCCGACCACGCCAAGAACGATCGCGATTATGCCAATGTCGCCCGTCAGCCATCTGCCGAGAAGCAGACCGATGTCAAAGCCCACGAAGGCGTAGAGAAATGGAAGCCATGCGTAGAATAGCAAGAGGCCTAATGCCATAACGGCAAGGCCTGTCACTATGAGCAGTATTGCACCGGCTGATGACATGACGCATCTCCACTATGAGCTGCTTGAGCGTGCCTTTCGGAAGTGCGGTGCAATGCGAACGGAACGCGAAAACCAATCGTCGAGCGTGCGGGTCGAAAAATGCGGTGTTGAGTTCCCGGAAACTCAACATCGCAGTAGACCGCTGATCGAGAAAAAGGCCCTTTCTATTTTTTTGTCGAGTTGGGCGGCGGCGTCATTTCTGGAACATTACCGCTTACGTTACCCGTGGCAGGAAGCTTGCCCGTATCGCCCATAGTATGCGAGCCCGTGGACTCGACTGGGGCTGTTGCGCCCATTTCAGGAACGGCGCCACCGACCTTGTCGGTTGCCGGGAGCTTGCCGCTGTCGCCCATTGTCTTCGGCGGGGTTCGATTGTCGTCCGCAATAGCAAGAGTGGATGCTGCACCAAGTAGAATAGCCGCAGTCGCAATATAGATTTTCATGAGAACGTACTCCGAGGTTGTATGCATAACCCCCGTGACGCTCGCAGGCTGAATCAATCACGTACTGAAATGCGCATCAACGCCGAACTGGCGTTCTCTTTAAAACGTGAAATGTGACAAGGCATCTTTTCGAAGTTCCGACTGGCAACGCGAAATACTGAATTGCGTTCGCGATAGGAAAGACTATCAAACAGTTTACTTTCCATTAGCCTGCCTGATTAACCTAACACTCGGCGAGGAGTACGCCGAGGTCGGCCGTCGAGCGGTTGCCTATATCGCCGCTATGGGCGGCAAGAAATTCGTCGGTGCTCTTACGCCCCTCGGTTTTGAGCATGGTGATGAATTCCCACTCCGCGTTGACTTTCGACGAGGCACCCAATCCGGCCAGCACGTCGGTCAGAATTCGGTGCGTCCGCATCTTCGCCCAGCGAGCCCCTTCGCCGGTCCCGGGATCTGCCACTTCGCGCAGGACCGCGATCATACGCAGCTCCTTCATTAGTGGCGAGTTAAAGGAAATTTCGTTGAGACGATTGAGGATCTCGCTCGCTGATCGCGGTGTATCTGCGCGTTCGCATGGATTGATCTGCACGAGGATAGTGTCTGTCGCATCACTTTCCCGAATGAGCGGCGTGATAGTCGGATTACCAGCATAGCCGCCGTCCCAATACGGCTCGCCGTCGATCTCAACCGCTTGGAACATCGTTGGGAGGCACGCAGAGGCCAATAGCACATCGGCTGTGATTTCCGCATTTCGGAAAATACGGCCGCGCCCCGTGTGCACATTCGTGGCGGTGACGAACAACTTAATTGGCGACCGAGCGATACGCTCGAAGTCTATGCTCTCGTCGAGGATGGAGCGCAATGGATTGATGCCAAGGGGATTGAGATCGTAAGGCGAGAGCACCCGCGTCATCAAATCCATAGCGACGTAGGCGGGCGACGTATCGAGTGCCCAGCGGCCCAAGAGCCTATCAAGCGGCGAGCGCTGAAGTGGGCTGAAAGCGGCGGCGCGAGATACGCGCTGCCAATAGGCGTGGAGCGCCGCCCGTGCTCCTTCTGCCCCGCCTGCAATCCATCCTCCGGCAAGAACAGCCGCATTCATTGCACCAGCGGACGTTCCCGAGATTGCTTCAATTCGAAGCCACGGCTCTTGCAGCAATCGATCAAGGACGCCCCAGGTGAATGCCCCATGAGAACCGCCGCCCTGAAGAGCGAGATCCACCAGAACGGGTTCGCGGCTGAAGGACACCGAACCTCCCTGTGTTCGTTGAAACCGTCGGCAACCCGCAAGGGCTGATCAAGAATTCGCAGAAATTGTATATTGGCGTGGCTGCTCGTCCGAAATTATGAGGTCACAATAGCGATCGACATCAGACTTTCAATCGCGCCATTAATCATCGTTGCGGGAATGTTGGCCAAAAAGGTCCGAAACCCAGCGGCTCGATGGATGTTGCTCACATAAGCTAATGATCGCGATCACGATCGGGACGCCGATGAAGGCGCCGGGTACTCCCCAGAGGAACGTCCAAAAGAATACCGCGAACAGAACGACAAAAGGAGAGATAGACAAAGAGCGGCCTGCTAATCTCGGCTCTATGTAGCTGCCAACGACGAACTGAATAATGTTCAGGCAAACGAAGATCAGGACGGCCATCGGCACGGATCCGAATTGGGCCATGGCAAACAGCGTCGGGAACACAGTTGCGATGAATGGGCCGATGAACGGGATGTAGTTCAAGGCGAAAGCCAAGACGCCCCATTCGGATGCAAGGGGTAATCCTGAAAGCCGTGCGAATGCCCAAACCAGCAGTCCGGTCATGACGCTCATGAGCGACCGCACAAGCATGTATTGGCGGAGTTTGACCGCTGTCTGAGCGCCGCCGGCGAGCAGCGTAGGACCCAGCGTGCTGAGCCGCTTGGTCCTAAGTTTTTGAGAGACCTCGTCCACCTCGAGCAGGCCAAGGAGGACATAGATAAAGACGACGATGAAGAAGCTCGCCACCGTACTGAGCCGTGTGGTGATCTCCTGAGCCAGGCGTACCAACCTCGCGCCGTTTATGTGTTCGGCCCATAGCTCCGCGAGCACGACGCCATGGTTTTCCAGCCAAAGCACAACTGAGCCATAGAATTCTTGGAGCCGCGCCGCGTCGGTTGTTATGAAACGAGTAATGCGGGTTACGGCCCAAGTGACCAGAGACGAGAAGACGATCACGACCAGAATTGTCACCGCCAAGGTCAGAGCTAGGGCCACCAGTTGCGGCACGGCGCGCTGCAAAGATCGCTGGAGAGGCCAAACGAGGGCAATGATGAATAGTGCGAAGGCGAGCGGTGCGAACACGGATTGCGCCGCGTAGAGAGCCCATCCGATCAACACCGCCGTGCACAAGCCAAGCATCGTTTGGCGCGAACGGCTGGCAGCCGGTGAGGGTAAAGGGTCCGTGGCGGTCACGAGGTCCCCCGCAAGACGTGGAGCGTAATTTCGGGGTCGACGCATCGCGGCAGATGATTCACCGCCACTTGCCCTGTCCGATTGTGTCTGCGCGCCAAATATGGAGCTACGCAGCCAAGCGCGGCGTATGTCGCTCTTGGCTTTCGTGTGTTTGGTTATGGCACCTCGAGAGAGACACGCAAAGGGTGCGTATTTCAGATGACCGTCGTTTATAGGTGGGCTCCACGAGCGCCTGTGCAGCGTGGGTGTGCATAATTTCTAATCGGCACGTCCATCGTCGGCCGGTAAGAGGATCGGGCGCCTGTCATTCCTAGTTAACGAACATCAAATCCTCATGTATTTACAACGGGCATTTTCTGTAGCTTCCTGTCCGTCGCCGAATTCAGTGTGCTTTAAACGGGTGCTGAGCCATGGGCCTCCTCGGAATCTTGGTGGCTCTCGGACTTCTAATTTGGCTGTCTTATCGTGGCTGGAGCATACTTTTATTGGCTCCGGCGGCAGCACTTGTTGCCTCCGCCTTTGCGCGCGAGCCGCTTCTCGCCCATTGGACACAGACATTTATGGGGAGTGCTGCGCAGTTTCTCGCGCAATTCTTCCCGCTATTTCTGTTGGGGGCGCTGTTCGGTAAACTCATGGATGATAGCGGGTCCGTGAGAGCCATCTCCCGCTTCATGACCGAGCGCTTGGGCTCGGCTCACGCCATGCTGGCAATCGTTCTTGCCGGTGCGATGGTTACGTTCGGAGGCGTCAGCTTGTTTGTTGCCTTCTTCGTGCTGGCGCCGATGGCGCAGGAATTATTTCGGGCCGCCGACATACCCCGCCGGTTGATGCCGGCAGCAATCGCTCTCGGCACATCGACATTTACAATGTCGGCACTGCCGGGCACGCCCTCTATCCAGAACGCGATCCCAATGCCGTTCTTCGGCACCACCCCTTTTGCGGCTCCTGGCCTCGGAATCATCGCCTCAGCCATAATGCTGGGATTCGGCATGTGGTGGCTGCGTCGCGCCCAGGCCGCCGCCCGGCTCGCTGGAGAAGGATACGGTGGTATTGCAGTGGTCTCTCCCGAGGTAGTCGCTGAAGACCAGTTCATTCGGGAACGGGCGACGATCGCTCGCGAATTTGACCCCGCCGAACTTCGTCATGGGCGCCCCAGCGAGAGCATGCCGCCCATAGCGTTGGCCTTCCTCCCGCTTGTGACAGTCGTAGGCGTCAATTTTCTGATGGCAATGTTTGTTCTGCCGAACCTCGACTTTTCATTTTTGTCGGAGGAGCGATGGGGGTCAACGTCGCTTTCGGCTGTCGCAGGCGTCTGGTCCGTCGTTGTGGCACTAGCTTCAGCGACTGGTGTCCTTATTCTTGTAAATCACAAAAGACTTCCTGCGTTGCGCGATAGCATGGATGCAGGTGCGAACGCTTCAGTCCTGCCGGCGCTTAGCGTTGCAAGTCTCGTGGGCTTCGGCGCGGTCATCGCCATGCTTCCGGCCTTCGCTGTCGTGCGTGACTGGGTATTGTCGATTGGCGGCGGCCCGCTTGTTTCTCTCGCGGCAGCGACGAATGTTCTCGCAGCGCTCACCGGTTCGGCCTCGGGCGGCCTGACGATCGCGCTCGATGCGCTCGGTGACACCTACATGCGCCTTGCCGCGGAGCAGGGCATCGATCCGGCGCTGTTGCATCGCGTCGCCGTCATCAGCTCGGGCACGCTCGACAGCCTGCCGCACAACGGAGCGGTGGTGACGTTGCTCGCCGTGTGCGGAATGACTCATAGCGAGAGCTATCGCGACATCGTCGTGGTTGCGATCGTAGGTGCGGTGCTTGCGCTTGTCGCTGTCATCATACTGGGTTCAATGTTCGGATCTTTTTAAAGCCATTCCGAGAAACAGCGGAGCAAATTGCCGAAGCTCAATTCACTCAAAGTGATCGCCTCATTCGAAAGCTAGTTCATGAGCCCCCGTAACGCGCCGAGTTTCTGGCGGAGTGCGCTCCTTCGAGCGGCAATATTTCTCGCCCTCTGGTTCGTCCTCACTCTAGGCAATCCCGCGGATCTTCCGGCCGGAATCTTGGCGTCAGTCGCGGCGACCTGGACCAGCCTCTACCTATTGCCAGCGAGCGAAGTTCGCTTATCGCTACCCGCATCCATAAAATTTGCGCTGCACTTTTTCTATCAATCTGTCGTCGCTGGCGTGGATGTCGCCAGGCGAGCACTTGATCCGCGCCTACCGCTGCGGCCAGGTTATGTCCGCTTTCCATGCCGACTGGCCCAAGGCCCCGCTCGAAGTACGTTTTGCACGCTTGCAAGTCTCCTGCCTGGAACGGTGCCGGTGGCGTCAAATCAAAGTGGCGTAGTCCTGGTCCACTGCCTCGACGTAGGCCAGCCGGTCGTGGCGCAACTGACCGAAGACGAGCACCTCTTCAGGCGGGCCTTGGGAGAGGAACGAGACAATGGCTAGCTTCTTGATCGCGGTCGCCGGCTTCGTACTGACGCTTCTCGCGCTCGGCTTGATTTGCGTCCTGCGCGGTCCGGCGGCGGCCGACCGAATGATGTCGGCACAGCTACTCGGCACAAGCGGCATCGCAGCGATACTGCTTCTTTCAGCGGCGGTCGGCTATCCCGCTATCGTGGACGTCGCGATGGCGCTTGCTCTGCTCGCCGCCTTCGCATCGATCGCATTCGTCACCAGTTCCAGTCGTTCCGATTCACGCAAGACGGACACAGCGGATGGAAATCGCGCGTGATCTTTTTACTATTCTCATGGTCACCGCTGGCGCCTTTTTCTTCCTCGCCGGCACAATCGGGCTGCTTCGCTTCCCCGATACCCTGACGCGCCTGCACGCCTTGACGAAAGCGGACAATTTGGGCCTCGGCCTGGTGATACTCGGCCTGCTGCCGTGGGCGAACGGCGCGCTCGCTGCCCTCAAGATGATTTGCATCTGGTTGCTGGTTCAGTTCGCTGGAGCGACTGTTGCCCAGCTCATTGCGCGCGCGGTGCAGCGGGGAGAAACGCAAGCATGACGGTTTCCTTGGGCGTCGATATCGGCTTGGCCATACTGGTGCTGGCGGTAACCGTTTGGACAATCACCGTTCGCGAAACATTCGCGGCAGTCGTCGGATTCGTGGTGTACGGATTACTTCTAGCACTTGTCTGGGTGCGTCTATGGGCGATCGATATTGCCTTGACGGAAGCAGCGATCGGCAGCGGCGTGACCGGAGCACTTCTGCTCGGCGCGGCCTCCCGAACGCGGGGCGCCAGGGATACGCCCGAAACACCCACTATCATTGTTCGCCTCGCTGTCGGGCTACTCTGTGCGCTGATTTCCATGGGGCTAGCCGCCGTCGTTCTTTTGCTACCCGAGCCCGCGCCAACGCTTGCTCCTGAGGCAGCGGCAGGCCTGCCGACCGTCGGCGTTGGCAATCCGATCACGGCTGTCCTCCTTGCCTACCGTTCCTTCGATACCTTTCTCGAGAAGGTCGTTCTGCTTTTCGCTCTTGTCGGAGTTTGGTCGTTGGCCGCTGACCGAAACTGGGGCGGCGCCCCTGCCCTGTGGCAGTCGCCGGACCGTGACGGCGTGCTGACATTTCTCGGGCAGACTTTGCCGCCGATAGGCGTCGTGATCGCAATTTATATGCTTTGGACCGGGGCCGATCATCCCGGCGGAGCATTTCAAGCCAGCGCGATGCTCGCCGCAATGTGGATGCTGACCATCATCGCCGGGCTGACCCATGTGCCGCGGATCAGCAACACCGGCCTGCGGCTCACACTTGTCATCGGCGCGGCGGTTTTTCTGCTGGTAGGGCTAGCAGGCTTTTTTATTGCGGGCGCTTTCCTCGCCTATCCGCCAGGATATTCCAAGGCACTGATCATCGCCATCGAGGTGATGATGACGATCTCCGTCGCCGGGACGCTGGTGCTTCTGGTCGCCGGTCCTCCGGAACGCGGAGAGCAGCCATGAACGCCGCTACGGTATTTGGACTGTGCGGAGCCATTCTGGTGGGGCTGGGCCTGTACGGCGTCATCGTCAATCCTCAGCCTCTACGAAAGATCCTTGCCTTCAATCTTATTGGCGGCGGCGTGTTCCTGGTGTTCGGCGTCATTGCACGCAGAGGAGCGACGGCCGGCTTCTTTGGCGATCCCATCCCGCAGGCGATGGTCATCACCGGCATTGTGGTTGCCTTCTCAGCAACGGCTTTAGCGGTCACCTTGATGCTGCGTCTTTTCCAGCTGTCCGGCCGGATGGCATTGACACCTGAGCCTTCGACAGAGGCTCACTCCCGCGGAGCGGACGGGTGATTTTGGATGCTGCAGGTGATCAAGGTGTGTTGCACGCGCCAGGTTATCTGCTCGTGCTGGCGATTATCTTACCTGTGGCCGGCGTATTGATCTCTTTTGTGCTCGGCGGCCGAAACGCGGAACGCACGGCTCTATGCGTCATTCCGCTTGGATTGGGCGTCGCCGGCGCAATCATCTACGAAGTCTCTCGCACCGGCCAAACGCTGACTTACGTTCTCGGCGGCTGGCAGCCGCCGCTCGGCATAGCGTTGCGCGCTGATGGTCTTTCGGCGGCTATGCTCGCGACCACCGCGCTCGTGATCGGCGCCACGGGACTATTTGCGCGAGCTGACTTCCGCACGCCACAAGGCGTGACGGAAGCTCGTTCACCGCTGGTTTTCTGGACGCTATTGCTAGCAGTATGGGCCGCGCTGAATGCCGTCTTCCTCGGCAGCGACCTTTTCAATCTTTACGTGGCTTTAGAGCTGCTGACTTTCGGTGCAGTACCGCTCGTGTGCCTAAGTGGTCGCGCAGACACCATCGCTGCTGCGCTTCGCTATCTCATTTTTGCGCTAGCCGGCTCGGTCCTCTATCTGCTCGGCACTGCGCTCTTCTACGGTAGCTACGGCACGCTCGACATTGTCATTTTGCACGGAGCGATCCGCGCTGAGCCCGCCGTGTGGCTCGCCGTTGCACTCATGACGGCGGGACTGTTGGCAAAGACCGCCTTGTTTCCAGTGCACTTCTGGCTACCACCGGCACATGCAGGTGCGCCGGCTGCAGCGAGCGCGGTTCTCTCCGCGCTCGTGATCAAGGGATCCTATTTTTTAATCGTTCGGATCTGGTTCGATGTGCTGCCGGAGCCGCGCAGCGTTGTCGCGGCCCAGACGCTCGGCACGATGGGCGCCGCGGCAATCATATTCGGCAGTGTGATTGCATTCCGACAGGCGCGATTGAAGCTACTCATCGCCTACTCGACGGTGGCGCAGATTGGTTATCTTTTCTTGATGTTCCCTCTTATCATCGGCTTTGACGCTCAGCCCTGGGGCAACGTCGCCTGGACCGGCGGTTGGATTCAACTTTTCTCTCACGCCTTTGCCAAGGCAGCCATGTTCATGGCAGCGGGCTTGATCGCCGAGGCGCTCGGGCACGACCGCATCGCCGACTTAGACGGCATTGGACGGGCGCTCCCGATGACGGTTCTCGCATTTGGCATTGCGGGGATTTCATTGATGGGCGTGCCGCCGAGCGGCGGCTTCGTCGCGAAATGGCTGCTGCTAATTGCGAGTGCCCAGGAGGGCCAGTGGTGGTGGGCGTTGGTCATCATTATCGGAGGTCTACTCGCAGGCGCCTACGTCATCCGGGTTTTGACCCGAATGCTTGCGTATCCGCCCAAAGCTTCACTCCGCTCGAATGTCTGTCGCCGCCGTGAGGCAATACCCCTCGCGCTCGCAATTTTTTCGATGCTGCTCGGATTTTTGCCGCTGCAGCCATCCGAGCTTTTGCAGATCGGCCGCCCCGACGTGGTGAGGAGCGCCCCGTCATGAATAGCACGGCAATGCTGCTCCCTGTCGCCCTCGCGTTGCCGATCGGCATGTTGCTGCTTTGCTTTATTCCATACGCCAGGACGCGAATGCTGGCGCTTCTGGTGCTGGCGCCCGTTCCCGCATTGGTCGCTGCGTTGCTGGCTGTTGGCGAAGCGCAGCTGGCAATGCCGGAAACTTTCTACCGCGCAACGCTGGCACTGGACGTGCCCGGTGCCATGCTCCTTGGAACCGCGGCGATACTCTGGATGGCCGCCGCGGTCTATGCCTCTACGTATCTGCGTGACGAGCCAAATACCGGAAGCTTCGCCGCGTGGTGGTTGACGGCGATGGCCGGCAACTTCGGTGTCTTCATGGCCGCCGACATCGCGAGCTTCTATTTGTTTCTCGCGATGGGCAGCATCGGCGCCTATGGCCTCATCATGCACAACATGACATCGGTCTCGCGGCGAGCCGGTGTGGTCTACGTGGGCTTTGCTTTGGTCGGCGAAGCTTGCGTGCTGATGGGTCTTGTATTGCTGGCGGCCGGCACTCCTGCAAACAGTCTTCTGATCCGTGACGCCGTGGCGGCGCTGCCCACTTCGCCGTGGCGAGATCTAACGCTGTCTCTTCTCATATTAGGCTTCGGGCTAAAAATTGGTCTCGTGCCGCTGTATCTCTGGATGCCGCTGGCATACACGGCTGCCCCTGCTCCAGCCGCGGCGGTGCTCAGCGGCGCTGCCGTCAAGGCCGGCGTGATCGGACTCATTCGCTTCTTGCCCTTTGACACCGCATTGCCGGGCATAGGAGGCGCACTGGCCGCAGTGGGAATTATAACGACCTTCTATGGCGTCGCGATAGGGATCAATCGATCCAATCCCAAGACAGTGCTGGCCTATTCCAGCGTCAGTCAGATGGGCGTACTCGCCACCTTGCTCGGCATGGGCTTGGCAACCGCAAACGGCGGCGTGACGTTGGCAGCTGGATTTTACGCAGCCCATCACGTGCTGGTTAAGGGTGCTCTGTTTCTTGCGACTGGAATCGTCGTCGCGACGGGCTCGCGCAGCCGGTGGCCCGTCCTGTTGCCAGCAGCGATTGTAGCACTCGGCCTCGCGGGCTTACCTTTTACGGGCGGCTACTTGGCGAAAGTCGCGGTGAAGCCGTTCATCGGCGAAGGTGCGTTGGAAGTTTTCGCAGCGCTGTCTTCAGCCGGAACGGCGCTGTTGATGCTTTACTTCATCGATTGCCTTATGAAGGCTGTCCCGCAAAACGAGGACGAGCCGGCGCCGATCGGCCTGACCCTTCCGTGGCTCGTCATGGTTTTCGCCGCAATAGGTGTTCCATGGGCACTGTTGCCGTCGGCGATACCAGGCCAGCCCTCCAATCTATTTGACCCTTCGAATCTTTGGGACGCCATTTGGCCAATTCTGATAGGCGGCGCTGTCGCAATCGCGTGGGGATACCGCCCTCAAAAACCGCGCCTGCCCTCGAAAGGAATTGATCTCATCGCAAACGCGATAGACACCTGCGCGTCTGCCTTCGAACGCACAGAAGCCATCTTGCGTCATTGGCAGGCGGCAGGTATCTCATTGTTGGCGATAACCGTCCTGTTGGCCGCGGTCATTGCCTCCGGCCGATAATTGTTTGGCTATAATAGCAGATCAGTAGTCTTTCATTTTTTGTTTCATAAGCACACCGCAAGGTGGCGCGGACCACGGAGGCCACACGCCATGCAGGGACATCTGCGCAGTTGGCGACCTCTACGAGGAGAGAGAGCACTCCGATCAGATTAGTCATGGGGGGAGAACGCCGTTGTTGTTCAACCGGAAGGCGTTGATCCGATGTTGCGTGTACGCGTCGCCGCGGAAGACAGAATTCCTTTTATTGCGGCTTCTCTTTTTCGCCGTTCTACCAGCGCTGGCCCTCGCCGCGTGTGGCGAGCAGCCCAAAAGCAAAGAAGCCGAAATCCGACCGGTTCGCACCGTAACGGTCGAGAAACGGGAATCCGGAATTCCGCTCATGCTTACTGGGCGCATCGAATCCGCGGACGAAGCGGCCTTGGGTTTTCGAATCTCCGGCCGCATGTTTGAAAGAACAGTGACGGTTGGAGATCGGGTTGAAGCCGGACAATTGGTGGCGCGGTTAGAACCGCAAAACGAGATGAACGCCTTGCGTTCCGCACAGGCGAACCTGGCCGCCGCTCAAGCGCAATTGACCGAGGCCAGCAATCGCTTCGAACGGCAAGAAACACTGCTGGCGCAAGGATGGACGACGCGCGCCATCTTTGATCAGGCGGAAAAATCCCGCCAGACTGCCAAGGCGCAGGTCGATGCGGCGGAAGCACAATTGCAGTCCGCACATGATCTCGTGAGCTTCACAGAGCTCAAGGCCGATGCGCCGGGCGTCGTCACCGCGGTCGGCGCGGAGCCACACGAGGTCGTTCAGGCGGGACAAATGATTGTCCGCCTAGCGCGCCACGAGGGGCGCGACGCGGTCTTCGATGTCCCCTCTCAAGTCCTGCGTACAGCTCCGGCGGACACCGAAATCAGTGTTCGCCTGACCGACGATCCGAAGGTGACGGCCACCGGAAGGGTGCGCCAGGTGGCGCCGCAGGCCGATCCAGTAACCCGTACTTTTCAAGTGAAGGTCGGTCTCACCGATCCTCCGGAAGCCATGCGACTTGGCGCAACCGTGAACGGCAGCATGCAAAGCAACGCCGATCCGAGTCATCGAGATTCCCGCCTACTGGGCTCACCAAAGCAAACGGCAAGCCGGCAGTTTGGATCGTCGATCCAAGTAGTCAGACTGTTTCGTTGCGAAACGTGGATGTTGGGCAATTTGATCCGGCGACAGTCACAATTTCTCAGGGACTCGATACCGGCGAAGTCATCGTCACGGCGGGCGTACAGGCGCTGCATCCGGGCCAAAAAATACGCATTCTCGGGTCGAGCCAGTAATGCGATTAAATCTTTCAGAATGGGCGCTCAAACATCGCTCGCTGGTCGTCTACTTTATGATCGTCGCCGTCGCGGCCGGTATCTTGTCGTACTTTCGACTCGGCAGAGCCGAGGACCCCGTCTTCGTCATCAAGACAATGGTCGTCCAGGCTGCTTGGCCAGGGGCAACGATTGATGACACACTGAAGCAAGTCACGGAAAGACTTGAGCGCACGCTACAGGAAACGCCGCAGGTCGACTTTCTGCGCAGCTTCACGAGCGCTGGCGTTACGACAATTTTTGTCAATCTCAAGGGCGACACGACGGCGAGGGAGGTGGCCGACATTTGGCGCCACGTCCGCGAAATTGTCGGCGATATGCGGCACACGTTACCGGATGGCGTCGTCGGACCAGGATTTAACGACAAGTTCGGCGATACATTCGGCATCATTTACGGTTTCACGGCCGACGGCTTCAGCGGACGAGAGCTTCGGGACTACGTGGAAGACGTTCGCTCGAAGCTCTTGCACGTCCAGGACGTCTCAAAGATTGAAGTCCTCGGCGCGCAGGACGAAAAAATTTTCGTCGAGTTCTCCATGAAGGAACTCGCCAATCTTGGTGTTGACCGTTCGGCGCTGATCAGTGCTCTGCAGGCCCAGAATATCGTTCGACCGGGTGGGACAATTCAAACTGGTGACGAAAAATTGTCGCTTCGCGTCTCAGGCGCTTTCAGGTCTGAGCAGGATCTATTGAACGTCAACTTTGCGGTTGGCGACCGCATGCTGCGCCTCAGCGACATCGCGCAAATTCGCAGAGCCTACGCCGATCCGCCGCAGCCGCTTTTTCGGGTCAACGGCCATCCTGCGATTGGTCTTGCGATCTCGATGCGCGAGGGCGGGGACATTCTTGCGTTGGGGGACAACATAAAAGGCGTAATGGCCGCGGCTACCGCTGATCTTCCGGTTGGAATCGAGCCGATACTCGTGGCGGATCAGGCTGTCACTGTGAAGACTGCCATTGGCGAGTTCATGACTTCCCTGTGGCAGTCGATTGCTATCATCCTTGCCGTGAGCTTCATCAGCCTAGGCGTGCGCCCAGGATTGGTGATTGCACTATCCATTCCGTTGACGCTCGCCATCGTGTTCTCCGTCATGGAGCTTGCGCGCATTGATATGCAGCGGATTTCGCTCGGCGCTCTCATCATTGCACTTGCGCTGCTGGTCGACGACGCGATGACGACTACGGATGCAACGCTCAATCGACTGGCTCAGGGCGATGACAAGCTGGATGCCGCGACGTTCGCATTCCGCACGTATGCCTTCTCGATGCTCGCAGGCACTCTCGTTACCATTGCCGGTTTCGTTCCCGTTGGCTTTGCAGCGAGTTCCGCCGGTGAATACACGTTCTCTCTCTTTGCGGTCGTGAGCATCGCGTTGATAGTCTCGTGGTTCGTCGCCGTCGTGTTTGCGCCCCTGCTCGCTGTTGCAATTCTGAAGCCTCCGCCGGCGTCATCAAAACCCGCAGCTCCCAGCAAGATTTTGCAAGCCTATCGCCAATTTCTTAGACTTGCCGTGAAGGCCAAATGGGTCACGATTGCGCTAACGCTGGCGCTGTTCGTCGGCTCGGTGTTTGCGATCCGGCTCATCCCAAACCAATTCTTTCCGGCATCGGATCGTCCGGAGCTTCTCGTCGACCTCCGGCTTCCGCAAAATGCTTCCATTTACGCAAGCGAGTCCGTGGTGGAGCGCTTCGATGCGGCCCTCAAGGATGACGACGACGTCGCTCGGTGGAGCACTTACGTGGGTCGCGGAGCCATCCGCTTCTACCTGCCTCTCGACGTTCAGCTTCCAAATGATTTTTTTGCCCAGGCCGTTATCGTCGCCAAGGATGTCGCAGCGCGTGAACGGCTTCGATCAAAGTTGGAGAAGATACTCGCCAACGACTTTCCGAGCGTTGTTGGTCGTATTTACCCGCTCGAACTCGGACCGCCCGTGGGATGGCCCATCCAATATCGTGTGAGCGGTCCCGACATAGGCCAAATTCGAGAGATCGCTTTCAAGCTCGCGCAGGTCGTTGCGGCGAACAGCCTAACCGAGAAAGTCAATTTTGACTGGATCGAACCGGTAAGAGAGATCCGCATCTCGATCAATCAAGATGAAGCACGGCGTCTTGGATTGAGTTCGGGCGCCTTGGCAGCCGTCCTGAATACGGTAATTTCGGGCAATACGCTCACGCAAGTTCGCGACGACATCTATCTCATCAACGTTGTCGCACGAGCGACCGATGAACAGCGGGTGTCTCTTTCGACACTGCGCAATATTCAGGTTCCTCTTCCCAACGGCCGAACCGCACCGCTCAGCCAATTCGCGAGCTTCGAATATGCTCAGGATTATCCAGTGGTGTGGCGCCGAGATCGCGTTCCCACGCTGACGGTCCAGGCCAACGTCAAAGCTGGTGCATTGCCGGAGACAGTGGTTACCGAACTTGCACCGGCCGTAGAAGCTTTGCGAAAAGACCTACCCGCAGCCTCTGCCATCACCGTGGGAGGTACAGTGGAGGAGAGCCAGAAGTCACAGGCTTCTGTGATCGCGGTAATCCCCCTGATGCTTTTCATCATGTTCACGGTCCTGATGATCGAGCTTCAAAGTTTCCAAAGACTGGGTTTGGTGCTCAGCGTCGCCCCTCTCGGCCTTATTGGCGTCGTCGCGGCGCTCCTCGTGTCGGGCAGACCGCTAGGCTTCGTAGCCATTTTAGGGATCCTGGCTCTGCTCGGAATGATCACGAAAAACGCCGTCATACTCATAAGTCAGATCGAAAGCGAACGAGCGCAGGGAAAAGATGTTTTGGAGGCAGTTATCGACGCGAGCAGCTCACGTTTTCGCCCGATCATGCTGACGGCGGTATCAACGGTTCTCGGCATGATCCCAATCGCTCCCACAGTCTTCTGGGGACCGATGGCCTTTTCAATTATGGGAGGATTGCTCGTCGCAACAGTTCTTACACTTGTATTTCTTCCCACGGCCTATGTCGCGTGGTTCGGGAATCGCAAACTTGCCGGAGCAAAAAGCTGAGTTGCTCAAATCCGTCTTCGCGCTAGCCACGTGTCAACGCTCCAAGGTCCAGGCCCTGCGAAGAAGAGATACAAGAAAATAAAGCAATAAAGGATCGCGCTATCGCCACCGTTGACGATTGGAAAGACGCTTTTTGGTGCATGAACCATCCAGAGGGCAATGCCATTTCACCTGAGAGGACGAGCGCCACCGGTCGCGTAAATAGCCCGATAATGAGAAGCGCGCTGCCTACAAGTTCTAGAACGCCAGCACCGCCCAGCAATGAGAATAACTCTGGCGCGGCACCGTTAGCTGGACTGGCCGGTATGCCGAACAGTTTTTGAGTGCCGTTCTCGAAAAAGGAGAACACCTGCTACGATCCGGAAGAGACTGAGAATAATTTCAGATTGTGTCGGCGTGAGACCGGTGTTCACCGGTCTCACGGCACAGAGCGATGCATTGCGTTCACCTACGAACCTTGCGGCTTCGGCAGCTGCGGTGCTTGAGGTGCAAGGATACACGGTACGCTGCTCTTGGGTATGCTGTAGCATGCCTTGTATTGTGATAGCGCGGGACCGGTGACGCTGGTCATTGCAACGGCGCCAAAGGCGAGCGCGGTTATCAGCGATCTGAACATCGTTGTTACTCCCTAGGCTGGCATTTTTTAAAATCACTTAGCGAAAGCTGCGTTGATCAGTGACGTGCAGTCCGCCTTGAGCGGAACGGGTTCAGCACGTCATGACCACCCGCGGCTGAAGCGTGACACGCCCTGCCGGTCGGCCGTAGTGTGCTACCGTGTGTAACCCCCCGCGATGCTGGCGTAGCTGCCGCTTTTTCAGGGCGTTAGGAGTTGGGGCGTGACCGAGCTTCCGCTCAATTGCAGAAGTGAATCGGACCAGAAGGCCATTCGCGAGCAACTGGGCCGCATCCTCAAGAGCGGCCCGTTCCTGCATGCGCCGCGCCGGCAGCGCTTTTTAGAGTACATCGTCAATGAAACTCTCGCTGGGCGCGGCGAGCGGCTAAAGGGCTACAGCATCGCTCAGGAGGTCTTCGATCGTTCCGACGCGTTTGACCCCAACGTCGACCCTATCGTGCGCGTTGAGGCCGCCCGCGTGCGTGACAAGCTTCGCGAGTACTACGGTGTCGACGGCCGAAGCGACCCTATTCGCATTGATCTGCCAAAGGGCAGTTACACGCCGCACATCGAGTTTCGGCAGGCGCCAATACCTGAGCCTCAGCCAGGACAACCAGATGCATCGATTCCAGATCGACACTTGGATCCCACGCAGCCGCAGATTGCGGTTGCGGACGAGCCGCCTTCGTCGGCGCGCCCTTGGTTGAAAAACCTCACTCGATGGCAGATGGCCGTGCCGGCCTTGGCGCTGCTCCTGCTTCTGGCCGCCTTAGGCACGTGGCACTACCGCAACCCTACGGTGCCGGCACCCGAAAGAACGGCCGAGAACCCGGTCGTCGAGGCGCCCAAAGGCCCGGCGATCGCAGTCCTCCCCTTCGTCAATCTGAGTGGCGACCCGAAACAAGAGTATTTTAGCGATGGCCTGACCGAGGACATCCTGACCGAGCTGTCGCGGGCGCGCGACCTGCGCGTGCTCGCGCGCAACACCACCTTCCAGTACAAGAAGGGCAAGGCGGTAGACGTCATGAAGCTCGGGCGCGAGCTCAAGGCGCGCTACGTGCTCGAGGGCAGCATCCAGCGCACCGGCGACCGCCTCCGCGTTTCGGCGCAACTCATCGACACCGAGACCGGCAGCCATGTTTGGGCCGACCGCTATGATCGCGAGATGGCCGACGTCTTCGTCGTTCAGGACGAGATCGTCAATCGGATCGTCGCCAAGATCGCCGGTAGCTACGGCGCGATTGAGAACACCGAGGCCAAGTCGGTCGCCCGCAAAAATCTCGAGCAGATCCAGGCTTACGACCTCGTCCTGCGCGCGCGCGACGTGATGCATTGGTACTGGACAAGCGAAACCTTTCGTACGGCAAGAGCGACATTGAACCAGGCCATCGCCCTTGATCCTTCGAACGCCCAGGCGCGCCGCGAGCTGGCTTGGCTGGCCGTGGTCGGTTGGGTGTTCCAACTTGACGAGACTCCCGAGCCGGCACAAGAAATCACGGCGCAGGCAACCAAGGCAGTTCAACTAGATCCTGCCGACGCGCGCGCGCGGATGGTGGCCGCATCCGCATACTTCTTCACGAAACAACTCGACCTGTTCGCGCATGAAACGGATCAGGCGCTGGCACTTGCCCCATATGACGCCGAGATCGTGGCCGCCCTCGCGTGCATGATCTCAAGCGCGGGAGACCACCAGCGCGGAGTGGCCTTGGCGAAGAAGGCAAACGCGCTAAACGCCGACGCCGCCCGCGGTTGGTACCATTCAACGGTCTACACGGCATATTACTTGGACGGAGATTACGCACGCGCGCTCGAGGTGGCGAGGCAGAACACACAACAAGAGATGTTTTACTCATACCTCGAGATTATCCCGATCTACGGTCAGCTTGGCATGAAGCAGGAGGCGCTCGAGGCCTGGCACAACCTACGCAAGGATTTGCCGAGCCCGTCGGCCCAAACCTTCGAGAACTGGTGGCGACTGTGGAACATTCGCGACGAGGAGGTCGCCAAGCTGATGGACGGCGTTTACAAATCAGGCGTGCTCGGAGTGGACGCGAAGCCCGGCCAGTGACCTAGCGTCAACTCGCGTGTGCTGCGGGTGTGAACGGCGGAGGAAGAAACGATGCGTGCTTGGCGCTAAATTTTGCCATGGTTGAGGCAAAGCTTACATAATATCGTTTAATTGGCTCGAGGGAGGCCACAGGGGGACCGCTTGTTTTCTGCCCGCCGGTTTGCTGCTGTGAAAGCATTGTTGCTGATCGCAGGCGCATTTTTCGTCTCGGTAGCGGACGCACGGGCCGAGGGTCCGTCCGGCAGCTGCGAAAACGCGGCCGGGCTCGCGGTCCTGACCTCGCCGATCGCGCCGTGGAAGGGCGCGCCTCTGCGTGTCGTCTTCGCCGCAGAGGCGCCGCTCGAAGGCGAGCTTGCGCTGATCGCGCCCGATGGAAGCGTCTCTGCCAAGTCGCGCGAGCGGCATGGCGGGCCGCCGTATTTTTATTTCGTCGAGGTCGCGTCGCCGGCCGTGGGGACGTGGCATGCTAAATTCGCGCGCGGCGGGGCGCCGGCGGAGTGCAGCACAATCGCCCGCGAAATCGACGTGCGCCGTGCACAAGCGTCGGCGCCCGGCGCCACCTCGAGGAGTGTCTGGCCGTTGCGCGACACATGGAATCGCGGGACGGAAAACTTGTACTCCGCATGGATCGAGAAGCTCTTTGACGCGCCGCTCGATGCGGCACCGTCGTGGCCCGCGCTGCATGAAGTGCTGCGCGATAAATCGCGCAATTTACTGTTCAATCATCTTGGTCTGGGGGAAGACGAGAAGAAGCTCATCATGCAGCCAGACTGTGCCGACCTTCCATACTTCTTGCGCGCGTACTTCGCCTTCAAGATGGGGCTGCCGTTCGGGTACTCGAAGTGCACGCGCGGTGGCGGCGGCAAGGCACCGAGGTGCCCTTCGTGGTGGAACATCCAGAAAGAGGAACCACCTCCAGCGCCCGAACAAAAAGTTGCGTCGGGCAGCTTGCTCGGGATGTTCGACGCGCCAGCAGTCAAACTTCCCGCCAAGTCGCAGGGGCTCGTGCCCGGGTTCGGATATTATGTGCGAACGACCGTCGCCAATGCCGTCCATTCTGGGTCCGGGCGAACGGCGGCGGGTGACGACAACACCGACTATTACCCCGTGGCGCTCAAGCCGGAGACACTGCGCCCGGGCACCATATACGCCGATCCCTACGGGCACGTTCTGGTGCTCGTGAAACGCATCCCGCAGACGAGCGACGCCGCGGGCGTCTTCCTCGCCGTCGACGGGCAACCCGACGGGACAGTGGCACGCAAGCGCTTCTGGCGCGGCAATTTCCTCTTCGCGCAAGATCCCGCGCTCGGCAGCCCCGGGTTCAAGCGCTTTCGGCCGATCGTAGCTGAGAAGACGGGCGTCTTGCGGCGACTGGCCAACGCCGAGATCTCCGAAGATGCGCAGTACGGCGACTTTTCACTCGAGCAATCGCAGCTCGGCGTCGAAGACTTTTACGATCGCATGGACGACGTGATGTCGCCGGCACCGCTCGCGCCTTTGCGCGCCATGCAGGAGGTGATCACGGCGCTCGAGGAGCAGGTGAAGACCCGCGTGACGTCGGTCGAGAACGGGCGAAAGTACCAGAACGGCGGAGGCGCCGAAGTGGCGATACCGAACGGCGCGTCGATCTTCGAGACGACCGGCGCGTGGGAGGATTTTTCCACGCCGTCGCGCGATCTGCGTCTGCTCATCGCGATCGACGTGGTACGCGGGTTTCCCGATCGTGTCGCGCGGCGGCCCGAGCGGTACACGATGCCCACGGGGAAGAGCGTCGCGGACGTGAAGGCCCAATTGGAGAGCCTGCTCGCGTCGGAGCTTGCGGCGCGCAAGGTTTCGTACACGCGCAGCGATGGCTCCCAATGGGGACTTGCGCTGAAAGACGTGGCCGACCGATCCGCGGAGCTCGAGATGGCGTACAACGTAAATGACTGCGTCGAGCTGCGTTGGGGCGCGCCCGACAAAAGCGACGAGGCGTCGACGTGCAAGCGGCGTGCGTCCGGGGCACAGCGCGGGAAGATGACGGAGTATCGCTCATGGTTTCACGAGCGGCGCCGGCCTCCGCGCCCTTAGTGTCCATGCGAGCCAGAGCACAAGGGTGTCGCGTTCAAAGTCTCCGGCCCGGCGGCGCCATCGCCAGCGCACTTTTTGCGTCGTTCCGGACGGCCTCCAGAGCCAAGATCGCATCGTCGACAAAACAATCGATCTCGGCTGCCGTAATCAAGTTTGGCGAAACGGCTAGATCAGCCGCCCGGCTGAGGGCGCTGGATTTCACATAAATTTGGACGAAAGCTACTGCCGGACGGCATTCGTCGTTGCCTGCTGAAAAGTGAAACCCAAATCGACCTTTTGTTTCTGCGATTTGCATGTCTGGTCTCCCGGAACTTAGGCCGGCCGCCTCCATGAACGCCGCTCTTCGGCGACGGCTGAAGCCAGCGGCATCGCAGAAGACAATCTTGCCAAGAGTGCACTTATACGTCGTATGGACGGCCACATCTTAGCGATCATTCCGACCTCGTGCCATGTGAGTTTCGATACGCTCCTTATGTGGTTGCAGCAGCCGGCAGGCTTGGCGACCGAAGCGGAGGCACCGATTGTGCACTTGGCGCCCGTCCAATCCATAATGCGCGCGTTGAGCGGGCACGTCCTGTTCACGCGTACGCGCCGTATCTGTCCGGCGGCGTCCCGCCGGCGCGACCGGCAATTGCGATAGGGCACTGGACAGAGTGTATGCTAACCCTGTGGGTCACAGATTGGTCGTCAGATGCGTCGCCGCGCGGGTGCATCTGGAAGGCCGAAAGGTAACGCGACATGGCAACTGTAAGGGATGTGCTCAATCGCAAAGGCCACGACGTCTATCACGTCGATCCGGACGCGTCTGTGCTCGCTGCACTCGAGATCATGGCGGAGCACGATATCGGGGCCCTAGTCGTGCTCGATGACGGCGATCTCGTCGGCATCATAACCGAGCGCGATTACGCCCAAAAGATTGTCTTAAAAGGTCGAACATCGCCCGCAACGGCAGTCCGGGAGATCATGTCGACGAGAGTGATCTGCGCCCGACCTCTTCAAACCGTGGAGGAATGCATGGCCATCATGACGGCGAAGGCTGTGCGCCATCTCCCGGTCCTTGAGCACGACAAGGTCATCGGGTTGGTCTCGATCGGCGATATGGTCAAGAGTGTCATCGCGGATCAGAAGTTCTTTATCGAGCAGCTCGAACATTACATTCAGGGCGGTCGCTGACCAACGAGTGATGCGGATACACTTGGCCTGCCTCGCATTGCGATCCCAGGATCCACGTTAGAACCCGTGATCGGCCAGCGTCACGGCTGACCGTCGTGGCCATCGATTAAACTGCACGCAGAAAGAACCTGGTTGGTGTTCTTCCTTTGCCGCTCGCATATCGAAAATGCGGCGATGGTTCTTGATTGTCCGCAACGATCATTTCGTCGGCATTGAGAACCTTCAGCACAAGATAAATGTGATCCCTTCCGTGATGAGGCACGGTCCCGCACGTAGAGCCGACATCACCCACTCGTTGTTGTCCAACGGGGATGACTTGCCAGTTCCGCGATTCCAAAACATGGCCGAGGTCTATTGCCAAAAAGGTATCTTTGACCGCGATGCCTGCGTTCAGTAGCAGAACACATAGCGTAATGGCGCAACCGTCTGACGGATACACTTCGCCGTCATAGTCCAATAGTTTTCGGGCAGCGATATGCTGCATTGCCACCAGCTTGTTGGTGTCTGATGCGATACTAACGAGCGTCGCGATAAACTGGCTGTCGCCAACTGTCGTTTCGCCCCGAACGATAGTCGGTAACTGGTTCGGACTGGTCAATGCGGACACACCTGCGAGTGCTAGTGCCGGAACTGCACCGGTAAGCACAAAGCCGCCGAAATCCGGTTTGTCTGGGTTGATGATATCCGGGTCCACGCTCGACAAACCGCAGAAACCCGCCACCTCGCGCTCCTGCAACAAATTCCACTGGCTTGACTTTGTGAACTCCGGCGTGCCGTGGAACCCCCTGGACATTGTCAGCCACGTATACGTAACCAGATTTGCGTCGAGGAGCGCTTGGCAGACCAACCCCGAGGCATAGACGCCCACAAGATACGTACTGTCGCCCTGAGCGAGCGACTCGTTGATTCCTTCGAAGAAAGGCTTCACCGAACTTTCATATTGCGACTTGGGCGGATCGAAATCGACGGAAAAATAAATCGCGCTACCGGGGGGCTGCTTTATAGCTTTTTGCGCGTACTCCAAAGCCTCGGCACCGGCAGCCAAACCCTTGGCACGAGAGAAATCTGCAAGTTGGTTTTGCCGATCTTGATAGATTGCCCAGACGTGGATGCCGGCTCTACTCAACTCGTTGGCTTCGTCCGGTTTGAGTAGTTTTCTGTTTTTTTTGTTCCTGGTGTAATAGCGCCCTACCGCTACAATGCCATTGTTCTTCAAGCAGGGAATTTTGTCCGTCAGAGGTCTGCTTGAATCGAGCGCCTTGAATGTCATAGGGATCACCCGCACTCATAAATCAGCTGTAGCATCCTCGCGGTTTGGCTCAAGGTACGCTTTGGCATTGTACACACTGTTCGGTACACGCTGTTTGACCAGAAGCCGTCGACCGGTACGTTCTAACGCCTCACTGTCTCGCGGCGCTATCGCGATTTCGACGTGCTCTGGATCTAGCTCCTCGACGGCGCCGAGCACGATGACGCTCGCCACCCTGCCGGACGATCTACGCGACGAGGTCCGCCGACGGCTCTTCAACCGCTTCGGCGGCGGCACCGACCTGTCGATCCGGCAGAGCCGCTCGCGACGCGCGTACGCGCGTTACGCCAGCGGCGCGGTTAACTCCCCTCAGCCGAGCGTTTGCCAATATGTCCGAGGAGGTCCATCGGCAGCGGGAATACGACGGTCGAGGAGCGTTCGCCGGCGATGTCGTGCAAGGCTGCGAAATAGCGCAGCTGCATCGCCTGCGGCTCCTGCGCCAGGATGCGGCCGGCCTCGACGAGCTTCTCCGCCGCCTGCTGCTCACCCTCGGCATTGATCACCTTGGCGCGGCGCAGGCGCTCGGCCTCGGCCTGCTTAGCGATGGCGCGCACCATATTCTCGGCGAGGTCGATGTCCTTGATCTCAATGTTCGCCACCTTGATGCCCCAGGCGTCGGTCTGCTGGTCGAGGATCTCCTGGATGGCGGCGTTGAGCCGGTCGCGCTCCGCCAGCATCTCGTCGAGCTCGTGCTTGCCGAGGACGGAGCGCAGCGTCGTCTGCGCGAGCTGGCTGGTCGCGGCCATGAAGTCCTCGACCTTGATGATCGCCCGCTCAGGATCGACGATCCGAAAATAGAGCACGGCGTTGACCTTGACCGAGACGTTGTCGCGCGAGATCACATCCTGCGGCGGCACGTTGTGGACGACGACCCGGAGATCGACCTTCACCATCTGCTGGACAAAGGGCACGAGGATGATGAGGCCGGGGCCCTTGACCCCGGTGAAGCGGCCGAGCGTGAAAATCACGCCGCGCTGATATTCGCGCAGGATGCGGATCGCCGAGGTCAGGAAGATGACGGCAATCACCGCGACGAAGAGGTAGGGAAGATAATCGAGCATCGTCATGGGGGCTCTCCTTCGGCGGCCGCCGCGTCCGGCCGGCGCCGCACCATCAGAGTGAGGCCATTGACGGACGCGACCTCGACCGTCTCGCCGGGGGCGAAGGTTCCGTCGCCGCGGGCCTGCCAGCGTTCGCCATTAGCGCGCACGTGGCCTGCCCCAGCCCGCCAGTCGAGGATCTCGGCCGGCAGGCCGTGCATCGCCCCCGCGCCGACGCGCGGCGGCCGGCGGCGGGCGCGCCAGAGCACGCGGCCGACGAAGACGACAAGTGCGAAGACCAGCACGGCGGGGAGACCGACGACGGTCGGAGACAGGTGGAAGCCGGGCGCCTCAACCTTGAATAAGATCGCCGTGCCGAGCAGGAACGCGGCGAGGCCGCCGAGGCCGAGTATAACGGTCGGGTTGAAGGCCTCGATGATCA
Organism: uncultured Alphaproteobacteria bacterium; assembly: GCA_963833715.1. Lineage (GTDB taxonomy): Bacteria > Pseudomonadota > Alphaproteobacteria > Rhizobiales > Hyphomicrobiaceae > Hyphomicrobium_B. The sequence goes on from CAWHZB010000025.1 coordinate 286,241, forward strand.
GGAAGGTCAGTCCGAGCAGCATCAAAGCGAGGCCGGCATAGTCGATCGGCAGCAAGTTGAGCGCATAGAGCCCAAGAAGGAGTGCGATAGTGCCGACGACGCCGGGGGCGACGGCGCCGGGGCTGGTGAATTCGAAGATCAGGCCGTAGACGCCGACAAGCAACATGATGACGGCGACGTTGGGATCGGTGATCACCGAGAGCAGCCGGATGAGCCAGCCCGGTTGGAGCGTCTCGACGGTCAGGCCGCGTGTCGCGAGCGGCCGCGATACGCCACCCGCCACCGCGACGGTCCGCCCGTCGATTTTCGCGAGCAGCTCCGTCGTGTCGCCGGCGACGAGATCGATCACGCCGGCCTGCAGCGCGGCGTTGGCCGATAGGCTCGCGGCCTCGCGCACCGCCTTTTCCGCCCAGTCGGCGTTGCGGCCGCGCAGCTCGGCGAGGCTGCGGATGAAGGCGACGGCGTCATTGGTCATCTTCGTCGTCATGGCGTCCTGTGGCTCTGCCGGCGCGGTGCCCTTCGGCGCCGGTCGTCGCCGGCCTTGTCGCCCTCTTTGCGATCAGGCTGGGTAGGCAAGCCCGGAATGGGCGCGCCGATCTCGACCGGCGTCGCGGCTCCGAGATTGGTACCGGGCGCCATCGCCGCAACATGCGTCGCATAGAGGATGTAGGTGCCGGCGCTCGCCGCATGGGCGCCGGACGGCGCGACGTAGCCGACGACCGGGACCGGCGAGGCAAGCACGTCGGCGATGATCTCGCGCATACTGGTGACGAGGCCGCCGGGCGTGTTGAGGCGCAGGATAACGACTTCGGCGTGGCGCTCGGCTGTGGTCACCAACGCCTCCTTCACGTGCCGGGCTATCGCGGGACCGATCGCGCCATCGATCCCGATCTCAAGGGCAAGCTTGGCCGGACCCGCCTCCTCCGCCGCGAAGGGCGGCGATGAGGTCGGCACGGCAGCGCCAAAAACCGCTGCAACGAGAAGGGTCGCGCGCGCCAGTTTCACGATCAAGGCTATCGAGCTTGGGCGACCTCGGGTGCCGCCCCTCGTCCGCTAACGTCCTGCACTCAAATGGCCTGAACCGTGCCCGGCTGCCGACCATAACGCAAGCACAAGTGCGGCAATGCCGATCAACACGTGAGTACGCGTCGCCACCGAGTTGCCGCTGAAGTTCAATACCCATGGTGCGGCGATTAGCCAGGCACCCAAAACGACGCTGATCCATTCCTCCCAGATGCGGAAGGCAAACAGAGCCGCGAGGGCCATTACGGCGATGATGACGCCGACGATGTGTGCGCTCAGCGCGGCACTGCCTTCCGATTCATATCCTAGCGCCCATGGCGAGAGGAACAGTCCGAGCCCGAGCAGGAAATTCACCGAGTCCTGCCAGTCGGTCGTAAGATTTTGCTTTGCATCCATTGCCAACCTCCTTCGGTTGACATCGCGAATCCCATCAGGGGGAACGCGTCCATACATTTGAAATAATTGAATATCGGACGCGTTCAAGGACGCCTGAAGTCCGATTTGAAAAATTTGGCCAATCGTGCAGACGTTCTCGCGATGCAACACGCCCATTCAGCGTGAATGGGCCTGTCCGGGTTGAGCGCCGGTAACCTTTGCAAACTTCCTTCGTTTGAGTTGCGAGGATGGAAACATCGGACTAGAATTTTTCTGGTTGGTCCTTTGGGCGGCGAGCGCGAGCTCTAAGTGCCCGTAAGGCTACTTCGCGGGGCCGTTGGGCCTAGAAGTGCATCCTCCGGCACGCGATACCGCAATGGAGGATACAATGGCCGTCATTGCTATGACGCGCGAAATGGCGACGCGCGGAAGCGAAGTTGCGGCCGGCCTCGCAGATCGATTGGGGCTTTCTATCGTTCATCATGAGATCGTTGAGCACGACATCGCCGAACGAACTGGCATGCCGGAAAGTGAGGTGCATCGATTTCTCGAGGGCGAGACGTCGCTGATGGAGCGGTGGACGCTCGATCGAAAGCGAATGTCTCGGTATACAGCGCAAGAGATCCTGGAGCTGGCAGCAAGGGGCAACGTGCTGATCAGAGGCTGGGGCGCCACCTATCTACTGAAATCAGTACCGCATGTGATATGCGTGCGCATCTGTGCGCCGATGCCATTTCGCGAGAAGGTCTTGATCGAGCGGCTCGGCGCAGGCATCGCCGCACACGCCCGGCGGGAAATCGAGCGCAACGACGCTGCTCACAATGGAACGATGCAAAGGCTCTTTGGCATAGACTGGGAGGATCCGTCGCTGTACGCGATCGTGCTAAACACCGCGAGGGTTCCGGTAGTAGACTGCGTCGAACAGATCATTCGCCTGGCAGAGACCCCGGTATTTCAAGAGACCCCTAAATCCCGCAACGCGCTCACGGATCAATTGATCCTTGCGCGTGTGCGGTTTGCTATGGATCGCAGTTTTGGCCCCAAGTCAGTTCAAAACGGTTTCGACGTGCATGTGTTCAGCGGCAAGGTGTTACTCACGGGTGCAACGACAGACGAACGGATGATCGTCGAGGCTGTGCGCCTGCTGCAAGGCGTTGCAGGCGTGACCGGCGTGGAAAGCAAAGTCGTCCATGTCGCCTTTGCTCCAAACGATTAACTTTGAAGCTGAAAAAATTACGCTGCCGGTAGTTCCCCATTGCCAGAGGCGGACTACGAGGCAGGCCTAGAAGGGCGGATCGCGATGGCCAAGCGTCTTGAGGGAAGAGTTGCACTCGTCACCGGCGTGAGCCATGCAGGCCAAGTCGGACAAACCGTCGCCAATGCGCTCGCGGCAGAGGGCGCCGCGCTCGCTATTTGCGCGCGCACGCAAAGCAATGTCGATGCGCGCGCTGCCGAACTCCGGCAAAGCGGCGCCCGGGCACTGCCGCTGGCCGTATCCTTGACTGACGAAGTACAGGTCCGCCGCCTGATTGCAGACGTCGTGAACGAATTCCAGCGCATCGATATTCTTGTCAATCTCGCAGGCGGACTTACGCGCTACAAACCGGCGGTCGAGCACGGCCTGGACGACTGGAACGCGGAGATCGATAACAACCTGCTCAGTGCCTTTCTCGCGTCTCGCGAGGTCTTTCCACACATGGCCAAGACCGGCGGGGGATCGATCATAAATTTTTCGCGTGCCGGCGGCCCGCAAGCCAACATGGTTGCTTACAATTGCGCCAAAGCCGGCGTTGACGCTCTCACGCGAACGCTCGCTCTTGAGGGGCGGGACATCGGTATCCGCGTCAACGCGATTGCGCCTGGGCTGGTAGATACCGAGTCCAACATCGCCGCAATGAAGCCGAAGGACCTCAAGCGCTGGACCAAACGCGACGATATTGCCTCGGCCGTTGTATTCCTCGCCTCTCCCGCCGCTGCTGGCGTGACAGGGCAGGTACTGCCAGTCACTGGCTGGGGCATTTGACGGTGCGCCAAGGGTGACCAACTAGCTCATTCATTACGGCATCGCATGTCTGCTTCTGGCTCTAAGCCAAATTAGGCCATTGGTGTGCACGTCGACTGCTCAGCACAACCGCGCGGACTTGAACGATGCTGCGGCCGCGTTCGAGGAGCCCTAGAATTGTGTGGTTGAATTCAAGCGCGATGAGCACGATCATGATCATGCCGAGACGCATCAAGTAAGCGGAGGCGGAGCAGCCCGAATACCGTTGTAAGCGCAGGCCGGGTGATTGAGGATCGCATGGAAGGTTCGAGACCAGCACGTCCCCGCGATCTGCCATCCGTTGATGCCATTTTAAATACGGCTGCAGCTACGGTCCTGCTCGAGCGCTTCGGACGCGTTGCGTCTACCGCGGCTATCCGTGCGGTTCTCGCCGTAGCCCGTGCTTCTCTGCAAGCCGGCGTACCCTCCGCACCTACTGCCGATGATATCGCACTGCAAGCGCTCGCCCGGTTAGGAAATGAAGACCGTTCCAGTTTGCGCCCGGTGTTCAATCTCACGGGCACAGTGCTCCATACAAATCTTGGCCGCGCGGTGCTTGCCGAGGCCGCGATCGAGGCGATGCTGGCGACGATGCGCAATCCTGTAGCGCTGGAGTTCGACCTGTCGACTGGCAAGCGTGGCGACCGCGATGAACATGTGCGGGCCCTCTTATGCGACTTGACCGGCGCGGAAGACGCAACAGTCGTGAATAATAATGCCGCAGCCGTGCTCCTCTCGCTCAGCACCCTGGCAGAAGGCCGCGAGGCCATCGTATCGCGCGGCGAGTTGATCGAGATCGGTGGCGCGTTTCGCATGCCGGACATCATGGCGCGCGCGGGCGCGCGCTTGGTCGAAGTAGGCACGACCAACCGCACGCATGCGAGGGATTACCGCGAGGCAATCAGTGCGCAGACCGGGGTGATCCTGAAGGTCCATACTTCCAATTATCGCATCCTTGGCTTCACCGCCGAAGTCGGCGCTGCCGAGTTGGCCTCGATCGCAGGCGAAGCGAATGTACCGCTGATAAACGACCTCGGATCGGGCACATTGGTCGATCTTTCGCGCTACGGATTGCAGAAGGAGCCGACCGTGAGCGAAGCGGTGGCTCAGGGCGCGGACGTGGTGACATTTTCCGGCGACAAGCTGCTTGGCGGACCTCAAGCGGGATTCATCGTTGGCAAACGGAAGTTGATTGAAGCAATCAACCGCAACCCGCTGAAACGCACGCTGCGTGTCGATAAGTTTCGACTAGCCGCGATTGAAGCTACGCTAAAGCTTTATCGCGATCCTGAACGCCTCGCCGTGCGTCTGCCGACATTGCGGCTTCTGGCGCGCTCCCAAGCGGACATCGCGGCCCAGGCGCGCCGTCTGCTGCCCCATGTAGTCCGTGCGTTCGACGACGCCTTTACGGTCGAACTCTGCGAATGTCGTAGCCAGATCGGGTCTGGCGCTTTGCCGCTTGATACAATCGCCAGCGCCGGCCTCATCATCCGATCGAGCGCAGGAGGCCACGCATTGGAACGCCTAGCGGGAACGCTGCGCAACTTGGCGTGGCCGGTGATCGGGCGGATCGAGGATGGTGGCCTAATTCTTGATCTGCGATGCTTGACGGATGAAGCGGCTTTCCTGTCAGTTCTGTCTATGCTTGGCGACGATGCGCGGGCTTGAAATGGGAGGCAGGTCTCGTTGGGACCACGCCGCAAATTTTTGGCCGAGGAAGTGCGGTTGCTGCCGCCGGGCACAGGCGTAGCTGCTGCGATAACGCCGTTCCTTTTGGATATCGCGTCATGATCATCGGCACAGCTGGCCACATCGACCATGGCAAGACGGCTCTGGTCAAAGCATTGACTGGAATCGATTGTGACCGCCTGAAAGAAGAGAAGGCGCGCGGGATCACCATCGATCTCGGCTTCGCGTATTTGCCGATTGCGCATGGGCAGGTTCTCGGTTTCGTCGACGTGCCGGGCCACGAGCGCTTCGTGCATACAATGCTGGCCGGCGCGAGCGGTATTGATTTTGCTTTGCTGACGGTCGCTGCGAATGACGGGGTCAAACCGCAGACGCTCGAACATTTGGCGATTCTCGATCTTCTTGGCATCGAGCGGGGTGTCGTCATAGTGACGAAGGCCGACCTGGCGACGCCCGAGCGGCTGGCGGCAGTCATCAGTCAGATTAGAGCGGCAACCGCCGGGACGGTGCTCGAGGATGCCGATATCCTGCCGGTTTCGGCGGTGACGGGGCAAGGCGTGGACAAGTTGCGCGCCTACCTCGCGGACGCCGCCACCGATACGCCCGACCGATCGGCGGAGGCTCGTTTTCGGCTTGCCGTCGACCGCGTTTTTACGCTGGCAGGAGTTGGAGTTGTCGTAACGGGTACCGTGGTATCAGGATTGGTTCACGTCGGTGATCACGTGCAGGTAAGCCCATCCGGGCTGATGGCACGGGTGCGCTCGCTGCATGCCCAGAACAGGCCCGAGCAAATCGGTCGGGCGGGCGACAGGTGCGCACTCAATCTATCGGGCCCGGACATATCCAAGGATGCGATCCGTCGCGGTGACGTCGTCCTCGAAGTCGACATGCATGCGCCGACGGATCGGATCGATGCGGTCTTGCGCGTGCTGCCCGGCGAGCAAAAATCCATCGGCCAATGGTTCCCTGTGCGCCTGCACCACGCGGCAGCCGAAGTCGGAGCCCACATCGTCCTGCTCGACGACAAAGCAGTCCAACCCAGCGCTTCTGCCAAAGTCCAGCTGGTGCTCGACCGGCCGATCGCTGCCGCTGTGCCAGACCGGTTTGTCGTCCGGGACGTCTCGGCGCAGCGGACGCTCGGCGGCGGCAGGTTCATCGATTTGCGACCTCCGGCGCGGCGAAGACGTACGCCGGAGAGACGAATGCAGCGGGCAGCTTTGGCAATCAGTGATCCGCTGGCCGCATTCGCGGCTTTGTTGGCTGCGCCACCCTTTGCGTCGGATCTCGCACTTTTCTCGCGGGATCGCGCCCTCGCTGCTGCGCAAACGGAGCGGATCATCACAGAGTTGGAACTCGTCGTTCTAGAATCAGGAGAGTCCAGGACTGCCATTTCGACTTCCCAATGGCAGATTTTCACGTCAAGCCTCACGGCAGAGGTTGCTGCCTACCACGCCGAAAATCCGGATCTCCAGGGCATTGGTCGAGAACGGCTGCGGCTTATGCTGCAGCCACGACTCCCGAAGCAGGTTTTCGCCATCGCTCTGCAGAGGATTTCCGAGAAGAGTGAGATCGCCCTGGATGGCGCGTTCGTCCGACTGTCGACGCATGAGGTCAGACTCGGACCTGAAGACCAGGCCGCTTGGGACTTCATCGCACCGCTGCTCGGCGGCGCGGAACGGTTTCGTCCACCCAGAGTGCGCGACATCGCTGCAACTACGGGACGCCCGGAGCGTGAGGTGCGAAGGTTGCTTAAGCTCGCCGGGCGGATGGGTTGGGCGGATGAGGTGGCGCATGACCATTTCTTTCTGCGGCTGACCACTGATGAAATGGTGCGCATCGCCGCCAATGTGGCTGCCCATACTGAGAGAGGCGAATTTACAGCGGCCCAGTTTCGAGACCGCCTCGAAAACGGCCGAAAAGTCTCGATTTAGATCCTCGATTTCTTTGACCGGCACGGCGTTACCCTGAAGAGGGGCGACGTGCGCCGGGTCAATAGCCACCGGCTGGACTTGTTCGGCGCCTCCGTGGTTTCGTCCGGTGGTGCACCTGGAGGTGAATCGTCCCCGGTGGGGCGTTCGGACTTCAAATCCGAGTGAGGCAGCGAGCCTGTCTTAGGTGGGTTCGACTCCCACTCTCCTCCGCCAAAATGCTCACGTTCTTGATGCTGACGCATCCGCCGGTTTCGTCGATACGATTTGTCGAGGCATCGCGTTCAAATAATTCGAACGGCCGGCTCTCCCGGTGACAGTGAGCCAATGATCCGCGCGCAAGGATAGCCCGCGGCCTCAATTTCGGAACGGATGGATGCAGCGCGTCTGGAAGTGCAGGCGATGAGCAGGCCGCCCGAGGTTTGTGGATCTGTGAGCAGGACGCGCTGCCAGAGCTGCAATTCCGGTGGAAGTACGATGTCATCACCATAGCTCGCCCAATTGCGCGCCGATGCGCCGGTCGCGTATCCGGCCTCTGCCAGCGCTTCCGCCTGCGCGAGAAAAGGGATGCGTTGGTAGGCTATGTCGAGGCTGGTCCCGCTGCCGCGCGCCAGTTCAACACAGTGGCCCAGCAGGCCGAAACCGGTAACGTCCGTCATTGCATGCACGTCTTCGTCTTCGGCTAACGTCTGACCGACCCGGTTCAACAAGGTCGTCGACGCCATCATTTCGGCATAGGCATCCTCGGGCAACGTGCCCTTCTTAAATGCGGCCGAATAGATGCCGACTCCAATGCCTTTGGTCAGAATCAGCGCATCGCCCGGCCGGGCGCCCGAATTCCGCCGGATGTTGCCAGGGGGGGATAGCCCGATCACGGCGAGGCCATAGATTGGTTCGGGAGCGTCGATCGAATGACCGCCCGCCACCGGAATACCCGCCTCGGCGCAGATCGAGGCGCCACCTTGCAAAATCGTACGCATCGTTTCGACCGGCAGTTTATTGAGCGGCATGCCGAGTATGGCCAGCGCCATAACGGGCTTTCCACCCATGGCGTAAACGTCGGAGATGGCATTGGCAGCAGCAATCCGGCCGAAATCACGCGGATCATCCACCATTGGCATGAAGAAGTCGGTCGTGGCGACAATGCAGTGCTGATCATCGATCTGCCAGACGGCGGCATCGTCACCGGTTTCAGTGCCAACGAGAAGTTGTACAAAGGGTCCGGCTGCTGGCTGATCGGAAAGAAGTTGTTGCAAAACCGACGGTGCGAGCTTGCATCCGCAGCCGCCGCCATGCGCGAGATCGGTCAAGCGTAGCAATGGTCCTGACATGAGAGTGCCTTCTTGAACTTCGCCGAGCAGGGCGCGGGGCCATGCTCGCCGATCAGACGAGACGAAATACAGATAATCCATCTGCAATCGGAGAGCTACCCGACGAGCAGCAGCGGGTTGGGCGCATGACGCGCCCAGCCAGCCTCGGCAACTAAGACATCCAATCCGAGCGTCGCAAGATCATCCGCAAAAGGATCGATCTGCATGTCCTGAGCCTGGTACAGCATCTTTGCGTACGTATGGCACTCGTCGCAGGTCTCAGCCTTGACCGCACCGGAATCGCCTTCGAGCCCTTTCAAAGAGAGCGTGCGCGAGCCGCCACAGGTAATGCATACGACGCGCGCGTGATTCCACGCCGTCGAGCAAAGCGAGCAATACAAATAGCGTGTCCCAGGCGACTGGCCCGACGCGGTCACCACGCCCGAGACGGGTGTCGAGCCGCAGCAGGGGCACAGCCCGCGATTTGGGAGCAGCCGCAAGCATGGCGCGTGCAGACTTGCAGCTAGACGCGTGAAGTAGACCTGCGCCGCAGCCGCGATGTAGAGGGCGGCACCCGCGTCAGCGGGCTTCACGTTGCCATTGAGGAATTCATCGGCCAGGACCTCGACCGCTTCGGCTCCGCGATCCCGCAAGCTCGCCACGACTGCTGCTGCCGGCCCCGGCAGCGCCCTGCTGTCGCAAACATCGAGCAGCATCGCGAGGCCATCACGCCAAGCCGGGTCGCGCCGATGCTCGTCCGCAGCGAGCGGCGGTGTGCGTGCGGCCACTGCCCGATCGACGCAGACCTGTTCCAGGTTTGCGAAAGGTTTGAGCGAAGTCGCGACGAAGTGTTGAGCGTGTGAGAGGTCAGCCATGAAGCGTAACCATTCGAGCATCGGATGGCCGACGGACAACGCTTCGAGCCGCGCCGCACTTTGGGCGAAGCGCGTTCTGGGGTCCGGCAGGATCAGCGCATCCGGCGCCTTCACGCCGCCGAGCGGATTGCCGACCCACTTACCCTTTGGCGCTACTTCGCCTTGCCTCACGCGCACTCCTCACTTGTGGGGTTCGTCGCCACCAGTTCGCGGCTGCGGACCGGTGGACCCGCTGACCGCCAGCTGCCGCAGCCATTTGCGGTGATGCCGCCAGGCCCACCCAGGCGTCACATAGCCCTGAGTCATTGCACTCATCGAGCCCCTGACCCAGATCGCGGCATAGACATGTATGATCCAGACGATGATGGCCGCAACAGCCGCCAGAGAATGGATTAATACCGTGGCACGCTGCAGCTCGATCGACGTGTAGGTAGTGAAATAGCCTTCCCAGATTGCAATGCCGGTGAAGAATAGCACCGGGATCAGCAAGGCCATCGCCCAGAAGACGAATTTCTGGCCGGCGTTGAAGCGGCCGACTTCGGGGACGCCTTCCTCTTCGTTGGCGAGGACGCGGTCGATGGCGAGCACCCAGGCGAGATCATCCCTGTTCCATAAATTTTCGCGCCAGAACTGCACGAACAGCCCGGCGTAGCTGATCAGCAGCACGATGCCGATCCACGGATGGACCGCTCGCGTCCATTGCCCGCCGCCGAACAAGCCCGACAGCCAGAACATCAACGGGTGGAACATCGCGAGTCCCGACAACGCGAGCAGCACGAAGCATCCGGCGGTGATCCAGTGGTTGATCCGGGTCACGGTGCCGTATCGAGTCACCATTCCTCTAGGGCGCGTCATACTGGCTTGTCCGTTTCAGGGGGAACGTCGTTCGCGTCCCGCTGTCCTTCGGTTTCAAGCAATCGCTTCGCTGCCAATTCATCTTCCGGCTGAACCTCATTCGGGCCCTCGACAACCCAGTGCATGAACCCGGCAACAGCAGCGAAGGCGATGCCTGCAAGAGCCACCGGCTTGAGCATCCCTTTCCAGGCGGACACGAAGGCGCTGATCTGCGGGTTGTCCGGCAAGCCGGCATAAATTGATGGTTTGTCGGCGTGGTGCAAAACATACATCACGTGTGTCCCGTCGACGCCCGGCGGATCGTACAGTCCCGCATTGGCGAAGCCCCGCGATTTGAGATCCACGATACGTTCGCCAGCCCAATCCGTCATGTCGGCCTTCGAACCGAACAAGATTGCCCCGGTCGGGCACGCCTTGACGCAAGCCGGCTCCAACCCAACTGCTACGCGGTCCGAGCATAAGGTACACTTGTACGATTTACGATCGACCTGACTGATCCGCGGAATGTTGAACGGGCATCCTTTGACGCAATAACCGCAGCCGATACAGTTCTCGCTAATGAAGTCGACGATGCCGTTGGCGTATTGCACGATCGCACCGGGTGCGGGGCAGGCTTTAAGGCAACCCGGATCCTCACAATGCATGCAGCCATCCTTGCGGATCAGCCATTCCAAATTGCCTTTCTCGTCCTCCCACTCGGTGAAGCGCATCAAGGTCCAGGTGCTTGGGTCCAAATCCATGGGATTGTCATAGGTTCCCTCGAAATATCCGATCTCATCCCGCAGATTGTTCCACTCCATACAGGCGGCCTGGCATGCCTTGCAGCCGATGCATCGAGCTGACATCGATCAGCTTTGCCACCTCGACCTCGTGATCGCGGACAGAAGGTGGCGTCAGGGTCGATGCCGAAATGCGGATGAAATCCTGCGATTGGAGATTCGTCATCGACTGCTCCTTCACGTCACGGGGGCGCTGGTCGCCTCGATATTGACCAGGAACGCCTTGAACTCGGGTGTTTGCACATTGGCATCGCCGACGGACGGGGTCAGAGTGTTGGCGCCGTAGCCCTTGCGCGCCAGACCGGTGAAGCCCCAGTGGAGCGGCACCCCAATTACGTGGGTGGGATTTCCATCGACTGTCATGGGGCGGATGCGCTTGGTCACGCATGCCTTGCAAACCACAAACCCACGCTTCGACGACACGCGCACCCAGCCGGCTTGAGCGATGCCCTTCTCCTTGGCAAGAGCCTCGCCGATCTCGATGAATTCCTCCGGCTGCAGGATCGCGTTGATCAGCGCGTGCTTGGTCCAGAAGTGGAAATGTTCCGTAAGTCGGTATGTCGTGGCGACATAAGGAAACTCCGACGCATCCCCAAATGCCTTCCTGTCGTCGGCAAATACCCGTGCCGCAGGGTTCGACTGCACCTTGGGATGCAGGGGATTCGCTATCGGCGATTCAAACGGCTCGTAGTGTTCCGGAAACGGACCGTCCACCATCTCCTCGCGAACGAACAGGCGTCCCAGCCCCTCATCATTCATGATGAAGGGACCGACACCCTCGGAGGGGTTTGTGGTCGGCCCGTAATCGGGCACGTCGATGCCGACCCAACGGCTGCCATCCCACTCGATGATCGGCTTGCTGGGATTCCAGGGTTTCCCGGCAAGGTCGGCACCGGCGCGATTGTAGAGGATGCGACGATTGGCCGGCCAAGCCCACGCCCAATTCGGTGCGATGCCCTGCTCGCGCGGGTCCGTCGCGTCGCGGCGGGCCATCTGGTTGCCCTTCTCGGTGAAGCTGCCCGAGAAGATCCAGCAACCGGATTCGGTCGTGCCGTCATCGCGCAGTTGTGCAAAGCCGTCGAGCAACTCGCCGGAGCGCAGCGTCACCGCGCCGGACGAGTCTTTGATATCCACCAGCGCCCGGCCATTCATTTCCTTGGCCAGTTCCTCCGGGTTGGGTTCGACTGGGTTCGTGTAGTTCCACGTCAGGTTCAGGATCGTATCTGGGAATGCGCCGCCTTCCTTGCGGTACATCTCACGCATCCGGTGAAAAATGGCGGACATGATCCAGATGTCGGTCTTCGCTTCGCCTGGCGCATCGGCTGCTTTCCAGTGCCATTGCAGCCAGCGCGCTGAATTGACCAGCGCGCCGTTCTCTTCGGCGAAGCAGGTCGTCGGCAACTGGAAAACTTCCGTCTGGATGCTGGCCGGGTCGGAGGGGTTTAGTGGACCGAAATTCTCCCAGAACCGCGAGGTCTCCGTGTCCAGCGGGTCCATCGTGACCAAGAATTTCAGATTACCCAGAGCCTTGCGGATCTTGCCCTTGTCCGGGAACGCCTGCAGCGGATTGAAGCCCTGGCAGATGTATCCGTTGATCTCGCCGTGAGCCATCATCTCGAAGGCGCGTATGATGTCGTACCTGGGGACGTCGAGTTTTGGCAGCCAATCATACGCCCAGTCATTCTCGGAACGCGCGGCACCGCCGTAAATTGCCTTTTGGAAGCTGACGAAGAACTTCCGATAATTCTGCCAGTAGCTCGTCTGTCCCGGACGCAGCGGCTTGTACTGCCGGGTCTTCATATAGTCCTCGAATGTGGACTCCTGATCGTGGGGCAGTGTGAGATAGCCGGGCATCTGGGCCGACAGAAGTCCGAGATCGGTCAGTCCCTGGATGTTGGAATGGCCGCGCAGCGCGTTCATCCCGCCACCCGCCACGCCAATATTGCCCAGCAACAGTTGGACCATCGCCATCGTGCGGATGTTCTGGGAGCCGACCGAATGTTGCGTCCAGCCGAGCGCAAACAAGCTCGTCAGCGCCTTGTCGGGCGCAGCGGTGCTGGAGAACAGCTCGCAGACCTGCAGGAATTTCTCTTGCGGCGTGCCGCAGATGCGCGACACCATCTCGGGCGTGTACCGATCGACGTGCTCGCGAAGAAGATTAATCACGCAACGTGGATTCTGCCAGCTATCGTCCACCTTGGCATAGCCCTGGTCATCGAGCTCGTAATTCCAGGTCGACTTGTCGTAGCCGCGCTTGTGCTCGTCGTAGCCGGTGAACAGCCCGTCCTTGAAGCCGAAGCCGTCCTTCACGATCAGTCCGGCATTGGTATAGGCGCGCACATATTCGCGCTGGAGTTTATCTTCCTTGAGCAGATATCGGATCACGCCATTGAGGAACGCGATATCGGTGCCCGGACGAATCGGTGCGTAGACATCCGCCACCGACGCGGTGCGGGTAAAGCGTGGATCGATCACCACCAGCTTGGCGTTGTTCTCGATCTTCGCTTCGATCACCCACTTAAAACCGCATGGGTGCGCCTCGGCGGCATTGCCGCCCATGACCACCACCACATTGGCATTCTTGATGTCCTGCCAAGTGTTGGTCATTGCACCGCGACCGAATGTTGGGGCCAGACTGGCCACCGTCGGTCTGTGTCAGACACGCGCCTGATTATCGAAGACCAGCATCCCGAAGGCGCGAGCGACCTTCCAAGTGAGATAGGCCGTCTCGTTCGACGACGCGGAGGCCGCCAGCATGCCGGTGCTGAGCCAGCGGTTGACCGTGGTGCCGGCGGCGTTCTTGGCGATGAAGTTCGCGTCGCGATCCTCCTTCATCAGCCTCGCTATGCGGTCCAAGGCAAAATCCCAGGAGACCTGCTTGAACTCGCTTGTGCCAGGCGCGCGGTACTTCGGGAACCTGAGCCTGCTGGGCGCGTGCACCATATCGAGCAGCGCTGATCCTTTCGGACACAGGGTCCCGCGGTTTACCGGATGATCCGGATCTCCCTCGATGTGGATGATATCGGAGGTGGCGTTCTTGGCGCGGTCGCCAAGGCTATAGATGAGAATACCGCAAGCGACCGAGCAGTAGGTGCAGGTGTTGCGAGTCTCGGTTGTAGCTGTGAGCTTGAACGGCCGGACCGTGGCGGCCAGCGCCTCACCGGCCATGCCAAAACCTAGGGCGTCAAGAGTGGATGCCGCGAGGGTGGCGCCGGTGAGCTTAACAAAACCGCGACGACTTAAATTCATTGTGACGCACTCCAATGAATCTCGAGTAGAGACCGGGGGAGAGTTTACGGCAAATCCGATGCGCAGGCAAAGTATCGGCCAAGCGGCCCACCCATCCGCTCAATCGTGCCGGCCGGAAGCGCAAACTTCGAACTGTGGCTCGCGGTTAGTGCCGTCCAGAAGTGCATTGCCGTCAGCCTGCATAGTTTCACCAATCGCGTCGGCGACCACCCTGCTGATGACATTCCGGCCATCATCCGCGAGATCGTCGCTGGACTGACATCGAACAGATGAGTTTCCAGACAACGAAGACATCACCGTCACTCGGGAGGCCGGGCTTCATCAATGTTCGGCTCATGGCTTGCGCAAGGCGGGTTCGAGCCGCGCAGCGGACGCGGGCGCTACCGCACATCAATTGATGGCAATGTTCGGCTCGTAGCCTTGCTGACGCCGAACTCTACACGAAGGCGGCAGAGCGCAAGCTCATGGCAGCCGCCAGCATGCAGTTCCTGTTGCAGGGGGCTTCCAGGATCAAAAGTGTCCCACTTTCCGGCCGAGAAACAGATGGTGGGACAAATACGCGAAGAAAGTAATTAATATCAGAGCAGACAATCAGGGTGGCGGTCCCTACGAGCGCCATCCTCAATTGCAACATATTGAATTTGTGTAGATTCCTTATGCCCGAGCTTTCCGGCCCTAATCAGGGCCCCAACGTAGGTCGGAGATTGCCGCAGCCGGTCCGGCTCAAGCGGGTAGTGTGCATCGCCTGATTTGTAATCAGGGGGTCGTAGGTTCAAATCCTACAGCCGGCACCAAGAAAAACAGCTACTTAGCATAGTAAGGACCTCCGCCGTCAGGCTGCCGGCTACCAACGGGCTACCGCCCGGGAAGCCGGACGATTGCTCGAGCCGCTATCTCAAGCGACCCTCGAAATATCAAGATGAAGAACTGCTGGCCGCAGGCCGTCGGCTTGCCGAGAAGGCCGCCGAGAGGGCGAAGGGCGACCTATCCAGAAACTCGAGGCACCGATGAGCATCAGGCTACCGAACGGCAGCCGGATCTATCCGAAGACGATTGAAGGCTTCGAGGCAATCGAGAAGTGTTTGCGGGAGAAGACGCCGATCGTCGTCATGCCGGTAGACGTGTCCCCCAAGCGCCTGCCGCAGCTCCCTGGCCGAACGTCAAGTTGCTCATAGTCCTGGGCCACCGCTAACTCACGGCGCAGTTCGAGGACCTTGGCGCAGGCCAATTGAAAATATTTGCTGTCGCGAATGCTTTGGCATTCCTTACTGTTCCGCCAGACGCCGGGCGGCACTTTTTCAACCGCGACTGCCTCGACGAGGGTCTTTGACGGCCGAGGCGGAATCGGTTGAGCCAGAATTGCGAGACGCTTCTCAACAGCGGCCAAGTCAGCCTTTGTCTCGGACCGCACTTCCATTTTCCAGGAACCCGAACGCTCGATAGCCGCGATGGCTGCACTCACCGTCGCGTGCGTCGCGAGTGCACTGTAAGTCACGAGAGAGCCAAGCAATCACCACGGACGCCACCCTGGATAGAAGGCGGGACCACTATAAAAACGCGGGCCCTTATAGAAGCTCGTCCCACCATTCCACATCCAGCCCTGACCATGGGGCGGATAGCGCATATAATAATGTCTTGTAGCTTTCAAATAGTAGCAGTGGGATCTGTAACCCCATGCATCGTAGCAGCGACGATAGCGCTCCCCCGACACTTGTCTGAGCAAGTCATCGTTTGCCTTCGCAGCCAATGGCAAACCAACTATCGCTTGAGCTGGTACTGCCAAGCACGGACTTCCCAGGGCGAGTGGCAAAGCCCAGCAAAAAGCATTTGCAAGGCCATTCCTATTTTGCACGTCACACTCTCCTGCTGCAGGCTGACCAAACGCGGTTCCAGATGGATCCAATCTGAGAGCTCACACGGCACACCGCTCGGATATGCTTCAATGGAACAAGGTTCGAAGATGCGGCCGTTCCGCGTGCGACGCAATTCAGCACGTAGGACACGCTTAACTTTTCTCTTTCAAACTCGCCGATGCTTCAGTCTTCGATTTCCTCTAATTGCTCACTCCTTGTCAGTCCGAGCATTGAACATTGGTGCGCTGCCTCTCGTGCTAAGACGACCACCGGGGGACGACAATGGTTGCCGATAACGACACGGATAAGCTTCGCAGCATTGGTCTGTCGGTAATCGCCCTAGGAGTTGTCCTAACAGGTCTCGTGCTGGGCAGCTCATTACTCATCCCCCTCGCCATTGCCATTCTTCTTTGGAATCTCCTTGAGGCGCTCATCGACGGCGTCGGCCGCATCGGCCAAGGCCGCTCCCGCCTGCCGCGCTGGTTTGCGGCGATCCTGGTGCTCGGCGTCGTCAGTTTCGTGCTTTACATGATAGCTGTCATCCTCCTCGGCCAGGCTGATGCCATTGCCGCCGCCTGGCCGCAGTACGAGGAGCGCTTGAAATCGATTATTGACGGCTGGGCCAAATGGTTGGGACCGGCGCAGTCGGCCAAGGTCAGTGGTGCGCTGGCCAAGATCGACGTCATGAGCCAAGTCGAAGGTCTCTTCGTATCCGCTCAATCCTTCATTCTGAGCGTCGCCCTGATCATTCTCTACGTCGGCTTTTTATTCGCCGAGAGCAAGTACGTCGGCGATAAGATCGCCGCACTATTCCCGGCCGGTGAGAAGGCTCGTGACGTGGACAGAATGCTGTCGGCGATCTCGGGTAGTATCCGCCGTTACATTTGGATCATGTCGCTTGTCAGCGCCCTCACCAGCCTCTTGAGCTACATGGTTCTCCACTGGATCGGCGTCGACTTCGCCGAGACCTGGGCACTTCTGATCTTCTTCCTCAACTATATCCCGAATGTCGGATCGGTCCTGGGCGTGGCCTTCCCGGCTCTACTCGCCCTCGTGCAGTTCAATACATTCGAGCCGTTTCTTGGCATCGCGCTCGGCCTCACGACTGTTCACTTGATCATCGGTAACGTCGTGGAGCCTATGCTGATGGGTCACTCGCTTAATATGAGTTCGTTCGCCATCATTCTGTCTCTGACGTTCTGGGGCACGATTTGGGGCGTTATCGGCATGTTTCTGAGCGTGCCGATCATGGTTCTGATTATGATCGTTTGCGCGAATGTGCCCAGCTGGCGTTGGGTGGCGATCTTGCTGTCCAAAGATGGTCGCATCAACACCGTTCAGGGCTGAGTCCTCCCTTGAGGAGCGCCGCATCGCTAAAAACTGGCGCTCCGGCAATTCATCGAGGAGAACGCTCACGGCAATCCAACCCGACCACGCCCCCCCGCGCTGTGCGTTGCGATCAGCGACAGACTGCTTGGACTTGGCCCTCGATGCGAACGGCAGCCGCAGCGGGACCGCACGAAAGGCCACTAACACCGTCCGGCCCTGGGTCCGCGCTGCCGCCAGAGGAAACCGCCGGCGCGCGAATAGGGCCACTTACCGTGAGAGTGCCACTGACGCTGATAGGCTGCGAACTCGCTTAGCGGCTTTGGCTCGATGATGGTCGTTTGCCACAAGGTCGATGACTGTGAAGCTGGGCGCGTGCGCCGGCGAAGGCAGGGACCGCTGCTGACGATGTAGCAGACTATCGACCCTAATTAACTTGCCCTCGGCCACCCGTTTATCGATGACCTTCTCGACGCTATCAGATGCGATCCTGTCGCAGAAACGGGCTAATTCGAGATTGCCCTCAGGGTTGAGTGCGAACCATGATACACGCCGAAAGCCTATCACAGGCCAGACACGCCAAAACTGCCCATACCGAAGAATGGCTCAGCATTCTGATTTGCCTGATCGGGACGGCGGCAGCAACCTGGTTCATCTGGTCAGCGCCTGTATTTGAGCCAGCGAGTGGTCCCGCCTGGACGATCCCGGTGTGGTTGGCGCTCGCCTACCTTCTCCTCCAGCTTGTCTGTCTTCTCGTGTCGGCGACGCAGATCCGGGCGCTTGGCGTTCTCAACTCGATAGTTTCGATTGTGCCGGTGGTCGCCGGAGCCGTCACCGTAGTCGAATGGATGTTGGGCCATCTTCAACTTTCTTCGTTTCAAATGATTGCGCTCGCTGCGCTGCTTGTCGCGGGCGTCTCCGAATTCTTACTGACGATCTGGATCCGTTTTGTCGTCAACCGCCGCACCTTTGCCATCGATACCGGCGTGTAAAGGGTTTTCGGCGTGCATCGCGGGAGCCAGAACTTCGCTCCACAGACGCACAGCGCGCCAGCTCCAACTCGGCAACATCGGTCTCGACCTTGACCGGGCCGCCGTCCTTGTCCGGTGACCTCGATGATTGTGTCGCTGTATGCCCGAATGAGTGTGTCGGCTCCTGGCCCTCGGACATCGCGGATCGCCTCAAGCCCGATCGCGCCGCGACGAGAGGTCCGGGCAGAGGACAAGCTTGCCATCGAGACCACCCTCTTCCAGACGACGGTGTGCCTCGGCAACCTCGTCAAAAGAAATCCGCTCGGCGACGCGCGGCCGGATGGCGCGCGCTGCCAACAGCCCGAAGAGCCGCTCCAGGTCCTCTCGAAACCAGGTGGGATGACGGGCCCGCATCACATTGATTGAGTAGGCGCGGAGCCGCTTGCCACCGGGCAACCAGCTCGGCAATTGCCTCGATAGGTATAGGCGCGCAATCGACATCAGAATGCTCGGCAGGCGATGCTGGGCCTGCACGCTCGCCGTATAGCCGTAGGCGCAGAGTAGTCCGCCGGGCTTAAGCGCGGCGAACGAGCGGCGATAGCCATCCTCACCGATGCCGTCGAAGACAACGTCGAACCCGTCCGGCAGGACGCGCGTGGCGTCTTCGCGTTGGTAGTCGATCGGCGTAGCGCCAAGCTCGCGGACCAGAGCCACATGGACGCCGCGCGCCGTGCCCCACAGCTCGAGGCCGGCCAGCCTGCCGAGCACGAGCAGCGCCTGGCCAACGGCGCCGGCGGCGCCCTGCACGAGCACGCGCTGGCCCCGCTGGACGCGCGCTGTGCGATGAAGGAGCTGATAAGCGGTCGTCCAGCTCAAAATCAGCGCCGCCGCCTCCGCTGCGTCGATGTTCGCTGGCACGCGAGCGAGGTGGTCAGCTCGGAGCGTGCGATAGGCGGCGTTGGAGCCGACGACCGTCATATCGGCCACTCGGTCGCCAAGCTGAAAGCTGCCTACGCCATCACCGAGCTGATCGATTTCCCCGACAATGTCGTAGCCCAGTACGAACGGCGGCCGTCGGAACATCGTTTGCGGGTAGAGATGGCGCCGGATCACCACATCGGTGTACTCGATGCCGGACGCGAGCACGCGGAGCCGCACCTCGCCCCGGGCGGCCGCCGGTAGGGGTGCGTCGACCACCTCCAACTCGTCGGGACCACCAAAGCGCCTCACGCGGACGACCCGGTTGCGCGGCTCTATCATGGGCGGGACAACCTAATGGCCTGGCGCACGTGCCTAAAAATCGATGCGCTGATACACATCAGTCAGTTGAAATCGTCGCGCGAAAAATCCGTCACGTCATTGACGAGGAGCAAATACCGCTGTGTCTGCACCAGGCGGGATGTCGCCTTTTGGCCCATCGCGTCGGTTCCGGGAGCGGCAAGACAGGTCTGCTCTTTGGGGTTGAGCTGCCATCAGGAAGGTCTTGCACTTCCGTGAGACCCCTAGAGCCGCTTCAGCGCGAGCCTGATAGATGACGGATCCGTCGGATACGTCGAGATCTCATGCGTGGTCCCCTCGCCGGAGACCCTCGCGGGCGAGCTGGTCGATGCGCGGTGTCGGCACTCCGCGCGCCTCGCCACCGCCGTAGGGTCCGAGGTCGCCGTAGCCAACATTGTCGGCGAAGATGAACACGACGTTGGGCTTCTCCTCCTGCGCGAGAACAGGCGAAGCGGCCACAGCGCTCACTCTGGGAGTCGTGAGCGGGTTAAATGATTGTTGGCGTTAGTCACGGCTCACGTCTTGAGGCAAAGCGCTCTAGTCGTTGGCGGCCGGCGGGTTCCTGAGTTTCTCCATAGCCTGTTCGACCGAGAACGAGCCGGGCCTCTGGCGCGGCGGAAACTGTTGGAAGCTCGCCAGATGCTGCGCCACGATCGACTGCGCAGGAATGACCACAAAGGCGTGCTCGATGAACCACTTCACGTAGTCGCCTGCCTCATGCTGGGCCCGTTCGAATGGATCGGATCGCAGATTGAACAGCATAGGGAGGCGAAGCTGAATCATCGGCTGCCCCCAAACATCGAAGCCGTGCGCTTTCTGTTCGAGGAAGACCGCCTTCCAATCGTCGTAACGAAGTCCGGCGAGGTTGCCGTCGTCGGTCCAGTAGAAGAACTCGCGGCGCTTATCCGGGCCCGTGCGGGCGAGAAGATCACGCTGGTCGTAGCCGTCGAGGTGAACTTTGAAAGTCTTACCGGCGGCTTCGTAGCCCTGCAGGAGCTTGTTCTTGATATCGGGCTCACCGGCCGCTGCCACCAGCGTCGTCACCCAGTCCTCTGCCGAGAACACATCATTGATTTCGGTATGCGGTGGCACCAGGCCGGGCCAGCGCACCATAGCCGGGACGCGGTAGCCGCCTTCCCAGTTGGTGTTCTTCTCGCCACGGAACGGGGTAGTGCCGCCGTCCGGCCACGAGAAGGTTTCGGCGCCGTTGTCGGTGGTGTAGATCACGATCGTATTGTCGGCGATGCCGAGATCGTCGAGCTTCTTCAGGATTTGGCCGACTTGACCGTCATGCTCCACCATGCCGTCCGGATAGATGCCGAGTCCGGTTACTCCCTGGGATTCGGGCTTGAGGCGGGTCCAGATATGCATACGGCTCGGACAAAACCATACGAAGAACGGCTTCTTGTCCCGATTTGCACGGTCAATGAAGTCGGTTGAGGCCGCAAGAAATTCCTCGTCGATCGTCTCCATGCGCTTCTTGGTAAGCGGCCCGGTATCCTCGCATTTCTGCTTGCCCCAGGGGCCGAAACGCGTGTCGTCGCCCGGAGTGTCGGTGGTGGTCGCAACGCACTTCATGACGCCGCGTGGACCGAATTGCGCCCTGAACGCCGGGTTCTTCGGATAGTCAGGGTGCTCCGGCTCATCCTCGGCATTCAAGTGATAGAGATTGCCAAAGAACTCATCGAAGCCGTGAACGGTCGGCAGGAATTCGTTGCGGTCGCCGAGATGATTTTTGCCGAATTGTCCGGTGGCATAGCCGGCCGGTTTGAGCAGTTCGGCGAGTGTCGGATCTTTCGCTGACAGCCCCTCTTTCGCTGCCGGCAGGCCCACCTTCAAGAGTCCGGTGCGCAATGGACTTTGTCCGGTGATGAACGCAGCCCTACCGGCCGTGCACGATTGCTGTCCGTAATAGTCGGTGAAGATCGCGCCTTCGCTGGCGATGCGATCGATGTTGGGCGTGCGATAGCGCATCATGCCGCGATTGTAGGTGCTGATGTTCCAGTAGCCGATATCATCGCCCATGATGACGAGGATGTTGGGTCTGCTCGACACAGTCGGCTGTTGGGCATGAGCCGACACCGACATCAGACATGCGGCGGACAGCGCCGCTGCAACCACGTCTGCAAGACGTTGCATTATCGTCTCCATAAGGCCGACGTTGCCCGGATGACGGCGACGGCGAGCTCCAGTGCCGCCGCGGCTCCGAAACGACAAATCAGCTAAACCGATGCGCCAGCGGGGTCATGCGATTTTGGGTACCGATTGCGCCGCCTGAGCGCTGGCTAGGGCCGCACGCAAGGACTCCTCCTTCGTCTCGTCGAACGAGCTGCGCAGAATTGTGCCGCCCGTCCCGCGAAGCTCCGCCATGACCTTGTCCGCTGTCATCTTCCGAATGAGCAGGAAGAGAGCGGCGTTTCCCGAGTGCAGCGTCTTGGCGACGTCCTTCATAAACGCGTCATTGATGCCGAGATCAGCCAACTTGCCGCCAAGCGCCCCGCTTGCGGCGCCGACCGCGGCACCGACCAGCGGCATCATGAACAGGAGCCCAACTAAGGTGCCCCACAATGCACCAGACGCCGCCCCAGCGGCGACCGGCTGGAACAGCTGGTTCAACTTGACGTTTCCATCGGGCTGCTTAATCGCAACAACCGCATCACCGAGCTCAATCAGGTATTCCGTCTGCATGGCCAGGAGCTTTTTGCGCACCTCTTCGGCCTGCGTCTCTGTGGGATATTCAATGACCAGAAGATCAGACATCTGTTGACACTCCATCAATACGCCGTCGCAGTTCTCAGATGCGGGTCATTTGTGGACCCTATCGTCGCGGGGCGGGCGCCCGATTAGGGGCGCCCGCATCTATTCACATCACGCTCGTCTCATGCCGCTAGTCGCCCGGGTGGCTGGTGTTAGCCTTCTGGACTTGCTCCATAATTCCGCTGAGGTTGTAGGACTCCGGCTTCTGCAGCGGCGGGAACTTCTCAAACGACAGCAAGTGCTCGAGCCACAATTGCTGGCCGATGGGCAGCATGTTCCAGTCGTACTGGAAGGCGGTCATCGGGGCGCCAAGCGCACCGCCCATGCTCATCGCCGATCTTCTGGTCGATGCCGACCGCCTGCTCGAAGGGATCACGCTTGATGTTCTGGACCAGGGTGAAGTGGAACGGGATGAGGGGCAGGATCCAACCGGCCGGCCCCGGCTGCGACATGGTGTAGTACATCTTCCAGTTCTTGTAGCGCACCGCCGACGGCGTCGCCCCCGAGTAATAGAAGAAGAAGTCCCGCGCCGACTTGTCGGTCTTGCCCTCCAGGAAGTCGCGCTGGTCGAAGCCATCGAGCGTCGTCTTGACGATGCCGGGATACTCGCCAGCCTCGATCTGCTTCTTGAGCCCGTCGCCCGTGGGACCGCCGGCGATATCAACAAACGTCGGTACCCAGTCGAGGGCCGCAAACAGCTGGTTGACCACGGTGCCAGGCTTGATGTGGCCGGGCCAGCGCACAACCATCGGGGCGCGGTAGCCACCCTCCCAGGCTTCGCCCTTTTGGCCCTTGAACGGAGTGACGCCGCCATCGGGGAAGCTGATCGCCTCGGCCCCATTGTCGGTGGTGAAGACGACGATGGTGTTGTCGAGCTGGCCCATGTCCTCCAGCTTCTTCAGAACGACGCCGATGTTGTCGTCCATCTGCTTCATGCCGGCCTCGTTGACGCCCCAGTCCTTGCCACCACGCGTGCCCAGCATCGCCTCGTACTTCGGCGGCAGCACGGTCACGACGTGCATGCGCGCCGGGTTGTACCAGACGAAGAAGGGCTTGTTGGTCTTCTTCGGGTCATTGCGGTCGAGAAAGTCGACGACCTTGGCCGAGATCTCCTCGTCGACCGTGCGTGAGCGGTCCAGCGTCAGTGGGCCCTCGTCCTTGCACGTCTGGTTCTTTTCCGTGCCGTCAGAGGAATTGCACCAGAGGACCGGGCGCGGAGGCGTCAGGCAAATCGTCGTCTTAGGATCCACAGCACCGGGGACCTCAGGGATCCCGGGGATTGGCGTGTTCTTGCACGGCGGAGCGACGCCCTGCTCGGTCGGGGTCTTGTTGATGTCGGGGAAGCTCACCTGCTGCACTGCGTCGAGGTGATAGAGGTAGCCCCAGTATTCCTGGAAGCCGTGTGCCGTCGGCAGCGCCGCCGTGTGGTCGCCCAGGTGGTTCTTGCCGAACTCGCCGGTGGTGTAGCCGAGATCACGCAGGAACCATGCAAGCGCCGGGGTGCCGGGTTGCAAATAGGACGGGCTGCCGGGCAGCTGTGGCGGGATCATACCGGTACGCACCGGATACATGCCGGTGAAGAAGGCATTGCGGCCGGACGTGCAGCTCTGCATCGCCACATAGTCCATGAACATTGCGCCTTCATGCCCGATGCGGTCGATGTTTGGCGTTTCCCCGACCATCAGGCCGCGATGGTAGATGCTCGGCTGCATCCAGCCGATGTCGTCGCCCATGATGAAGAGGATGTTGGGCTTGCTGGCTTGAGCCAGTGCCGCGGGCGCGAAGGGTGGCGCCTGAAGCGCGGCCCCTGTCACCAACGACGCAATCAATAGAAACGTTCGAGATAAGACCTTCATATCGACACCTCTTTTCTGAAGAAGAGCTGTCGGCGAAGATATGAAGGTCGGCCGTTACACGCACTAACATGGGTTAGTTTTTTTCAAATTATTCGTCTGCTTGGAACTACGGCATGGAGATGATGATTGATCGATGGTGCGGCGCACGACGACAGCAGACATGTCAGTTTTGTGTCAAATGGCGTCCGGCCCGCAGGCGTTCGATAATCGCAGCGACCGCGCGATGGGCCTCAAGCTCTTGCGGCGTGCCTTTGGCGTTGCGATGCGCCGCGGCGGCATCCTCAAGAAGCCCCTGTACCTCGTGGTCACTGAGGAGTTTGCGATCGGCCAGCTCAATCAACAACGACTCGCAGATCGAGAGGGCTGCCAAACCCGAATAATTTATTAATTTTTCCTGTGCATTGGACATGTGTAATCATACAAATACCGTCGGTGCTCCGCTTGATTTAAGTCATACGGCAATAGTGTGAGCGCCCGCACTAACCTAGGTTAGTAAAGCGCATTTTTTGCGCAGAGGGGCGCTATGCCGCTGCCCACAAGGCTTGGTCACCTGCTGCATCTGAGCAGCGGCGAGGCGGCATGTCTCTCCGACCTCCAACGCAACCCTGTCCGCGTCAAAGCAGGTACCGTTCTTATCGAGGAAGGGCGGGCTGCAGGCTGCGTCTTTATCCTGATGTCAGGATGGGCATGCAGCTATAAGCAATTGTCTCGAGGCTCTCGCCAGATTATTTCGTTCCCGCTGCCCGGCGATATCATCGGGTTGGGCGGCGTCCTGATGCGAACGTCCGACCAATCTTGTGCCGCCTTGACGGATGCTGAGGTGAGTTGCGTTGACGTTGGGCACATGATGACGGTGTTCGCAAAATGCCCCCGGTTGATTGCAGCATTCCTTGGTTCAGCGTCGCGGGACCACGCTATGATTGTTGAGCATCTCGTGAACGTTGGTCGCAGGAGTGCGGTGGAGCGGGTGGCTCATTGTTTCCTTGAGTTGGGTCAGCGCCTGCAATTGGTGGGGTTGGCGTCCAAGGCTGAATACGAATGCCCGCTAACGCAATATGACTTAGCCGATGCCCTTGGTCTCAGCCCCATCCACGTCAATCGCGTTCTGCGACGTTTGCGCGAGCAGAGGTTGCTAACCCTGAAATCACGCCGCTTGATCGTGCACAGTCCTGAAGCCCTCAAAAAGCTTGCAGGATATGACGGCGGCTACCTCGATCAGGGTGCTGCTGCCTAGCCGAGTGTTTCTGCCTTGATAAGCGACGGGAAAAATCGACCGTCGGTAGGAAGTGGACAGCCGTCCCCTGGTCCGGGGTTGCAATGGCACTTGCCCGGCAAATTCGATCGGGAATTTGGTTTGCAGCAGGGCAGCGAATTGATCGACAATGCTGAGCAAGAACCCATCGGGAAGAGCATGCTTGGTATGACCACAGGGCGCTCCTGCGCCGCAGTCCTCATCGGCGTCGTGTTATTGATGGCTGCCTGCACCAATGTACCTCCGGAGGCTACCGCGGTCGCCGATCAGTTCGTTCGCGCGTATTTCGTAGAAGACAACGTAGCGGCGGCCGCCAAGCTCACAAGCGGTGCGGCTAAGTCAAGGCTCGACGGAGTGTTGCGGCAGATCGAGGCTACAGGATTGAAAGAGCCCGCGAAGGACAAGCCACGCGTCAAGGTGACCCCGGTCGAAACGCAGTCCGTGTCCGCGGATGTGATCGGGTATGTCTATCGTATCGATTCGGAGACACCCGGTATTCAGCCGATCACCGCGAAACTGCGGCTCAGCAAGAACGGCAATACTTGGAGCGTGAGCGAATTCGTGCAGAGTCCATGACGCCCAAAGGATGACTGATGCGATGCGGTTGGGCACCCGTGCCCGATCGCGATCGGGCAGTGATATGGCGGTGATACGGGAGGGGCAAGGACGAGGAAAAGGGCGCCAGGCGTCATTCGCTTCTGTACGCCGCCTTTGACTTCGCGCTGCCGTCCGCACCGGCAAGGAAGACGACGAGCCCGCCGAGCTGACAATCGCCAAGATGAAGGATGGCCTGGACGGCGTTACGGTCGGCACCTTCACCCTCGAAAGCATCACGGTCGGCAAGACCAAGAAGGGCAAGGACATCTCGTCCGCGACCGTCCTTTGGTCCGACGCGCCGGCCTTCACCAAGACGGCGAAGAAGCAGAAGGCGCCGACCCCGCAACAGGCGGCCATGCTCAACCACATCACCCAGCTCTCGCTGGACGGGCCCTTATTGTTTCGGCCGCAATGTCGGCTGTTGAGGGCTAAGCCGACGACGAGCAGACCTCAGGTTGGCGCTTGGCACTCAATTGTTGCGCGGCAGAGGCATCCATGCCGGCAGCGCGACATTAGCGCGGTAGAATTGAGGCAGCTTGGCGCTGAGCGATTGCATGTCCTGGATGTCGGCATCTCTTAGCTGCGCCTGCGTGATCAGCGTAGGCGGAACAATGATGTTGCGGCCCGGATCTTCGCCTGCCAGCAGCATCGCCAGAGCGCGCACCGATACGCGACCGACCACGGCAGGATTTGTGGCGGCGGTCGCGACCCAACAACTCCCCGGCTCGCGCATCGCTACGATATCCGGGGTGGAAATATCGGCCGAGTAGATCTTGATGCGCGACGACATCTTCGCCTCGTCAACGGCCATCTTCACGCCGCGGGCGAATTCGTCGTAGGGGGCAAACATCACGGTGATGTCCGAATGCGCCGCCAGCAGTGAACTCGCCTGCGCGGCGACCAAGCCGGCAACAGGGTTATCCATGGTACCGATCGTCGCCACTTCCTGGATGCCCGGATACTTCGCCTTGAATGCTTTCCAGGCCTCATTGCGGCGATCGAACGGCGCGATGCCCGCGACGTAAACGTAGCCGGCCTTGAAGTTCTCGCCATTGTCTCGGATTGCTTGCTCGAGGACAAGGCGGGCGAGTTCTCTGTCGGACTGCTCGATCTGCGGGATCTTGTCATTCTCGACGTTGACATCGAATGCGACGACCTTGATGCCGGCATCGACCGCGCGCTGCGCGACCGCTTTCAAAGGTTCGGTTGGTCCATGCTGTATTACGATGCCGTCGATCCGAAGCGAGATCGCCTGGTCGACCATATCGGCTTGGCGCTTGGCGTCCTGTCGGCTGTCGAATACCTGCAACTCGACGCCGAGGGCTTCCGCCTGCGCTTTAGCCCCAGCGAGATAAGATTCGAAGAAATCGCCCGTCGAAAGGTAACGCACCAGTGCAATTCTCACGCGACCCGGTTTATCGAATGGGGCCGGCAGGCTGACGGCGCGGGCAGTCGAGCCTAACGCCGTCACCCCGAGAACTCCGAGAGAGAGCTTGCTGAAAGTTCTGCGCGATATGGTCATGACCGCTCCCCCTATCAGGTGACTCCAACCACCAACTAAGTTCTGACACCCGAGACACACGTCGTTGCCGGCATTGGGTCAGAGAGAAGAGTCTTCAGCTTTTCTACGTAGATCGCTGAGAGAGCCGCTTGGACGCACGTCGCTCAGCGGCCGTGACTCTCGCGGACATAAGTCTACTCCGGAGGCGATGTGTTTTGCGGCAGCTTGTCGTAGATCTTGATCCAGCTCGCGCACCACTCGATCATTTCGGCTTTTGTGTATCGGGTGTTCGGATCGTGGAACAACTTGTTAGAGCTAAGAGCATCTAGAACGGTTTGTATCTTCTCTCGCGTAGTGGGATGGGGTTTCATTGGTCAGGGGGCTCCGTTTGAACCAGGTTAACGTTGCTCAGATTGCTTTCACAGCGTTTGTTCATCTGACAAAGCTCGAGGGGCGCCTTACTTAGCAATGGATACTGACGGTCGGCCTGCCAACCGCTTCTTAACGCCATGCTCTATCCTCAGCGCGCCTATTATTTTTCTATCAATCTTTCTATGAGTTTCGACTGCGGGTCGCGCTGTCTCGCTGCCCACACGGCCAAGGCGCAGGCCCCGGCAACGAGCAGCAAGGGGCAGCTGAAGGTGAGAATAAACCAGAGTGAGAGACCGCCAATCATGTGCTCTTTCTCAGGAAGCCTCTGGTCGGATGCATTTTCACCGGTGAAATTGAAGCGCGTCGCCTCTAGCAGGAATCGCGACATTGCACCCGCACGACGTAGGGCCCGTTCTTGTCAAGTTGGGCTGTTCCCTAGGGAACAGCCCAACTTGGTCGAGCATGACAGCCCGGCCGCCAATTTTCGGGCTCAAGTCAGCAAGTAACGTGGTTGCTGCCAAAATTTCGAGAAAGTCCCGGCAATCATCTGATAGCTAATCGCCTAAATAATTCGCGCAGTTCTGGGCGTTTGGATCTCCGACGGCAACGACGGATGGGGCTCAACGGAGCGCTGACCTGGGAAGGCAACCGGGGGTCTAGGTTCGCTGCCGACGTGGCACGGAGGAATGGCGGGCAACTGAACTCGTTCCAAATCGGTTTCAGGTTCTTCGCGCAACGCACCGGACTTAGGCTTTCGAGGTCTTCGCATCCGCCCGATTGGTGAAACAAGCGTTGCCGAGGCCCGTGCCAATCGTCAAAATAGCCCACTTGCGGCGCTTTGCGACGTAGGGCAGTTCGCTGAGACCTTGGACAACGGCGTCATTGTGCATGACGACCATCGTTTCGTTCCGGCCAATGAGCGGAATTGCCGCGCGTATCACTTGAGGCAGGTTGAACCGCGCGCTTTCCCAGTTGCCGGGCAGGTTTTGCCCACCACGATCAATGGATCCGTCTTCTTTAATAATGCCTGGACAACCAATGCCGATCACCGGGGCGAGCTCGAGCTCATTCTTCTCGCTCCATGCAACAAGCTCCTTAAGCATTTCGGTTAGACGCGTGGTTGCAGCGTCCCGATCGGTTTCGTCATCGCCGTGACGCCACAGTTCGGATTTGACGACCTTGGATTTTGCCAGGGAACGGTTCTTTTCGAGATTGAGCTCAACGACGCCCGTCCGAAAATTGGTGCCACCGATGTCGACCGCCAACATGGCTGTGTGGCCCTTGAGCATCCACGCGGGCAGGAGATGGGCAGCTCCCAGCAAGCCGGCGTCGTCCGGATTGTTCCTAATCATTTCTAAAACGACATCCAATCCTTCCGCACGGAGCAGCAACCCCGCTCGAGCCACAGCCAGCTCTCCAATCCGGCTCTTCCTGAAGCCTCCGCCGACGACAATACACTCCGTGTCCCGCCAGTCTTTCAGGCGCAGGTATCTACGGATGACCTTGGTGAGCTGTTGGGCGAAGTCTTCAACCGCGCTGTGCACCAGCGCCGCAGCGTCGGCATCACCATCAACCAGAAAATCCGCCAGCTTCCGCTTGCCAACCTTTTCGCTCGGTTTGCCGCCAAAGGGGTCTTCGCCCATCTCCCCGAGCGTTTTGCGCCACTTGTCGACACACTCCCAGAAGGCGCCTTTGCTCGCCTTGTCGCCGATGAAACCGTCCTCATCTTCAACTTCGAGATTGTAGCTATCGATGGTCACGCTGGGCAAAACGGATGCTCCATGGCTGGGCAGATCCATTCTGACTTCAGTTTCCTGTCCCGCCATTGACACCTCCGCTGCGGCTAGTCCTTGTTTCGATGAAAGACCGCGGCGATTTCGTCGTCTGAAAGATCCTCGGAGAGATCTTCTCTTTCTTTGATGTGATCCTCTTTGTCGATCTCGGCATTTTCGGTTTTCGATGGCGTACGTGGGGGCCGTAGCCTTTCCTTGGAGCCGGGCGCCGAAGCGCCACCTGTTCCGGGACGTTTAGAGTTCTTGTCGGTGGTATTTGTCATGGGCCTCATTTTTCTTTCCGCATCTACGCTTCTGGCTACTTGCTTCTTTTCTTCGGAACCTTCTTGCCCTTTTTGCGTGCCTCTGAGAGGCCGATCGCGATGGCCTGTTTGCGGCTTTTAACGGTCTTGCCGCTCCGGCCACTCTTCAACGTGCCGCTCTTGCGTTTATGCAGCGCGCTCTTCACGTCTTTCGAGGCCGATCTCGAATACTTTCTTGGCATGACTTACTCCGACCGATGTTTTGACGATTTGGAACGATCATCTCGGATTTCAGCTTGCGACTTGTGGTGGGGATCATCGGTGGGAAGAGGTCCGACTTGAATTTTGTCGGCCGGTTTTTTCGGCACCGAGGGATTGAAACCACCTTGCTCGTGCGCCAAAGGCTTTTTGCTTTGCTTTTCTTTCATGGCACAGCACCTCGCTTTGCTTGGATAACGGTGCAAAGGCGCTGTGTGTTCCGTTGAACGGCTCTCAAACGCGATGAGCCACTCTTGGCTCCTGCAGGATGAGGCTGACGTTGGAAATTCCGTCAAGTACAGGCTTTACCCGTGCAGCCAATTCCTCATAGCGCGACTTTAGGGCAAGTCCGACGCCAAGGGGGAGCAGCATGAGCAAGACGAGCGACTGCGCGATCTTCGCTGGATTGACCGCGACGCCCGGAAGCAGGAGCGGCAGCACAATCGGTAGATAGCCGACCGTGACCACCATCAGAAGCACCATTGTGCCGACAGCAAAGGGAAGGTTGCCTTTGGCAAGCTCCGCCAGCTTGGGGAGGAACGGAGCGCCAGCCGCACATCCGAGCAACAGTATCCCGACGCCGAGTGCTTGGTCGAGTTGGAGCATGGTCGACAACGCTACTGCGCAGAGCGGCATCAATACGAGTTGGACAGAAGCGCGAACACGATGAGCCGAGGATTGCTCATCGGGGCAACGCCAAGGTGCTGCTGCTTAAGAGCTACGCGATTGCCGAAGATGGCTCGGCCATTTGGGAGCTGAAACTTTCTCAGGCTGCACCGTACAAGAGGAAGACCGAGGCGCCGGTGCCGGGCGTTGCAGACGACAACGGCTACGACGGCCCGGACCTTCTTCGTGAGTAGGGCCGGTAGCCTTGCGATGTTAGTTGCCACGTACCACGAGGGTCGCTGGTCCAGATATGTTGTGCCAAGATCTTCGCGAAGTTCTGCTTAAGCCTGCCGACTTCCGCTTCTGGCCCAAAGCTGAAGTCCGCACGTTGAGCAATCACTTCCACTATTCGACGATGAGCAGACAGTGCCTTGGCGCTCGCGGCGAACGGGTTCGTCTTCGGCGGCTACCGCTCCCGTCCCTGACGCATCGACCTCAGCGTCTGCGGATACGCCAGCACTTCGCGCGACCCGCATTTCGAGCACTTCAGAATCGCTGTCGGTTGCATTGAGCTTGGGCGTTATGCTCATTGCGCGCGAAGGGCCCGCGTCTACGCTTCGCAGTGCATCATCAATATATATTTTTTGCTGCAATGCTTAGTTTAGAATCTTGCTTGCACCCTTTTCGGTCATCACGATAAATAAGGCCACCGGGGCCATCCAATACTTCCAGTCAGCCGCGTTGCCCCGCTGCGTAGCTGTCAATTGGGACTGCGGGCCATGCATTGGCCTTGCTCCTAGCGGAACGCGCGACCGCTTCGCGCCGCAAGGTACCCACTATGACAAACCTTTCCGACCTCACTGTGCTTATCGTCGACCCGTCAGAGCAAACGGGAGCCGAATATCGCAAGTCATTCGTCAATGCTGGCGCCGATGCTCACGTCGTCAAGAATTTCTCGGCCGCCGAGAAGCTGGTCGAGACCAAGAAAATCGACGCGGCCCTCGTTCATTATGCGCAAGACGTCGAGACGGTGAGCTTTTGCCGGTTGCTACACCTCAAAAACATTCCCTGCATATTCACGGCCGAACCGCCTCAGCGCTATCCGACAAGGAAACCGATGGCGGAAGCGCTAGCAACCGTTCAGGCGATACTCTCGCGGGTAGATTTGCCGGGTTCGTATCCGTTCCGATGCTAGCTAGCTACTGTTAGTCGCTTGCACGTAAAGCGCAGTAGGCAGCCTGGACGCGACCTCGCGCCCAGGTTATTCACGTGGCTACAGCCTCAACGTTCCAGGTCCGTCGCAGCGGGCGGCGTGCTCGGCCACGCGCTCGATATGAACATGTCTTGGTGGCGGGGAACGGTTCAGCGTCGGCCGCGGCCGCGACCGTCAGTCCAAACGCTGCAACTAGTGTAAGCAAAATCCGATGCTCTATCGCCTCTTTTCTTCTTGCTCCATGTTCAGGAGTCGTTTTGAAGTTCGTTACCGCAACGCAACACTGGCCGCCCATTCAGGCCCAAGTAAGCGACCTGCATCTACAATTCATCAAGAGAGTCAGCTAGCAATGAAGTACATTCGCTACGGGGACACTCGCGATGACGAGATTTCGGATTCTGGTTTGGCGCGACGCCGAGGCCGACGGAGGCGACCATCGCGCATATATCGTCAATACTTATCAGACGCACGCCGAGGCCGAGGATGCCGCATGGAAATATTTCGAAGGTCTGCCCTACAAGTTCGCGATAGAGGAAGAGGCCGCTGTGAATTACCTGGCGTTGGTCGCTTGAACTCTGGGGCCGACCGCGGCCCGAAATCTTAGACCGCGCGCCTTCCTAAAGGATTGGCCGTTATGCTTCGCAGCTTGATCTAGCTCTGGCGGGCCGCCGCTATCCTCGGCGCCAGGGACGGCTAGGAAACGGGCCAATGTGAATCTCCATTTCATCCAACAATTCACGACGCGAGATCACCAGAACACCGCAACCTGTTTGAATTGCCGGTGGGCCTGGATACTGGACCGCAGCAGAGGATCAATCTTCGCCTCTTCTCGTTGCGGTTAACGTTCCCGTCCCTGCCGCATTGACCGCAACGTCTGCGGATACGCCAGCACTTCGCGCGACCCGCATTTCGAGCGCTTTAGGAAACTCCAAATCTCGTCGACCCTTGTATCGCCGGGCAGGTTCAAGTTGCCACCTCGCAAGCTTGTCCCGAGCGATTTTATGAGAAGCCCGCAAGACGGCGAACGATGAAGCGTCGTTCTTGATCGCGATCGCTCCAAGTTTCAATCCAGCATTGATCAACTGCTGGTCGTTGTACTTTTCGCCGAGACCCTGCATTAGCCCGGCGAGTAGGGTTTGGGCTAGGTGTTCGGGCGCTGACTTGCTCATTGCTTTTAGATCCCGAGTTCACTGTACAATCCGAGGCTGCTTATGCTGCAATCTTAGCCGACCTTGGGCCGGCTTACCTTGTGGCTGCTTGCGAGCGGGCTTCTTCACGACAATGTCGATGTCCTGGCCAAGCGCGATTAGGAACCGCAAAAGCCGCTCAAGAGAGAAAGCGCGAAACTGGCCCTTCAGCATTTTTGAAACATCCGGCTGACTGATGCCAAGCACAGCGGCGGCATCCTTTTGGGTCAAACCGTTTTTCTTGATCAGAGTTTCAATTCTAGAAACAAGAGCAGCCTTTAGTGCATGCGTCTCGGGGTCCGGCAGGCCAATGTCTTTGAACACGTTGCCGCTGCTTTTTTCAATTTTCATGGCTCATAATCCTTTGCAGCCTTTAGCCGAGTTTCAATCGTTTCTCTATCGCCCTTCGGCATCGCGATCCCGTGCTTCGATTTCTTCTGAAAGACGTGAAGCACGAACCACCCGGCCCTCAAATTGGACGGTGTAGACGGCTCGATATGTATCGCCGTCGTGATCCTCAATAACCTCGAGCACGCCAGCACCATGGAAGCCCTTAAGGGGTTTCGCCGCGCCGTGCTTTTTGCCTTGCTGTGCGAGCCTGAGGGCATATCCAAAAACTTGCTGGACGGCATCCGGTAGCGCCCACAAATCCTTGAGGCTCGAACCTATCCAGAAGATCAGTCGGCCGCACCCGGCTTGGCCGAAAAGTACTTGTCGAATTTCCCCGTCTCGTCCCAGTGGGCTTTGGCGTCCTTGGGCATGTCCTTCTTGGCTGTGATGTTCGGCCACTTCTGCGCGTACTCGCGGTTGAGCTCGAGCCACTTCTCGAGGCCAGGCTCGCTGTCCGGCTTGATGGCGTCGACCGGGCACTCCGGCTCGCAGACCCCGCAGTCGATGCACTCGTCGGGGTGGATGACGAGCATGTTCTCGCCCTCGTAGAAGCAGTTGACCGGGCACACCGCGACGCAATCGGTGGTCTTGCACTTGATGCACTTCTCATCGACGACGTAGGTCATAGTCCACTCCACTTTGTGGGCAGACACTTTTTGTGCCGATCAAGACGGTGTGCCGATCTCGGCGATATGCGAAGAGACTTAAGAGTCCCGCGCGCGAGGCGGGTTACGAGCGTCGCCGCGTCGATTCTGCCTTCGCACGTACAAAATCAGCGCTTCCGGGCGCTTCGACTTGACTTTGAGGGCGGCGATGAGCGCGTCTTCGGCGTCGACGATCACATGTTCGGCTTTGCTCTTTAGCTTGAGTCCGACGGCGAATTGCAATGGGGCACCTCTAACTCGTTCTAGTTATACCACGCTTGCGGGGAGCAACGGGGAACAAGAGAAGCCGTCTGCAAAGGGCGCTTGGGAAGCGAACGAGCGAGAAGGGCCAGGTGCGGAGGCCGTAGCCAGTGTTGCCGGACTTAAGACCCGACGCGGAAACCGGATCCAACATAGTCACGCGAAATTCTCTTGGTCTGGCAAAGGACAGAGGTATAATTCGTTCCGCTCTCTGGAATCGCAAGCCTTCGATGTAGGGAGAGGTCGCGAATTCCGGCAATCGTTGAGCCCATCGCCCGGCTCAGGTCATCGCGACCTTTCCATTTCTGAGAAGCATTCAGCAAAATTCTGACAAGAGGAGGAAGAGCAATGAGCGGCAAACTTATCACATCAGCACTTTTCTCCGCGGTACTCATGGCCCCCGGAGTCGTCCTGGGAGCCCCATTGGAAAAGAAGGGATCCACGAGTTACACCTCGCACTATGTGTTCCACCCTTTGGGGACCACCGAACTTTCCGGCGTCGGTAAGGTCAGCGCGCTGGAAATGGTCGGCACCACGGAAAACACAAAAGGCGAGCCGGCGTTCGACAAGATGAAAGCCAAGTGCCACGCCGTGAAAGTCGAGGCCGGCGACGAGACGTACTTCGACGGCGCCTGCGCCATGACCGACGCCGACGGCGATACAGTGTTCTCGACCTTCAATACGCGCGACCTCGACAAGTCGCAGCCGAAGATGGATTGCGGCACGCATTTCATCAAGGGCGGCAGCGGCAAGTA
Source organism: uncultured Alphaproteobacteria bacterium (assembly GCA_963833715.1). Classification (GTDB taxonomy): domain Bacteria; phylum Pseudomonadota; class Alphaproteobacteria; order Rhizobiales; family Hyphomicrobiaceae; genus Hyphomicrobium_B. Next base: position 321,477 of record CAWHZB010000025.1, read on the forward strand.
CAAGGGAATCACCGGGCTCGAGCCATTCTCTTGCATTTCGAAGGCGACACCGCCCGGCGAGCCGGCCGGCTCATTCGCGTTTGACATTCCGCACAACACGACGTGGGAGATCAAAGCGTCGGCTGCCACTGGTGCCGGCGCCGGCGAGAGTGGCACCGGGACCGAAATGAAGAAGTAATCAGATATTTTCTGGGAGGGGAGTCAGGTTCCCCTCTCACCGCTATGGGGAGGCCCTGCGCCGGCCTTCTCCAAGCCTCAGGCAGATCCGCCCGGCCTCAATGTCCGGAAAGGGTCGATCGTTGACAAAGTCGCCGAGTAGATCGACGCGGCCGTGCGACCGCACCCATCGTCGCTGCCGCCCCGCTCCAGGGGCGACATGTAACTCACCTCACTGACGCCACCTACGCTGACGCAACGCACGCCGTCCCGTGATCCGGCGGCGGCCGGATGAGGAGCTTGGCAAGCTTGCGCAGGTTCTGCGCCGTGGCGGCGAGCAGGAACTCGTCCCTGGCACCGCGCGGGCCGCGCAGGCGCAGCCGGTCGAGGCGCAGGATGCGCTTCAGGTGCGCGAACTGCATCTCGACCTTCTTGCGATCACGCCGTGACTGCGCGTAGGCCTCGGTGCCGAACAGCGATCGGGCGACGTCGCGCGCCGCTTCGTAGATGCTGCGCGGGATCTTGCGCACCGGCTCCTTCGGGCAGCAGCGCGGCTTCAGCGGGCAGCTTCGGCAGTCGGCCGTCGCGCCGCGATAGAGCTGCTGCTCGTCGTTGACGATGGTGCCGCTGGTCCTCAGGGGCTTGCCGGCCGGGCAGATGTAGACATCGTCGTCCTCATCGTAGCGGAAGTCGGCGCGGCTGAAGCTGCCGTCCTCGCGCGCCGACTTGTCGATGACCGGGATGTGCGGAGCGATGCCCTTCTCCTCGACCAGCCAGTTGAGCATCGGCGCCGAGCCATAGGCCGTGTCGGCGGCGAGCAGCTTCGGCTTCAGTCCGAAGCGCTGCTCGGTACGCTCGATCATGGTGCGCGCGGCACCGACCTCGGCCTGGCGGATGGCGCGGGAGGCCTCGACGTCGACAATGATGCCGGCCTTCACATCGATCAGGTAGTTGTCGGCGTAGGCGAAGAACGCGGCGCTCTTCATCGCGCCGGTCCATTGGGCGGCAGGATCGGACGGCGAGACGAACTTCGGCGTGACCTCCGTCGCCGCGCCGAAGGCGGCATCGTCAAGCGTCGCCAGATACTCCTTCACGGCGTGGCTCGCCGTTGCCGGATCGCGCTCCTTGCTCCACTCCGCACCGGGGATCGATCGGCCCTTGTTGGCGTCGGCCTCGATGAGGCTCGCATCGACGGCAAAGCCCTCGCCGCCGACGAGGCCGGCGGTGATGCAGGCGAGCACGACGCGTTCGAAGATATGGCGCAGCACGTCGCTGTCGCGGAAACGGCCGTGCCGGTTCTTGGAGAACGTCGAGTGGTCCGGCACCTTGTCGTCGAGGTCCAGCCGGCAGAACCAGCGGAACGTCAGCCGGTCGGCGACCTCTTCGCACAGCCGGCGCTCCGAGCGGATGCCATAGCAGTAGCCGACGATGAGCATGCGGATGAGCAGCTCGGGATCGGCCCAGGAACTTGGCCGGCTGGTTACTGAAGCAATGAAAAGCGAAATACGTTAAGGCTGCGGCACTCACTACTTGGATGTCTGATCCAGATCAAAGTCGCTCGGTTGTCCGAGGCTACGCATGTGAGCAGTATTCAATCATGTTGGGCCGGATTGCACATGCAGAATAAATTCTTGATCGTGGAAAGGCATCCGCTGTTTGCAGAAGCATTGGCATTGTGCATTGCAGGCGCAATCATCGGAGCATTTATTGAGCATGCCCGAACCGTCACTGAAGCCAAGGCGGCCATTTATCGAGAGAAGGGGTTTAATCTTGTCCTTCTCGATCTATCGTTACCGGATACGCATGGCTTGGATGGACTGATCGAATTGCGCAAGCAGTTTCCGGACGTTCCGATCGTCATAATTTCACCGATGACCGATCAAAGCTTAGTCCGGAATGCAATCGTCTGCGGAGCTGTCGGTTTTATTCCGAAATCAGCAAGCAAACATGTTATCCAGCGGATTATAACCGATGTGCTCGCTAGCGATGTCGTTTCCCCGGACAACTTTTCAACCGAATTGGGCGGCGACACTGAACTTGCCACATGGACGGGAGGCCGCCCTGAGCCCCTAACTGAGAAGCAGCTGCGCGTATTACAAATGTTGTGCAGCGGCTTGTACAACAAGCAGATCGCATACAAACTCGATGTTCAAACAACAACCGTTAAGTCCCATATCACCGAAATTCTGCGCAAACTGCATGTAGGCTCCCGAACGCAAGCGGTGATCGAGGTGTCGAAGCCGAACTTAGGCGGCCTCATCGCTACCGAAAGCTCCGTAACGTTAGCCATGGACGGCCGAACTTGACCTGCCCCAACGAGGGCACGAGTTGTGGTCGGGAAGTAACGGAGGATATAGGCCGACTTCGACCCCTCTGACGCACAGAAATCGCGAAAACCCCAGCAAACGCTGCATTGAGGTGTGTCGAAACACCTGTAATATGGACACAGCACAGGAGACCGCGACATGCGACAGACGAAGGCCGACAGGATCGGCGAGCTCGAGGATCAGATCACGGACCTCAAGCGCCGCAACGACGAGCTGCGCCAACAGCGCGACACGGAGAAGGAACTCGTCGGTAAGTTGCGCGAGGCCATTGAGGAATTTAACGGCTGCATAGACAGCGTGATCTATGCCTTCGACATGGTGGAGACCAGTCCAGGCACGTGGAACTGGAGCGAAGCGGATAAGCTATGGCAGGACAAATATTTCGAGCTGGCCACCGCCTATGACAAGCCCATTAAGAAATACATTGCCCTTATCTCACACCGCAACATCGGGAGGCCGCTGGACGCGAGCGACGCCCAGGTGGCAACAGTACTGAAGCTGCACAAGGCCGGGCAATCGCTGCGATCCATAGCCGAGGACGTGAACATCTCCGTGCGGACGGTGCGGACGATCGTCGACAAGAAGCACGGCGTTGACCGCTCGAGAGTTGCCCGCATCAAGCTCATCGAACCGTCGCTGCTCGCCGGTATCAGGGCGCAGCGCAAAGTCCGCGCCACCCTACCGCGCCGCGTCTCAGCGTCGAAGGAGAAGATCGCCAAGCTCATCAAGGAAGCCAAAGGCCACGACCGGCTCGGATAACAGTCTCCCCTGGTCCGGCGGCATTCTTATGCGCATACGCCTCGAGCTCTTGCACGCGTGCCTCGAGCCGTTCGATTACATCGGCAGCCTCTTGCCGTTCAAGGTTCAACCGCTCCGTCAGGGCCGATGATGTGATGTCGCCGGCTGGGCGCTCCTCTACAAGAAAGATGGCGACCACGCACTCTCGCCGAACCGCTATGGATTGGCCATTACCTACGGCGTGTGCGAACTCGACGACCTAGCGCAGAAAGAAGCGGGTATTGTCAAAACGGACTGGCCAAACGTCTCCAAAGACTTTTTCCTCGACCCGAGATTGGGCTCAATCTACTTTTCCGGAAAGCGGATCTCGGGCTTGGCTTAGGCACCCGAACTTCAGAAATTGATCGTCAGGGGCAGACAGAATCCCGGGCCAGGTTCTTCCATTCCGATATCGGTAGCGCCACGTTGGCAATGCGCTCCCCCGTACCAAGCATGATCGCTGTGAGCTTGAGCACGCCGTCCATCCTCGTGAACAGCGGACCACCGGAACTCGCCGGGTGGGTATCGCAATCGTTGAACCACAGCGGCCCCTCCACGTCCGATCGCAAAAGCTGGCAATCGAAGTGGGCCGCCAGCGCAAACCGTCGATCCGCAGGGTAGGCAGCGTGCACCAACCTGAGCCCCGGGTGGGGCATAACGTTCTGCGCCAATGGCACGGGAGCGACCGTGAGCGTCTCGTTCAACACGATCGCGACCACGTCGGTTGCGAACGCGCGCAGCGGTGCTTTTTGTGCTGGCATTGTCGGAAGTATCCTTTCCGGCGCAACGAATGCATAGCCCTTTAAAAAGTGCAGACACTTGGCCGTCGCGTGGCCCCTGTTCTCCGAGCCGTGGACACCAGCGAGAAAATGAATATCGTGTAACGGGAACGGTGCCTTGCGCCACGGGTCCATGATGCAGTGGGCTGCTGTCAATACAACGTCCGAGGCTACCAACGTCCCGGTGCAGCGAGAGGTAATTCGGTAGCCGCCAACATTGACTTGGCCGATGGCGTCCCACGGTGGGCCCCGCGCATCGACACGCACGCGGTTGTCTTCGCCAATTATACCTGGGTGCAGATCCTGAGCCGATACGGGAGCGCCACCGAAAATAGCGAGGGCAACGTACAGAGCTGAAAACGCAGGTTTCTTCATCGACCACCACCTTCGCGATCAGACGCTCGCCTTACGAATAGAAGGAATCAGCGAGGCTTTCACGTAGGCGCGTCGTTAGAGGTTCCACGCTGGTTCTCCTTCTAGCTCGCCAGCTTCACGCCACCCCCCGAAGGTCATCGGGACAGGTGGATCGACCACGATCCTCTCTGGCGGCCAAACTCGCAAGCGGTGCTTCTGTTGGTGAAGGCAATCGGCAAATACCTGTGAAGGGGAGCGTGTCGGAACGTCACTTCGCCGCGCTGACGCTGGCAATTCGAACCGCGAAGCACTATATTCGAGGTGGCCGCAAGGGAGCGGACTTCAATGAAAAAGCAGAAGAATGGAACCGTGCCGGAAACCCCGGCGGCGGCGCAAACGCACGAGCATGACGATTGAGGGCGGGTAGATCCCGCCCTTCTTCATTTTGAAGCAACTACGAAAAGGAGTGACCATGACAACACTGACTGTTCTGAAGGCCGCCGACGTTGCGGCACGCTGGCACGTTGGCCAACGGCGTAAGGGCGCGACCGGCGAGCCCTACGTGAACCACCTGCTCGAAGTCGCGGCACTCGTCGCCGAGGCAGACGAGGGCAATACAGACCTGATCGTTGCCGCACTGTTGCACGACGCCATCGAGGATCAAAAGATCTCGCGAGAGACGATAGCGGCGGAGTTCGGCGAGCGGGTTGCCGGGCTTGTCGAGGAGGCGACGGACGATAAGTCTTTGCCGAAGCCGGTGCGGAAGCAGCTCCAGATCGAGACGGCTCCGAAGAAGTCACGCGATGCGAAGTTGTTAAAGCTGGCCGACAAGGTGTCGAACCTGCGCTCGATCGCGGCTCAGTCCTCCGTCGCACTGGCCGATCGAGCGTCGGCGCGCGTACGTTGAGTGGGCGAGCGCCGTGGCGGCCGGCCTGGTCGGCATCTCCGACTGGCTCGACAAGCAGTTCGAGGAAGCTCGTAAGCTGGCTGTGCACACAGCACTGAGTGGAGCGCGGGCTCGAACTACCAATACGCGCGGGCGCGCGCGCACGTCATGGGGTCCAACTAATGCGGAAAAAAAAGCGACAGAGGTTGCTCGAGCTGTTCCCTGAGTTCGTCAATGATCCGCAGCTGCGCTCACCGCCGCGCTCAGCACCGCCAAAGTGTGAGCATGCCAAATGTGGAGCTCAAACGAGACGTAAGACGGCGTGTCAGCGTAAGGCTCTCGCCAACGGACGCTGCCCAAACCACGGCGGCCTAAGCTCTGGACCGAAAACGCCGGATGGTCGCCGAAGGATTTCAGAGGTACAACGCGCTCGCTGGCAGCGCTGGCGCGCGGGGCGGTAAGGCCCGCCGCTGACACGAATCTGGACGGAGCTACGACATTCTGGCGCCTGCCAACTCGCAGGTGACGCTCAGGAAGCTGACGATCGGCGTTCTCTCGACGGCGCAGACGCAAGGGGCACTGTTTCAGATTTCGATGTTCCGCGGTTCTACGGCCTCGAGCACCAGCGCCGCCATCACCCCGGTGCAGATTCTGCCCTCGACAAGCCCGGCACCGTGCGCAGCCGGGTCAAGCGTCACTGCCCCATCGTCGGGCCTCGTGAGCACGGCCTCGGCAACGCTGCTGCATACCGACAGTTGGTCGGCGGCATTTCAGTCCTACGAGTACTGCCCAAGCGACCCGGCCGAGCGCGTCCGTGCCGACATCAACGGCCGCCTGCATGTCCCCGTCTTTCGGCACCAAGCACAGGCGTGACCATCGTCGGCACGGCCCTGATCCAGGAGATAGGTAGGCTCACCAATGGATAGCGCCGCGTTCGAAGCCAACCTCACCCTGGCGCTCAAGCTGGTCAGGGTGACGCGGTCGATCGTCTGGCAGGCGAACGATCTCGACGACGCGTTGAGAGCCCTGACTGCAGGCGACGAGTGCCCGTTGGGCCGCTATGCAGCCGCTCTGACCGTGCTTCGCGAGACGGTGACGGAGCTAGAGCGCGCGATTGCCGCCCACGGCCTCGCGAAATAGGAGAGCATCATGTCAGACGCGCCCGAGCCCAAGGCCAAGCCAAAGATCAAGTACAAGCAGGCCCACGAGCGAGCCAAATCAAAGATCAGGAGCGAAGCCAGGGCTAAAGCGCACGCGGCCAAGGCCGAAGCCAATGGCGAGCCGAAGAAGAAGCGTCGGCGCAAGGGCAAGCCAGGCCAACCGGCTACAAGCCAAGCTACTGCGCTCAGACCGTGGAAATGCTGGCAATCGGCATGAGTATCGACGAGGTGGCCCAGGAATTCGGCACCTATCGCGGCACGCTGTATCGCTGGGCCGCGGCTCATCCTGACACCTACGGCCAAGCCCTAAAACTCGGCAAAGAGATCAGTGATTCGCGTGTCGAGTTATCGCTGTATCAGCGGGCGATCGGCTACACGCAAAAATCGTACAAGGTATTGAGCGGCGGCGGCGAGGACGGGCGGCCCCAGGTCGTCGCCTATGATGAGCATGTCCCGGCCGACGTGGCTGCGGCGCGGTTCTGGCTAGTTAATCGGCGCGGCGGCGACTGGTGCGAGAAATCTTCGAAAGATGTCACGGGCGCGAATGGCGGCGCCATTCAGGTTCAAGGCGAGATCAACAATTTGGAGTTGGCGAGACAGATCGCGTTTTTGATGTCCCGCGGGCTGATCGAGCAGGACGAGCCGCAGCCGCAGGCGCAGATCGAGCGCAGCAGGCCGGTGATCGACCTCAAGCCGGAGGACGACAAGGAATAAAGTTTGCGGCCGTGCCAGCGCTATGCGGCACCGCTGCGAACCCGGCGATGGTCCGTGAGTGCCGTCGCCGGGCCCGATTTGAACACGGGGCAGCGCGCAGAGTTTCGGCTGCGCGTCCCGTTAGCGGCTGGGGCACGTACTTTTGTCGGCGTGCCCCAGCTGCGTTAGCGGATAGCCGAGCTTCGCGCGATGAACGAGGCGCGGCGACAGTTCCCTCTGGCCCGTCGCATGTCAGAGCAGCAGATCAAAGACGACATTGAGCGCGAGATGACGTGGCGCATCTGGTTTACAACTCGCCAAGGAGATCGAGGCAGCCAAACGCCGCCTGAGCCGAGCCGAGAAAGATTTGACCGCAGTACGGCGGGCCGCTTGATGACAACCGAACCAGACAACCTCACACGCAAGATGGACGAGACGCTGAACCGCGTCGCCGAGGACATGCACGACTTGAAGGAGCGGTTCAGCCGCTTTGAAACGCGGCAGGCGGCCACGGAGATTGTCATTAGCGGCATCCACGCGCGCCTGGGCAACATCGACACCCGCCTCGAATTGCGGGGAATGTCTGCTTCCTCCCAATATCGGACTAGTCGGGCGGCGCTATCCCTGTCTGCTAGGGAATGGCAGTCAGCGCAGCTGTATCGTTTCCTTGTAGGTGCCGCCTGAGAGGGTGTCCGTTAGGTTCTCGTAGAAATAGGTGCCGCCGCCCGTGGCGCCCTGGTATTTGCCGCTGCCGCCGGTGACCTTGTAGGAATATTCCTTGAGGTGCGAACCCTCCTCCCAAGTCAAGGATGTCTTGTCTCCACCTTTATAGGTGTTGGTGCAGGTCCCAGTGCCCTTCCAACTTTCATCAGGCATGTACTCGTACTTTCCCACACAGTCCGTTGCGAACGGCGCGGCCGGATCGTGGGGGATGTGAACGCATCGGCCGGCGTAGTCGACCAGCTTGTGGCCCTTCTCAACTTCCTTCTCATCCCACTTGTCATTGATGCAGGCGATAGCACCTGCCTCGTTGATGGTCTCCCCCGCATTTGCTGCTCCGGCTCCCAATAAGTAGTGCTGGAGGCACGACTAAGAACAAATGCTTCAGCTTCATGTTGTCCTCCATCCAGAAAAAACATGTTGCTGCGCGGCGGCAATATAACGTGTCTCGCTACGCGACGACAAGCTCGCGGCCAAGTCCTACGGCTACGCGTTTATGAGTTCACAGCCTAGTTTCCGATCTTCACAGCGTACCGTGCTCGAAGAGCGGCAAGGTACTCTTCGACTTCGTGTCGTACAGAAACCGGATTTATCGCCGCAACGAGCGTCCAGTATTGCACTTCGGCGCGGTACGTGGCGGTCATGTTGTCGGGCGAGTTGTCCGTGACCTGGTCCACTTTGGCCTCGATCAGCGCGTTTCGCGCGGCCACAATCTCGTGCATCACCTTTTCCTTCCCTTGTCGTAGAGCGAGCTCGCACCGTCGCGTCCCTCATGAACGCTGCGATGTCAGCTTCAATTGCTGGCTATCTAGGCTCGTGTCCACACACCACACCTACCCGCCACGACGGCGCAGCCCAATGTCCGCAGCTTCTCGGGGGCGCCTTAAGGCCGCTGTGAATAATCATCAGCGCAAGGGCTCTGCGGTGCGAGATTTAGGCTGCACCATAGCGGAGCTCAAAGCATGTAACTGCGATAGGCTGCAACTGAGCTACTGATAACATCTTTTCGAAAAAAGTCGCTTTCGGGGTGAAGTACCACGAGCCCCTGGTCACCGGGATGAGATATGTAGACCACATTATCGAGCCGAGCACTGCGCCAACGGCGAGGTAGTAAAACGTAACAGTCGCCAGTGTTGATTTGCTATTTGCTGTCTGCGGTGTGGCTTGCGTGGGGTTGTCAGTAAATTGTTTTTTTGTCGCCGTTTTACTCTTCTCATTCGCTGTATTTAGGATTGGCCCCATCATCTTTTTTGTTTCTAGCGCGGCACTCAGCATTTGCGCTTCTTGGTCTGGAGACAAGTGCGGCCGTTCTCCAGTTTTTTTGAAATCGTCAGAAATTTCTTGCAGCGTATCAACGCGGAAGTAGTGATCAGTCAATGCGAGTGAATATGCGAGATCGATGTCGCTCTTCGGTGTCTGCCCGCATTCGCCACACGGTGTGAAAGCACCATGCTTTATGGCCCCACAGAGCGCACAGACCGCAACAGTCATAGGTGACCCCTTGCACAAACAGCGGAGCTGCTAACGCCCAGATCGTTGCTAGACAGATTCGGGACGCCAAAGTCTGGTAAATCAAGCGAGGGGAAAGCTGCTGCGGCGAGTGTCAGAGCTTTGTCTAGAACGCCTGTGGCGCGCGTCATTTCAGACTCCCAGCTCGGCCTCTAGCGCCATCGCGTGCTCTGTCATCTCGGCCAAAGCGCATTGAAGCTCGGCGCACCAAAAGCGGCGCAGGCCGTTGTCCTGGGTTTTGCATACCTCCAAGATCGCTCTATTGACGCGCGTCAAAGGTCGGTCTGGTCCTACGATGTCCAGCGCAGCGCAGGCCAGGGTCAAACACTCGATGCGCAGATGGTCATTCATGGGGATTGTCTTCAGGTGCATGCATGTTGCCGATCCTTTTTAGCGTTTCAGCCTCGGCAATTCTTCGAGCAGCTTCCTAACAGCCGCAGACCTCGTGAGGATGGGGCGCAAGCTGGCGCGCCAATTATCGAGCGCCTCCAAATTTTCTGGCCGGACCCAAACCTGTAGCAGCACATCAGTCCGCTTTGGCTCTGATGCCTTGGCTGCCGCCGCTGTACGTCGCTCCAATTCCCGGACTCGATGCCGCCGACGAGACGGCTCAACGGGCGCTCGCAGCCGCTAACATTGCCGCCGCTGATAAAGGCGTGCGCGACGACTACCCATCTGGCGCCGTCCGGTACGTGCCTGCGGGCGGCAGCGAGCTGGGCGCGGATGACGTTCTCAGGGCACTTGATCTCGCTGTCGGCGAAGCATTCGCGTGCCGCGAACTCGTAGCCGAAGGGGAGTGCGGAAATCGCGACGGGCCCATGTTCGTCATATAGAACGAGAGGCGGCTCGTTCGCGGTGAGAGGCCCGCGGACAAGAGACCGCCGACCATCCGACAGCGTCGCTATCGCTCCGATGCGATCGCCGGAGTCGTGATTGCCAGCGATGATCACGATCGCCGTGTCGGTTTCGGAGACAACGCGCGTGAGAAAACCGTTGAACTGACGCACGGCGGTTTCCGGAGGCGCGGCGCGATCAAAGACATCACCGGCGATGATGAGGACGTCGGGGGCATGCTCGGTGATGCCCTGGAAGACCTGATCGAGGATAGCGCCGTGATCCTGCTCGAGCGAGCTCCCCTCGAATTGCCGGCCAAGGTGCCAATCGGCCGTATGCAAAATCTTCATATCTCCCCCTTATCTATGCATCTAGTTTCTAGATGGACATCGCGGGCTGTCAAGATACGTTGCTTGGACATGAACAAGAACGAATCGCTTCGGCACGGCGTTCTGGAGAGGCAACGCTTCATCGATGCGCACCTCTTCTGGGAGTCGCGCATCAACCGGGCAGATCTCATCGCGGCGTATTCGGTGTCACCTGCTCAGGCCGCGCTTGATTTCCGGGAGTACCTGAAGGGGGCCTGCCGGGGCGTTGTGTACGACACGAAGTCGAAGGCGTACGTCACAACGGCGGCCTTCGCTCCGGCGTTCGGTCTTCCCGAGGCCAGCAAGTTCCTCGCTGACCTGTCAGCCCTCGGGGATCCGTGGACATTCACACTGCCGAAGCTCGAGCGGCCTCTTGATCCGGTGGTGGTGGCGCGTGTGCGGCACGCCGCCCGGAATCGCGAGAGGCTTCGCATCGACTACCAGTCATTCACGAAGCCGGAGCCTGCAAGGAGATGGATCGCGCCGGCACGGCTTATCAGCGATGGTGAGAGATGGCACGCGCGGTGTTGGTGCTACGAGAACGGCGAGTGGAGAGATTTTGTGCTGGCCCGGATCTCATCGATCCGCGCGTCAGAGCCGGCAGCTAACCTGCCGCCGGACAGGGATTGGGATGAGACGGTAGACCTCATCCTGAAGCCAGCAGCCGAACTCTCAAAGGGGCAGAAGGCGACCGTCATTCGCGAGTACGCGATGAAGGCGGGACAGCTCGTCACGACGATACCAAGAGCTATGCGCCTATACGCGATCAGGCGTTGGGGCCTTGATCGGCCAACCACGCGCATGCAGATTTTTTAAGAACCCTAGCGACGGTTAGCGCACCGGTCCGCGCATGCTAACTGGTACTGGCCTGCTCCCCTAAACCGATACCAGTCTGACTGAGCGAATTCGGCTATTTCCAACCTCGAGTGAGGTGAGAAAGGAATGGCACTGAAGCGATTTACCACGGAGCAGATCATCGGGCTTCTGCGGGAAGCGGACGTGCGATTGAGTCAGGGTCAGGCGATCGGTACGGTGTGCCGAAGCATCGGCGTCTCGCAGCAGAGCTACTATCGCTGGCGGCGCGAGTGGCCAAGCGCAAATTCGTCACCCAAGATTTTTCGCACCAGGGAGTTCGCGTCGCGATTTGGAAACCCTTGACGCGGGTAATCTGGTGCTCATGGTCCGCTTTGACGGCACGCAGCTATCGGGACGCCTGTTTGGTGATTATCGCGGCGGTGCGTCGGTGGGTCGCGTTACGCGCCGACCATCTGGTTGGCGATTGGTATCAGCTCGTGGCGGCAAGGGGTCATTCAAGACTTCTGAACTAACAAAGACACGATCGATGAGAAGCAAACGCTTGCCGTGGGAAAACTGATGCCAAGCAACTTCAGCAATAAACTCGTTGGTCAAATAGGTGAGCATTTAGTGACCGCTGAGCTAGGAAGAAACAACATTATTGCCACTCCCTTCTCTGGCAATGTTCCTGACATTGATATTCTGGCTTATGCCAACGGACTAGCGATAGGAATACAAGTCAAAGCAATCAAGACTGGAGGATCTTGGCAGTTTGACGCCGAGCGCTTCCTTGACATTCATATCGAAGGCGACAGGCAGGTAATCAAAGCAAAACGAACCGAGGAGGAACCAGACGCCATTTGGGTTTTCGTCGAAGTCGGCAAGGCTCTGGGCGACGACAGATTTTACATAATCACAAAGAACGATCTTCAAGAGATTATTTACAAACATCACAGCGCGTTTCTACAAAAACATGGTGGAATACGACCGAAAAAACCTAGCAGCACTCATGCGGCGATCGGAGAAGAGCACTTGAATAAATACAAGGATCGTTGGGACATTATTCGTCTCAGGCTTGGTTTCCGCGAGACAAGCTAGCACATCGGTGAAGATGCTTGAGGTCACACGAGCAACCGTGCGATGGCATCTGAACTAACAAAGACACGATCGAAGGAACGGAAACGCTTGCCGTGGGAGACGGTGGAGTATTTCCGTTCGATCGACGTGAACCGGCTGCACAAGACGGGCTGTCTGGGTGCCGGCTGGGCGGGGGGCTGGCAATGGACGTTTGACGGCAGCTGGATCAACCTACGCGCCGAGCCCGACCGGCTGCATCTTGCCTATCGCGTGCGCATCAGCGGCGGCGAGTGGGAGGACGTGGCCGAGACGCTCCGCATCGTGCGCGTGTCCTGCCGCTTCGGCGGGGCGCGGCCTTAACGGGATCGCCTGCGGCCGGCGCGTCGCCAAGCTGTATGGGCCGGGACGCTATTTCCTCTGTCGGCATTGTTGCCAACTGGCGCACGCCAGCCAGAGCGAGAGTGCAGGGGAGCGAATGCTGCGGCGCGCCAAAAAGATCAGGCAGCGCCTCGGCGGCGATCCGGGCATGGCCGCGCCCTTCCCGCCAAAGCCAAGGGGCATGTGGCAGCGCACCTACGAGCGGCTGTGCGAGCAAGTCTTCGAGGCGGAGATGTTGGCCGAGGACACCTTCGCGATCCGCGCCGAACGGCTGATGGCGAGTATCGACAGCCCGAAATGCAAGAGGAGATTCCGGCGATGAACGAGACGGACGTTCTCAACTTCTCAATCTCGGATCTCGTAATCGCATGAAAACGCCATTCAACCCGACCCTCGCATTACAGACGATTACGCGCGCGCTCGCGAAATCGGGTACGGCCTCCTGGCCGAAGAATTGCTGCAATCTCGGATGACGCCTCGTCCGATCACGTCCGGCGGTACCATGAGAGCGGGAAGCCATATACGGCCCTCGATGCCGAGAACATCAATCGGTCGCGACTCCGCTGCGATACGCGCAAGTGGATTCTCTCGAAAATGCTGCCGAAAGTCTACGGTGGGCGGATCGCGACGGAAGTCAGCGGTCCAGGCGGTGGTCCGCTAAGGGTCGAAACGTACGTAGACCAGTTCGAATTGGCACGTTGGATCGCGTTGAAATTGCACAACGGGGTTGAGGCACAGACAAGACTAGAGGGAAAGGCAGACGACATAACTGGGTAAATTCAACACTTGGCCGCGCCGGAACCTTGAGCTGGCAAGGTGCATCACGAGGGCGATCCACCTGGGCATGATGGAAAAGAAAGCCATCGAGGGACGTATCAACGACAACGCCGGGCGGCTTGTGCCCATCTGTGGAGCTCTGAGCTGATCGAGTTGGCCGACGACAGTTCCGGCGACTATATCGAGACCGAAGACGGTCGGCGCATATTCAACGGCGAGAATGTCCAGCGCAGCAAATTACGCTACGAGGCCCGCCGCTGGGTTTGTTCGAAACTCATTCGGGCATACAGCGACACAAACATCGAGGTCACGGCAAAGACGGCGGCCCGGTCAAGGTCGAGACCGATGTCGACCGGTTGGAGCTGGCGCGCTGGATACAGCCACGCTACGCCGATGAGACGTGACACCTTACGGGATGACTTCAGGGCGGCTCTCTACCCGAATGGTGGGCTTTTCAAAGTGGGCATCGGACTTAGCCCGCGCTTTGTCCGCCTCCATATCTTGTTGAGCCTGGTGTGATCTTCTGCGAACGCGGCAATGTTGCGACCGCCTCGCCCGCCCGCGTTGACGAGGCGTGTAAAGGAGATGACAAATTGGGCGACGACAGTGGTCACGCGGACAGGACCTACCGCAATTGTTCTATCGCTGAGACGCTAATCTTTTGTGCTCTCGGCAAGTTTGACCTTTCGCAACGAGACGTGTTGGCTGTTACCAATGTGGCTCGTCGTGGGCCTAGTTCATCAGTTAACGCTCCGCGTAGAGTTTTACGATCTCCCTTGCGTATTTTGCCTGGAGCGGTCCCCGCCTCGCCTTCAATGTCGGTGTCAGAAGTCCGCTTGCTACCGTCCATGGCTCAAGCGTCAGGTGTACCGCCCTAACTTGTGCGTGGTGTGCGAGCGGTTCGAGCCGCTTTTCGAGCCGCTTCAATACGGCCTCCTTGACGGCTTTGAGGTTCGGCTCGTTGGCAGAAAGCGCGAGCATTCTTGCTAACTCCCGCCAGCGGCTTTTGTCGAGGACGAGTACGGCGGCGACGAACGGCTTGCCGTCTCCCACTACTAGCGCCTGCTTGAAAAGAGTGTCCTGGGTGATGCGAGCTTCAATATCGGTCGGCGAGACCTTCTCTCCGGTAGACAAGACGAGGAGTTCCTTGCTGCGACCTTGAATAAAAACGCGGCCGTCCCGAATTTCAGCAATGTCGCCCGTGTGAAGCCAGCCGTTGCGATCGAGAGCCTCGGCGGTGAGATCGTTGTCTTTCCAGTAACCGGTCATCGCGGCGGGCGTCCGGACAATGAACTCACCATTGCTTGAGAGCTTCAATTCGATCCCTTCCAACGGGCGCCCGACCGACCCCGGCAGGTTGTCGGCGATGGTGTTGGTCGCGACAACCGGAGCGGCCTCGGTGAGGCCATAACCTTCGAGGAGCGGTAGACCCAATCCGATCAGAAAGCGCGCCACGTCCAGTGGTAGAGGTGCTCCACCGCTCACCGCCACCCGGAGATGTCCGCCGAATGCGGCCCGCACGCTTTCGCCCACCCAACGCTCGAGATGGGGCCAAAGGACGCGCTTCAAACCCTTGAGCTCATCGCCTCGCCCTTGCCGGGCCTCGAATTGTTTCCAGCCGAAATTGGCTGCCAACTCGACGAGTGCCCGCCTCAAGGGGATTCGATCGGCCCTGGTTCTTATGGCCGTACAAGCGTGCTCGTACAAGCGCGGCACCGCGAGAAATACGGTTGGCCGGATTGTCCTCAGGTCGTCAGAGAGTGCTTCAATCGAGCGAGCATACGCGACGGCCGAGCCACCAATCATGGGTAAGTAATAGCCAACGGTCCGTTCGAAGGCATGGGCGAGCGGCAAGCATGACAAGAAGATGTCGTCGGGAAGCGGCGGGATAACGCGCGCGGCGGCCTCGGCATTCCAAAGCAGAGCGCGGTGACTTAGCATTACTCCTTTCGGCTGGCCGGTCGTGCCCGAGGTATAGATGATCGTGGCCAATGTCTCTGCTTTGAGGGGTAGCTCGGGGAGCGGTTTGGCCGCTGGGGCCAAGGCCAAGACATCGCCCAGCGATCTCAGGCCGGGCCGCGAAAGATCGCTGCTGTCGGCGCCGAGGCCGTCCCTAATCCAGATGTGCTCAAGGTCCAGGAACTCCGGCCAGTGCGGCAGCATTGTGCGCCAGCTGGCTTCGGTATCGATGACGAGCAGGCGTGCGCCCGAATGGGTCAGAATGAAAGCCATATTGGCGGCGCTGTCGTAGACATACACCGGAACCACTACGAGACCCATCGACAGCGCCGCAACGTCGAAAGCGACCCAGTCGATGCAGTTCGGGAGGGCAATCGCGATGCGATCGCCGGCCTTCAACTCGGTGGCTGCGAGTGCTGCTTGGATCCGCACAACCCGGCCGCTCGTCTGTTGCCATGTCGATGCGCGCCATATGCCGGTGCGACGGTCGAACTCGCAGTAGGCAACGGCTTCAGGAGACCGGCGCACTCGTTCACGGAACAAGCCGGGTAGTGTGACCGCCACGCCTTGGGAAATGATGTCTGCCGTTGCCATGGTGCGCGAGATCGTGGCCCTCCTTGCATTGCTCGAGGTGAATTTCTCCCCATGGCTTTCTTGGCGGCATTGACCCTTGTCATAGCGCCATCTCCCATCAGCGCGGAGTGATGTACCCATGAGCAAAGGCCCTGACGTGGAGCTTCCGTCGACAAGCATTCCCTCTCATCCGATCACCGAATCTGGGGCTACGGGTGATGGCCGCGCCGACATTGCGTCGCGGCTCCTCGCCATTGTGCGGGAGCTCGCGCTGGAGCTTCAGCCTCGGGCAGGGGCACAGCTTGATGTTGGGCTCGACAGTGATCTCGATCGCGATCTAGGACTGGACAGCCTAGGGCGCGCCGAGCTCCTGCTTCGTCTCGACCGAGCGTTTAAGGTCCGTCTGCCGGAGCAGCTCATAAGCGATGCGGTGACCTCGCGGGACCTTCTTAATGGCGTTCTGGTTGCCAAGCCGGGCGGTTTCCATGTTGCTGAGCAGCCCGAGCTTCGACCGATCGCGCTGCCCGAAACCGTCGAGCCGAAGCACGTCAGCACGCTTCTCGAGGCGCTCGAAGCGCATGTCCGCACGCAGAGCTCTCGCCCTCACATCCGGCTTTGGGTGCGCGATCAGGATGAGCAGATCATCACCTACGGCGATCTTGACCACGGCGCGCGCCGCGCGGCGGCAGGCCTTATAGATTTCGGACTGCTGCCTGGTGATCGGATCGCCATCATGCTGCCGACGAGCAATGACTTCTTTTATGCGTTCTTCGGCGTACTGATGGCGGGCGGGATTCCGGTTCCGATCTATCCACCCTTTCGACGTGCCCAGATTGAGGATCACCTCAGACGTCAAGCAGGTATCCTGCATAATGCCCAAGCGCGTCTCCTTATAACGGATGATGAAATCCGCCCGCTCAGTGTCATCTTAATGGGGCTTTCGGAAGATCTCCTGGCAGTGACGACGATTACTGAGCTGTCCCGCAACGAGGAGATCGATGCACCAATACCAGCCTCACCCGACACCACAGCGCTTATCCAGTATACCTCTGGCAGCACAGGAGACCCCAAGGGGGTCGCTCTGAGCCATGCCAATCTGCTCGCCAATATTCGCGCCATGGGCGAAACGATAGAGGCGAGCTCGCGCGACGTGTTCGTGAGCTGGCTTCCACTCTATCATGACATGGGTCTCATCGGCGCGTGGCTCGGCTGCCTTTATTACGGCGCGCCGACCGCGATCATGCCTCCCCTTGCCTTCCTCGCTAACCCCGGGCGCTGGCTTTGGAGCATCCACCGCCATCGCGCAACGCTCTCCGCGGCTCCGAACTTCGCCTTCGAGCTATGCCTCAAAGGCGCTCGCGACGAGGACCTCCGCGGATTGGATCTGAGCTCGCTCCGCATGGTGGTCAACGGCGCCGAGGCCGTCAGCCCAAAAACGATAGAGCGTTTCACGGGGCGCTTTCGCGCCTTTGGCTTTCGGCCGGAGGCGATGGCACCGGTCTATGGCCTTGCGGAGAACTCGGTGGGATTAGCCTTTCCGCCCGTCGGTCGCCCACCGATCGTCGATCGTGTGCAACGGTCAGCGTTGACTGTCGACGGCGAGGCTATCGCGGTGACAAGCAATGACATGACCGCCCTCGAATTCGTCGCTTGTGGTCGTCCCTTGCCGGGACATCAAATCCGGATCGTAGACGAGACAGGCCGCGAGGTCGCGGATCGTCATGAGGGGCGGCTGCAGTTCAGGGGGCCATCGGCCACGAAGGGCTATTTCCGCAATCCAGAGAAGACGCTCTCACTTTTCGACGGCGATTGGCTCAATAGCGGTGATCTCGCCTATGTCGCGGACGGCGATGTCTACCTTACCGGACGGGTGAAGGACATGATCATCCGGGCCGGCCGCCACATCTATCCGCACGAGTTGGAGGAGGCCGTCGGCCGCATCGAAGGGGTGCGCAAGGGCTGCGTCGTGGCATTCGCAGGCCGCGATGAGCGCACCGGCACCGAGCGGCTTATACTAATGGCTGAAACACGCCTCACCCAGGATCTTGCCAAGGCGCAACTCAGGGAGCGGATCTTGTGTGCCTCACTGGAGCTCCTTGAAACTCCGCCCGATGAGATCCTGCTCGTGGCTCCCCACACCGTGCCCAAGACTTCAAGCGGTAAAATCCGCCGGTCATCAGCGCGCGCGCTTTATGAGAGCGGGACGATTACTGCGGGTAGCAGGGCACTTTGGCTTCAGTTGACGAGGTTGGAACTTCAAAGCATCAGGCATCGCGCCCGCCGTGCTCTGAGGCGGGGAGCCGAACTTGCCTATGCGGGCTATTGGTGGGCACTGGTTGCCGCATTTGGTTGTTTCCTTTGGCCGCTCGTAGTCCTTCTCCCGACACGCGCCCTACGTCATGCACTCCTGGGCTTTGCAGGGCGCACATTCTTCCGCCTAACAGGCATCCAGCTTGAGGTCGACGGCCGAGCCGTAATTCCCAAGGGGCGCGTAATGATCATAGCCAATCACGCAAGCTATCTCGACGGTCTCGTGCTTTACGCTGCAATTCCCGGCGAACTCAGCTTCGTTGCCAAGCGGGATCTCAGCGAACAGCTCGTAACCGGAACATTCCTGAAGCGCATTGGAACAATTTTCGTGCGCCGGGTCGATCCGAAAGGCGGCGTCGAGGATACTGAGGCTGTTATTCGTGCCGCCCAAGCAGGAGCTCGCCTTGTGCTTCTGCCTGAGGGCACATTCTCACGAATGCCGGGATTGCTGTCATTTCGCCTGGGGGCCTTTTTTACCGCGGCTCAAGCCGGTATTCCCGTTGTGCCGGTAACAATCCGCGGAACCCGCACGGTTCTGCGAGGCAATCAATGGTTCCCACGCCGTGGGCGCATCTCGGTGCATGTTGGCGAGCCGCTCCTTCCCGACGGCAATGATTTCTCCGCAGCTGTGCGCCTGCGCGATCGCTGCCGCGCCATCATTTTAGAGCGGTTGGGCGAGCCCGATCTGGGGCGGGAGAGGCTGGAGCTACCACCGGATTGAAGGCAACGAGGGCGACAGTTATCCGCTTTTGCTGGTCGCCATCAGAAGCGATGTCAACGGCGCCTCGCTCAGCTCGAGGAACGCGGCTTTCATCCTGCGATGATTGCGTCGCACAATAGTCGAGCCGGAATGCTGTAGTCGCCTTGCCTTGACCGACGTCAACGTCAAACCTCAAACACATCAGATCTTTTGAGGCGCTACAGGGCAGCATGCCCTTTGGTCTCCTGGACTCGCCCATCGGAAGGTCCCCTGCTGATCCGAGCATCGATATCGCGTGCAGCATTGCCTCCGCGGCACATGAGGAAGTGATTTTGGTCGAAGGATATGAAAGGGTCTCCGAGGGCTCTTCCAAGGCACCTCACCCGCTGATGGGAGTGCACCGACTTCATGGTGGCCAGAGAGCACTCAGCGATGCGCGCTATCTCTCTCTAGTGCTCGGAAGCTGTGACGAGAGCCTCATCGTCCTGACGCGTGGAGATCGCACATCGGTGCCTAGCGAGTTCTGCGCGGATCTTAGTGAATCACGCAAGGTGCCAGTTCTGCTCCTGGAGCCGGTGCATTCGTGCGCTTTGCGGTGAGGGGCTTGCGGCTGAAGCTGCGAGTAAGCTCATCGGCGGCATCACCTCCCATGCCGATGGCTTGTGGCTGGGCGTGATAGCGTGCTCATAGGGTCTTTCGCGTTCTTATTTGGAAGGGTCAATCGATGAAGGATTGGAACGTCGTTGTGACCGTCGGCGATCGAGATGGCTATCGCCATGCCCGGCGGCGGTTAAGACACCTGGGTCCTATTGAAACACCGATTTCCATAACGTGCTGGTGATGCGCGTACCGGAAACAGGCGCGCTATTGGAGGCGCTCGCGGAGATGACAGACAATGACATGAGCCTCTACAACGACATATCTCGGCTCGTGCCTGCGGAGAAGACTTTCGATTTCGAGACGAAAGAAGAGTTCGAGAGCAAAGCACGTGCGGTCATCGTTGGTTGGGCTGACCGGGTCGCCGGTACCACTTTTCACATCCGGCTCAATAGAAGAGGACTGGGGGATCGATTGCGCTCGCCAGCGGAGGAAAGGTTCCTCGATGATGCAATGCTAGCCATGGCTGGCACCAGCGGCGGCCTTGAAGCTTCACGTGAGCGAATCATAATAAACCTGCCGTTCTCCGGGCAATTAGCTTGCGCGGAGAGTCAGGGGCGACCGAACCCAGATAACCTACGCGTGATGAGCTGAAACCGCTGTCAAAATTTCGCCAGTGAGCTCGTGGGATGTCGCCTTGGAGACATCGCCAAGGCTCAGCATGCCGACCATGCGCCTTTTATCGTTGATCACTGGAAGCCGCCTGATCTGCTTCTGTTCCATGATGCGGATGGCATCGTCGACTTCCTCCGACTCCAGGCAAAACACGATCCCCTTGGTCATTACCTCGCGCGCCGTCAGCTTACTGCAATCCATGCCATTGGCGACAGCGCGGCACGTAATGTCGCGATCGGTCACCATGCCGACGAGACGGTCATTTTCTCCGACAGGAATCGCGCCGACATCGAGATCCCGCATCTTGCGTGCTACGTCGGCAACGGCCGTATCGGGCCCCACCCATTCGGCACCCTTGTGCATCGCTTCACTTACCTTCATGGGAGCACTCCTTATACTGATGCACGTACTGGCCCTGCTGCCAACCGACCGCAAGATCAGGACGTAAGTCGACAAAACTGCCCGTTTGACGACCGTCTGCCTTGATCGGGCTCAACAGAATTGCGGAAGGTGGGCAAAGGGTGATGGGACCAAATTTGCAAGGTGTTTCTTCTGCAAGCTTATTGTCGGCTGTTGGCCCAACTCGGCAGTCGCGAAGGTCCGCTCTGACGGCGAGCGTTAGGGCACCGAGCGGACGACTAACGGACCTTGGGAAATCGACGCGTCTGATGACCTCAAGCCGTACCCAAATCGATACGGTAGAATTTCAGTGCTGTAGTGGGCTTTGCTCGAACGGAGAAGGCGCTCAGCAGGTCACGTGGAACAGGCCAATCTTCTTTCCATGTGCTTCGTTGAAAGCGTGAATTGCCCGCGGTGTCGGCTCAATCACGACCTCGCAGTCTTTCTTGGCAAAGTAGGCCTCGGCCTCGGCGGAGAGCCGCACGTTGCCCTCTTGTCCCGAACCGAGGATAAGCTGCCGGCACCCCTTCTCGAACACGAATTTCGCTTCGTCCTTCGACACGACGTGCGAGGTACCGTACAGCTTCTTCGAGAGTCTTCTTCTTCCGTTACACGACCTCGCCTGAGAGCCGAATGATCACGTCATGTTCGTAGGTCTTGCCGTCGATCGTGATCTTGCCAAACGCTGTGTTATCGATCTGCATGGCTCGTTCCGATCCGCGGGCGCCAAGGGCATGTTGGACATACTTTACGCGTCCCGACGCCACTGGATCCGAATAAAGTATTCTTCTTCATTGTAGTGAGTATCAAGCTTGCCCTTGAAGGCATGTTCGAGCGCATGCCCGATGCGCCGCGGCAAGTGGATGTCCGTTGTCGTCACCACCGTTTTATCTGGGGCCTCGGCAATGTCGATAATACGGGACAAGGGGTGCTCCGCGTTCTGCAGTTCTTGGGTGTTCCGAACGAGTCCGAGGATCTCCGAGAGGTGAGCCTTCGAGAAAGCGCCAGTGATGATGATCTCTCCAGCGGGGAATTTGTCATTGCTACGGTGGCAGGCCGGGCACAGTTCCTTGTGTGCTCCTTCGGCAGCCTTGTCCGCCCACTGCCAGCGACCCTCAGAAAAGACTGCGGAAGCGGCAGCTCCAGCGCTTCCGCGACTGCCTTGCCGAGTTCGGCTGAAGCGTTCAATGCAAACAGACGGGTCTGATCGGCGTTTCTCACAGAGCGGGCGTCGCGGGGACTCCAAAGTCGGAAATTGGCGGTCATAAACGCGCGCCCTTTCACTTTACTACGCATCCTTGAATATGAAATATGTGCGGCCACGCTCGCTCGCGTTGACGGATATCAATGGTCCAGCATGGCTGATCTGCCATGAGCATTGCAATTTTCTGGGTCGT
The DNA here is from genome assembly GCA_963833715.1 of uncultured Alphaproteobacteria bacterium. Classification (GTDB taxonomy): domain Bacteria; phylum Pseudomonadota; class Alphaproteobacteria; order Rhizobiales; family Hyphomicrobiaceae; genus Hyphomicrobium_B. Next base: position 343,677 of record CAWHZB010000025.1, read on the forward strand.
TGTTTTGACGAGTGATCTGGACATCTCGGGATTGATGGACGATCGGCGCGTAAATCAGCTTACCACGATCGTGTCGCATGCTGCAGCGTCGGTCCTAAAGTTTGACCCTGCGACGGCGCCGAGACGCACCAAACATGATCGCTCGCCAGTCAGTGCCGCAGACGAAGCAGCAAATGCTATTATTATTGAGGGATTATCTCATCTCTTTCCAAATATGCGGATTGTATCCGAGGAGACTGCCGTTCCCCCAAGAACTTCTACCGCACCTCCTTCATACTTCGCGCTTGTCGATCCTCTCGACGGCACAAAAGAATTTCTCGCCTCCCGAGACAAGTTTACCGTCAATGTTGCGCTGGTGGTGGACGGCGCTCCAATCGTCGGCGTTATCTCTGCCCCCGCAATTGCTCTCGTGTGGCGTGGAGTTGTCGGACGACGTGCGGAGCGGTTTAACCTGCCGCCTGGTGCTGACGTAAGCGAGGCGAAAAACAAAACGTTCCTCAGGACGCAACGATGTTCTGCGCGAGGCCTCGTTGCCGCGATCAGCCGCTCTCATTTCGATCCGGCGACGGCAGCATTGCTCTCCAAACTGCGGATCGCGGAAGAGAAATCCTGTGGCTCTTCGATCAAATTCTGCCGCATCGCGGAGGGAAGCGTGGACATTTATCCGCGACTTGCTCCAACGCACGAATGGGATGTTGCAGCAGGTCATGCGATTGTCGCAGCCGCGGGCGGCACAGTAATCGCGCCCGATGGGCGTCCACTTGCTTACGGAGGTGTCAACAAGGAATTCATTGTCCCCTGGCTTCATCGCGATGGGTGATCCCGAATTGACAAAGTCTGTTCTCATGCCGGCAGCGCAGCGGTGATCCGGAGTGGTGCCAGTCCCCGGTTTGGCGACGCTCTTCGTTGCTGGTGAGTAGGCGACCCTTTTTCAAAGCGCCTTCTTGCGTAATGACCGCGCGGACTCAGGCCAAAGCTCTTGGATATCGGCAGGCAGTTGACTGATTACGTCGGCAATTTCACCAGGGGCGCAGTGGTTCGCGATAAGCGCGAAGACGACGCTCACGGCCCATTCGACCGGATAAGTGTGGGGGAGCACGTCCTTGCTCAGCTCATCAAGGAATTTCTGCTTTGAATCTGATTTTGCGAGGGACCCGATGCGGGCGCCAGCCTTCGAAGTAGAGGCCGCGCACGATCATCGTTAGAGTTCGGCGTTCCACCAGATTGTTAGCATTACGCCCGAGAAGCCGAGCGTGCCTACGATCAACGTTTGATAAGTTTTGACAAAATCGGGAAGAAGTAAAATCGTTACTTGAACCATCACAGGGTCAACCTTCCCAGAGAGCCGACCTGTGTGTTTAGGCAGGTGTCGTATTAGCCTGCGGTCCAAGACCGTGCCCAAAGTCGACTGTAAGTTCACCGCGTGAATGCGAAAACCGGCCATAGTCTGTGACCAACTTCAGTGCGTCCCGGACCTTCTTCTTCATTTTAGTTTCCTGCCCCACGATTCGGAGCAGTTCAATCCGCACCTCGTCTCGAGAGAGCCCCAATCTTGCTAAGCGCATCGCTGTATCGAACACGGCGCGATCTTTTCCCTCAGCAACCGGCGCCAGCCGATGCCCTTCGCCAACAGGCCGAGGAGGCTGCTCATCAAGCGAATGAGGCCATCGATGACGACAACGAACCCATTCCACAGGAAGCGTGTGGTTGCCCCCAGAGCGTCGCGACCAGTCAGGTAGTAGACCGCGATGAAGGCAACGACCATGAGAAGCGCGAAGGTCGCCATACCACCCAAGCTCTTTTCTCATTGGTTCCCCCAATCCCGCGTCAAATGCCCGCTAACGTGATGGGCATCACCACGACTTGAACCACAGTGCATCTCCCGTTCCCACCTTCCACGAGCAGTAGTGCGCTCAACGCTCCTTCTCATCCTCGGCTACAGACCGCCGATGATATTGGAAACGTCGCCACCTTCTTCTTCCTCGATCTCCAAAACGGGTTCATCCTCTTCGGTGGCAGCCTGCTCTTCTGTTTCGGCTTCCGCGAGTGCTGCTTCGGCATCGGGCGGCGCCGTTCCAGCCGGTATGACCTCTTCGACGGGATATTCCGCCCTCTTCGACTTGCGCGGCCGGGCGGCGAGCGGAACCGGCGTCGAAGCAATGACGTAGGGCGATGCGCAGATCGGACAGATGATCGGGGTCCGATCCAGATCATAAAAGCGGGCTCCGCAGTCGCTGTTTTGGCAAGTCCGCTTCGTTCCGCGCGCCTGCTTGAGCAGGAGGGCATCAGCCTTCTTGGTCATGACGGCTTTACTTCTCCTGCCACCTTAGAACGGGTGGCTATCTCCGCTGCTGCCAGCTCGCGCACTTAAATCTGCGCGGTACTCCGCACGCGCTCGCGCAGCCCAGAAGCAGCGATCCTCACCACGCCACACATCCCCGATTGGATGTCAAGTTAGGCTGCTTACAACAGCCCGAAAGGCTGGTGTTGCCAGACGCTACCACGAGCCCGCTTGTGGTCTACAACCGTTCCTTCACGCCTCTCGCCCCTCTCTGTTTCGAAAAGACCGGTTTGGAACTTCAGTTCAGCTTATTAGGTGCCGATAGAGAACCGGTAAGGCGGCCGACAGACGCGCGGGGTGGCTCAGAATTGCGAAGGCGCTAGCCCCGAAAATGCGGGAAAATAGCTCTGGGCCTTGCTGTCAATCGTGATGCCAAATACGGCGTGACCCGCCCCGCGCGCCTCTTGAATCGCATGCCTCGTGTCCTCGACGCCATAGCGGCCCTCGTAATGATCGAGGTCGTTGGGCTTGCCATCGGTGAGCACCAGTAGAAGCCGCTTGCGCGAGGGGCGTTTGGCGAGCGCCGCGGACGTATGCCGGATCGCCGCGCCGAGGCGCGTATAGAAGCCCGGCTTCAATGCAGAGATGCGCGCGCGCACATCAGGACTCGGCGCCTCCTCGAATGCCTTCAGCTTGGATAAACACGACACAGGTCGTTCGAAGAATAACCGGGCAGAGAATTCCCATCAGCCATTGCGACAACGCGAACGCCGGATGAAGCGCTTCAAGTCACCGGGGTCGGCCCAGCGCTTTCTCTCAATCCACGGCGCCGTCTACGACGTGTTCAATGTCCATCGCCATCTGATCTCCCGCCGAACCCTGCGCTCATTTCGCACTCAGGCTATGCTGACCTGGTGCCACGCGATCGTCGCAGCGTGAACCATTGCGGCCAGGCTCATTTGGCCTGCAAATTTGCGATTAACGTGACAGTGCCCGGCCGTGGACCGCACCTCTGGTTCGCAGCGAGCGAATGCGCGCGTGCTGTCGAGCTTCGCGGCGCCGGAGGCGGCAGTTCGGTCTCCAGATCACTAACCTCGGCCGGAAATGTCTCGTCCAGACGTCGTTCGCGTAGCCGACCGATGCGGATTGCCGTAGAGATTTCGTCGCTAGTCGCAGACGGGGAATATAGGAACGAGGCTGGATATGCGGCTGAGAGGAATAATAGGGACGGTCCTCGTCGCTGCCGTCCTCCTGATCTTGCTCCGACGCACCGGTAGCTTCCTGGTCGATTTGCTCTGGTTTTCGGCCGTGGGATATCTCGATGTTTTTTGGACAATCTTCGGCACCAAAGCTATCCTGTTTTTCGTCGTTTTCGTGGCCTCGACCGCGTTCCTTTGGGTGAACGGAACGCTGGCATTTAGGTTCGCCCGGCACCGCGGGCCTTGGCTTCCCGTAACCTTCGAGCGGCGATCCGCGACCGTCCGGACATTGCCCGCGACGTTGCCCGAACTGCTGGCGTCCCTTCAGCTCCCATGGCGTTTTCTCATAGCGGCGGTCGCCATTGTCCTTGGGGTCTTGATGGCCGCGGGCGAGATCGAAAACTGGGACGCGGTTCTCCGGTTCATCCACCAGGTGCCGTACGGTCAGCGCGATCCCCTCTTCGGCAAGGACATTGGCTTTTATCTTTTTTCGCTTCCAGCCTACGTCGCGCTCAAGAACTGGCTGCTGCTGGCACTCGTCTTGAGCGCTTTCGTTGCCGGCGCCGTGTATTGGGCGCATGGCGACATCATACTCGACGGCAGACGCCAGTGGATGTCATCCGCAGCCGCAGCGCACGGCTCCGTCCTCTTGGGTCTCTTCTTCGCGGTAATGGCCTGGTCCTTCGCCCTGGACCGCTTCTTGTTGCTCTACGGCGACAACGGAGTTGTAGTGGGAGCGGCCTACACCGACATCTATGTCGAGCTGCCCCTCCTTTGGGCACTGGTCGGCCTCGCTTCCGCCGCTGCCCTTGCCTCATGGGCCAACGTGCGCGCACGGACCTACAAACTTCCTCTAGCCGCGGCGGTATTGGTTATTGGAGGCTCGCTCCTCCTCACGGTGGCGTTTCCAGCGGTATTCCGACGCGTCTACGTAAAACCGAACGAGCTGCAGTTGGAGGCGCCTTACATCCAGCGGAACATTGCCCTCACCCAGGACGCCTACAACCTCGGACACATCACGGTCAAACCCTTCCCGGCGGAACAAGGGCTTACCGTCCAGTCGCTCAAAGACAACCGCGCGACCGTCGACAACATCAGGCTGTGGGACTGGCAGCCGCTGATGGATACCTACGCACAACTGCAGGAGATCCGGACCTACTACAAGTTCCACGATGTCGACGTCGATCGCTATGAACTCGACGGCTCGTACCAGCAGGCGATGTTATCGGCCCGCGAGCTCGAGCCCACGCTCCTTCCGCCCAACGCCCAGACCTGGGTCAACCTCCATGTGCTCTTCACGCACGGCAATGGAGTGGTCATGTCCCCGGTCACCCGAAAGTCCACTGAAGGGCTGCCAATTTTCTACTTGCAGGACATCCCTCCGGTCGCGTCCGGCGGCCCCGCCGTCCGCGAGCCGCGCATCGATTTTAGCCAGGGCGCCGACCTACGTGATCGTCAAGGGAAGCACGCCGGAGTTCGATTATCCTAAGGGCAAGGACAACGTCTACTCGACCTACGACGGCACGGCCGGGGTTGCAGTCGGTGGGATCGCTCGCAGGACCCTATTCGCCTGGTATTTCGACGACCCGAACATACTGCTTAGCCGTTACATCACCGGTGGGAGCCGCATCCTGTTCCGTCGCAACATCCAGGAGCTGGTGCGCACGATCGCCCCTGTGCTGCGCCTCGACCGGGACCCGTACATGGTGGTCAGCAACGGGCGGCTCTTCTGGGTGCAAGACGCCTACACCACGAGCAGCTGGTTCCCCTACGCACAGCCCGTGGATGGGGGGACCAATTACATCCGCAACTCGGTCAAGGTCGTCATCGACGCCTACAACGGGACCGTAGAGTTCTACGTGGCAGATCGATCGGACGCGATCGCGGCGACCTACCAGCGCATATTCCCCAGCTTGTTCGAAGCCCTTCGGGGCCATGCCGGTGGATCTGCAAAAGCAC
>CAWHZB010000026.1:0-13798 GCA_963833715.1 uncultured Alphaproteobacteria bacterium
ACGCCTGCAGTGGCCCGATTGAGTTCAACTGTTAGGATTACTTAAAATCAGCGGCAAAGCTAAGTGTCTATTGGCATGCGGGTCGATGGAGCAACGGTCCTGCTCTTCGGCAAGCGCCGCGCAGTCAAGCGAACCTACGAGTCGGCCCTTCTGCCGGAACCAGACAAAGCAGTCGCCTGGAGTTCTATCAAAAGCATGCGCCCTAAGAAGAGCGCGATCTGCGTTTCATGCGCAAACGCAGATGGAGTCTTCGTCCGAAACTACGCCTTCGGCGCAGGATAGTCTGCCAACCTTTTAGCTCTCAGTATTCGCATCGGCTCGTCGCGCCATTGCATTCTTTTCACAGCGGATGTGCAAAAAGAGTCCGAACTTTCGCGGCCGGTACAGCGCCCGAGAAGAGAAAGCCCTGCGCTTCCACGCAACCTTCGGCCCGAAGCAGATCGAGCTGATGCTCGGTCTCGACGCCTTCGGCGACGCTCGTCATGCCGAGATTATAACCAAGCTGGATCATCGAGCGGCGCAGTGTCGTAGACCGCTTGTGATTGGCAATCGCCGATACGAACGAGCGATCGACCTTGATCTTGTCGAACGGAAAGCTCTGCAGGTAGCTCAAAGACGAGAAGCCGGTGCCAAAGTCGTCGATCGCGAATCGGACGCCCATCTTCCGCAGACGATCGAGGGTGAAGGTCGCGACCTCGCGATCGTTCATCAGCAGCGTCTCGGTGATTTCGAGAATGAGGCGCGACAGCGGCAATCTACGCGAGGCACGGGTGACCTTGTCGGTCAGATCCTGGCCGCGGAATTGAGCCGCCGAGATATTGACCGCAACCCAAATGTCGTCCGGCCATCGCTCGGCTTCGGCGCAAGCGGTCTTGAGAACCCAGTCTCCGATCTCCCCGATGAGCCCGCACTCCTCGGCTATGGGGATGAATTCGGATGCCGGAATAAGTCCGCGCTCTGGATGCGACCAGCGGATCAGTGCTTCGCATCCGACAATTTTGCGGGATCTTACGTTCACGATCGGCTGGTAATGCAGCTCGAATTTGCTGTTGGCTATCGCTTCACGCAGACCCAGCTCGATCTGGTGCCGGGTCCGGAGGCGCTCGTGCATCCTCTGTTCGAAGAAGCCGAATGTGCCGCGGCCGATCGACTTGGTTCGGTGGAGCGCCATATCGGCATTCTTCATCAGTTGTTCGACGTCGATGCCGTCCGACGGAGCCATCGCAATGCCGATGCTTGTTCCGATCGATACCGTATTTTCGCCGAGAGCAAACGGCTTTGACAGTTCAGCTATGATTCGCTTGGCGACCAGTTCGACCTCTTCGATCGTATTCGGGGCAACTTGAATGACCGCGAATTCGTCGCCGCCGAGCCGAGCCACGGTGTCGGTGTCCCTGACGATGGTTTTCAATCGCTGCGCCACCGCCTTCAACAGCGCGTCGCCGACGGGATGGCCCAACGTATCGTTGATGGACTTGAACCGATCGAGATCGAGGCAGTGCAGAGCCAACGTGTCGCCGCGCTTGACGCGCGCGAGACCGAGTCGGATACGCTCGTGAAAGAGAGCGCGGTTCGGAAGGCCTGTCAGAGCGTCGTGGTGCGCAAGGCGCCCAATGGTTTCCTGATCGCGTTTGCGATCGGTGATGTCTAGGGAGGTGGTGACGAAGCCGCCGTCACGGAGCGGCGTGCGGCGCACCTCGATGTGTGTGCCGTTTGGTCGCTGTACTTCGTAGATGCGCGGCTCACCCTTTCGGGCCGGCGCGAGCCGCGATCGGACCTGCTCTTCGACCTCTCCAGCGCCATATTCCCCGCGCTTGGCGACGAACCGATGAAGTTGTTCGCGCGTCGGCCGGCCGTTGGCAAACGGCTCATCTGGATACTCCATCAGTTGCTTTTGCTTTTCATTGCAAAGGATGAGGCGTTGTTCCTTGTCGAACACCGCGATTCCGCCCGGAAAGCTTTCGACGATCTCCTGCAAAAGAGCGGCGCGCTCCTGCAATTCGATGTGGACAGTGACCGCCTTCGTGATGTCGATCTGGATCGATAGGTATCCCTTCGTCCGGCCATTCTTGCCTTTCAGGGGTACGATAAGCGCGTCGACCCAGTAGAGGCTGCCATCCTTCGCTCGATTCTTCACCGGCGAACGCCACAGCTTGCCTTTGGCAAGCTTGCGGTAGGCCTCGTCCCAAAACTCTTTTGAATGATGCGACGAATTCAGTATTCGGTGATTTTGTCCGAGGAGCTCGTCGCGCGTGTACTTGCTTCGGCGGACGAATTCGTCGTTAACATGAACGATGCAGCCATCAGCGTCCGAGACGGACACAATGCCCAGCTGGTCGAGCGCCGATGCGAGTCCCTGCGCGCCCCACGATGTGTCGAGATAAGGAAGCCCTTGGACCTTGCGCTCGACGACCTTGGACGCCGAAGCGCACGAAGCGAGACCGTTTAAATTGAATGCCATGGTGCCATGTCCCCCCACGCTCTGCTTTCTATTCCTGCCCGCGCTTAGCCGCAGGCCGGAATAGCGGGCGAGATCGGGCGGCTGCCCATCTCGCGCGGATTCCGATCGATGCTTGCGCATGCCACTCAGATGTTGGCGACACGACGGCTTCATGCTTCTGACGGGTTCCGGTTGGATAACAGCCTCTCGATAGCAATAATTAGACTTAAATATCTTAAAGTTGAATTTAGTCGGGACGTGCTACCGCTCGCATATCGGTTTTACGCATATGTCTTAAATACCGCTTCCCATCCAGCCCGATGCAAGGTTGTGTCTTCACCATCTGCGGGAACCCTTTGAGAGGAGCACGTAGTGATAGATAAACCACCGGAACGGCGCCAATTTGGGCGGCGGTCAGCCTTCAAATCTGCCACGATCGTACAGGATAGCGGTTCGCGCCTGTCGGCTACCGTGCTTGACCTATCTCAGGGTGGGGCGAGAATTAGAGTGGCGCAGCCCGAAGCCATCGGGAAGGAATTCTATCTCGAAATTCCAGAGAACGACTTTATCGTCAAATGCGGCCTGGTGCATTTGCAGGACACGTCGATTGGCGCGGTGTTCATCCGGGCGCCGCGACGCTTATCGTGGCTCGATAAATAATGTTGCAAGAATTGCGTCCGGGCGAAACTGCCAATCGCAAGATTCGGCCTTTTTTCCGATGGCGCTGAAAAGTGGCGCTTGCACATGAATTTAAAGTGCCGGCTCCAAGCTAATTAACGGTGCTAAAGAGCGACGGTATCGGCAACTCAGCCGGCGGCCAAGTTCAGGCAAGGAAAGCTCGCGCCACCGGCTTATTGGCGGGTACGAACCGATGGTCGTCGAAATTTTTTACAGGCGGTCAACGGTGACCGCGGTCAAATTTTTAAGCGGGAGCGGGCACGATCGGCATCGCTGGAAGCGAGCTTACCGCGGCCCATACCCTGATATCTCAGGCCCAGTTCGAGTGCCGCCCCGGAATCGAGAACATTCTTGAGGTCGACAATCGTCTTGCCCGTCATAGCCGCCTTGACGGCATCGAGGTCGAGCGCGCGGAATTCGTTCCACTCGGTTAGAATGACGAGCACATCGGCGCCGCGTGCCGCCTCCTGTGCGCCATCGCACCAAATGACGCCGGGAAGCAAAGGCTCGGCTTGCTGGCGCCCCTGCGGATCGTAGGCACGAACCGTGGCTCCGCGCTCCTGCAGCATTGGCACGATGACAAGGCTCGGCGCATCGCGCATATCGTCGGTGTTGGGCTTGAATGTAACCCCGAGCACCGCGATGGTCCTGTCGCGGACAGATCCGCCGGCAGCGGCTTCAATTCGCACCGCCATCGCGAGTTTGCGTTCGTGGTTGACGCGCTCGACCTGCTCGATGATCGAGACCGGAGATTTCGCCTCGCGCGCGGTTCGGATGAGAGCTGATACATCCTTGGGAAAGCACGAGCCACCGTAGCCAGGGCCGGGATGCAGGAACTTGTCGCCGATGCGGCGGTCCTTGCCGATGGCTGACGCCACCTCTTGCACATCTGCCCCGACCGACTCGCACAGATCCGCGATTTCGTTGATGAAGCTGATCTTGAGCGCCAGAAACGCGTTGGCCGCATACTTGGCGAGTTCCGCCGACTTCTCGATCGACGAACATGACTGGCGAACCGCGCAGCGCCAGCGGCTTATAGAGCCGCTCCATCACTTCTCGCGCGCGCGCCTGGTCGCAACCGACGAGCACACGGTCGGGGTGCGTGAAATCCTGGATCGCCGATCCCTCGCGCAGAAATTCGGGATTTGAACAGATGGCGACGTCGGCATCCGGCCGCTTGATCTTAAGACGGCGCTCGATCTCGCGGCTGGTTCCAACCGGCACCGTCGATTTCGTGGTCACGACCGTAAAGCCGTCGAAATGCGGCGCGGCTTCCTCAACGGCCGAGAACACGTAGGACAGGTCTGCATATCCGTTGCCGCGCCGCATCGGAGTGCCGACAGCCAGGAAGACGACATCAGCCCCGGAGACGGCTGGACCAAGCTCGCCGGTGAAAGTGAGGCGACCGGCCGTCATGTTGCGCTCCAACAGCGCGTCGAGGCCCGGCTCGTAGATCGGCGAGCGACCGGACTTGAGTTGAGCTAAACGGTTCTCGTCCTTGTCGACGCACGTCACCGTCCAGCCAAAATCTGAAAAGCAGGCTGCCGAAACGAGCCCGACATAGCCCGCTCCGATCATGCAAATTTTCATATTTATTCCCTTGGCGGCGCGAAAAATTTGATCCTATGCACGACCTCGGACATCATTTTCAATTCTTTTCTGCCGGCTCCGGCAAGCCTAGCCACATAGCGCTTTCCCAGTGGCTGTGCGACACGTTCAACGCAATGCTACCAGGGGGTCATGTGCGCCTTCTCGTCTTGCAGCATATCGCTTGCGAACATCCCGCTATATTCCGCAAATTTCTTGCTGCCGACAGCATAAGCTGGGACGCCGTGTCGCTCGATACCGGCCAAACGATCCCATCGCTTGAAGGCTATGACGCTCTTTGGATCATGGGCGGGCCAATGGACGTTTGGGACGTTGAGGATCACCCCTGGCTGATCGAAGAAAAGCGCGCCCATCCGCCGCTGGGTCCGGGAACTCGATCGACCCTTTCTCGGTCTATGCCTTGGCCACCAGCTGCTTGCCGATGCCATGGCGGGAACCTGTGGGCCTCGGATAAGGAATAATGCTCGACAAAACGGCGCGTGTTTGGTCACCATCTGCGGCACTATCCAGGTAGCAAGTTGAGTAAGGAACGACGCTCATGAAACCCGATACCGTCAAGGCGCGTCGCAAAGCGCCGCTCGAAACGCCGGCACACTTTTCCGACAACGCCGTCAAAGATCTTTCCGGCGCACTGACGACGTTGCTCGCCGATTTTTTCGCCCTTTATGTGAAGACGAAAAACTTCCACTGGCATGTGTCCGGCCCGAACTTCCGTGACTATCACCTTATGCTTGACGAACAAGGTACGGAAATATTCGAAGCGACCGACGCGATTGCCGAGCGCGTGCGCAAGATCGGTGGCGTGACCCTCCGATCGATCGGCCAGATCAGCCGCCAGACGCGAATCCTGGACAATGATGCCGATTACGTCACGCCCGACGACATGCTGGCCGAATTGAGAGACGATAATCTGCAGTTGGTCGGCGCTATGCGCGAGGTTCACGATCTCTGCGACAAGCATGGCGACGTCGCGACCGCGAGCCTGTTGGAAAACTGGATCGATGAGGCCGAAAAGCGGGTGTGGTTCCTTTTTGAATCGACGCGGCGTTCGCCGCCGGGCGCATAAATGAGCGACCACAAAGGCATGCCAACCTGGGAGCCTTGAATGTCTGGAAACGAGCAAGAGTTGGCCGGCCCCGATTTGGCGAGCGGCATTCCGGCATCAGATCTCGCCGATGGAGCCAGTCTGCTTGGCCACGCAAACGGCGAAGCCGTCTTGCTCGTAAGACGCGGTTCAGAGCTTTTTGCGATCGGGGCGACCTGCACGCATTACAATGGACCATTGGCCGAAGGCCTTATCGTCGACGACACCGTCCGCTGTCCGTGGCATCACGCCTGCTTCAGCCTCCGCACGGGAGAGGCCTTGCGCGCGCCGGCACTGAACCCGGTCTCGTGTTGGAACGTCGAGGTAAGCGACTCGACAATCTTCGTCCGCGGCAAGCTTCCAAAGCGTGAGCCGCCGAAGCAGGTGAGGCCGGACCATCTGTTGAAATCCGTCGTGATCATTGGCGGCGGCGCTGCCGGCAATGCGGCCGCCGAGATGCTCCGCCGGCAAGGCTTCGAGGGCAGCGTCACGATGCTCAGCGCCGATACGGCCTTACCTTATGACCGGCCCAATCTGTCGAAGGACTATCTCGCGGGCACGGCCTCCGAAGATTGGATCCCGCTGCGCTCCGCGAACTTCTACAAGAAACACAACATCGACGTGCGGCTGACCACGCGCGTCGTGTCGATCGATACCGTCGAACGCGCGGTCGCGCTGTCGGATGGCAGCCGTATAAGTTTCGATGCGCTTCTTATCGCGACCGGTGCCGATCCGGTTCACCTGGACATCCCGGGCGCCGGCCTGCCGCTCGTCCATTATCTGCGCACATACGATGACGCCCGCAATCTGATTGCCAAAATCCCGAGCACAAAACGGGCCGTCGTCATTGGTGCAAGCTTCATCGGTCTCGAAACCGCGGCATCGCTGCGCAAGCGGGGCATCGAGGCTCACGTCGTCGGGCCGCAGTCACGCCCGCTCGAGCGCGTTCTCGGCCCTGAGCTCGGTGACATGGTCAAGAGCATCCACGAAGAGAACGGCGTCATGTTCCACCTCGGTACGTCAGCATCGACGATCGAAAAAGACGCTGTGATACTGAAGACCGGAGAACGTCTTTCCGCCGATCTCGTCGTCGCCGGCATTGGTGTGCGCCCGAATGTCGAGTTGGCCAAAGACGCGGGGTTTACGATCGATAATGGGGTCGTCGTCAATCATCATCTTCAGACGAGCGTCCCAGGCATCTATGCAGCAGGCGATATTGCGCGCTGGCCGGACCCGCATAGCGGCCTTCAGATCCGTGTCGAACACTGGGTCGTCGCCGAGCGGCAAGGCCAAACCGCCGCGCTCAATATCTTGGGCTCGCGCGAACCGTTCGATGCCGTGCCGTTCTTCTGGAGCCAGCACTACGACGTGACGGTATCGTACGTCGGGCATGCCCAGGACTGGGATAAAGTGGAAATCGACGGCGAGCCGTCCCGGCGAGATTGCAAGGTGACTTACTATCAGAACAGCCGGAAGCTGGCGGTCGCAACCGTATCGCGTGATCTCGAAAGCCTGCGTGCCGAAGTAGAGTTGGAGCGCGCGGCGGCGGGCTGAGCCGAACTCGCTTTATTGGCGCGGCACGCGGCGCAATAGATAGGTATCCATGATCCAGCCTTTGCGCGCGCGCTGCTCGCCTCGCACGCGCTCGATCTCGTCGATCCGTTCGCGCAGCTTGCCGGAGATCAGAATTTCATCAGGTGTACCGAGGTACGCGCCCCAGTAGATATCGACATCGTCGTTCGCCAGCGTCCGAAGGGCGGTGCCGTTGTCGAGCATCACGACGGCGCTGTCGACGTCTTGGGCCAATCCCTCAGAGAGCTTGCGCCCCGTCGTGATATGTATCGACTGCCCGATTTCATTCAGTGCAATGCGATGACGGGCGGCCAACGCTTGGACGCTGGTGATGCCTGGAATTATTTCGTAGTCGAACTCCATCATCCCCTCCGCAAGGATGTGCTGGATCACGCGCAACGTGCTGTCGTAGAGAGCCGGATCGCCCCAAATGAGAAACGCACCGCATTCGCCATCCTTCAGCTCATTTGCGATAAGCGCACTGAAGATGCCGGCCTTCTGGCGATGCCAGGAATGAACACCGGACGTGTACTCGGCACCCGTGTCCCGTTCGGGGCTTTGGACCTCGACGACCCTGTAGGAGGGGTTTTCAATATAGCGCTCGCAGATCGCCTTCCGAAGGTTGACGAGGTCGTCTTTTTCCCGCCCCTTGTCGAGGATGAAGAAGACATCGACTGCGTTCATCGCCTTGATGGCTTGCATCGTCACGTAGTCGGGGTTGCCGACGCCGATGCCGATGATAAACACTTTTCTCATTCGCGACGGTCTCCGGACTGGCGGCGGCATAAAGCCCAATTAAGCACTCTTTCTCTGGCAGGACCCTTCTAGGCGTTGCACCGCAAACGGTTCAATGCAAACTCACGATCAAGCCGCACCTTGAAAGGAATCGCCGGACGATGGCCAAGCGCATCGTACTTGTAACCGGATCGCTGGCGGAGCCACGTGTGAAGCGCATCGCCGAGGAACTCAACGGCGACGAGATGGAGCCCGTTGTGGCGAACGTCGGCGTTAAGGTGGCCGCACTAATGACTACGGATATCGTCGAGCGCCGGCTGAAGCTTCCGGCTGGCGCCGACCGCGTTATCATGCCGGGCCGGTTCCGCGGAGATCTCGAGCGTTTGTCGGATTTTTTCGGAACCCGGTTCGAGCGTGGCCCCGAAGAAATTGCCGATCTCCCGGGATATCTGGGCCAATCCTCCAAGCCGCAGGTCGATCTCTCCGAATATGACGTTACCATTTTCGCCGAGATCATCGACGCGACGCTAATGACCCCCGCACAGATCGTCGAACGCGCCCGAATGATGCGCGCCGACGGAGCCGATATAATTGATCTCGGCTGTCTCCCCGACAGCCCGTTCCCGCATTTGGAAGACTCCATCGCTGCGCTTCATGCGGATGGCTTCAAGGTCAGCGTCAATTCGTTCAATCCGGAAGAGTTGTCGCGCGCCACGCGGGCCGGGGCCGATTATTTGCTTAGCCTTTCGGAAAAGACGATTGGTATCGCCGACGAAGGACCGGCTATACCCGTTTTGGTATCGGCCGGCGCCGCCGATGCCGCTTCTCTTGATCGCGCCATCGATATCATGATCGCCAAAGGAAAGCCGTTCTACGCCGATCCCGTTCTTGACCCGATCCATTACGGCTTCGCGGCCTCCATTGCGCGCTACGTCGATCTCAGGGCGCGCCGGCCGGAGGTTCCGATTTTGATGGGGATCGGGAACCTCACAGAACTTACGGACGCCGATACGACCGGCATCAACGCGCTGCTGATGGGACTTTGCTCGGAACTCCACATCAACGCGGTGCTGGCTGTGCAGGTCAGCCCGCATTGCCGAACCGCCATCAAGGAGTTCGACCGAGCCCGGCGCGAATATTTTGCGGCCCGCAAAGCCAACGCCTTGCCGCAAGGCTTCGGCATGGGATTGATGGCGCTTCGGGATCGCAAAGGGTTTGCGTCAACTCCCGAGGAAATCAAAGCACTCGCCACCCATATTCGCGATCCTAACTATCGCATCGAGGTGGCCGAAGACGGCATCCATATTTACAATCGGGACGGGCACCACGTATCGGATGACCCGTTCGAGCTTTTCCCGCACCTCGATACGCGGTCTGACGTCGGGCATGCCTTCTACCTCGGTGTCGAGACGGCGCGTGCCGAGATCGCCTACCGCCTCGGTAAGCGTTACGCCCAGGATGAGCCGTTGACGTTTGGTGTCGTCGCGGAAACGAAAGGCGCGGCCGACGAGGCCCATCTCTTGAATTTCAAGGAAGCTGGTTCAACATTTTCGAAGCGCGAGAAGGCTCAGGAGCCGGAAGAACCTAAAGAGCCTTGAACGCGGATCGAGTTCTGAAAGGGAGTTTCCATGCCCAACGATGCGGATCTCATTGAGATCGACAAGCGCATTGCCATTATCCGAGACAACATCAGACAACTCATCGAGGAGGCTGTGGCCCTCACGGGCGCTGCTGACGAAAACCGCATCGCTGATCGGATTGCCGATCAGGAGGCTCGACTCGCCGCGCTTCTAAAAGAGCGGGAAGCGCTGGCTAAGTAGAGCGTGGCCGATTCGTGAAGCGCGGTTCGGATCTAGGCCGCTGCGGCTAGCTTCTCCAGCCCGCGGAGATCAAGAATGCGCAAACCCACATCCGACACGTCCACGAAACCGCTTCGCTGAAGGCTAAGCAGCACCGTTGTGAGCGTATCGATGCTGATCTGAAGCTGATCGGCAACGAAGCCAGACGAAAAGTCATCAGCAATGACGGTTGCCTCGCGACCCTCGGAGCCTTCTATGCTTGCGATCGCCAGCAGAAAACTCGCCACTCTTTCCAGCGGCGGTAGCAGATCGCCTTCCAGCGATCTGTGCCGGAAATAATCGAATTCACGTTCGCCCGCATCAGCAAGCCTGAAAAACAGCTTATTGTCTTTCTGAAGCGCAAGATCGAGGTCGGCATCAGTGATGATGCTGACGTTGGTCGCAACCATTGCCTTTGCGGTGCTGACGTGCGTCGTCGAGTATCCAAGCCCTATGATGTCACCGGGAAATGCAAACTCGATGATCTCGTGCTCATGATCGGTCGGCCGCATGTAATGGCAAATGGCACCGCTTTCGACGCGATAAAGCCGGCGTTGTTGGCCGGGTTCGAAGAGTACCGCGCCCGTGACCAAATGCTGATATCGGTCCGGAGAATTCGAACCGCTTTCAGCCGTCTTGAATGTGATGTCTTGGCGAATGATTTGGCGAGAGGGAACGCTCTGCATATCTCTTACTCTGAACTGTGAGGCGTACCTGGCAGTGCACGCCTCAATCGAGACACAATTCATGATTTTGAGGCTGGAGACGATGAGTTGACGGTAAAACTACGCTCGTGGCGGAATGTTCCCAGGGGTGATTTATTTGCTTTGTTAATTTTTTGTTTACCCGAAGCACTTCGAAATCAGCGTCAATGATTTTTTCTTTGACGGGAGGCTGAGTTCCGTGAATCTTCTTCGACTTCCGGCCTTCGCCATCGTGTTGGCGGCCGCGGTATTTTCGGTCTCGCAAGACGGCGCTGCTGGGGGCCTGAACATCGTTTCGGTTACGATCGAACCCGACTGGGAAGGCGGCTACATGGGACTTGGCGGCGGCTTGGTGAAGTCAATCGTGAAATCCGACGACGACAAGCCCGCAGTCTCCAGGCATCAAGCGCTTGATCGGGAGAGGATTCAAGGTTCAGGGCGCCATTTGTTCGCCGTGGCCAAAAAGCAGGCCACGTTTCGGCCGCGCCGTGTCCGGGCGACGCGGGCAAGCCGCACGGTAGCCTCCGCGACAAACAATGTGGTGCCAATGGCGCTCATAGCGCAGTCGCTCGATCATGCAGGCTTTGATATCAGCAAGCTTGGCACGCATGCTGGAGCACGATAGTCCCATTTGCGATTTGGCTTCGGACCAAATCTGAACTGAGATTGTCACAAGACGCGGAAAAAACGCCCGCGGTTTGCGCCAAATCATGGCCGGCACGGCGAACAAATGGCGCCGTGAACCTTGAATCCTCTCCCGATCAAGCGGTAAACGTGACCTGCTTTTGGCCACCTTTGGGCCATCACCTGACATGGACATCGTCCAAATGCGTGATGAGTGCTCGCGATTGTTCCGGGCGCGTCTCTAACTAAAATCTCGGCCTATGACCCGCCTTGCACTAGCTCAGATTCGGCACCGCTACCTGGTTGAATGTCGCCCGCTCGATTGGGCTATGGAGGCCGCCCTGATGGCCGACACAAGAGCAGGTGCCAAGGCCATCTTGGAAGCCATCGCACAGCGACGCTTTGAAAACCGCTCCGAAGGTCAGCGGGTGCGAAAGTTGCTGCGATATGAAAACGCGCTTTGGGCAACCGGAGCGCTGCACGTGGCGGGTGTCGACGAAGCTGGCATGAGTCCGCTCGCAGGGCCGGTGTCGGCAGCGGCCGTTGTGTTCGCCCCCGGAGCCCGGATACCGGGAATTGATGACTCGAAGAAACTCGATGCAGCCACCCGTGATCGACTCGCTGCGGAGATCAAGCAGACGGCTGCGGCGTGGTCTGTTGGATTTGCCCAAGTTGAGGAGATCGACACGATCAACATCTACTGGGCCGGTCTTCTCGCGATGCGCCGCGCGGTCGAAGGACTAGCTGTTACGCCGGAGCACTTACTGATCGACGCCCGGCGTCTTAAAGACCTGCAGATACCGCAGCAGGCCATCGTGAAGGGTGACTGCAAGAGCCTGACGATTGCCGCAGCTTCAATTCTGGCAAAGACAGCCCGTGATGCATTAATGCAGAGACTGGACGCGAAATATCCCGGTTACGGCTTTTCAAGGCACAAAGGCTATCCAGTCCGCGAACATCTGACTGCGCTCGTACGGCTCGGCGTTACGCCCATTCACCGACGCTCGTTTGCCCCGGTTCGCTCGGTCCTCGGCCTGCCGCCGCTTCCGCCGTGGCCGAATCCGAACGCGCCGGATGGCGCCTTCATGGAAAGATGAGCGAAACAGAACGACCACGACGTTTTTTCATTCCTCCGTATCGGAAGAGCGCCGGGTTCGAATGGTGCGCTGAAACGAAAAGAGAGCGGCACTTTTGGCCGCTCTCTTTCGAGCTTATCGCTCCGACAGAACCATGTGGGGACGTCGCGGTTCTGCCACCGCCGATATCACCTCGGGGGAGAGGTGATCCCGTAAATCCGGGAACAACAACTACGCGGCACGATTGCTGGTGTCGGCGTCATCCAAGCAATCTGATTTGGGTTGCCGGAGGCAAGTAGCTCGGCTTCACGATGAGGCGTTCTCGTGGGCCAATGTGACGCGGCAGCATCAATTCTCGAAAGGAGCTTGTGCTCGCGGGCGAGTTTCCTTGAATTTGCCGCGTGCGAATTGTCCTGTGGTTGAAACGAGCAACGTCAGGAGTTCCCGCTGTGATCATGCTAAGCGCATCCGACCCCACAACGCTTGTGTTGGTGATGAAACTCCGTGAGGCGCTCAAATACGCCGATATCGAACTTCAGCGACGTTGCGTTATTTCAACCAAAATTCGCGAAGCGCTTTCCGAGGCCGATACGTTTCTCGCCCAGGTCGTGGCCGAACAGCCAGTGAAAAACGCCTCTCGAAAATCGACCAATGAGGATGAGGCACAGACGGGTCGCGATAAATTAAATCTACTGCAAAACCGCACGTAGCGCTTAGGCAATCTGCCCCCCGACCGCACCGGTACCCAACGCCGCTTATCGCAAAGCGCCGGGTCGCACGTTACGTTGAAATTCGCTCATTTTATTTGGTTTTTAAATTGGTTGCGGGGGCACGCAACCGTCTTGGCTTGCAGCTTTTAAGACTGTTGCGCACGACCTTTCAAGTCAATGGGCACTCAGGCTTTGAACGGGACCGGACACTCGCCGGCTATTGTCCGCATTGCCAGCAGGCATCCGGTAATTGACCGGCGATTACCCGACAAGTGACCCAAAGACTGATCGGCTTCGGTACCTTGGGCCCGCTCCCTGAACCGGAGCAGATCATTGGCATTCTGGAAGCGGAAGTACAACTCGTATTGCTATGAATATTCATTGAACCCGCGATGCTCTCTGCTGCGATTGTGACGGGAGTGGGGATGGAACGAGGTGGTTTCAATATCGGCTCGATGGCTGGCGCTGCCTCTGCTGGAAGCTTGACACACCGCCGGAGTATCGGGCAGGGGGGTCTCAGAGACCGCACGCCTCAAGACAGCATTGCGCTTGAATTGAGAACGAGGCTCAGTATGTGTAAAAATAGCCTCTGCGGGCGTTCAGGAACCTTCTCCCTCCTTGAGCGGATGGTTAAGCACGAGCGAGGATCGTGACGTGCTGGAGGCTCGTATGATACCGGGCTTGCTTTTTGATCGGCTTGGATTTCTACGACGTAACGTAGGGTGGTCC
>CAWHZB010000027.1:0-22429 GCA_963833715.1 uncultured Alphaproteobacteria bacterium
GCTGGTGGCTCGCTAAAGGTCTCGCCGCGCTGGCGGACGATCTCGCGAAACGTGGTGCCAAACTGATCCTGCGCCGCGGCGAAACCGCCGCTGAGCTGCCACGCATCGTCGCTGAGACGGGAGCAACAGGCGTCTATTTCACTCGCAGCTACGAACCCTGGTCCGTCGCATTCGAAGATGATCTGAAAGGGAATTTTGATGTGCCGTCGGTTTGGCGGGCGGTTGCTTCGAGAACCCGAAGACGTGCGCACGGCGGCCGGAGAAGCTTATGCGGTCTATACGCCATTCTGGCGAAAGCTCAGCGATGGTTTCACCCCGGCGAAGCCGCTGTCCGCACCTGAGCGCTTTGAGCCGTTGGCAGAGGTGCCGAAATCCGATCGCCTCGCAGATTGGGACCTCATTCCGTCCAAGCCGGACTGGTCGAGCGGCTTGGCAGAAGGCTGGGAGCCTGGTGAAGAAGGGGCGCGGAAGCGGCTCTCAGCGTTTCTGAAGACGAACTTCAAGTCTTATGCGGAATACCGCAATTATCCCGGCAAGCGCGCTACGTCCCAGCTTTCTCCGCATCTTGCCTTCGGCGAAATCGCCCCCGCCGCGTGCTGGCGCGCCGCGGCGCAAGCGGCGAGCAAAACGCAAGGCGCCGATCGCGCGCTCGAGACGTTCCTGAAGGAGCTAGCTTGGCGCGAGTTTTCCTACGGCCTGCTCTTTCGTTGGCCTGACTTGCCGGATGAGCCGTTTCGCAAAGAATTCGCAGCCTTCAATTGGACGGAAAACCCGAAGCACCTCAAAGCCTGGCAACGCGGCAAGACCGGGTACCCCATCGTCGATGCCGGCATGCGCGAGCTATGGGCGACCGGCTACATGCACAATCGCGTTCGCATGATCGCCGCCACTTTCCTGAGCAAGCATCTTCGCATCCGCTGCCAGAAAGGCGAGGCTTGGTTCTGGGACACGCTCGTCGATGCCGATCTCGCCAACAATGCCGCGAGCTGGCAATGGGTGGCCGGATCGGGTGCGGATGCGGCGCCTTATTTCCGAATATTCAATCCGGTTCTTCAAGGCGAAAAGTTTGACGCCGACGGAGCGTATGTACGGCGCTGGATACCCGAATTGGCGCGCTTACCGAATGACGTCATTCATGCACCCTGGACTGCTGACGCGGCTTCAGCCGGCGTGAAGTTCGGGAAGTCATACCCATTGCCGATTGTCGATCATCGAGAGGCGCGCGGGCAGGCTCTGGCCGCATATGACCGCATCAAATCCAATTTCACTCCTTAAACAACTCCGAATTGCAGCGCTTCGAAAATGCATCTGCATCCGGTTAAGCCGGCGCCGAGTAAAAAATTATGCTGTCCCGATTGCGAGTAAACACCTTCCGACTATTTCGAGCATTTCCACTTGCAATTTTACAAGCCGTTGCGCGTTAGTATCACCTTAGGAATATTCCCCTTTGCATTAACAGTTCTGCATCTTTCTCCGTATTATGTTCGGGCTAAATCCCCCCTGTTGCGTATGGAGAGCCTGATGTTGCGTGCTCGAGTTTTGGCGGCGGCCTGCCTTGCAATCTTCCCGTCGATGCAAGCGATGGCCGAGCCTGATAAGTCGAACTCCGAGACCGCGGCTGCTGCGGCTTCCAACTCTACAGCGGTGACAACAGATACGGCGTCTGGAACGACAACGTATTTCGGCGGAGGCGCGAAAGAAGCGGCACAGCCGCAAGTCGTCGCCAAGACACAGCCGCCTCCGAAGCCGACGCTGACCGCATCGATCGATCTTTCAAAACAGAAGATGGTCGTCACCGTGGACGGCGAGGCTCGTTACAGCTGGCCGATCTCTTCCGGAGTTGCCGAGTACCCGACGCCGACCGGCACCTTCCATCCGCAATGGACCGCGAAGATGTGGTACTCGCGTAAATACGATATGGCGCCAATGCCAAACGCCGTTTTCATCAATGGCGGCGTGGCGGTGCATGGAACATATCACGTGAGATCCCTCGGCTATGCCGCGTCGCACGGATGCATTCGACTTTCACCGGGTCATGCGAAGACGTTTTACGACCTCGTGCAGAGGCACGGCCTGAAGAGAACTAAAGTGACTGTGTTTGGGCGTCCGCACTGGCGCGGTCCGGCCGTTGCCAGCCGCAGAGCAAACCAGGCGCAGTACGCCTACAATCAGGGTGGCGGATTCTGGGGAGATAGCTGGGGCGGAGATTCGAGCTCGGCCTATGCGCCGGCGTTCACGAAGAAAAAAAACCGCAACGGCGCTTACTACTATGACGCCGATGGCGTGCCGCGGAAGGTCTATCGCCGCAAGAACGGCGATTACGTTTACTCGCGACGCACGCCGCGGGCTAACGGCGGTTATGGGTACGCTTACGGCGGATCGAGCCAGAACTGGTAAAGACGCGGTTCGGACAAAGTGGATCTAGACGAGGCCCGGCACAAGACGCCGGGCCTTCGCTTTTCCATCCTCAGAACGGGTTCCACGTCGGCCTGTCGGTGAAGCGCAGATAGCCGACGTTGGCGCCGAGCCGCATGCCGACGCCTGAGCGGATGGGCGCCATGATGACATCTCCGCCCTTGAGCACCGTCACGCCGACGCCGCCGACGAAATATGCCGAGCCGTCGATACCGGTGAAGTTGCGGAACAAGGCGTCGGGATCTTGCATTCGATAGATCAGGAAGAGCGTTCGTGATCCCGCAGCTCCGAGGTCGGTTCCAAGCGAAGGTCCGTGCCAATAGACCTGCCGCGTACCCGGAAGCGAGCGCATGTAAAGGGTTCCCTCGCCGAAGCGAAGTCCGGCAAGAAAAGCGCCGCCGCCTTCGGTGCCGAGAACGTAGGCTGTCGGCCGGCCCAACTGCTTGAACGAGTGCTCGATGACGCTCGCCAGGTTCGTCGAGATCGTTCCGAAGAAGCCGCGCGTCGCGTCACGAATTTCTTCGATCGTAAAACCGTCTTCCTCAGGGGGCGGCAGCATCGCATTTGCGTCCGGCTGCTTCATCGCGACGTCGGGTTCCGCGTACGTATCATTCGGCTTCGTGTTTGCGGACCAATTCTGCGACGGGCGCGGCGATGGTTTTGCCGGGGCGGATGTGGGCGGCGACGATCTTGCTACCCGAGGCGGCGTTCGCGCGGCCGTCTCGGTCCTTTTCTTGGTCTCGGCTTTGGCTTCGGGCTTTGCTGGAGCCGCGCTTTTTTCAGCCTCAGAGATTTTTTCGTCGAGGCGCTGCAGCATGTAATCCGACTTCGCCTTGATCACGGTGTTGAGTTCGGCGGCGGCGGATTTCAGCTGTTCGAGCTTGGCGCAGTCGGGTTCAGCGCCGTCAGGGACGCGGCCGAGCGAGTCGACGGTCAGGAGCAGGACACTACTCTTCTTGTCGAAGGCGGTGAGCTTCGGGTTCTGGATCGCGTCCAGAGCCGAGTTCTCGTAGTCGTCGCCAAGCTTTTTCACGGCCTTGTAGCGGCGCATGAGTTCTTGCAGCTTGGGCTGTGCCTCGAGCGTCATGGCACGCAGGCTCGCACCCGACTGGTCGACGGCGGCGGCAAAATCCTTGGCCGTGCAGGTCGCGGCATGAAGTGCCGGTGAGCCTGGAACCAGCGATATCAGAAGGGCGCTCAGCGCAATGACCAATCGCATTGGATAAGGACTCCAGAACGGTTCGCCACGGAGGCCGGCCAAAGCATATGTTCCTGCAGGTGGCGGTTCGATGGATCGCCTGCTTTGCTTATTGCCGTGGCAGAGATTTGGCCGCGAGGCGTGCCATAAATCGCGGCGTGTCGACAACGACGCGCGTGTGCGTGCCCGATCCGATGCTTTCGACACCATCATGAGCATTGACTTTGAACGTCAGTTTTCGGCCGTCGACCGCTTCGAGCGTTGCCGTCGCGGTAACGGTAAAACCGAGGGGGGTCGGCGCCGAATGAACAACGTCGAGACGAACGCCGAGACTTTGGTGGTTTTCGGGAAGATATGCTTCGATGCAGTCGACCGCTGCCGCCTCCATCAGGGCGACCAGCATCGGACTCGCAAATACCGGAACGTCACCGCTGCCGACCGCGGTCGCCAGGCGCTCCTTTGTGACAAGCGAGGTAGCTGAACCCATCAGCCCGACGCTCAGTTTCGACAGATCCGCCACAAAACCACTCCTCATTGCCACCCGGCCATAATGCGCAATGCAGCACTGATCAATGGGCAGCGAGGATTTTCACGCGATTGGGCCAAATCGGACGCTGCGAAGCGTCCGGCAGACCCTTAGCGCTGAGGCGCTTCCAGCAAACCCCGCAGGGCGGTTCCGGATGGTCCTATCTCGGCGATCGCCGCGGTGCAGCTCTCATCCATGATGACTTTGCATTGGTTGGGGTCATCCTGCCGTACGCAGTGCTTCACCTTGATCCAGGCATCGTAGATTTTTGCGCTTTGTGTTTTGAATGCTTCGAGGTCGGGGCCCTCATAGACCGATCCGAGTGCGGAAGCCTTTTCGGTCATTTTAGTGCCGATGCAGACTTCGATGGCGCCTAACGCTTGGCCGTATCGAGCGCCGGCATCCCTCGGCGTCAGTTTGCTGACAGCGGCTCGCGCCGCTGCCAGGGCCTTGTCAGGCGGCTCGGCGCCCGCACTCCTCCCGCCGATGGCGATGGCCAGCAACGCCGCTGATATAGAAAGATAGCCACGCTGCAGGGCAATTCCTCGCATCGGTCCTCCCGGTCTCTTTTGGATTTGTTAAGCAAAAATCCTTTGCGTTTTATCAAGATACCCGCCTTCTATATCTTTATTCCAAGGGGCAGCTGGGAGTAGAACGAACACGTTACGTTCACTAGCCAATCCGTGGTGGCCACTCCGCTCCGGTGGCTTTGCATCGCGCCCTTCGAGGAGAATTAAGATGATTAAACGCATTTTGGTCCCAGCGGCAACGCTCGGCGCTATTGCGGCTATTGCTGTCCTGGGCGCCAGTCCGAGCTTCGCGCTGACGGCCAAAGAGTGCAGCGTCAAGTACAATGCCGCCAAGTCGGCCGGCACGTTGAACGGCAAGAGCTGGAATGAATATCGCAAACAGGAGTGCGGCAGCGGCGCTGCTGCAGCGGACGACAAGCCGGTCGTAAAGCCGTCAACCGGAACAGCTGCGGCGACCACGACGGCCCCTTCGGGTGCTGTTTTCCCGAAGACGATCGATCCGAAATACGCCAGGGAATCTGCGGGCAAGGCGCGCATGCACACTTGTCTCGATCAGTACCACGCCAATAAGGCGTCAAACGGCAATGGTGGATTAAGGTGGATTCAAAAGGGCGGCGGTTACTACAGCCTTTGCAACAAGGGGCTGAAGAGCTAACCGGCAGGCGTGCCAACCTATTTCGCAGTATCACGACGGCGAGGTGCAAGCCCCGCCGTTTTTATTGATTGCCTGGTGAAATCTGTCCGCCTGCGGAAGTTTAGGGACGTTAGCGCTTGATGCCCTGGTCGCGATGCCAAGAGAGGAAGAGCGCCGTGACGAGAGCCGTCAAAAACATTGTGCCAAGGATTGCGGGCTTTCGCATGAACGACCACCAGACGTCGAGGCCGTCGATCCAGCCACCGCGCCCCGTCAACACGTTGTTCAAGACGAGAATGATGAGAGCGACGCAGGCAGTGAGCGCCGTCGCGATCGCGGCCTCGATGGCCCGTTTCGTCAACCGCGGTACCGAGATGGAATTGCGGCCGATGGCCAGTTGAGTCCGGTCCGACATAATGCGCTCCGTCGTTGCTTCAGCGATGAGCACGACCCATCGCGCTCGCCGAATTATTCTCCGTGTCTAACAGATTCGGCGTCCAACGTGGCGCAGGCGAGGCGGCGACAGTGTCCCGCTTATGCATTCTCTGATGTTTTCGAACGGCCTAGCCTCGGCTGGCTTGCTTACTACCGCGTGCCGCCCGCCGCGTTGCGAGGGCGAGCCACTTGCGGCAGCTCGGCCGTTTGAGATTGCACGCGGCGGCGATCTTCGGCGCTGCACGGGCGCGTTGCTTCGCGGCCTGGATGGACTTGGGGTCTGCATCAATGCCGGCTTGTGATCCAGGCTCGGCGGCGATATCCCGTTCCGAACGCGCGATGAGGCCCGCCGCAGTCATTCGTGACATGAAGGGATTGGCATTGATGACCACCGGCCCGAGCAGTGTTGCGACGGGTGTATCGGGCTTTGCCGAAAGCACGCGGGCGGCACCGCTGGGTCCGACGAGGAAAGCCAGACGCAGATTGGCGAACGTCGCCTTGGCGCCGTTTGCTACGAGATGGGCCGCATTCGATTGTGAATAGGCCGTGGCGACCTGGCGAGCGAAAACGGGCTCGGTTCTCAGCTGAAGTATCTCATGTGGCTTCAGCTTTGCGGTCGCGTCGGCGAAAGCCGCCCTCACGACCTCGAGCCACGTCGCCGCAATGAACTGAAACGGTCCAAGCGCCGTCGATCTCGGATTGTTCGCGAAGGCATTGCCGCCCAACTCGGCCATCATCAGGCGGTCGAGGAACGTTTCCATCGTCATTGCGGGAGCAGTAGTCGACGCCGCAGCGTCGTTCTTGCTGTCGGCCTTGGGCTCCGCGGATACAAACCCAGCCATCGCGCAGTGCGCGAACGCGACGACGGCAATCGCAAATGTGCTTGAACGATACGAGGACACGAAAGCAGTTCCTTCACGGTCTGTCAGCGCTGCCCCGTAAGTAACTTAACCCTTGGGCTTTGGTTCGCAAAGGCCGCATGATTGGGGTGTGACGCCTTAAGAGGCACGGTTAAAAGATACCTTGAGTTCCACGAGCGGCGCTTATCTCGGTTCGGTGTCCGCGCAATGCTCCAATGCGCGTCCGAATAATGGCGCTGTGGCCCTCGTGCGAGGCGAACCGTAAATCTGCCACAGCTCGGCGGCAGCATCTCATGCGCGCGTATCGGACAGGCGTATAGGTCCGGGCGCCCTCACTCGCCGGACATTGAATTTCACTTTCCAGGAAAACGCACATCATGCTGAAGACAATTGCACTCGCGCTCCTCGTGATTGTGCTTGCGTTCGCGGGATACGTCGCTCTGCAGCCGGCGGTCGGCACCGTTACGCGATCGGCAACGATCGCAGCGCCGCCCTCAGCAGTGTTCCCGTATGTCAACGATTTGCACAAATGGCAGGACTGGTCGCCTTGGGCGAAGCTCGATCCCAATGCCAAAGCAACGTTTGACGGGCCTCAAGCCGGCCCCGGCGCAATATTCTCGTGGTCCGGGGATAACGAGGTCGGCGAAGGCAAGATGACGATCGCCGAAAGCAAGCCCGACGACTACGTCAAGATGAACATTGATCTTGCAAAGCCGTTCGCTGGCACGAGCGTTGCCGAATTCCAGTTTAAACCTGAAGGCGCGGGCACCAACGTCACGTGGTCGATGACGGGCGAACGGCCGTTTTTCGCGCGCGCCATGTGCATCCTCTTCAGCGGTGACAAGATGGTCGGTGACATGTTCGAGAAGGGGCTCGAAAACCTCGGAAAAGTTACGACGAGCGCGCCGCGGCCGTGAGGCATTCGATGGTCGCGCCTCAAGTTAGTCGTGCGGCTGAGGACAGCGCGAAAGACTTCGCTCGCCGGAATCATCGCGAATGGTCAGCTTGTCGCCGTCGACCACGAACGTGAACGTCCCCTCCTGCTCGTCGCCTTCGACTGAGCACTTGGCTTTTGCCTGCCACGCTCCGGCGTCTTCGTTGACCGAAGACAGTGCACAGTGGGCTTCCCCCTGATCATAGGCCGTCTCGGTAAGAACGAGCGGAGGATTTTCGGAGCTTTGATCGTTCCCGCATTGCTGGACGTCATTGGCCCACGTCCCGGCGAACGGGACGTCGCCTGCAGTCGCGGCGAGTGGGCACAGGGCGAGGCTGGTTATCAAGAAGGCTAAGGAGGTTCGAGACATATCCATTTTACTCTTTATTGGTTGCTTTCCTGATTGAGCGCAGCGCCCGGGACGGCGGCAATCTGACCGGTTCGAACGCATAAAAGCAAGTTGATCACCATGTCTTTAGCTCGTGCAAGCCTGTTCGCCGAACCGCTCTATATTAACGAGCGGCCGTGGCCAAGCTTCAGCAGCGGGCCGCGGGTTGCCGGCCCGGTCGGGGCGCTCAACCTGCCTTTTGGGAGAACAGGTAATGCCGCGCGTCTGTCGTGCGCTTTTCGGTGACCTCGTTGCAGGCCTATTTGGCCTCTCTGCGGCTGCGATCCCAGGTGGTCTCGCAGCCGGAAAGTTGGCAACTGAAGCGCCCGCTAAGCTTGTCGGACATCACGGCGGTGGCGTGGGCGGGGGCGGCCATAGCTTCGGTGGAGGCGGTCATAGCTTTCACAGCTTTGGCGGAGGTGGCGGCAGCTCGGGCAACTGGGATCATGGCGGTCATCACGGTCATCATCGTGACCACCGTCCCAGCCATTGACCTTCATCTGCCCTTGAAGGCTGCACTGAGTTGGCCGATATAACGAAACATGGATAAAAAGCCGATGCCGTTGGCCGAAGAGGGCTGGCGCAAAGCGCTGACGCCCGAGCAGTATCGCGTGCTGCGTGAGAAGGGAACCGAGCCGCCATTCTCGGGTGAATATCTGCACGCGGAAGGCGACGGGACATTCACGTGTGCCGCTTGTGGAAATCCGCTCTTCTCATCCGATGCGAAGTTCGATTCCGGTACCGGGTGGCCATCGTTCGATCAGGTGCTCCCCGGCGCAGTCCAATATCACACTGACGACACGCATGGGATGGTGCGCACGGAGATCACCTGCGCGCGTTGTGGTTCGCACCTGGGTCACGTATTCGATGACGGCCCGACAGAGAGCGGGAAACGCTATTGCATCAATTCCGTCTGCCTCAATCTCGATGACCAGGACGCGGCAGCGCAGCCGAGTTCTGACCAGAAAGCGAAATGAACAGTTGATTTCTGCGCCGACGAGATGCCTCGTTACGGACGCGTCTCCCCATTCGCATTCCGGCGAACCTTTAAGAACGCCCTTACCCAGAGACCGAGGTACAGCACGAGCAGTGCCATGAACGGGATGCCGACAAGCAGGTCGAGGCTGTCGACGACGGCCGGATCGATGAATCCGAAATGCAACCCCAGCTTAACGAGTCCATTGGCGCAGATCGCGAGCAGGAAAACGTTGCCCGTCAGACCAAGATATTTCTCGGCCGCATAAAATTTTGCAACCCACGTTCCTTGGGGTGCCTTGGAGCCGGAGAGCAAGGAATAGATTGCGATCGGCAGCACCACGATTAGCGACGACGCATAAAGCAAGATTTCGAAATTCGTAAGCATAAGAGACACCTCAGAGGATCTTTCGACAGCGGAGCACGGCCGAGCCTGGGCCTCTGTGAACCTCGACCTTCTCAGCGTCTGTTCCGTTTGGAATAGTGCGATTACTTCCGCTACTTGGCAGGCTTTCCGGCCTTCGTGGACCCTTCAATTATTTTCATGAAAGCCATTGCTGCAGCCGGCGCGCGCACCTTGCCTTCATGAATGAAGTAGACGAACACATCGCGTGGCCGCCGCTCTGGCTTTGTCTTCGGATCGATGACCGGAAGATCGTCTGGCACGTTACCTGAGGCCCATGTCTTTGCGCGCGCCGCCCATCGTTTGAGTGCGTCCGGCTTATATGCAGTTGGTATTTTATCCTCACCTGTTTGCAGGCGGGCGTAGACGAAATCACCGGTAACGTCGGCGATCGCCGGATACGTGGCGTGGTCGGCAAAAACGACCGCGACGGATTTTCGTCCGGCGAGATCGATAAACTCCGGCGTGCAGAACGAGTCATGACGCACCTCGATGGCGTGGCTCAGCCTGCGGCCGTCGAACGCCTCGGGAAGCAAGTCGAGAAAAGCTCCGAAGTCGGATGCCATGAACTTCTTCGTTGGCGCGAATTGCCAGAGTATCGGGCCGAGCTTGTCGCCGAGTCCAGTGACGCCGGAGTCGAAGAATCGCTTGATCGAGTCTCCGGCTTCCGCCAGCACGCGCCGGTTCGTGGCATAACGCGGGCCCTTGAGGGAGAACATGAAGTCGTCGGGTGCTTCGCTGGCCCAGGTGGCAAATGTCGCCTGCTTTTGCGTGCGATAGTAGGTGCCGTTGACTTCGATGCTGGGAAGTTGTCGGCTCGCGTAGTGCAGTTCCTTCGAGTGTGCGAGCTTGTCGGGGTAGAAAACTCCACGCCAGGGCTCAAACGTCCAGCCGCCGATGCCGGCCCGAATGGTTCCGCTTTTCGCCGTCTTGTCTCCAGGGCTCTTTCGGGTCGACGTCTGAGCACGATTTCTCGGCATGTGCGGGCCTCACAATAATTCTATTGGACACGCGTCAAACGCGAATCACTCCATAAACGCGACTTCAAAGTGCATAGAAACGCGATGAACCGGGGCGGTTCGGCGTTTTTTTGCCGCTGATTTATCATTCCTGGTCCAGGGCGCGCCAACCGTAGTAAGACTTTGGCCGTTCGGATCGAGCTGCGGGATGAGCACCGAGAGAATGGGGGAAACAGCTGATCTTACAACCGCGGGCTCCGTGCGCTGGGGCCCGTCAAACACGCGCGAACGCAACTTCTGGATTGCGCTGGCGTGCGCAGCTGTGTTCCACGCCTCGTTTTTCATTGGAGCAATCACAAGCGAGCCTCGCCACCTCGGCGATCCGACGGGCGACGACAAGGGTATCAGCGTGTCGCTGGTAACAGAAGCCGATCTCCAGAGCCGAAGCATGGTTCCCGTCCCGCCGGACAATCCGCCCGCGCCACCTCCCGTTGCCCCACAGCCGCCGCCGCGTGAAGCGCCGAAGCCACCTGAGCCGCAGGCGCAGCAGCAGCCGCAACCTGACGTTCCCACGCCGCCCGAGCCGACGCCTGAAGCAAAGCCTTCGCCTGAACCTGAGAAGCCGCAGCCCGCTGAACCACAGGTTGCCAAGCTAGAGGAACCGAAGATCGACGAAAACGCGCCGGACTTGTTTTCTCTCGATGATCAGAATCCGGCGAAGATGATGAGCGAGAACAAGCCCAAGCCTAAGGCCGACACGAGCCCGAAAAAATCGACCGCCAGCAAACCTGCGCCGAAGAAGCCGAATAAGAAGATGTCGTCGCTCGATCTTTCGCCGCCATCGAGCATGATGCGCGAGCCGTCATTTCCCGGCGGCCATTCGGCAGCATTCCAACGGCCCCCGGGTATCACGCGCTCGGGTCTCAACGATGCGTTTGCACGCGCCGTGATCCAGGCATTGCAGCAGACGATGCCGCAGCTGAATAATGTGATCGGGCGAGTGACCGTCCGCATCCTGCTGTCGGAAAGCGGCAACGTCGTCGAGGTGAAGCTGCTTGCCGGAGCCAAAGATCCGACCCTCAGTCAGGACGTCGTCTTTGCGGCCCGGCAAACGAGCTATCCAATTCCGCCGGCCGGGTCGAACGTGGCCGACCGGACGTTCATGGTGACGTACGTCTACGACTGAAACTTAGTGCAACGGCGCGCGCCGAATTAAGTCGCTTTCGCTTTCGGCGCGGCCGTTCCGACGTCAGCTTAAACTCATTATTGCTGAACAGAATGCTGAGCTGTCGATCCGAGCTTCATCGGCTGATATTCCGGCGATTCCCGGCGGCAGGCGCCAAGTGCAAGCGCGGTAAGACAAATCCCGAGTACTACCAGTTTCATGATTTCCTCCCGTCAAGGGTTGCAGAATACGCAAGAGTTTATGTACGCCCTGTTCTTCTAACGCCTCCACGACTGAGCCGGTTCCAGCACTCGCCGCGAGCCTAAATGAAAATCCAACGCGGCGTGCGGCTGCAATAGGTTTCGAACGCCGCGCCGAACTTGCTTCGAAGAACACGTCTTCATTGCGGAGCGCGAATGTCGTGATAGCCAGAGATAGTGCCCGATATGTGCCGCTAAAGAGCGGCAACGACGACGATAAACGCGGCCATCGCAAAGAGCTGCACGCATGGCCCGGTGCCGCCGGCGAGCAAATTGGAAATCGTAGCCGGAGAGAGGCGAACACACAAAGCGCCGCGCCGACGGCGTAGCAGACGAAGGCGATGGCGCTGAGATGGATTCGGGGCGAGTGTCTGCTGCGGCCGCTCGAGGGAGTCGGCTCGCATTCACCCGAACTTTCGGTCTGACCCAACATCGCAAACACCATCGTGCCAAATCCGGTTCGGTATCATCCTTATGCCGAGGTGCCTTAACGTAGGGTCAACGTAATTCGCTATTCGCCGGAGGCCGCCGTGCTTTCGACCTGCTGCCGCCATGGTTAAGGAGCAGCAAGAGCTGGGGCTGCCAGTTCATCAGCGAGCGACGCATATGACCGCGCATCTTCCTCCCTCCTTCATCCTTGCGGCGCTGGGCGCCATCTCCGGCGTGCTTGGAACGACCCTTCTGGGTTTCGGTTATGGCGACGCCCCGCACCCCGGCATCTACATGGTGATGACGGGCGTCTGGTTCGGTCTGGTCATCGGTTTTGCAGTCTGGCGTTGGGGTAATCGATCCTGGGCGGCAGTCGCGACAGCAGCCCTCGCGACCTGGATCGGCTGGGAGGCGGCAGTGAATCTGGCTCTGCAACTTGATCGGCCGTGGCTCGACGCCGCGCCGAATATCGCCGTGTTGAAACCATATCTCAGCGGCTTTGCCGCCGGTGCTGTGGGCGCTTTTATTACCTGGGCCGGAGCGGCATCGTTCCCACCTAAGCTGCGGCGAGGTTCAGCGGCGGCCATGATCACTCTAACGGGCGCGCTGTTCGGTCTCCTTCTGCCGTTGACCAACAATTATGACAACGGTGCCATCCTATTGCTGCCGTGGCAGGCAGCGGTCGCGGCGATGATCGGTTTCCACATGGCGCCGGCCCGCGAGCCGGGTCAGAATGGCTCCGGAGCGCTCGCGATTGAGAGCTAGAATAATCGCGCGCCTCGATGTGGACCCTCCGCCGCTGAAGGAGACGCACGATGACGCTAAGGTTTCGCAGCAATATCGCATGCGCCGCGTTCTCGGCCGCGACGCTCGTGCTCGCCGGCCCGGTAGGCGCACAAGTCAAACCCGGCGAAGAAGCGATCAGCATTGAACACCTTCTGAAATCCGGCTGGGAAATCGCGGGCTATGCCAGCAATTGCGACAGCCGCTCGAGCCTCATCTTGTTCAAGAAGCCGGGTGAAACGCATTTCGTGCAGTGCCTCGCGGGTTATGACGCGACGCGCGAGCGCCCAATCATCCAGAATTGCTACCGGCTGCGCTGACGCCGCGTCTTGTCGGCGCAAAGCGTCAGCCTTTCATCGATTGCACGGCCTGTTTCATTTCGTCCGGTGTCACGTCACGCACGTGTGTCGAGACCGACCACATGTGACCGAATGGGTCTTGCAGTCTGCCGTAACGATCGCCCCAAAACATTTCCGCGACCGGCATCGTCACGTTGGCGCCGGCTTCAGCAGAACGCGCCACGAACGCATCGGCGTCCTCAACGTAAAGATGGATTATGACGGGGGAGCCCTTGAGATGTTTCGGTCCGAAGATGCCGTGCTTCTCGTTTTCCTCGGCGAGCATCACCGCCGAGTCGCCGATCCTGATTGAGCCATGCATCAGCTTGCCGTCGGGGCCCGGCAGCCGGAACATTTCCTGGGCGCCGAACGCCTTCTTGTAGAATTCGATCGCCTCGGCCGCGCCGGCGCAGATAATATGCGGTGTGACGGTGTGCATGCCGGCCGGCATGGGTTTCGACTTCGGACTGGGGTTTGCCTCTTGAGCGGGTTTCGCTTCCGATTTGGTTTTCGCCTTGGTCATTTGGTTCCTCCTTGTAACTGGATTTCGCACGCATCTCTTGTGCGTCCACTAACGAGGTTGCAACTCAGAGATAAGACGTTTTCGGGCGGTCCCTAGCCCGGAATTTGAATTGTGATCGGGGCTTTGATGGCGCGTGAAACTGCTTGCGGAGCACCGTTCGCAGGGGCGCCGCACTTGAAAATCTGAATCGCTGGGTTCAAAGCGTGTCGCACAATGGTGATTGTAATGTAAACAAACGAGAGCGTGCGCGTACCATCTATTTGGGTGGGTGACAGCGAATACTAAACGCAGCGATGTCGGCGCGCGGCACGCTTGCGAATCCGTCTCGCAGCCGGGCGCCGGGAGCACGGGTTTTTTGCGCTGCGAACATCGGTCCCGCGCCGCTTTAGCGGCTCAGACTTTCAATCGCCTCAGTTTAGCCGCCGCTCAGTCTGCGGCTTCGCTTTTTGAACCCCATCGAGGGTGTCTTCCACATGCGTAAAGTACGGAAGGCGCTGGGTTTGCCGGCAGAAATCTCGTGAACGCGCTTCTAGATGACGGGTACGAGGTACACGTTGTCGATAATCCTGCTCCCTACACGGGCGCCAAGGATCCGGCAGCCGGCTGGCCGCTCTTCGACCCGCGGAGCTACTCGAACTTCATCTTCGCGCATGAGGACTACCGGTCCTGGTTTGCGCGCGTGCGCGACACCGATTTTGATTATGCCTTCCACTTGGCCGCGTTGGTGGGCGGAAGGCTGATGATTGAAAAGCAACAGCTGTCGGTTGCCGAAGATTTGTCGATTGACGCCGCTTTCTGGCAATGGGCCAAAGCGGTGCGGCCTAAGAAATGCGTCTACCTGTCATCCAGCGCGGCCTATCCGATCAAACATCA
Source organism: uncultured Alphaproteobacteria bacterium (assembly GCA_963833715.1). GTDB lineage: Bacteria > Pseudomonadota > Alphaproteobacteria > Rhizobiales > Hyphomicrobiaceae > Hyphomicrobium_B. Next base: position 14,629 of record CAWHZB010000027.1, read on the forward strand.
AAGGCACGATCATTTCGAGCTTCTGCGGAACGTCTGATATGCCGGAGGGAGTTTTCGCTCGCGGCGGAGACACGAAGCTTCAAGAGCAGCTGGGCTTTTCTCCAAAGACGCCTTTTGACGGTTCGCAATGCTCTGAATTTCTTCTTGAAAAAGGACCTGGCATGCGCCTTCAAAATGTTGTCGTCTTCCACAACACCGCAACAGTCGCCTCTGCCTGGTGCTGCGCTGAAGGCATCGTAAGCGTTCTGAGAGAAATGGGTTATAATGTCGTAGACAGCGGAAATCCGCGCCTCTCCCAAATTCCGCTCATGCAGCTTCGCAATGCCGACCTTATCGTTGTCGGAGCACCGGAATGGTTTGCCGGAGAAGTCCGCAAGCACTACGGCTCGGTATGGAACACGCTTCGAGCAAAAAAGCGGTTTGGTATGCAGAGTTGTTTCATCGAGACGATCAAGATTTCAATTTCAATTCGGTTCGCGACCTCGCCGATTTTCTCACGACGCGGCATTTCTCGGGACGATGTATCGCAAGCGCGCGGAATATATCGGCAACGTCGGTTACCCTATCGTCCACATTCAGTCTGTTTCGTCATCTAATGTGCGTACGTCATTCGACCTGTTGGTCGACGCCTATTGCTCGACGAAGATCTTTGTCAACCTCCCGGGCTTGTCTCGATTGCTCGTCAGGAAAATCACCGAGGTCATGGCGTGTGGAACATTTCCTTTGACGTCCTCGTCGCGATCATCCTCGGCCTATCGCAACATGGAGCCGTCCGAGCATCGCAAGCATCTCGTCTATTACGACCCCGATGATCCGGGAGAGATCGGCCGCCTGGTGAATTACTATCTAGCCAATCCAGCGGAGCGAGACGCCATAGCCGCCGCTGGCCGCGCCGAGGTAATTAAAAAATCACGCGATGCGTCTGCCGCTGCGAAATATACTGGATGACGCAGAAAGCGGCGCTAGGCGTGGGAAGCGGCAATAAGCAAGCTGGCTAAACGCTGAGCTTAGCTCAGCCTTAACTTAGCGCCGTCGGAGTCGAGCAACTAAACCGAAGCCCTCTTCACCACCGGCCACGCGATGACGCCGAACAAGAACATCGACGCCAGCATTCCAATCGAGCCGATGGCTGCGATCGGGTCGGCGCTGCGTTGTCCGCTGAAGATCAGGAATAGTCCAACAAGCATGACGAAGAGGCTCGCTTGCACCAGCCAGAAATGCACTTGGGCTAGCCGGTTTGCGGCGGCGGCCGGGAACATTTGGTAGAAGACTCCAAAGATCGCGAAACTCACCCAGCCGAGCAGCATCAGGTGCGCATGCGTCGGCATTTGCGAATGGTCCTGGGTCATCCCCATTACCAGTCCGAGCGTCATGCCGAGCACGGCGTAGATGATCGCGCTTCCAAAGAAGCGGCTCGCAAGTTGTGTCATATCTCTCCCCTTCGCCTTTTCCGTCGCCTGCGTTTTGCGACGTTCTCGAACAACGCTCTTCCGGATTTCTGATCAGCCTCGACGCCCACGACCTTGGGACCGTCTCCATCGGAACCCCCCACGCGAAAATATCTTCGCGCCCCACCCAGTCTGAAAATAAGCAATGGCGATCTTTAGCGCTGCCCGACTAGCACGGCGCCGAGCAAAAGTCATTCTGCGGAGGAAATCACTCCCCAGACTGTTTCACATCTGCCGCGCGTCAATGATGCTCTAAAGAACATCTGGTGGACTCTTGACGGAACTGAGCGGCGCAGTCAGCGTTAATGGATGGGGTATTTCAATGAGATGACTATGCCAAGGGTCGCGGTTCTAGCGGCGGTGGTGCTTACCTTTTCTACGGGCGAATGCCTTGCCGTCAGCAAGGCGGTGAAAGAAGGATGTAGCAGCGATTATGCCTCATACTGCAGCCAGTACAAAGGTGGAACCGAAGCTCTCAAATCATGCATGCGGTCGCATCGCCATACCTTGAGTGAGGGTTGCATCAAAGCATTAGGCCATTCTACGGAAGTTACTGCGGAGGACATCCGGCAGTACAAGCGCGAGCACGGAAAGTAGCCGCCTCGTCCAGCTTTTTCTTCGTTTTCGGATGGGTTTCTCGCCTGCCGCGAGGCCCCGGTCCGGGGCATTGAGATGACCACCTCTGAAGGCAAAGTCGCGATTGTAACGGGCGCCTCGCGCGGCATCGGCAGGGCGATCGCCGAGCGCTTTGCGGGAGATGGTTTCGCCGTCCTCGTGAACTACGCGCAAAGCGCCGGGCCGGCCGAGGCGCTTGTCCGGACGATTGTGGAATCGGGCGGCCGCGCCTCGGCAATCAAGGCCGACGTCAGCAATTCGGCAGCAGTGCATGCCATGTTCGACGCCACCGAGGCGCAGTTTGGTGGCGTCGACGTGCTGGTTAATAATGCTAGCATCCTGTTGCAGTCAAACATCGCCGATACCAGCGATAGCGATTTCGACAATCTCAAGGGCACGTTCAACGGACTGCGCGAGGGTGCGAAGCGGATTCGCAACGGCGGGCGCATCATCAATTTTTCGACGAGCCTCGTCGGCTCGCTGATGCCCGGTTACGGGATCTACGCCGCCACCAAGGCTGCCGTCGAAACAATGACCAGCATCATGGCCAAGGAGCTTCGCGGTCGGAACATTACCGTCAACGCGGTTGCGCCGGGCCCGACCGCAACCGACATGTTCCTGAAGGGCAAGCCGCCCGAGCTCATTCAGCAGATTGCAAAGGTGGCGCCGCTCGAACGGCTCGGCACGCCGGAGGACATCGCCGCAGTCGTCGGCTTCCTCGCCGGACCGGAGGCAGGCTGGATCAACGGCCAGACGCTGCGCGTCAACGGCGGATATGTTTAGGCGACGAGCTTGTTTATTTCGCCGCTGAAGGCTGAGACTTCCCGTCCTTCATGTACCGCCCGTAAAGCTGCTTCATCGTCTCGAGAGCCGCGGCGTCGGCCTTGTCGCCGGGAAGGTTCATCATGACCACGATCCCTAGGTCGTTGTCGACGTCGACCAGGATCGAAGCGAGGTTCATCCCGTTCGAGCCATTGTGCGTGAGCAGCGGCTTGTCCGACCACGCGAACTGCGAGAGACCCCAGCCGAACGCATAGGAGCCGGACTTCGGCGTGCCCGGCTTCGGGTTCGTGATGTCCATCGTGATGTAAGGCTGATGCAGCCGCTTCAGCGTCTCCGGTTTGACGAGCGCAAGGCCGCGCTTGCCTTCCGCGGCGTTCCAACCGGCCCAAGTTGCGAAATCATCGACGTTCATGTGGACGATGCCGGCAGGGCCGACCGGTGCCGGGCCGTCAGCGGAGGGACCCCACGGCCTCGGCGAGATGTTGCCCTTGTCGTCGACGGTGTGACCGACGGGAGCATCGTATTTTCCGAACGTCGCCTGCGGTCCGAGGCCGGCGGACCTGAGCCCCAGTGGCTCGAAAATGCGCGTCATGATCAGGCTTTCCCACGGCTCGCCCGATACCCGCTCGATCATCGCGCCGACGATGATGTAGCCGAGGTTCGAGTAGTGAAACTGCGGGACCTCGGAAACCATGGGCTCGTGCTTCGTGCCCCAGGCCGAGATCATGCGCAGGCGATAATCGGTGAGCGTGTAGTCGTAGGCGTCGGGACTGAAGTAGAGCTTCATGATCTCGTCGTTGTCGATCGGAATGCCGCTCGTGTGCGACAGAAGCTGCTCGAGCTTGATCGCGGCGAACTTCGGCATGAGGCCGGGCAGCACCGGGCCAAGCGCCTCGCCGATCGTCGAATCCCAGCGGAGCTTGCCCTGTTCGATCATCATTCCGGCGAGCGTCGCGGTCATCGCCTTCGTATCGGAGCCGATGTGAAAGCGGTCGCCGATCGTCACGGGAATGTCCATGCCATAGAGGCGCACGCCCACCACGCCGCTCGCGATGATCTTTCCATCCTTCACCACCGCCGCGCCGAGTGCCGGAAGCCCGTACTGCGTGCGGATCGGTTCCAGCTCTCCGTTCAGCGAGTCCTGGGCGCGCACGGCCGTGGGCAGTGCCAGAATCGCGATCATTGCAAGACTGAAAGAGATGTTCCGCATAGGACCTCCCAGGGCTAGAGCTGGGGCGGATATTATTGCAGATCGGCACGGCGCCAACGAACCATCGCCAACATCATTACTCGCGCCTTACCCCCGCCCGAATTCAGCAGCCACGGGATTCGACCGCCGCATGCCGTGAGCTAGACGGAAGGTCTCAATGGAGCCGGGGGATGGCTCGGTTCGCGGTTGAAGTATTTGAGCGTAAGGAAGGCGCCGATCCACGAGCCGACGATCGCGAAGCCGACATAAATCCAATTGTTCGTATAGCTGATGACCGCGAACGACGAGAGCATGTACCAGATGCCGCTCCAGTTCGCCGCCGCGAACGCCCTCTTGGAGACGACCGACGACGTGAACATCACGTAGGCGGCATCCGTCGCTGCCGTCGCGATTAGCACGCCGGCGCCGATCCAGTAATCGAAGGTCATGTTGTTTCTCCCGTTTGCACGCGCGTTGCGGCCGGCTCCCGCAAGGAGTCGCAACGCGCCAGCAAAGACTCCTACCAGCGAACTTGGTTGAGGCCCAAATACCAACTGCCGATCTTGCGCACGATGCTGGTCGGCACTTTGCCCCGCATGAAATGTCCCATTTTTGCGGTGAGACCGGCGGTGTAACGAAATCGAGGATGCTCCGCTTCGAGAGCCGTCGCGACGACTTTGGCAACGTCCCGAGGATCGCTTGCGGTTCTCGCCACGTGCTCTTCGACCGCAACATTCAGGCGGTCCATCAGCGGCCGGTAAACGCTTTTCTCCGGAATGATCCGCGGCGAGCTCTTCCAGATGTTCGTGCGCGACGCCCCCGGCTCGATGAGACTGATTTGAATGTTGAACGGCTCGAGTTCATACGCGAGCGATTCCGCCCATCCCTCGGCCGCCCATTTCGAAGCGACGTAAGGTGAAATGGCGGGCTGACCGGCGAACGCAGTTTCGCTGGAAATGATCACGATGCGGCCATGCCGCTGCGCGCGAAACGCCGGCAACAGCCGCCGCGTGAGTGCCAGCACGCCGAAGAAATTGGTCTCCATGACGCGGCGGAACAGCGTGTCGTCCAGATCTTCGAAGGCGCCGCCGGCCCCAATGCCGGCATTGTGGACAACGCCATCGAGCGCCCGGTTGGGAAGGTCGAGGCCCGCGACGAGCGCATCGATCGACTGGCTGTCGGTCACGTCCAGCTGCGTCACCCTGACCCGATCGCTAACGCCCGCCGACTGCAATTGACGATCGAGTTCGCCGCGCTTTGAGAGGTCGCGCATCGTCGCCACGACGCTCCAGCCGCGCTTCGCCAGTTCGACCGACGTCGCAAGGCCGATGCCGGAAGAAGTTCCTGTGATGAGGACTGTTCGCATGGGTGCAGACCTCCGCTGCAAACCGCGCCCGCAACCGTCATCCCCACGCAGGCGGGGAGCCATCCAAGTATCGGGCTATTCTTTCAACAACGGGCCTGGGCGGATCCCGGCCTTCGCCGGATGACGTCAAGGGGTGCTCCGGCCGGCTCCCCGCAGGGGAGTCGCAAGGCGCCATCAAACAACTGCTCGTGCGCCAGCTAAATGTCGCGCGGACGTACCCTCCTCAGGAAGTCCCAAACGGGTATTGCGGTGAGCCCGCCGACAACGCCGCCAACGTAACTCGGCAGCGGAAAGCTGAAAATCGCCTGCCACGCCAGGCCCACGAGATAGCTCACGGCCAGCATAGCAACGATGGTGATGAGAAGGCGCTGCCAGAAGGGGAGGAGGAGGGACATGGGCGGGTTCTCGGGGCTTTGCTTCTTCCTAAACTAGTCGAGCCGCTTCGGCCATCTTGCAGTCACTCCATGAACGTGACGCGGCCCGTCGCGATGTCGTGCATGGCCGACACGATTTTCAGCTGCTTCGTGGCGACGAGATCGCGAAGGACGTCGCTCGTCTTGGTCAGGTTCTCCGCCGCCAGCTTGGCGTTGGCAATCGCCACCTGCTGCACGAAATCCTTATTCTTCGATGTGTGATCGCCGGGCGCGTCCTTGGACGCCTCCACCGCAGGCCTGATCTTCGCAAGAAGCTGGGTCAGTTCGCCGAGCTCGGCGCCGTCAATAGCCCCTTTGATTGCCCCGCACTCGCTGTGGCCGAGCACCACGATCAATTTCGCGCCCGCCAGCTTGGTTGCGAACTCGCAGCTGCCGACGATGTCGTCGTTGACGATGTTGCCGGCGACGCGGGCGCTGAAGATGTCGCCGATGCGCCGGTCGAATACCAATTCGGGCGGCACGCGGGAATCGATGCAGCCGACCACCACGGCGGAAGGAAACTGTCCGCCCGCGGTTGCCCGAGCCTGTTCGAGGAGATCGCAGTTCCGCATGTTCCGCGAGACGAAGCGCTCGTTGCCGGCCTTGAGTTTGTTCAAGGCGTCGTCCGGGCTGATTGCCGATTGCCGTTCTTTCGTCAGCGCCGCGCACTGATCGGTCGCGAATGCCCGATCAAAGGTCAGCAGGCTGCCCGCGATCGCTCCACTGCAGCAGAAGTGTCGTCGAGAGAGCATCATGCATCCTCCTTAGGTCAAGGCGGATTGAGCCGATGTAGGCTTTAGCGGTCCATTACCGGCGCCGCTCAAAATAAAGCACGAATTTTGACGGGTGCCCACGGACCAGTTCACGGCCAGCATCGCGACGACGGTGATGAGAAGGCGCTGACGCTTTGCCCGCTACGAACGCATCCCGCATAAATGCGAGCAGCACGGATGATACGCGCCGGGGACCATGGCAGCAATAATTTTAGCCGATCTGGACAAAAGTATTGTCTACAACTGAGGGTTAATGCGAAGCTCTGCATGCTGACTTTGTTACGACGCGTTCGGGGGAGGGGCTCGTGGGGGAAGAACATCTTGCTGCCTATGGCGCAGCAGTTTCCCTGACTCAGTGGCCTCCTGCGCAACGGCGTTGATCATTGCCGTCCGCCGCTTGCTTCTCCGCTCGGCGAGTTCGCGCGCATCGTCAGCCCCGGCTTCAGAAATTGCCCGTCTAGCTGTCCATGACCCTCGCGACGTCCTTGGGCCTGCCCCAGGCGCTCTCGGCCGTTCTCCGGGATTGTATTGCACCAGGGTCGCGCTGCTCCCTCCGCCGAACACTCCGCCATCGATAAGTATCGCTCCGCATGCGGATCGAGTAGTCTCCGCGTCTGAAGACGATGATGTGAACGGAGGGTCCCATGGAAAAGTCACTTCTGGACGGGATAATTTGGCTCCTTTTCCTGGGCGGGCTGGTTGGTTTTGTGATGGCACTGCTCAAGCTCTTCGGCGGCGGGACGCCCGAGGAGTATGGCGGGCTGGGGATCGGCGGAGGTTTCTGGCTGATTTCTTCCGCAGTCGCGATTTACATCCGGAACAGGCTCGCCTGAGCACGCACACTGTGCGTAGTCTACTGGCGGTCGTCATATTTGTGCAGGGAGGTTCCAATGACTGTCGATAAGGCGGTGTTCGCGTTTGCCGGCGTAATGGTGCTGCTGTCGGTCGCGCTCGCGTACTTCGTGTCCCCCTGGTGGCTGTTGCTCACGGTGTTCGTGGGCGCCAACATGTTCCAGTCGGCTTTCACTGGGTTCTGCCCCGCGGCCCTCGTGTTCAAACGGATGGGATTTCCGACCGGTCAGGCATTCAGCTGACCGCTGGGCGCCGACTCCGCCGAACCTACCCCGCCGCCGTTAGCTCGTGGCTTCCCGTGCGACGGCGTTGATCATTTGATCCATCGCTTTTACTGCCGCTCAACCGGATAGTGGCTTGAG
>CAWHZB010000028.1:0-21769 GCA_963833715.1 uncultured Alphaproteobacteria bacterium
CTCGTCGATGCCGATCTCGCCAACAATGCCGCGAGCTGGCAATGGGTGGCGGGATCGGGTGCGGATGCGGCGCCTTATTTCCGAATATTCAATCCGGTTCTTCAAGGCGAAAAGCTCGACGCCGACGGAACGTATGTACGGCGCTGGATACCCGAATTGGCGCGCTTACCGAATGACGTCATTCATGCACCCTGGACTGCTGACGCGGCGGTCCTTGATTCAGCCGGCGTGAAGCTCGGGAAGTGCCGATTGTCGATCATCAGAGAGGCGCGCGGGCAGGCTCTGGCCGCATATGACCGCATCGAGACTCCAATTTCACTCTTTAAACAACTCCGAATTGCAGCGCTTCGAAAATGCATCATGCATCCGGTTATGCCGGCGCCGCATAAAAAATTATGCTACCCCGATTGCGAGTAAACACCTTCCGACTGCTTCGAGCATTTCCACTTGCAATTTTACAAGCCGTTGCGCGTTGCGAGTATCACCTTAGGAATATTCCCCTTTGCATTAACAGTTCTGCATCTTTCTCCGTTTCATGTTCGGGCTCGATTCCCCCCGTTGCGTATGGAGAGCCTGATGTTGCGTGGTCGAGTTTTGGCGGCGGCCTGCCTTGCAATCTTCCCGTCGATGCAAGCGATGGCTGAGCCTGATAAGTCGAACTCCGAGACCGCGGCTGCTGCGGCTTCCAACTCTACAGCGGTGACAACAGATACGGCGTCTGGAACGACAACGTATTTCGGCGGGGGGGCGAAAGAAGCGGCACAGCCGCAAGTCGTCGCCAAGCCGCAGCCGCCTCCGAAGCCTACGCTGACCGCATCGATCGATCTTTCAAACCAGAAGATGGTCGTCACCGTAAACGGCGAGGCTCGTTACAGCTGGGCGATCTCTTCCGGAGTTGCCGAGTACCCGACGCCCACCGGCACCTTCCATCCGCAATGGACTGCGAAGATGTGGTACTCGCGTAAATACGATATGGCCCCAATGCCCAACGCTGTTTTCATCAATGGCGGCGTGGCGGTGCATGGAACATATCACGTGAGATCCCTCGGCTATGCCGCGTCGCACGGATGCATTCGACTTTCACCGGGTCATGCGAAGACGTTTTACGACCTCGTGCAGTGGCACGGCCTGAAGAGAACTAAAGTGACTGTGTTTGGTCGTCCGCGCTCGCGCGGTCCGGCCGTTGCCAGCCGCAGAGCAAACCATTAGCAGTATGCCTTAAGAACGGCGGCTTCTGGGGAGACAGCTGGGGCGGAAATTCGAGCTCGGCCTACGCGCCGGCGTTAGCAAAAAAAACCGCAACGGCGCTTACTACTATGACGCCGATGGCGTGCGGCGGAAGGTCTATCGCCGCAGACGGCGACGACGTTTACTCGCGACGCACGCTGCGGGCCAACAGACGGTTATGGGTACGCTTACGGCGGATCGAGCCAGAACTGGTAAAGAGGCGGTTCGGACAAAGTGGACTTAGACGAGGCCCGGCACAAGACGCCGGGCCTTCGCTTTTCCATCCTCAGAACGGGTTCCACGTCGGTCTGTCGGTGAAGCGCAGATAGCCGACATTGGCGCCGAGCCGCATGCCGACGCCCGAGCGAATGGGCGCCATGATAACATCTCCGCCCTTGAGCACCGTCACGCCGACGCCGCCGACGAATATGCTCCAAACCGTCGATGCCGGTGAAGTTGCGGAACAAGGCGTCGGGATCTTGCATTCGATAGATCAGGAAGAGCGTCCGTGATCCCGAAGCTCCAGAAGTCGGTTCCGAGCGAAGGTCCGTGCCAATGAGCCCGTCCGTACCCGGAAGCGAGCGCATGTAGAGGGTTCCCTCCCAGAGTGAAGTCCGGCAAGAAAAGCGCCGCCGCCTTCGGTGCCGAGAACATCAGGCTGTCGGCCGGCCCAACTGCTTGAACGAGTGCTCGATGACGCTCGCCAGGTTCGTCGAGATCGTTCCGAAGAAGCCGCGCGTCGCATCACGAATTTCTTCGATCGTAAAGCCGTCTTCCTCGGGGGGCGGCAGCATCGCTTTTGCGTCCGGCTGCTTCATCGCAACGTCGGGTTCCGCGTACGTATCATTCGGCTTCGTGTTTGCGGACCAATTCTGCGACGGGCGCGGTGATGGTTTTGCCGGGGTGGATGTGGGCGGCGACGGTCTTGCCACCGGCGGCGGCGTTCGGACGGCCGTCTCCGTCTTTTTCTTGGCGGCTTTGGCTTCGAGCTTTGCTGGAGCCGCGCTTTTTTTCAGCCTCAGCGATTTTTTCGTCGAGGCGCTGCAGCATGTAATCCGACTTCGCCTTGATCACGGTGTTGAGTTCGGCAGCGGCAGATTTCAGCTGTTCGAGTTTGGCGCAGTCGGGTTCAAGCCGTCAGGGACACGGCCGAGCAAGTCGACGGTCAGGAGCAGGGCACTACTCTTCTTGTCGAAGGCGGCGAGCTTCGGGTTCTGGATGACGCGTCGAGAGCCAAGTTCTCGTAGTCGTCGCCAAGCTTTTTCACGGCCTTGTAGCGGCGCATGAGTTCTTGCAGCTTGGGCTGCGCCTCGAGCGTCATGGCACGAAGGCTCGCGCACCGACTGGTCGACGGCCGCGGCGAAATCCTTAGCCGTGCATGTCGCGGCATGAAGTGCCGGTGAGCCTGGAAAGAGCGATATCAAAAGGGCGCTCAGCGCGATGACCAATCGCATTGGATAAGGATTCCAGAACGGGTTCGCCACGGAGGCCGGCCAAAGCATATGCTCCTGCGGGTGGCGGTTCGATGGATCGCCTGCTTTGCTTATTGCGGTGGCAAGAGATATCGGCCGCGAGGCGAGCCATAAATCGCGGCGTGTCGACAACGACACGCGTGTGCGTGCCCGATCCGATGCTTTCGACACCGTCATGAGCATTGACTTTGAACGTCAGTTTTCGGCCGTCGACCGCTTCGAGCGTTTGCCGTCGCGGTCACGGTGAAACCGAGGGGGGTCGACGCCAATGAACAACGTCGAGACGAACGCCGAGACTTTGGCGGTTTTCGGCGAAGATATGCTTCGATGCAGTCGACCGCTGCCGCCTCCATCAGGGCGACCAGCATCGAACTCGCAAATACCGGAACGTCACCGCTGCCGACCGCGGTCGCCAGGCGCTCCTTTGTGACAAGCGAGGTGGCTGAACCCCATCAGCCCGACGCTCAGTTTCGACAGATCCGCCACAAAACCACTCCTCATTGCCACCCGGCCATAATGCGCAATGCAGCACTGATCAATGGGCAGCGAGGATTTCATCGCGATTCGGCCAAATCGGACGCTTCGAAGCGTCCGACCGGCAGACCCTTAGCGCTGAGGCGCTCCAGCAAACCCGGCAGGCGGTTCCGGATGGTCCTATCTCGGCGATCGCCGCGGTGCAGCTCTCATCCATGATGACTTCGCGTTGGTTGGGTCATCCTGCCGTACGCGAGCTGCTTCACCTTGATCCAGGCATCGTAGATTTTTGCGCTTTGTGTTTTGAATGCTTCGAGGTCGGCGCCCTCGTAGACCGATCCGAGTGCGGAAGCCTTTTCGGTCATTTTAGTGCCGATGCAGACTTCGATGGCGCCTAAGGCTTGGCCGTATCGAGCGCCGGCATCCCTCGGCGTCAATTTGCTGACAGCGGCTCGCGCCGCTGCCAGGGCCTTGTCAGGCGGCTCGGCGCCCGCGCTCCTCCAGCCGATGGCGATGGCCAGCAACGCCGCTGATATAGAAAGATAGCCACGCTGCAGGGCAATTCCTTGCATCGGTCCTCCCGGTCTCTTTTGGATTTGTTAAGCAAAAATCCTTTGCGTTTTATCAAGATACCCGACTTCTATATCTTTAATCCAAGGGGCAGCCGGAAGCAGAACGACCACGTTACGTTCACTAGCCAATCCGTGGCGGCCACTCCGCTCCGGTGGCTTTGCATCGCGCCCTTCGAGGAGAATTAGAGATGATTAAACGCATTTTGGTCCCAGCGGCAACGCTCGGCGCTATTGCGGCTATTGCTGCGCGGGCGCCAGTCCGAGCTTCGCGCTGTCGGCCAAAGAGTGCAGCGTCAAGTACAATGCTGCCAAGTCGGCCGGCACGTTGAACGGCATGACCTGGAATGATTATCGCAAACAGGAGTGCGGCAGCGGCGCTGCTGCAGCAGACGACAAGCCGGTCGTAAAGCCGACAACCGGAACAGCCGCGGCGACCACGACGGCCCCTTCGAGTGCCGTTTTCCCGAAAGCCATCGATCCGAAATACGCCAAGGAATCTGCGGGCAAGGCGCGCATGCACACTTGTCTCGATCAGTACCACGCCAATAAGGCGTCAAACGGCAATGGTGGATTAAGGTGGATTAAAAAAGGCGGCGGTTACTACAGCCTTTGCAACAAGGGGCTGAAGAGCTAACCGGGGCAAGCGTGCCAACCTTTTTCGCAGTATCACGACGGCGAGGCGCAAGCCCCGCCGTTTTTATTGATTGCTTGGTGAAATCTGTCCGCCTGCGGAAGTTTAAGGACGTCAGCGCTTGATGCCCTGGTCGCGCTGCCAAGAGAGGAAGAGCGCCGTCACGAGCGCCGTCAAAAACATTGTGCCAAGGATTGCAGGCTTACGGATGAACGACCACCAGACGTCGAGGCCGTCGATCCAGCCACCGCGCCCCGTCAGCACGTTGTTCAAGACGAGAATGATCAGAGCGACGCAGGCAGTGAGCGCCGTCGCGATCGCGGCTTCGATGGCCCGTTTCGTCAACCGCGGCACCGAGATGGAATTGCGGCCGATGGCCAGTTGAGTCCGGTCCGACATAATGCGCTCCGTCGTTGCTTCAGCATGAGCACGACAACAGCCATCGCGCTCGCCGAATTATTCTCCCTGTCTATCAGATTCGGCGTCCAACGTGGCGCAGACGAGGCGGCGACAGCGTCTGCTTATGCATTCTCTGATGTTTTCGAACGGCCTAGCCTCGGCTGGCTTGCTTACTCCCGCGTGCCGCCCGCCGCGTTGCGAGGGCGAGCCATTTGCGGCAGCTCGGCCGTTGTGAGATTGCACACGACTGCGATCTTCGGCGCCGCACCGGCGCGTTGCTTCGCGGCCTGGATGGACTTGGGGTCTGCATCAATGCCGGCTTGTGATCCGGGCTCGGCCGCGATATCCCGTTCCGAACGCGAGATGAGGTCCGCCGCAGTCATTCGCGACATGAAGGGATTGGCGTTGATGGCCACCGGCCCGAGGAGTGTTACGACAGGTGTATCGGGCTTTGCCGAAAGCACGCGGGCGGCGCCGCTGGGTCCGACGAGGAATGCCAGACGCAGATTGGTGAATGTCGCCTTGGCGCCGTTGGCTACGAGATGGGCCGCATTCGATTGTGAATAGGCCGTGGCTACCTCGCGAGCGAAAACGGGCTCGGTTCGCAGCTGAAGTATCTCATGTGGCTTCAGCTTTGCGGTCGTGTCGGCGAAAGACGCCCTCACGACCTCGAGCCACGTCGCCGCGATGAACTGAAACGGTCCAAGCGCCGTCGATCTCGGATTGTTCGCGAAGGGATTGCCGCCCGACTCGGCCATCATCAGGCGGTCGAGGAACGTTTCCATCGTCATGGCGGGAGCAGTGGTCGACGCGGCAGCGTCGTTCTTGCTGTCGGCCTTGGGCTCGCCGATGCAAACCCAGCCATCGCGCATTGCGCGAATGCGATGACGGCAATCGCAAATGTGCTTGAACGATACGAGGACACGAAAGCAGTTCCTCACGGCCTGTCAGCGCTGCCCCATACGTAACCTAAACCCTGGGCTTTGGTTCGCAAAGGCCGCATGATTAGGCATGATTAGATTGTGACGCCGCCTTTAGAGGTGCGGTTACCGCAAAGATATCTTGCGTTCCACGGACCGTGCTTACTTGCGCGGCACCTCGCGTCCGTGCTCGACGTGGCATCCGAATAATGGCGCTGTGGCACTTCGTGCGAGGCGAACCGTAAATCTGCCACAGCTCGGCGGCAGCATCTCACGCGCGCGTCGACTCGGACAGGCATCTAAGTCCGGGCGCCCTCTCACTCGTCGGACATTGACTTTCACTTTCGAGGAAAACGCACATCATGCTGAAGACCATTGCACTCGCGCTCCTCGTGATTGTGCTTACGTTCGCGGGATACGTCGCTCTGCAGCCGGCGGTCGGCACCGTTACGCGGTCGGCCACGATCGCAGCGCCGCCTTCGCAGTGTTCCGTTGAACGATTTGCACAAATGGTAGGACTGGTCGCCTTGGGCAAAGCTCGATCCCAATGCCAAAGCAACGTTTGGCGGGCCTCAAGCCGGCACCGGCGCAGTATTCTCGTGGTCCGGCAATAGCGAGGTCGGCGAAGGCAAGATAACGATCGCCGAAAGCAAGCCCGATGACTACGTCAAGATGAGCATTGATTTTGCAAAGCCGTTCGCTGGCACGAGCGTTGCCGAATTCCAGTTGAAACCTGAAGGCGCGGGCACCAACGTGACGTGGTCGATGACGGGCGAACGGCCGTTTTCGCGCGCCATGTGCATCCCCTTCAGCGGCGACAAGGTGGTCGGTGACAGTTCGAGAAGGGCTCGAAAACCTCGGAAAAGTCGCGACGAGCGCGCCGCGGCCGTGAGGCATTCGAGGGTCGCGCCTCAGGTTGGTCGTGCGGCTGAGGACAGCGCGAAAGACTTCGCTCGCCGGAATCATCGCGAATGGTCAGCTTGTCGCCGTCGACCACGAACGTGAACGTCCCCTCCTGCTCGTCGCCTTCGACTTCGAGCACTTCGCATTTGCCTGCCACGCTCCGGCGTCTTCTTTGACCGAAGACAGTGCACAGTGGGCTTCTCCCTGATCATAGGCCGTCTCCGGTAAGAACGAGCGGAGGATTTTCCGAGCTTTGATCGTTCCCGCATTGGTGGACGTCGGGCCCACGTCCCGGCGAACGGGACGTCGGCTGCATCGGCTGGTCGGGGCACAGGGCGACGGCTGGCTATCAAGAAGGCTAAGGAGGTTCGAGACATATCCATTTTACTCTTTATTGGTTGCTTTCCGAATGAGCGCAGCACCCGGGACGGCGGCAATCTGACCGGTTTGAACGCATAAAAGCAAGTTGATCACCATGTCTTTAGCTCGTGCAAGCCTGTTCGCCGAACCGCTCTATACTAATGAGCGGCCGTGGCCAAGTTTCAGCAGCGGGCCGCAGGTTCCCGGCCCGGTCGTGGCGCTCTATCGTGCGCTGGTTGGTGGTCTCACTTAGGCCTTTCGGCCTCTCAGGTCAGTGAGTGCCGCCCCGAGTGGTCTCGCAGCCGGGAAGTTGGCAACCGAAGCGCCGAGCGAATTTTGCCGGCGGGGCGTAGCGCGCGCAAACGACTAGAACGGCTTCACAACCACGAGGACGACGATCGCGACCATCAAAACGGCCGATAGACCGAGATGACTTCGAGATCACTCAGACGCAGGCGCTTGGAAACGAAAGCCTTGCCGTATGCGTAGTCCTCGCAGAATTGATTGGCGTGAAACCGGTTACGGTTCCGCGTAGAACAGGAACATCAGTGAAACTCACCATCATGTTTGCTGCGGGCCTTGTGGGCTGCGCGCTCGCCGCGGGCAGTGCCAATGCGGACACAATCTTTGACGTCGAACACGCCCGCGATGCCAGGGCCGGTCGCGGCAGCCATAATGATTTGGACTACCTGATACGTTGGGGCGGGCCGAGCGGCTACGGCTACTATCCTGCGCCTCGTCGGCTCGGCGTAGTTTATCGTAGGGGGCTACCCCAGGCGCTACGTCCGGCCCGGGCGCGGCTGGTAGGCTTACTCTACGTGGCGCTAGCGGAGCGTCCGGCCGTTGACCTTCATCTGCCCTTGAAGGCTGCACAGAGTGGGCCGATATAACGAAACATCAATAAAAAAGCCGATGCCGATGGACGAAGAGGGCTGGCGCAAAGCGCTGACGCCCGAGCAGTATCGCGTGCTGCGTGAGAAGGGAGACCGCGCCGCCGTTCTCGGGTGAATATCTGCACGCGGAAGGCGACGGGACGTTCACGTGTGCCGCTTGTGGCAATCCGCTCTTTTCATCCGATGCGAAGTTCGATTCCGGTACCGGGTGGCCATCGTTCGATCAGGCGCTCCCCGGCGCAGTCGAATATCACACTGATGAAGACTCGCATGGGATGGTGCGCACGGAGATCACCTGCGCGCGTTGTGGTTCGCACCTGGGTCACGTATTCGATGACGGCCCGACGGAGAGCGGGAAACGCTATTGCATCAATTCCGTCTGTCTCAATCTCGATGACCAGGACGCGGCAGCGCAGCCGAGTTCTGACCAGAAAGCGAAATGGACCAGTAGATTTCTGCGCCGACGAGATGCCTCGTTACGGACGCGTCTCACCATTTGCATTCCGGCGGACCTGCGGCGCCCTGATCCAGAGGCCGAGGTAGACGACGAGCAGTGCCATGAACGGCACGCCGATGAGCAGGTCGACGCTGTCCATCAGTGCCGGATCGATGAAGCCGAAATGCAATCCGAGCTTGACGAGTCCATTGGCGCAAACCGCGAGCAGGAACACGTTGCCAGCCGGTCCGAGATACGTCTCGGCCGCATAATATTGGCGATCCACGTTCCCTCGGGTGCCTTGGAGCCGGTGAGCAGGGAATAGATTGCGATCGGCAGCACAATGAGCGACGACGCGTAGAGCAAGACTTCGAAATTTGTAAGCATCCGAAACACCTCAGAGGAACTGCTGGCAGGCACCCGGACTGAACTCGGGCGGCTGGCTTCTGTGAACCTCGATCTGTTCGACTGTCTGTTCCATTTGGAATAGCGCGCTCCATTCGGCGTAGCGCCGGTTTCTCGCAACGCGCCCGCTTGCACTACTTGGCGCGCTTGCCGGATTTCGTCGAACCCTCGATGATTTTCATGAAAGCCATGGCCGCAGCCGGCGCCCGCACCTTGCCTTCATGAATGACGTAGACGAACACATCGCGTGGTCGCCGCTCCGGCTTTGTTTTCGGATCGATGACCGGAAGATCGTCTGGCACGCCGCCCGAGGCCCATGTCTTTGCGCGCGTCGCCCACTGATTGAGCGCCGCCGGTTTATACGCTGTTGGTATTTTATCGTCGCCGGTCTGCAGACGTGCGTAGACGAAATCGCCGGTCACGTCGGCGATCGCCGGATAGGTGGCGTGATCGGCAAAGACAATCGCGACGGATTTCCGGCGCGCGAGGTCGATAAACTCCGGTGTGCAGAACGAAGCATGACGCACCTCGACGGCGTGGCTAAGCTTGCGGCCGTCGAACGTCGCGGGAAGCAGGTCGAGAAAAGCTCCGAAGTCGGAATCCACATATTTCTTTGTTGGCGCGAATTGCCAGAGTAAGGGCCCGAGCTTGTCGCCGAGTTCGGTGACGCCAGAATCAAGAAATAGCTTGATCGAGTTGCCCGGCTTCCGCCAGCACGCGCCGGTTCGTGGCGTAACGCGGACCCTTGATCGAGAACACGAAGTCGTCCGGCGCTTCGCTGGCCCAGCTGGCAAACGTCGCCGGTTTTTGCGTGCGATAGTAGGTGCCGTTGACTTCGATGGTGGGAAGTTGTCGGCTCGCGTAGTGCAGTTCCTTGGCGTGTGCGAGCTTGTCGGGATAAAAGACGCCGCGCCACGGCTCAAACGTCCAGCCGCCGATACCGGCCCGAATGATGCCGCTTTTGGCGGCTTGGACTCCGGGGCTGCTGCTCGGTTGACGTCTCAGTGCGCTTTTCGGCATGTGACTGACCTCCCAATATTCTAACCGACACGCGTCAAACGCGAATCACTCCATAACCGCGACTTCAAAGCGCATAAAAGGACGATGAACCCGGACGCTTCGGCTTTTTTCTGCCGATGATTTATCATTTCTGGTCCAGAACGCGCCAACCGTAGTAAAACTTTGGCCGTTCGGATCTAGCTGCGGTATGGGCACCGAGAGGATGGGGGAAACAGCTGATCTTACGACCGCGGGTTCCGTACGCTGGGGCTCGCCTAGCACGCGCGAACGCAACTTCTGGATTGCGCTGGCGTGCGCGGTCGTGTTCCACGCCACGTTTTTGATCAGCGCCATCGGCAGCAAGCCCCCCCACCTCGGTGATCCGACGGGCGACGATAAGGCCATCAGCGTGTCGTTGGTGACGGAAGCCGATCTGAAGAGCCGAAGCACGGTTGCCGTCCGCCGGATAATCCGCCCGCGCCGCCTCCCGTTGCCGCGCAGCCGCCGCCGCGAGCGCGAAGCCACCTGAGCCGCAAGCCAAGCAGCAACCGCAGCCGGACGAGCCGCAGCCTCCCGAGCCGGCGCCTGAAGTAAAGCCTTCGCCTGATCCTGTGAAACCGCAGCCCGCCGAAGAAAAGACCGCCAAGCAGGAAGAACCGAAGATCGACGAAAACGCGCCGGACTTGTTTTCTCTCGACGATCAAAATCCGGCGAAGATGAAGAGCGAGAACAAGCCCAAACCTAAGGCCGAGTCCAGGCCGAAGAAATCGACCGCCAGCAAACCTGCGCCGAAGAAGCCGCAAAAGAAGAGGTCGTCGCTCGATCTTTCGCCGCCACAGTATGATCGCGCCGTCATTTCCCGGCGGCCGCTCGGCGGCGTTTCAACGTCCCCCGGGTATCACGCGCTCAGGTCTCAATGATGCGTTCGCGCGGGCCGTGATCCAGGCGTTGCAGCAAACGATGCCGCAATTGAATGATGTGCTCGGACGCGTGACCGTCCGCATCTTTCTTTCGGAAACCGGTAATGTCGTCGAGGTGAAGCTGCTTGCCGGCGCCAAAGATCCGACTCTCAGTCAGGACGTCGTCTTTGCGGCCCGGCAGACAAGCTATCCAATTCCGCCGGCAGGTTCGAACGTCGCCGATCGGACGTTCATGGTGACGTACGTCTACGACTGATGAGACCGGCAGTGCTAATCGGCGACGCGCCGAGCCAAGTCGAATTGGCTTTCGGCGCGGCCATTCCGACTCTCAGCTTGTGCTCGTTATTGCTGAACGAGTGCTGAGCTGTCGACCCGAGTTTCATCGGCTGATATTCAGGCGATTCACGGCGGCAGGCGCCAAGTGCGAGCGTGGCAAGACAAATCCCGAGGACTACGATTTTCATGTTATTTCTCCCGTCTAAGGTTGCAGAATACGCAAGACTATATGAACGCCCTGTTCCTCAAACGCGCTCCTTCCGACCCGGTTCCCCGCGACACGACACAAGTGGCAGCAGACTGTGCTGGCGACACGACGAAGTGCCGCAAGCAGACGTGTGCCCGGAAGGCATCGGCGCCGCGCTCGAAACTAATAGAGCGATCGAGATCGCGCCGCGCTCACAGAAAAGAATCCAACGCGCCGCGAGTGGGATGATGAATGCTAGGTAGTCGGGTTGGTGGTAGCGGTCGTGCACAGTTCACCGGGCGTTTTGGTTTGACTGGCGCGCAGTGAAATTCCCATGTGACGCTGAAGAGCGGCAACGACGACGATAAAGGCGGCCATCGCAAAGAGCTGCACGTATGGCGGGCCGCGGCGACAATCACCCAAATCCAGCGCTACGACCGCGATAGGCTTCGAAGGCTGATGGCGCTGAGATAGATTCGGGGCGAGAGTCCTCGGGCCGCTCGAGGAGCCGGCTCGCTTCCGAAGCTGCGCTGTGCCCAACCCGGTTCGGGTATCATCGTTATCGCGACGCCGCTTAACGGTGGGTCAACAATCGCTATTCGCCGGAGTCCGGTGTGCCTTCGACCTTGCTGCCGCCACGGTTAGGGCGCAGCAAAAGGCGGGGCTGCCAGTTCATCAGCGAGCAACGCACATGACCGCGCATCTTCGCCATCCCGCCCTCATACTTGCGGCGCTCGGCGCCGTCTCCGGCATCCTCGGAACGACCCTTCTCGGAGTAGGCTACGGCGACGCTCCGCGCCCCGGCGTCTACATGGTGATGACCGGCGTCTGGTTCGGTCTCGTCATCGGTTTTGCCGTCTGGCGCTGGGGTAACCGATCCTGGGCGGCGGTCGCCACAGCGATGCTTGCGACTTGGATCGGCTGGGAGGCGGCGGTCAATCTGGCTCTGCAACTTGACGGACCGTGGCTCGACGGCAACCAATCGCGGCGTCGAAATCTTATCTCACCGGCTTCGCGGCCGGCGCAGTGGGCGCTTTTGCGACGTGGGCTGGGGCCGCGTCGTTCACGCCGGCGCTGCGGCGGGGTTCGGCGGCGGCGATGATCGCGTGACCGGCGCGCTGTTCGGCCTGCTTTTGCCGTGGACCAACAATTATGACAACGGCGCCGTCCTGCTGCTGCCGTGGCAGGCGGCGGTCGCGGCGATGATCGGCTTCCACATGGCGTCGGCCCGCGAGCCGAGCCGGACTGACCCTGGCGCATTCGCGATCGAGGGCTAGAATAAGCGTGCCTGGAGGTGGACCGCCGCCGCTCGAGGAGACGCACGATGATGCGATGGCTTTGCAAGAATTTTGCGCGTTGTGCGGCACTGTCGGCCGCGCGCTCGCGGTCGCCGGACCGGTAGGCGCACAGGATAAACCCGGCGAACACGCGATCACCGTCGAGCAGCTTCTCAAATCGGGTTGGCAGATAGCGGGCTACGCCAGCAACTCCGACAGCCGCTCGACGTTCATCCTCTTCAAGAACCCCGGCCAGACTTACCTGGTCCAGTGCCTGACCGGTTATGACGTGACGCGCGAACACCGCGTCTTCCAGAATTGCTACCGGCTGCAGTAACGCCACGTCTTATCGGCGCGAACGCGTCAGCCTTTCATCGATTGCATGGCCTGCTTCATTTCATCCGGCGTCACGTCGCGCACGTGCGTCGCGACCGACCAGATATGGCCGAACGGATCTTGCAGCCTTCCGTAACGATCGCCCCAGAACATCTCGGCGACCGGCATCGTCACCTTGGCGCCGGCTTCAGCGGCATGCGCCACGAACGCGTCGGCATCCTCGACGTAGAGATGGATCGTCACCGGCGAACCGTTGAGATGCTTCGGTCCGAAGACGCCGTGCTTCTCGCTTTCCTCGGCGAGCATCACCGGCCGAGTCGCCGATTTTGAAAGACCCGTGCATCAGCTTGCCGTCCGGGCCGGGCAGCCGGACCATTTCCGTCGCACCGAACGCCTTCTTGTAGAACTCGAGCGCCTCGGTCGCGCCGGCGCAGATGATATGCGGTGTGACGGAGTGCATGCCGCCGGCATCGGCTTCACCTTCGAAGCGGGCCTTGCCTCGGTGGGCGGACTTTGGCTGCTGGGCGGACTTGGTTCGCCTTTGTCTTTGGTTCCTCATTGTACTTGATTTCAAATCGTATTTCATTGTGGCGTGGACCCGAGCCAATTCAAAGATAAGGACCTTTTTGCGCGGTCCCCACCCCGGAATTTGAATTGTGATCGAGGTTTTGTGCGATGAAATGCCTGCTGGCCGCCCTCAACAGGCGCGCCGCACTTGAAAATCTAAATCGCCGGTTCAAAGCGTGTCGCCGCGATGGCGGCGCGCGGCCGCTTGCGGAATTCGTCTCGCAGCAAGTCGCCGGGACCGCGATCCTTTTGCGGTGCGAACATCGGTCCCGCGCCGCTTTAGCGGCTGCGACTTCGAATCACCTCAGTTTAGCCGCCGCTCAGTCTGCGGCTTCGCTTTTTGAACCCCATCGAGGATGTCGTCCACATGCGTAAAGCAGTCGTGACGGGCGGCGCTGGATTTGCCGGCAGACACCTCGTGAAAGCGCTTCCTAGATGCCGGGTACGAGGTACACGTTGTCGATAATCTTGCCCCCTACACGGGCGCCAAGGACCCAGCAGCTGGCTGGCCGCTCTTCGATCCGCGGAGCTACTCGAATTTTAAATTCGCGCATGAGGACTGCCGGTCCTGGTTTGCACGCGTGCGCGATACGGATTTTGATTATGCCTTCCACTTGGCCGCGTTGGTGGGCGGAAGGCTGATGATTGAAAAGCAACCGCTCTACGGACCGAAGATTTGTCGATAGACGCCGCCTTCTGGCAATCGGCAAAAGCGGTGCGGCCTAAGAAATGCGTCTACCTGTCATCCAAATTCAACATCCGATCAAACATCAAAGGCACGATCATTTCGAGCTTCTCACGGAAGACATGATCTCGTTCGAGTCGGATATCGGAATGCCGGATCTGACCAATGGCTGGGCAAAGCTGACCGACGAGTATCTGGTTCTGCTCGCTTGTGTCGACGCCGGATCAACATCGCCGTTTCAGGCTACGGCGAAGATCAGGACGATGCATATCCGTTCCATACATTTGCAAGCGTGCAATCGAATGCAGGAACAATTTCTCGATAAACGGTAGCGGGTAGCGACCTTCAGATGCGAGACTTCATCCATATCGACGATTGTGTCGCCGGCATCCTGGCAACGATGGATGCGCTGAACGGCGATTCAAGTGCCGAAGAATTCGGCGGCCAGTGGCTGCCGTTCGGGGTGGACACCGGCATTTTTCGTCCGAAGCCCGTGAAAGTCGTCCACGACGCGGCGTTTCTCCGGACGATGTATCGCAAACGCGCCGAATACATCGGCAAGGTCGGTTACCCTATCGTCCACATGCAGTCCGTTTCCTCGCCTTCCATGTGCGCACGTCGTTTCGCCCATTGGCCGACGCCTATTGCTCGACGAAGATCTTCGTCAACCTCCCGGCCTTGTCTGGATTGCTCGTTACAAAAGTCACCGAGGTCATGGCCTGCGGAACGTTTCGGCCTGGACGCTTCGATCGATCATCCATCCGCCTATTGCAACATGGAGCCGTTGAGCGTCGCAAGCATTCCGTCTATTACGACCCCGATGATCCGGGAGAGATCGGCCGCCTGGTGAATTACTATCTAGCCAATCCATCGGAGCGAGACGCCATAGCCGCCGCGGGTCGCGCCGAGGTCGTTAAAAATCACGCGATGCGTCGCCGCGCGAAAACTACTGGACGACGCAGAAACCGGCCGGCTGCCAGGAGGGCAGTGGAAGCGGCAATAACCAAGGAGGCTAGCTGAGCTTTTCGCGGTTTCGCTGTGCAAATCGGCCAGACAACCGCTAACCCCTCTTCACCACCGGCCATGCGATC
This sequence comes from uncultured Alphaproteobacteria bacterium, assembly GCA_963833715.1. Classification (GTDB taxonomy): domain Bacteria; phylum Pseudomonadota; class Alphaproteobacteria; order Rhizobiales; family Hyphomicrobiaceae; genus Hyphomicrobium_B. The sequence goes on from CAWHZB010000028.1 coordinate 15,031, forward strand.
ACCCCAAACAAAATCATCGATGCCAGCATCCCGTCGAGCCGATCGCGGCGATGGGGTCGGCGCTGCGTGTCCGCTGAAGATCAGGAACAGTCCGACGATCAGGACGATGAGGCTCACTTGCGCCAGCCAGAAGTGCACGTCGGCGAGCCGGATTGGCGGCGGCACTCGGGAACATTTGATAGAAGACGCCGAAGATCGCGAAGCTCACCCAGCCCAGCAGCATCAGATGCGCGTGCGTCGGCATTTGCGTATGGTCCTGGGTCATTCCCATCACCAGCCCGAGCGTCATGCCGAGCACGGCGTAGATGATCGCACTTCCGAAGAAGCGGCCCGCAAGTTGTGTCATTCGATCTCCCCTGCTTTCGTCGCCGCGTGCGGCGTCCCTGTCACAACGCCCTTTCGTGCCGCCCGGCCGCGCTGTGCGTTTTCGGCGGAAGCGACTGCAGCTAATCCAATTCCGTCACGATGACCGTGCCGTCGCCGCGGCTTCCCATCCGCCGCGATGCTTCGACATGCCGACGAAGGAAATCTTGTCGGGCTTGATCTGGAATTTATAGGAGTCGAGGGCGAGCAGCGTCGGGTCCGATACTTTGTAGCCGGTGATCGTCGCGATGCCGCGCGAGCGGTCGTAGCGTCCGCGCACGTATTCGATACCGATGGCACCGACGCGCGGTTGCAAAAAGAGCCGGGCGGCGTTGCGACGAGTTCCCAGGTGATCTGTCCATCGGCGGCGCCGCTATCGGTGACCTGGAGCTGCATCGCCAGCGCGTAGTTGAAGCCGTCGCGCGATTTCCACGATCCCTGCCAAGTGGTCTCGAGGCGCGCGGGCGGCTGCGTCCAGCGGTGCCAGATGTGGGTGGCGCCATCCATCGCCGGCTCGGCGTTGGCGAGTACGACGAAGATGCTGCCGATGGCGCCGATAATGGCGATCGGATTGCGGATCAGTCTCGACGCCCACGACCTCGGGACCGTTTCCATCGGAACCCCCCGCGCGAAATGTATTCGCGTTCCCGCCCAGTCTCAGCTGCAAGCAATGGCTATCCGTAGCGGTGCCCCGACTAGCATGGCGGTGAGCAAAAGTCATTCTGCGGAAGAAATCATTCCCCAGACTGTTTCCCATCTGCCTCGCGTCAAATGCCGCATTACAGAACGGCCGCTGGCGTCTTGACGGAACTGCGCGACGCAGTCAGCGTTTAATGCATGGGGTATTTCAAGGAGATGGCGATGCCAAGGCTCGCGATTCTGGCGGCGATATTGCTTGCGTTTTCGGCAGGCGAAAGCCTTGCCGTCAGCAAGGCGGTAAAAGAGGGGTGCAGCGGCGATTACGCCTCCTACTGCAGCCAGTACAAGGTTGGAACCGAAGCTTTGAAAACGTGCATGCGGTCGCATCGCCATACGTTGAGCGACGGTTGCGTTAAAGCATTGGGCCATTCGAGTGAGGTCACTGCGGAAGATATCCAGACGTATAAGCGCGAACACGGTAAGTAGCTTTACCGCATCGCGATTTTGTTAATTTCGATGGTCTCTCGCCTGCGGCGCTCCGGCCAGTAGCGTCTGCCTGTGTGGCGCATGTAAATCGCCACGGCAGGTTGGGAGTATTGGAATGAGCAACTCTGAAGGCAAAGTCGCCATCGTCACCGGTGCCTCGCGCGGCATCGGTGCCGCGATCGCCGAGCGTCTTGCGGGTGACGGCTTTGCCGTCGTCGTCAACTACGCCCAAAGCGCCAGGCCGGCCGAGGAACTTGCCCGCAGGATCGTGGAGTCGGGCGGACGCGCCTCGGCGTTCAAGGCCGACGTCAGCGATCCCGCCGCCGTGGGCGCGATGTTCGAATTTGCCGCCAAGCAGTTTGGCGGCGTCGACGTGCTGGTGAACAATGCCGGCATCCTGTCGCAGTCGACCATCGCCGACACCAGCGACAGCGATTTCGACAGATTGATTGCGATCAATCTGAAGGGCACGTTCAACGCCTTGCGCGAAGGGGCAAAGCGGATTCGCAACGATGGCCGCATCATCAATTTTTCGACGAGCCTCGTCGGATCGCTGATGCCGAGCTATGCGATCTATGCCGCGACCAAGGCCGCCGTCGAAACGATGACGAGCATCATGGCCAAGGAACTTCGCGGCCGTAACATCACCGTCAACGCCATCGCGCCGGGGCCGACCGCCACCGACATGTTCCTGACGGGCAAGTCGCCCGAACTCATTCAGCAGATGGCCAAGGTTCCGCCGCTTGAACGGCTCGGCACGCCCGAGGACATCGCCGGCGTCGTCAGCTTTCTCGCCGGACGCGACGCCGGCTGGATCAACGGCCAGACGTTGCGCGCCAACGGCGGATACGTTTAGCTGGCGAACTTTAGTTCGCCGCTGAAGGCTCGGCTTTCACGCTCGTTACGTACCGGCCATAAAGCCGCTTGAACGTCTCGAGCACCGCGGCGTCTGCCTTGTCGCCCGGGAAATTCATCATCACCACGATGCCGGTATCGGCGTCGACATCGCCCAGGATCGCAGCGAGGTTCATCCCGTTCGAGCCGTTGTGCGTGAGCAGCGGCCTGTCCGACCAGTCGAACTTCGAGATCCCCCATCCGAACGCGTAGCTGCCGCTCTTCGGCGTCCCGGGTTTGGGGTTCTCGACCGTCATTGTGATGTGCGGCTGATGTAGCCGCTTCAGCGTCTCCTGCTTGACGATCGCCGGACCGCGCTTGCCTTCGCCTGCGTTCCAGCCGGCCCAGGTCGCGAAGTCCTCGACGTTCATATGAGCGATGCCGGCAGGGCCGACCGGAGCCGGACCGTCCGCGGCGGGGCCCCACGGTCTCGGAGAGATGTTGCCCTTGTCATCGACGGCGTGGCCGACGGGCGCATCGTATTTTCCAAACGTCGCCTGCGGTCCGAGGCCGGCGGACTTGAGGCCCAACGGCTCGAAAATTCGCGTCGTGATCAGCCGTTCCCACGGCTCGCCCGAAACCTTCTCGATCATCGCGCCGACGATGACGTAGCCGAGGTTCGAATAATGAAATTGCGGCTCAGCGGAAACGATCGGCTCGTGCTTGGTGCCCCAGGCTGAAATCATCCGCAGCCGGTAGTCGGTGAGCGAGTAGTCGTAGGCGTCTGGGCTGAAGTAGAGCTTCATGATCTCGTCGTCATCGCTCGGAATGCCGCTCGTATGCGACAGAAGCTGCTCGAGCTTGATCGCGGCGAACTTCGGATTGAGGCCGGGCAGAACTGGGCCCAGCACCTCGCCGATCGTCGAATCCCAGTGGAGCTTGCCTTCCTCGATCATCATGCCGGCGAGCGTCGCGGTCATCGCCTTGGTATCGGAGCCCAAGTGGAAACGGTCATCGAGCGCCACGGGAATGTCCATCCCGTGGACGCGCACGCCGACGGCGCCACTGGCGATGATCTTGCCGTCTTTCACGACCGCGGCGGCGAGTGCAGGGAGCCCGTATTTGGTGCGGATCGGTTCCAGTTGATCGTTGAGGGAGTCTTTGCCGAATGCCGCAGCGGGAAGCGCCAGAACGGCGATCATGGCAAGGCTGAGGGAAATGTTCCGCATGGGATCTCCAAGGGCTCGGGCTTGGAAAGATATTAATGCAGATCAGGTCCGCCCGAGCGAACCGTCGCCAACATCATTACCGGCGCCTTACTCCGGCGTCTGCTTTTGCTTTCCGGCGATCGGCAGGTGCGGACATTATTGTCATCCCACATTCGGACGATCGGCCATTTGGACGAGCTTGTGCACGCATCCGGGACAACCAACTCAAGCGCCAACAGGCGACGAGTTCGGGCGGCTATGTGATGAGTCCTTTCAATGGAGTTTAAAAATGAGTCCGACAAAGAAACACATCCTGACAGGTGGAGCAGCTCTCCTGCTCTGGGGCGCGACGAGCCTTGCGGCGAGCGCCTATTATATGGGTTACGCGAACGGCGACCCAGGAAATTGGGGCTTCTACGAGGAGCAGCACAACGGCGCATCGCCGCCAGCTGAGGGTGAGGCTACTCCGGTCGCCCCACATGCAAGACCAATTCACCACGGACATGTCGTGTATCACGGACACACGTATGACCATGGCATGGGTCGCAGCAGCACGCCGCAGAATTACTAATCAGTGACAGCTGCTTCCATGGAATAGAAGCACGGCGGTTGCGCCATGCCTTCGGGTGGCGCTCCGCCGAAAGCCTGACGCCGATCACCAACGAACTTGGCTGAGGCCGAAATACCAACTGCCGATCTTGCGCACGACGCTGGTCGGCACTTTGCCTCGCATGAAATGTCCGAGCGTCGCGGTGAGACCGACCGCGTAGCGGAAACGCGGATGCTGTGCTTCGAGCGCCGTCGCGACGACTTTGGCGACCTCCTCAGGTTCACCCGCGGTTCTTTCGACGTGCTCATTGACCGCGCGATCCAGATGTTCCAGGAGCGGCCGATAAACGCTCTTCTCCGGGATGATCCGTGGCGAGCTCGTCCATATGTTCGTGCGAATAGCCGCTGGCTCGATGAGACTGATCTGAATGTTGAATGGCGCGAGCTCATACGCGACCAATTCCGCCCATCCCTCGATCGCCCATTTCGAAGCGCAGTAGGGCGAAATTGTCGGCTGCCCGGCGTAGGCGGTTTCGCTGGAGATGATGACGATGCGCCCGTGCCGCTGCGCGCGAAACGCCGGCAGCAATCGCCGCGTCAGTGCCAGAATGCTGAAAAAATTGACCTCCATGATGCGGCGAACCAGGGCGTCGTCCAGATCTTCGAACGCACCGCCGGCCCCGATACCGGCATTATGGACAACGGCGTCGAGCGGCCGATTGGGAAGGTCGAGGCCCGCGACGAGCGCATCGATCGACTGGGCGTCGGTCACGTCCAGCCGTTCGACCCTGACATGATCGCTGACGCCCGCTGACAGCAATTGACGATCGAGCTCGCCGCGCTTTGCGAGGTCGCGCATCGTCGCCACGACGCTCCAGCCGCGTTTCGCCAGTTCGACTGACGTCGCAAGGCCGATGCCGGACGACGCTCCGGTGATGAGGACTGTGCGCATGGGGGCAGACCTCCGTTCCAAAGGGTGACTGCGCACGTGCCCGGCGGCCGGCTCGCGGATTACCGCGCGTGCGGCCGGCTGCACGGAGTGCTGTCGCACGCGCCAACAACAAGTCGCCGTGCGCCAGTTAAATATCCGAAGGACGTATCCGCTTCAGGAAGTCCCAAAAGGGTAAAGCCGCGAGCCCGCCGACAATGCCGCCGACGTAGCTCGGAAGCGGAAAACTGAAAATCGCCTGCCATGCCAGACCCACGAGCCAACTCGCGACCAGCATCACGACGACGGTAATGAGAAGACGCTGCCAGAAAGGGAGGAGGAGGGACATGGGCGGATCCTCGGAGCTTCGCTTTTTCCTAAACTAGTCGAGCCGCTTCGGCCATCTTGCACTCACTCGATGAACGTGACGCGGCCCGTCGCAACGTCATGCATGGCCGAGACGATCTTCAGCTGCTTCGCGGTGACGAGATCGCGAAGGACGTCGCTCGTCTTGGTCAGGTTGTCCGCCGCCAGCTTGGCGTTGGCGATCGCCACCTGCTGGACGAAATCCTTGTTTTTCGAGGTGTGATCGCCGGGCGCGTCCTTGCACGCCTCCACCGCGGGCCTGATCTTCGCAAGAAGCTGGGTCAGTTCGCCAAGCTCGGCGCCGTCGATGGCGCCTTTGACCGCCCCGCACTCGCTGTGGCCGAGCACCACGATCAATTTCGCGCCCGCCAGCTTGGTCGCGAACTCGGAGCTGCCGACGATGTCGTCGTTGACGATGTTGCCGGCGATGCGGGCGCTGAAGATGTCGCCGATGCGCTGATCGAATATCAATTCCGGCGGCACGCGGGAATCGATGCAGCCGACGACGACGGCGGAGGGAAACTGTCCGCCCGCGGTTGCCCGAACCTGTTCGAGGAGATCGCAGTTCCGCATGTTGCGAGAGACGAAACGCTCGTTACCGGCCTTGAGCTTGTTCAAGGCGTCGTCCGGGTTGATCGCCGATTGCCGTTCTTTCGTCAGCGCCGCGCACTGATCGGCCGCGAATGCGCGATCGAAGGTCAGCAGGCTGCCCGCGATCACTCCGCTGCAGCAGAAGTGTCGTCGAGAGAGCATCGTGCATCCTCCTCGGGGCAAGGCGGATTAAGCCGATGAAGGCCTTAGCGGTCCATTACCGGCGCCGCTCAAATAAAGCACGAATTTCGACGGATGCCCACGGACCAGTTCACGGCCAGCATCGCGACGACGGTGATGAGAAGACGCTGCCAGAAGGGAAGGAGTAAGCTCATCTGCAAATCCTCGAAGCTTATCGCGGTACGAACGCACCCCGCACGAGCTGCGAGCGGCGCGGGTGATACGCGGCTGGGGAGGGGGCGGCAACTGGGTTCAGGTCTGCACTCCAAAAGCAATCGTTATTCGGGGTCACCTAGAGAGCGTTCAGCAATGTTGGCGTTGGGCGCAGGGATTGACGCATGGCCATCAGTCGGCATCCGGCCTGAAAACCGACATCATTTTTACGGGGAAACCGTCGAGGCACGGCAAAAGCGGCAGGCTTTGACGCGCGCGCGTGACGGCGACATACAGCGTAGGGGATTTCGTCAGCCGCATCCGCGATGTTCCCGGTCTTAAGATATTTTGTGAGCGGGCCATGCGGATAGATCAAGGTACGGTCAGAAAGGTCATGCCCTTGGCATTGCCAAAGTTGATTGGTGTACCAGGAATCCCTTTG
>CAWHZB010000029.1:0-81214 GCA_963833715.1 uncultured Alphaproteobacteria bacterium
TTCCGCCATTCCCAGGTTCGAATCCTGGCATCCCAGCCAAACTTCTCAACCACTTAGCTGACGCCGCGTGGTGCGAAGAGTGACTTTTGCGGGAGTTTTGCGGGAGTCACCCTCCAACGCTCCCCGCAACACAAGCAACTCTGGTCGCGTTCCGTTCTGCTCGCACACACTGTTGGCGGCTTCTAGCAATCGAGAAAGTTCCGCCGCCGAATAGTGTCGTGATGCGTGCCGATCGATGGCCCAGAAGATCTTGTCGATCCTCGAAGCTCACGCCTGCCCCACGCAATCTGCGGCCGAACGTGTGCTTGAGGTCGTGGACGCGGACATGTGGCATTCCTGCAGACGCACGCGCTGTGCGCCAGCCGGGGTTCAACATGTAGCGAATTGGCCTTCCTTTGTACGTGAAAACATACTCAGGGTGGATACCGCGACGAGCCTCGATGACTGACTTTTAACGCGACGAGTCTTTCTTCGCCGTTCTTCACCCGAGCACCCGGAATTATAAAGATCGACGTTTGCAACTCGCGAACGGCGACCTCCCATCCCCAGAGAAGATTGCAGATCTCGGCATCCCTGCAACCCGTGTTGACCGCAAAGATCGCCATATCCGCCAAATGAGCCGGCAGTAAGCAGAATAACGTGTTCTGCTCCATCCAGCTCAGAAGATACGGTTTGCGCTTGTCGCTATTCGCCAAGAGCTTGATCTTGGGTGCCGTTTGCAACCATGTCAGTCCCTGCTCATCGACCCATTTACCCGCCGCAAGATTCGTTATGCGACGGACAATTTGAAGGCCGTGGTTGATCGTTCCCACAGCCGCGCGAGCGCGCCGGCGGGAATCGATCCATGGCTGAAGGATGCCGCGATGGATCCTATCAAGAGGCTGTGAACCTATCCAAGGCAACAGGCCCTTGAGACGGCTTACGTCGTCGTCGATGGTACGCTTGTGTTGTTCTCGAGCACAAACTTCGCCGCGGCCTGCTCGATGGTTCGAGAAGGCCTGATGCCGTAGACTAAAGCCTGTCGCGTCTGTTCCATCACTCTCGCGAGGTGTCGTTCTGCTTCTTCGAGTTGATCTGTGCCAGTGCTTTGGCAAACTCTCCGCCCGAGGATGCGCTTGTCGATATGCCAGATCCCGGCCCGCATAATGAGGTCGGGGACTCGTTTGCGTCCCATGGTGTTTCTCCTTTCCAAGCGGGACGCCCGTTGCGGGACTTATAGTCCTCGAACCAAGCATCAAGTTCAAGCCGATCGAAGCCAATACCTTGTTTGCCCAATCGGGACCTCGGTCAGAAACGGCCGGACCTCCGCGTTGAAGCGATTGCGATCCATCCCGAGGTAACGCGGTGCATCACGAAAGCGGACGACCCGCGGAATCAAGGCTCGCGACTTAAAATGGTGACTGTTGGCGCTCTGCCGAGCTTGCGCCGCACTGAGACCAGTCCTGCCTCTTCGAGCCATGCCAATCCCCGATACTTCGCATTGCGGTCAAGGCCGAACCGCCGGATGGCATTGTTCGAGAAAGCAACGACCTGAGACCGCTGCAGATTGCCCATGATCCAGAGGGCAATTCCAACATGCAATGACTTGCCCGCGGCGGCAGAAAGCCAATCGAGCGGTAGTATCTGACGGTCTGGTCGCTGCCATAGCCGAATGGTAAGATTTGCAATCATGGCGCGGGTCATCAGATCCGCGCCATTACTTTATCTGCACCAACCACCAGCACAGCCCGCACAAAAGAAAGCCGCGCGCACTCATCCGCGGATAACGCTTGCGACGCCGCCTCGCGCGGCGAAAACTGCAGTCCATGCCCCAACCCGAGGTCCTAACTCTATGCCGAGCGAAGACGCCGACGAAAGACCAGCCCAGGATGCTGCGACGAGACCGGCGCGCATCGAGGCAATAGCCACGCTGCCGGTTTTCTTCAAACTCGGCGGCAAGCGGGTGGTTGTCGCCGGCGGAAGCGAAGCGGCGCTTTGGAAAGCCGAGTTGCTGGCCGCGACAGGTGCTTACGTCGACGTATATGCCGATGAGACTCGCGGAAGGCTTCCATGAGCTCGCGGTGTCGCCCCCCGCAGGAACGATAGCGCTCAATCTGCGGCGGTGGCAGCCCGATGACCTCAATGGTGCCGCGCTTGCTATCGGTGCGATTACGGACAGCGCCGAAGCTGCGGCATTCGCGGCGGCGGCCCGCGCCGCAGGTGTGCCCGTCAACGTGATCGACCGGCCGGAGTTCTGCGACTTCCAGTTCGGTGCGATCGTCAACCGTTCGCCGCTCGTCGTCGCGGTCTCGACCGATGGCGCCGCACCGGCGTTGGGGCAGGCCGTACGATCGCTCATTCAGAGCTTGTTACCGGAAAGCTTGGCGCGCTGGGTCGATGCGGCCAAGTCTTGGCGGCAACAGGGGGAGCGGCTCGGTGCCACGATGGCGGAGAGGCGACGGTTCTGGGATCGCTTCGCCGATCATGCTCTGCGCGAAGCTGCGCGGCTCGCCGACGGAAGCCGACCTGGGACAGCTTCTGGCACCGGATGCAGATCAGCGATCAGGTTTGCCGTACGGACGAGTCACGATCATCTCCGTCGGAGCAGAAGACGACGAAGCTTTGACGCTTGGCGCAGTGAGGGCGCTACGCGGCGCGGATAGCATTTTTTATGATGCGGAAGTGCCTGCGGCGGTTCTCGGGTTCGCCCGTCGCGAGGCTGAGCGACGGCCGGTCACCACCTTATCCGGCGAGTCAGCCTCAGTGACTGAAATCGCAGATGTCATAATCGCAGCGACAGCCGGGGGCAGGCGGGTCGTGCGGGTGAAGATCGCTGGTGGTTCGGACAGCGGTTCCGCGACGGACGATGCCGATCTGCTTCGTGCCGCCGGCTTGCCGGTCGACGTCATCAGAGCCGGCGGCACCGATTAGCTACCGCAGGGCCGCCATTCGATTGCCGCGAATGCAGGTGAGCATAAGGGGTTCACACGACTGCGGCCGGGGTCTCCGCTTGCATGCCGCCAAGCCGAAAAGCGTCTTTTTCCAGTATATTAGCTTAGATCGTGGGGCTCACCACTTGCCTTGGAATGGCTTGGGCACTTGGCTATACTCTCGTCCGGGGGTCCGCTGGATCAAAGTTTAGCCACGCGGGGCGAGCGCTAGCGCATCGCTCCCGCCGCGGCTCGACGTTGGTCGTTCCGCTGTGGCTTCGCATCGTGTCGGTTTCGGAGTCGCGTAGGCATGCGCTGCAATCCTTCCTTATGGCTTTTGGGTCTCGTCCCGATTGCAATGTTGAGTTGGATTGCCGTTCAGCTTGAGCACGAAGGCATCGAGAATGACCTCGCGCGTCGAACCGAGGACGCGCTGCATCGGACAGGCCTCGACTGGGCGGACGCGCACTTCAACGGCCGCGACGGCATTGTGACGGGCACGGCCGTTGAAGATCGAGGTCCGCAACGCGCCTTGGCGCTTGTGCGCAACGTTTGGGGCGTGCGCATCGCCTATAATCGATCGGGCCTCGTTCAGCGGGTCGACAAATTCATTTGGTCGGCAAAGGCTGAAACGAACGGGCGCCTCACGCTTTCGGGAGATGTGCCGAGCGAGCAAGCTCGAAAATCGCTTGTCGACACCGCCCGGGCCGAATTTCCAAAGGCTGCCGTCGCCGATAACATGCGTCTGGCACGTGGCGCGATCGATCGCGATGACTGGCTTCGCGGTGCGACGTTCAGCCTGAAGAATTTGGCGAAACTGAAAGCCGGTGAAGCGGAGCTTTCTGCTCTCGATCTGTCGATGACGGGAGAAGCTCCGACTTCGGATGCCTACAGGCGGGTGCGTGCGGCGCTTGCTACGCAACGCCCGGCGGGCGTCAACCTGGCGCGCGAAAAAATCACGCTCCCCATCGCCAGGCCCTACACATGGTCGGCGAAAAAGACGGGCGATCAGGTCGCAATCGCTGGTTTTGCTCCTTCGGATGAGGATCGGGCGAGAACGGCGTCACGCGCCAAGACGCTATTCGCGAAAGCGACCGTTTCCGATTTTACCGATCTCGCCGACGGTGCCCCGGATGGTTGGGGAAAGGCTGTCTCGGTTGCGCTCGATCAGTTGGGGTTGCTTAAAACTGGCGAAGTCGCATTCCGCGACAAAGAACTGACATTCATCGGCGAAGCCACCGACGAGCAGGCGGCTTCCGCGGTCAGACGAACGCTGAAACTCGATGTGCCGCAGAACTTCAAAATCATCGATCGGATCCGCTATCCGCGACCCGATCTTCCGGCCGCCGGATCCGGCTACGTCATGGGCATCGTCAACGATGGGTCGGCACTCGAAGTGATCGGCATGATTCCGAGTGAGGCCACGAGGGTGGCTCTCGTCGATGCGGTCAAAGCCCGCTTTCCCGGCAGATCCGTGACGGACAAGACCCAGGTCGCGCCCGGAGCGCCGGACGGGTGGCAGCAATGCGTTGTCGCCGGTCTCGCGTCGCTGCCGCGGCTGAAGAGCGGCAAATCCATGCTGACGAACCGCAAGCTCGAGGTGTCCGGCGAGACGGATGACTATGCCGCCGCGCAAAGCGTGCCGAACGACGTCAAGGCCGCGGCGGGCCAGAGTTGCGAGGCAACGACGAACATCAAGTTCACGGGCCAAATGAAGACCGACCTGACCTGGAACGCGACGCGGGACGCGAGCGGCTTGGTCACGCTCGAAGGGGAGGCGCCGGACGACCCGTCGCGCACGCGCCTCGTCGATACCGCGCGGCAGATCTATGCGGGCTCGAGCATTGCCGACCACATGAAGATCGTCGGTGCATCGCCAGAGCCCTGGATGTCGGCGACACGCATCGCCCTCGAACAGCTGGCGCGACTGCGGCGCGGCGACGTTTCGCTTTCCGCCAAAGAATTGACGATCAAAGGCGCGACAGACAACGAGCAGGTGGCGAAAGACATCCGCAGCGTTCTTTCTACCGATTTGCCGCCGGGCTTCAAGGGGACCGACGCGATAACCGTCATGACTGCCGAGGAGAAGGCCGCGGACAGCTGCCAGAGCTTAATGCGCCAGACGACGGCGAAGGGAATGATCAATTTCGAACGGGCCAAGGCGGACTTGACGCCCGACAGCACGCAAACCCTGAAGGATCTGGTCGAAATTGCCAACGAGTGTCCGGCCTTCAGCATCCAGATCGAGGGCCATACGGATGCGGAGGGTACGGATGAGCGCAATCAGAAGCTTTCCGACCGCCGGGCGCAAGCCGTTGCCGATTTTCTCGCCCGGAACGGCGTCGATGCGAAGCGCCTGACGACAGTCGGGTACGGCGCAACGCGTCCTGTTGCCGAGAATGCGACGGAGGAGGGGCGCGCCAAAAATCGCCGCATCGAATTTACAGTCAAAGCCAACTGAGGAGCGCGATTAGCGTCGGAGATCAGGCGAATGGATTACTTGTTCTTAAAGCTCATCTGGTGGGTTGCGCTCGCCTTCGTGCTCGGCATCTGCGCCGGCTGGATTTCGTGCGATGGCGAGAAAAAATCGTGAGGCTCGTTGAGATAAATTTCACAGAAAGCCTTCGCGCTGGGCGCGTGTGGGGTCATTCATGAATTATCTGCTTCTGCAGACATTCCTGCTGCTGCTTGGTTCGTATTTTACCGGGGCGTTCCTGGCTTGCCTCGTCAAGCGGACGATCGCCGGAACGCGGGCGGCTGAGCCGGCGCGCGTTCCGATTGCAACCGCCGCCGAACGTCGGGTCCCGCCGCTGGTTTACGCTGCGCCGCCGCCAGTTCGCACGCAAGTCCCGCCGCCTGTCAGGCCGCCCGCCACCCCGCGCCCGATTCATCCTGTGCAGCCTAGGATCGACGTGTTGCGTCGCCCCGAGCCTCGGCCTCAACCGAAGCTCGTCGATCCGAAGCGCTTCGAACGCGCTTTGATGGGGCCTGATCCGAACGAGGGCATACCGAGAAAGGCGATCGTCGAAATCCGGCCCAAGGTTCTGAAGTCTCCGACGGGACCGATACGGCCACGCGCGCCGGCGCCGGTGGTCGAGCCTAAGGTGGCGCCGCCGCCTCCGATTGTCGAACCAGCTGCCGTTGCGGAGGAGAAGGCGCCGCCAACGACAAAGGTTTCTGTCACCACGACACCCGCTGCAAAACCTGACGCCGCCGCTCCGTCCCGGCGATCTGCGCTGAGTGACGCGACGACGTCAGCCGCAGCGGCCGCGGTCGCGGCGGCGAAAGCGGCTGCGGCCGCATCGATCGGCATATTTGCGCGAGGCACATCATCAGACGCCAAGCCGGCCCAGGACAAGTCGCCGCCGGCAACGGCTCCAGACGCGGCGTCGGATGCGACGGCGAGCGACACAAAACCAGCCGTTGAATCCAAACCAGTCGAAGCCAAACCAGTTGAAGCCAAACCAGTTGAATCCACGCCTGCTGAAATCAAAGCCTGTTGAATCCAAGCCTGCCGACAAGGCACCCGCCGTTGCGAAGGCGCCCATTCGAAGGCGGCGATGACTTGCAGCGCATTCGCGCCATTGATGCCGACATCGAGCGCCAGCTGAAAGAGATTGGCGTCAATTATTTTGAGCACATTGCCGCGTGGACCGCTTCCGACGTCAAGCGGATCAGCCAGACACTGGGAATTCCTGGACGGATAGACCGCGAGCAATGGGTCGAGCAGGCGCAAATTCTGGCGAAAGGCGGAGAGACCTATTATTCGCGCAATCGCTTGGCGGCGCTGAAGGCGAATACGCCGGCACCGCAGGTCGAGACCGATAAGAAATCGGCTGAGCCTGAAGGTGCTGCACCCTCATCCGCCGAGACTACGGCCTCGACACCACCAGCTAAGCAGGTCAGCGCGCAGAAGCCGGCGCTCTCTGGCGTTGCGGCCGCCAGTCAAGGCCGATCCGTCGCCGAAATGGCCTCCGCTGCAGCCGCCGCGATCGCGGCAGCATCGGCAAGTGTGACGCGCGGACTAAAACCGATTGAGCCAATCTCGCCGCTTTCGAAGGCCGATCCCAAAAGATCAATTCCAGCGAGGCTTACCGACGCCATCAGGGAAAGAGTGGCGGCTTCCGCTGCGGCGCAGGTCGAGACCGAGAATCCAAGCCTCGAGAAATCCGAGCCCGAGCCCGGACCTGCAAGGGAAGGCCATGCCGACGATTTGAAGCGCATCCGCGGCATCGGCGTTCTTATCGAGAAACGCCTGAACGCGATGGGCGTCATCCGCTACGAGCACATCGCCAATTGGACCAGCAGCGATATCGAACGTGTCAGCAAGGTTCTCGAATTCGGCGGTCGCATCGAACGCGAGAGCTGGGTCGAGCAGGCGCGCATACTTTCAAGCGGCGGTCAGACCGAATTCTCGCGCCGCGTCGACCGCGGCGAATTCGATACGAGCCGCGAGACGTGACCGAAGTCGTTTCGCGACCGTGCTCCATAACGTATGCCGTCGTCGGGCTCGTCAGTCTCAGCGAAGAACGAGCTGATCGCCGAAATCGTCGGGGTATCGCGCAAAAGCGGCGCGTGGCCCTCGGCTGGGACAGTGATTGCGGTCAGACGCGGGTGGCGCTGGCGCATGTCTTCAACCGTCTTCTCCGACAAGAGATCTGAGTTGGCGCCGCGCACGACGAGGACGGGTATCCGCTTCATCGCCTCGAACTGCGGCCACAGTGCCGGCATCGGTCCATCGAGAACCGAAAGGCACTTCGCGAGCTTCTTGTCGTAGCCGCTTGCCGGCTTGCCGTTCTTTTCGTTGAAAAGCTGGCGCGCGATAGTTTCCGCGTCTTCTTCCGTCATTTTCGGAAAATCGCGCCGCGTCAGATCAAGCACGACGCCGGCCGCGTCCTTCCAGTTCTTTGGCAGCGGAATGCGACCGGCATAGGCCGCGATGCGGGCGAGCCCGTCCATTTCGATGACGGGACCGATGTCGTTCAGAACGACTGCGCCGACGAGTGACGGCTGCACGGCAGCAAGCACCATCGTGATAAGGCCGCCGCGCGATGTGCCGATGATCCCGGCGTCGCGCAGACCGAGCATCATCATGAAGTCGACGACGTCCTGCAGCTCGATCGGGACGGCGTAGTTTTTCCAGTTGGTGTCGTATTCAGAAAATCCGCGGCCGCGCGTATCGAGCGTGAACACATCACGCGGCGGCGAGGCTTGGCTCAGCGCCAAGGCGACCGCATGAAAATCGCGGCTGTTTCGCGTCAGGCCGGCGAGACATACAACCGGCCGCGCTGCCGCGGCACGCCGAGCCCGATAGTGGCGACCATAGAGCCGCAGTCCGTCGCGGACGGTAAAATAGATGTCTTCGAAGCCCTGCTCTGCCGCCGCCGTCATGCGCTGGTTCTGCCCTCACAGCTGCTTCGACTCTCAACCCTCGTGGTCGTCAATCGTGCCCGCCCCGGCGTTGTTGCTGCCCGGAACTTTGGAATTGGTGCGCGCGCGAACGAGATCCTGCTGCATGCGAAGCGCGTTCGCAGAATTGCCAAGGCGGGCACGATACATCTGAATGTTCGCAAGCACTTTGGTAACGTAATCGCGGGTCTCGGTTATCGGAATGCGTTCGATCCAGTCGATCGGATCGACCTTGGGATCTCGCGGGTCGCCGTTTTCGCGGATCCACTGACGCGCCCTACCGGGCCCGGCATTGTAGCCGGCGAGTCCGAGCACGTAGGAACCGCCGAAGTCATCCATCCGATCGGCGATATAGGCCGAGGCGATCATCACGTTATACTGGGTATCCGAGAGCAGTCGCGGGGTCTGGCACTTGATCTTGTAGTCGTGGCAGACGTGTTGGGCCGTCACGGTCATGACCTGAAGAAGGCCCTTGGCGCCGGCTCCGGATACGGTTTGCGGTTCGAACTCCGTTTCCTGTCGCGCAAGGCCGAGCAGCAAGGCCGTCTCGGGCGGCGCCCTGAGCGGCTTATAGGATGGGAATGAGGATGTCGGGTAGGCGTACGTCAGCAGGTTCTGCCCCCGGGCGACCGCGCTTTTTGCGATCCTGACGGACATCTGTGGATCGCCCAGTGCATCGGCGACGTGCGCGACCATGCCGGCTTCGGCCTCGCTCGGCAGTCTGTTGCCAAGCCCGGTCAGAAAGCTCCGTGTGTAGACTCGCGATAGCTTAGCTTTGCTTGCCATCACCAAAGCCTTCGCGGCATCGAGTGAAACGAACTTGCGGACTTGTTGCGGCGAAGGCAGCGCCGGCGGTTTGATGTCGAGATTTGTACGGCCGTTCTGCAGCATCTGCATCGCCAGCAGGCCGTGGAACGTGTCGGGGTTTTTCGTCGCTAGCCGATATTGCCTGGCGGCCTCTGCTTTGTCGCCGCGGGCATCGGCGACGCGGCCAAGCCAATAGGCAGCCTTTGCGCGGCTCAAAGGCCCGTCGGCGGCAGCGGCAAAATCCTTGAAGTGTTTCTCCGCAACGCCGGGCTTATTCAAATAGCGAAACGCGATCCAGCCGGCCATGAACGTCTGTTCCTTGAGCGGGTTCACCGTCAGCGGGCCAGCGTTTTTGACGAGCTCGTAGGCGAGCTTCATCTTGTCCATCTTGAGCGCGCCGTAGGCGAGCTCCCGCCGCTCGGCCCACCATTCGTCGAGGACCGCGATCTTCGTTGGGTCGGGCGGTATGGCGAGAATGACCTTGGCCGCCTCTTCGATTTTGCTGGCCTTGCGCAGCAGCTGAATACGGTGGAATGCGAGTCCGGTATCGCCTGCGCCGCCCGACGGCAGCGCACTCATCAGCGCGCGTGCGTTGGATGCCCTATTGAATACGGCTAGTCGCGCTGTGGCTTTCTTCTGCTCTGCTGCAGGCAACAGCGGAATAATACGTCGTGCGAAAGCGGCACGGTCGGCGCGATTGCCGGCCCAGCGGACGTCATCGGTCACCATCCGGTTGAAGCGCCACTGGTGGTCGGCGGGCGTCAGCAGATCGCCGAAGCGTTTGAGGAAGTCGGCCTCGAGCCCCGCAGGGATCGTCATCTCGCGCCAAACTTTTGCAGCGAGCTTTCGCGCTTCTTCGGTGTTGCCGTCGGCCAGATTCGCGGCGGCGAGTGCGGCGTAGCCGATCCCGGTTTGGGGCGGCGAGGCTGCAAAATATTTCTTGATCTCTTTGGCGCTGCCGCCTTCGGTGAACAGCGCAGCCTCGAGGTGCTCGGTCAGCACGGAGCGGCCGGGCCAGAGCGGGTTGTCTTTGAGAAAAGCTTCGTATTCGGCGAGTTCGCCCATCCCGTTCCGCAAGCGGATCCAATCGGCGAGCTTGCGACCGACGGGGTCGCTGATTTGAGCCTTGGCTTCGGAGAAGCTTTCCATGTTGTTGGAGCGAACGGCGCCGACCGCGTCGCGAAGGTGTTGAACGTCTTCCGGAGACGGTGTCTTCGACAGCAGCGGGGCCAGCGCCTCGTCGAGCTTGTCGAGATGTTCTTTCTCGACGGCGAGGAGCTTAGGAGCCGGAACGTCCTTGATGGGTGTGTCCGCAAATAGCGATCCGCTCGCGGCAGTCAGACCGGCAACCATACACCCTGTCAACACGGCGATCGTTGCCCGGGACCAAATGCAATTCGGCGTTCTGGGGTGAGAACTTAGAGCCATCATTTCCCATTCGATGAAACGCGTCACTGCCTGGTCTTGCGGCGGAACTGGCGAGCGCCTAATGTCGCGGCGCTTGCACCGACATGTGGCGATATCGTCCGTATTAAGCGGGGATATAGCCGCCGGCGCAAGCTCTACGGGCTGGACGAACTGACATGCATGTGCGGCAATACCGTGTCCCCTGGCCTTAAACGCATGGGGTACGACGCAATGTCAAAGGCCGGGACGCTTCAATCCTGACCGGCACGTAGGACCTCCCGGCTTCCCAAGTTAAGGCGGACGCATGTTCAAAGGCTCAATCACGGCACTCGTTACGCCATTCAGAAGTGGCAAGGTCGACGAAGCAACCTTCACGCGCTTCATCGATTGGCAGATCGCGGAAGGCACCAACGGCCTTGTTCCTGTCGGCACGACGGGCGAAAGCCCGACACTCGATCACGAGGAACACAAGCGCGTCATCGAGCTGAGCGTGAAGGCTGCGAAAAAGCGCGTTCCCGTTATCGCCGGTACCGGTTCGAACTCGACGGATGAGGCGGTTGAGCTGTCACAATTTGCCGAAAAGGCCGGCGCCGATGCCGTGCTGGTCGTTACGCCCTATTACAACAAGCCGTCGCAAGAGGGACTCTACAGGCATTTCAAAGCCATCAATGACGCCATCGGCATTCCGATCATCATCTACAACATTCCGAGCCGTTCGGTCGTCGACATGTCCGTCCAAACGATGGCGCGCTGCTATGAGCTGAAGAACGTCGCCGGCGTCAAAGATGCGACCGCCAATCTCGCGCGTCCGTCACAAACGCGGGCTGCGCTCGGACCCGACTTCTGTCAATTATCGGGCGAAGACGCCACCGCACTCGGCTTCATGGCGCATGGTGGCGCCGGGTGCATCTCCGTCGCCTCCAACGTCGCGCCGCGATTGTGCGCGAATTTCCAGAAGGCTTGCCTTGCCGGAGATTTCAAAAAGGCGTTGGCGTTGCAAGACCGGCTGGCACCGCTGCACGAGGTTTTGTTCGTCGAGACGAATCCGGGGCCCGTCAAGTACGCCGTGTCGCGCCTGGGCTTCGGCACCGCGGAGATGCGTCTGCCGATGGTTGCCATTTCCGACGCGACGCGAAAAGCTGTCGACCGGGTGCTCCGCGATCTCGATCTGATAGACGCAAAAGCTGCCGAGTGATTGCAGCCGGAGAGTATTGAGTTATGGCCGCCAAACGCGACGACGGCAGCACGCTGGTCGCTGAAAATCGCAAGGCCCGGCACGAGTATTTCATCACCGACAGCTGGGAAGCCGGCATCGAGCTCCTCGGCTCGGAGGTGAAATCGCTACGCCGTGGGCAATCGAATATCGCCGAGAGCTATGCCTCCGTCGAAGAGGGCGGCATATGGCTTATCAACAGCTATATCGCCGAATATCCCGGCGCCGCTCTCTTTCCGCATGAGCCGCGGCGCAAACGCCGGCTCCTGATGCATGCGACCGAAATTCATAAAATCGCGATCGCGGTCGAGCGCAAGGGCATGACGCTGGTGCCGCTCGAAATGTATTTCAACGAGAAGGGCCGAGCCAAGGTGAAGCTTGGACTCGCACAAGGAAAGAACCATTCCGACAAGCGCCAGGACGCGGCCAAGCGCGATTGGAACAGACAGAAGGCGCGCCTGATGAGGGAGAAAGGTTGATCTCGGTGCCCGATACCGGCAACTCATCCGTCAATCGGCCGGCGTTTCCGGTTCCCGACGATGATGGAGCGGCAAAGCATCTGATTGCGGGCACGCGGCTCCCGGACGTGGCACTCGTCGCGACGCGGGGCGCGAGCGTAAATCTCGCGCGCTATCAGGAGCGCGCCGTCGTCTTCGTCTATCCGATGACGGGCACACCGGGGGTCGCAAACCCTCCCGATTGGGACAGGATTCCGGGTGCGCACGGATCGACGCCGGAGGCCGAAGGCTTTCGCGACACCCACGCGCAATTCGAGCTGCTGGGCTATGAGGTCTTCGGCGTCAGCTCTCAGTCGCCCGACGATCAACGCGCTTTTGCCGCGCGTACCGGAATTCCCTATCTGCTTTTGAGTGATGCGAACTTCGCCTTCGCCGATGCGCTGGGGCTGCCGCGCTTCGAGACGGGTGGCGTCTCTTACCTCAAACGGCTGACGATGCTCGTGCGCAACGGCATCATTTATCGCGTCATCTACCCGGTGCATCCACCGGGCAGCCACGCGCGCGATCTGTTGCAGTCTCTCACGCCAGCTCACGTCTGACGGCTTCGAACACCGAGCCGAACATGGCCGTCGTCAGCCGGCCCGTGTTCGTATTGTAGCGGGAGCAGTGATAGCTATCGAACAGCACGTGACCGTCGCCAAGTTCGTGGCGGGCACCGTGGGCAAAGGGGAACAGCGCTTTTCTCTTATTCAGTGCAGCGAGCGTCTGTTCATGCGCAATACGGCCGAGCGCCAGGATGACCTTGAGCCGGGGCAGATGATCGAGACGTGACTCGAAGAATGGTCTGCAGCTGGTTATCTCGGATGGCTCGGGCTTGTTCTCGGGCGGCGCGCAGCGGACGGCATTTGTGACCATGCAGTCGACAAGTTTGAAGCCGTCATCGGCGCGGGCCTGATACTCGCCCACCGCGAAGCCAAAGCGCTTGAGTGTTTCGTAGAGCAGAAGCCCGGCATAGTCGCCGGTGAACGGGCGCCCGGTGCGGTTCGCCCCATTTCGCCCCGGCGCCAAGCCGACGATCAGAAACCGCGCGTCGGCAGTGCCGAACGATGGCACGGCGCCGTTGAACCAACTCGGCTCCTTGCTTTCGTTTTCTTTACGGTAAGCAACGAGGCGCGGACAGCGCTGGCATTTCGCGGGGGCCTCGGGGCCGAACGTTGCTTCGGCCGCCGGCGTGCCAACCATATCTTGCGAGGTCCTAAACAGAAGAGGAGGTCGATCAGACCTCTTCTTCGGCGAGGTCGTCGTCTCCCAGATAGTTCGAGTCGTGTGC
Source organism: uncultured Alphaproteobacteria bacterium (assembly GCA_963833715.1). Lineage (GTDB taxonomy): Bacteria > Pseudomonadota > Alphaproteobacteria > Rhizobiales > Hyphomicrobiaceae > Hyphomicrobium_B. The sequence continues at coordinate 13,534 of CAWHZB010000029.1, forward strand.
CGGGTGAACCTGTCCGCGACCCTGATAGCTCCGCCCATCGCGCGGCCCCCGGCCATTTTGCGCACGCCCGACTTGATCTTCAAGATCGGCAAGGTCGACAAATTGATCGGCTTGGCGGCGCAGTTCGTCGGCGACCATCGGCGGCTGCGTCTGCAGCGTTGATACGACGCTGACGCGCTTGCCCTTTTGCTGGAGCGCTGCAACCAGACTGCGGAAATCGCCGTCGCCGGAAAAGATCACGATGTGATCGAGATTGTCGGCGAGACGCATCGCATCGACGGCCAGCTCGATGTCCATGTTGCCTTTGACTTTCCGACGGCCCGTGGCGTCAGTGAACTCTTTGGTTGGCTTCGTGACCATCGAGAAGCCGTTGTAGTCCAGCCAATCGATCAGGGGCCGGATCGAGGAATACTCCTGCTCCTCGGCCAGCGCCGTATAATAGAGAGCCCGGACGAGCTGGCCCTTCTGCCGGAACATGCCCAGCAACCTCTTGTAATCGATGTCGAAACCAGTGACTTCGCCGTCGCGTACAGGTTGGCACCGTCGATGAAGAGAGCCACGCGCTCGGTTGGATAAAAATGCATCGAATGGCTCCTAGTGTGAGTGCTTACTAACTAAACTGCCAGTGCTTACTAAACAATGTCCAAAAACTGCAACGGAGCCGACGTCGGGAAGCAAAATTCCCGAGGCAATACCCGGCATCCAATATGATGGAGATGTCTTATGCAGCGTCTACGGCGTGACTGCTAGTCCGTTTGGATATCAGGTTTTTGTAACCCCCAGCAATTGTGACAAATAGTCGGTCGCCTGATCAAATGCTTTGCTGGGCAGGCTCTAGTTATCGGCTTTGCACTTGATTTCGCGCTCGCGACGTGCCAAATGGATAATAGCGTGGCGCTGGGAAGCGGTCCCGAACGATTGGCTGCGCCCATACTCCAAATAGCCGAAGATTAGAACCCAAGGGAAGGTCAGCCCCATGGCTCGCGTTACCGTCGAAGATTGCGTCGACAAAATTCCAAACCGCTTTGAACTCGTGCTTCTCGCCGCCCACCGGGCGCGCGCGATTGCCAACGGCAGCGCCATGACGGTCGCGGCCGACGACGACAAAAACCCTGTGATCGCACTGCGCGAGATCGCGGAGCGTACGCTTTCGCCGGACGACATGCGCGAGACGCTGATCACCTCGATCCAGAAAAATACCGAAGTCGATGAGCCTGAAGCCGTCGCTGCGCCGCTGTTGCCGCCGGATCGCCGCGCACCGATGCTTGGCCGTGATGATCTCAGGTCGGATACGCAAGTCGACGTGATGACAGAAGAGCAGCTGCTTCGGGGCCTCGAGAGCATGACTCCGCTCGAGCCGTCCGCGAACATCGGATCGGGACCGGGCCCGCGGGAACGCGATCGCGATCCGCGCGACCGGTCGCGCTGAGCGTGTCGCGGGCTCGCCTCGCGACATCGTCGCCTTCCAATCTACTTTAATCTGCTCTGAGTCTTCGGCTACGCTTGCGCCCTGAAGGAGTGCGGCGGGCCATGATGCGGCAATACGAACTCGTCGAGCGGGTTCTCAAGTACGATCCGAAAGCGGACGAGGCGCTGCTCAACCGCGCCTACGTCTACGCGATGAAGGCGCACGGCAACCAGAAGCGGGCTTCTGGTGCGCCATATTTTTCCCATCCCCTCGAAGTCGCCGCCATTCTGACCGACCTGAAGCTCGACGACGCGACGATCGCGACGGCGCTGTTGCACGACGTCATCGAAGACACCGATGCGACACGGACCGAGGTCGATCAGATGTTCGGTCCCGAGATCGGCAGCCTTGTCGACGGCCTGACCAAGATCAAACGGCTCGACCTCGTGTCGAAGAAGGCCGAGCAGGCCGAGAATTTTCGCAAGCTCCTGATCGCGATCTCAAGCGACATCCGCGTGCTGCTCGTCAAGCTCGCGGACCGGCTGCACAACATGCGCACCCTCGAGCACATGAAGCCCGAGAGCCGCCAGCGCGCGTCGGAGGAAACGCTCGACATTTACGCTCCGCTCGCCGGCATGATGGGCATGCAGGCGCTGCGCGAGGAGCTTGAAGATTATGCCTTTCGCTGGCTGCATCCCGCAGCCTATGAGGCGCTGACCGAGAAGCTGGCGGACATGCGCCAGCGCAATCAGGGTCTCGTTGAAGAAATTCGCCAGGCGATAGCGCGCAAATGTGCCGGTGCCGGCATCAAGGCGGAAACCGCGGGTCGGGAGAAAAGACCCTATGCCATCTGGAGCAAGATGGAGCACAAGCAGATCAGCCTCGAGCAGCTGTCCGACATTTACGGATTTCGCGTCATCGTCGACACGATCGAGGATTGCTACCGCGTCCTCGGCATCGTGCACACGACGTGGGGCACCGTCCCGGGCCGCTTCAAGGACTACATTTCGGCGCCGAAGCGCAACAACTACCAGTCGGTGCATACGACCGTTTATGGGCCGCGTCACCAGCGCGTAGAATTGCAGATCCGCACGTACGAAATGCATCGGACTGCCGAATACGGCATTGCCGCTCACGCGCTTTATAAGGATCAGCAGTACCGGACCGGCAACGGCCATGACGTCGAGGCTGAAGGAGAAGGTGACGACAGTCCCTATGGCCGGCTGAGGGTGATGATTTCAACGCTGCTCGAAGCGGAGAATCCGGAAGAGTTTCTCGAACACACCAAACTCGAACTCTTCCACGATCAGGTTTTCTGCTTCACACCCAAAGGCCGGCTCATCGCGTTGCCGCGCGGTGCGACGCCGCTCGATTTTGCCTATGCCGTTCACACAGACATCGGCAACGAGGCCGTTGCAGCCTACATAAACGGCCGCCATGTGCCGATAGATACGCACCTGCGCAACGGCGATGAGGTCGTGATCGAAACGTCGAAGGGCCATATCCGCCCTGCGGCCTGGGAGGCTTTCGCTGTCACGGGGCGCGCGCGTGCTGCCATACGCCGTGCGGCTCGTGAAGCCGTGCGCAAGCGCTTCATCGCGCTCGGCCGTCAGCTCATCAGCTCGACGCTCGCCGGCGCCGATGTCGATTACTCGGAAGAGAAGGTTAAAGCCGCAGCTCCGAAGGCCGGGTTCAAGACTGCCGACGAACTTCTGGCAGCCGTTGGACGCAATGACATTGCACTGGCCGATGTGCTCGCGGCGATCGCGCCTCCGGCAACGGCAGCGCAGGCGCAGGAAATCTATAAGCCGACGCGAAGGTTCGGCCGCGCCCAGGCGCAAGACGGCTGGTTCAACATCGATAAGGTAAATAGCCTCAAATTCCGCTCCACTGAAACCGACAGCACGACGGCTATTTCAATCGGCGGACCGAGCCAGGATTTGCCGGTGCGGTTCGAGCCGGGCGGTGCCGTCCCTGGCGACAGAATCGTTGGCGTCATGGCGCCAGGAGAAGGCATTCGCGTATTTCAGATCCATTCGCCTCGTCTTAAGGAATACGAGGAGGAGTACTGGATCGATGTTACGTGGGACGTCGATCCCGACCGTCCGCAGAGATTCCCTGCGCGAATCAGCGTCACGGCCGTCAATGCCCCAGGCTCTCTCGCTGAGATTGCAAAGGAGATTGGTGAAACCGGTGGAAACATCGACAACATCAAAATGGCCAGGCGCGCCGCGGATTTCACTGTCATGCACATCGAACTGGAGGTGTTCGATTTGGTGCATTTGAACCACATCGTGGCCGGGCTTCGGGCAAAATCTTCCGTCGCCAAGGTGGAACGGCTATTCGAGTAGTCTATATACCTATCGGATGGGCGTGCAGCGGATGTGACGCAAGGCGTGATAATGGGTCGTAGTCGCGATTTGGATCGGCCGTTCGCCGGCGAGTTGCTCCGAGGACAGAGCCTTGAGCCGACGACAGCCCGGCTGGGCCCCGGGCTCAACCCAAAACTTGGCATCGGCCGCAAGCGACTAGCTTATTACTGGCGGCGAATCCTGCGCGTTCGCGCGACCCCGCACGAGGTCGCGCTTGGTTGCGCGGCCGGTGTTTTCGCGGCATGCACGCCGTTCCTCGGCTTCCAAATGGCTCTCGCCGGTGCGCTCGCCTTCCTCCTCCGCGTCAGTATTCCGGCGGCGTTGCTCGGCACGTTTATCGGCAATCCTCTGAGCTGGCCGGCAATCTGGAGTGCATCCTACATCGCAGGCGTATGGGTGCTCGGGGAAGATAGCGCGTACGCTGCGGAACATTTCGCGCAAAGCGCCAACGCCCTCGGCGCGACACTCACGGCCGGAACGCCCAAGGAGATCGGGACCGCGGTCGTTAACCTGTCTCCGATCGTCGAACCGATGGTGGTCGGAGGACTTTTGGTCGGCTTGATCGCGGCGGCCTTTAGTTACTATCCTACGCGACGGGCCGTACGCGTCTTCCAAAAGCGCCGCAGGTTCCGCTGAGCCGGCAGCATCGCTGGCGATTTTCCGCGATATCCGGTGGCAACATACCTTGCGCGCTTCACAACAACCCATTGAGACGACATCCGTGTCCACGCCGCCGCGCGCGCTGCGTCTCGGCGTCAACATTGATCATGTCGCGACGTTGCGCAATGCGCGCGGCGGCCTGCATCCCGATCCGCTGCGAGCCGCCCATCTCGCCATCGAGGGCGGTGCCGACGGCATCACCGCGCATTTGCGCGAAGACCGCCGCCACATCTCGGATACTGACATTTCGCGTCTCAAGAACGAACTGACGCGGCCGCTCAATCTCGAAATGGCGGCCACGGAGGAGATGCTACAGATCGCGCTGCGTCATGTGCCGAATGCTTGTTGCCTTGTGCCGGAGCGGCGCGAGGAGCGCACGACGGAAGGCGGGCTGGATGTCCGAGGCAGCGTGAAAACGCTGAAGCCTTTCGTCGCGAAGCTGCAAGGCGCCGGCATTCGCGTCTCGCTGTTCATCGAGCCGGATCTCAAAACCATCGAGGCGGCGGCAGCGGTCGGCGCCGACATCGTCGAGCTGCACACCGGGCGCTATTGCAATGTCGCCCTCGACCATGATGCGGCGGGTGTGGCGCGCGAACTCGAGCGCCATGCCAAGGCTGCGCGTGCCGCGGCCGATGCCGGTCTCGAAGTCCACGCCGGTCACGGTCTGACGTACAACACGGTGAAGCCGATTGCGCGCATCGGCGAAATCGTCGAACTCAACATCGGTCATTTCCTGATTGGAGAAGCAATCTTCGGCGGACTGTCGACGGCGGTCAGACGCATGCGCGTTTTGATGGACGAAGGGCGAGACGAATTGCATGGCGCCGTGCGGGGCCGCTGATGATCATCGGCATCGGCAACGATCTTTGCGACATTCGCCGCATCGAAAAAACGATCGCACGCTTCGGTGACCGCTTTCTGGCTCGTGTCTTCACTGAGGAAGAGCGCCGGAAGGCGTTGTCCCGCGCACACCCTGCTCGCACCTTTGCGAAACGTTTCGCGGCCAAGGAGGCGGCAACGAAGGCGCTCGGAACCGGCTTTCGATACGGCGTGCATTTCCGCGATATCGGCGTCGTCAACGCGCCGACCGGACGTCCGACGCTGACGCTTTCAGGTGGGGCCGCCCGCCATCTCGCGAGATTGACGCCCAAGGGTCATACGTTACGCATCGACCTGACGCTGACGGATGAATATCCGATGGCCGAGGCCGTGGTTATCATCTCGGCTTACCGCGACAAAGAGGACAGCAGAGGCTGACACCTTTTGCTTGAGGCGAGCTAATTGGACGCCTTTTCCGTAGCTCGATCAGACGTGGCATAAGCGCCCGAGTGTCTGTTTTCGCTTAAGTTTTCGTCATGTCGCCACCTCTCGTTGCGGCTCAAGTGCAAACTCGCTATAGCGAACCGCCGATACAAAGCGCGCCTCGGTCCGATGCCGCTTGGCGGCGCAAAGGAGCCCCTGAATGAGCATTGGTATCAAGGCGACGAGATCGAGTTGGGCCGAGACTGCGATCATCGTCGTCCAGGCGCTGGCAATCGCCATGTTCGTTCGCATCTTCTTCTACCAGCCGTTCAATATTCCGTCGGGCTCGATGAAGGAAACGCTTCTGATCGGCGATTATCTGTTCGTCTCGAAGCTCTCGTATGGCTACAGCAAATTTTCCTTTCCCTTCAGCCCAGACCTGTTTTCTGGCCGCATCTTCGGCGCCGAGCCGAAGCGCGGCGACGTCGTCGTATTCAAGCTGCCGCGCGACAATTCGACGGACTACATCAAGCGCGTGATCGGCCTGCCTGGCGATGAAATCCAGATGAAGAACGGCCAGCTCTTCATCAACGGCCAGGCCGTGCCGAAGGTACGCGACGGGGAATTCGTCACGCGTGAGGATGGGATCCCTTCGCGGCATATCCCGGTTTACGACGAAACGCTGCCCAACGGCGTCAAGTACAAGGTCCTCGATAGCGATCCGAACGGACCCTACGACAACACGGGCGTCTATAAGGTGCCGGAAGGTCATTACTTCATGATGGGCGACAACCGCGACAACTCGACGGACAGTCGCGTGCGGAGCGCGGTGGGATTCGTGCCATTTGAAAATTTCGTCGGCCGCGCCGAGGTGATTTTCTTTTCCGCGAAAGTCGACGAACCAGACGCTTTGCGCTGGTGGTCACCATGGACGTGGCCGTTTGACATCCGCTGGGACCGGTTTTTCCATCTCGTACGCTGACCGCGAGACGGCATCGAGCCATGCTAAGACCTCGCAAATTCAAAGAGCTTGAAACCAAACTCGGACACCGCTTCAAAGATCCGGGGCTTCTGGAGCGTGCGCTGACGCACGCAAGCGTCAGAGGGGGTAAGACCGCGCGATTCGACAACGAGCGTCTCGAGTTCATCGGGGATCGAGTGCTCGGCTTAGCGATTGCTGAGATCCTGAACCAGCAATACCCTGACGCCAGCGAAGGGGAGCTGGCCCGTCGCTACAACCGTCTCGTTCGCGGCGAAGCCTGCGCCAAGGTAGCCCGCAATACCGGTCTTGGTGCCCACCTCATTCTCTCCGAAAGCGAGGCCGATAGCGGCGGTCGCGATAAGACGACGATCCTTGCCGACGCCGCCGAAGCGCTTCTCGGCGCCGTTTTTATCGATGGCGGCTTCGAGAAAGCCCGCGCCGTCGTTCGCAAACTCTGGCAGGAACAGTCCGAGCCTGTGCCTGAAGTGGCGGTCGACGCCAAATCCGCCCTGCAGGAATGGGCGCAGGGCCAAGGCTTGGCGCTGCCTAAATATACTGTCGTGTCGCGCAAGGGCCCCGATCACGCTCCGCGCTTCACGGCTGAAGTGATAATCGTCGGCAAGGCTCCCGCGCAGGGCGAGGGTGCCTCGAAGCGCATCGCCGAGCAGGCAGCGGCGACGGCGCTGCTGACGCGTGAAGGTGTTGGAGCCCATTTTAGCGATGTCTGAAGGCGAAAAGACAACCGGTCCCGCCGATGCCAGCTGATCGCCGCTGTGGCTTCGTCACGGTGCTCGGTGCGACGAACGCCGGCAAGTCGACGCTCGTCAACGCGCTCGTCGGCGCCAAGGTCGCGATTATGTCTCACAAGGCGCAGACGACGCGTGCACCCATCAAGGGCATAGCGATCGAAGGCCAGAGCCAGATCGTGTTCATCGACACGGCCGGCATTTTCAATCCGAAGCGCCGGCTCGACCGGGCGATGGTCGATGCGGCATGGAGCGGACTCGAGGATGCCGACGCCGTGCTGCTCGTCATCGATGCAGTTACGGAATTGGATGACGATACGGCGCAGATCGTGGAGCGCCTGAAAACGGCCCGCGTGCCGCGGATCGCGGTTCTGAACAAGATCGACCGCGTCGAAGACAAGACGAAACTGCTGACGCTCGCGAAAACGCTCGATCAGCAGCTGGCGTTCGACCGCATTTTCATGGTCTCGGCGCTCGACGGCAAAGGCGTCGCCGATCTTCGGTCCTATCTTGCAGGTATCGTCCCGGCCGGACCCTGGCATTACTCCGAAGACGATGTGACCGACGTTCCGATGCGCACGCAGGCGGCCGAGCTGACGCGAGAATGCATCTATCGTTTTCTGCACCAGGAATTGCCATATACGACGACGGTCGAGACGACGAGCTGGAACACGTTCAAGGACGGCTCGGCGCGCGTCGAACAGACGATCTACGTTGAGCGTGACAGCCAAAAGAAGATCGTTCTCGGCAAGGGCGGCGCGACGATCAAGAGGATTTCAACGGAAGCCCGCCGCTCGATCGAAGAGATGGCGGGACATCGCGTGCATCTATTCCTGTTCGTCAAAGTGCGCGAGAATTGGGAAAGCGACCCTGAACGATACCGGGAGATGGGATTACCCTTCCCGAAGACTTGAGGCGCGTGGCGCTTGTTGAAACATGCAATGGACGGATGAAGGCATCGTTCTTTCGGTGAAGCCGCACGGCGAGACTGCGGCTGTCGTCGATCTGTGGACGCGCGCCCACGGCCGGCATCTGGGTCTCGTGCATGGCGGCCGGTCGCGGCGGCTGCGGCCGGTCCTGCAAGCGGGCAATCACGTCGATGCAACCTGGAAAGCCCGCCTCGCCGATCAGCTTGGACACATGAGTATCGAGATGCGGCGCGGCTTCGCGGCGGAAACGTTGGACGACCCGACGGCGCTGATGGCGCTCTCGACGATCACCACGTTGACGCGGCTGCTGCCGGAGCGCGACCCGCACCCGAATCTCTATGAGATCACGCTTTTTGTTTTGGGGTTCCTGAATGACGCGACCGTGTGGCCAGCCCTTCTCGTCAGATGGGAACTGGCGCTTCTCGAGGAACTGGGCTTCGGCCTCGATCTCAGCCAATGTGCGGCGACCGGCAGCAACGACCGGCTGATCTACGTATCTCCGAAATCAGGACGCGCCGTCTCGGCTTCGGCAGGCGAGCCCTACCGCGACAAGCTTCTCGTTCTTCCGCAATTCCTGACCAAGCAGCGGGCCGCTCCGGTGACGAACTCCGACGTCCATTTGGGTTTCGCGTTGACAGGACATTTTCTCGAAAAGCATGTTCTGCTCCCGCGCGGGCAAACACTGCCGCAATCGCGCACTCGTCTGCTGGCTCACCTCGCTGCGTGACGTTCAAATTATACACTGGTAAGAATCGCATCATGGCGACGGATAGTCCGATGTCGCACGTTTCGTTGTTGACTGCGGGCGACGTGATTGCGGGATCACCCGCCGCGCAGCCGCCGATCGCGCCGCGGGCACTTCGCTCGTTTCCGCCCGTTCAGGCGCCACTCCAACCGGCCTTGAGTTCGCTGTTTCCAAGACCGCAACGTTAGGGCCGGCGCGGCCCGTTCGGTAGCCCCCCGCCGGACGGGCCTTTCTATGTTCGGAGATTCTGTGAGTAAGTTCGCGATCTAGCGCAGCGGTTGAGGGTAGCGCCCCGGCCTTCAGCAACGGTTCATGCAGGATCGCCGATAACACCCACCTGTCCGTCGCGCTTGCGGGAGTGCGCCAGGCAATCCGAGGGCCGCGGTAGCAACCGCGACCCTCGAAATTTTTTTGTGACGCCGCTGCCACAGCCGCCGCAGCGCTGACGATAACAATCACGCACGCTTTAAGGGGTGATTAAGCATAGCCGCTTAGTCTCAGGCTTCTAGTTTTGTCCTGGGGCGCGGTGTCGTCGATGAGTGGATTGCAAGCGCTTCGGGTTGAAGAAATTGTCAACCGCGGCAGCCTCCGCGATACGGATGTCCGGCTGTTGCGTCAGATCTTCTACGAAGATGGGATCGTCTCTCAGTCGGAAGCGGATCTGCTGTTCAAGCTCAATGACTCGTGCCCCGTGCAGCACGGCGATTGGGCCGACTTCTTCATCGAAGCCATAACGGACTACCTGGTGTTCCAGGAACGGCCCCAGGGCTATTTGACGTCGGCCAATGCGAATTGGTTGATTGAGAAGATCAGCCACGACGGCAAGGTGGACAGCAAGACCGAGCTCGAACTCCTCGTAACGGTGCTCGACAAAGCTCGCTGGTCGCCAGTCAGCCTGGTCAAGTTCGCGCTCCAACAGGTGAAGCACGCTGTCATTTCAGGAGACGGTCCGCTGCGAAACGGCAAGGGGCTCGTTGCCGGAAAGATAACCGAGGGCGAGGTCGACCTGCTTCGCCGCATTCTCTATGCCTTCGGCGGCGACGGCCACGTTGCCGTTACGCGCGATGAAGCCGACATTCTGTTCGACATCGACGAAACAGTCGCCGACGCAGAGCCCAATCCGGCTTGGACCGACCTTTTCGTGAAAGCCATCGCCAACGTCATGATGTCGGCGTCGGGCTATTCGGTCCCTTCGCGCGAAGAAGCATTGCGCCAGGAAGCAAGCTTGCAGAGCCCGGAACGGCAGACGTCCGTGCTGGCGTCGCTGCTGTCCATGGTTCAGTCCAACCTGTCGTCGGTGCAGGACGCTTACCACGATCAGACGGCCGAGGAGCGGGCGCTGGCCCGGCTCGAGCACCAGCGCATCGAGATCATCACGAACGAAGAAATCACCGAGGCCGAGGCGACATGGCTTGTCAGCCGGCTAGGCCGCGACGGGCGCTTGAGCCCGAGCGAAACGGCACTGATCGCGTATTTGAAGCACGAGAGCCCGAAAATCCATCCGGCACTGACCGAGGCTGTCGATCGGCTTGGCCACGCCGCCTAGGTATCCCGAATCTAGGTTCTAAGCACTGAGCGCCCACCGGGCCGCCATGAGCCGCGGTCCAATGTTTCGCTGGCCGGCTATCGTGCGGCAGCGAATCGCAGAGGCCGCCCGGTTAACCGATCCCTTGTCGTGTTTACGCAGCCCCCGGCACGCACTAGAACGGCGTCTGGCTTCCCTGGAAGCAACAATCAGCAAAGACGAAAAGATCACGGGGAAGGACCGGGGCGACCTATGTTCAAGAAAATTCTGATCGCGAATCGTGGCGAGATCGCCTGCCGCGTCATCAAGACCGCACGCCAGATGGGAATCAAGACGGTGGCGGTCTATTCGGACGCCGACCGCGACGCGCTGCACGTCGACATGGCCGACGAGGCCGTACACATCGGCCCCGCGTCTGCCGCCGAATCCTACCTTGTGATGGACAAGATCATCGAAGCCTGCAAGGCGACGGGCGCCGAGGCCGTACATCCGGGCTACGGGTTTCTCTCCGAGCGCGAAGCGTTCCCGATTGCGCTTCAGAAGAACCGTATCGTCTTTATCGGCCCGAACCCAAAAGCCATCGCGGCGATGGGCGACAAGATCGAGAGCAAGAAGGCGGCCGCCGCTGCCAAGGTCTCGACCGTCCCCGGCTACCTGGGTGAGATCAAAGACGGCAAGCACGCTGTCCAGATCGCCAACCAGATCGGCTATCCCGTCATGATCAAGGCCTCGGCCGGTGGCGGCGGCAAGGGCATGCGCATCGCCTACAATGCGAAGGAGGCCGAGGAAGGCTTCCAGCTGGCGCGGTCCGAAGCCAAGTCGTCGTTCGGCGACGATCGCTGCTTCGTCGAGAAGTTCATCGAGAACCCTCGCCACATCGAAATTCAGGTCATCGGCGACAAGCACGGCAACGTCGTCTATCTGGGCGAGCGCGAATGCTCGATCCAGCGCCGCAATCAGAAGGTCCTAGAGGAAGCGCCTTCGCCGCTCTTGGATGACAAGACGCGCAAGGCCATGGGCGAACAGGCCGTCGCGCTGTCGAAGGCCGTCGGATATGACAGCGCCGGCACCGTCGAGTTCGTCGCCGGCCAGGACCGTTCCTTCTATTTCTTGGAAATGAATACCCGCCTTCAGGTCGAGCATCCGGTAACGGAGCTTGTCACCGGGATCGATCTCGTCGAGCAAATGATCCGGTCCGCCGCGGGCGAGAAACTGCCGTTCAGGCAGTCCGATATCACTCTGAAGGGCTGGGCGGTCGAAAGCCGCGTCTACGCCGAAGACCCTTATCGAAATTTCCTGCCGTCGATCGGCCGCCTGGTGAAGTACCGGCCGCCTGCCGAGGGCACGAAGAACGAGGTGACGGTGCGAAACGACACCGGCGTCTTCGAGGGCGGCGAGATCTCGATGTATTACGACCCGATGATCGCCAAGCTCGTGACCCACGCTCCGACGCGTCTTGCCGCAATCGATGCGCAGTCCACAGCGCTCGATGCCTTCTATATCGATGGTATCCAGCACAATGTGCCGTTCCTTGCCACGATGATGCAGCATCCGCGCTGGCGATCGGGGAAGATTTCGACCGGCTTCATCAAGGAAGAGTTCCCCGACGGGTTCAAACCGCGCGTGCCGGAGGGCAAGGACCTGACGACGATCGCCGCTGTAGCCGGCATGATCGACCACCTAGGAAATGCACGCCGCCGCGGCATCACTCATCAGATGGCCGGCCGCTCGGTCAGTTTCGCCAAGCGCAGGGTCGTTAAGGTCGGGTCTGTGACCGTGCAGCTCGAAGTCGTGGGTGCGATCCCGGGTCCCTATTATGTGTCCGTTCTCGATGCTCAGGGTCAGACGACGAAAACTTTGGAGATCATGTCGGACTGGTGGCCAGGCCAACCGGTCTGGCGTGGCACGGTCGATGGTGCCGAGGTGGCGGTGCAGGTCCGCCCGATCGCGAACGGCATGACGCTCTCCTATCGCGGAATTCAGGCACCGACCTACGTCTATACGACGCGAGAGGCGGAACTGGCGGCGCTGATGCCGGTCAAGGTCGCCGCCGACATGTCCAAATATCTGCTGTGCCCGATGCCGGGTCTCGTCAAGACGATCAACGTTGCCGAAGGGCAGGACGTGAAGGCAGGCGATTCGCTCGCCGTCGTCGAGGCGATGAAGATGGAAAACATTCTGAAGGCCGAGCGCGACGGAAAAGTGAAGAAGGTCTCGGCCAAACCGGGTGATAGCCTTGCCGTCGATGCCATTATTCTGGAATTCGCCTGAGCGTCGTAGACCGTAATGCTGAATCAGCTGAACTTCGAGGCGGCGCGCCGCAGGCCCCGAAGAATCGGCTCGTAAGCCTCTTCGTTCCGGGTCTCTGGGTAGACCATGTAGACGGGATACACGAACTTACGCGCCCTTTTCGGCTGTCTGACACGGCCCCGCGCGATAAGGCTGCGCACCATGCGCGCCGGAAAATAGCCCGAACATTCATTGGCCAGTAGATAATCGAGGCCCATCGGTCCCAGATCGAGGCTGATGGCGGGGTTCGCTTGCTCAGGAAATGCCGCCGAATGGTCTTGAACGAAATCGGTACCCCAATCGACGAGCAGATAGTCGTTGGTGACGCGTCGGCTGGCGGCCTTCGCCGACGAGACGAGCACGAACTCTTCATCAAAAAGGTGCTCGATCGTAAGGCCCGGGGGCGGCGACGGGCGATACATGACGGCAAGATCGAGTGTTCCTTCGATCAAGCGCTGGTTGAGCAAAGTTGAAGCGCCGGCCGTGGCGGAAACCGCAATGCCGGGAATTTGAATTCTGAGGCGTGAGGCCCATTTCAACAGAAATCCGCTCCACAAACTGAGCGGTGCGCCTAACGAAACGTGCTCTGGATGCTGGTCGGCGAGCGAAACCTGCAGTTGGGCCTGTTGCCAGACGCGGACCAGGGCAAGAGCGTGCTTTTGAAAGAGTTCACCGGCTCCCGTTAGCTCCGCGCCGGACTTCGATCGCGTGAAAATCGGTCTGCCAAGCAGTTCTTCCAGTCCTTTAATGCGCGCCGAGACCGTTGATTGCGTGATGTTTAACTTGCGCGCAGCGTCAACGAAGCTGCCGGTCTCGGCAACGATGAGGAAGGTTCTCGCGAGATTGACGTCCATCGGTCAGATCCTCATTGCATGAGGCAGAATCTCATCTATCGAAATTTTCGATATCACCAAACATCAAATTTCGTTTGTGCATTGTCTTAAATCTTATCAATGTCGAAACTGACTCGACTCGAGTCGGGTCGACAGACGGTGATCGTCTGTCAACGATCCAAACGGAAGGACGATTTAAAATGGCTAAAGCTGCAAAGAAAGCCGCCAAAAAGGCCCCTGCTAAGAAGACAGCGAAGAAAAAGAAGAAATAATATTCTGCCGCGGTCGCAGGAGCAGCCGTATTGATTGAACTTGCTCTTACGGTTTGCGCGATCGCAGCTCTTCTTATGACCTCGGCTGCTTCAGCAGCCACGATTACCAACCGAGGTGATAAAGAGGTGAAGCTCACAATCACTGAGGGCTCGTCCCGTCGAGACGAGGTTCTGGCAACAGGCAAGGTCATCGACGGGGTCTGTCAGAAGGGCTGCATCATCCGCCTTAACGACAACGCGAATGACGAGTACGAACTTGAAGGTTCGGAAAGCGTGTCTGTCGAAGGAGGTTTTCTCTACTACGATTCTCGCGAGAACGAGGGCGCGCCGTCCACCGGCAGCACCTCCGGTCGCAGAGATCAGCGTTGAACTAGAGAAAGATTGCGGCAAAGCTTCTTAGGCGCCTGTACCCACATCGGATACAGGCGCCTTTTCTTTCGCTAATCCATGGGGTTGCGGAAACCTTGGCCGAACGAATTCGGTTCAGTTTCGAAGCACTCGATCAGCCTTGCAGGTCCGAACGCTTGTTGAAAACTCGCCCTCAGCGCAACATCGACATCGTAATACGTCAGCGGCAGGCCGAGATCGGCAAGGCTTGTGACGCCTGCGTCACGGATGCCGCAAGGGACGATGCCGCCATAATGGGAAAGGTCTGGATCGACGTTGAGGCTGATGCCGTGACTCGAAACCCAGCGGCTCACGCGTAGGCCGATCGCCGCGATCTTGTCCTCAGCGAATCCCGTCCCAGATGGACGCTTGACCCAGACGCCTGCTCGGTCTCGTCGCGTTTCGCCCTTAACATTAAATTGAGCAAGCGTTCCGATCACCCAGCTTTCGAGCTGTGTCACGAAGGCACGAACATCGGCGCCGCGCAGCTTCAGGTCGAGCATCACGTAGATGATCCTTTGGCCCGGACCATGATAGGTGAGCTGCCCGCCACGACCGACGCGATAGACTGGCAGCATGCCGGGATTGAGCAAGTCCGCGTCTTTGGCACTGGTTCCGGCGGTATAGAGGGGCGGATGTTCGAGGAGCCAGACGAGTTCCCTGGCCCGTCCCTCGCGAATCGCCGCGACTCGCTTGCCCATGACATCGAGAGCCAGCAGATAATCGACCGGACCGTCGCTGATAGCCCATTCGACGGCAGGAGCAGAGCAGGCGACCTGTTCGGCAGCACGCATCATGTTGGTTTCCCGTGCGGCCATCCTAGCACGGCCGCCGATTGGAAGCGCTGCTTCGATAAAGCCTTGCCCGCGCTCACCCAATGTTTGCCGGCCTATTCTTGAACGCCGGGTTCGTCTATTTACATACGACAGAGCCCGCGAGACGGAGAGCAATCTGCCGCTTGCGTTAGCGGGATCGCTCTGTTACGTGGGCGTCTTCATGGATTTAGCGCTGCTGTCGGCGCTCTCTTCTATGTATGGCTGGATGCAAAGCTGGCCTGCGGTTGTGGCGGAATTGGTAGACGCACTACCTTGAGGTGGTAACGCTGGAAACGGCGTGGAGGTTCGAGTCCTCTCAACCGCACCATCGGCTTGCCAGGCCGTTGGCAATGATGAAATCCGAAATCGCTCACCTGCCGGGACTCTACCAGCGGTAAACTGCTGGCTGTAAGCCTATTCAGGATGTCGCAGCGTTGATTCCCCGGTGGATGACCGGGTTGAATGACCCAAATATCTGCTCAACATTGTGCGGTCGGCATAGGCGCCAAAACAAGGACGCTGCCCGAACGAGTCTGGAGCGGCCATGGCCCGGATTGCCGCCGGTAACGTCAAGCTAAAGCGTGCTTACGAGGCTGCGAACGCTGCCGATGGCCACCGGATTTTGATCGACAGGCTTTGGCCGCGCGGCATCAAGAAAGCAGACGCCGGAATCGATCTCTGGCTCAAAGACATCGCGCCAAGCACCGGCTTGAGAAAATGGTTTGGCCACGAGCCGGCGCGCTGGCAGGAATTCCGCCGGCGTTATCGGGCCGAGGTCGACAATCAGCCGGAGAAGCTCGCTGAATTGCGGGCATTGGCGAAACGCCGTCCCATCACTCTGGTATATTCAGCTCGAGACGAACTTCATAACAACGGCGTTGTACTGCGCGACATCATTCTTGGCCGATAGCCGAGAGGGCGCCGCGGCCGCAGGGATTCGAGAAAGTGCCATTAAAGCAGGCTCCTGCGCGACGTCCGGGCTTGCCAAGTATGCACGCCCCATCTTCCAAACGGTGCCCGCTCGGTGGTCCGCGCCGCAGCGTCCGCCCGCTTGTTGATCGTTGGTCAGGCCCCCGGCAGAAAAGTCCATGAGAGCGGCGTCCCTTGGAATGATGCCAGCGGCGAGCGCCTGCGCGATTGGATGCAGACGGAAAACTCAGTTTTTTACGACGAATCGAAGGTGGCGATCATTCCGATGGGGTTTTGTTACCCTGGCGCAGCGATTAACGGCGGCGATAATCCGCCACGTCCGGAATGTGCAGCGCTTTGGCACGATCGGCTGATCAAGCAGCTTCCGAACCTCGAATTGACGCTGCTTGTTGGTCACTATGCACTGCGGCACTATCTAGGGCGCAAGGCTAAGGGCTCGATGACGGAGACGGTCAACGCCTTTGCGGAGTATGGCCCCATGTACTTCCCGCTGCCACATCCGAGCTGGCGCACGACAATATGGATCAAGAAGAACCGCTGGTTCGAAGACGAAGTGCTTCCTAAGTTGCGAAAAGCGGTAAAGCGAGCGATCAGCTGAATTCGCCGTCGCGCATTGGCGAGTGTCAAAACACCGTTCATACTTCGGTCGAAGAGGTTCCACGGCCATCGCCCTAGGCTGTTACTCAATAGCCGCAACGTTTGCCGGTTATTGGAAATTAGGACGAACGGCCACGCGACTGCCGGCCACGATTTCGCTAGCTATCGGAGCTGGCTGCAAACTACGACGACCGCGATCCGATAATCGCTTCGCCCCCACGGCTAAACGCACAAGGACTTCCTTTTGGCTGAAGACCGCGACATTGAGGCGGCGCCCGAGTCTGACGGGACGCCGTCACCGGACCTGATCCGTGCCATCTCGGACGCACTCGGTCATAACGAGCCCGAGGGAGCCGCTGAGCTCGTGCGCGATCTCAAAGCGCCCGACCTTGCCGACGTCGTCGAACTCCTCGAGCCGGAAGAGCGCATCCAACTCATCCAGGCGATCGGCCCGGCCTTTGATTACGAAGTTCTGTCCGAGCTTGACGAGGGCGTCCGCGACCAGGTTTCCGAAGCCCTTCCGAATGAGGTTCTGGCCAAGGCGGTAACGCAGCTCGACACGGACGATGCGGCCTACGTAATCGAAGGCCTCGAAAAGAGCGACCAGCGCGAAATTCTCGCCCATCTGCCGTCGGGCGAACGCCAGGCCATCGAGCGCAACCTCGAGTACCCGCAAGACACCGCCGGCCGGCTCATGCAGTCCGACTTCGTCGCGGTGCCGCCGTTCTGGACCGTCGGTCAAGTGGTCGATTACATGCGCGAGAGCCACGACCTGCCGGATCATTTCTCCGAGATATTCGTCGTCGACCCGACATACCGCGTGCTCGGCGCCGTGGAGTTGTCGCGGATCCTCAGGACCAAGCGAGACATCCCCGTTTCAACGATCATGAACCCCGACCGTCATGTGGTGTTGGCGACGGAAGGCCAGGAGGAACTGGCCCGCCAGTTCCAGCGATACGATCTGATGTCGGCGCCGGTCGTCGATGCCAGCAACAGGCTTGTCGGTGTCGTCACCGTCGATGACGTCGTCGAAGTCATCCAGGAGGAGGCCGACGAAGACATGAGGGCGCTCGCCGGTGTCGGCGACGAAAGCCTGTCCGACACCGTTGTCCAGGTCGCGAGGCCCAGGTTCTGGTGGTTGTTCGTCAATCTCTTTACGGCGCTTCTTGCGTCGGCGGTGATCGGGATTTTCGGAGCCACGATCGAGAAGATGGTCGCTTTGGCCATTCTGATGCCGATCGTCGCATCGATGGGCGGCAACGCCGGGACGCAGACGATGACGGTCGCGGTGCGCGCTCTTGCAACGCGCGAACTCACCGCCGCTAATGTCGCCCGTGTCGTCTTTCGCGAATCGGCCGTTGGGCTTCTGAACGGCCTGGCATTCGCCGTTGTGATGGGCTTGATTGCCTACTTCTGGTTTGGCTCAAATCGGTTGGGGTTCGTAATCGGGACGGCCATGATCATCAATCTTGTCGCCGCTGCACTGGCCGGAATTTTCATTCCTCTTGCCCTTAACCGGATGAAATTCGATCCGGCTGTATCCTCGACCGTGTTCGTGACGACGGTGACGGATGTCGTCGGGTTCTTCTCGTTTCTCGGACTCGCAGCACTGTGGTTGAGGTAGGCGCGGTCGTCGCGAATTGGTGAGCGCTTCTGATGAAAATCAGCGTAAGACCGGTAGTGTCGGCTGACGAGGCAGCGTGGCTCGAGCTTTTTCGCGACTACATCGCATTTTACGAAGCGACCGTGCCCGATGACGTCATCGCGCTGACATGGGAGCGGCTGCTCTCGCGCGCGGATAATATGATGGCGCTTGTCGCAATCGACGAGGCGGGACGCGCTGTCGGCATCGCAGCACTCGTGTTTCACCGTTCGACCTGGTCTCCGACCGGGTATTGCTATCTCGAAGACCTTTTCGTCGCTCCTGCGGCTCGCGGCAATGGCGTCGGCCGGGCACTCATCGAAGCCACCTACGCGGAGGCCGATCGGCGCGGCGCAACGCGCACCTATTGGACAACGCAGGGGAAGAATGCGACGGCACGGGCTCTATATGATCGCCTCGCGCATCTCACGGACTTCGTTCAATATCGGCGCTAGCGGCCGCTAAACCTAGGCGACGAGCCCGCCGATATGGTCGAAAAGTTCCACGGCTTGCGGATAGGCATTGAGGATCTGCGACATGTCGCCGGTCAATTCTTTGACGCGAGTTTTCTGAGACGGCGTCGGGGTTCCGGCACGCATCAGCATCTCGAGTTCCGACAAGCGCTGCTCGAGGTGCTGCGTGCCGGGCTGTCGCGCATAGAACCGGTGCATTTCGACGATGGCCGGAAGGACTGCGGTGTAGTCGACGAAGGTCTCGGGCCTCGCGCCACCGGTCCCGTTTGAACTCTGAGCGATGCTCGCCAGCCGGCGAGGCAGCTTGGCCGGCCTAGGCACTGCTGCAGGTACAAAGCCGCGCTCGTCCGAAGCCCCCGAGCCGTTGCCGAAGTTTGCTGAATGACCGGAGCCGTTGGCGTACTGCGCCGGCGAGCCGCCCGCCTCAGTGCCAGCGGCCAAATTCTCGATCTGCACCTTCTCGAAATTGACGCTGAAGGTCATCTGCTCGTCGCCGCGGTTGATCTTGTCGGTCAGAATGTTGCGCACCTCGTCGAGGAAGGCGCGGTCCGGCGCCGTGAAGCGTGACAGCACGCCGTCGTTCGATGAGATGAGCAGATAATGCGACTTGTCGTCCGGTCGGAGCGCTAGCCCGGCAAAGACCAGCATGATGATGCCGAGCACGAAGGTGAAGCCGGTCGGCGACAGTGGCCCCCATGAGAAGTCGGGACGCATCGAGCCCCAGGCCATGGCGGCGAACAGCAGCGCCAGAAGCCAGTACAGAATTTTCGGCTTCGGCGTCGCGTGCGTGCCGACGCTCACCGTCGAGATGTTGGCGATCGCGATCGTTCGTGCCGGCGTCGTCAGCACGCGGCGCTCGATTCGGAGTGCGCCAAACGTCCTGGTCGCTGCCGCGCTCTCGGTTATGCGTCCGGCAAAAGCCATCGCGAAGCCCGCTGACGGGACCAGCATTAGTCCCGCTCCGACCATAATCGATGCGAGCCGCAAACAGAAGTCCGAAGCAGTTGGCGGTGTGACTGCATCAGCTCGCCGGCGTGTCCAGCTTGCGCGTCAAACTCTCGAATTCCTTACGCAACTCGTCGTTCTTGAAGATCTGCTCAAAGCTCGGCGCTTCAAGCCTCTGGATGGCTTCGAAGGACGTCGAACTGTCGCGCATCAGGTTGCGAAGCTGCACGCTTGCTTCAACGGTCTCGTAGGTGTTGTCGGCGATTTTCAAATCGTGGATGGCTTTGAGGCGCGCCTTCGCGATCTGTTCGCGCTGCTGCTGCAAGTATCGCCGGTAGGCCTGCGCCGCATCGTCGGCAAGCTTCTGACTGTCGCGATTCGATTGCAGTGCGAGGTTCTGATCTGGCCTGTTGTCGGCTTTTAAAAGCTCCGCCGTGCGCCCACGCGCCGCAGAGATGTCGGCAAGGATGGCCTCGAGCTTCGGCAGATATTGCGTGTCGATCTTTGCAATGGTCGCGTCCTGCGCCTGCACGAGCATGGCAAACAGCGCCGCATGCATCGCGAAATACCGGCGCGCCGCTTCCATGTTGTCGCCGGTCGTGCTGATGAGCTTGGCGAGCTGGCCGTCGATCATCTTCGCGGCGTTGAACACGGCGACGAGCCGCACGAGATCGCCTGAGAGGACGCTGTCGAGAAGCAGGTCGAGCTGGCCGGGCTCGAGTTCGATGCCGGAGGTCTTCAGCGCCGCTGCAATTTCTGCCTTTTGAGCCTTGATCTGGTCGCGGTTGGCTTCGATCCTTTTGTTGTTCTCGGCGATCGCCGCCTGAATCGAAGCAAACGTATCCGTCAGGATGCCGGGCAGGGTCGCGTCTTTCGGCGCGACCAGTTGCTTTTCTTTGAGCTTGACGTTCTGGTCTTCGATCTCGTGAATGTTGTGGCGAAGTTGCTCGACCTTCTTTTGAACCTCGACGATAGGAGCGTTCGCGACGATCCCGAGCGCCGCATCCAAAAGATCGCGCACCTTGGCGTTGCGATCTTCGCGCGTCTCTTTCCAGAACGGCGGAATGAAGTAGTCGTCGCGGCTCGGCAGCTTGCTTGCCCCGGCGCGCGTGTCGGCGGCGTCCTTCAGGATCGCGTCGATAGCGATCATCAGCGCCTTGGCGCGCTCGTATTGCGGGTCGCCATCGCGCGGGTCGGCAACAATGGCAGCTTTGGCGGCGTTCTGCTTTGCCGGATCGGCAGGAGTGACGGCACTGCCGCCGGTTTTCAGCCAGTCGCCGATCGCGTCGCGCTTGGCGGCCTGCCCGGCGGCACCATTCGAAACGCTCAAAAGCGCAATAACTGCAAGACACAAGGCCGTCGCGGGCCGCCGCTGCACCGACATGGACGCCTCCGTCGCCGACAAAAGCACCGAAAATTCCGGCAAATCGATGGTGTGTACCAACCCGTCGCTGATGCAACTCATCAAACGAAACGCTCAAAGCGACAAACTACCGGCCAGCCGCCGCGCGTACCAGCCTGCGAAATTCCTCGTCGATGCTGCGTGCATCGTCGAGCAGCAGCATGTCCGGAAATGGCGGTGGAGCTCTGTTGATCGCCTCGGCAGCCTTGGCGCACCCTTCGCCGGCTTTCCCGAAATCCGCAAACAAGCGCAACTTCTTCGGAGACGGCAAAAGCGCTGCGAACGGCAACGGCGCAGACATCGTAATGAAAGCGTTCGTGGCGGTTTGCTCGACGTCGGGTACGACGCTCGCCACCTCGCGCAGAATGTGCTCGGCGAGCGGCCTCAGTCCCTTGGCGCCGGCGAGAAGGCGCTGAACATCTTGGTTCGACGGCCTGCGCTCTGGCGGCGTAAAGACGTGAGCGACAGGGGCAGGTTGGCGCTGCGGAGGTTCATCATCGATAGCTCGGCCTGGAGATGCCGGGCGGGTCGACGACTGAAGTTGGTCAATCGCGTCGGCATAAATCAGCCGGCCGCCGTTGTGGTGGATGCGCTCGAGCCATGAGGCCCAGGCGAACTGGAAACCTTGGAGGCGCAGCCAATCGATAATCGCGTTCCGCTCGCTAAACCCGCTTTCGGAAATAGCCGCCATCCAGCCATCAAGGTCGCGGCCCGTGTCCTCGTTGAGGCTTGCGATAAAGTCCCGTTCCCTCTCGGCGTAGTCGGTGCTCATGGCAAACCAGCGTCAAATCCACCGTCGCGTGCGGACTTTATAGTCGAGGTAAGCGTCTCCGAACTGAGCTTCGAGGTGGCGCTCCTCGGGAACGATCTGAAGGACCGTGACCAGCACGCCGAAGACCAGACCCGCCACAACGAACCAGATTGATTTCGTGATTTCGGCTCCGGCGAACAGCAGCAGCACTTGGCCGAGATAAATCGGGTTCCTGAACCACCTGTACGGCCCTCTCGTGACAAGCGTCGTAGAGGTTTTGTTGGGAAGCACGGTCGTTCGATGATCGATGAGCGCCTTGAAGCCGAGTATCATGAGCACGAGCCCTACCACGCCGAAGCCGAGCCCGATCCAATGCGCCGGCGCATCGTCGATACCCGGCCACGGCAGCGGCAGCAGCCAGTTCATCAGCAATGCTGCAACGATGGCTGCAACGAACAGCACCGGCGGCCACGGAAACGTGTTCGCGCGGCTCGACGCAGCGTGAGTCGTTATTTTCATCATGGCAGCAGTCTACAGCCAAACGCGGGTAGCGTCAGCCGGGCAGGGCGCGGGGGTCGCGAGGCTCACCCTGGAGCGAAGCTTCGTGCCGGCTCGCGGGCTGCGGCCGGATCGGCGCTATTGGTTCGGCTTTTTGATCTTTGGAGCCGGCACCGTCGCGGCCGGCATATCGTGTGGATCTCTCTTCTGTAATTCCTGATCCAGGTTGTAACTTTTGCAGCCCTTTGCGGCGAGCTGCTGATTGTAGGCCGTGAGCCTCTTCAGATCTTCGGCTTGCGTTCCGTCCGGATCAAGGCCCTTGGCAGAGGTTCCGACCGTGCTCGAGAAGGCGGATTGCAGGCCTCGCGAAAGCTGCGATGAGCCCCGGATGCTCGCCGTAATCGCGGATTTGCATGATGCGCACTTGAATGCGTCCGCTGAGCTGCTTGCAGTTGAGCTTCTGCTCGGCGGCTGAAAGCTCGTAGACGCCCGACTCCGCGGCTGCCGGACCTATCAATGACGTGCCGCTCATAGGTGCGGCCACGCAAGCGAATATCGATAGAGCGGCAAAGATTTGGATTCTATGCAGGGTCATCGATCGCCTTCCGGTTCATGTCGCGATAGGCGCCGGTCCAATCACAACTCCGAGGCAGAGTGATGGCGAATTGGGACGCTCGGGATCGGAGAAGAAAATCACCGGCCCGCTGTTCCCTTTGTCTGTTGAAATTCGCGCAAGATTTTCGGCAGCGTCTCAGGTAGATCCTCAGCGATCAAGCCGATGCCGAACTCATTGGCGCATTCGCCGTGCAGCCAGACTGCCGCACTCGCTGCTTCGAATGCAGGCATGCGTTGCGCCAGAAGCCCGGTAATGAAACCCGAGAGCACGTCGCCCGAACCGGCCGTCGCCAGCCACGGCGGCGCGTTGGAATTGATTGCTGCGCGTCCGCTAGGCGCTGCGATCACCGTGTCCGGACCTTTGAGAACGACGATCGCGCCCGATTGCGCGGCCGCAGCGCGGGCACGATCAACCTTCGAGCCGGGGATTTCACCGAAGAGCCGTTTGAACTCGCCCTCGTGCGGCGTCATTACGACGGATGCTTGCCGGGCCTTTATCGCAGTAAACAGCGCCTCGGGGCCAACCGGCGCGTCGCCATTGCGCGCCAAAAAGCCCATGCCGGCTTCGGCACGCGGGCCGCTGTGATCTTCATCCGCAAACGACGTCAGCGCGTCGGCGTCGAGCACGACGGCCGCCGAAGACTTCAAGATCGCGAGAACTTCGTCGGCTGTTTCCGGCCCGACCGAAGCACCAGGCCCGATGAGCACGGCATTGCGGCGGACATCGCTGAGAAAATCCTCGAGCGACCGGCGGCCCGCGACGGCACGCACCATGATCGCCGTCAAATGTGCGGCATTGATCGTCGTGGCGGTTGTGTTGCCGACGACCGTCACAAGACCCGCACCGATGCGCAGCGCTCCGCGCGCACCGAGCCGGGCTGCGCCGGTCTGGTGCGCTGGGCCCGAGACGACGACGGCGTGGCCGCGGTCGTATTTGTGGCCGCCGATCCGCGGCCATGGATAATGCGAGAGCCACAGCTCCGGCGCGTTCTCATAAAGGTTGGGTTTGATAACTTCGAGCACGCTCTCCGGAATGCCGATTTGCGCCACGATGACCTCGCCGCACAGTGCTCGGCCCGGCATCAGCAGGTGACCCGGCTTCTTGCGGAAAAACGTGACCGTCTTGCGTGCCTGAATGCAGACGCCCGGCGGCACCCCGGTCGTCCCGTCGAGACCGCTTGGCACGTCGACCGCCAGCACGGGGAGACCACTGTCATTGACTTCGGTAATAAGCTCGGCGACTTCACCTTCTGGCGCACGCGAAAGCCCCGCCCCGAAAATCGCGTCGATCACCAGGTTCATGCTTTGCAGCGGGTCTGCCGACGCAGGACGGATAGGAACTGGGAGGCGCCGCGCCATCTCGGCGGCATCGCCTTTCAGCGCCGCCCGATCGCCGATGAGAAAGACGCGCACATCGAAGCCGCGCTGCCTCAGGTGCCGCGCCGCGACGAAGCCGTCGCCGCCGTTATTGCCCGGACCGCAGAGGACCGAGATGCGGGCACTCGCGCGCGTCATCGCCAACGGCTGCATCCGCCACCGCCTGGCCGGCCTTCTCCATCAGCTCGAGGCTCGGCACCCCGCTCGCGACCGCCAGGCGGTCGGCTTCAGACATTTGCGAAGTCGTCAGCAGTTCGTGCATCTCGCATTCCCGATGAATGTACTTGCGCGGTTGACGCCATGACGCACCACGCGGGGCGCTTGCACCCGCGGATGCGACCCGATGGGCCAGACGCGGCGCCTGAAATTTCTACACTCCGCACAGTTTTTAGGCTTATTAGGCGTGCGACGCTCATTTCGGGGCGCCCAATCTCGCGCTAAGCCACTGACGTTCATAGTGTTTTCCAAGAACGCCAATGGTGGCACGGCCTCTGCTAGCCTTTGGGCCATTGGGCGGGCGTGGGAACAATCAACATGCCGTCCAAGATCCAAGGGGCGAAAATGAAAAAGATTGAAGCGATTATAAAGCCCTTCAAGCTCGATGAAGTGAAAGAAGCGCTACAGGAAATCGGCTTGCAAGGCATCACGGTGATTGAAGCCAAAGGTTTCGGCCGTCAGAAGGGCCATACCGAGCTTTACCGTGGCGCTGAATACGTCGTCGATTTCCTGCCGAAGGTAAAAATCGAGGTCGTCTTGAGCGACGACATGCTGGACAAGGCGATCGAGGCCATTCAAAAGGCCGCGAAGACCGGCCGTATCGGCGACGGTAAGATCTTTATCTCGTCTATCGAGGACGCTATCCGCATCCGCACTGGGGAATCCGGGCGCGATGCAATCTAAATACGGAGCACGCATGAGCCGGACTCGAGGTCATGAGTCCGGTCTGGTGGCTCGCGTCAGTCGTAACAGAATATCTAGACAGGGGAGTGTCTATGAAGAACGCAAGTGACGTCCTGAAATTCATCAAGGACAAGGAAGCCAAGTTCGTGGATTTTAGGTTCACGGACACAAAGGGCAAGTTGCAGCATGTCACCGCCGACGCCGGTTGCGTTGACGATGGTGTGTTTTCGGACGGATACGCGTTCGACGGTTCATCGATTGCCGGTTGGAAGTCGATCGAAGCGTCCGACATGACGCTGATGCCCGATCCGAGCACGGCGCACGTCGACCCGTTCTTCGCGCAGACGACAGTCGCGCTGTTCTGCGACGTGCTCGAGCCTTCGACCGGCCAGCCTTACGAACGCGACCCGCGTTCGATCGCCAAGAAGGCCGAAGCCTACATGATGTCGCTTGGACTCGGTGACAAAGTCGTCTTCGGTCCGGAAGCAGAGTTCTTCATCTTCGATGACGTCAAGTTTTCGACCGACATGTATTCGGTCGGCTACAAAGTCAACTCCAGCGAACTGCCGTCGAACTCGGGAATCGATATCGAGATGGGCAACCTCGGCCACCGTCCGCGCGTCAAGGGCGGCTACTTCCCGGTGCCGCCGATCGACAGCGCCCAGGACATCCGTTCCGAAATGCTTTCGGTGATGGCCGAGATGGGCGTCGATCGTCGAAAAGCATCACCACGAGGTTGCCGCCGCGCAGCACGAGCTCGGCGTCAAGTTCGGCCCCATGATCACGATGGCCGACCACATGCAGATCTACAAATACGTCGTGCACAACGTCGCGCAGGCCTACGGCAAAACCGCAACATTCATGCCGAAGCCGATCTTCGGCGACAACGGCTCGGGCATGCACGTCCACCAGTCGATCTGGAAGGGCGGTCAGCCGATGTTTGCGGGCGACAAGTACGCCGACCTTTCGCAGATGTGCCTCTACTACATTGGCGGCATCCTGAAGCACGCGAAGGCCATCAACGCGTTCACTAACCCGCTGACGAACTCCTACAAGCGGCTTGTGCCTGGCTATGAGGCGCCCGTGTTGCTCGCCTACTCGGCCCGCAACCGGTCGGCGTCGTGCCGTATCCCTCACGTCACGAACCCGAAGGCAAAGCGCGTCGAAGTCCGCTTCCCCGATCCGGGCGCCAATCCGTACTTCGCATTCACTTCGATGCTGATGGCCGGCTTGGATGGCATTCAGAACAAGATCGACCCCGGTCCGGCTATGGACAAGAACCTCTACGATCTGCCGCCGGCCGAACTCGCGAAGATCCCGACGGTTGCCGGTTCGCTTCGCGAGGCTCTCGACAGCCTCGACAAAGACCGCGACTTCATGAAAGCGGGCGGCGTCATGAACGACGACATGATCGACGCCTACATCGCGCTGCGCATGGAAGAGAACATGCGCTACGAGATGACCCCGCACCCGGTCGAGTACGACATGTACTATTCCGTCTGATAAAGTCGGCTCATTGACGAACTGAAGGGGCGGTCCACGAGGCCGCCCCTTTTCCGCACGTCATGGCCGCCCCCGAGGCGGCCATCCAGGGCAACACGATGGAACAGCGGGCAAGCTGCTCTGGATGGCCGGGTCGAGCCCGGCCTTGGCGCAAGAAGAAATTTGGTCTGAGACGCCTTAATAGTAGAGCAGCACGCCGGCGCAGAGCGCGATCAGCGAGTAATAAAAGAATTGCCGCTCGCGCACGAGGAACCACGTCACGACCCGGCGCGGGACGTCGGCCCAGTTCAATCGACCAAGCGTTCCGAGCGACAGGCCGAGGACCAAGCCCAGCAGCAATGAATTGAACTGCAGGCCGTTCACCGCCGACTGCAGCCCCTCCGGTGCGTGTCCGGAGAACCACGGGAGGAGCGCCACGAGCGCGGCAGCCGTCATCGCGCCAAAGGCTAGAACGGAACAGAACGACAAGATTGGCCGCATGATCGTGACTCTCGCGCTGCCGCTGGCTGAGACGTCCGTGTTCAGCCCCGGGCTTTGCCCAGGAGGCTAGCGCACTCCCGCAAACAATCTGTTAACCACGATCCGGCGAAGGCGACGGGTCAGGATTGTGTACGGCGCCGCCCGGCCCCTTCGAACACCATCAGGACGATTGCGGAGACGGCCATTAACGTCACGACCGTCGCGACAAAGCCGGTGACAGGCGATGCCGTCATCGCGATTCCGGCGACAAGCGGCCCTATGATGGCGCCTGCTTGATACATGACCAGGAAGGCCGCATTCGCGGCCGCGAGATCGTTGGCGCCGACGCGCTCGCCGACGATCGCCAGGCCGACCGTATAGAAGCCGAGAATGACGCCACCGAGCAGAAACGCGACGATAATCGCGGCCAGCGGCATCGTCAGCGCCGTCGGCAGGGCGAGCGCCAGGACAATGAAGGCGATGGCGAGCGCGATCGTCACGGCAAATCGCGGAACTTTGTCGGAAAGCCAGCCGATCGGAAACTGCAGCGCCACACCGCCGGCTGTCATCGTGCTCAAGAGCCCTAGAGCCGCCTCCGGCGACAGGCCGGCTGCGAGCGCAACATTCGGGATGAGCGAGAGATTGCTGATCTCGGCAAATCCGCCGATGAAGGCACCGACCATCGCCGCCGGCGCCAAGCCCATTGCAGAAGTGAATGACCGCGATCCGTCGTGACAAAACTCGGGCGCCAGTCGTCGCGCAAGAAGGATCGGAACGCCTGCGACCGCGGTTCCGGCGGCGCCGACAAGAAACGGCCAGAGCCCGGTAAGTCCAAGCGTTTGCAGGATGATCGGGCCGGTCGAGAAGCCGGTAAAAAATGCGATCGCGTAGATCGCGATAACCCGGCCGCGCGTTTCTTCGCGCGCGACGGTGTTGATCCACGTCTCGCCGGCCAGCCAAGGCAACGCGAAGCCGGCGCTCATCAGAAGCCGAATGACGATCCAGGCCCAGGATGATTGGAAGGCATAGAGGGCAAGGAACCCAACCGCGCCTGCCAGACATCCACCGGCAATAGCCGTGACCGCGCCTAGTCGCGCAACGAGGCTGGGCATAATTGGCAGTGCGACAAGTACCGCGATCGCGGGTGACGCGCCTGCAAGCCCGATCATCCACTTGGGCTGATGCCACGCTTCGAACGTCAGTGCCGTCAACGGGAAGCCAACGCCGAACGACAGCCCGACACCGAACGACGCGGCGATGACTGCGGCAAGGCTGAGGCCGCGTTGGCGCGGGGTGAATGTCATCTCGGTCCGATCCCCGCGACGCGTCCCGCTGTCATCGGCGCGAAGCCTATCGGTATCGCGTTCGATCGTCATGGCATGTGCCGCGCGTCGACGAGCGCCGCCGGTAGCGCCTCGGCGAAAACGTCGAGATCCTCGTTGCGTCCGCACGACACGCGGATAAACGGGTCGAGACCTTTTGCGATGGGCTTGCGGACGAACACATCGCGCACCTGCAGCTCCTGAAGGACGCGGGCGGCAAACGCGCCATCTTCACCGCAATGGATCGCGACGAAATTCGCGGCGGAGGCAAGCGGCGACAGGCCGTTCTCAACCGCGATAGCAGCAATTCGTTCGCGTGCTGCGGCGATCTCGCCGACGGCGTGTTTTAGATACTCTTGGTCGAGAAGCGCGGCAAGGGCGCCAAGCTGGCCGACGCGGTTGATGCCATAATGATTGCGCACCTTGTCGAACGCTTCGATCACACTTTGCTCGCCGATCGCGTAGCCGATGCGCGCGCCGGCCAGCCCGTAGGCTTTGGAAAACGTGCGATAGCGGATGACCTGCGGATTTGAGATGTCGATCGGCGGCGAAGTTGGGACAGGCGCCGTATCGCAGTAGGCCTCATCGAGGACCAGGATCGTTTCCGGCGGCAGCGCGCCGATGAAGCCCTGAATGTCGGCTGCAGACCACCACGTCCCCATCGGGCTATTTGGATTGGAAACATAGATCAGGCGTGAGCCCGTCGCATTGGCGGCCTCGATCAGGCGCGGGACATCCTCGCGGAACGCGTTCATCGGTACCGGATGCAACTTTCCGCCATGCGCGAGCACGTGAAAATTAAACGTCGGATAGGCACCATCGGTCGTGACCACTCCGTCTCCCGGCATCAGGTACAGCGTGCACGTCAATCCCAACAGCCCGTCGATGCCTTCGCCGACCACCACGCATTCGATCGGCACGCCGTGGTGCGCGGCAATCGCTGCACGAAGCTCGTAGTTTTCGGGATCTGAATATTTCCAATTCTCATCGACGGCTTCATGCATCGCCGCCAGCGCCTGTGGCGAGGGGCCAAAGACGCTCTCATTGGCGCCTAGTCGGGCGCGAAACGGTCGCCCTCTCGTCCTTTCCATGGCCTCCGGGCCGATGAAGGGCACGAGCTTGGGCAGCGCGGCGATCGTTGGCGTGAAGGGTGCGCGGGACATCGGCGGCTCAAATGCTGGCTGGGGTCTCAGATGAGGCCGAGATTGGCGAGCGTTTTGCGCATCGCAACCGGCATCAATGCCACCTGATCTTTTTTACCGGATTTCAGATCTGGCGGCGCGTCTGCCGCCTCGAGATAGCGCCATCCTTGGAAGGCCCGCCGTGGGGTTGGCCGGACCGGGATCAGAGGCGGCGCCAGCAGAAGAAGGCAGCAAGGCTTGCCGTCCTCTTTGGTGCCTTGTTCGAAGCCGATCAGGCTTTGGCGAACGAGGATCGTGCCACGAATGACCCAGTAGAGCGACCCACCATCGAGCAGTTCGTCCTGCTTTTTCGGAAACTGATAAGTGGAATGGTAGACACAGACCTTACCGTCGCGATGCTTGCGCTGGCGGTGCTGCGATTGCCACTCGCTGAGGTCCTCGATCGAGGAGGCGCCGACGCACAATTTGACAAGATGCAAAGTCATCCGGATCGTTGTGCCCCAGCGGCGCTGCAACGGCAACTCGGCTTTCCACAGCTAGGAGTGGAAGTTGGCTTCAGCGTTCAGGAATTGGGCTTTGCCGTGCAGTGACCCTCATATTGCGCGAACATAGGCTGGCCAAAAAGCCCGAAATGGCGCGAATGCACGGCCGGGTAGTTGCCTGTCGCGGGATCGCGATCATAGATGGTCGTGAGGTACAAGAAGCCTTCGTTGGCGACTTCGATAAAAGTGTTGGCGTTGAGCGCACGAACGGCCTTGAGGGTGTTGCTCGTTTTGCCGCCGATGATGAGCGAGGCGGTCTGCTTGTCGAGGTCGATACTGGCGATTTCGAACGACAGGTCGGCGGGCGGCGCCGACTTGAATTTTCCTGCTTCGTACGTCCAGGAGTAACCTTTGTCGAATTTGCAGGCGAAGTGCCTCGGCGGCTCGTCGGCGCGGACCGGTCCGGCGGCGCCAGCGACGACGGCGAGTGTCAGAAGACCAATTCGCAACTTCGACATGGGGCATCCCGTGGAAAACGTTGGACCTTGAGAGTTGGCCCGTTCTCAGGTTCGTATTGAAATCGTATGCCGCGATCAAGGCGACATACCCTTTTCGCCATCGTCAGCGGCTTGCCGCATAGGTAAAAGACCGGTGACACGTCCGATTTGGTGATTGCCCGCCGCCGGGCCACAATGGCACCCTATGATTGCAAGACGGAGAATCGATGGGCTGCCGCGTGCAAAAAGGTCCGCAGCGTAGATGAAAATGCCGGCAATTCGCGTTGCGCAGGTTTTGCTTGTTTGGCTTGTCCTGGCCGGGCAGGCGCGCGCCGCCGACAATGTGAACCCTCGGCCACCCGGAGCCGAACAAGCCGCTGCCGAGCTCGCTGGCGGCGACATCGCGAAAGCCATTGCAGCGTACACCGATGCGCTGAAAGACACAGGCCTTCCCAATGACCGGCGCGCCACGATCCTGAATGATCGCGCCGTGGCCAACACGCGTCTCGGCCAGACGAAGCTGGCGCTCGAAGACTACAATCGCGCCGTTGAGCTTTTCCCGGAATACCCGGTTGCCTACAACAACCGCGGCAACCTTCTTTTGTCGATCGGACAGCTCGGCGAGGCAATGAAGGATTTCGACCGGGCGCTGCTTCTGGCTCCGGGCTATGCGGCCGCCTACTCAAATCGCGGCAATGCGAAGCTGAAACTCGGCAAGCCTGGCGAAGCGATTGCCGACTTCACCAAGGCGATCGAGCTGATGCCCGCCAGCGCTCCGCCGTTGTCCGGGCGTGGCCTGGCGCACCTTGCGACCGGTAAACCGCATGCCGCGATCCGCGATTTTTCGCGCGCCGTCAGCGCCGATGCTCGCTTCGCGTCGGCTTATCGCAATCGGGCTGAGGCGCGCATTGCCGTCGGCGAACGCGACGAAGCCATCGAGGATCTTTCCCGCGCCATCGCGTTCGACGTCAACAATGCGGAACTCTACATTGACCGCGGCTACGCCTATCTGCTGGCCGGCAATACGGCCTCTGCCATCAAGGATTTTTCACGCGCCATCGAACTCGACGGTAAATCGGGCGCCGCCTATCGGGGGCGCGGCCTAGCCAATGGCATTGCTGAAGCAACCGACGACGCGTTCGCCGACCTCAACCGCGCCATCGAACTTGATCCGCGCTCGCCCGTCGCTTTTGCATTTCGCGCCTTCGTCTACAAACAAAACAGCAAGCTCGACATCGGAAGCAAAGATGTTGAAACCGCGATAAAGCTTGATCCCAATTCTTCGGAAGCGCTCTGGGCCCGTGGTGAAATCGCAGAAGCGGAAGGCCAGGCCGACACGGCGATCGCCAGTTTCAGGCGCGTGCTGCAACTGAAGCCCGGCTGGCAGTTCGCCTCCGATGCGCTGACGCGGCTCGGCGCGCCGGCCGACGATGTCGACGACAAGCCGCAGCCGTCCCTCGGCATCGACAAGTGGCACGTCGTCCAGCACGGCAAGGACTACTTCGCGACGAGCGACGTCTATCCGCAAATCCGCATACCGCTCGAAATGACGGGAGTAGGACTGCCGAAGCTTCTGGCGTGGGAAATCCAGCCGCCGCCTCACGCGACTTACGGGCTTCTGCGTTTTTCCGGCGGACGCGTTTCCGGCAAGAATGGCTTTGAAGAGACGGAACTCGCGGCCATTGTCGACATTCAGGCCGGCAAGCTGATCGCGATTGAGCCGCATCGGCAAGGGGCGCGCGTTTCCACATGGACCTGGGACGGCGACCAACTGCAAGTCGCGAGCGTCGACGGCGTGACAGACGAATATCAGCTCCGTCCGCCGACCGTCGCGGTGGTCGGCCAGCGCGGGTCACGCCCCTACAGTAGCGCTCAGACGGGCGAGCCATGGGCGCCCTGGAATCCGTTCGGCGGGCAGCAGGCGCCTCGCAGCGAGAAGTGGCAACGGCGCTACAGGCCGAAGACGATTTTCGATCTTCTGTTCGCCAATTGATGCGGCATTGCCGCTATGGCGTGATCCGGCGCGCGTTTCACGCCGTTACGACCTCATACAGCCGCCTCTAACCGGTGCCGCCCATACGCGGTTCCGCCGGATCGCTTATGAGCCGTAAGCCCATCATCCTTTGGTTCCGCAATGATCTGCGGCTCAGTGATCATGCGGCGCTGGTGGCCGCGTCGCGGTCGGGCGCGCCGGTGATCCCGCTCTATATCCTCGATGATAATATGCCGGGGAGATGGGCGCCGGGCGGCGCGTCGCGCTGGTGGCTCGCTAAAGGTCTCGCCGCGCTGGCGGACGATCTCGCGAAACGTGGTGCCAAACTGATCCTGCGCCGCGGCGAAACCGCCGCTGAGCTGCCACGCATCGTCGCTGAGACGGGAGCAACAGGCGTCTATTTCACTCGCAGCTACGAACCCTGGTCCGTCGCATTCGAAGATGATCTGAAAGGGAATTTTGATGTGCCGTCGGTTTGGCGGGCGGTTGCTTCGAGAACCCGAAGACGTGCGCACGGCGGCCGGAGAAGCTTATGCGGTCTATACGCCATTCTGGCGAAAGCTCAGCGATGGTTTCACCCCGGCGAAGCCGCTGTCCGCACCTGAGCGCTTTGAGCCGTTGGCAGAGGTGCCGAAATCCGATCGCCTCGCAGATTGGGACCTCATTCCGTCCAAGCCGGACTGGTCGAGCGGCTTGGCAGAAGGCTGGGAGCCTGGTGAAGAAGGGGCGCGGAAGCGGCTCTCAGCGTTTCTGAAGACGAACTTCAAGTCTTATGCGGAAGACCGCAATTATCCCGGCAAGCGCGCTACGTCCCAGCTTTCTCCGCATCTTGCCTTCGGCGAAATCGCCCCCGCCGCGTGCTGGCGCGCCGCGGCGCAAGCGGCGAGCAAAACGCAAGGCGCCGATCGCGCGCTCGAGACGTTCCTGAAGGAGCTAGCTTGGCGCGAGTTTTCCTACGGCCTGCTCTTTCGTTGGCCTGACTTGCCGGACGAGCCGTTTCGCAAAGAATTCGCAGCCTTCAATTGGACGGAAAACCCGAAGCACCTCAAAGCCTGGCAACGCGGCAAGACCGGGTACCCCATCGTCGATGCCGGCATGCGCGAGCTATGGGCGACCGGCTACATGCACAATCGCGTTCGCATGATCGCCGCCTCTTTCCTGAGCAAGCATCTTCGCATCCGCTGCGCAGAAAGGCGAGGCTTGGTTCTGGGACACGCTCGTCGATGCCGATCTCGCCAACAATGCCGCGAGCTGGCAATGGGTGGCCGGATCGGGTGCGGATGCGGCGCCTTATTTCCGAATATTCAATCCGGTTCTTCAAGGCGAAAAGTTTGACGCCGACGGAGCGTATGTACGGCGCTGGATACCCGAATTGGCGCGCTTACCGAATGACGTCATTCATGCACCCTGGACTGCTGACGCGGCTTCAGCCGGCGTGAAGTTCGGGAAGTCATACCCATTGCCGATTGTCGATCATCGAGAGGCGCGCGGGCAGGCTCTGGCCGCATATGACCGCATCAAATCCAATTTCACTCCTTAAACAACTCCGAATTGCAGCGCTTCGAAAATGCATCTGCATCCGGTTAAGCCGGCGCCGAGTAAAAAATTATGCTGTCCCGATTGCGAGTAAACACCTTCCGACTGTTTCGAGCATTTCCACTTGCAATTTTACAAGCCGTTGCGCGTTAGTATCACCTTAGGAATATTCCCCTTTGCATTAACAGTTCTGCATCTTTCTCCGTATTATGTTCGGGCTCAATCCCCCCTGTTGCGTATGGAGAGCCTGATGTTGCGTGCTCGAGTTTTGGCGGCGGCCTGCCTTGCAATCTTCCCGTCGATGCAAGCGATGGCTGAGCCTGATAAGTCGAACTCCGAGACCGCGGCTGCTGCGGCTTCCAACTCTACAGCGGTGACAACAGATACGGCGTCTGGAACGACAACGTATTTCGGCGGAGACGCGAAAGAAGCGGCACAGCCGCAAGTCGTCGCCAAGCCGCAGCCGCCTCCGAAGCCGACGCTGACCGCATCGATCGATCTTTCAAAACAGAAGATGGTCGTCACCGTGAACGGCGAGGCTCGTTACAGCTGGCCGATCTCTTCCGGAGTTGCCGAGTACCCGACGCCGACCGGCACCTTCCATCCGCAATGGACCGCGAAGATGTGGTACTCGCGTAAATACGATATGGCGCCAATGCCCAACGCCGTTTTCATCAATGGCGGCGTGGCGGTGCATGGAACATATCACGTGAGATCCCTCGGCTATGCCGCGTCGCACGGATGCATTCGACTTTCACCGGGTCATGCGAAGACGTTTTACGACCTCGTGCAGAGGCACGGCCTGAAGAGAACTAAAGTGACTGTGTTTGGGCGTCCGCACTGGCGCGGTCCGGCCGTTGCCAGCCGCAGAGCAAACCAGGCGCAGTACGCCTACAATCAGGGCGGCGGATTCTGGGGAGATAGCTGGGGCGGAGATTCGAGCTCGGCCTATGCGCCGGCGTTCACGAAGAAAAAAAACCGCAACGGCGCTTACTACTATGACGCCGATGGCGTGCGCGCGGAAGGTCTATCGCCGCAAGAACGGCGATTACGTCTACTCGCGACGCACGCCGCGGGCTAACGACGGTTATGGGTACGCTTACGGCGGATCGAGCCAGAACTGGTAAAGACGCGGTTCGGACAAAGTGGATCTAGACGAGGCCCGGCACAAGACGCCGGGCCTTCGCTTTTCCATCCTCAGAACGGGTTCCACGTCGGCCTGTCGGTGAAGCGCAGATAGCCGACGTTGGCGCCGAGCCGCATGCCGACGCCTGAGCGGATGGGCGCCATGATGACATCTCCGCCCTTGAGCACCGTCACGCCGACGCCGCCGACGAAATATGCCGAGCCGTCGATGCCGGTGAAGTTGCGGAACAAGGCGTCGGGATCTTGCATTCGATAGATCAGGAAGAGCGTCCGTGATCCCGAAGCTCCGAAGTCGGTTCCGAGCGAAGGTCCGTGCCAATAGACCTGCCGCGTACCCGGAAGCGAGCGCATGTAGAGGGTTCCCTCGCCGAAGCGAAGTCCGGCAAGAAAAGCGCCGCCGCCTTCGGTGCCGAGAACGTAGGCTGTCGGCCGGCCCAACTGCTTGAACGAGTGCTCGATGACGCTCGCCAGGTTCGTCGAGATCGTTCCGAAGAAGCCGCGCGTCGCATCACGAATTTCTTCGATCGTAAAGCCGTCTTCCTCAGGGGGCGGCAGCATCGCATTTGCGTCCGGCTGCTTCATCGCGACGTCGGGTTCCGCGTACGTATCATTCGGCTTCGTGTTTGCGGACCAATTCTGCGACGGGCGCGGCGATGGTTTTGCCGGGGCGGATGTGGGCGGCGACGATCTTGCTACCGCGAGGCGGCGTTCGCGCGGCCGTCTCGGTCTTTTTCTTGGTCTCGGCTTTGGCTTCGGGCTTTGCTGGAGCCGCGCTTTTTTCAGCCTCAGCGATTTTTTCGTCGAGGCGCTGCAGCATGTAATCCGACTTCGCCTTGATCACGGTGTTGAGTTCGGCGGCGGCGGATTTCAGCTGTTCGAGCTTGGCGCAGTCGGGTTCAGCGCCGTCAGGGACACGGCCGAGCGAGTCGACGGTCAGGAGCAGGGCACTACTCTTCTTGTCGAAGGCGGCGAGCTTCGGGTTCTGGATCGCGTCGAGAGCCGAGTTCTCGTAGTCGTCGCCAAGCTTTTTCACGGCCTTGTAGCGGCGCATGAGTTCTTGCAGCTTGGGCTGCGCCTCGAGCGTCATGGCACGCAGGCTCGCACCCGACTGGTCGACGGCGGCGGCGAAATCCTTAGCCGTGCAGGTCGCGGCATGAAGTGCCGGTGAGCCTGGAACCAGCGATATCAGAAGGGCGCTCAGCGCAATGACCAATCGCATTGGATAAGGACTCCAGAACGGTTCGCCACGGAGGCCGGCCAAAGCATATGTTCCTGCAGATGGCGGTTCGATGGATCGCCTGCTTTGCTTATTGCCGTGGCAGAGATTTGGCCGCGAGGCGAGCCATAAATCGCGGCGTGTCGACGACGACGCGCGTGTGCGTGCCCGATCCGATGCTTTCGACACCATCATGAGCATTGACTTTGAACGTCAGTTTTCGGCCGTCGACCGCTTCGAGCGTTGCCGTCGCGGTGACGGTGAAACCGAGGGGGGTCGGCGCCGAATGAACAACATCGAGATGAACGCCGAGACTTTGGTGGTTTTCGGGAAGATATGCTTCGATGCAGTCGACCGCTGCCGCCTCCATCAGGGCGATCAGCATCGGACTCGCAAATACCGGAACGTCACCGCTGCCGACCGCGGTCGCCAGGCGCTCATTTGTGACGAGCGAGGTCGCTGAACCCGTCAGCCCGACGCTCAGTTTCGACAGATCCGCCACAAAACACTCCTCATTGCCACCCGGCCATAATGCGCAATGCAAGCACGGATCAATGGGCAGCGAGGATTTTCAGGCGATTGGGCCAAATCGGACGCTTCGAAGCGTCCGGCAGACCCTTAGCGCTGAGGCACTTCCAGCAGATCCGGCAGCGCGGTTCCGGATGGTCCTATCTCGGCGATGGCCGCGGTGCAGCTCTCATCGATGATGACTTTGCATTGGTTCGGGTCATCCTGCCGTACGCAGTGCTTCACCTTGATCCAGGCATCGTAGATTTTTGCGCTTTGCGTTTTGAATGCTTCAAGATCGGCGCCCGCATAGACCGAACCGAGTGCGGAAGCCTTTTCGGTCAATTATAGTGCCGACGCAGACTTCGATGGCGCCTAACGCC
This sequence comes from uncultured Alphaproteobacteria bacterium, assembly GCA_963833715.1. Taxonomy (GTDB): domain Bacteria; phylum Pseudomonadota; class Alphaproteobacteria; order Rhizobiales; family Hyphomicrobiaceae; genus Hyphomicrobium_B. The sequence continues at coordinate 51,055 of CAWHZB010000029.1, forward strand.
TGTCCGTACCGACCACCGGCATCCCTCGGCGTCAATTTACTGACAGCGGCTCGCGCCGCTGCCACGGCCTTATCAGGCGGCTCGGCGCCCGCACTCCTCCCGCCGATGGCGATGGCCAGCAACACCGCTGACAGAGAAAGATGGCCACACCGCAGGGCAATTCCTCGCATTGGTCCTCCCGGTTTCTTTTGGAGTTGTTAAGCAAAAATCCTTTGCGTTTAACCAGGACAGCCCGCCTTCTATATCTTTATTCCAAGGGGCAGCCGGGAGTAGAACGAACACGTTACGTCCACTAGCCAATCCATGGCGCCACTCCGTTCCGGTGGCTTGCATCGCGCCTTTCGAGGAGAATTGAGATGATTAAACGCATTTTGGTCCCAGCGGCAACGCTCGGCGCTCTTGCAGCCATTGCTGTCCTGACCGCCAGTCCGAGCTTCGCGCTGTCGGCCAAAGAGTGCAGCGTCAAGTACAACGCCGCCAAGTCGGCCGGCACGTTGAACGGCTTGAACTGGAACGAATTATCGCAAGCAGGAGTGCGGCAGCGGCGCTGCTGCAGCGGACGACAAGCCGGTCGTAAAGCCGTCAACCGGAACAGCCGCGGCGACCACGACGGCCCCTTCGGGTGCCGTTTTCCCGAAAGCCATCGATCCGAAATACGCCAAGGAATCTGCAGGCAAGGCGCGCATGCACACGTGCCTCGATCAGTACCACGCCAATAAGGCTTCAAATGGCAATGGTGGATTAAGGTGGATTCAAAAAGGCGGCGGTTACTACAGCCTTTGCAATAAGGGGCTGAAGAGCTAACCGGCAGGCGAGCCAATTTTTTTCGAAGTATCACGACGGCGAGGCGCAAGCCCCGCCGTTTTTATTGATTGCCGGGTGAAAGCTGTCCGCCGGCGAAATTTAAGGATGTCAGCGCTTGATGTCCTGGTCGCGCTGCCAGGAGAGGAACATCGCCGTCACGAGAGCCGTCAAAAACATTGTGCCAAGGATCGCCGGCTTGCGAATGAATGACCACCAGACGTCGAGGCCGTCGATCCAGCCGCCGCGTCCGGTCAACACGTTGTTCAAGACGAGAATGATCGAGAGCGACGAACGCCGTGAGCGCCGTCGCGATCCCGGCCTCGATGGCCCGTTTCGTCAGCCGCGGCACCGAGATTGAATTGCGGCCGATGGCCAGTTGAGTCCGGTCCGACATGATGCGCTCCGTCGTTGCTTCAGCGATGAGCGCGACAACAACAGTCAGACGCGCTCGCCGAATTATTCTCCCTGTCTAACAGATTCGGCGTCCAACGTGGCGCAGACGAGGCGACGACGCCGTCCGGCTTATGCATTCTCTGATGTTTTCGAACGGCCTAGTCTCGACTGGCTTGCTTACTCCCGTGCCGCCCGTCGCGTTGCGAGCGCGAGCCAGCGCCGGCAGCTCGGCCGCTTGAGATTGCACGCAACCGCGATCTTGGGCGCCGCATGAGCGTGCCGCTTCGCGGACTTGATGGCCTCGGAATCTGGATCGATGCCGGCAACTGATCCGGGTTCTGCGGCGATGTCGCGTTCCGCACGCGAGATGAGGCCCGCCGCAGTCATCCCTGACATGAAGGGATTGGCGTTGATGACGACCGGCCCGAGCAGTGTAGCGACGAGTGTCTCGGGCTTTGCCGAAAGCACGCGCGCCGCGCCGCGGGGGCCGACCAGGAAGGCGAGCCGCAGATTGGCGAACGTCGCCTTGGCGCCGTTGGCAACGAGATAGGCCGCGTTCGATTGCGAATAGGCCGTTGCGACTTGGCGCGCGAAAACCGGCTCGGTTCTGAGATCAAGTATCTCTTTCGGCTTCAGCTTCGCCGTCTTGTCGGCGAAGGACGCGTTCACGATCTCGAGCCACGTCGCCGCAATGAACTGATACGGGCCGAGAGCCGTCGATCTGGGATTGTTCGCAAAGACGTTGCCTCCGGACTCGGCCATCATCAGGCGGTCGAGGAACGTGTCCATCGTCATTGCGGGAGTAGTGGTCGAAGCGGCAGCGGTCGTTCTCGCTGACGTCTTTGCGCTCGTCGGATGCAAACCCAGGCGTCACGCAGTGCGCCAGCGCGATGGCGGCAAACACAAACAAGTGTGAACGATACGAGGACACGAAAGCGAGTTCCTTCACGGCTCGTCAGTGCTGCCCGATGAATAATCTAAACCCGCGCCCGCGGTTCGCAAAGCCCGCACGGCTCGATCGCGTGGCCGGCTTAAGAGTGTTTGGTTATCGCGATGATACTTTTAAATCCGCAAAGCGATGTTTTTCGTGGTGTTTGCGTGATGCGCCGCGCTAATACGGCATTCGGCGAATGGCGGCGTGTCCTTTCCGTGCGCGGCGAACCGCAAATCTGACACAGCTCCGCGGCGCATCTGGCGCGCGTATCGGACAGGCGTATAGGTCCGGGCGCCCTCACTCGTCGGACAGCGAATTCCACTTTCCAGGAAAAGGTCCGTCATGCTGAAGAAAATTGCACTCGCGCTCCTCGTGATTGTGCTTGCGTTCGCGGGATACGTCGCTCTGCAGCCGGCAGTCGGCACCGTTACGCGATCCGCTACGATCGCAGCGCCGCCCTCTGCAGTGTTCCCGTACGTCAACGATTTGCACAAATGGCAGGACTGGTCGCCCTGGGCGAAGCTCGATCCCAATGCCAAGGCAACGTTCGAAGGGCCTCAAGCCGGCACCGGTGCAGTATTCTCGTGGTCCGGCAATAACGAGGTCGGCGAAGGCAAGATGACGATCGTCGAAAGCAAGCCCGACGACTACGTGAAGATGAACATCGATTTTGCAAAGCCGTTCGCCAACACGAGCGTTGCCGAATTCCAGCTGAAACCCGAAGGCGCGGGCACCAATGTGACGTGGTCGATGACGGGCGACCGGCCGTTCTTCGTGCGCGCCATGTGCATTCTCATCAACGGCGACAAGATGGTCGGTGACATGTTCGAGAAGGGTCTCGAAAACCTCGGAAAGCTCGCGACGAGCACGCCGCCGCCCACTGAGGCTTCGATGGTCGCGCCTCAGGTCAGTCCTGCGGCTAAGGACAGCGCGAAAGACTTCGCTCGCCGGAATCATCGCGAATGGTCAGCTTGTCGCCATCGACCACGAACGTGAACGTCCCCTCCTGCTCGTCGCCTTCGACCGAGCACTTGGCGTTTGCCTTCCACGCGCCGGCGTCTTCGTTGACCGAAGACAGTGCGCAGTGGGCTTCTCCCTGATCATACGTCGTCTCGGTAAGAACGAGCGGAGGATTTTCGGCAGCTCTGGTCGTTGCCGCATTGCTGGACGTCAGTGGCCCACGTCCCGGCGAACGGGACATCGGCGGCAGTCGCGGCGAGTGGCCACAGGGCAAGGCTGGCTATCAAGAAGGCTAAGGAGGTTCGAGACATATCCATTTTACTCTTTATTGGTTGCTTTCCCGATTGAGCGCTGCGCCCGGGACGGCGGCAATCTGACCGGTATGAACGCATAAAAGCAAGTTGATCACCATGTCTTTAGCTCGTGCAAGCCGGTTCGCCGAACCGCTCTATATTAACGAGCGGCCGTGGCCAAGTTTCAGCAGCGGGCCGCAGGTTGCCGGCCCGGTCGTGGCGCTCTATCGTGCGCTTTTCGGTGGTCTCGCTGCAGGCCTTTTCGGCCTCTCGGGGGCCGCGAGTGCCGCCCGGGTGGTCTCGCAGCCGGGAAGTTGGCAACCGAAGCGCCGAGCTAATTTTGCCGGCGGGGCGTCACGCACGCAAACGACTAGAACGGCTTCACAACGACGAGGACGACGATCGCGACCATCGATACGGCCGGAACGACTGAGATGACTTCGAGATCACTCAGACGCAGGCACTTGGAAACGAAAGCCTTGCCGTATGCGTAGTCCTCGCAGAATTGATTGGCGTGAAACCGGTTACGGTTCCGCGTAGAACAGGAACATCAATGAAACTCACCATCATGTTTGCTGCGGGCCTTGTGGGCTGCGGCGCTCGCCGCGGGCAGTGCCAATGCGGACACAATCTTTGACGTCGAACACGCCCGCGCCGATGCCAGGGCCGGTCGCGTCAGCCATAATGATTTGGAATACCTGATACGTTGGGGCGGGCCGAGCGGCTACGGCTACTATCCTGCGCCTCGTTACGGCGTAGTTTATCGTAGGGGCTACCCCAGGCGCTACGTCCGGCCTGGGCGCGGCTGGTAGGCTTACTCTACGTGGCGCTAGCGGAGCGTCCCAGCCATTGACCTTCATCTGCCCTTGAAGGCTGCACAGAGTTGGCCGATATAACGAAACATGGATAAAAAGCCGATGCCGATGGACGAAGAGGGCTGGCGCAAAGCGCTGACGCCCGAGCAGTATCGCGTGCTGCGTGAGAAGGGAACCGAGCCGCCGTTCTCGGGTGAATATCTGCACGCGGAAGGCGACGGGACATTCACGTGTGCCGCTTGTGGCAATCCGCTCTTTTCATCCGATGCGAAGTTCGATTCCGGTACCGGGTGGCCATCGTTCGATCAGGCGCTCCCCGGCGCAGTCGAATATCACACTGATAACTCGCATGGGATGGTGCGCACGGAGATCACCTGCGCGCGTTGTGGTTCGCACCTGGGTCACGTATTCGATGACGGCCCGACGGAGAGCGGGAAACGCTATTGCATCAATTCCGTCTGTCTCAATCTCGATGACCAGGACGCGGCAGCGCAGCCGAGTTCTGACCAGAAAGCGAAATGAACAGTAGATTTCTGCGCCGACGAGATGCCTCGTTACGGACGCGTCTCCCCATTCGCATTCCGGCGAACCTTTAAGAACGCCCTTACCCAGAGACCGAGGTACAGCACGAGCAGTGCCATGAACGGGATGCCGACAAGCAGGTCGAGGCTGTCGACGAGGGCCGGATCGATGAATCCGAAATGCAACCCCAGCTTCACGAGTCCATTGGCGCAGATCGCGAGCAGGAACACGTTGCCGGTCAGGCCAAGATATTTCTCGGCCGCATAATATTTTGCAACCCACGTTCCTTCGGGTGCCTTGGAGCCGGAGAGCAAGGAATAGATTGCGATCGGCAGCACCACGATTAGCGACGACGCATAAAGCAAGACTTCGAAATTCGTAAGCATAAGAGACACCTCAGAGGATCTTTCGACAGCGGCGCACCGACGGGCCTGGGCCTCTGTGAACCTCGATCTTCTCAGCGTCTGTTCCGTTTGGAATAGCGCGATTACTTCCGCTACTTAGCAGGCTTTCCGGCCTTCGTGGACCCTTCAATTATTTTCATGAAAGCCATTGCTGCAGCCGGCGCGCGCACCTTGCCTTCATGAATGAAGTAGACGAACACATCGCGTGGCCGCCGCTGTGGCTTTGTCTTCGGATCGATGACCGGAAGATCGTCTGGCACGCTACCTGAGGCCCATGTCTTTGCGCGCGCCGCCCATCGTTTGAGTGCGTCCGGCTTATATGCAGTTGGTATTTTATCCTCACCTGTTTGCAGGCGGGCGTAGACGAAATCACCGGTAGCGTCGGCGATCGCCGGATACGTGGCGTGGTCGGCAAAAACGACCGCGACGGATTTTCGGCCGGCGAGATCGATAAACTCCGGCGTGCAGAACGAAGTCATGACGCACCTCGATGGCGTGGCTCAGCTTGCGGCCGTCGAACGCCTCGGGAAGCAGGTCGAGAAAAGCTCCGAAGTCGGATGCCATGAACTTCTTCGTTGGCGCGAATTGCCAGAGTATCGGGCCGAGCTGGTCGCCGAGTTCAGTGACGCCGAAGTCGAAAAATCGCTTGATCAAGTCTCCCGGCTTCCGCCAGCACGCGCCGGTTCGTGGCATAACGCGGGCCCTTGATGGAGAACATGAAGTCGTCGGGTGCTTCGCTGGCCCAGCTGGCAAATGTCGCCGGCTTTTGCGTGCGATAGTAGGTGCCGTTGACTTCGATGCTGGGAAGTTGTCGGCTCGCGTAGTGCAGTTCCTTCGAGTGTGCGAGCTTGTCGGGGTAGAAAACTCCACGCCAGGGCTCGAACGTCCAGCCGCCGATGCCGGCCCGAATGGTTCCGCTTTTCGCCGTCTTGTCTCCGGGGCTCTTTCGGGTCGACGTCTGAGCACGATTTCTCGGCATGTGCGGGCCTCGCAATAATTCTATTGGACACGCGTCAAACGCGAATCACTCCATAAACGCGACTTCAAAGCGCATAGAAACGCGATGAACCGGGGCGGTTCGGCGTTTTTTTGCCGCTGATTTATCATTCCTGGTCCAGGGCGCGCCAACCGTAGTAAAACTTTGGCCGTTCGGATCGAGCTGCGGGATGAGCACCGAGAGGATGGGGGAAACAGCTGATCTTACAACCGCGGGCTCCGTGCGCTGGGGCCCGTCAAACACGCGCGAACGCAACTTCTGGATTGCGCTGGCGTGCGCAGCTGTGTTCCACGCCTCGTTTTTCATTGGAGCAATCACAAGCGAGCCTCGCCACCTCGGCGATCCGACGGGCGACGACAAGGGTATCAGCGTGTCGCTGGTAACAGAAGCCGATCTGCAGAGCCGAAGCATGGTTCCCGTCCCGGCGGACAATCCGCCCGCGCCCCCTCCAGTTGCCCCACAGCCGCCGCCGCGTGAAGCGCAGAAGCCACCTGAGCCGCAGGCGCAGCAGCAGCCGCAACCTGACGTTCCGACGCCGCCCGAGCCGACGCCTGAAGCAAAGCCTTCGCCTGAACCTGAGAAGCCGCAGCCGGCTGAACAGCAGGTTGCCAAGCTAGAGGAACCGAAGATCGACGAAAACGCGCCGGACTTGTTTTCTCTCGATGATCAAAATCCGGCGAAGATGATGAGCGAGAACAAGCCCAAGCCTAAGGCCGAGTCGAGGCCGAAAAAGTCGAGCGCCAGCAAACCTGCGCCGAAGAAGCAGCAAAAGAAGATGTCGTCGCTCGATCTTTCGCAGCCATCGAGTATGATGCGCGAGCCGTCATTTCCCGGCGGCCATTCGGCAGCGTTCCAACGGCCCGCTGGTATCACGCGCTCGGGTCTCAACGATGCGTTTGCGCGCGCCGTGATCCAGGCTTTGCAGCAGACGATGCCGCAGCTGAATAATGTGAACGGGCGGGTGACCGTCCGCATCCTGCTGTCGGAAAGCGGTAATGTCGTCGAGGTGAAGCTGCTTGTCGGCGCCAAAGATCCGACCCTCAGTCAGGACGTCGTCTTTGCGGCCCGGCAAACGAGCTATCCAATTCCGCCGGCCGGCTCGAACGTGGCCGACCGCACGTTCATGGTGACGTACGTCTACGACTGAAACTGAGTGCAACGGCGCGCGCCGAATTAAATCGCTTTCGCATTCGGCGCGGCCGTTCCGACGTCAGCTTAAACTCATTATTGCTGAACAGAATGCTGAGCTGTCGATCCGAGCTTCATCGGCTGATATTCCGGTGATTCCCGGCGGCAGGCGCCAAGTGCGAGCGCGGTAAGACAAATCCCGAGTACTACCAGTTTCATGATTTCCTCCCGTCAAGGGTTGCAGAATACGCAAGGGTTTATGTACGCCCTGTTCTTCTAACGCCTCCACGACTGAGCCGGTTCCAGCACTCGCCGCGAGCCTAAATGAGAATTCAACGCGGCATGCGGCTGCATGTGCTGGCTATCACGACGTTCGTGCTTCGCAACGAAGAGCGTGTACTTCGAAGCAAGTTCGGCGCGGCGTTCGAAACCTAATAGAGCCCGATCGAGATCGCCGCCGCCCACACAGAAAAGTATCCAAGCGCCGCGAGTGGGATGATGAATGCTAGGTAGATCGGGTTGCGCGCGTATTTGAATGGCCCGGTCGTGCACAGTTCACCGGGCGTTTTGGTTTGACTGGCGCGCAGTGAAATTCCCATGTGACGCTGAAGAGCGGCAACGACGACGATAAAGGCGGCCATCGCAAAGAGCTGCACGTATGGCCCGGTGCCGCCGGCGAGCAAATCGGCAAGCGTCGCCGGAGAGGCGAGCACACAAATCGCCGCGCCGACGGCGTAGCAGGCGAAGGCGATGATGGCGCTGAGATGGATTCGGGGCGAGAGTCTGCTGGGGCCGCTCGAGGGAGCCGGCTCGCATTCACCCGAAGCTTCGGTCTGACCCGACAACGCAAACACCATTGTACCCAATCCGGTTGGGTATCATCCTTATCCCGAGGTGCCTTAACGTAGGGTCAACGTAATTCGCTATTCGCCGGAGGCCGCCGTGCTTTCGACCTGCTGCCGCCATGGTTAAGGAGCAGCAAGAGCTGGGGCTGCCAGTTCATCAGCGAGCGACGCATATGACCGCGCATCTTCATCCCTCCTTCATACTTGCGGCGCTGGGCGCCATCTCCGGCATGCTTGGAATGACCCTTCTGGGTTTCGGTTACGGCGACGCCCCGCACCCCGGCATCTACATGGTGATGACGGGCGTCTGGTTCGGTCTGGTCATCGGTTTTGCAGTCTGGCGCTGGGGTAATCGATCCTGGGCGGCGGTCGCGACAGCGGTGCTTGCGACCTGGATCGGCTGGGAGGCGGCGGTAAATCTGGCTCTGCAACTTGATCGGCCATGGCTCGACGGCGCGCCGAATATCGCCGTGTGGAAACCATATCTCAGCGGCTTTGCCGCCGGCGCTGTCGGCGCTTTTATTACCTGGGCCGGGGCGGCATCGTTCACGCTTAAGCTGCGGAGAGGTTCAGCGGCGGCCATGATCACTTCAACGGGCGCGCTGTTCGGGCTGCTTCTGCCGTTGACCAACAATTATGACAACGGTGCCGTCCTATTGCTGCCGTGGCAGGCGGCGGTTGCGGCGATGATCGGTTTCCACATGGCGCCGGCCCGCGAGCCGAGTCAGAATGGCTCCGGAGCGCTCGCGATCGAGAGCTAATCGTGTGCCTCGAGGTGGACCCCACCGTTGAAGGAGCCGTACGATGACGCTAAGGTTTCGCAGCACTATCGCATTTGCCGCGTTCTCGGCCGCGACGCTCGTGCTCGCCGGCCCGGTAGGCGCACAAGGTAAACCCGGCGAAGAAGCGATCAGCATTGAACACCTTCTGAAATCCGGCTGGGAAATCGCGGGCTACGCCAGCAATTGCGACAGCCGCTCGAGCCTCATCTTGTTCAAGAAGCCGGGTGAAACGCATTTCGTGCAGTGCCTCGCGGGTTATGACGCGACGCGCGAGCGCCCCATCTTCCAGAATTGCTATCGGCTGCGCTGACGCTGCGTCTTATCGGCGCGAAAGCGTCAGCCTTTCATCGATTGCACGGCCTGTTTCATTTCGTCCGGTGTCACGTCACGCACGTGCGTCGAGACCGACCACATGTGGCCGAACGGGTCTTGCAGCCTTCCGTAACGATCGCCCCAAAACATTTCCGCGACCGGCATCGTCACGTTGGCGCCGGCTTCAGCAGCACGCGCCACGAACGCATCGGCGTCCTCAACGTAAAGATGGATGATGACCGGGGAGCCGTTGAGACGTTTCGGTCCGAAGATGCCGTGCTTCTCGTTCTCCTCGGCGAGCATCACCGCCGAGTCGCCGATCCTGATTGAGCCGTGCATCAGCTTGCCGTCCGGGCCCGGCAGCCGGAACATTTCCGTGGCGCCGAATGATAGAATTCGATCGCCTCGGCCGCGCCGGCGCAGATGATATGCGGTGTGACGGTGTGCATGCCCGCCGGCATGGGTTTCGACTTGGGACTGGGGCTTGCCTCTTGAGCGGGTTTCGCTTCCGATTTGGTTTTCGCCTTAGTCATTTGGTTCCTCCTTGTACTGGATTTCGCACGTATCTCTTGTGCGTGGACTAACGAGGTTGCAATTCAGAGATAAGACGTTTTCGGGCGGTCCCCCAGCCCGGAATTTGAATTGTGATCGGGGTTTTGATGGCGCGTGAAACTGCCTGCTGGCCGCCCTCAACAGGCGCGCCGCACTTGAAAATCTAAATCGCCCGGTTCAAAGCGTGTCGCAGCGATGTCGGCGCGCGGCACGCTTGCGAATTCGTCTCGCAGCAAGGCGCCGGGACCGCGATCCTTTTGCGGTGCGAACATCGGTCCCGCGCCGCTTTAGCGGCTCAGACTTTCAATCACCTCAGTTTAGCCGCCGCTCAGTCTGCGGCTTCGCTTTTTGAACCCCATCGAGGATGTCGTCCACATGCGTAAAGCAGTCGTGACGGGCGGCGCTGGATTTGCCGGCAGACACCTCGTGAAAGCGCTTCTAGATGCCGGGTACGAGGTACACGTTGTCGATAATCTTGCCCCCTACACGGGCGCCAAGGACCCAGCAGCTGGCTGGCCGCTCTTCGATCCGCGGAGCTACTCGAATTTTAAATTCGCGCATGAGGACTGCCGGTCCTGGTTTGCACGCGTGCGCGATACGGATTTTGATTATGCCTTCCACTTGGCCGCGTTGGTGGGCGGAAGGCTGATGATTGAAAAGCAACCGCTCTCGGTTGCCGAAGATTTGTCGATAGACGCCGCCTTCTGGCAATGGGCAAAAGCGGTGCGGCCTAAGAAATGCGTCTACCTGTCATCCAGCGCGGCCTATCCGATCAAACATCAAAGGCACGATCATTTCGAGCTTCTCACGGAAGACATGATCTCGTTCGAGTCGGATATCGGAATGCCGGATCTGACCGATGGCTGGGCAAAGCTGACCGACGAGTATCTGGTTCTGCTCGCTTATGAGAGGCACGGGATCGAGTCCGCTGTCTACCGCCCGTTTTCAGGCTACGGCGAAGATCAGGACGATGCGTATCCGTTCCCAAGCATTTGCAAGCGTGCAATCGAATGCAGGAACGATTCTTCGATGACGGTCTGGGGTAGCGACCTTCAGATGCGAGACTTCATCCATATCGACGATTGTGTCGCCGGCATCCTGGCAACGATGGATGCGCTGAACGGCGATTCAAGATGCCGAAGAATTCGGCGGCCAGTGGCTGCCGTTCGGGGTGGACACCGGCATTTTTCGTCCGAAGCCCGTGAAAGTCGTCCACGACGCGGCGTTTCTCCGGACGATGTATCGCAAACGCGCCGAATACATCGGCAAGGTCGGTTACCCTATCGTCCACATGCAGTCCGTTTCCTCACCCCATGTGCGCACGTCGTTTGACTTATTGGCCGACGCCTATTGCTCGACGAAGATCTTCGTCAACCTCCCGGCCTTGTCTCGATTGCTCGTTACAAAAGTCACCGAGGTCATGGCCTGCGGAACGTTTCTTTTGAACGCCTCGTCTCGATCATCCATCCGCCTATTGCAACATGGAGCCGTTCGAGCATCGCAAGCATTTCGTCTATTACGACCCCGATGATCCGGGAGAGATCGGCCGCCTGGTGAATTACTATCTAGCCAATCCATCGGAGCGAGACGCCATAGCCGCCGCGGGTCGCGCCGAGGTCATTAAAAATCACGCGATGCGTCTGCCGCTGCGAAAAATACTGGACGACGCAGAAAGCGGCGCGCACATGGCCAGCAGCGGCCCGTGGAAGCGGCAATAAGCAAGCTGGCTAAACGCTGAGCTTAGCTCAGCCTTAACTTAGCGCCGTGGAGTTGAGCAGCTAAATCGAAGCCCTCTTCACCACCGGCCACGCGATGACGCCGAACAAGATCATCGATGCCAGCATCCCGATCGAGCCGATGGCCGCGATCGGGTCGGCGCTGCGTTGTCCGCTGAAGATCAGGAATAGTCCAATAAGCATGACGATGAGGCTCGCTTGCGCCAGCCAGAAATGCACTTGCGCTAGCCGGTTTGGGGCGGCGGCCGGGAACATTTGGTAGAAGACTCCAAAGATCGCGAAACTCACCCAGCCGAGCAGCATCAGGTGCGCATGCGTCGGCATTTGCGAATGGTCCTGGGTTATCCCCATTACCAGTCCGAGCGACATGCCGAGCACGGCGTAGATGATTGCGCTTCCGAAGAAGCGGCTCGCAAGTTGTGTCATAATCTCTCCCTTCGCCTTTTCCGTCGCCTTCGTTTTCCGACGTTCCCGAACAACGCTCTTTCACCGGTCGCCCCGCCGCGTCCGCCCCGGCAGCGGTCATCGGCGCCATCGGCAGCGTCTTCGTCATGCTGGCCAATGCCGAGCCGGCGATGAATGGCGCTACGCACATCTGGCATCGCTGGACGCAGCCGCCATCGCACCTCGAGACCACTTATGGCGACCGGATTTCTGATCAGCCTCGACGCCCAAGACCTTGGGATCGTTTCCATCGGAACCCCCCGCGCGAAAATATCTTCGCGCCCCACCCCGTCTGAAAATAAGCTATGGCGATCTTTAGCGCTGCCCGACTAGCACGGCGCCGAGCAAAAGTCATTCTGCGGAGGAAATCACTCCCCAGACTGTTTCACATCTGCCGCGCGTCAATGACGCCGGTGGACTCTTGACGGAACTGAGCGGCGCAGTCAACGTTAATGGATGGGGTATTTCAAGGAGATGACTATGCCAAGGGTCGCGATTCTGGCGGCGGTGGTGCTTGCCTTTTCTACAGGCGAATGCCTTGCCGTCAGTAAGGCGGTAAAAGAAGGATGTAGCAGCGATTACGCCTCCTACTGCAGCCAGCACAAGGTTGGAACCCAAGCTCTCAAATCATGCATGCGGTCGCATCGCCATACCTTGAGTGAGGGTTGCATCAAAGCTTTAGGGAATTCTACGGAAGTTACTGCGGAGGACATCCGGCAGTACAAGCGCGAGCACGGAAAGTAGCCGCCTGGTCCGGGCTTTTTCTTCGATCTCGGAAGGGTTTTCTCGCCTGCGGCGCTCCGGTCCGGAGCATTGAGATGAGCACCTCTGAAGGCAAAGTTGCAATTGTCACGGGCGCGTCGCGCGGCATCGGGAAGGCGATCGCTGAGCGCCTTGCGGGCGATGGTTTCGCCGTCCTCGTGAACTACGCGCGAAGCGCCGGGCCGGCCGAGGCGCTTGTCAGGACGATTGTGGAATCGGGCGGCCGCGCCTCCGCATTCAAGGCCGACGTCAGCGATCCGGCCGCCGTGCACGCGATGTTCGACGCCACCGAGACGCAGTTTGGTGGCGTCGACGTGCTGGTCAATAATGCTGGCATCCTGTTGCAGTCCAATATCGCCGATACCAGCGATAGCGATTTCGACAAGCTCGTCACGATCAATCTCAGGGGCACGTTCAACGGACTGCGCGAGGCTGCGAAGCGGATTCGCAACGGCGGGCGCATCATCAATTTTTCGACGAGCCTCGTCGGCTCGCTGATGCCGGGTTATGGGATCTACGCCGCCACCAAAGCCGCCGTCGAAACAATGACCAGCATCATGGCCAAGGAGCTTCGCGGCCGGAACATCACCGTCAACGCGGTTGCGCCGGGCCCGACCGCAACCGACATGTTCCTGAAGGGCAAGCCGCCCGAGCTCATTCAGCAGATTGCCAAGGTGGCGCCGCTCGAACGGCTCGGCACGCCGGAGGACATCGCCGCGGTCGTCGGCTTCCTCGCCGGACCGGAGCCGGCTGGATCAACGGCCAGACGCTGCGCGTCAACGGCGGTATGTTTAGGCGCCGAGTTTATTTATTTCGCCGCTGAAGGCTGAGACTTCCCGTCCTTCACGTACCGCTCGTAAAGCTGCTTCATCGTCTCGAGCGCCGCGGCGTCGGCCTTGTCGCCGGGAAAGTTCATCATCACCACGATCCCTAGGTCGTTGTCGACATCGACCAGGATCGAAGCGAGGTTCATCCCGTTCGAGCCATTGTGCGTGAGCAGCGGCTTGTCCGACCACGCGAACTGCGAGAGACCCCAGCCGAACCCATAGGAGCCGGACTTCGGCGTCCCCGGCTTCGGGTTCGGGATGTCCATCGTGATGTAAGGCTGATGCAGGCGCTTCAGCGTCTCCGGCTTGACGATCGCGGGGCCGCGCTTGCCTTCCGCTGCGTTCCAACCGGCCCACGTTGCGAAATCATCGACGTTCATGTGGACGATACCGGCAGGGCCGACCGGAGCCGGACCATCAGCGGAGGGACCCCACGGCCTCGGCGTGATGTTGCCCTTGTCGTCGACGGCGTGACCGACCGGAGCATCGTATTTTCCGAACGTCGCCTGCGGTCCGAGGCCGGCGGACTTGAGCCCCAGCGGCTCGAAAATGCGCGTCATGATCAGCCTTTCCCACGGCTCGCCCGATAGCCGCTCGATCATCGCACCGACTATGATGTAGCCGAGGTTCGAGTAGTGAAACTGCGGGTGCTCGGAAACGATAGGCTCGTGCTTCGTGCCCCAGGCCGAGATCATGCGCAGGCGATAATCGGTGAGCGTGTAGTCGTAGGCGTCGGGACTGAAGTAGAGCTTCATGATCTCGTCGTTGTCGGTCGGAATGCCGCTCGTGTGCGACAGAAGCTGCTCGAGCTTGATCGCGGCGAACTTCGGCATGAGGCCGGGCAGCACCGGGCCAAGCACCTCGCCGATCGTCGAATCCCAGCGGAGCTTGCCCTGTTCGATCATCATTCCGGCGAGCGTCGCGGTCATCGCTTTCGTATCGGAGCCGATGTGAAAGCGGTCGCCGAGCGTCACGGGAATGTCCATGCCATAGACGCGCACGCCCACCACGCTGCTCGCGATGATCTGTCCATCCTTCACCACCGCCGCGCCGAGTGCCGGAAGCCCGTATTGCGCGCGGATCGGTTCCAGCTGTCCGTTCAGCGAGTCCTGGGCGCACACGGCCGTGGGCAGCGCCAGAATGGCGATCATTGCAAGACTGAGCGAAATGTTCCGCATAGGACCTCCCAGGGCTAGAGCTGGGGCGGATATTATTGCAGATCGGCACGGCGCGAACGAACCATCGCCAACATCATTACTCGCGCCTTACCCCCCGCCCGAATTCAGCAGCCACGAGCTTCGACCGCCGCATGCGGTGAGCTAGACGGAAGGTCTCAATGGAGCCGGCGGATGGCTCGGTTCACGGTTGAAGTATTTGAGCGTCAGGAAGGCGCCGATCCACGAGCCGACGATCGCGAAGCCGACATAAATCCAATTGTTCGTATAGCTGATGACCGCGAACGACGAGAGCATGTACCAGATGCCGCTCCAGTTCGCCGCCGCGAACGCCCTCTTGGAGACGACCGACGACGTGAACATCACGTAGGCGGCATCCGTCGCTGCCGTCGCGATCAGCACGCCGGCGCCGATCCAGTAATCGAAGGTCATGTTGTTTCTCCCGTTTGCACGCGCGTTGCGGCCGGCTCCCCGCAGGGAGTCGCAACGCGCCAGCAAAGACTCCTACCAGCGAACTTGGCTGAGGCCCAAATACCAGCTGCCGATCTTGCGCACGATGCTGGTCGGCACTTTGCCCCGCATGAAATGTTCCATTTTTGCGGTGAGACCGGCGGTGTAGCGAAATCGAGGATGCTCCGCTTCGAGAGCCGTCGCGACGACTTTGGCAACGTCCCGAGGATCGCTTGCGGTTCTCGCCACGTGCTCTTCGACCGCAACATTCAGGCGCTCCATCAGCGGCCGGTAAACGCTTTTCTCCGGAATGATCCGCGGCGAGCTCTTCCAGATGTTCGTGCGCGACGCCCCCGGCTCGATGAGACTGATTTGAATGTTGAACGGCTCGAGTTCGTACGCGAGCGATTCCGCCCATCCCTCGGCCGCCCATTTCGAAGCGACGTAAGGCGAAATAGCCGGCTGACCGGCGAACGCAGTTTCGCTGGAAATGATCACGATGCGGCCATGCCGCTGCGCGCGAAACGTCGGCAACAACCGCCGCGTGAGTGCCAGCACGCCGAAGAAATTGGTCTCCATGACGCGGCGGAACAGCGTGTCGTCCAGATCTTCGAAGGCGCCGCCGGCCCCGATGCCGGCATTGTGGACAACGCCATCGAGCGGCCGGTTGGGAAGGTCGAGGCCCGCGACGAGCGCATCGATCGACTGGCTGTCGGTCACGTCCAGCTGCGTCACCCTGACCCGATCGCTAACGCCCGCCGACTGCAATTGACGATCGAGTTCGCCGCGCTTTGAGAGGTCGCGCATCGTCGCCACGACGCTCCAGCCGCGCTTCGCGAGTTCGACCGACGTCGCAAGGCCGATGCCGGAAGATGTTCCTGTGATGAGGACTGTTCGCATGGGTGCAGACCTCCGCTGCAAACCGCGCCCGCAACCGTCATCCCCACGCAGGCGGGGAGCCATCCAAGCATCGGGCTATTCTTTCAACAACGGGCCTGGGCAGATCCCGGCCTTCGCCGGATGACGTCAAGGGGTGCTCCGGCCGGCTCCCCGCAGGGAGTCGCAAGGCGCCATCAAACAACTGCTCGTGCGCCAGCTAAATGTCGCGCGGACGTACCCTCCTCAGGAAGTCCCAAACGGGTATTGCGGTGAGCCCGCCGACAACGCCGCCAACGTAACTCGGCAGCGGAAAGCTGAAAATCGCCTGCCACGCCAGGCCCACGAGATAGCTCACGGCCAGCATCGCAACGATGGTGATGAGAAGGCGCTGCCAGAAGGGGAGGAGGAGGGACATGGGCGGGTTCTCGGGGCTTTGCTTCTTCCTAAACTAGTCGAGCCGCTTCGGCCATCTTGCAGTCACTCCATGAACGTGACGCGGCCCGTCGCGATGTCGTGCATGGCCGACACGATTTTCAGCTGCTTCGTGGCGACGAGATCGCGAAGGACGTCGCTCGTCTTGGTCAGGTTCTCCGCCGCCAGCTTGGCGTTGGCAATCGCCACCTGCTGCACGAAATCCTTGTTCTTCGATGTGTGATCGCCGGGCGCGTCCTTGGACGCCTCCACCGCAGGCCTGATCTTCGCAAGAAGCTGGGTCAGTTCGCCGAGCTCGGCGCCGTCAATAGCCCCTTTGATTGCCCCGCACTCGCTGTGGCCGAGCACCACGATCAATTTCGCGCCCGCCAGCTTGGTTGCGAACTCGCAGCTGCCGACGATGTCGTCGTTGACGATGTTGCCGGCGACGCGGGCGCTGAAGATGTCGCCGATGCGCCGGTCGAATACCAATTCGGGCGGCACGCGGGAATCGATGCAGCCGACCACCACGGCGGAGGGAAACTGTCCGCCCGCGGTTGCCCGAGCCTGTTCGAGGAGATCGCAGTTCCGCATGTTCCGCGAGACGAAGCGCTCGTTGCCGGCCTTGAGTTTGTTCAAGGCGTCGTCCGGGCTGATTGCCGATTGCCGTTCTTTCGTCAGCGCCGCGCACTGATCGGTCGCGAATGCCCGATCAAAGGTCAGCAGGCTGCCCGCGATCGCTCCACTGCAGCAGAAGTGTCGTCGAGAGAGCATCATGCATCCTCCTTAGGTCAAGGCGGATTGAGCCGATGTAGGCTTTAGCGGTCCATTACCGGCGCCGCTCAAAATAAAGCACGAATTTTGACGGGTGCCCACGGACCAGTTCACGGCCAGCATCGCGACGACGGTGATGAGAAGGCGCTGACGCTTTGCCCGCTACGAACGCATCCCGCATAAATGCGAGCAGCACGGATGATACGCGCCGGGGACCATGGCAGCAATAATTTTAGCCGATCTGGACAAAAGTATTGTCTACAACTGAGGGTTAATGCGAAGCTCTGCATGCTGACTTTGTTACGACGCGTTCGGGGGAGGGGCTCGTGGGGGAAGAACATCTTGCTGCCTATGGCGCAGCAGTTTCCCTGACTCAGTGGCCTCCTGCGCAACGGCGTTGATCATTGCCGTCCGCCGCTTGCTTCTCCGCTCGGCGAGTTCGCGCGCATCGTCAGCCCCGGCTTCAGAAATTGCCCGTCTAGCTGTCCATGACCCTCGCGACGTCCTTGGGCCTGCCCCAGGCGCTCTCGGCCGTTCTCCGGGATTGTATTGCACCAGGGTCGCGCTGCTCCCTCCGCCGAACACTCCGCCATCGATAAGTATCGCGGTCGATAAGTATCGTTCCGCATGCGGATCGAGTAGTCTCCGCGTCTGAAGACGATGATGTGAACGGAGGGTCCCATGGAAAAGTCACTTCTGGACGGAATAATTTGGCTCCTTTTCCTGGGCGGGCTGGTTGGTTTTGTGATGGCACTGCTCAAGCTCTTCGGCGGCGGGACGCCCGAGGAGTATGGCGTGCTGGGGATCGGCGGAGGTTTCTGGCTGATTTCTTCCGCAGTCGCGATTTACATCCGGAACAGGCTCGCCTGAGCACGCACACTGTGCGTAGTCTCACTGGCGGTCGTCATATTGTGCAGGGAGGTTCCAATGACTGTCGATAAGGCGGTGTTCGCGTTTGCCGGCGTAATGGTGCTGCTGTCGGTCGCGCTCGCGTACTTCGTGTCCCCCTGGTGGCTGTTGCTCACGGTGTTCGTGGGCGCCAACATGTTCCAGTCGGCTTTCACGGGGTTCTGCCCCGCGGCTCTCGTGTTCAAACGGATGGGATTTCCGACCGGTCAGGCATTCAGCTGACCGCTGGGCGATGTGCATGCAGCCGCGCGCTTCGTCGAAAGCGAGGTGGCGCCACGGCTCCGCCGAACCTACCCCGCCGCCGTTAGCTCGTGGCTTCCTGCGCGACGGCGTTGATCATTTGATCCATCGCTTTTACTGCCGCGCCGTCCGCATCCGAGTCCGTGCCGCTGCGCAATCCACGATGCGCGGTTGAACGTAAGCCAGGCCTTTGCCGTCGGCGTCTTCCCAGCGAGCGCCTTCAACGGCAGGTCAATGCCGGCGGTCTGACGCTCCTGCATCAGCGGCGTACCGCCCTTGGGACGGCCGAAGATCAGCAGCACTGTTGGACGCAGGCTCATCCCGGCTCTGGCCGCGCCCTCACTGTGGTCGATGCGCCCAAACACAAGCATGTTGCGCTCCGATGACGGCCGCCACCAGCCGCTGCATCGTCTCAGCAACGGGATAGCGGCTTGCGATGGTGAAAAGGCCGTCGTCGATCATGGCTGTCCTCACAAAGTGTCGGACTACTCCGCCGCCTGCTTCTTGCTCGGAGCCTTCGCGCGCCTCGTAAGCACCGGCTTCAGATACTGCCCCGTGTAGCTCTCTTTGACTTTCGCGACGTCCTCGGGCGTGCCTTGCGGCGACGATCGTGCCGCCACCGTCGCCGCCTTCCGGGCCAAGGTCGATGATCCAGTCGGCGGTCTTGATGACCTCGAGGTTGTGCTCGATGACGACGACGGTGTTGCCGGCATCCGCCAGCTCGTGCAGCACCTCGAGGAGCTTCGAAACATCGTGGAAGTGCAGGCCCGTCGTCGGCTCGTCGAGAATGTAGAGCGTGCGTCCCGTTGCGCGCCGCGACAATTCCTTCGACAGCTTGATGCGCTGCGCTTCGCCGCCCGACAGCGTCGTCGCCTGCTGTCCGATGTGGATGTAGTCGAGGCCGACGCGCGCCAACGTCTCGAGCTTGTCGCGTATTGACGGCACGGCCTTGAAGAACTCCGCGCCTTCCTCGACTGTCATATCGAGCACGTCGGCGATCGACTTGTCCTTGAACGTGACGGCGAGCGTCTCGCGATTGTAGCGCTTGCCCTTGCATTCCTCGCACGTCACGTAGACGTCGGGCAGGAAGTGCATCTCGATCTTGATGACGCCGTCGCCCTGGCAAGCTTCGCAGCGCCCGCCTTTGACGTTGAACGAGAAGCGGCCGGGCTCGTATCCGCGCGCCTTGGCTTCGGGCAAGCCCGCGAACCACTCGCGGATCGGCGTGAAGGCGCCGGTGTACGTCGCCGGGTTCGAGCGCGGCGTGCGCCCGATCGGCGACTGGTCGATGTCGATGATCTTGTCGAAGTTCTCGATGCCGGTGATCTTGTCGTACTCGCCCGGATGAGCTTTCGCATTGTTCAGCTTGCGCGCCACGGCCTTGAACAGCGTGTCGATCAGTAGCGTCGACTTGCCGCCGCCCGAGACTCCGGTGATGCAGGTCAAGAGACCGACTGGGATGGAAGCCGTGACGTCCTTCAGGTTGTTCGAGCGCGCGCCGACGACGGTCAGCATTTTCGACCGGTCCGGCGCGCGGCGCTTTTTCGGGATCGGGACGTAGCGTACGCCGGAGAGGTATTCGCCGGTGAGGCTCTGCGGGTGAGTCTATGATGTCCTGCGGCGTGCCTTGCGCAATGATTTGGCCGCCGTGGATGCCGGCGCCGGGGCCGATGTCGACGACATGATCGGCGGTCAAGATCGCGTCCTCGTCGTGTTCGACGACGATCACGGTGTTGCCGATGTCTCGCAGGTGTTTGAGCGTGTCGAGCAGCCGCGCGTTGTCGCGCTGATGCAACCCGATCGACGGCTCGTCGAGCACGTAAAGCACGCCCGTCAGCCCGGAGCCGATCTGCGAGGCGAGGCGGATGCGCTGGCTTTCGCCGCCGGAGAGCGTGCCGGAGGACCGCGACAGCGTCAGGTACTGCAGGCCGACGTCATTCAGGAATTTCAGCCGGTCGCGAATTTCCTTCAGGATGCGCGTTGCGATTTCGGCCTGCTGCTTCGTGAAGGTCTTCGGAATTTCCTCGAACCAGACGTTCGCAGCCTTGATCGAGAGATCACACACTTCGCCGATGTGCTTGCCGCCGATTTTCACGGCGAGCGCCTGCGGCTTCAGGCGATAGCCGCCGCAGGCTTCGCACGGGTGCGCTCCCTGATAGCGCGACAGCTCTTCGCGCACCCAGTCCGAGTCCGTTTCCTTGAAGCGGCGTTCGATGTTGCCGATGACGCCCTCGAACGGCTTCTCGGTCGAATAGTTGCGCGTGCCGTCCCAGTAGGTGAAGACGATGTCTTCATCACCCGAGCCGTAGAGGATCGCGAGCTGCACGTGCTTCGGCAGCCGCTCCCACGGCGTCTTCATCGAAACCTTGTAGTGCTTGGCGAGACTTTCGAGCGTCTGCTCGTAGTAGGGGGACGAGACGCCGGTCTTCGCCCAGGGATAGATGGCGCCCTTCTCGAGGCTGAGCGTTGAGTCGGGCACGACGAGGTCCGGCTCGAAGCGAAGCTCCGATCCGAGGCCGTCGCACACCGGACACGCACCTGCCGGTGCATTGAACGAGAAAAGACGCGGCTCGATCTCGTCGATCGTGAAGCCCGAGACGGGGCACGCGAAGCGCTGCGAGAACATGATGCGTTCGTGTGTCTCGTTTTTATTGCGTAGGACGCTGCTCTGCTCCCTCTCCCCATCCTTCATGGGGAGAGGGGTGGGGTGAGGGGTCGCCGCTTGTTCCGCCGTGTGTTGCCGCCCCTCACCCTGACCCTCTCCCCGCTTGCGGGAAGAGGGAACGGAGAGAGGCTTGTCGACGAATTCCGCGATGGCCAGGCCGTCGGACAATTTCAAAGCTTGCTCGAACGAATCCGCGAGACGCGTACCGAGATCTTTCCTGACGACGATCCGGTCGACGACGACGTCGATGTCATGCTTGAATTTTTTGTCGAGCTTCGGCGCATCGCCAATGTCGTATACTGTACCGTTGACCTTGAGGCGCTGGTACCCCTTCTTCTGCCACTCGGCGATTTCCTTGCGGTACTCGCCTTTGCGGCCGCGCACGACGGGCGACAGGATCAGAAGACGCGTGCCCTCTGGCAGCGCAAGCACACGATCGACCATCTGCGAAACGGTCTGGCTTTCGATCGGCAGGCCGGTCGCCGGCGAATAGGGAACACCGACGCGGGCGAACAGCAGACGCAGGTAGTCGTAGATTTCCGTCACCGTGCCGACGGTCGAGCGCGGGTTCTTGCTCGTCGTCTTCTGCTCGATCGAGATTGCCGGCGACAGCCCGTCGATGTGATCGACGTCCGGCTTCTGCATCATCTCGAGGAACTGGCGCGCGTATGCCGACAGGCTCTCGACGTAGCGGCGCTGGCCCTCGGCGTAGATCGTGTCGAAGGCTAGTGACGATTTTCCCGAACCCGAAAGCCCGGTGAAAACGACGAGTGCATCGCGCGGGATTTCAAGATCGACGTTTTTCAGATTGTGTTCGCGTGCGCCACGAACGTGAATCGTCTTCATCAATTCGGAACCGGCGCGGACGGACGGCTTTTTCACCTGCTTGCTCATGCTCGCTAACTAGCCCGCCCGCCCTCGCAACAGCAACGTGACGGATGGCCAGTTGGCTTCTGCAACACGCTGAAATGTGTGCGCTCGACAGGCAATGTTAATGCTATTAACACTTTGCCATCAGGTCGGGCAGTCGGGACGAGGCACTTATGCTGACCTATCAAGTTTTCAAGATGCTGCACATCCTGGGCGTCGTGCTTTTTCTTGGGAATATCATCACCGCCGCCTTCTGGAAAACGTTCGCCGACCAAACGCGCCAGCCGGAAGTCGTCGCGTTCAGCCAACGGCTTATCGCTGCGACCGATGTCGTCTTCACGCTCGGCGGGGTGGTGCTGATCCTGATTGGCGGCTTCGGCATGGTGCGGTTCGCTGGCCTCGACATCGCTAGCACGCCCTAGCTGCAGCACGGCTTGGCGCTGTTTGGAATTTCGGGACTGATCTGGGTCCTCATACTGATCCCGATCGCGTACTGGCAATTGCGCATGGCGAATGACTTTGCGAGCGGCGGCGAAATTCCTGAGCGCTTTTGGCGCCTTAACCGCTGGTGGATCATCTGGGGCATCGTCGCGACCGTGCTGCCGCTGCTCAACATCTACGTGATGGTCGCGAAAGTCTGACGTTCGGAAACGCGAGAGCGCCGACGTGAATATCTGATGAACCCCGGCTGAACTCCTCCCTCAACGAACGTTCACTCGGGACGCAGTAGGTGTTGAAGTGCGTCCGCACTTGCACGGATCGCGCCTGCGCGGGGACGACAGTATGAGGGAAAATCACGCTTTCTCATGCATCAGCCATCGAACGTCCCCGCGAAAGCCGGGGATCTGTCCAATTGCGCCGCAAGGCCGCTATATTGGGCTGCACTTTTCAAACGGGCCGTCATTTTCGAAGAGGGGATTTTCATGAGTGACGCACCTTCATTGCTGAATCTGTCCAACCCGGCGCATCCGGTTAACCGTACACTGACTTTGATCAAGCTCTTCGTGCTTGCCGTTTCGGTGGCCGCGGCGATCCCGACTGCGCGCAATCTCTACTTCTCGTGGATGAATGGCGTGCCCTTCAGTCAGGTCGACCATCGCTTGGCGCAAGCGGCGCTGCTTGAGAAGAATTTTAGCTGCAAGATCGATTACCGCTCGCTGGCAACGACCGGGGCGGCGCGTGTCGAAGTCGGGTCGTGCGCAAGGACGGGAGACATTTCGATCCGTGTGACTGGAACGAACGGTCAGGTGAACTACGAATGGATCGCGTTCGAGCAGTTGCCGAAGCCCGCATCGCGCTCGGCGCACTTGGGCGACCTCTTCGTCACGCCGGCGCTTGCGGTTGAAGCAATGTCTCGAGACGACGGCCATCCTGCGATGATCGAGCTTGCGCAGGCCGTCGACGTTCTGTGTGAAAGCAAGAAAGGCGACAATATAGTTCGCATCGTTCAGTCGGGCGGACAATGTGTGCGCGAGACGGTTTCGATTTTCCGCGGCGCTGTCGAAAAGCGCGAACCCGTGGCCTGCGATAAGTCTTGTCCAATCAGATAACGCTTTGCACGTCTGCGGATTTTACGCCTGCGTGCTTGCGAGTTAGGGGTCTGCCGCGAGCAAAAAGTTTGAGGCGTTCGTTGAAGAATGCATGAGATTGAAATGTGATTATTTATCTGAATATGACGGCTTGACGACACTGGATTTGAGGAACACATTTCCTTTTGTGACGGTGCTGCTGTCGCTGTCCGTTTCGGTAAATGCATCACGGTCGATGGGCCGGTGAGCTACGGATCGGAAGAGGCGGGCCGCATAGAGGACGAGGCGTGAAGCCCGTGCTTCTATACGGAAAAGGCAGCAGGCGTGACACGGCGAAACAGATCGAGGAAGGGGATGACTCCACCCAAGAGTACATTTAGACCTCGACCGTTTACGAGGTCAGCAGCTTGACAGGCGCTCTCGAGACGCTTTTGACAGCTGTAGTTACCACAATTTGGATATTTCATACGAGGGCGGCGGCCGTACAGGCTGGCCAGAGCCTCGCTTCAAAAGCCCGGTTTTAGTCTGGGCGAACCATCGAAGGTAAGAAGCTCCGCGCGGATCTCGTGGATCCGGCGGGGCTTTCGTTTTTTTGATTGTAGCTCGCGAATTCGCTGCGCGGAGCCCGCTGCGAGCGTGGTGGCGCCGTCAATCGCCGTGATTGGTAACGGCGACGAACGTGTCGTCGTTCTGCGTGCGCCGCTCGTGCATCAGAAAGTCGTAGTAACCGCAGCGGCAGTTATTGCCTGGATAGTCGCGGCAGGCGGCGGGACGCGCCTTATAAATCGTGCAGCGGCGCTCTTTGGTATCGAAGAACTGGCAGATCCGCCCGAAGTGCTTGTCGCCTTTCCGGCGCATCAAATACTTGTGGCCGTGGCCTTCGCGCGTAAAGCGCTTCTTCGCGGTGGTGAACGCGACCCCGAAATATTTCGCAAGGCGTTCGATGTCGCGCTTCGTCAACGCGATGATCGGATACGAGCAGCAGTATCCGGGACAGTTCAGACATTTATAGTGAGCCATCTGCGGCTTTGACGCTCCGGTCCCGAATGCGAACGCGATCGCATGAGTGGCTATCGCATTAGCCGATGGGCTCTCTCAGTCAAGCAGGCATTCGCTCTGTACGATCTTCCATTTGCCGCGGCTGCAATCGCGACGCTGAATTCGAGAGCGTAGCCTCGGCTCAAGTGTGCATACGCGTCGTGGCAGGATTCTAACTGGTCCGCGACGCCGCGAATTTTCTTGCATCGCCAAAATGGCCCACCTATATTAGAACAATATGTGAACACGGAAGGCCGTCGACGCTGGTGCCAAGTGGCTCAAATGCGTGGACAACACCAAATGATGAGCGGAAGCCAGACTGCTTAATCTCTAAGGTCGGTTCGAGATTCCGATGGCTTTCGACGGAGGCGTGCCGATACAACCAATCGGCTTTCGGGATAGCAATTCGGGCGTGCAAGGCGCGCCGCCAATTTTCGTAAGGAGGCAGTGAATGGCAGGTTCGGTCAACAAGGTCATTCTGGTCGGCAACGTCGGCAAGGACCCTGAAATCCGCCGTACGCAGGACGGCCGGCCCATTGCCAACTTGAGCTTGGCGACGAGCGAGACCTGGCGCGACAAGTCGACGGGTGAGCGCAAAGAAAAGACCGAGTGGCATCGCGTCGTCATCTTTAGCGAGCCCTTGTGCAAGATTGTCGAGCAGTATGTGAAGAAGGGCTCAAAGCTCTACATCGAAGGGGCGCTGCAGACCCGGAAGTGGATGGACCAGAGCGGTGCCGAGAAGTATTCGACCGAGGTTGTCCTGCAAGGTTTCAACGGCACGCTGACGATGCTGGATGGCGCGAGTGGCGGACGCGGCGCATCGATCGGTATGCAAGAAGGAGGACAGGCCGACTACGGTTCGGACGGCGGCTTCGGCGCAGGCTCGAGCGAGCCACGCCGCGTCGCGAAGACCGGAGGCGGTACGAAGGGTGGCTTCGATACAGCCATTGATGACGAGATTCCGTTCTAGGAAATCAGTTGCGGTTTGAGGGAAAGACGGGCTGGTCGTTGGCTGTTTCGCTTAGGTTCTACGTATCAGTGGTCGGTGCTGCCAACGACTGGAGGATTGTTCCGCATCGCATTCGCGGCAAAGGCCTCGTCCGACTGCACTTCGATGAACAAGTGGCGCACTTCTGGATATCGCGATTTGATGGCCTGCTGTAGGCGGTCGGTCACGGCTTCGACCGCCTTCGCGGTTACGCCATCCTGAAAGTCGACGCTGGCGGTGACGAGCACCTCACGCGGTCCCAAATGCATCTAAGGACGTCGTTGATTTTCCGGATCGGCTTTCCGGGCCCGGTCTCGCTCGCGAGGATTTCGCAAATCCCTTTCCGCAGGGTCGGTGATGCCGCTTCGCCGACGAGCAGCGATTTAATCTCTCGTGCGAGAAATCCTGCGACGACCGCCAAGAGAAGGCCGATCAAGATCGACGCGATGCCGTCGGCGCTGTCGTAGCCGCCGAGATCCGCAGCCATGATGCCCGCAAAGCGCGATGAGCAGTCCCGCGACAGCGGCAATATCCTCGAGCACCACGGACAGAACCGCAGGGTCTTTCGAAGCGCGCAGCGCCCGAAAAAACCCGAGTCCCATTTTCTCGCGGCGCCGATCTCGGACGGCCCTGACCATTGAATAGCCTTCGAGAACGAAGGCCACCGCCAATACCACATAGAGCACCTCAACGTTTTGAAGTGGGTGCGGATCGAGAAGCTTTACGATTCCCTCGTACGTCGCGACGCCCGCGCCGAGCGCAAACACCATCATTGCGACGTTGAAGCTCCAGAAATAGATTTCCTTACCGTGTCCGAACGGATGCTGCGTATCTGGCGGTCGCTCGGCGCGGCTGAGGCCGATCAGCATTCGTTTGAGGTGTCGGCCAGCGAGTGGACGGCTTCCGACAGCATAGCCGACGACTGCGTCCACGTGGCTGCTGCGAACTTCGCGAGGTTGCTGGCTAACGCAATCAACACGAGGGTCTTCGACGCAGTGGCTTGCACGGCTTGCCCTTCATCCGCCTAAACGCA
The DNA here is from genome assembly GCA_963833715.1 of uncultured Alphaproteobacteria bacterium. GTDB lineage: Bacteria > Pseudomonadota > Alphaproteobacteria > Rhizobiales > Hyphomicrobiaceae > Hyphomicrobium_B. Next base: position 77,526 of record CAWHZB010000029.1, read on the forward strand.
TGATAGGTTCAAAAATGTGCGTCTAACCGCGCTTGCAGCCTGCCGTGAGGGAAAGGTCAGTTCGGATTGGATTTCAGGAATTCGACTATCTGCTTGCGTTGACCCGCATCTGAAATGCCCGTGAACGGCTTCATGTTGTTATTCGGTATGACGCTATCTGGCTGGGCGATGAATTTGTCGAGCGTGGCTTCGTCCCATGTTAAGCCGGAAGTCTTCATCGCCTGCGAATATGTGTATCCTGGCACCGCACCGGCTGGTTTGCCGACGATGCCGTGCAGGGTTGGACCTAACCGGTTGTCGTCCTTCTTCCAGGAGTGGCAGGTGCGACATGCATTGTTGAATATCTGCTCGCCGGAACTTCGTCAGCGGCCGCGGCCGCGTTCGCAAGTGCCGAAGACAGAGCCAGCGCCGCCACCACGAGAAAGAAATGCATCATAGCCTCCACTGCTGTCTCAGAAAGCAAACGCTGCGCCAGCCCTGCGGAAGTCCCAGAGCTCTCGCCAACCTCATCCGCAACGCGAGAACCCAGGCCATCGTTCCGTGCCCGCAGTGATGATGTTTGCGTGATGAACGACCACGATGCGCTTCGCCATAATCGAGCGTCCGTCGATCTTGGCGTTCGTTTCTGCGCCGCACTGATCAACGAAATTGACGTCTCGCCATGGTAAGTTCTGCCCGTATTTTTCGCCAAGATTGACGAGTTCCCGGACTACCTAGAGACGGGTCTTTTGAAGGCGACGCGCGGTGCCACAACGCGGCAGCACAAGCTATTGAAATATCGGAAATATTTAACCCAAGATGTGTCCCGTGTCACGTCGCCGCGCCGATAGCTTATCGCGTGGCTTTCAGGTAAGTTATTTGCCTGTTCTGCGTGGGCTGCCGTTGCATCGGTAAGCCACGAAAATCTACCCCAGAAAGATCTGACCTTTGACCGACACAAGCGACGACCAGACGCCCGCTGGGCGAGAGCCGAGCGACATCCGCCACATCTCCATTTCAGAGGAGATGAGGCGCTCATATCTCGACTACGCGATGAGCGTCATCATCTCGCGCGCTCTGCCCGACGTGCGCGACGGACTGAAGCCCGTGCACCGCCGCATCCTGTTCGCGATGAACGAGATGGGGCTCGACTGGAACAAGAAGTACGTCAAGTCGGCACGCATCGTCGGCGAGGTGATGGGCAAGTATCACCCGCACGGCAACCTCGCGATCTACGATGCGCTGGTGCGTCTCGCGCAGGATTTTTCGATGCGCGTCCCGCTCGTCGATGGCCAGGGCAATTTCGGCTCGATCGATGGTGATCCTCCGGCCGCGGAGCGCTACACGGAATCGCGTCTCGCCAAGATAGCGACGTTCCTGCTCGACGATCTCGACAAAGAGACAGTTGATTTTCGCGACAACTACGACGGCCAGCTGCAAGAGCCGTCTGTGCTCCCTGCGAAATTTCCGAACCTGCTCGTCAACGGTGCGGGCGGCATCGCCGTCGGCATGGCGACGAACATTCCGCCGCATAACCTCGGCGAAGTCATCGACGCCTGCATCGCCGATCTCGACAATCCGGAAATCGGCATCGACGAGCTGGCGCAAATTATTCAGGGGCCCGATTTCCCGACCGCCGGCATCATTCTCGGCCGCACCGGCATTCTTTCCGCTTATCACAAGGGACGCGGCTCGATCATCATGCGAGCGCGCGTCAAAATCGAGAATATCCGCAAGGATCGCGAGGCGTTGATCGTCACGGAGATACCGTACCAGGTCAACAAGCGCACGCTGATCGAAAAGATCGCCGATCTGGTGCGAGACAAAAAGGTCGAGGGCATTTCCGATCTTTGGGACGAGAGCAACCGCGAAGGCATTCGCATCGTCATCGAACTGAAGCGCGATGCCGTGGCCGACGTGGTGTTGAACAACCTCTACAAGTACTCCGACCTGCAGACGACGTTCGGCGCCAACATGCTCGCGATCAACGGCGGCCGGCCCGAAAGTCTGACGCTGAAGGACATGATCTCTGCGTTCACGGCCTTCCGGCAAGACGTGGTCACGCGGCGGACCAAGCATCAGCTGACGAAGGCCCGCGACCGCGCCCATGTCCTCGTCGGACTGGCGATTGCCGTCGCCAACATCGACGAAGTGATCAAGCTTATCCGCACCTCGGCCTCGCCTGCCGAAGCCAAAGAGCAGCTGATGTTGCGCGACTGGCCGGCGAAGGATATGGCGCCGCTGATCATGCTCATTGCCGATCCGCGTCACACGCTCTCGGACGCCGGAACGTACCGGCTTTCCGAGGAGCAGGCCAAAGCGATCCTGGAATTGCGCCTCGCACGTCTGACCGCGCTTGGCCGCGATGAAATCGCCGACGAGCTCAATAAGATTGCTGTCGAGATCAAGGAATTTCTGGCGATCCTCGCCTCGCGGGCCCGCGTCGTCGATATCGTCAAAGGCGAACTATTGGCGATCCGGACCGAGTTCGCGACGCCCCGCAAGACCGAGATCATGGATCTCGAAGGCGAGGTCGAGGACGAGGATCTCATCCAGCGCGAAGACTGCGTCGTCACCGTCTCGCACAAGGGCTACATCAAACGCGTGCCGCTGGCCGCCTATCGTTCGCAGAGGCGCGGCGGCAAAGGTCGCTCTGGTATGTCGACGCGGGACGAAGATTTCGTCACGCAGCTCTTTGTGGCGTCGACGCACACGCCTGTGCTGTTCTTCTCCTCGCGCGGCATGTGCTACCGCATGAAGGTCTGGCGACTTCCCTCCGCTTCGCCGCAGTCACCGGGCAAGGCGCTCGTCAACTTGCTGCCGCTCACCGAAGGCGAAGTGATAACGTCGATCCTGCCATTGCCGGAAGATTCTTCGACATGGGGCGATCTGGAGCTGATCTTTGCGACGCTGTCCGGCAATGTGCGCCGTAACGCTCTATCGGATTTCGAGAACATCAATCGCAACGGCAAGATCGCGATGAAGCTCGACGAGGGCGACCGCATCGTACAGGTCGCGATCGCGCGGCCCGATAATGACGTGCTGCTGACCACGGCGGAAGGCCAATGCATCAGGTTCCTCATCAAGGATGGAGTGCGTCTGTTCAAAGGCCGCGATTCCGATGGCGTGCGCGGCATCAGGCTTGCCAAGGGCGATGAAATCATCTCGATGGCGATCCTCAACCACTTCGATGCGACGGCCGAAGAGCGCGTCGCTTACCTGAAGCAGGCAAACGCGCTGCGCCGCTCGGATGAAGTCGAAGACGCAGAGGTCGTAAGCAGCGACGCCGACGCCGAGGCCGAGGAAGTCGTCGCGGCCGACGTTACGATAAGTCAAGAACGCTTCAGCGAAATGCAGGCGGCCGAACAGTTTGTGTTGACCGTTTCAAGCAAGGGCTTCGGCAAGCGTTCGTCATCCTTTGAGTTCCGCACCTCGGGACGCGGCGGCAAGGGGATCGTCGCAATGGTTGTGAACGACAGAAATGGCCGTCTCGTCGCCTCATTCCCGATCGCCGAGAACGACCAGATCATGCTTGTCACCAATGCTGGCCAGCTGATCCGCTGCCCGGTGCACGACATTCGCATTGCCGGCCGCAACACGCAGGGTGTGCGCATCTTTAAGACGGAAGCTGAGGAGAAAGTCGTCTCCGTCGAACGCATCACCGACGATAACGGAACGGACGAGGCTGTGGTCGAGGCGACGGCGATCGA
>CAWHZB010000030.1:0-27441 GCA_963833715.1 uncultured Alphaproteobacteria bacterium
GGCACCAGGGCCCGAGCGGGTCCTGCGGGCATGGCAAAACCGGCTTCTGGGCCCGTGACAAGGGGCGCCCAACGTTTATATTGCGCCGCGAAGCTAATCCGGAACGAGCGAAAGAATGTCCATCACGACGGTCTCAACAAAGGCCGCACGCCCTTCCGCGCTGCGTCCCACGCAATCCTTTCAGGACCTGATCCTGACGCTGCAAAGCTTTTGGAGCGCGCAGGGCTGCGTCATTCTCCAGCCCTATGACATGGAGGTCGGCGCCGGCACGTTCCACCCGGCAACGACACTGCGCGCTCTCGGCCCAAAACCCTGGTCGGCCGCCTACGTGCAGCCGTCGCGCCGCCCCAAAGACGGCCGTTATGGCGAAAATCCGAACCGGCTGCAGCACTATTACCAGTTTCAGGTCATCATGAAGCCGTCGCCGGCGGATATCCAGGAACTCTATCTCGCGAGCCTGGAGGCGATCGGGATCGATACGGCTCTGAATGACATTCGCTTTGTCGAGGACGATTGGGAAAGCCCGACGCTCGGCGCCTGGGGTCTTGGCTGGGAAGTGTGGTGCAACGGCATGGAAGTTTCCCAATTCACCTATTTCCAGCAGGTCGGCGGATTCGACTGCAATCCCGTTTCCGTTGAAATCACCTACGGGCTCGAGCGTCTCGCCATGTACGTCCAGGGCGTCGACCGGGTCTTCGACCTGAATTTCAATGGTCGCACGGACGCCAACCGCCTGACCTACGGGGACGTGTTTCTGCAGGCCGAGCGCGAGTATTCCCGCTACAACTTCGAACACGCCGACACCGACGCCCTGCTTCGCCACTTCAAGGACGCCGAGGCCGAGTGCAAAGCCCTTTTAGCGAAGGGTGCTAATGGCGAGGAGCACTTGCTCGCGCTCCCCGCTTACGACCAGTGCATCAAGGCGAGCCACATCTTCAACTTGCTCGACGCTCGTGGCGTGATCTCCGTCACGGAGCGGCAGAGCTACATTCTGCGCGTTCGAGAGCTCGCGAGAGCCTGCTGCGGTGCGTGGTTAAAAACAGAAGGAGGACGCCTATGATCAACGATACAGCACTTGGCCTCATCGTGGCGGCGGTGCCGCTGCTCATCATTGGTTTTCTGGCTCTCAGGCGGTTGCCGGCGGTGTTCGCCTTCTTCGTGGTTCTGCTGGCTGTAGGGCTCGGTTATCTGGAAACAACCGGCGCTGTCCGCGACTTTGGCCACAAGGTCCGCGCCACTCTGCCTGCCGGCATGCTTCCCGCGCACAAATCGACGCCGCCGAGCGATGCGAGCACGACGACAACGCCTACCGACGCGCCCGCGATGGCACCGGCCGAACCTGCGCCGGCCCCAACGCCCCCTGCCGCAGAGCCCGCGCCCGCTCCGGCTAACCCGCCGCCCTCGAACGAGCCGGCCCCGGCTACACCCGCGCCGGCCAATCCGTAACGCGTTTCCTCTCCCCGCGGCACCTACTGTCGTGGGGAGAGTTAAACCTCCGGCGAGGCCGCTGGTCAGCCGTTGAGCGCGGCCATATGGTGCTGCTCCTCACTCCATCCCTCTCCCCATATGAACGGGGAGTTGGGTCATTCCTCTAGATCGGTTTTGAATGTCCGAACTGCTGCTCGAGCTTTTGTCGGAAGAGATCCCGGCGCGAATGCAACTGCGCGCCTCGGAAGATCTGAAGCGTCTCGTCGTCGATGGCCTGAACGCGCGTGGCTTGCAAACAGGCGCGGCCACTGCCTATTCGACGCCGAGGCGGCTGACGCTTGTTGTCGATGGCGTGCCCGCCAAATCTCCGGCCATATCGGAAGAAAAGAAGGGCCCACGCGTCGGGGCGCCGGAACAGGCCGTGCAGGGCTTCCTAAAATCTGCTGGCCTCGCCTCGATTAAGGACGCGACGGTCGTCAAGGACGAAAAGAAGGGCGACTACTACGTCGCTAAGATCGAGAAGCCAGGCCGCCCAGCCGCCGAAATCATCGCGGAGACGATTGCTGACGTGGCGGGCAAATTCCCGTGGCCGAAGTCGATGCGCTGGGCCTCGTCACCGTTTCAGTGGGTACGCCCGCTGCAGTCGGTGCTGTGCCTGCTCGATGGCAAAGTCGTTCCGCTTGAAATCGCGGGCATCGAGGCTGGCGCCGAAACACGCGGCCACCGTTTCCTTGGACCCGGACCCTTCAAGGTCAAGAATTTTAGCGACTACGAAGCAAAACTCGCCGCGCATCATGTGATGCTCGATCCCGCAGCGCGCGCCGCTGCCATTTCGGAACAAGCGCACGCTCTCGCCAAGCAAGCGAGGCTCGAACTCGTCAAGGACGAAGCGCTGCTCATCGAAAACGCCGGGCTCACCGAATGGCCGGTCGTACTGATGGGCTCGTTCGACAAGTCATTTCTTGAGGTCCCCGGCGAAGTTCTGATGACCTCGATGAAGACGCACCAGAAGTGCTTTTCGCTGCGCGTGCCGAAGACGAAGAAACTCGCCAACAAGTTTCTGCTCGTTGCAAATCTCGTCGCGAAAGACGGCGGTGCCCAGATCATTGCGGGCAACGAAAAGGTGATTGCCGCTCGGCTGTCGGACGCGAAGTTCTTCTGGGATCAGGACTTGAAGCATCCACTCGGCGAGATGGCCGGCAAGTTGTCGGGCATAACGTTCCATGAGAAGCTCGGCACGCAGAAGGACCGCGTCGAGCGCATCGCCGAATTGGCATTCGAGCTCGCCGGAGCGTGCGACGCAGATCCGCAGGATGCACGCCGTGCGGCGGCGTTGTCGAAGGCCGATCTCGTTTCAGGGATGGTCGGCGAGTTTCCTGAGCTGCAAGGCTTGATGGGCCGATACTATGCCGAGCACGTCGGCACGAAGCCGGAGATCGCACGCGCCATCGAACTCCATTACAAACCGAAGGGCCCGACCGATGTCGTGCCGCGCGAAGACCAGGGCGATGCGGTCGCCGTCGCCGTCGCGCTCGCAGATAAGCTCGACACTCTCGTCGGGTTCCGGGCGATCAACGAAAAGCCGACTGGCTCAGGCGATCCGTATCAGCTGCGCCGCGCCGCGCTGGGCGTGATCCGGATCGTGCTCGAAAATGATCTGCGGGTGCCGCTGATCAAGGTCCTTGAAACTGCGTCAGAGTTGGTGGTCGCCCAAGAAGTAGATCCAGGCTTCAAAAGCTAGCCTCGGCTCCGGCGACAGCCTTGTCGCGAGCGGTACGGTTATGGCGAATTGGACCGGACAAAAGGTTAGAAGTAGTTCAGTCGATCTTCTCTCCTTCTTCGCCGATCGGCTCAAAGTCTTCCTGCGCGAGCAGGGCAAGCGTCACGACCTGATCGACGCAGTGTTTGCGCTCGGCGGTCAGGATGATCTGGCGCTGATGGTTCGCCGCGTCGAAGCGCTTGATGCATTTTTGAAAACCGACGACGGAACGAACCTTCTTGCCGGCGTAAAGCGTGCGGCGAACATCCTCGCGATCGAGGAAAAGAAGGACAAGACATCCTACGCCGCCCCGTACGATCTGAAGCTCTTGACCGAAAAAGAAGAAACCGCACTCGCTGCGGCCATCGAGGCAGTCAAGCAGGACACCGTCGCCGCGATCAACGTTGAAAATTTTGCCGGCGCAATGCGGGCGTTAAGCGAGCTTCGCGCTCCGGTCGACCAGTTCTTCGATAAAATTCTGGTCAATGCCGACGATCCGAAAATCCGCGAAAACCGCCTGCGTCTTTTATCGGAAATCCGCGCTGCAACACTCACCGTCGCCGACTTCTCAAAAATCAGCGGCTAACGTTTTCCCCCTGCATCATAGCCGGCTTGACCGGGCCATGACGCTGAGGGGCGTTAGTAATTCGACGAGATGAGGTCGTCTTTCATGCGGAGCGGCACCGGCCCTGGCATCATCGCGAACTCAGCAGGCGCGAAGGGTTGGACAGCCGGCGCCTTCGTGGCAGGCGGAGCCCGCTGCATCTCTGTCTCGAAGAATCCGGGCTTCGCAACCTCGTCGAGCAGCTGAACTCCGACAGCCGCCGAGAACGCCAGCGTCATGACGGCCACGCAGACCGCCACGCCGATAATGCCGACGTAGGCGAAGTATTCGGTCACGAGATCCATCAGGCGCGCGGCGCGTGACGGCGTCTCGGCGTTTTCAAGCGCATGCCATGTGAATTCTTGCTTCATTGTCGTCCCGTTAGGCGGGGCAAGCGGAGCACTGTCCCTGCAGGTCGATCAACGAACGGTCTTGAGCATTTGTTCCGAAACGAGGCAACGCAGCTGTTGATATCCTGGTCAGTCCGCCGAGGCCTGTTCGTAAGCATCCGTCGCGGCGAGCCAGGATTTCTCGGCGTCAGCAAGCTGCTTGCTGACTTGTCCGCGCTGCTGTGCGGCATTTTGAGCGCGAGCCGGGTCGGTCGCATAGATCTCGGGATCGGCCAGCAGAACGTCGAGCGCCGCGATTTCTTTCGACAGCTTTTCCACACGTTGTTCTGCGGTAACCGTCGCCTTTTTGAGCGGCGCAAGCTCGGCCCGTCGTTCCGCTGCCTGGCGGCGCTGGTCGGTGCGCGTCGCTTTTGCGTCTGAATCGCGCCGATCATCCTTGCGCTCGCTCGTCCGGGCCCCTCGCTCTTCAAGAAGCAGCGCGCGGTAGCTTTCCATATCGCCGTCGTAAGGCTTCACGGTTCCGCCGCGCACCAGCCAAAGCCGGTCGGCGGTCGCCTCGATTAGATGCCGGTCGTGGCTGATGAGAATGACGGCGCCGTTGTAATTCATCAGCGCGTGGATCAACGCTTCGCGGCTGTCGACGTCGAGGTGATTGGTCGGCTCGTCAAGGATCAGGACGTGCGGCGCGTGAAACGCTGTCAGCGCCAGCAGCAGCCGCGCCTTCTCGCCGCCCGACAACTTTCGGCATGCGGTGTCTGCCTTGTCGGCGCCGAAGCCGAACGTGCCGAGCCGGGTGCGCCGCTGCGCTTCCGTTGCGTCAGGCATCAGCTTCAGCATGTAATCGAAGGGTGTGGCATCAGGGTTGAGGTCGTCGAGCTGGTGCTGGGCGAAATAGCCGACATCGACCTTCTGCACTCCGAACACATGGCCCGAGAGCGGCTTCAGCTTGCCGGCGATGAGCTTCGCCAATGTCGACTTGCCGTTGCCGTTTTGGCCAAGAAGCGCGATGCGGTCGTCGTTGTCGATCCTGAGATCGAGGCCGCCGAGCACGGGCTGTTCAGCCGTGTAACCGGCGCTCGCTCCTTCCAGCCGCAACAGCGGGCTGGCGATCGTCTTCTGCGGGTCGGGAAAATGAAACGGCACGACGCGGTCGTCGACCTGCGCCGCGATCGGCTGCAACTTCGCCAGCGCCTTGACGCGGCTTTGCGCCTGCGCCGCCTTGCTCGCCTTCGCCTTGAAGCGGTCGATGAAAGCCTGCAGGTGCCGGCGCTGCTCATCCTGCTTCTTCATCAGTTTCAATTCGAGCCGCTGCTTTTCGCGCCGCGTTTCCTCGAAGTCGTCGTAGCCGCCGGTGTAGAGCGTCAGCTTTCCCTTATCGAGATGCAGGATGGACCCGACGGCGCGGTTCAGAAGATCGCGGTCGTGGCTGACGATCAGCACGGTATGCGGATACGTCCGCAGGTGGTTCTCTAGCCATAACGTGCCCTCGAGATCGAGATAGTTCGTCGGCTCGTCGAGCAGCAGGATATCGGGTTTCAAAAACAGAAGGGCGCCGAGCGCCACGCGCATTCGCCAGCCGCCGGAGAACTCGCGGCACGCACGCCGCTGCGCGTCGTCGTCGAAGCCGAGGCCAGACAAAATGCGCGCGGCGCGGGCGGGCGCTGAATGCGCACCGATGTCGGTAAGCCGCAGTTGGATTTCGGCGATCCGATGCGGGTCCGTCGCGTGTTCCGCTTCGGCGAGAAGGCTTGCGCGTTCTGTGTCCGCCGATAGCACCCAATCGAGCAGGCTGTCGTCCCCGCCCGGCGCCTCCTGCGCGACGTGGCCGATGCGGGCATTGCGTGGGATCGAGATGGCGCCGTCGTCGGGCGAGACTTCGCCCTTCAATAGGCGCAGCAGCGTCGTCTTGCCGGCGCCGTTGCGTCCGACGAGGCCGACCTTGTGGCCGGAAGGGATTGCGGCCGTTGCCCGCTCGAGGATCGGTTTGCCCTCGATCCTGTAGGTGAGATCATTGATATGCAGCATCAGGCGAGGCGATAGCCGGTCCGCTTGCCGCTGTCACGGTGTCAGAGCGTCATGTCGAAGCGCGCGAGGATACTCGTCATCAGGGCATAGGCCGCAAACGTCAGTGCTGATGCGATGACGAGGCTCAACCAGAAGTCCACCCCGCGCATCAGAAGAAGCGGCAGAGCCACGAAGAGGACGAGCGAGGGCAGCACATACCAGAAGATACTGACCGAAAGATTCGCAATCTTGGCCGTATCGCCGGTCTCTCCGTAAACCCAGATAAAGGCCAGCAGCGACGTCACCGGCAGTGAAGCCAGAATGCCGCCGAGAAGCGTCGAGCGCTTTGCGGCTTCGGAAATAGCCACCACCAGCACCGCGGTCAAAAGAACTTTGAGCGCGGCATAGAGCATTGGGGCTTCAACCCGACACGACGGGCTTCAGAGTTTCGTAAAGCAGCCGGTCGCGGACCGATTTGTCGGACACGGCAAGATGGGCGACGAACCAGTCCTGAACCATCTTGCACACCTGCTCAGGGTCGCGCTTGGCGAGCAGCTTCGGATTTGAAAATACCTGAAGGTCTTCTTCTTTCCAGCCGAGCTTGCCGAGTTCCTTGATCAGCATGTCGTAGTCGGTTTTGACCGCGGCGTCGTGCTTCACCGGGTTTTTCCCGCCTTCAGAGATCGCCTCGAAGATAGCGCCGGCTTGCGTGTTCAGCGCCGTCGCGGTTTCAGGATGTTCCATCGTCTGCACGACGGCCGGACTGGTCTCGCCCTTCGAAATGAAGCCGAAGCAGGCGGTGACGCTTTGAGCCCTCAGCGCCTTCAAATGATTAAGGAACGCGACGGCGATGCTTTGCAATTTGTCGGGACTGGCCGCCAGCGCCTTCTCGGCATTTTGCCGTCTCAGATTGACGAGTCCTTGCGCCAGCAGCGTCGCAACCTCGTTGTCGGATTTCTTGTCCGAGACGAGTTTGTTGGCTTCCGAAACCTCAGACACGTACCAGTCGGGATATTCTTTTTTTATCAGCACCCAGACGGGAACTTTCTGAAGCCGCGCATCGACGATCGAACCATCGATCGAAGGTGGAGCTGGCGGAGCGGGCGCCTGCGGCTCTATGGCGGCGACTTGCGTATCTTTTGCTGCAGCAGGCTCGCTCGGTGTAACGGATGCGGTCGTCGTCGGCTGCGGGTCGGACGCCGTTGTTGCCGCCGGCGCGTTGGCATCCGCGCCCTCAGGCGTACTCGCTGGCGACACCGCGGCTGTACTGGTTGCGCACTGTCGGCAGCAGGAGGCGTCGAAGGTTGAACGGATTCAGCAGCCTTCGTATTCTCCGGTGCAGAGACGACCGGAGGCTGTCCATCTTCTGTAGCCGCATCCGACGACCCCGAGACCATAACCATCAGCGGCTGGTGATACGTCGCAAGCGCGAACGCGCCGCCGCCGATCACCGTTATCGCGACGGCAGCGAGCGCCAGTGTCCTGGCGCGATTGCGCATAGGCTGCGATTCACGTCCAGCATCATAGTCGGAGCTGTGGGGTGAGCGTACGGCAGGTGCGGCCTTGCCATTGTAACCTGGCGACGCTTGAGCCGCCGCCGCTTGAGAAGCGCGAGCGGTCTGGGTGGTCTGAGCGGACTGTTGAGCAGCTGCCGGCAACGCTTCGGGGAAGGCAGCCGGAGCGGTCTGCCATTCCGCCATGCCGGGGCGCCAGATGAGATCACTGGCGCGCAGGTAGTTGTGCGCGACGAATGTGCGCATCTCGACGTCCGTCAACGGCCCGTGCTGTTTGCCGTCCCGTGCGATGTACCACTGAATTTCGCTGTCTTGTCCGGTCATGATTGCTTCTTCGCACACGCAGGCATGTGAAAGCCCCACATTATGACCGTGCGCTGCCGCGCCGGCCGACACTGTTCATACGCAATTGCGCGCGTCAATCTGGCGAATATGCGGTAAACCCTCCGCCCACTCCGATCGTCTTGGTGCGCTTGCTGGCATGGACTGTCGCCGCTATAAGCCCGCCAACTTGCAAGACAACCGCAAAGCGAGACAGTTTTATGCCCATTGAACGCACGCTCTCCATTATCAAACCTGACGCCACGCGCCGGAACCTCACCGGCAAAATCAACGCCGTGATCGAAGGCGCAGGTCTCAGGATCGTCGCTCAGAAGCGGGCTCGCTGGACCCGCGCCCAGGCCGAGAAGTTCTATGAAGAACACAAGGCGAGGCCATTTTACGGCGAACTCGTCGAATTCATGACATCGGGCCCAATCGTTTTGCAGGTTTTGGAAGGCGAGAATGCAATAGCCATGTATCGCGAAGTCATGGGCGCGACCGACCCGAAGGAGGCCGCTGAAGGCACGGTTCGCAAGCTTTTCGCAGAGTTCGAAGGGTGCGAATTCAACGCACGGATCCGACAGTGCAGCGTCCGCCGAACGCGAAATCGGGCTGAATTTTAGCCCCGACGAGATTGTTGGCTGAACGCATTTCAAATTCGACGCGATGAAGTTCAGCGGCGGTTCTGTGCATCATTTCGCGATACGCCTGCCGTGATTTCTGTCGCGTACCTACAAACGATGGCTTGGTACGACGACTGGCAGAATTCAGGATTGGGCGAATGGTCTCGACACGTCGTGGCTCGAGGGTGATCTGACTTGGTACTCCGCTTCAGCTGGGCGCAAGTTGACGTCGCCTCGGGCTCTGCTCGTCACGCACTTTTTCAATCACGAGATGCATCATCGCGGTCAGATGCATGCGCAACTGACGTTCCATCACGGATCTGCCGTTTGGACCGGACCTTTGCGCAAGCTGAGGCAGGGCAGACGCGCTTTGCCAATGCTCACGAGAGTTGCGAGGCAGTCGAGTTCGAGATTTGTGCGTTTCCGGTGATGCCGGCCATGCCTAACAAAAAACCGAACCGCGCACGACGCGCGACCCGGTTCAAATTAGAAACTGGATCAGGAGGCGACCTAAGCCGCCGCCACCCAGCTGCCTGCTACAAAGCCAAATGCAACCGCATCAGGATTGCGACGCGCGGTTTCGAGCAGCTTTTCCGGCATTTCCACCTCAAGGCCGCTTGATGCGCTGCCTCTCTTTTTGAATGGTTTTGCACCTGTCAGTAGAAAAACGGATTTGCCAAGAATTACTGTTTTTACTGACTCCATGATCGGGGGATCTCCTGGAGTTGTAGTGCACGCAGAAATCACGAAAGCAAACTGACGCTATAAAACCTTACTAATGGATTAACGTGCTGGAAATATGACATCATTAACGGTCGCTGCACATGCGCCTCTCTCGCATCTGCGAGCCATGTACAACCCAATTTGCAGTTAGTTGAGTATTTCTCTGGCACTCGGCCATTGGTGCGCCGCGAAAAAAGCCTGTGGATAATCCGCTCTTTGGGGGATGTTTGGAATGATTTTCTGAGGCCGGCTCGGGGGCAATTTTAGGTATCTCGGTCGATGCCGGCCTCATTTCTACCACTTCGGCGGTATGCTGACGAATGCCGTTCCAAAAGGCGTACGCTAGCTCCGTTCCCGGATGCGGAACCTGAGCCCACCCTTCGGGCGTCAGCGTCACGGTCGCGTTGAGCCGCGGCGGTCCATCGCCTGCGTATTCGGGACGGAAGCGACGGAGCAGGATCGATAGCGCAAGCGTATTCTCAACCTGGCTCATCGCGCCGCCGATGCACGAACGCTTGCCCGCGCCGAATGGAATGTAGCTGTACTTCACCTGCTTCTTGGCGTTGCCGGCCATCCAGCGTTCCGGCATGAACGATTTCGGGTTCCGGCCAGAATTTCGGATTGTGGTGCGCGCCATAGGCAAACAGCGTGACGCGGTCGCCGGGATTGATTTTGACGCCGCCGATTTCGTCGGCGACCGTTGCGACGCGAATAATTCCCCAGATGGGCGGATAAATTCGCATCGTCTCTTGGATCACGGCGCGCGTGTAGGCGAGACCGGAATAATCGGCGGCCGTCGGCTCTCTGTCGCCGTAGACCGCTTGGCCTTCTTGGCAGATGCGTTCGACCGCCTCGGGACGCTGTGAGGTTTCATAGAGCGCCCAGGCGAGCGTCAGCGCCGTCGTCTCGGTTCCGGCCCAGAGATACTGCTTCAGCTCGTCGACCGCTTGCTTGCGGTCGAATTCAGGTACGGTCGGATCATTCACCGCCGCTTCGATCATTTTCAGCAGCGTGCGTTCGCGTTCTTCGCGCGGATCGGCGGCCATGATCGAGGGCGGCACGTTGCCCCAGATCTCCATCGCCTTTGCGGTATCTTCTTCCGTCAATTCAAAGACTTCGCCAGCCTGTCGTCGAAGGCGAATATCGCGATGGTTCATGACGTCGGTGTAGGTCTTCACGCACTTGAAAATGAAGTGCGGGTTAAACGGCATGTCGCGATCGAACAGTGCCTTGCAGATCATGTCCGCAGCGAGCGTCCACGTCTGCTCGACCATTTCAACTGTCTCGCCCGTTTTCGCGAGTTCGGCCCAAAGCGCCGTTTTGGCTTCGATGGCCTTCAAGAAGTACGGAATGTATTCGGCGAACATGTCGGGATGAAACGCCGGCTGCTGCGGCATGCGGATCTTTTGCCAGAGCGCACCGTCGTTCGTGATCATCGAATTGCCGAAGACGGGTCTCAAACCGTCGAAATACTTGATGTAGTTGTCCACCTTGGTGACAAGCACGTGCTTGAAATATTCGGGCTCCGAAATCAGCACGACACGCTGATTGCGCGATGTTGACCGGCAACACCGGCCCATAGCGGTCCATCATATGCATCAGGATGCGCATCGGATTGTCTGGATCGCCGCGCAGTAGCGGCGTCAGCTTGAACCAGATGCTCGATTCCTCGCCGAGGCCCAGTGTGTGGCTGGCGGTGGTTTCCATTACCGTTGTCTCCATCGGGGTCAGCGGGCCCGCGCGCATGAGAGCGACGGTCGGCGCTTCGAACAGCTTGCACAGCTGTATTCAAGTTCCAGGCTGCCGGACTCCCAACTCCGGAACAATGAGAAATATCATTGGTTAGGGGGTGGCTGTCCATGCGACGGCCAGCGCAAGGTAACCGCCGTGTGATTTTTCGCTCACATGCTGGGGGAAAAGAGTGAACTCATTTCTGTATCACCCTCGGAAATAACAATTTTCTCCCCTTCGAAACTTGCGCGACCTGATGCCACGAGCTTTAAGGCAATAGGGTAAATCTTGTGTTCGACCTCGAGTACGCGCGCAGCGAGTGTTGTCGCAGTGTCACTACTCAGTACTGGAACGGCTGCTTGGGCAATGATCGGGCCGGTGTCCGTTTCGGTTCGGACGAAGTGCACGGTGCAACCAGCGATCCTGAACTCCTGCCGCCAGCGCCTGCTCGTGCGTATGCAACCCTCTGAAGCTCGGCAGAAGCGACGGGTGGATGTTGATCATGCGGTCGCGCCAGCGTTCGACGAAGGCCGGCGTCATCAGACGCATGAACCCGGCAAGCGCGATGAGCTCGACGTTCGCCTCATCGAGCGCCTGCTGTAGCGCGTCTTCGAACGCTGCGCGCGAAGCATGTGCTTTATGGTCGATGACCAACGTAGCGAGGCCATTCGCCTTTGCCCATTGAAGCCCAGCTGCGTCCGGACGGTTTGAGATTACGAGGACGATCTCCGCCGGATAGTCGGCATCGCGGGCCGCCGCAGCAAGCGCCTGCATGTTGGAGCCGCGGTCAGAGATCAAAATGGCGGTGCGCTTTTTCGTACTCATGCCGCGCATGTAGCACGAGCAATCGCAGGAGCGCGAGTGCAGTCGCGCACCAGAACAAGGGCTTAGGAGGTTTGTTCAGCGGACGGATTTGCCGGGTCGGCACGCGGCCAGCTCAAAAATCCCGCCGTCACCTATTCGAGGGCAGCAAACACCGAAGGCATGATCAGCGAACGGACGATATCAGTCGCTCTTCGATGCAAACCCTATTCGCCCGTCGAACTTCACGGCCCAGGCTTCGCCCTTGCCCTTGGCCTCGGACTTTTCGCCGGTCGGCGGGATGACGTCTCCGATGACGAGCGGCGCTTCGCCTGCGGCTTTCAACGCGTCCAATACCTCTTGCGTCCGCGTCTTGGCAGCGACGACGACCATGCCGATGCCGCAGTTGAACGTGCGGAGCATCTCGGCATCGTCGAGATTGCCAGTGCTGGCGAGCCAGCCGAAAACGGCAGGCGCCTTGAACGACGAAAGGTCGGCCCGCGCCGCCACATTTGTCGGCATGACGCGCGGCAGATTTTCCGAGAGGCCGCCGCCGGTGATATGCGACAGCGCTTTTATAGCTCCATCTGGTCCCGAGCCGCCGGTCGCGCGGATCGCAGCGAGAACGGGTTTTACATAGATGCGCGTCGGCGTCAGTAGCGCCTCGGCGACCATTTTTCCGGACGCAAAAGGTGCCGGCGCGCTCCAGTCGAGCCCGGCGTGGCTGACGAGTTTGCGCACGAGACTGTAGCCGTTGGAATGTACACCCGACGACTGGAGACCGATCAGCGTGTCGCCGACCGCGATATCGGCGCGGGGCAACACCTCGTGGCGCTCGACGGCGCCGACAGCAAAACCAGCTAGATCGTAATCGCCGGTCTCATACATGCCCGGCATCTCGGCGGTTTCCCCACCGATCAACGCTGAGCCTGCCTGCCGGCAGCCTTCGGCAATCCCCGCAATCACATCGCGCGCCGCGTCGACATCGAGCTTGCCGACGGCTAGGTAGTCGAGAAAGAACAGCGGCTCGGCGCCTTGCACGACGAGATCGTTCACGCACATGGCGACAAGGTCGATGCCGATCGTCGTATGCCGGCCCGTGTCTATGGCGATCTTGAGTTTCGTGCCGACGCCGTCGTTCGCCGCGACGAGGATCGGATCGCGAAAACCGGCGCGTTTCAAATCGAACAGGCCGCCGAAGCCGCCGAGATCCACGTCGGCTCCGGGCCGGCTCGTCGCTTTGGCGAGCGGCTTGATCGCAGCAACCAGCGCATTTCCGGCATCGATGTCGACACCGGCGCCGGCATACGTGATCGGCTTCGATAGTCTATCTTCGGCAGCGGACATCGAACCTCGCGTGGTGAGGATGGGGATCAAGGTCTCCACATCTTTGCGGGCGGCTAGACGACACGTGGTTCCGTTAAACTCACTTTTGCCCCATTGCCAACCCGGGATGGGGGTCGTAGCAGCCCATAGAGGTGAGGGCAACGCGGGCTCATGCTGCATCGAGCCATGCATGCCAAAATAAAGCAACGATGAGGGATGCCGTGCACGCGAGGCGCTCGCTCGCAATCATTCTTGCGGTTTGGATAGCGGCCGCGCATCTTGGCGCCGGCTTGGCGTTCGCGGCCGGTGCCGATAACGCCTACACGATTGCGAACTATCCGGTTGATGCTACCGCCGGCAATGCCGTGGCTGCCAAGCAGCAGGCTCTCGCCGACGGACAGCAGGCGGCTTTCCGCTCTCTTTTGAAGCGCATCGTGCCGGTGACCGCTTACAAGCAGCTGACCCGCGTCCGCGATATCAAGGCCGCCGACCTCATCTCGGGCGTCACCGTACGCTCGGAGCGGAATTCCGCGACCGATTACATCGCGAGCCTCGATTTCTCGTTCCAAGCCGATGCCGTCCGCGCCGCGTTGTCGCGTCAAAGCATTCCATTTATCGATGAGCAGGCGCCGACGATCAGTTTGCTCACGGTGCTGCTGCAAGGCAATCCACCAACCGTGACGAACGATACGGGCCTGTGGCGCCGGGCCTGGACCGGTCTCGACCTGCAGCACACGATCACGCCCGTTGCCGTGCAAGACCTGAAGCCGGAAATCCACGCCGATACCGTTAGCATGCTGCTCGCCGGAGATGGGAACGGACTGCGCATTCTCAACGACGAGTACGGCACCAAGCTGATCGTCATGGCAGTCGCCGAGCCCGATATGGTGGCGAAGAAATTGACCGTAACGCTCGCAGGACAAGATGCGGTCGGGCCCCTGCTTCTGAAACGTACCTACCGCATGACAAGCGGCGATCTCGCCTATACATCCGAACTCGCGGCCGTCATCGCGCTCGGAGTGCTCGAAGGCCGCTGGAAGGCCGTCAAATCAGCGGCCGGCCAACAGGCGTCGACCGGCGCACCTGTCTGGGCGGCCTCGACGAACGGCCGAGGCGAAGAGGTGAAGTTCACCGCATCATTCGTAAATCCCAGGCAATGGAACGAGATCCGCGCCCAGCTCCTCGACACGCCGGGCGTCGACGCCCTCGAAATTTCCACGGTCTCGGACCGCTATGCCGCCGTTTCGTTGCGATTTCCGGGCGGCCCAAGAGGCCTCGCCGACGCGCTGGGTGCCCGGGGCTTAAGCCTACTAACCACTCCGGACGGCTGGGTTCTTCGCCCAAACTATTGACAAAGCACGCATTATTGGTTCCTCGCGGCGATCGTTTCGGCGGCACTGAAGCCCTATGCGCACCGCTAATTGTGCAGCGAAGGATGTTGTACTCGACGAGACGAACCGTCCGAGGTTAGGTTCGCGCCCTCGTTGAGTAACCGCGCGCAATAAGGCGCGCGGTATAGCGGACAGGGTCAGGTCGGCGTGAGCATCCCTAATCTCATTACGCTCGGCCGCGTCATTCTCGTACCGGTGGTTTTTTGGCTGCTTCTGACCGGCGAACTCAAGGCGGCATTTCTGGTGTTTGTTGTCGCCGGCATCTCCGACGCGGTCGACGGTTTTCTTGCGAAACGCTTCAATTGGGAAACTGAGCTCGGCGCCTATCTGGACCCGATCGCAGACAAGCTGCTGATCGTCTGCATTTTCATCGCTCTCGGCGTAACCGGGCGGCTGCCATCGTGGCTCGTGATCATGGTGGTGTCGCGTGACGTGCTGATCGTCATCGCCGTCGTGCTGTCCTGGCTGCTCGGCAATCCGACGCCGATGAAGCCTCTGGCCGTCAGCAAGATCAACACCGGCGTCCAGATCGTGCTTGCCGCAACAGTGCTCGCCGACGAGGCATTCGCGCTGAGGCTCAATGGCCCCGTACAGTTTCTCAACCTGCTCGTTGCGGTGACGACGGTGGCGTCGCTCGTTGCATATTTACGCGTATGGCTACGCCACATGACGCTGTTTGAGTTTGCGGGCTCGAATACGTGAACGGCATGACGCATGGTATCTTCGTCGTAGACAGTCGTTTTAAGTAGTGGGGATGGATGCAATTCGAGCGGCAAGCGCTGTTCTGGACAGCGATCGCCCTGTTGCTGCTGCTGGCGCCCGTCCTTTTGCCCTTTGTGTTGGGCCTGACGCTCGCCTATTTTTTCAATCCTATTGTCGACTTGTTGGGCCGCATCGGGCTGCCCCGCTGGGCGTCGGCCCTTCTGCTGCTCGCCATTTCGACATGCCTTATCGTGATCGCACTAATATTCGTCGTCCCTATTCTCTTGCAGCAGGCCGCCGGGCTCATTGAAGCGCCACCCCGAAAAATTGGGCGCCTGAGGGCCTTTATCGACGAGAGTGCCCGCGAACACTTCGGCGGTCGGTATCCACAAGCCGGGGCGACCATCAGGACGGCATTGGATGCGTTCAGTGGGGCCATACCGTCCTTGTTGGCTGAGGTCGCGGCGAGCCTCTGGAACAAGGGGTTTGCGGCGATAAGCTTCATTTCCATTCTTCTCGTGACGCCGATTGTATTTTTCTACGCGCTTATCGACTGGCCAAAAATGGTCGCCAAGCTCAACTCCTGTCTGCCACGCGACAGTGCCGACCAGATACGTGAGCTAGCCACCGAAATCGACGCTGCGTGTCGGCCTTCATTCGTGGCCAAAGCGCCGTACTGAGCTTGGCCGGTCTCCAGTATGGCTTGCTCGTCGGATCATTGACGGGCCTCGCCTCGTTCATTCCTATCTTCGGGTGAACGTTGGGCACCATCACTGCGACAGTACTGGCGGCTAGCCAATTCTGGCCCGATCTTTGGCAAATCGGGATCGTCCTCGGGGTCATGCTCGCCGGTCAGGCGCTTGAGTCAGGAATTCTGACACCCAATATCATCGGCTCGGAAATTGGACTGCATCCGGTCTGGGTGATCTTCGCGCTTTTGTCGTTTAGCTATCTGTTCGGATTTTTGGGACTACTCGTGGCGGTGCCGGTTTCTGCCGCAATCGGCGTGCTCGTACGCTTCGCGCTTCGCACCTATCTTCAGTCATCGCTTTATCAGGGCAGCGAGAGCGCGAAAGGATAAGCCTTGTTACGCCCCATGCCGTCAACGCCGGAACAACTCGTTTTCGAACTTCCGCATCGCGCCGCGATGGGCCGCGAGGATTTTCTCGTGTCGGATTCGAACGCCGCCGCCGTGGCGCTCGTCGATCGTTGGCCGGACTGGCCGGTGGGCGCCGCCGTGCTTGTCGGTCCGAAAGGCAGTGGCAAAACACATCTCGCCAATGTCTGGTTATTGCGCTCCGCCGCCGCGGTTTTCGATGCCTCACAAATATCGCGCGAAGATGTGCCGGCCATCGCTTCGGCCGGAGCCGCAATCATCGAAGACGTGCAATATCTCACCGATGAGGCGGCGCTTTTTCATCTCCTCAATCTGGTGCGCGAACAACGCCTGCAGATTCTCATGACCACAAACATCGCTCCGGGCGATCTCTCCGTATCGCTTCCCGACCTTATGTCCCGTCTCAAGGCATTGCCGGTTGCCTCAATTGAGGCTCCCGATGATGCCCTCCTGCGCGCTGTGCTAGTTAAGCTGTTCGCCGACCGTCAGCTCAGCGTCGAGCCGCACGTCATCGACTATGTGCTGGTCCGTATGGAGCGTTCGCTGGCTGCGGCGGAACGGCTCGTGG
Organism: uncultured Alphaproteobacteria bacterium; assembly: GCA_963833715.1. Taxonomy (GTDB): domain Bacteria; phylum Pseudomonadota; class Alphaproteobacteria; order Rhizobiales; family Hyphomicrobiaceae; genus Hyphomicrobium_B. Next base: position 16,963 of record CAWHZB010000030.1, read on the forward strand.
CCGAGGCAGACCGTAAAGCTCTCGTGCTCCAGCGGCGCGTAACGCGGGCGGTTGCGGCTGCGGCGCTTGATAAACTGGGGTACTGAAACGTTCGGCCCGGTTTGTGCCTGCGCTGTCATTTAGGTGTAAAGAAATACGCAGAAGGCAGAAGTCCGGTCGACTTTTGGAGCCACTCACCGATATGGCAACGGTAAAAAACAGAACGAGCGCCAAGGCGGATGTCCAATCCGTGCCGCAGGGACCTGACCGGTTCTACAATCGCGAGCTATCTTGGTTGCAATTCAACCGCCGCGTTCTGGAAGAAGCTGTCAATCGGCAACATCCGCTGCTCGAGCGTCTGCGGTTTCTTTCAATTGCTGCCGACAACCTCGATGAATTTTACATGGTTCGCGCCGCCGGCGTGCACGGCCAAGTTCGAGCCGGCATCTCAACGCTGTCTCAGGACGGCTTGACCCCGATGCAGCAGCTCGCGGAAATCAACAAGTTTGCCGCTCGCCTTGTGGCCGATAAGCAGGCCATCTGGCAGAAGATCAAGACGGAACTCGCCGGCACCGGTATCCACGTGCTTCAGAGCGACGAGGTGACCCCAAGCCAGCGCGCCTGGCTAGAACAGCTTTTCCTGACGCACATCTTCCCGATCTTGACGCCGATCGCTGCCGATCCCGCGCATCCCTTTCCGTTCATCCTGAACAAGGGGCTGACGATCGTCGTTGAAATGGTGCGCGGCGTCGACGGCAAGACGATGAACGGGCTTATTCCGATACCCGGTCAGCTCGAGCGATTCATTCGTCTTGAGGCCGAACCCGACAAGCCCAAGGAGATCCGTTTCATCAAGCTCGAGAGCGTCATCGGTATGTTTCTCGGCGAGCTGTTCTCAGGCTTCGAGATTAAAAGCCAGGGCGCCTTTCGCGTGCTGCGCGACAGCGACATTGAATTGCAGGAAGAGGCCGAGGACTTAGTCCGCTCCTACGAAAGCCAATTGAAGCGGCGCCGGCGCGGCAATGTGATCCGCCTCGAGCTCGAGGCGCGCATGCCGGAGCGCTTGCGGAAATTCGTGATTGACGAGCTTGAGGTTCGGGAGGAAAGCGTCTTCGTCAAAGACGGCATTCTCGCGCTAGCTGACACCTCGCAGCTGATCGTCGCCGATCGCCCCGATCTGCTCTTCAAGCCGTTCAATATTCGCTTTCCCGAACGCATCCGCGAATTCAGCGGAGATTGCTTCGCCGCCGTGCGTAACAAGGACATCGTCGTTCACCACCCTTATGAAAGCTTCGACGTCGTCGTCCAATACTTGCGCCAAGCGGTTGCCGATCCGAACGTGATGGCAATCAAGTGGATGCTCTATCGCACGTCGCGCGACAGTCCCATCATTCAGGCACTCAAAGAAGCTGTTGAAGCAGGTAAGTCGGTCACGGCGGTTGTCGAGCTTAAAGCCCGCTTCGATGAAGCGGCGAATATCCGCTGGGCGCGCGACCTTGAAAGCGCCGGGGTGCACGTCGTCTATGGCTTCACCGAACTCAAGACGCATGCCAAGCTCGGTCTCATCGTCCGGCGCGAAGGAACCGATCTGACGACGTACTGCCATATCGGCACGGGAAACTATCATCCGCAGACTGCGCGCGTTTATACCGACCTCTCGCTCTTCACCACCGATCCGGTGATAGCGCGCGATGTGGGGCGGATCATGAACTTCGTCACAGGTTACGGGCAGCCGGCCGAGCTCGAGTGCATGGCCGTAAGCCCAGACGGCATTCGCCACCGGATCATGACTCACATCGCCAATGAAATCGCAAATGCAAAGGCCGGCCGGCCGAGCGGCATCTGGATGAAGATGAACGCTCTCGTCGATGCGCAAATCGTTACAGCGCTTTACGATGCCAGCGAGGCCGGCGTGCCGATAGATCTCGTCGTGCGCGGGGTTTGCTGTTTGCGCCCAGATATTCCGGGACTTTCGAGCAACATCAGAGTGAAAAGCATCATCGGCCGCTTTCTCGAACACGCGCGCATTTACTGTTTCGCGAACGGCGAGGCCTTGCCTTCACCCAAGGCAGCCGTCTACATCAGCTCGGCCGACATGATGCCGCGCAATCTCGACCGTCGAGTCGAAGCGATGGCACCCATCAAGAATCCGACAGTTCACGAGCAGGTGCTGAACCAGATCATGGTTGCGAATTTGAGAGATAACCAACAGAGCTGGCGGATCAACGCCGATGGCAGTGCTACACGGCTGCACCCGGGTCCGGGTGAGGAAGCCTTCAACGCTCACAAATACTTCATGATAAACCCATCGCTTTCAGGTCGCGGGCAATCTCTCAAAGAAAACTTTCCCCCGCGCTTCCGCCAGCTGGGCTAGAGCTGGGGCGAACGCTTGACACGATGGAAAGAACTCTCGGGTGCCAACGAACGCACCGCGGAAATGGAGCCGATTGGTGTCATCGACATCGGCTCGAATTCGGTGCGCCTCGTCGTCTATGAAGGCGCCGTGCGCGCACCCACCCCGGTTTTCAATGAAAAGGTACTGTGCGGGCTCGGCAGGTCGGTTGCAACGACGGGCAGCCTTAGCAGCGAGGCCGTCGAGCGCGCGCTGGCCGCTTTGGCTCGGTTCAATGTCATTGCGCACTTACTGAGCGTCAAGAATCTCCGAGCGATCGCGACGGCCGCCGTGCGCGACGCTCAGAACGGCCACGACTTCATCGAGCGAGGCGAACGCATACTTGGCGTATCGATAGAAGTACTTTCCGGTGAGAAGGAAGCCCGGCTGGCGGCGCAGGGCATCATGATGGGCTTCATCGATGCCGACGGCATTGCCGGCGATTTGGGCGGAGGCAGCCTGGAGCTGATCGATATTGTGAAGGATCGGCTCAAAGAAGCGGCGACCGCGCCGCTCGGGGGACTGAGCCTTATTGATAGCACGGGCAACAAGATCGAGCGCGCGGCGGACGTCATCGACGGTGCGCTTGAAAGGCTGCCATGGCTCGCCAACGGCAAGGGGAGGACATTCTACGCCGTCGGTGGCACCTGGCGCTCTCTTGCCAAGCTACACATGGATCAGACTAACTATCCCTTGCGAGTCATGCAGGGCTATCGGCTCTCTTCCGCGGACGCGCTCGATCTTTGCGAGCAGTTTCGCAAGGCAAAAAAGCCGCTCGAGATCCCGGGCATTGCGGGCGTTGCACGAGCACGGCGCGAAGTGCTGCCATTTGGTGCGCTCGTCCTCGATCGTCTGATCCGGCGCATGCAGCCGCGCCAGGTCATCTTCTCCGTCTTCGGTATCCGCGAGGGCTTGATCTATAGTTTGCTGCCGCCCCATGAGAAAATCCGCGATCCGCTCATCAGCTTCTGCGAAGATTATTCGGCGTTGCGGTCGCGCTCTGTCGAACATGCGAAGGAGCTGTGCCGGTGGACGGATCAGCTCTTTTCCAACCCGGAGTTCGAGGAGACGCCAGAAGAACGCCGCCTCCGACATGCGGCGTGCCTGCTCTCCGACGTCGGCTGGCGTGCCCATCCCGATTATCGCGGCGAGCAAAGCGTCAATACGGTTGCCCACGCGGGCCTCGGTGGCGTCGACCATCAAGGCCGCATCTTTCTAGCGCTCTCCGTCTTCCATCGTCACGAGACCGAAGATAACGGCGAGCAGTTGTCCGAGCGGCTGCGTAGCCTCGTCAACAAGCGCGTGCAGCGTCGCGCCCGCATCGTTGGCGCTGCCATCAGAGCCGCTCATATGTTGTCGATCGGCATGGCCGGAATCATCGACCAGACCCCGCTTTCCTACGAAAACGGCAAGTTGGTTCTCACTCTACCGCGGCACTATGCAGTGCTCGATGGGGAACGGCTGCGGCGCCGATTCGGAACGCTGGCCGACTTGATCGGCAAAAAGCTCGATATCAGAATTAGCGGTTAAAGGCGCGATACGCCTCGCTTGTTACGCCACATTTTCTGATAGACTGTCCGGGCAGTTTGCGGGACTAAGACAGCCTCATGGCGGAAGACCTCTACGACATCCTGGGCGTCTCGCGCCGCGCCACAGAGGATGAAATCCGCAGCGCATTTCGCAAACTCGCGAAAGCCAACCACCCCGACGTCAATCCCAACAATTCGGCCGCCGCGGAGCGTTTCAAGAAAATCACCGCGGCCAACGACATTCTGAGCGACCCGCAAAAGCGCCGGCAATACGATGCCGGCGAGATAGATGCCAAAGGTGATCCTCGCCGGCCCCAGTGGGGGCGGGCAGCGGGTGCCCGGCGCGGCGCTGAGGCCCGGGGCGCCGGCCCGCGTGGTGGACATCCAGGCGGCGGCGGATTTGACGATTACAGCTTTTCCGACATCTTCTCGGACGTATTCGGATCTGGCCCAGCGGGCCGCCGTGAAAGCCGCGGCTTCGCCATTCGCGGTCAGGATCTTCGCTATTCGTTGGAAGTCGATTTTCTCGAAGCCGTACTGGGCGCTAAAAAGCGCGTGACGTTGCCCGACGGCGGGGTGCTCGACCTGACCGTCCCTGAAGGCGTGACCGATGGTCAGGTCTTGCGGCTGAAGGGCAAAGGCACGCCTGGCAGCCTAGGGGCCGAACCCGGCGATGCGCTAGTTGAGATCAGGGTGCGTCCGCATCCCGACTACAAGCGCGACGGCGACGACATCCTGCTCGAGTTGCCGATCACGATCGACGAAGCCGTGCTAGGCGGCCGGGTCGAGGTTCCGACGCCGACCGGGCGCGTGCAGCTCACGATCCCGAAGGGCACGAGTTCGGGAAAGACCTTCCGCTTGAAAGGCAAGGGCGTGCGCTCGAAGATCGGTTTGGCTGGGGATCAGCTTGTGACCGTCAAAATCGTCATGCCGCCGGAGATCGACGAAAGCTTATCGTACTTCTTCTCGGAATGGCGGCAGAAGCACGGCTACGATCCGGGGCGCAAATAGCGATCCGTCATCCGGCGGAAATCACTTCAGCCCGTGGGCGCCGCCGGTACCGCGCGCACTTCGCCGTTGACGAGCGTCAACGCCAGTTCGCCTCGTTTGAGCTTCAGCGCGGCATCGCCAAATAGCGTCCGCCGCCAGCCCTGCAGTGCCAGAATGCTGGCGTGGTTTGACGTAGCAAGCTGCTCGAGATCATCGGAATCGGCGATGATCCGCGGGGCCACGCCGTGCTCGGCGGCGGCAGCTTTCAAAAGCACCTTCAACAGCTCGAGCGTGGCGCTGGCTTCGGCCGACAAGGCTTCGTTCCGCTGGATTTGCGGCAACGTCTTGGGATCGCGGGCCAGTCCCGCCTTGACGGCGTCGACGATTTCCTTGGCCCGCTGCGAACGAGCGAAGCCATCGGACAGCGTGCGCAGTTGGCCAAGCGCCTCGGCGCTCGCCGGGATCTGATTGGCGATGTCGTAAAGCGCATCATCCCTTAGTACGCGGCCGCGCGGCACGTCCAGCGACTGGGCGAGGCGTTCCCTCCAGGCGGCGAGCTCGATCAGAACGGCCAGCGACTTGCGGCTTTTGACGCGCAGCTTCAGCCGCTGCCAGGCATTCTCAGGGCTAGTGTCGTACGTTGCCGGATTGGTGAGGACTTCCATTTCCTCCTGCAGCCACGGCGTACGACCGGTCTTCTCGAGCATTTGCTTCAGATGCTCATAGACGTTCCTGAGATAGGTCACGTCAGCCAGCGCGTAGTCGAGTTGTTTAGGTGACAGCGGCCGTCGGCTCCAGTCCGTGAAGCGCGACGTCTTGTCGAGATCGACGCCGGTCGTTTTCTTCACGAGGTTGACGTAACTGATACTGTCTCCGAAGCCGCAGACCATTGCTGCGATCTGCGTGTCGACGACGGGCGTCGGCATGAGCGACGATTTGAGATAGATGATCTCAATGTCTTGGCGCGCGGCGTGGAACACTTTGACCGTCGATCTGTCGGCCATCAGCTTGTAGAATGGCGCGAGGTCGAGACCGGGCGCCAAGGGGTCGATAACGCCTTCGGCTTCTGGGCCGGCCAGCTGGATAAGGCAAAGCAAGGGCCAGAAGGTCTGCTCACGCAGAAATTCGGTGTCGACAGCGACGTAGTCGCTTTTGGCGAGGGTTTCGCAAAGCGCCGTCAATTCCGAGGTGGCCGTAATCATCTGCATCGAGCCACGCCTATAGCGCAACAGCGGAGCCTTGTCGCCATCAGCTTGGTCGCGGTCGGGGAGAGATTTTCTTCGGCCTCAGCCGAAACCAAGCGACCGCTCGGGGATCTTAGTTGATGGCTCGTGAGGGCCCTCGCGGGTAAGCGCATCCACGGCCATAACCTTGACTTTCGGTTGGCCTCATGCGCTTTTCCGCGGCGATTTCCGCCCATTTCGATCGAAGGGTTTCCGGCAATGGCCGAGGCTAAACTGCATCGTTATCGCTCGCACACCTGCGGCGCGCTCAGGAAGAGCGACGTCGGCGCCGACGTGCGCCTGTCAGGTTGGGTCCATCGCGTGCGCGATCACGGCGGCGTCCTGTTCATCGATCTTCGTGACCACTACGGTTTGACGCAAGTCGTCGCCGATCCCGATAGTGCCGCGTTCAAGGCGGCCGAGCTGGTGCGTTCCGAGTGGGTCATTCGGATCGACGGCAAAGTCCGCGAGCGGCCGGCAGGTACGGTCAACGCCGAGCTGCCGACGGGCGAGATCGAGCTTTACGCTAATGAGATTGAAGTCCTTTCGGCGGCCAAAGAGCTGCCTGTTCCGGTCTTCGGGGAACCGGAATACCCGGAAGATCTGCGCCTGCAATACCGCTTCCTCGATCTTCGCCGCGAGACGCTGCACGCCATCATCATGAAGCGGCTCGAGATCACGCGCTCTATTCGGCGGCGCATGCACGAAGCCGGGTTCAACGAATTCCCGACGCCGATCTTGACTGCCTCGAGCCCGGAGGGCGCGCGAGATTTCCTCGTGCCGAGTCGAATTCATGCGGGCAAGTTTTATGCGCTGCCGCAGGCACCGCAGCAGTATAAACAACTATTGATGGTCTCCGGCTTCGACCGTTATTTCCAGATTGCGCCGTGCTTCCGCGATGAAGATCCACGCGCCGACCGCCTTCCGGGCGAATTCTACCAGCTCGATGTCGAGATGAGCTTCGTCGAGCAGGACGATGTCTTCGCGACGATGGAGCCGATCATCACCGGCCTGTTCGAAGAATTCGCGGGCGGCAAGCCTGTGACGAAGAACTGGCCGCGCATTCCTTACGATACGGCGATCGCGAAGTACGGCTCCGACAAGCCGGATTTGCGCAATCCGATCGAGATGCAAGACGTGACCGAGCATTTCAGAGGCTCCGGCTTCAAAGTCTTCGCGGGCATGATCGAGAAAGACCCAAAGGTGCGCGTCTGGGCGATACCGGCGCCCGGCGGCGGCTCGCGCGCCTTCTGCGACCGCATGAATTCTTGGGCGCAAGGCGAGGGCCAGCCGGGCCTCGGCTATATTTTCTGGCGTGAGGGTGAGGCAGGCGGTGCGGGACCCGTCGCCAAAAACATCGGGCCCGAACGCGCGAGCGCCATCAAAACTCAACTTGGCTTGAAGAACGGCGACGCGGTGTTTTTCGCGGCCGGAAATCCGGCGAACTTCTACAAATTCGCAGGGCTCGCGCGCGACCGCGTCGGGCAGGAGCTGAAGCTCGTCAAAGAAGACCAATTCGCTTTGGCGTGGATCGTCGACTTCCCGTTCTACGAGTGGAACGAGGAAGAAAAGCGCGTCGACTTCTCGCACAACCCGTTCTCGATGCCGCAAGGCCGCGGCGAGGCTCTTGACGCTGCGACGACAGACGAAGAGCGACTGAAGCTCAAGGCGTATCAGTATGACATCGTTTGCAACGGCTACGAAATCGCGTCGGGCGGCATCCGCAATCACAAGCCCGACGTGATGATTAAAGCGTTCGGCATAGCCGGCCTCGGACCGGAGATCGTCGTGCAGCGCTTCGGCGGGTTATTCCGGGCCTTTCAGTATGGCGCGCCACCGCACGGCGGCATGGCCGCCGGTGTCGAGCGCATCGTGATGCTGTTGACGGGCGGCAAGACCGTGCGCGAAGTCGCGCTGTTCCCGATGAACCAGCAGGCGAACGATTTGCTGATGGGCGCGCCGAGCGACGTCTCGCCGAAGCAGTTGCGCGAGCTTTCAATCCGCGTCGTCGCGCCGGAAGTGAAGAAGGCCTAGGCTCCATTAACCTGTCCTCGGCTTTATGCCGAGGATGACAAGGCTTAGCGATTCGACCCCGCGAAAAAACGGCGCCCGGCCAAGTGGCGGGCGCCGAGTTGCGTCAGCTGTGACGGGGAAAAAATGCTGACGCGCTTTCAGATATGTTCCCGAATTTGGAACGTCAGTTGGTCGTTGCGTGGTGAGCAACGTGCGGCAGGATGACGGCCACAAACACGATCTTGCCGTTCTTCGTCGCGGTGCCGGTCCAACGGCCGGTCTCATCACGTTGAAGGGCCGAAATTCCGGTATAGCCCTCGCGCGCAAGCTGAAGTCGCGCCTGCTGGGCGACAGCTTCGTTCTGAAGCTCGGCGCTGAAGGCTGCTGTCTGTGCAGAGTTGAATTCGGGAGAATTGTCAGCCAGCGCGGGGAGAGCGAAACCGACGGTGGCAATGGTGGAAAGTGCGAGTGCGCGGATCATTTGATCTCCAATCGATATTCGATTTGCGGCCGGGCGGCCCGTCCGCTTCATACGATGGAGATAGGAGGCTTCGCTGTTCTACGCCAAACAACATGGTGTGCTTGATCTGCTGCGTTTCGTGAGAACGTGTGAAGCCCGAGTGATAAGCATGAAGGTTCAGACATGAGCCGCCGACGCCGGTGCACGATAAGCCGAGCCGCATGCGTCACCGCGTTCCAATCAAGCACGCATTTGAGCTGGCAGCCCGCGGCCCAACGGAGTTAGGAAGTTTCGCTGATCAACATAGCGAACGGGGCACGTGCCGATGCGGATTTTAATTCTTGGGGCCGGCGCCACAGGCGGATACTTCGGCGGCCTGCTGGCCAAGGCAGGCGTCGACGTGACCTTTCTCGTGAGGCCGAAGCGGCGCGAACAACTCGTGCGCGATGGTCTCAGGATCGAAAGTCCGCTCGGCAATTTCAGCACGCCCGTCACAGCGATCACGCAAGACGAAGTCACAGGCTCCTTCGACGTTGTCATTCTGAGTGCCAAGGCCTATGGCCTCGATGCATCGATTGAGGCAATCCGCCCCGCCGTCAGCGAAGCGACACTGGTCATGCCCTTGCTCAACGGGCTCAAGCACCTGGATGACCTCGACGAGGCGTTCGGAAGCGCGCGTGTACTGGGCGGCACGTGCCACATCAGCGTCGTCCTCGAAGACGACGGCAGAATACGTCATCTGAGCCCATTCGCGTCGCTGACACAGGGAGCCAGAGTTGCTGGACAGCAGGAGGGCGCAGCGCGCCTTCACAAACAATTATCGCGCGGCGGCTTCGAGGTTCGGCATTCAGACGACGTCATCGGCGCGATGTGGGAAAAATGGGTTCTGCTCGCAACGCTGGCCGGGTCGACATGCCTGATGCGCGCTTCGATCGGCGAGATCGTTCGAACCGATACCGGGGCCATGCTGATTTCGAATATGCTCGACGAATGTGCCGCCGTGGCCGCCGCAAGCGGTTATCCTCCACGGTCGGTGGCGCTGTCCATCGTGCGCCCTACGCTCACTGACCCGGAGTCGCATATTTCGGCGTCGATGTTGCGCGACATTCAACGCGGCGGACAGATCGAGGCCGAGCACATCGTCGGCGACCTTATCCGGCGGGGCCGCGAACATAGCGTGCCGACGCCGCTGCTGGAGATCGCCTACGTCCATCTTCAGGCTTACCAGAACCGCATTAAGGCCGGACCGGCCGCGACCTAGTGCCCGTGTAAAGTGTGAAGTGCAACCCGGCTTGTCTTCGCCATGGAATGGCGAGACAAAGGTCAAAATTGATCCCGGAGACCGGAAGCATGATTCGTTCGATCGTCTGCGCCGCTTGCCTTCTGCTTGCCGTACCGCTCGCGGACCGAGCACGCACACCCGACCACGCTGATCTCTGGAATGGCGCCGAGATCAACTGGCGCGACTCGCGCTCGGGCATTTACGAGGCATCGAAGACCGGCCGGCCTGTCATCATGGTCTTTCACGCGACGTGGTGTCCGGTGTGCAAACGCTTCCGCGAGGTTTTCAAGGATCCCGGCATCGTCGAAGCCTCGCGCGACTTCGTGATGATCCTGGTTGATGCCGATGCTGAAAAGGAGCTTAACGGCGCTTTCGCGGAAGACGGATCGTACGTGCCGCGCACGCTGTTTATCGATTCCGATGGCAACGTTTCGAAGAAGCTCGTCGGGTCGGATCCGCAATATCCCCATAGCATCGACGTCGACAAACCCGACGAGCTGCTGGCGTTGATGAAAAAGGCTCGAGGCGTGTTTGACTTGGCTCCGGCCCCGTCAGCGGCACCGCCGGCTGCTGATGGCCGTACCTGAGAAACGTTGTCTGTTGCGGTTGTT